>NZ_AP019307.1:1482651-2965302 GCF_003945325.1 Nocardioides baekrokdamisoli
TGCGACCGTCTCCTTCATTCCGAGATTCGTGGTGGTGATGAGCTGTTCACACACGGAGCGGCAACCGCCGCAACCAGTGGTCGCTCGGGTGGTGGTGCGTACGTCCTCCATCGAGGAGCAGGCGCGGATCCGGCCGGCGGTGACGCCTGCGCAGGCGCAGACCTCGGCGTCGTCCGGGAGGTTGATCGTGGCGCTGGCTGCCGACCGCGGCGGCAGCAGGAGCTGGCCGGGCTCGCCCGAGCTCAGCCGGGTGCACTTGTCGAAGTGCTGGGTGATCTGGCCGACGCGACTCAGATCGCCGACGAGCGTCGCAGCGACGATGACACCGTCCTTGACGACCAACTTCTTGTGGACGCCGGTAACCGGGTTGGAGACCTGGACGATCTCCCCCTCGGCGTGCTCCGGGTCGCCCAGCACGGCGACGTCGAGGTCAGTCGCGCGCAACCGGGCGACGACCCGGTGCCCGTCGTACTCGACCGCTTCGCCAGCCAGGCCCGCGGCGAGGACGGCTGCCTGCTCCCAGGCCGGGCTGACGTGGCCGGCGGTACGCCCGTCGTGCTCGACGCAGTCGCCGATGGCGTAGATGTGCTCGTCGCTGGTGCGGAGCTGGTCGTCCACGATGACCCCGCGACGGGTGTCGAGCGATGCGCGGCGGGCGAGGTTGATGCTGGGGCGGCCACCGGCAGTGAGGATGACGAGGTCGGTGCTGAGCACCACCCCGTTGTCGAGGACCAGACCCGTCTCCGCCATCTTGACCGCACGCGTCTCGGTGTAGACCGCCGTGCCGAGTTTGGTGAGGCTGCGCTCGAGCACCTTGCCTGCGGCAGTGTCGACCTGGCTCCGGAGCAGGTGATCGCCACCCTCGACGACCTCGACACTCAGGCCCCGGATGCTCAGCGCCCGCGCCACCTGGAGGCCGAGCAGACCGCCGCCGACCACGACCGCGCTGGCCGCCCCCGGGAGGGCGGCCAGGAGGCCCTCGCAGTCAGCCAGCGTCCGGAACGAGTGCACCTTCTCGTGCAACTGACCATCGACCTGGACGAGACCGCGGATCGGGGGAAGGCTGGGAATGCTGCCGGTCGCCAGCACGAGCCGGTCGTACGCCACCTCTGAGCGGTCGGCGAGTTCGAGGACCCGGCGTTCACGGTGGATGTCGACGACGCGCGTGCCCAGACGCAACTCGACGCCGCGGTGCTCGAACCACTCCTGCTCGGCCATCGTGATGGCGCCGCGACGGTGCGTACCTTCGAGGACCGCGCTCAGCAGGATCCGGTTGTACGGGGCGTACGGCTCCTCGCCGATCACGGTGATGCCGGTGACGCCCCGCGCCAGGAGCTCCTCGACCAGGCGTACGGCGCCCATGCCGCAGCCGACGATCACGGTGCGCACAGGGGTGCCCGTGCGCTCGCGAAGGTCGGAGATGGTCATGACTCGATGGTGTCCCGGCGGCGTAACGGCCTCCCGCGTCCGACGATCACCTCAGAGCAACGTTTTTCTCACAGCCTCACGGCGCGTCGCGAAAGGTGAGGTTTTCACGCTCGAGAGGTGACGTTTTCCTCCTCGACAGGGGCTCGGACGGCGACATGAGGTGCATCACACGGGGCAGTCGCGGCATCTGCTCACCTCTCGGGCCGGAATTCCTCACCTCTCGGAGGTGAAAACCTCACCTTTCGGCGCTGACTTCACAGGCGCACAGCTTGAACTCCGGCATCCGACTCGACGGATCCAACGCGTCGGAGGTGAGCTTGTTGGCTCCCACCCAGTGGAACGGCACGAACACCGTGTCGGGGCGGATCGTGTCGACGACCTTCGCGGGAGCCGTCATCACGCCGCGGCGCGTACGCACCTGCACCGGCTCGCCGTGCGTAGCACCGAGGCGCCCCGCCAACTGCGGGTGCATCTCGACGAAGGCCCCCTCGTCAGGCAGGTCCTTGATCCGCCGCGTCTGCGCCCCCGACTGGTACTGGGCCAGGACCCGGCCGGTGGTGAGGTGCACCGGATAGTCCGCCGACACCGGCTCGGCAGGGCCGAGGTAGTCGACCGGGATGAACTTCGCCCGCCCGTCCGGATGCGCGAACGCCTCGGCGAACAACCGCGGCGTCCCTGGGTGGTCCTCGGTGGGGCAGGGCCAGTAGACCCCGTCCTCCGCCTCGATCCGGGCGTACGTGATCCCGGCGTAGTCGGCTTTGCCGCCGGCGCTGGCGGCACGCAGTTCGGTGAAGACGGTCTCCGGGTCGGTGGACCACGTGCTCGGCGCATCCAGCCGCGAGGCGAGGCCGACGATGATGTCGAGGTCCGACTTCACGCCGTCGGGCGGAGTGACGGCCTGGTTCCGCTTGATCACCCGACCCTCGAGGTTGGTCATGGTGCCGGACTCCTCGGCCCACTGGGTGACCGGGAGGACGACGTCCGCGAGCGCGGCGGTCTCGCTCATCACGATGTCGGCCACGACGAGGAAGTCCAGCGACTGCATGCGCTCGGTGATGTGGGAGGCATTCGGAGCCGACACGACGATGTTGGAGGCGAACACCAACAACGCCTTGACGTCGCTCCCGAGCGAGTCGAGGAGTTCGTACGCACTCCGACCCTTGCCGGGGATGACCGCAGGATCAACGCCCCAGACGCCGGCGACGTGCGCGCGTGCCTCGGGGTTGTCGATCATCCGGTAGCCGGGCAGTTGGTCGGCCTTCTGGCCGTGCTCGCGTCCGCCCTGGCCGTTGCCCTGGCCGGTCAGACAGCCATAGCCCGCGTACGGGCGGCCCGGAAGGCCGAGCGCCAGCGCGAGGTTGAGCCACGCCAGAACGGTCGCGGTGCCGTCGGCGTGCTGCTCGGCTCCGCGGGCGGTGAGGAACATGACCTTCTTGCTGCTCATCACGAGCGCGGCCAACTCGCGCAGCTCATCCGAGCTCACGCCGGTCACCCGCTCCACCCGTTCAGGCCACCACGAGGCGGCCCGCGTACGCGCCTCCTCGAAGCCTGTCGTCCGGGCATCGACGTAGTCGTGGTCGACCGCCCCGGCGGCGTCGACCAGGTGCAGCAGCCCCAGCGCCAGCGGCAGGTCAGCGCCCGGCACCGGCTGGAGGAAAAGATCGGCCCGGTCGCCGGTCGGCGTACCCCGCGGGTCGATGACGACGACCTTGCCGCCACGCGCCTTGAGTTCGTCGAGATGGCGCGCGGCAGGCGGCATCGTCTCGGCCAGGTTGGAGCCGATCAGGACGACCACGTCCGCCTGCTCGATGTCCGCTAGCGGAAACGGCAGGCCGCGATCCACTCCGAACGCCTGGTTGCCGGCTGAGGCAGCCGACGACATGCACCAGCGGCCGTTGTAGTCGATCTGCGAGGTACCCAGCGCCAGCCGGGCGAACTTGCCGAGCGCGTACGCCTTCTCGTTGGTGAGTCCGCCACCGCCGAAGACGGCTGTCGCGTCAGCTCCGTGCTCGGCGCGGACCGCCGACAACCGGGAGGCGATCAGGTCGAGGGCCTCGTCCCAACCGACAGCGCTGAGCTCTCCGGTGGCGCGGTCGCGTACGAGCGGGGTCGTCAGTCGCTCC
This sequence comes from Nocardioides baekrokdamisoli, assembly GCF_003945325.1. Lineage (NCBI taxonomy): Bacteria > Bacillati > Actinomycetota > Actinomycetes > Propionibacteriales > Nocardioidaceae > Nocardioides > Nocardioides baekrokdamisoli. Next base: position 1,486,203 of record NZ_AP019307.1, read on the forward strand.
CGCGAACCGCGAAGGCCGCCCGCCGTCCATCCCTTGCGGCACAGGGCGCCCTCGTTGACCGGGCTGTGCTGATTGCGCTGCGTACGCGCCGCGACCTCCAGCGCGGGACCACGCTGCGACTGCTTGGAAACAGTCAGCGTCATCCCGCACTGGAGGCTGCAGTACGGACAGTGAGTGTCTGTCACGGGTTAGATGTGGCCTTCCGCCAGTTCGAGGACGTGGGCCGGCTTCGGGCGAAGGTAGACCGCTGCCGTCACGATGGCACACAGGACGTAGAAGCCCGTGAAGACCCAGAACGCCTGCTTGGTGGCATCGGTCGGGTTGGCGACCCACGGTGCACCGAACAGCAGCGGGATGAGGAACCCACCGAAGGCACCGATCGCCCCGATGATGCCGAGTGCTGCGGAGGCCTTCTTGCCGGCCGCCAGGACAGCGGCTGCCCGATCGGGGGTGTTCGGCGTGGTCGCCAGCTCGGCGTCCCGACGGAACAGCGACGGGATCATCTTGTAGGTGGAGCCGTTGCCGATGCCGGCCATCGCGAAGAGGAACACGAAGGCGAGCAGGAACCAGATGAAGATGTGCTGGTTGTGGTGCACGGCGGCGTTGATCGCGGCGACCGTCTTGTCGCCGACCGGCAGGCCGGTCTTCGTGTGCCAGCCGGCGGCGGCAGGCGTACCGAGGATGTCCGGCCACTTCGGCAGCGGAGTGCCCGCCTTCTTGGCCGCACCGACCAAGCCCTTGAGCGCCAGCAACGACGGCTTGTCGAGACCCGGGACCTTGGTGAGGGAGTTCAGCGACCACAGGATGCCGGCGGTGCCGGCGATGATGCCGATGAACGAGGCGAAGGTGACCTTGGCGCCGCCGATCTTGTCGGCGAGCAGACCGCCGAGCGGGCGGGTCAGCGAGCCGACCAGACCACCGATGAAGGCGTAGAAGGCGAAGTTGACGCCGAACGGGACGATGCCGATCGGGTTCTTGTCCAGCAGTGGCTGGCTGGCGAAGTTGAGCTTGATCAGCAGCGGCATCGCAGCCGAGTAGCCGATGAACGAACCGAACGTCCCGATGTAGAGGAACGACATCACCCAGACGTGCTTGCTCTTGATGATCTCGACCTGCTCCTTCACGGAAGCCTTCGCCACGACCAGGTTGTCCATGAAGAAGTACGCGCCGAGCGCTGCAGCGATGCAGAGAACGATGTAGATCCAGCCCGCGTACTCGAGGTGCAGGATCGGCTTGCCGTGCACCTTGGTCTGGGTGAGCAGACCGAAGATCGCGGCCGAGCCCACGACCGCCGGCAGGAAGAACTGGATGGTGGCCACACCGAGGTTGCCACCAGCAGCGTTGAGACCGAGCGCGAAGCCCTTCTTGTCAGCCGGGTAGAAGCTGTTGATGTTGGCCATCGAGCTCGCGAAGTTGCCGCCGCCGAGGCCGGCCAGGCAGGAGATCACTGCAAAGACCCAGAAGGGCGTACCGCTGCTAGTGACGGCGATCATGAACGCGACCGTCGGGATCAGGAGCAGCAGGGCCGAGATGATCGTCCAGTTGCGACCGCCGAACTTCGGCACCGCGAAGGTGTACGGGATGCGCAGGAAGGAGCCGATCAGGTTCGGCAGCGAGGTGAGCAGGAAGAGCTGGCTGAAGGTGAAGCTGAAGGACCCGTTCTGGGTGATCAGCAGGGGCGTCGTGACCGACCAGAGCAACCAGATCGAGAAGCCGAGGTGCTCGGCGAAGATCGACCAGATCAAGTTGCGGCGAGCGACCTTCGCGCCGGTCTGTTCCCAGAACTCGGCGTCCTCGGGGCGCCAGTCGTCAATCCAACGGCGGGTGCGGTGAGTAGCTGTCATACCGAGGACTGTGAGGTGCGGAGGTTTCGCCCGGACCGCACTGCACGGGGCCCTTTGATCAACTTGTCCTCACGGCCTCACAGCCCGTTTCCCGGTTTTGTGAATCAGTTCACAAGACTGAAACAGTCCGACAGAGGAGCGTTTCGGCGAGGTCACGGCGCGCTCACGTACGCCCAGCTTGACGCGGACGCAGTGGCACGCGACCGTGCCACTCTCCGGACATCCCGACCCGATGCGTACCACTTTCTTCCACAACCGATGCGGTTGAGTCGGTCCTCCACACGACCCGGCCGCCAGCCGGCGTCAACGGGTCACGACCACAACCCTTGCCGCATGGACATGGAACTCCGCGCCCGGATGGCCAGCCTCGCCCCGAGCCTTCCCCGCGGCGGGATGTTCACCGGACTGGCTGCGTGCGCTGCGTACGAACTGTGGCTCCCTCCCACACCGACCGAGAGCCCACTGAGTGTGTCGGTTCCATCGACCGTCCGGGGAAGCCGACGCGCCGAACTCGGCGTCGTACGGATCGCACACCCACCAGCACCCTGGACGTGGGCAGGGATCCCGGTCGCGCCGGTTGAGGAGGCCATCCTCGTTGCCGCATCCGATCTGGGAATGCTTGACACCGTGGTGCTGATCGATTCGGCGCTGCGCGCGAAAGCTGTCACGCCCGAGGTCCTGACCAATGTCGCCCAGCAGCGGCGACGCGGCGCACCAGCACTGCGGAAGGCGCTTGCCAAGGCGGACGCACGGTCGGAGTCACCGTGGGAGACGCTGTTGCGACTCTTCCACCGTTCCATCAACGTGCCTGTGGAACCCCAGGTCAGACTTCACGCTCCGGATGGCCGCTTCATCGCCCGCGCGGACCTGCTCATCAGCGGCACGCGCACTCTGCAGGAGTACGACGGCGCCGATCACCGCGAGCCCGATCAGTACCGCGAGGACCGTCGGCGCGACGCGGACCTCGCGGCCCATGGCTTCATCCGCCATGGCTGGACCGCTCCAGACGTGACCCGAGATTTCGCCCGGGTCATGGCCTCGGCTGATCGCGCCCTTGGTCGGCGCTCAGAAGATTCCCGGCTGGACACATGGCGTGCTGAACTCGGCCAATCCTGGTTCGGTCGCCGGAAAGTGGTACAGAAGCGTGCCAGTTAGCGGATCTCGGGCCCCTCGACGTGCCACTTCGCCGCACGACGGTTGATACCGAACGCAGAACCGCCCCCGGCCGAGGCCGAAGGGCGGTTCTGTGGACCGTGGTTCTGAAGGAGCAGCGATCAGACGGGGCGTACGTTGCTCGCCTGCGGGCCCTTCGGGCCGGCCTCGATGTCGAACTCCACACGCTGTTCCTCGTTGAGGCTGCGGTAGCCGTCGGTCTTGATCGAGCTGTAGTGCACGAACACGTCCTCGCCGCCGCCATCCTGGGCGATGAAGCCGAAGCCCTTGTCGTTGTTGAACCACTTGACGATGCCTTGAGCCATTGCTCGCCTACTCCTTCAATCTGAATCGCCGTGGACACAAGCCCCGTCGGCGGGTGAGACCACCTGGAGCTTGCACCGATTGCGTTCAGATCATGACCAATCCGGCCCGATCCGTCTACCCCGTCCGGAGGACGTTCAAAAGGTGTTAACCACTAGCATCACCGGGGTGAGTCGCATCGTGTCGCTGGGCCGTACGACTCCGGCGCGGACCATCCTGATCGTCCTCAACGTCTCCCTCGCACTCCACCTCCTGTGGCTGTGGGGTCTGGCCACCACCGGCGGCGATCTGGCTGCCCAGGACTTCTGGGCCGAGCAGGTCCGGGCGCACCCCGGGATCGCGTACAACTTCGCCTGGTACGGCGGGCTGCCCCCGGTGTCCTACAGCGCCATCACGCCGTATGTGATGGGGCACCTCGGCGTACGACCGACGGGCGTCATCTGCGGCGTGATCAGTTCGGTGATCATGGTGCTGATCCTGCGCAGGATGATCGACGTACGTCACGTGTTCTGGCCGTCGATGGTCGCGATGCTCGCGTTGTGGTGCAACACCGTCTCCGGGCGGATCACGTTCTCATTCGGTCTGATGTTCGCGCTGGCCACGCTGTGGGCCCTGGTGAGTCAGCTACGTCCCCGCTGGCTCCGTGCAGCCCTGATCGTGATCGGCGCGGTCGCGGCGACCGCGGGCAGTGCTGTCGCCGGACTCTTCCTCGGGCTCCTCGCGGGCGGTCTCTGGTTGAGCCGCCGACGTACCGAGGCGTACCTGCTCGGTATTCCGCCGGCCGCATACGTCGTGGCTACGACCTTCACGTTCCCGTTCCAGGGCGATCAGCCGTACCCGTGGTACCTGGTGCTGCCGACGGTCGTGGCCGGGTACGCCGTCTGGGCGACGGCGCCACGCGAATGGAAGTGGGTACGCCGGGGCAGCCTGGTCTACATCGCGGCCGTGTTCGGCACGTACGTGATCACGTCCCCGATCGGCAGCAACATCGACCGGATGGCGATGATCTTCGCGCCGGTCATCCTCGTGGTCACGCTCGAGTCCGGACGCGCGCGCAGCCCGTTCACGCGGTTCACCCGACTCCGGGCGATCCCAGTGTGGGGCTTCGTCGCCTTCATGTCCTTGGCATCGTTCTCCTGGAACTTCATCCAGGCCGGCCTCGACCTCGGCACGAACTCGACCGCCACCGTCCTCGACACCGAGCAGCAGACCGTCGTGAAGGTCCTGCAGGCCCACCACGCCGCCACCTGGATGGTCGAGTTCGTCCCGACGGCCAGCCACCGCGAATCATCCGAGTTCGCGTCGTCCTTCAACATGGTGCGGGGTTGGAACCGGCAGGCGGACAAATCTCGCAACGCGCTCTTCTACGACCCCAGCCCGCCTCTGACACCGGAGATCTACAACCGCTGGCTGCATCGATGGCCGGTCGGCTTCGTCGTTCTCCCCCCGGGCAACCTCGACTACGCGGCGAAGCGCGAGGGGCAGATCGTCGCCTCGGAACCGTCGTTCCTGCGTCTGGTGTGGAGCGACAACGGGTGGCGGGTGTACGCAGTGCAGGCGCCGACGCCCGTGATCGCCGCACCGGGCGTGCTCGCGGAGTTCGAGTCCGACCACCTCACAGTCCGCGTGCCTCACCCGGGCAGCTATCTCATTCGGGTCTACTACGCCGGCGTCCTGGCGATCCTCGATCCGGCGGGCGACGCGTACCCGGCCCCGAAGAAGATGGCCGGCGGCGCGTACGAAAACCCCCACGGCTGCCTGCTCGAGACCCACACCGCCATTCCCGACCTCGTGAATCCGGTGCCGACCGGCGCACAGAAAACGGACCAGTGGACGACGCTGGTGGCCCCCAGAGCCGGGAAGTACGTCATCGAGGGTCCGTGGTCGATCGACGCCGGGACCTCCTGCCCGACGAACTGAGATCACCGCGCCGGTAGACTCCGCAGGCCCCCTTAGCTCAGTTGGTTAGAGCAGCGGACTTTTAATCCGCGGGTCGTCGGTTCGAGCCCGACAGGGGGTACCGACGAGCCAACGATGCGCAAGGGGAAGCCGTGTCGAATCCTCCGGCAGGCTGGTATCCCAACCCCGACCTGGGCAATGCGAGCAGTCACCGCTTCTGGGACGGATCACACTGGACCGAGCACGTACACCTGATCCCGGCACGGCGGCGATGGAAGCGTGTCGTGCTCTGGATGGCGATCGCGATTGTCGCGTCGCCTGTCGTGCTGTTCGTCGCATTCATGGTGATCGGCATCGGAGTCGCGGCCGTGACCGGCGACAACTGTGCGTTCGACCCTCCCCCGGGCGATGTCAGCACCATGACGTTGGTCAACGACACCCGCGGGCCGGTCGAATTCGTCGAGTGCGACAACGCCACGTGCAGTGCGTACAACCACGTCGACGGCGGGGGCACGGTGGCGGCCGGTCAGGAAACCGACTGGAACCACGAGAACTGCGGGCGCGAACCGGTCGGCATCGTTGACGGATCGGGCGCGCTGCTCGGCTGCATCATCCTCCCCGTGGATGACCTACCGAAGGTGACGACCTGGCGGGTGTCACATCGCGCTCCCTGTAGCGGACCGATTGGCTGATCGAGCCGCGCAGGGGCCCGACGGCTACGGCGTACGCTCGGCGGCCGTCTCGACCTCCAGCAGGGACACGCTCCGGCGTTCCGCTTCGTACGCGGCCAGCCCACCGCGTACACCGAACAGCCGCTTGGACCAGACGAGGTAGACCACCGCGGCAACGTTGACGAGGAAGAGGACGACTCGCAGAAGCGTGGTCTTGTCGACGATGTCGTAGATCTCCAGGGGCAACAGGACCGACGTACCCACAGCGCCGACGTACTCGCCCCACCGCTTCAACGACCAGAGGCCGACGCCCTCCAGCAGTTCGAGGGCCGCGTAGGCGACCAGCGCGATCGCGACCCAGATCAGGGTGTGATGCGAGTAGGACAGAGCCTTGTCCATGAGCCGCATCGGCGTGGAGTTCGCCAGATTGATGCCGAGTTTGTCCTCCAACGGCTGGAGGAGGGGCAGGTCGGCACTGATCGTCCGAGCGAGGCTCTCCTTGTCAGCCGCGAACCGGAAGACACCGTAGGCCGCGAGACCCAGAAAGAGTGCGCGAATGATTCGCTCGGCAGCCAGAAGTCTCAGGATCGTGGCATCCTTCAACGCCTTGCCGCGCAGCACGATGGGTGCGTCAGCAGCTGGGCCGACCACGACCGAGGCAGCGTCCGGGACGTACGCAGCGCACCGCAGGCACCGCCACGCATCGCCGGCGGGCGTCATCACATGGAGGCGGGCCGCGAGATCTGGCTCAGTCGGTTGGTAGAGGACGTGACCGTGCCGTCCGCAGGCACGGACTTCCCAGTTGTAGCGAGCGAACGGGCGGGGCATTCCAGCAGAATGCAGCATCGGAAGCGGACCCTGCGAACGGCTCGCGGTAACCCATCAGAAGCACGGCACAAGGCCAGACCGCTACGCCTTGCCGTTGCGCCTGGCCCGGATCAGGGCATCGCGCCAGGCACCCACCTCGACCTCCGGGATCCGCAGCGCGCCGAGCAGCGTCGCGAAGACCTTCGGTTGGGTCAGCGGCGGCAAATGCCGACCGCTGAAGTAGCCGCCCAACGTGGACGTCGGAATGCCTGTGGCTCCGGCGACTTCGCGCACAGTCAGACCAAGACGGTTCCGCACCGTGCTCAGAGCAGCCGCAAGGGCAGCTGGTGATTCAACGTTCTCAGGCCCCGAGAGCCCAGATGACTCTGTGCTCATGGTCACAGGGTAAAGGCTTGACGGCGTTTGTACGACCTTGTACGGACTCCGGCGTATCCCGCGAAAAGGGGAGTCTGAAAGGTGTCTGATAGATCTGTTCGACGACTCGGCACCGTCACCCCCAGTTGATCAACGGAAGAGCACGCCGATGTTCGCACTCGAACGGACCCTCACCGCCGACATCATCCCTGCCTCGCGCACCGAGACGACGCTGGTGACGGTCGTCGATCAGGACGAAGTCGTACGCCTCGGCGTGGTGGCCGCCCTGCGGGCCGCCGAAGGTTTCACCGCCTCTGCGGCGCTTGCGCAGGCCGATGAGGTCATTGTCGGCCGTGGCCTGATCCTGCTCGGCGCGCGCGCGATGTCCGCGCACGAGGCCCGGCCAGCAGTACGAAGCCTGACTGCGGGTGGCGCGACCGTGATCCTGCACTCGGCCGACGAGCGCCCCGTCCCGCTCCGCTCGGCCATCGCTGAAGGTGCCAGCGGAGTGGCTCTACGTCGCGACGGCATCGCCGGACTGCTCAGCACCATGCGCGCGGTCCTGGCCGGCCGGCTCGCGTACAGCAGCCAGCACGCCGAACGTCTCTGCACCGAACGAGACCTCGCAGCGCGACTCTCGGCTCGCGAGTCGGACGTCCTGGCGTGCCTGTCGGATGGTCTCACTCACCGCCAAGCCGCGCGCCGTCTCGGTATCGACGAGGAGACCGTGAAGACCCATCTCAAATCGGTCCGGGCCAAGTACATGTCCCTCGGACGCGCCGTCACGAACGTCGGCACGCTGATGCGCGAGGCCCGCACGGACGGCTGGCTCGTCTGAGGTAACCGGGTGAGGCCTGCGCCACACTTTGCGTTTACCTACTGGAAATCTGCAAAGTAACCGATACGCTGTGTCGCAGTAACCGCATCGCCCGCCATCCCGGCCTGCCGATGCGCAAGTCGTTGGCGCGTGTCGCGCAGGGCGGAGCAGTCGTGGTTCTTGCATACGAGGTGCATGGCACCGGCGAGCCGATCGTGTTGATTCACGGCGTCGGCCACCGCCGACAGGCCTGGGACCCGATCGTCCCGTTGCTCGCCAACGACTTCCAGGTCATCACGATCGACCTCCCGGGGTTCGGGGAGTCCGGTCCCCTCGTGATGAAGAAGGGCCACGCCGAGGACGCGCTCCGCAAGGAGCTCATCGAGACGGTGGCTTTCCTCGGCATCGAGAACCCACACGTCGTCGGCAACTCCCTGGGCGGCCTGATCGCCCTCGAGATCGCCCATGACGGTCGCGCGAAGTCGGCGACCGCGCTGTCGCCTGCAGGCTTCTGGGACGGCGAAGCCGACTTCACCTACATCAACCTGCTCTTCAACTCGGTGCTGACCGCCGCCACGTTCGCGCGACCGATCGCCCGGCCCCTCCTGAGCACCGCTCTCGGCCGCAAGGTGCTGCTCTCGTGGTTGAACACCCACGCCGAGAACATCCCGCCCGAGGTGGCGTACGGCGACTTCAAGGCGCTCGCCGCAGCCGCTCCGAACGTACGTCGACTCCTCGCCGAGCACTATCAGTTCGAGGGCGACATCGACGTGCCGGCCACGGTCGCCTGGTCCGAGAAGGACCGAGTACTGCTCCCGTACCAGGCCCGCCGCGCAGCTCGCCTGCTGCCCAACGCCCAGCACATCACCTTGGCCGGCGTCGGTCACGTCCCGATGTGGGATGACCCCGAGCTCGTCGCCGAGACGATCCGCGACACCGTCGCGCGCGCGTCCGCTCCGGCTCGCAAGAAGAAGGTCGCGCGCGCATGAGTACGCGCCACACCACCGACGTCGTCATCATCGGCGCCGGCATCTCCGGCGTCGGCGTGGCCTCCCGCCTGCGGATCGAGCACCCCGAGCTCGACGTCACCCTGTTCGAGCGTCGCGACGCGATGGGCGGCACCTGGGACCTCTTCAAGTACCCCGGCATCCGCTCGGACTCCGACATGCTCACCTTCGGGTTCGGTTTCCGTCCGTGGCACGGCACCAAGGTGCTCTCGGACGGCCCCAGCATCAAGCGGTACGTCGAGGACACCGCGGCCGAGTACGGCATCACCGAGAAGACGTTGTTCGGCACCACTGTCGAGTCGGCGAACTGGGACTCCGAGTCCCAGCGTTGGTCGACGACGGTCGTGAACGCCGCAGGCGAGACCGAGATCTGGACCTCGCAGTACGCCGTCCTGGCCACGGGCTACTACGACTACGACAACGCGCACCGGCCGACGTGGACCGGGGAGAAGTCGTTCAAGGGCGAGTTCGTGCACCCGCAGTTCTGGCCGGAGGACCTCGACGTCGCGGACAAGAAGGTCGTCGTCATCGGCTCCGGCGCCACGGCGATCACATTGGTCCCCAGTCTGGCTGACGCCGGCGCCGAGGTGACCATGCTGCAGCGGTCCCCCACCTACATCGGCACGGTGCCGGAGACCGACCCGGTGTCGATCCTTCTCGACAGGGCCCACGTCCCCAAGATGGTCAGCTATCACGTGGGGCGCGTACGCAACATCGCCCTGCAGCAGGGGCTCTATCGAGCCTGCAAGGCTGCCCCGGGACCGATGCGCGCGCTGCTGCTCGCCCAGCTCAAGGCCCAGATCGGCGACGTCGACATGGAGCACTTCAAGCCGAACTACAAGCCGTGGGACGAGCGTCTCTGCGTGGTTCCGAACGGCGACCTGTTCCGTACGCTGCGCCGCGGCGAGGCCCGGATCGTCACCGACCACATCAAGAAGTTCGACCGCACCGGCATCGTGCTCGAGGGCGGAGAGCACCTGGACGCCGACATCGTCGTCACCGCGACCGGTCTCACCATCAAGGTGGGCGGCGGCATCGACATCACGGTCGACGGCCAGGCGGTTCCGGTGCGCGACCGGATGCTCTACAAGGGCGTCATGCTCGAGGGCGTACCGAACGCGATCCTGGTGCTCGGCTACACGAACGCCTCCTGGACGCTCAAGGTCGACCTGGCCGCGACGTACTTCTCGCGACTGGTGTCGCACCTGCGCAAGGGCGGTTACACCTCGGTCGTCGCGACCGCCGACGCGGACGAGCGTCGCGAGGTCTCGGTGATGGGTGACTCGATGCGCTCGGGCTACATCGCACGCGGCGACGCCGTGATGCCGCGCCAGGGCAAGTCCGGACCGTGGCGGATCAAGAACGACTACTTCCGCGACTGGCCGATGCTCAAGCGCTCGAAGATCGACGACGGTGCACTCACGTTCACACGCCAGGGCACGGCCGTCGAATCCATCGAGTCCGACTCGGTCGGCGTCTGACCGACGTACAAAAGGGGCCCCGGGAGCATTGCTCCTGGGGCCCCTTCTGCGTCTCGGTCAGTTGACCAGATAGAACGAACGGGCGGTGCCGGTGCCCAACCGGTTCACGGCGCGCACCGTGATCAGGTAGCGGCCGCGGCGCAGATTGGACCAGCCGAACGAGCGTGCCGACGGGGACACGTACCGGCTGCCGCCCGGGCCGGTGATCATGTATTTCGTGACCGCGGAGTAGTTCGCGGGCGCGGTGGCCCAGCCGATCACCGGCGACGTGCCGCCGCGGAGCGTACGAATCCACGTGACGGCGCCAGGCGTCGACACTGCCACAGCGTGGGAGGAATTGGACTGCTTCTCCGACGACGGGTCGGTCGCGTCCTGCCCCAGACCCAGAATGTTGAACGTCTGAGTGCTTCCGAGCGTGTAGGCGCCCGTCTGGTAGCTCAGCGTGGTGCTGCCCACCTGCGTGATGTACTGCCACGAGTTGCCGTTGAGTCGGAAGATCGCGTACCCGTGGACCGGGTTCTGGGACGCATCAAGGGGCGCGGCCCACGTCAGGCGGAACCGGCCACCGGGCGTCTGAGCCACGCTGAGACCCCGAGGCGGCGCGGGTACGCACGCTTTCCACTGCGGGGTGAAGATCTGCTGGACCGAGAACCAGGTGCCCGACCCGTCCTGGTAGTTGACGGACTCAACCGAGTTGGCGGCCGGAGACAAGCCGGACTGGCAGATGTCGCCGTTCTCGCCGTAGTTCAGGTCGTACCAACCCAGCGGGGCCTGCGGGCCAGTGGCCAGGGAGACCTGCGGGTCGGTGATGGTTTCGGCCAACTCGTGCGATGCGACCGACTCGGTCGCGTTCAGAGCTCCCGAGTGGGGGCCGCAGCCGCCCTGGTAGTACGCATCGGCGTACGGCAGCACGACGTACAGGATGTGCAGGCCGGTCGCCGGATCGGTTGCCGACGTCGCCCCGTGGTAGCCGCAGAAGGCGTTCGTGTTGTCAGCGCCCTGGACTGGTGAGCAGGCTTCCGGCGAAGCACCCATACCCGCGTCGCAGACGGTGGTGCCCTGCGGGAAGTGCAAGGTGTAGATCGTGTTGGCGGTCGGCGTACCCAGGTGGCCCGCCGCGATCTGACTGAGCAACTCGGCCTGGATCGCCGAGTCCTCGACAGTCGTTCCACTGGCCGCGAGGCTGGGGGTGATGCTGGTCCGGCCGGTCACGGTGCCAGCGCCGATCGTGTAGCCGCCCGCACTGTACGAGGCCAGGTTCTTGCCCCACTGGGAGGCAAACATGTCGCTCATGGCCGTATTGATGTCGCCGGGGGCCACCGGCAGCGCCACCTGGCTGAGATAGGTCCCGGAGGCGCCCCACAACACATTCTCGACAGCAGCACTCGTGACCAGCGGCCCACCGAAGTACTGCAGATTGACGGCTGGGGGGCTCGACCGCGGCGCGAAACTCGCGGTCGACCGACCGACCGCGTGCCGCATCGGCATGAATCCGACCCTCAGGCCCGTACTCGGGTTGATCCGTGAGCCGCCGCCGGCGGCGTCGGCGCGCGAGATCGGAGCGACGGCAAGCGTGGTCGCGATCAGCGTGAATGCAATGACGAAGCGGCGTACCAGCGCCATCTCGAATCCCCCAGGTCAAGATGCCGAGTATCCCTCGGGCGCGCCGACACTATCGACGCCACCTGAGTTTCTGCCAAGAGACTTTCAGATCGGATCGACCTCCGAGCCACCGTGACCGGCCAGAAAGGACCACAGGCCGTCTCAGGTACGCAGCGTCGCCACGGGCGTCGGCTCGGTACGCCCACGGACCACCACCGGATCGATCACCATCCAGCGGTACGCCTCCCCCGCCGGCACGGCCTCCAGCAACGTGGCCCGCGCCAGCACCAGGGTCGGTTGCAGCTTCGCCAACTCGGTGAGCCGGGCAGCCTCGTTCACCGGGTCGCCGATGACGGTGTACTCGTACCTCTCGGCCGCACCGACGTTGCCGGCGACCGCACGGCCCGCAGAGACCCCGATCGCCGCCGGGAGATCGGGCAGTTCGCCACGCAGACGTTCGCTGAGTACGCGAGCGGCGGCGATGATCGAGCCCTCCAACTCGTACGGATCTCCGGGTGCTCCCCAGATGGCGAGGGCGGCGTCGCCCTCGAACTTGTTGATCAGGCCACCGTGGGCGTGCACGACCTCGATCACGACTGCGAAGAACTTGTTGAGCAGCGCGACGACTTCTTCAGGAGGCCGATTGAGCGCGATCGACGTCGACCCCACGACGTCGACGAACAGGGCGCCGACGTGCCGCACCTCACCGCCGAGGCGTACGCCCTTCTTCAGGGCTTGTTGGGCGACGTCGAGTCCGACGTGGCGACCGAAGAGATCGCGGATGCGCTCGCGTTCGCGCATCCCCTTGAGCATGTCGTTGACGCCGGCCTGCAGGATGCCGATCTCGGTGCCGTCGTAGATCGACACGTGCTGATTGAGATCGCCCTTCTGCACCCGACGGATGGTGGCTCGCAACGACCGGATCGGCTCGGACAGCGCATGCGCCTCAAGGATGCTCATGAAGCCGCCCAGACCGACACCGATCAGCCCGAGCACGACCATCGTGAGGGACAACCGCCACGAGCTGACCTGGTGCCCCTCGACGAATCCCGCCAGCCCCACGGCGACGATCCCGATCAGCACGACGCCGGAGCCGAGGAACCAGGCCAGGAAGGAGCGGATGCCGATGCGCATACCCACGCGGGCAGGCACTCCTTGTGCCAGTACGCGTCGGACCAACGGACGCTGCAGGCGCTCGATCATGAGATAGCTGACCGAGCTGGTGATGAGGCCGACGGCGACGCACAGCCCGCTCACCCCGACCCAGACGACCCAGTTGTGGGAGCGCACGAAATCGAAGACCCCGAAGACGACGCCGGCCAGCCACCAGAACACGATCTGCAGGAACGCGACCTTGCGCGGGACGCTCAGGACCAGGCGCCGCTCGGAGAGCTTGGGCCGCCGTCGGTCGATGACCCACCGTGTCGCCCCGGCACTGAGCCGGATGCCGATGATGACGCCGAGGACCGCGGAGACTGCGGCGTAGATGAGCGCCAGCCACAGGTTGTCGATCAGCAACCCGCGCGGGTCGCGGATGGGCGGCCGCGGCAGCACGTACCAGGCGATCAGCGGCACGGCCGCCGCGCCGATCAGGTTGATCCCGGCCACGACCGCGGCGATCAGCAGACGCAACGTCCCGATGTCCATCCGGGAGAGGCGCCTTCGCCAGGTCTGGCGGACCATCTGGGGCTCTAGCTGACCTCGGAGTCGACAGCCCGCGACTCCTCGCGTTCGCGCTGCAGGGCGTTCCGGGCCAGGACCTGCTGCATGGTGACCGTACGCTCCGCGCGGTCGTGGCCCAGGACGAACGAGGTGATCCAGTGCAAGGTCGCGGTCACCCGGTTGCGGAAGCCTGTCAGGTACGCAAGGTGGACGGCGAGCCAGCCGACCCAGGCGAGGAACCCTGACATCTCGAACTTGCCGACCTTCAGAACCGCATTGAAGCGGCTGATCGTCGCCATCGAGCCCTTGTCGAAGTACTTGAACGGCTTGTCGAGACCGTCGCGACCTTGCTGGCGCGCCAGGATCGTCTTTGCGGCGTACTTGCCACCCTGGATCGCCACCTGGGCGACACCGGGCAGCGGGTGGCCGTTGTGCGGGTCGATCAGGTTGATCATGTCGCCGACGACGAAGATCTCCGGGTGGCCCGGAAGGGTGAGGTCCGGAAGCACCGCGATGCGTCCGGCGCGGTCGAGTTCGGCGCCGGTCTGCTCGCTGAGCGTCCGGGAGAGTTCGGAGGCCTGCACGCCGGCGGCCCAGATCTTGGTGGCGGACTCGATGTGCTGGGTACGCCCGTCCTGGAACTTGAGGTCCACGCCACCGGAGTCCAGGTCGGTCACCATGGCGCTGAGGATGATCTCGACGCCACGCTTCTCGAGCGCCTTGTGCGCCTTCCTGCCCAGCTTCGGCCCGAACGGCGGCAGCACCTGAGGCGCACCGTCCACGAGGATGACGCGAGCCTTCTTGGCCTGGATGTGTCGGAAGTCGCTGGCCAGGGTCGTACGGGCGAGCTCGGCGATCTGTCCGGCCATCTCGACACCGGTGGGGCCGGCGCCGACGACGACGAACGTGAGCAGCGACTCGACGTTGTGGCCCATGGCAGCCTCGAGCTCGGCGAACTCGAACGCGCCGAAGATGCGCCCACGCAACTCAAGGGCGTCGTCGATCGACTTCATGCCCGGAGCGTGCTCCGCGAAGTGGTCGTTGCCGAAATAGGACTGACCGGCGCCTGCAGCCACGATCAGGGTGTCGTACGGCGTGACCTTCTCGATGCCCAGCACGTCGCTGGTGACCGTCTTGGCGGCGATGTCGATCGAGGTCACGTGACCCAGCAGCACGGTCGCGTTCTTCTGCCGGTGCAGGATCTCGCGCGTGGTCGGGGCGATCTCGCCCTGGCTGAGGATGCCGGTGGCGACCTGGTAGAGCAGCGGCTGGAAGAGGTGGTGCGACGACTTCGCAATCATCGTGATGTCGAGGTCCGTGCCCTTGAGCTGCTTGGTGGCAAACAGCCCACCGAAGCCGGAACCGATGATCACCACTCGGTGACGTGCGTTCGTTGCTACCGACTCGGTCATGCCGCGCCTTTCAAAACCGTTGCGAACCAGGACTGGCTACGCACGTAGTCTGCCAAAACGCGCGCCGTCGTGCGCATCCCGTCTACGGGAGCGGAACCGTAAACTCCCACACGTGCGATTCGGGAATATCTGGAGGGAAATCGATCTCCTTCCGATCAACCCCGATGTCGAGGCCGCGCCCACTCCCCATCCGTGGTCGCTCGTACGTGCGAACGCCGATCTGCTCCCGTTCATCGCGGTGGGTGGAGCCCTCGGATCGCTGGCTCGGTGGGGCCTCGGCAAGGCCATGCCGCATGCGTCCGAGGCCTTCGCGACCAGCACGCTGGTGACCAACGTCGCCGGCTCCCTGCTGCTCGGGATCCTGATGGCACTGGTGCTCGAGATCTGGTCGCAGACCCGCTACATCCGGCCCTTCGTCGGCACCGGGATCATCGGCGGCTTCACGACCTTCTCGACGTTCGCTCTCGACATCCGATATGAAGTCGCCGACTCGTTCCCGGTGGCAATGGCGTACGCCCTGGCAAGCGTCGGCGGAGGCCTGCTCGCGGTCCTCGTCGGGCTCGTCACCACCCGCGCCGTCATCGACCGGGGACGCGCGTGATCGTCCTCGCCGTCCTGGTCGGCGGTGCGATCGGCTCGACCCTGCGCTACCTCACCGACCTCATCGTCCAGTCCCGGCACGCCTCCCGGATGCCGTGGGGCACCTTCGCCGTCAACGTCACCGGGTCGTTCGTGCTCGGCATGGCGGCTGCCTCCTGGGCGAGCAACAGCACCGCGTACGCGCTGTGGGGGACCGGATTCTGCGGGGGCCTGACGACCTTCTCCACCTTCAGCCTCGAGACCGTGCGGCTCAGCGAGAGCGGCGCGGTCAGGATCGCCGTCCTCAATGTCGTGCTGTCACTCGCGGTCGGCCTGGCGGCCGTATCCCTCGGCTGGTGGCTGGTCCGGCTGTAACACGTTCTAGAAATGTTCCCATTTGTGTGACCTGTGAAGCACCTACGAAGTTAGAGTGACGCGGATCACAACGAAGGAGGACCCTCGTGGCCCAGTTCTCAGGGAAGCGGAAGAAGTTCGGGACGTACGGCCTCGCGATCACGATCGCAACGCTCGTCACCGCGCTCACACCAGGCGCGGCATCGGCCCACGTCGAGCGGCCGTCGTACTGGCCGAACCCGAAGGCCGACTGCTCGATCTCGCCGTGCGCCGGCGGCGCGGTGCCCACAGCCCGCAGCCTGACTTCGGCGCTCCAGCCCTCCTCCAACAGCACCACCCGGGTCGTGTGCCACAACGATTCCCTGACCCGTGCACACACCGCGATCATCAACGCTCTGCACAACGGCTACTACGACCGTCCGACCGTGCACAGCTTCATCTCCAACACCCAGGCGACGGCACTGTGGCGCCTGAACCAGGCGTTGTTCCACACGTGCACCTTCCACGAGATCCAGCCGGCGGTGAATGCGTCGCACAACAACGACCGTGTCGTGGTCATGCCGGGTCTCTACACCGAGCCGACCACCCGCAAGGTGCCGGATCACAGCGCCCAGTGCGCGAAATACTCCGTCAAGTCCGACGGCGGTGACCCCGGCGCACTCAGCCACGACTACCAGGTGCACTGCCCCAACGACGCCAACCTGGTCGCTGTCATCGGCCGCGGCCTCGACACCGGCGCGCCGCCCTCGCCGCCGCTGGTGAACCGGCACGGCATCCCTGACGTCGGCTCCTGCATCCGCTGCAACCTGCAGCTCGAGGGCTCGGGCGTCAGCGCAGATGACGTCATTGTCGAGGCCGGCAACGCGGCCGCTGGCAACGGCGGCCCCTCCGCAGCAGGCCACGCCAAGGACGTCGCCCTGTTCGTGGACCGTGCGGACGGATTCGTCATGCAGGACATGACCTTCCGGCACGCACGTGAGCACGACGTCTACATCCTCGAGACCGACGGGTACCTGTTCAACCGGTTCAAGACGTTCTACGCCGGCGGGTACGGCGTACTGACCTTCGTCGAGGACCACGGGTTGATCCAGAACTGCGACGCCGCGGGCAATGGCGACTCGGGCATCTACCCGGGTGCCGGCGCCGACTCCACGGACAAGCGCTACCTGCCGTTCTACCCGGTCTTCCGCTACAGCCAGACCGTGCAGTACTGCGACAGCCACCACAATGACGGCGGCTTCTCGGGGACCGACAGCCACGGCACCCTGGTGCAGTACAACAACTTCTACGACAACGCTCTCGGCTACACCACGGACGTGTTCACGGCACCCGGCCACCCCGGGTTCCCCCAGCACGGCAACGTCGTCAGGAACAACAACTTCTACTCGAACAACTTCAACGTCTACTCCCCCACGAGTGACGTCCAGCCGTTCGTCGGATCACCGGTCGGCACCGGCCTGTGGCTTGCCGGTGGCAACAACAACTCGGTCGAGGGGAACTACTTCTGGAACAACTGGCGCCGCGGGGCCATGCTGTTCGCGGTCCCTGATGCCACCGTGTGTGGTCCGCCGCCGGTGGGTTCGAGCACCCCGGTCCCGGGCTGCAACCCCCTCGGGATCTCCACCTCGTACCGCAACGTCTTCCACGGCAACACCATGGGCGTCACACCTCACGGGGCGGTGAGCCCGAACGGCGTGGACTTCTGGTGGGACTCGTTCGCCGGCAACACCGGCAACTGTTGGTACGGCAACCACGCAGCGCCCGGAAAGACGCTGAACAACTCGCCGGCCTCACTCCCGGACTGCACTGGCGGTACGAACCCGTCGAGCAGCATCGGCCTGGGCGACGCCGCCAACGAGGTCGAACTGGTCTCCTGCCTGGCCGGCTTCCAGGTGTCCGGTTACCCGAACGGGAACTCGACGATCTGCACGTGGACGGCCACGCCGAGCAAGCCGGCCGTCAGCAGCGCGTCCCCGCGGTTCACGTCAGCCCAGGCGCCCAACCCGGCGATGGCGCAGGAGTACGGAGAGATCTGCTCTGCAGGTCTGGCTGTGCGATTGTGCGGCGGCCTGCCGGACTTCTACACCTCGGTGCTCGGAACGCTGCAGGATCTCTCGATGACGCTGCAGTCACCTGTCCTGACCGCCACGCCGCAGTACACGCCCGGTCGACTCAGCCAGTTCACCTGCGACTGGTGGCGCAAGGCCACGCCGAACCAGAAGCTCGGCATGGTGCAGCGCATCCAGCAGGTCGCGGGTGCGCCGATCAACGGCTCCCCGGGCGACCAACTGCTGGGCTACGGCGCTTCGATGAGTACGAACCGGGCAGCCCTGCTGTTCGAGGACCGCTGCAGCACCGCGTACGCGGGTCCGTTCGCGCTGTACAAGATCTACGGAGCGGCAGCCCCGTTCGCAGCCTCGTCCAACTGATCCGGCACGACAAGCAGAAGAGCCCCTCCCAATCGGGAGGGGCTCTTCGCATCTGCGACCCCGACCGGACTTGAACCGGCGACCTCCGCCGTGACAGGGCGGCGCTCTAACCAACTGAGCTACGGGGCCAATGTGGTGCTCCTTGCGGAACGCCGAAACCTTAGCCGATCACGGCGTCGACGACCCAATCGCGGTCGATGACCGTGCGGTCCCAGCGGGCGGCGTTACTCGCGCACGCGTACGGGTTGCGCCGTGCGGCGGCGACGGTAGACCGCAACGACGCCCATAGCGAGCGTGACGGCGATGCCACTCACGATCATCCGCAGGGTGTTGACGTCTACTCCGGCAATGGTGCCGAACGTCGACAGGCCGGCATCGACGCCATGGGGCAGACCGGATGTCGGTGTCCCTCCGCAGACGGGGTGGACGCCGTTGTTGGCCAGGATCACGACCTGCCCGGTGGAGTGGGAGGGGGCCCAGTTGCCGCTCGGGATGAAGTCGACTGCGAAGTGGTGCGTACCCACTGACAGCGGCGCACTGAGCCTCGAGCCACAGCACCCGACCATCTCGGTGAAGGTCCCGCTGCTGGGCAACGCCCGGGTGTCGACGACGACGCCGTCAATGGAGAACTTGACCGTTCCGGTCGGCGTGCCGGCGTCTGACGTGATGGCGACGCGGACCGGCACGCAACTGCCGTACTTGAAGCTGGGTGCGTTGCTGATCGAAGCGGCCGTCGAAGCCGGCCCCTGATAGGCAGCCTGGGTCAGTCCACCCACAGAAGGCGCGCCGGAGGTGGCCAGCAGGAATGCGGCCGCGAGGACCGCGGCCAGGTTGGTGAGACCGACGAGTCGAGCGAACTTCTGCACCATACGAACCCCCAGTTAAGGACGGCAGTCACGGCCGCACCACTTCTGATGGACATTAGTCGCGAACGTCGTTGTGCGTGTGTCCTTTGTCACAAAGAGAACGACCTTGTCGGCACCGGGGTTACGCGGTGGACTGAGTGCGAACGACGAAGGCCCGCCGATCTGCGTTTCGGCAGATCGACGGGCCGTCACTGAACTCGTCGTACCCCGTACGGG
The DNA here is from genome assembly GCF_003945325.1 of Nocardioides baekrokdamisoli. Classification (NCBI taxonomy): domain Bacteria; kingdom Bacillati; phylum Actinomycetota; class Actinomycetes; order Propionibacteriales; family Nocardioidaceae; genus Nocardioides; species Nocardioides baekrokdamisoli. The sequence continues at coordinate 1,505,700 of NZ_AP019307.1, forward strand.
ATTCGAACCCGTGCTACCGCCGTGAAAGGGCGGCGTCCTAGGCCGCTAGACGAACGGGGCTAGGGCTGGATCAGAATAGGGCCGCGCCCGACTGCGTACCCAATTGGGCACGATTCGGCGCGTACGGACGGTGTCCGGTAACGTTCACCCTCGGTCCGGCCAGGTAGCTCAGTTGGTACGAGCGTCCGACTGAAAATCGGAAGGTCGGCGGTTCGACCCCGCCCCTGGCCACCAGACAAGAGGTCCCTGACCTGCGGAAACGCGGGACAGGGGCCTCTCTGGTTGCAGCAAGTGTCGAAGCGGCGTCACGGATGTGTCACGGGCGTGGAGTCCACAGCTACTCGGCAAGCGCCGCAATTGCCAGCAGCGTGTAACGCCGGCCCGTCTCCGCGTCGTCGGCGGCAAAGTCGATTTCGACGCGAACTGTGGCGGACACAAAGGCGGTCTGACCGACGTGCAGGCCGTCGACCTGAGAGTAGGCCGCGGGCGCGACCTTGCCCGCGTACCGTTGCGCTGTCGCCAGATCAGTCAATTCAAAGGTGTGCAGTCGGGTATTGAGCCCGATTAGCGCACCTCGGCGCACGGGAATCTCCTCAACCGAAGGCTCCACCGCGTCGATTGCCGTGAGCGCTGCCACAACTTGTCGGGGCGTCATCGTTGCGGCAGAAGCTGGGCCACTCTGTGGCACTGTCACGATGCCGATTCCGCTGCCAGCTCCGTTAACCGCGCGCAGTAGGCTCGCGAATTTGTTACGGGCGCGCGCGCCGTACTGCCTCAGTGCTGCAGTTAGCTCCTCAGCGTTGGCACCGAGACCTACCAGTGTCGTTAGTCGGCTCAGCGTGGCCTCAACGAAAGGACCGCTGTCGACCATCCCGCCGCGCTTATCTGCTCCAATCACCACGGCAAATGAAGCTGCGCGAAGGCCTATCACTGACATCTGAACGTGCTCCGTGATTGCCGGGGAGATGGCCCCTCGCTCTGTCGGACGACCCTGGTGCTCCTGCGCCAATGAATCGACCGAGTCCTGGAGCGCAGCCCCGACCACACCAAGGGACCGAAGCGGGAACTCGGTTGCGTTCTCCGAATAGGCCTCCAGCTCAATCGCGGCAACAGTGCGAAGGCCTTGGACGGCAATCTCACGCAGTTCGCCCAGATCCAAAGCCGCAGCGGTCGGGGTGGGAATTGCCAATCGAGCGCCTCTGGCGGGGAGGTCCGACTCCGGGATCTCCTCAGCCGTTATGAGCCGCGCTGTCACAGAGTCTGAGCGCCCGCCGGAGTAGTGCTCGATGCGCCAAAGACACCCACGATCAGCGGCGAAGATGGCCTCGCGAAGGCTCATGTGCCCTGCTCGAACCTCGAAGTAGCGGCGAGCGCCCATGACGACGTAGATGAAGGCGAGAGAGCTCTCGCGTTCATCCTCGTCGATGCAGATTGCAATGATGCGGAGCCCAAGAACTGCAGAGCGGAGACCGAACAACTTCGGCCCGTCGTGCTCGAAGAACACCTCCTCAAGGGCGAGACGACCGTACGGGAGTGCTGCGGAGGCGTCGAGGTTCATGCGACCTGCTCCGCTACTACCGTGGTCGGGGGCACTAGGTCGTCTGTCGACGGCCACCAATCGTGGTGGCTTGGCCCGATGGGGCTCCACGTTCGAAGCGTCCGTCCGAGCGGCGGGCTCAAGTCAACGCGAGCGATGGTCTTCTTGCGCGCCCAGCCGATCAGTTCTCGTGCGGCAATCAAGTCCTCAATGTCACGGAACACCGAGTACGCGTAAGCGAAGCAGTTATCCAGCTGTTGGTACGCCGCGCTGGTCTTGTTGGCGACAGGGAGAGTCCAGCCTTCGTCCGCTGCCTGCCCGACGGACAGACCTGGACTCGTGAGGCGATAGAAGGTCCCCTGCGCTGCGGCGTGACCTAAGGGCGGGCAGCCCGGCGGGAGTCCGTGACCAGCCTGCATGGCCGCACGTTACCTCGCACGGACACCACCGTCCGGTACTTGGCACAACCGGTCGGCCGACGTCGGTGCTAGAGTTAGCACCGAAGTGCCGCGGTCGCGTGGGGCTTCAAAGCTGTAGCAGGGCTGAAGCGCCCCGGGTTGAGATCCTCTGAGGGTGAGCGACGCTCCGCCTGGTGCGGAGTTAAAGTCAAGTGGTTCTGTCTACGCTGGTTCGAGGCCGAAGACGTGTTGGACGTCGCCCGGGTGGGCGACATGAGCCGACGAAGATAGGCACAAGCTGGCGGCAGCAGCGCACCTCTCCAATGTGCTCCCGTTAGGGGACGCAGGTTCCGGCTGGTTCGAGGGATTGCGCTGCTACCCGACAGCACGGACCTGCACCCCCAGATGGACTACTCCGTCGACCTTCTCGCGTTCAAGGAACGCGAATACCTGTCGCCCGCACAGGCTGCGGCATATCTCGGCATCGCGCTCTCCGTACTGCGCGCGTACGTCAGGGAGGGCGTGCTCCCTGCCGCCCAGTTCGTACGCGGAGGGCGGATCCTCGTTCGTCGCAGCGATTGCGATGCCTTCGTTGATGCCCATCGCGTCGGGGGTTCGGCCGCGGTCGAAGCCTCCCGTCAGCATGCTGGCGGTGCGGCGTGACCACGATCGAGCACGGCACCGGAGAACGCGGCTCGGGAGACCTCGTCTTCATCGATGAGGAGTCCGGCCTCACTCGGATGATCGATGTCCGGAAAATTCAGGGCGTCCGCTATTGGTTCCACGACGGTTGTTTCGAAGGCATGGTCATCGAGTTCGGTGACTGCGACGGCGAACTCGACTCGTTCATGTGCGAAGGAATCCACTCGATTGTCGAGATGACGGACGCGGCATGGGATGAGATCCATCCGATCGAGGTGAAGGGATGACCTCGAAGCGGAAGATTGCGGAGAGGGACCGCGGGCTTGGGTGGGAAGTCATCCCTGTCGTGCCCGGCGGAAAGTCTCCTACCGCGTCGGCGGTCGGTCGCACCGGCCACGCAGGCGTTGCAGCGACCGATGAGGAGTTCGCCGCATGGTGCGAGAACGACTGGTGTGAAGAGTTTGAGGAATCAGCCGCCAATGTTGCTAGGCGTCTGGCCGACACCTTGATCGTGATCGACGTCGACAACATGAAGGGGAAGCTCGGCGGCAAGTACTTGGCCATCCTCGAAAAGACGCTGGGTGTCCTTCCGCGGACCTACAAGGTGACGCGCTACAGCCCCGACGACGTCCATGGGCACCTGTACTTCCGGGTGCCGGGCGGGCGCCGGTGGTTGAGCACGGTTCAGAACAAGTACGACGGCAGGACCGTGTCGTTTAACATCGACATCCGCTCGCGTGGGGTCAGTTACGTCCTGGCACCCGGGTCGACGATCGACGCAACCACCTACGTCGCGTACGACCAGCGCTCTGGGATGCCTGCGTACGACGTGGGGCCGGACTCTAAGGTGATCGCCGACCTTCCGCAGCCGTGGATCGAGTACCTCTCGCGTGGACGTATCTCGGACCGGCCGCCGGCCGCCGCCGACTCGTCGGCGTCACTGTCGGAGTGGGTCGAATTGGTGCGGCCCGGGAAGCAGTCGTCGCGCGTCGAAGCCGTCGTAGCCGGCTTTCGTCAGTCAGTCGCGACAGGGGGTTCGGTTCATGAACTGATGGTTCCGGTCACGGCGAAGCTCGTGGCGATGGCCGCACAGAACGAACCCGGTGTCGTCTCTGCGCTGGAACAGATCAAGTCGGAATTCATTCGGGCCCTTCCCGCGCATCGGGCGCGTGGCTGGACGGATGCACGGTCCGTCGCCGAGTTTGATCGTGCGGTTCTTGGGGCGATCCAGAAGTACGGCAACCTCCCGCAACTGCGGGCCTTGAGCGAGAACAGGTATCGGCTGCCGGACATTGAAGTGGCGCTGCCCGACGGACAGCAGCCCGGTGAATTCACGGACGCCGCGCTCGCGCCGCGCATCGCCCGTGAGCTCTCTGACCTCGGATCGCCTGTGGCATGGAACTCCGGCCTGGGCTGGTTGCAGTGGACCGGCAAGAAGTGGCTCACCTGCGATGTCGCGTCTGTCACCGAGTCGGTGCGCAGGCATGTGCAGGAGTGGTTCGGTCGGGAAGTGAACGCTGGCTTCATCGAGAAGGACCGTTTCGCCGCCCTTCGGGCCATCCAGGCACGCGGGCGTATCAACGCAGTCGTGGCGTTGATGCAGGGTCACGTGGAGCGCGAGCAGGAGGCATTCGATCGCCACCTCGATCTCCTGAACGCACAGAACGGAGTAGTTGATCTTCGTACTGGTGAGGTCAAACCGCACGATCCCGAGTACGGATTCACCCGCATCACCGCGGTCGACTACAACCCGGCCAGCGCTGGAACCAGCGCCGACTGGGCGTTGGCAAAGGAGGCGCTCCCCGAGCTGGAGCGCGAATACCTGCTCGCGCGCTTGGGGCAGGCCGTCACGGGCTATCCGCCCGACGACGACCGGTTGATCTTCCTTGTCGGCGGTGGCGCCAACGGTAAGACGACCCTCATGAAGCCCGTGATTGAAGCGTTGGGCGAGTTCGCTGGGGTTGCTCGCCAGGAGATTCTGATCTCGAGCAGCGGGCAGCATCCTGAAGTCTTCATGGATCTGTTCGGTCGTCGCGTCATGCTCCTCGACGAAACCGCCGAGGGAAGGCTCGATTCACTTCGCCTCAAGCGCCTCGTCGGGACGGAGAAGATGACCGGACGTCACATGTATCGGTCTGCGATCGTGTGGGATCCGACTCACGCCATCTTGGTCGCATCCAACCACCTGGCTGAGATTCCTGATTCCGATCGTGGGACCTGGCGGCGGCTGCTCCTGATCAAGTTCCCATTCGTTTTTGGTGGGAACGAGGACGTCCATGGTGATTTGGCGCGGCCGATTGACGTCAACCTTCGGCATCGCTTGAACAGCACGGTCGTGCGCGAGGCCGTCGTCGCTGAACTGGTCCAGCACGCGATGAACTGGTTCGCCTCAGGAATGAGGCTGCCCGCACCGCCTACGCCGGTCCTGCGGGAGACGCACGCCTGGCGTGACGAGTCCGATCTCGTCGGCCAGTTCGCGGCTGACTGTCTGGTCGCCGATCCTGGCGAAGGGGTGGCACTTAGTCGGGTGACGGCGGCATACAACGCATGGGCCGCCGGTCGTGGTCACGCGGAGATCAGCCAGACCATGCTGAAGAAGCGGCTGATCAGCCATGAGCGCCTGCCCGAAGGGCTGAAGTTCGTCGAGCAGCGCAAGCGGCTTGCCGGCAACAGGAACCCGATTGCGGCCTGGGTCGGAGTTCGTCTCTCGCAGGGCTGACGGCTGTGCCGGGTGTGCTCGCTCGGATTGAAACCTCTCCGAGACCACGTACTTCGAGAACTCCTTCAATCGGCGAGCACACCCGGCACACCACCGCTATTTCGCCTGTCCCCATGGAGTGATTCGCCGTTCCAAGAGGACCGGGGCCTCTACGCGACTTGAATCGCGCAATTTCGTCAACAACACGCGAAGGGAGCAAGCCGATGGCAAAGGCTCTGATCACCTGCAAAGCACGGTCGAAGCAGACCGGGAAGCGGTGCGGCCGTCACCCGGTGCCGTTCTCGTTGGAAGCAGGAAGTCCCCTATGCCACATCCACGGCGGTTGGGCTCCGTCGATGGTCATCAAGACCGACGCGGCGTTTGACCACTACCTGCGCTTCGGCGCCGAGCACTGGGAACCGCCGTGGCTTCGCAACACGAAGATTCGAGCAAAGCTGCGGAGCGACGACCGTCGTAGTGCACGTTGGCTGAAGAAGCATGCGCCGGAGTTGGCGGCCGGCGCAAAGGCGCTTCCACCCATCCCGTACGTGGAGGCCGAAGAGTGGGATTGGTCCGATGTCTGGTGACATTCGCACGCTCAGGGTCGTGACACCGAAGGCTACGCACTGCTCTGACCAGCCCTTTCGCAGCGCTGTCGTCCGACTTCCTGTCGGAAGACTTATAAGTCTCATTTCTGGTAAAATCGCGCTCGCGAACGGCGGTCGTCCTGAGCTGTCGGCGATCCGTGCAGAACCCGGAGCAGACCGGTTGATCGCAGCTCACCACTCAGTCCACGAACCGAGGCCCTTCGCGACTCTTCACCTCCTCGAAGGGAGTTACTCATGACCCGCGTACTCACACCGAAGGCACACGAACCGATCCGGCTGGTCGAGGCAGTTTCTGGCCCCCGGTACCGGGTCGTCATAGACACGGCACCCAAGGGAGTCCCGCGAAAGCAGGTCAGTAGGAACTTCACCTCCTTGCCTGAAGCCCGCGCCTTTGTTCGGAAGACGCGCGAGGAACTCGCCAACGGAAGCTTCACCAAGCCCGCCAAGACCACCGTCAACGAACTGTGCGAGGAGTGGGTGCAGTCGAGGCGGGACGTGCGGGCGAAGACCGCCCGGGGCTACCGCGACGCCCTCGGCCCCGTCCGCGCGCGTCTCGGCAATCGTCCTGCCCAATCCCTTCAGCCGAAGGACGTCGAGGATCTCGTCGATTGGTTGGGAAGCGCCGGCCGCGATGGTCAGCCGTATGCGCAGCGCACGATCGCCCTCACCCTCGGAACGCTGAAGCAAGTCCTCAACTACGGCGTCCGGACCGGCACCCTGCGCTCGAACGCGGCTGACGGGGTGAAGCCTCCTCGGCGAACAAAGCGGGATCAAAAGCGGATCGTTCCTTGGGACCGCGATGAGCTGATGGCCTTCCGGGCCGCGGCCGATGACGACGAGTACGCCGCCGCCTGGCGCCTCACGCTGTGCGGTCTCCGTCGGTCTGAGATCCTCGGGCTCTCCTGGGACGACATCGACTTGGATGTCGGCACCGTTCACGTCGGCTGGTCGCGCGTCGTCGTCGCCAGCGGCGAGACTGCACGAGACGACACGAAGAGCGCAGCCAGCGAGCGGACGGTCTATGTCGACGAGCTCCATCCCGGCACGAGCCGCCTGCTGCGGGGTCTCCGCCGGCAACAGCGCGAAGACGCCCTCGAGTTCAGGGGCACTTATGCCAATGACAGCCGCTTGGCCGTGGTGGACCGGCTCGGCAAGGCGATGTATCCGGACGTGTACAGCGCTCGCTTTCGTGCGCTGTGCGAGAAGGCAGACGTGCCCAGGATCGGCATCCACACCGTTCGCCACTCGGTGGCGCGCATCATGCACTTGGCCGGCGTCGCTCCTGCAGATGCCGCGGCACTCCTCGGCCACACATTGGCGGTGCATCTGAACGTGTACGTGACTCGCACCGAACGCGGCGCACAAGCCGCGGGCGCGGCACTGGGAGCGGCGCTCTCCGCCGCAAACTAGGCCCGAGAGATTCCCAGCACCTCCAGGCTGAAGAGCGCCGAGGGATCTCCAGACGCCGCCCGTCGCCTAAGTTCCGCGGCGGCGCCCGCGTGCCCGTTGGCGGCAGCAGTGAACAACTCACGCTGATCCGCGGCGATCGGATCGAGGTCCTCGACCGTCATGACTCGTCCTCCGGCGCCGAGCGGTACACCTCGTCGGCGTACTGGGGGGTGGAGTACCACTCGGTCTCGCCGTTGTACCGGATGACGATGAAACAACCATCGAGATCCGAACCGCTGTTCGACGCGGCGTAGAAGCACCATCCACCGCCACTTGCAGGGAGGCCCTCGTCGTCATCCACCGTGAGGTCGCCCGCCTCGGCGGCTTGCTGCGCGAAAGCCCGAGCCCGCCTCGCTCTGTCGTGGTCAGCGACATTGACCTCAGTACCGTCAGCACGTCGCACAACGATCCCGACCACGTCGTCGTCACTAGTGGTGAACTTGTCACTCGTCGACCAGTCATTCGTCACGCGTCTACTCCTGCGGCATCGAGCCTGAGCACCTGTCGCTTCTTCGCCGCGAACTCGTCGTCCGTAAGGATTCCGCGCTGATGTAGGTCCGCGAGTTGAGTCAAGGCGGCAACATCCGTATCCGCACCACGGGCGGGCGCCGACACCTCGGTGGGGGCAGATCGCTGATCGTAGGGAGCAACGACCTGCGCACACGCCTCGATGTACTCAGCCAATGTGATGTGACGCAGATCCACCTGTGAGCCGAGCGCCCTCACCTCGGCCAGCATTGCCCGAAACTCTTCCTGCCCTATGACGAGGTCCTGGAAAAGAGACTGAATTCGGGCAAACGTGGGCTCGCCCGCCTTCGACAGCGGCTCCTTGAGTGGCTTACGGACGTGCACCGGCGCAGGCGTGCGCTCGGCTACCGGAACGCCGCGGCGGGTCTTGGCGCCGGGTTGTTTCGGCTCACGGTCGCCTCGCCACCACGTGTAGCCGACGATCAGCAGAGCGAGCCAACCGATTTCGGCCACCGCAGCCAGGACGGCGTGCCCGGTGGTCCAGTGCGCACCGCTCTTCGGCCCGAAGACCGCAATGGGCCACCCGAAGAACAAGATCACGGCCCCGCCGACGAGCAGGAACTTCAGGAACCACCCGAAGCTGCGCACTGCGGCCTTCTCGACTTGGTACTCCAGGTAGCCCACGCATCGCCTCCGCTACTTATAAGTCTGTAGACCTAAGAGTAGCGCCGCGGAAGCGTCGGCGTCGCTATGTATGTCCTCCAACAGCGCCTCGGGCACAACCTGCGGCGTTACCGCGAGGCGCAAGGCCTTTCCCAGGAAAAGTTCGCCGACCAACTCGGCTGGCATAGGACGTACGTCGGCGGGATCGAGCGTGGAACGCGGAATCTGTCGCTTCAGGCCCTTGAGGACCTGGCAGGGAAGCTCGGCGTCGATCCGCTCGTACTCCTTCGCCCCTCGTCCGATTGACCTGCCCTCACCAGCACCTTGCGAGCAAAATGTCGGTGCTGCCCCATACGGTCTAGTACATGACGAAGCAGGCACTCATCGTCTTCGACGCAGACGACACACTTTGGGCGACTGAAGTGCTGTACGACCGTGCCCGTTCAGAAATTGCGCGGCTCGTGGAATGGGCCGGACTCGATCCGCTGCAGTGGGACCGGGATTGTCGGCGACTCGACCTCGAACGCGTCCAGAGGAGTGGCTTTGCGTGGCATCGCTTTCCTGGTTCGTGTGCACTTGCCGTGCTGGCGCAGCACAGGGCACGTCGCCTGCGGACAATCGGCCTCGCACTGCTCGTCATTGCCATCGCTATGCGGGTTTTTTTGCGGCGCGCACAGGTGGATCCTGCTGCCCGCACGGTTCTGGCGAGCCTCAGTGACCAAGCTGATCTAGTGCTCGCAACCAAGGGACAAAGGTGGATTCAGCGGCGCCGAATCCGCGCATCGGGACTACGGGAGTCGTTCACGATGTGTCTCATCGTCGATGACAAGGACTCCTCAACTTTTGCCGCAATCGCCGCCCGGTATCCGGATCACCCCGTGCGTATCTCGGTCGGGAACAGCCCAGCCTCCGACCTCCTGCCCGCGCAGGCCGTTGGGTACTTAACCGTTCTCGTTGAGTCGCACGCATGGACCCACGAGACCCGATCCGGCGCACTCGACGTCTCGCCGACGGCCATCGCGTCTAGCCTTGCCTCCGTGGAACCCATCGCACTCGATCTCGTTGCCGAGCCCACGATGTCGCTCGTTTCGGCATGAGCTCGTCTAAGAACACGGTCGATGTCACCGGTCTGTCGTTCGTCGATCTGCTGTTCGCGCTCGCGGTGTCTGAGTACCTCACCGTCATCGACAATCGCACGCTCAGTGCCGTCGATTGGTGGCATGTCGGCGTCGGGGGGACCCTCACGATTGGCAGTTGGATCGGCTTCCACAACAGTCGGTTCCGGACGACGACGCGGATCGAATTCTTCAACCGCGCACTGTTCGCGACTCTGATCGACATCGCGCTTGTCGTCATCTACTGGCTGCTCCCGTCCAAATGGATCGGCGGAACCAACGGGATCCCGCGCACGCCCGACGCTGTCGGTGTCGCTGTCTTGGTCGGACTAGCGTTCCTTCTCTACAGCGCTTGGGATGCCCTGAGCCGACGACCGAGCGACGCCCGAAGGCACAAGACGCGTCGTGCGGTGACGTACGCATTCACTGCAGCGAGCATCGCGATCGCTGCCGGCGTAATGCTCTGGAGTCCGACCGCGCCCTGCAAGGTGATCGGCGTCGATGTCGCCCTGATCTGTCTACTGCTCGGCTATCGCTGGACAAAGGACGCTGTCCGCGCTCGGACGGCTCAAGCCTCCTCGAATCCGGACTGATCGAACTTCAGCGTCCGCGCGTTCTCTGAGACGGTCCGCACGCGACTCTCGCTGAACCCTTCCGAGTCGACTGCCTCGATTTCGATACGAACCGTGACTTTCGTGTTCTCGCCCGAACGGAGATGGGAAAGCACCTCGTCCGACAGGTTCTTGAAGTCGAGCGCAACCTTGTCCGAGTTGAGCGTCTTGGTTCCAAAGAATCGCGTCTTCGGCTTGGTGAAGCCGATGTCGATCTTCGGGGTATTCGAGTTGCCGGTTTCGCTTCCGCCATGCTCCGCGATATGAGCCGCAAGCTGAGCCTCGGGAGTCGAAGCCGGTCCTGGCTCCTCTAGACGCTGCTTCTGCGCGACGTCGGGACGGACCAACAGCAACGCATCGCTCGCGACCGGAGCTGACTCCTTGTCGTCCGGAGTCCAGAGACCCACATACCGACCGGCGGACTCGTCGTAGCTCGCGGCCAGAGCGAAGGCATCCGTTTGCCAGATCATTGGAAGGTCGTAGATGCCGTCGTTGAGCACGGAGCGATCCCGGAGCCGTGGCATGTAGGGATACTGCGAGTACAGCCCCCACAGAGCCCCGAGCGCTACGTGGCCGTCTTTCCAGATCTGCGGAACCTTGCCGATCGCCAACCGGATGGTGGCCGCCGCCTGGCGGGTGGAGAGGTCACCATCGTTCCCCAGACGCTTCGATACCCGGTCCGCCAGCGACTCGGACTGACCTTCGACCTTGGTCTCGCGGGTGACGAACGGAGCCCCGGGGTCTGGTTGCGCCGGCACCAAAGCCCAGGTGAACGTCTGTAGCAATCGGGAGTGGACCGTCCGATCGGCTTGAGTCGCTCGGTGTGACGCCTGATTCTTTTGGTTTTGAGTCAGGTCGAGATCGACGCTCTCCAATACGTGCTTCCAGCCGAGGTACTCCCGCGCCGCGTTGTCGAGCTCTTCGAGGCGGGCTTCATCTGCAGCCAGGTAGACCAGCGCATTCCGGTGCGTACGGTTTGAGCTGCCGCGATGCTCAGTGGCCTTGTGGGCAAACTCCTTGGCGGCGGACTCGGCTCCGCGCTTGTGAGCAACCTTGGGGTGCAGGATGACGAGACGAGCCTCATCCGTGTCCGGGATGTCGGCGTTGGACTCAGGGCAGACGTGTACGCCGGCGAAGTCGCCTCGCCTGCGGCCTTGGTCCTGAAGTCGTCGAACGATCTCGGCCCAGACGTCCTCCTTGTGCAGGCGCTCGGCCTGGTCCTTCGCTGTACGGGTGATGTTGGGCTGGACGTCGTACCAGTATTTCCCGGACCCCGAGTAGAAGTAGGTCGCGCGGTCGCCCAGCTGAGTCAGCGCGGAATGGAAGTTGCCGGGGACGTCGCCCGGGATCGCCGTCCCGAGGAACACACGCTGAGTGCCGATGCCCTTGTGAACTGAGCCTGGCGCGATCGTGGGCGCTGCCCCGAAGAACACCGTGCGGGCGAGACGCTTGGTGAGCGCGCGTTGCCCAAACAACGGCTTCTCCTTGTCGATACGTGCCGGCTCGGAGTTGGAGCCGTCGACGTCGGCGTCGATGATCGCCTTCCATGAGTCCTGGAGGTACTGAGTGAGCTCGGAGTTCACGTTCGAGGTGGCCAGCGGGATCGAGGCAGGCATGATCATCGGCGACTGGTCCTCGCCGGTCCACAAGGCGTGGATGACAGTGCTCATCAGGCGAAGGACGCCTCGGGTTCGCTGGAAGCGTTCCAGCGATGACCACTCCTCGTAGAGGGTGTCGAACAGTTCCGGGTGGATCGGGTAGGTCCGCTTGATCCGGTCCTCGTACGCACTATCGCGGGCTTCGCGCGGGAAGTCGTCGGAAAACTTGCGATACATCTCGACATACGCCTTGGCGGTCGCGCCGATGGCGGCGAGTGCGGCTGCGTCGGGCTGCTTAAACAGTCGCTGCTTGACGATGTGATATGCCTCGTCGGACGACGCGGGACGCCACTGGTCGGCGACACGGCGCACGACGTTCTGGAGCCGCTTGAGTGCTTCGAGGCCGTTCTGACCGCCCACCTCCTCGGCGTTGCCAACGGCGATCTTGTCGTTCGCGTCTCCGGTCTCCGATGCCGGGATCGAGATAGCGAGCAGGACACCCTTGGTGCCCTTGGCAGCCTCGGTCAAGGACTGGGCGAATGTGAACTGGTCGTCGAAGGTGCCGCCCGCCAGGTCGTCACGCCCGACGAGCGAACGCGCGTAGGCAACCCACTCGTCGATGAGGATGACGGCAGGCGCGTACTTCGCCAGAAGCTCGTGAAGAGCGTCGCCTGGGTGCGTCCGGTCTCGATCGGACTTCGCCACAACCGCATAGGCCTCGGGACCACCGAGCTGCCATGCGAGTTCACCCCAGATGGTGTTGACCTGAGTGCCGTCGTCCTTCGTCGCGCCGGACGGACTGAAGTGGTTGCCGACGATGGCGACCCGGTTGACCTTGGTGCCGGAGTAACCGTTGGCGGTGAGGAGTTCCTGGGTCTCCTGAGGGAAGTTGCCAACTGGAAGACCGGCGGCGACGTGCCAGAGAGAGAGCATCGAGTGGGTCTTGCCACCACCGAAGTTGGTCTGCAGGTTGATGACGGGCGAGGCGTTGTCGTCGCCGGCGAGGCGACGGACGGCCCGGCCGATGAGGTCACGCAGACCTTCAGTCAGGTAGGTGCGCCGGAAGAACTCGACCGGGTCAGCGTAATCGGCGTCGACCTCCCCGCCGGTCGCGACCTTGTAGAGGTCTGCGGCGAACTCGGAGGCGTGGAAGTTGCCTGTAGCGACGTCGTCGTGGGGCTGGAGCACCTCGCGCCATGGGCGCAGGCCTGCGGCCTCGGGGTTGTCGACGGCAGCCTTGAGGACCTTCTTGTCGTCCTTGTCGGCAGTCACCCGGCGGAGGTTCAGCCGAATGCCTCGGACCTCATCCGCCTCCTTGGCAGCACCAATCAGCTTGAGAAGCCGTTCACCGGTGTCGAGGGCGCGGTACGCGTCGTCGTCAGTGAAAGTCTTGTTATGTGCCCACTCGTTGCGCACCTCGCGCAGCTCGCTGGCAAACGTCTCGCCCGCGCGCCCGATCGCCTGGTTGAACGGGTACCAGCCCGGCTTGAACCCGGCTGTGATGTTGCCTTCGGTCAGAATCCTGAACTGCACTTGCGGATCGAGCGCGTCGTACAACTTCGTCGGTGCGGCCCCGTTCTTGCTGTCCTTCGCCTGGACAAGCTTGGTCCAGACGGCACCGAGCGACGGGTCTCCCTGGCCAACGACGGTCGCGATGAAGTCATCGAGCGCCGGAGCCAACACTTGGAACATGCGGTCGATGCGGTCGCGGTTGCTCAGTGCCATGTCAGTCGTCTTCCCCTTCGAAGTCGAATGCGCCCTGTTGCGCGGGCGGCCTCTTCGCCGACCGTGCAACCTCAAGGATCTCGGGCCAAGTCGTGACCAGTGTGTTGAAGTTGAGCGCATCCTTCGTCCACCCGTTGCCCTCAGCGATGCGGAACAGGAGGTGCGCGAGTTCCTTAACCAGGTCGGCGTCAACGGCACCATCCGGACGAGTCAGCGCGGCCTGGAGGAAGTCACCCGCCGGCGCGATGCCGTCACGCTCCAGGACCTTGATCAGATGGTGCAGGGCTTCCCAGTTGCTGGTGTGCAGATCCTTGAGGACGTCGTAGTCCCACGAGAGTTGGGACGACTTGATGAGCTGTACGTTGCCCGCACGACTGGTGAGGATCTCATCGCGATCCATGGTGTCCACACTCGTGTTGCGGGCGCGAGCGAGGTTGTCCGCGTCCCCGAACTTGCCGACTCCGTAGCCGTGCTGTCGGTACCACGCAATCGCAAAACGAGTCGTCGGGTCGAAGTCACCCTCCTGCTCATTCAGCACCTGGTCGAGAATCTCGTTGATCCGCGTTAGCGCGGAACGAACCGTCATCTTCGTACCGTCTGGCTCGAGAACGGCGCCGTAGCGGCTGAACACGGCCATCCCAGGGCCGATGGCCGCCTGAGGGAGGTCGACAGGGGCGATCTGGCCCTGCTGCAGCTTTCTCAGTGCATCTGGCAGCTCAGCTTCGAGGGCTGCGATGAATCCCCTTCGGTCGGCGGTAGGCGCCGAGGGGCGACGTGGACGCAGTGACAGCACGATAGATGACGCCAGTGCATTACGACCGCTCGCAATCATTCGGTTGCTCAACTCGGAGCGATTGGGCCAGGTCGAGGTGATTTCCCAACCTGACCGAATCATGCCTTCAAGCAGGGTTTCCCAACCGGTGGATGCGTCGCCATGCTCATCGCCGTCAGACTGCTTGAACGCATACCAGACGGTGATCGGGAACTGCTGACTTGCGCTCTCCCGGGCATGTGCGAAGACCTTGCGGAAACCGTCCTCAAAGAACGCCTTAGCCTCGTTCTTCCCGTGACGATATGGATTCGCAACGAGTTCCTCTGCCTTGGGGACAAGCATTGTTGCGAGCAGCTCAGGGTAGATGGGGCGAAGCGAGCGTCGGAGCCAAACGTAGAAGAAGTCCGAGAGGTCCGAATAGCCGATGTTGTCGTAGTACGGCGGGTCCGTACTAATGACCAATCCGTCATAGCTACGAGCAGACGCGTCAGCTTGCTGAACCACGCCACGAGGGCCGCCGGTATCGGTGATTGCTTTGGCCAGATTGCCCAGACTGACTTCGAATGACCCCGCCGCCTTTCCAAATGGGCGTGTTTCGGCGAAGTCCCACAACATTGGGATGGCCTGACGTCCGAAGAGGTTGCGGACCTGCTCCTTCGTGTTTTCCCAACGGCACAACGCGTTCGAAATGTCCGTCATACGGCTAACGCCCAGGCCGAGGTAGGTCGCAACAGCATTCGCATATATTTCAGAACCGCCATCGCAGATGACCTTGGCACGAGCCTCAAGGACCAGGTCACTGAAGGCGGTCAACACCACGAGCTGGCGTCGTGTGAACAGGTCAGAGAACTCCGTGAGACCGTACGTCGGCGCCTTCAGATCCCGAGGGTAGTAGCCCAGCGATCCTCCGATGGTGTCTGCCGGTATCTCAACCTCCGCCGCCGCGATCTGTTCAGCCGTTGGCGCAAGATACGCGCGTCGTCGCCCACCATCAGCAACAACCGCCATCATGGAAGCACCGATGCGCTTCGCGCGGCCTTCGTCGCGGATGAATGCCAGCTTCACCGACGTTCCGCAGGCAATGCATGTGGCCCCCGTTCGGCCAACCGTGCCGAGATCGACATTGGCGGGCAGCTTCTGCAGGTCGCGGCCGATCTCGAAGACGACCCGCTGGCCCGCAGGATCATTTGAATCCTGAACAACAGACGCAAGAATGAACGCTTCATTCCCCGTGCGCTTGGAGAGCCACCAAGAGCGCACGAGTGGCATGGCGATACCGCAGGCGGGGTTGGGACAGCGGACCGTCCGCGCCCAGACCCAAGCCACCACCGGCGCCTCTCCACCCCCTGGCATCTTCGCTGCCGGGTAGAGCGAAGCGACCCCGCGTTCGACCTCGCTACTCATCCACGAGCCATACGCACGGACGTCGGCTGCAAGCCCCGCGGCACCGCGCCAGCCACCGATCTCCGACTCCGCAACTCCGGGGAAGACAGGCGGGTGGTTCCGCACATCTACGGGGATCTCGATAAGC
Organism: Nocardioides baekrokdamisoli; assembly: GCF_003945325.1. Taxonomy (NCBI): domain Bacteria; kingdom Bacillati; phylum Actinomycetota; class Actinomycetes; order Propionibacteriales; family Nocardioidaceae; genus Nocardioides; species Nocardioides baekrokdamisoli. The sequence goes on from NZ_AP019307.1 coordinate 1,521,515, forward strand.
GCCTTGTTGATCAGGACTGCAACTGGGTTCAGATCGGATGCATGCGCCTCTAGGCCGAGGCGCTGCGCCTCGAGCGGGATCGTCCCGCCGCCTGCGAACGGATCGAGGATCCGCGGCGGGTGCCCGCCTGTCGACCGGAGAATTTCAGCGTTCGCCTCGGCTAGAAGCGTTTCATCACGGATATTCTCCCAGACCACGAGCCGTTCGATCAGCACGTGCAGCCGATCGCGCTCCTTGCGCTGAAGTTCCTCGGTCGGGAACTCCTCCGGCCGAGCACTCGGGTCGTCAACCAACTGCGCGAACAGAACCGCCCGTGCAGCAGCCAGGGGCCGGCGCGCCCACCACAGGTGCAGCGTCGACGGGTGGCCGTGCCGGATCGACTTCTCGCGAGCTGACTCGCGGTTGATCGCTTCCAGCGGCAAAGCCACCTCGATCAGCTTGCGCTTGTGCACTTGTTCCTCGACCCTCCGCGCCCGAGGTGACGGGCGAACCTCACCGACGATGCGGCGTGTGATGTGTGCATGAACTTACCGGTGACGTCCGACGCTTTGAGTGGAACGGGAGTGGGTGGGGGAGCCGCGAACATCAGAAGGGCCCGGTGCCCTTCGCCCAGGTCTTGGCCCAGTCGCCCCTGATGCCCGTTGCCTCGAAGTCGCCGAGGTCTGTGGTCGCGAAAGGGTCTCCGACATAGCGGACCTCGTCATACTGCGAACCCCGCTGATCGACCCGGACGAGCGCGAGCCGGTAGCGCGGCGCGGCGTTCTTGCCAGTCATGACCTCGTTGTGGGTGACGAAGAAGTCGACAGAGCCCTCAATGCGCGCCTTAACCTCGATCCGATAGGTGTCGCCAGAGGAGTCGGTCGACAAGATGTCGAAGCCTGGGTTGTTGAAGGCCTGTTCGACCGGCTTCCTCCCCAGCTCGCGCTCACGAGCAAGGACTAGATCGACCCCTCTCCGCTCGACCTCTTTTGTCTCCTTTGCGTGGATCGGCGCCACCGCGGAGAGTTCGTTCTCCACCAGCGAGACCGGGAGGACGAGCGCTGCCGTGACGATGTGCGGCGGCTTCGTCGACATCAACTGCTGCTGGTCCAGGAGCGTCAGGCGCCTGCGGAGTCGGGCGTCGAGTTCCACCGCCTTACGGTTGAGGCTGTCCGACGATTCCTTGGGCTTTTCGCCCTTCTGTTCCTTCTCCGAAGCGACGGCCGCCTCTAGCAACAAGCGCTCGCTTTCGCTGCTGAGGCGCTTGCTCACAAGCTCTCGCGCTTTGGTCAGTTCTGCAAGCCGTCGGGGCTGGACCTCCGCCAGATACTCGGGCAGCCGGTTAGCGATGATCCAACTCATCGCCCGGTCCTCAGCGTCCGGCAGCCACGAGAGCGCCCGAGCGGCATCGACCGCGGGGCCTGCTGGTGCGGCGACGCAGTCGAGATACGGTGCGGGACCGGCTGGGGTCACGGTTCCCAGGTGGTCGACATAGGCGTACCCAAAGCGGCGCGAGACGGAGTCTCCTGCTGCGTCAGCCACCTCCTCGACGACGCCCACCAGCAACTGAGGCTCGTCGATCGTTGGCGAAACGAGGACGGTGCCTTGATTGAGGGCTCCGCCAAAGTTGCGGATGGCCTCGGCCATCACCGCGTCGTGCAGGGGGTGGCCCGGCGCGAGCAGGTCGGCGCGAGTTTGGCCGTCAGGCTGGACGTGGCTCAGATCGAACGTGACGCGGTCGTACTTGGTCGCGATCGGACCGCTGACCGCTGACCGAATGTGTTGAGGAACGTTGGCGATTTCGTACCGGCCCTGCTCACGCTTGGCGATCCGGCCGCCAAGCCTCGTGAACGCCGCCTTGAACGCGAGTTCGATGTAATGGGGTTGCAGGCGTCTGGCTCGGGCTTCGTCCATCGCAGCCCGAAGAGCATGGAGGTCAGCTTCGCCCAGGTTGTCCGCAGCGAGCGCTCGCTCATCGAGGAGCTCTCGCAGCCCGTCGCCAACTGAGGAGTCGATGACTTCGTGCATCTTCGCCTTCACGTCGGCCCGCTCGCCGTACTGGATAGCGTCGAGGAGCAACTCGCGCAGCGGGGTGTCGGTGAATGCCTCCCCAAGGACGTCGAAGACCTTGCCTCCGTAGGTCTGGCGCATCTGCTCCAACTTTTCGAGCAAGCGCGTGAAGACCTCGCCTTCGCGGGTATTCGACGCCACGAGATTCCAGAGACGGCAGACTTCCTCCTGGCCAATGCGGTGTACGCGACCGAAGCGCTGCTCGATGCGATTTGGGTTCCAGGGCAGGTCGTAGTTGACCATCAGGTGAGCAGCCTGGAGGTTAAGACCTTCGCCAGCCGCGTCGGTCGCGAGCAGGATCTGGCAGTCGCGGTTCTTCGTGAATTCCTCTGTAATGACCCTGCGCTCGGATCGCCGTACGCCACCGTGAATAGCGCGTACGGCATCCGGTCGACCCAGTAGCGACCCGATCTTGGCTTGTAGGTAGTCCAGGGTGTCTCGGTGCTCTGTGAAGATGATGAACTTTCGCGGCCAACCGTTCCGGTCGGTGACCAGCGCTTCCTCTTGGAGGATGCTCGAAAGTTCCATCCATTTGCGGTCGGTGCCGGCTAGGCGAACGAGACGGGCCGTCTCGACCAGGTCGGCGAGTTCCAGGATCTCGGCGTCCAGCTCCTCAATCGTTTGAGCAGCGGTTGCCGAGTCAAGCAACTCCTCCTCCATCTCCTCGATCTCGGCGGCGTTGAAATCATCGCTGTCGTAATCGGCGAGATCTGCGTTTGGCTCAACGTCGCGCCAGGTGCCGTTGACGATCTCCTGCTTCTTGCGTTCCAGACGCTCTATACGGCGAACTAGGCTTTTGTAGATCGCCTCTGGGCTGGATGCCAGCCGGCGCTGGAGAACGGTGAGCGCGAACCCCACCGTGTTCTTGCGCTTGCCGCCGATGCGGTCGGCGCGATTCATCCCCTCGCGGACGTACTCAGTGACGTCCTCGTAGAGGGACTGTTCGAGAGCGGTGAGCTCGTACGGAACGGTTTCAGCGATGCGCTCAGGGAACAGCTTCTTACCTTCGAAGGTGAGGAGCTCTTCCTTGACCATGCGGCGCCAGATCCCATTGAGGTCGACCTTGGCTTTGCTTTTGCCGGCGAAGCGATCGGGATCCAGCAGCGTCAGGAAGAGTTGGAAGTCTTCCTCCTTTCCCGAGTGCGGGGTGGCTGTCATCAGAAGCAGGTGCCGAGTGATGCCGCCGAGGACCTCGCCGAGCTGGAATCGCTTGGTCTTTCGGAGCTCGCCGCCGAAGTAGTGCGCACCCATGCGGTGCGCTTCGTCGACGATGATCAGGTCCCACTCGGTTTCCTTCAGCTGCGCCTGGAGCTGCTCATTACGAGAGAGCTGGTCCATGCGGGCGATGAGGAGCGGGTGCTGCTCGAAGACGTTGAAATGGAAGTCGCTGTCGATCATCTGGTTAGTCAGAAGCTCGAAGCCGAGGCCGAACTTGAGGAACAACTCGTCCTGCCACTGCTCGACCAGACCACCCGGCGCGATGATCAAGCACTGCTTCACGTCGTCGCGGAGCAGGAGCTCCTTGATGTAGAGGCCAGCCATGATCGTCTTGCCAGCACCCGGGTCGTCAGCGAGCAAGAAGCGGAGCGGCGTGCGCGGAAGCATCTCCCCGTACACCGCTTGAATCTGGTGCGGGAGTGGCTGAACGTCGCTCGTAGCCACGGCGAGCATCGGGTCGAACAGGCCGGCCAGCGAGATGCGCTGAGCCTCAGCCACCAGCTTGAAGTCTCCAGCGCTCGCATCGAACGCGCGGCTTCCCGAACTGGCGATGCTCAGGTCGCCCTCGTCCTTGCGGAACACGACCCGCTGCCCGAGTGTGCCGTCGGCAGTCTTGTAGGTCAGCTCAACAGCGTCAGCGCCGTGATGCTGGGCCGCGATGACCGTGACGACTTCGGCCGGGATCAGACCACCGATCCGCAGACCAGGCTTGAGCTCTTCGAGCAGCACCTTCGAACCTCCTTGTAAGCAGTTGACGAACGTTACGCGGCGGGTCCGACAATTTCGACGACTCGGGCGATTCTGTCGGTATCGATCACTAACCTTCTCAGCAATCGCTTATTCGAGCAGGGGTCATGGATCGGAAAGAACGCCAGAATCTTCGCAGCGGGTCCAAGGACTTCGGCGAACTCATCAAATGGGCTGAGAAGGTTCGCTCCTACCGCGACACGGTCGTCTTCCAGGGGCACGGCTCCCTGGAATACCTGACGGCACGGATCCGGAGCCATGGGAGCCCCACCAGCCCACAATGGCGTTCGCTCCTCCTTTCACCGGGCGACGCCGATCACGGCACAGCAATGGCCCGATGGCACGCGCTTCCAGACCTGAGCGCCGAGGCTCAGCAGACCCTGGCAACCCTCACATCTCCTGAGACCAAGCAAGCTGTCAATCAGGCAAAGGCCGTCTACGGCGGCGCCCGAATGTTCGCCGGCAAGGCCCGGAAGGAAGCTGCCGGGCAGGCCGCACAACGACTCGCGGAGCTGTCAGCGACGCTGCAAAGCGATGGCTATCTCGAGGAGATCAGGGCGATCGCCAGCTGGGATGCCTCAACAGTGGCACCCCTCGATCAGACTGCCATCTTCGGAGCCGAGCTCGGTTTGGCCGAAGTCATCGGTGGCGAGACGAGGCTGATTGACCGACGCGACGCGGAATCCATCGTCGAGGCGATCGGGGCCATCAGCCGCGCAGCCGGTCGAGAGCTCGAGTTTCGAAACGCTGTCGCAAGCGCCGCGACGGCGACTCGGCAAGCAGAGGCACGGAAACTGGTCTCCGAGATGCCAATCGAGCGCCTCAAGGACGCGACGAACGGCCAATTGCGGCTCGGAGCGCTGCAAGGCGCCGGGATTCGCAACGTGCAGCAGGTCATCGATCGCGGGAGCCAGATCCTCTACCTCCCGGGTATCGGGCAGACGACTGGAACAAGGATGGTGGCCGCCGCCCGCACAATCCTCCAGACCACCATCGATGAGATGCCCGTTCGAATCGACATCAAGAACCGGTCGGGCGCCACCGCGGATCTGCTCCGCGCGATGCAGACCTGGGAGGGCTCTCGAACCGTTGCAAGCGGATCGCCCGCCCGAGTCGCTGCGGAGCGCATCCAGCCCGCCTTCACCGGAATGGACCGAGCGACGTCCCACATCGCTCTGATCGAGGGGGCATCCTCCTTCACTGAGTTCGACGCCGCCGTCGACATCGTGAAGAAGCAGGCATCGCTATTCACCTCCACGGGGCCGCAGGCCGCTGATCCTTGGGAAGACTTCCTCGCGCGCCCAGCCGACTACTACGCGATGCTCTCGGAGCTCGGCCTTCTGACCGATGACGAGGACGCGAGCCTAGGCGACCTCCCCGACGAGATCCTCGAAGCAATCCGAGACATGCGGCTCGAGACCCAACATCTGAAGGCTTCCCTCCGCGGCTATCAGTCCTTCGGCGCACGATTCGCGATCGTCCAGAAGAAGGTGATCATCGGCGACGAGATGGGCCTCGGAAAGACCGTCGAGTCGCTTGCGGTTCTTACACATCTGCGGGCTAAGGGATCGACTCATTTCCTGGTCGTGTGCCCAGCCGCCGTGGTTACCAACTGGGTCCGCGAAGTCGCCGGCAAGTCAGACCTTCGCCCGCACAGGCTCCACGGCTTCGGTCGCGATAGCGCCCTGACGTCGTGGATTCGTACCGGCGGAGTTGCCGTCACCACGTACGACACCCTTGCGTGGCTCGAAGGACAGATCCCACCGCGGGTCACCGTCGAATGTGCCGTCTTCGACGAGGCTCACTACATCAAGAACCCCGATGCCCTCCGAACCAGGCGCTCTAGGGCACTGATCCGCCACTCAGAACGAGCGATCCTGCTGACTGGCACACCCCTGGAGAACCGGATCGAGGAATTCCGGAACCTGGTCGGCTACCTCAGACCTGATCTCACGGTGAGCGCGTCAGAGTTCGCGCCCCGTCAGTTCCGCAAGCAGGTCGCTCCGGCTTACCTTCGGCGGAACCAGGAGGACGTTCTCACCGAGCTTCCCGAACTGGTGGAGGTCGATGAGTGGATGCCGATGTCGCCAGAGGACGCGGACCGCTACCGATCGGCCGTGCTCGACAGCAACTTCATGGCCATGCGCCAGGCCGCTCTGCAGTCCGGAGCGAAGTCTCAGAAGATGCAACGCCTTCTAGACATCGTCGAGGAAGCCGAAGAAAACGAAAGACGCGTCCTCGTCTTCTCGCACTTCCGCGGCATCTTGGACGATGTCGCAGCCTCGCTGCCGGGCAAGGTCTTTGGCCCGCTGACGGGCTCCGTGCCGGCCAACAAGCGCCAAGAGATGGTCGACGAGTTCTCCAAGGCCCCCCACGGAGCAGTGCTTGTGGCGCAGATCGTGGCGGGCGGCGTCGGGCTGAACATCCAGTCGGCGTCGGTCGTCGTGATCTGTGAGCCACAGCTGAAGCCGACGACCGAATGGCAAGCCATCGCAAGGGCGCGGAGAATGGGGCAACTGGAGTCAGTCCAGGTCCACCGCTTGCTCTCCGAGGAGAGCGTGGACCAAAGGATCATGGACATCCTGGCTCGCAAGAAGGAACTGTTCGCCGACTTCGCTCGGGTATCGGAGACCGCCGTCAGCGCGCCCGAGGCCTACGACATCACCGATGCTGAGGTCGCCCGAGCGATCGTGGCGGCCGAGCGGGAGCGTGTCCTCGCATTAGAACCAGGCAGATGAGTATGAACCATGCAGTGCACCCGCCGACCGGCACCTTCGGCTCATTGCCTCGCGGCGCGATAGTTTCGTCTCGCACCGCAACCGAACTGACAAACCCACCTATCAGCCTTGGAGCAAGATCGAAGTGTCCCGATTGCCGACGGATCCGATGCGCCGATGACGCACCAAAGAATGTACGCCGACGCTGACGGAAATCCGGCGATCCAGGAATCTGTGCTCCTCTATCTCGACGAACTCGGGACGAAGGCTCGGCTGCCGACCCTCAATGACGATGGATTGCGAGCCTCGCTCCGTGATTACAAAGACATTGACCATTGGTTTATAGGCGATCCAGACCTGGACTCGGTTCAGCGCTCACTGCGATTCAGCGACAACACCGTCGTCGCCAGCCCTGTGACCGACAGTGACGACGGCGGGGCGTTCAACCATGTTTCCGCCGCAGCGCATTATCAATTCGCCTTGGCTCTTCGCGGCCATTTCCTCAGGGGCGCGATAACACGTGGACCGGTGTACATCGCTAGCGGCTACGTCACCGGTCAGGCACTTGCCGAAGCGGTACTTCTAGAAGAGACCCAAGCCATATTTCCACGTGTGCTCCTGCAGCGATCGCTGTGGCACGGAATCATCCGCGAGAGCCAATACGAGGCGATCCCCTCCCACAGCCCGTACAACCAATACGTGCTTGTTGACTCAGACGGAGAACTCTTCGTCAACTATCTAGGCGCCAGCCTCGAAGAGTTGATGCCCGAGGATCCGCTTCACGGCCGCGGGATCGCGGCCAGGCACCGCGACGCCGTTGCGGCAAAGCTAGACGAGCACGCAAACAACGAGCACGTCCGCCGCAAATACGCCTGGACGGCCGGCTATCACAACTGGGTGTGCGCCGCCCTCTTCGATGATCCAGAGGAGTTCCTCATTGGCACATCCCTGGACCACCTTGAGACCACGTACCCGAGAACCTTTCGCACTGTCGTAGCTTGAGGATGAACTGCCAGCGACGTGCCACATTTGTGTCACGGAACGGCCCGAAACACGTCGTCACAGCCCACCAGAGAACAGCGGCCCAGTCTGCCGACCAGTGCTCAGGACACCACGGCGCAGCCCAGCCCGGCACCTCGCCAGCGGCCTGAAAATCGGAAGGTCGGCGGTTCGACCCCGCCCCTGGCCACCACAGACAAGGTCCCTGACCTGCGGAGACGCGGGACAGGGACCTTGCCGTTTCGGCCAGGACGGCGCTACCGACTCACCACCTGCAGGTGCGCGCCAGCGCCGCGATACTGCAACTCCCAACGGACGCCTGCCGGACAGTCGGGAAGCGTCGTGTGGATACCGCAGAACGTCAGCGCGTGCCCGCCGCAGGCGGGATCACGATCTGCGAAATAACGCAGCGCCGATGGATACGCGACCGTCTGGTTGTCGATCATGGATCCGGGAGCCCGAAGGCAGGCCTCGTGCACAGCCTGCTCCTGCTGGTCGATGCCGGGACCGACGCTCGTACGGTCGCCGGCATCGCGGTTCAGCTGCACGTGCCAGGACACCACCAGGAAAGCCTGCAGTGCCACGGCCGTGCAGACCGCCACACCCAGCAGGCGCCGAGCCCGGCTCGGCCGCTCACCTGACGCTCCCAGGAGGAGCACGATCCCGGCAGGCACGATCCACAGCGTCGGCCATTCATAGTGCGGCTGGGGCGGGATGCCCTTCGCGGCTGCGATCACGAACCCGCCGACGGCAGAGCCGATCGCGAGCAGGCTGGTGCGGCGATACATCGGACGAGGACTCCGCAGGCCTGACCGGATGCCAGTTGCTGCACCCAAGGCCACCAGCAGCATCAGGGGCAGGGCGAATCCCGGGCGGGCGGTGACCGCAGCAAGTCCGCGCAGACCTGTCCACGAAGCACTCAAAGGGCTGCTGGCGGACTGCGGCACCCAATCCGCCACGATCCCGACGAGGTACGCGACCCCGTCGCCAAGAGCCGGACCGAACGAATGCTGGGGCGGCGGTTGCTCACCCAGCCACAGCAGCCACGGCACATTCACCGCCACGAACGGCGCCAGGAAGGCCGCCGCAGCCGCGAGGCCACGGCGGGCCTGATGCCGATGCTCGTATCCAAGGACAGCGACCACGCCACCGACCAGCGGCAATGCCATCGGGTGCGACGAGACAGCCAGTCCGCTCAACAGCCCGAGCACAGCCCACCAGCGGATCCGGACCACCGCCAAGCGGACCAGCATGCCGACCATGACTGAGCCGATGACCAGGACCGATTGGTCCCACGCCAGCCGTGACCAGAGGTGGAGATACCGGGACCCGGCGTACGCCGCCACGAGGACTACAAAGGCGACCCGGCGGTGACGAGGAAGCAGTCGGGCGAGCGAGTCGCAGAGGAAGATCTGGCTGGCCGTCACGACCACAGCCATCGCGACGATTGCCGTCCGCGGGTCGGACCCGAAGAGCAGATCCACCAGACCGTAGAACCAGAACACCGTCGGGCCGTAGGTGATGCCCTGAGTCCCGGGGATCGGCGAGTGACTCAGCCAATGACCGGTGACGACCTGCTGATGGGCAGCGGCGAGGAAGGTCGGCTCGTCCTGGATGAACGGCGCGTTGCCGATGTCAAGCAGGCGCCATCCGACGAGGAGAAGGAAGGCGCCGCAGACCCAGGCAAGGGTCGCGCGCTGCTCCCGGTCGAGCCCGCCGGTCACAGATCCGGGGCGTGCAGCAGCTGGTAGGCGGAGTCGGACTCCACGACCTTCCAGTGCAGGGTATGCACCAGACCGTACGCCAACGGCGAATCGGCTGCCAGCAGAGCAACATGCGCGCCGGAGGTACGTACGTCATCGATCCAGCCGGGCTGCAGGTGCACGAGCCGTTCGAACCGGGTGAACTCGGCGTCGGTGTACGTGTCGAAGTATCCGTACGAAGAGATCGACAACCCGGGGTAGCGCCACAGCAGATACCCGCCGAGGGCCTGTTCGTTGAGCACGACGGTCCCGGACGGCATCGCGTCCAGTGCGGTCGTCTCCCAGCTCTTCGGCTGGAACGGTGCTCCCGGTTGGCTGGTCACGCTGAACGCGAGGACCGCAGACATCGCTGCGAGGAGGCCGCCGACGATCCAGCGCTCCCCCGCGAAGGAACGGCGGGTGCGTACGCCTCTCTGCAGGAGCCGTGCCAGATGCGGCACCAGGATCACCGCCGCCACCGGTACGCCCCGGGCGCAGTAGAGCGCCCACCCGAGCCCGAGGACCAGCAGCAACGTCTCCACCCATGGCAACGCTGACTGCCGACGGAGCCCGACGACCAGAACGCCGACGATGCAGACCGCCAGAATTGCGTTCGTCGGCGACATGAAGTTCGTCGGCGCCCATTCGGTGATGTAACTGCGGCGCGATGAGACCGCCAGGACGGCCTCGTACGCCCGGAGGCCCATCGGCGTGACCGCCGCGGCGACCACGACCAGCCCGACAAGGAGGGCCATCCGCCGCGCGATCTCACGACTGCGCGTCTCCAGCACGATCCCGACGGCGCCGACACCGAGGATGGAGAGCCCGACCGGCCACATGCCGTGGGCGGTGACCCAGACCCACATCAGCGGGATCAGCCACCAGCGGATCCGACCGTCCTCGCGCATCCGCATCATTGCAGCGACGAACACAGCGGTGAGGAGGTAGCTGATCAGTTGTGCCCGCAGCGACAGAGACACCGACGCCATGATCATCGTCAGCGTGGTCACCAGCGCCGCCACCAGGGCGCCGCTCTCCATCCGCGCCAGGCGATACAGGGCGACCAGCAGCAGCAACCCGAGCGTTCCCATCACCCAGCAGACCCCGGCCAGACCGAAGTGGTTGTTGAACCACGCCATCACGATCTCGCTGCTCCACTGCGTGGGAGTCCAGTGCGCAGTCGCGAACGGTGTGGGCGAGCCGGGGTTGGTCAGGCTCCAGTGTCCGGACAGGAACTCCTGCCCGTATCTGATGTTGAAGTAGGTGTCCGGCATGACCAGCGGCGCGGCTGCCACCTTGACCCACACCATGAGCGTCAGCCCGAGCAGGACGTACGGTGCCGCGCCCAGCAGGCGGCCGATCCCGGACGACGCCTTCGGCGGGTCCGACGCCACCGAAGGCTGCTCGAGCATGGTCGCCATCATCCTGCCTTGGAGAAGAAGCCGACAATGCTCATGATCGCGGGGCCGAGGACGATGACGAACATCGCGGGCAGGATGCAGAGGATGAGCGGCGGCAGGATCTTGACTGGAAGCTTCTGCGCCTTCTCCTCGGCGCGCTGGCGACGCTTGATACGCATCTGGCCGGCCTGAGCGCGCAGGACGTCACCCATCGAGATACCGAGCTCGGTCGACTGCACGATCGAGGAGACGAAGGTCCGGAACTCGCTGACCGACGCTCTGGCGCCGGCGTCACGGAGAGCGTCGACCCGGGACCGGCCGAGTTGCATCTCCTGCATGACCCGGGCGAACTCAGCCGCGGCGGGATTGTCCAGGTTCGACACGACCCGGCCCAGTGCGGCATCGAAGCCCAGACCCGCCTCGACGCAGACGGTCAGCATGTCGATGACGTCCGGAAGCCCGTTGCGCAGTTCAGTCTGACGACGCTCGCCCAGGTTCCGGATCAGAATGTCCGGGATGAAGAAGCCTGCGGCGGCACCGATGACCGGTCCGAGCAGCGCCCAGATCCCGCCGAGTTTCGCACCGTAGAGCAGGCCGAGGACGACACCGGCGATCAGACCCGCGCCCTTGAGTGCCAGAACGCGATCAGCAGGCCACGCCGGCGGGTTGCCCGCGACGTCCAGCCGATGCTGGAGGCGCGACCGGTATCCGTCCTTCGTCATCCGGGCGGTGAGTCCTGCCGAGCGCTCCAACAAGGACTGGACCAGGCTCGGCGACGGTTCCGTCTCCACGGTGGCACGTCGCGAGGGCATCGAGGCCGGCAGTGCCGCCCGCTGGGGCCCGAGAAGCACGATCAGCATCACAAGCGCCGCGCAGATGCCGACGCATCCAATGATCAACAACATGGATCACACCTCGATCTTGACGAGTCGGCTGAGCCAGAAGACGCCGGTGGACAGAAGGCCAGCTCCCGCGGCCATCAGGATGTAGCCGGTGGTGGTGTGGAACAGCGGAGTGAGGTACGTCGGGTTCATCACCATGACCGCTGCGGCGACGACGAACGGCATCGCCGTCAGGATCTTCGCGGACGTCACGCCCTCGGCACTCAGGCTCTTCACCAGACCGCGGAGCTCGGCCCTCTGACGCATCGTCGTGACGGTGGTTCCGATGACCTCGGAGAGGTTGCCACCGACCTCGCGCGAGACCTTGATCGCGATCACGACCCAGGCAAGGTCCTGGCACCGCATCCGCTGGGCCACACCGTCGAGGGCGTCCTCGAGGTTCGCGCCGAGTCGCGCCTCGGTGAGGGCCCGGTTGAACTCGCCGGCCGTCGGCTCGGTGCCCTCGCGGACCACGGTGCCCAACGACTGGCCGAGCGAGAAGCCCGCCTTCAAAGAGCCGCTGATCAGCTGCAGCGTCTCCGGGATCTGCTCCAGAAACGCAGCCTCGCGCCGTGAGCGGCGCATCCGCAGGTACGCACGGCAGGCGAACCATCCGACGACGGCACCAACCGGCACACCGAAGATCGATCGCACCAGGAAGTAGAAGAGGGCCGCGGCGATGATGATCACGCTGAGCTGGATCGCGGCCCACTCCTCGGGCCGGATCCGTACGCCTGCGCCCTCGAGGTCGGCAGTGATGTCTCCGCGACTGCCCCGGGCCCGGATCGCCCGGTCGAACACGCGCAGCGCTTGCTGGCCGACCGCAGTCGTCTCAGCAGCCCGCTTGCCCGGCGCGATGACCTCTGGCTCACCGATCTTCTGCCGGAATCGCTGCACGTCACCGAGGCGCGCGGATCGCGCCTTGCGCTCGGCAGCGGCCGCCGGCACCCGGAGTGCCAGCAGGACGAGCGCAAGCAGGACGACGAAGACGCCGACCATGAGCAGGAGCACCATCATCAGAACCACCCCTCGAACAGGTTCTCCGGAGTCGCAATACCGTGGTCGGCGAGCTTGTCCAGGAAGTACGGACGGATGCCGGTCGACTTCAGACCCCCGACGAATCGACCCTCGTCGTCGACGCCGGCGCCGTAGTCGAAGGTGAACAGGTCCTGCAGGGTGACCACGTCGCCCTCCATGCCGGTCACCTCGGTGATGTGGGTGATCCGGCGGCTGCCGTCACGCAGTCGGCTCTGCTGGACGATGAGGTCGACAGCGGACGCCACCTGCTCACGAATCGCCCTGGTCGGGAGATCGAAGCCGGCCATCAGCACCATGGTCTCCAGACGCGAGAGTGCGTCACGCGGAGAGTTGGCGTGCAGGGTGGTGAGCGATCCGTCGTGGCCGGTGTTCATGGCCTGCAGCATGTCGAGGGCAGCTCCGTCACGGACCTCACCGACGATGATGCGGTCGGGGCGCATACGCAGCGAGTTGCGCACCAGGTCGCGCGTGGTGATCTCACCGCGGCCCTCGATGTTGGCCGGACGAGTCTCCATCCGGCCGACGTGCTCCTTGTTCAGTTGCAGCTCGGCCGCGTCCTCGATGGTGACGATGCGCTCGCTCTCGGGCAGGAAGGACGAGATCACGTTGAGTGTCGTGGTCTTTCCGGAACCCGTACCGCCGCTGATCAGGATGTTGAGGCGCCCTTCGACGCACGCGCGCAGCAGGTTCGCGGTCGGGCGGCTCAGCGTCCCGAACCGGATCAGGTCCTCGACGCCGTACGGATCGGCGGCGAACTTACGGATCGTGAGCATCGAGCCGTCAAGGGCGATGGGGGCGATGACCGCGTTGACACGGCTGCCATCAGGCAGACGGGCATCGACCATGGGGCTCGCCTCGTCGACGCGACGGCCGACGCGGCTGACGATCTTGTCGATCGTGCGGCGCAGGTGCGACTCGTCGACGAACGCGGCGTCGACCTTGACGAGTCGACCGCTGCGCTCGACGAAGATCGTGTCCGCACCGATGGCCATGACCTCACTGACCGACGGGTCGCGCAGGAACGGCTCGAGCGGGCCGTACCCGAGAATCTCGTCTGAGATCTCAGCCTCGATCCGGCGGCGCTCCGCGCCACCCAACAACGTCCGGTGGTCCTGCATCACCTGAGCCAGTGCCTGCTTGACCCTGCCGTCGAGGTCATCCCCCTCGGCCTGCGGCTCGTAGAGGCTCGGGCCGAGGGACTCGAGCAGGGCGGTGTGCACCTCACGCTTGATCTCCGCGTGCGGGTCAACGCGGGGAGCCGTCGGCTTCTCCTCGCGATGTACGACCGGCGCCGGCACCTCCTCGAACCGCGGCTCCGGCTGCTGGAGCGGTGCCGCAGCGGCGGGGAGGTCGACCAGATCGACCTCGAGGTCCGACAGCGATTCCGGCAGGTCCGGATCCTGGGGCATCCGTCGCGCTGCAAGTCGATCTGCGATGTTCATAGTTTGAATCCCTTCCGACGATGAAGCGGACGCACCTTCGCGGTGCCCTTCTTGCGTGCGACCCAACGGTCGACCAGGCGGTCGATGTCGGAGGTGAACGGCGAGTTCGGCTCGGCCTTGACCATGGCTTCGCCACGGTTGCCGGACCGCGCCACCATCGGGTCACGTGCGATCCGTACGGCGATCTCGACACCCAGTCCGGCGGCGATCTCCTCGGCCGGCATACCCTCGCCGCGCTCGACCTGGTTGAGGACGACCACCGGCCGTGGCGCATTGAGCGCAATGGAGCGGTCGAGCCCGATCGTCAACCCACGCAGCGAGGAGACGTCCGGAGTGGAGACGAGTACGAGCACATCAGCCAGTTCGAAGGCCGTCCGGGTGTGGACGGACATGCTGGTCGGCGTATCGATCACGACGGCGTCGTAGATGCTGCGCAGGTACGGGATGAGGTCCGCCAGCACGTCCCCGGGCAGCTCGGCCGGGTCCGTCGACTGGGCGGGAGCAAGGATGCAGTTGAACCCCGGCTCGACGATCGTCCGCAGGATGTCGATCGGCTCCTCGACCTCCTCGTCGGTGTCGTCGGCGAGGACGTCGAGGATGGTGTTGCGCGGCTCCAACCGGAGCGCGACCGCGACATCCCCACATCCCAGATCGAGGTCCACCAGACAGACCCGCCGACCGCGAGCGTGCATCGCAGCAGCGATGTTGACCGCGACCGTCGTCGTACCGACTCCGCCCTTGGCGGAGTGGACGACCACGACCTTCCCCGCGGCGGCGGAGTCCGGAGCGACAGGATCAGGAGCGACGGAGGGTGCCATGACTTCGGCAGTCATCGCCCATCACCGCGTGAACAGCAGCGATGGGCTGAAGATGCCAGCGGCGATCGTGCCGCCGTCTTCGGCGGTGACCGAGGAGTCGGTCAGGAGCGTCAGGTAGAGGTCGCCGACCTTCTGCGCCACCAGAAGGCGCTCGGCCTGCTGCTGGTCGACCGCGAGCGTGACAAGCAGGCTGCCGGTGGGAGCGGGGCCACCACCGCTGACACTGGTCGGAGCCGGCTGGCTCACCGCGATGACGGTCACCCGAGGGATCAGCAACTTGCTGACGATCGGGTTCGTACCGACCTGCTGGTTGGCGTTGGGCGAGTGCTGCAACTGGACGAGGGCGTAGACCGCGACCTGGGACCCGTTCTGGACAAAGCCCATGACGTCGGCAGGGAGCGGAACGGAGATCGTCAGGGCCTGCAACTTGCCGGGGATCTGGAGCGCGCCGACCGTCGCCGCCTTTGCCGCGAACATCTCGCGCGTCAGCAGCTGACCCGTGTGAATCGCGAACGTGGCCATGAACGTCGGCGTGATGTCGGCGGTGGTCGAGGAGAGGGCGGTGCTGGGCGCGGCTGAGGCCGGGACCGACTCCGTGGTCACGTACCCACCGGAAGCGATCGAGCTCCAGGGGGTGCCGACGGGGATCTCCTTCGAGACCACCAGGACGCTGACGGCCTTCATGCCGTTGACGGCGCGGCTGTCAGCAGTGTGGACGTAGGCGTAGACCGCACCGGTTCCGATCAGCGCGAGCAGAACAGCGAGGGCGATGAGAATGGGGCGACGCTTCATGTGGGATTCCATTCAATGGTGGGAGTTCGTGGAGCAAGTGACGGGCGCTTCGCATGGATGCGCCCGCCATAGTCAGTTCACGGTGAGACGGAACTGGCTGCGTTCGCGAAGAGGGCGGTCAACTGGTTGCCGAACACACTGAGCGACGCGATGATCGCGATGGCGACGAGCGTCAGGAGCAGTGCGTACTCGGTGGAGGTGGCCGCGCGCTCGTCATGGGTGGCGACGATGCGGGCCTGGAGCGTTCCCAGGTGACTGAAGATGGTGTTCATGTGTCCCCTTGTCGTGATGCGCAGCACCCGAGTGCTGCCCATCGCGAACGCTTGAATTTGGTGTTCGATCAGGGAGCGATCGAGCTGGCGGCGTTGTTGAACAGGCCGGTGATGTTGCTGCCGAGCAGGGTCACGGCGACGATGATCACGATGGCGATGAAGGCGAGGAGCAGCGCGTACTCGGTGGCGGTCGCACCACGCTCGTCGTCGATGCCGAAGAAGCGAGCCTGAAGGGCAACGATGGCGGCCTGGATGTTGTTCATGTGAGTTCCCCCTGAGTAATTGATCAAGCACCGAGTAGTGCCACTCCGACGTTATGAAGTTGTGGCCTCGGTCACTTCCCACGCGAGACCAGCGCTTCCTTATCCGAAAGCACTAGACGAGTTGTCTGACCGTTGGTCGCGCTGAGCCGGCGTCCGTCCCTGAAAACGCCGATCGGCGACGCGGGCACAAGCAGGTGGAGCTGCTGTGGCCTGCGCCGCCGATCGAAACCCCAGGAGGGGTGACAACAGCCGCAGTGGGCTCGATCAGGCGATCGAGCTCGCAGCCTTGTTGAAGAGGCCCGTGATGTTGCTGCCGAGCAGGGTCACAGCGGTGATGATGACGATGGCGATGAAGGCGAGCAGCAGCGCGTACTCGGTGGCGGTCGCGCCACGCTCGTCGTCGGTGGCGAAGAAGCGAGACTGCAGGGCAACGAAGGCGGCCAAGATGTTGTTCATGTGGGTTTTCCTCCCCTAGTGGTTGATGTGCAGGTCCCGAGTTCTGCTACTGAGAACGCTATGGACATGTGGCCCGCGCCACTTCCCACACAGGCACTGACCCACCTGATCCGAAACAACCATGCCGACCATCCCGAGAGGCGTACGGCCAGGCGACAACGGTCAGCCTGTGAGCGCGACCGACTCGAGGCCGAGGTTCCCGCCCGGCCCGGGGCCGAACACCCCGGCGGGCACCAGTACGTGGGTGAAGTAGCCATAGACGCAGCTGTTCGACGGCGAGCCTGTGTACGTCTTGCCGCAGTACTGCGTGTCTGAGGCCTTCAGGCCGCTGTCGGCGAGCGCGATCGAGGACGCTGCCTTCCGGGATGACGGCCCGGTGCCCCAAGTGGAACCGCCGGTGCCCACGTCCCAGCCGGTCACGACGAACGCCGCGAGACCGGCCAGGTGGTAGACGGTGCCCGAACCTCCGCCGGTGTAGCTGTCGTACACCGGGATGTAGATCGGTGTGCCATTGGTGCGCGAGGCATCGAAAACCGAGTAGCAGTCGTTCGCCGCGTTGCCCGGGGCGCCGGCATACGTCGAGTTGACGATCGCCGTGGAACACGTCGTGCCGGAACTCGGCGCAGTCCAGCCGAAGCCACCTGCTGGAGTCGAGGCGCCCGGGCAGTTGTTGGTCGACCCACCGTGGATGTACAGCACGGTCTCGCTCCCGGCGATCGAGGCGTTGCTCGGCGCCGGCGGTGAGAGGTTGTACTTGTTGGCGGGGTTGCGCGGATCGTAGATCCCGTCCAGGACGTACAGATTGAGCAACGAGAGGCCGTACGCCGGGTTGCTGCGCCGCGCGGTGATCGTGTCGAGATAGGTCGGAACAGTGCTGGCGGCGAACGAGGTGCCGTTGGCTGTGTCGAGGTTCCACTCGCACAAGGAGATGGTGATCCCCACGCAGGTCACGCAGGACCCGGCGGTGATGAGGCCGGCCTGGGCGCACGCCGAGACGCGTTGGGTCCCCGATGCCAACAAGTTCTTCATGGTCGGGTTGCCGTCAGTCCTGGGCGTGACCAGGACATCGACATAGCCGGTCGAAGGGCCCGTGGCGGGGCAGCCGGTCGAAGAGTTGAGGAATGTCATGGAACACGCGGTCAGACCCGGAAGGGTCCCGCAGACCGTCTGTGCCCACTGGGCGAGTCCGCCGTTGGATGAGCCGTCGGCGTAGTGCGCCGCCACCGTTTGCGCCTGGTCCTGGGAGCAGAGTTGGCCCGCCGAGAGTTGGGTGCCGCACCATTCTGCGACAGCTTCGGCAGCGGAGTCTGCTGCGTTCTGGTCCATGGTCCGGGCGACGTACCAGCCGCCGACCGTGATCACCAGGTAGCCGAGGCTCATCAGGAGGCTGGACACGACGAGCGCCATGATCAGGGCTGTCGCACCGCGGTCATCGGTCGAGTTCAGCCTCCGCATGGCGCGGTCGCCGTTCCGGTCACTGTCGACATCGGTATGAAGGACGGCATCGGGAAGTAGGCGCCGACCGAGACGGTGACGGTGACATCCGCCGCGTAACCCGAGGTCGCGCTACAAGTGGTGGATGCCCAGGTCCACGTCGGCGCAGGTCCCGAGTAGATGGAAAGTGCTCGGGTCTGCGCCGACGTTGGACATCCGGTACCGCTGCTCAGGCAGATCGCCTGAACTCGAGCCGCTTCACGGGCCAGCTCGGCCATCGTGATCTTCTGATGGAGAGCGAAGCCGAGACCGATGATGCCGTAGAGCATGGGTCCGATGACCAACGCGAAGAGCAGTGCGAATTCCACTGCCTGCGCGCCGTGCTCGTCATCGGCCGGCTCAGGCATCGGTGATCCCGTGATGCGGACGTCTTACATGCGCAGCTCGATCAGGCGATCGAGCTGGCGGCCTTGTTGAACAGGCCGGTGATGTTGCTGCCGAGCAGGGTGACGGCGGTGATGATGACGATGGCGATGAAGGCGAGGAGCAGCGCGTACTCGGTGGCGGTCGCGCCACGCTCGTCGTCGGTGGCGAAGAAGCGAGACTGCAGGGCAACGAAGGCGGCGAGGATGTTGTTCATGGTGTTTCCTTTGCTTGTTGTGTGGAACCGGATTTCCCGAGTTCTGCCACTGAGAACGCTATGGAGATGTGGCCCCCGTCACTTCCCACACAGGCACCGACCCGCCTGATCCGAAACAACCACGCCGACCATCCCGTTCTCCGTACGCGTTGACCCGTCGATCGGAGTACGCCGAAGGCCCCGACTCACGTCGGGGCCTTCGGTCGGGAGCCGTCAGATGTGGGCGTGCATCACGTGCTTGACACGCGTGTACTCCTCGACCGCGTAGTGCGAGAGATCCTTGCCATAGCCGGACTGCTTGAAGCCTCCGTGCGGCATCTCCGCGACCAGCGGGATGTGCGTGTTGACCCAGACACAGCCGAAGTCGAGCGTGGCCGAGCAGCGCATCGCCGTACCGTGGTTGCGGGTCCACACGCTGGCCGCCAGCGCGAAGTCGACACCGTTGGCCAGGTCCATCGCCTCGTCCTCGGACGCGAACGTCTGGACCGTGATGACCGGCCCGAAGGTCTCGCCCTGGACGATCGCGTCACTCTGGCGTACGCCCACGACCACGGTCGGTGCGTAGAAGTAGCCCTCGGTCCCGACTCGATGGCCACCGGTGAGTACCCGGGCGTGAGCCGGCAGAGTCTCGACCACGGCCGACACCCGCGCGAACTGTGCCGCGTTGTTGAGCGGGCCGTACGTCGCGTCCGGATCCTCCGGGCCCGCCGTCCGCAGCTCCGAGACGGCCTTCACCAGCCGCTCGGTGAAGTCGTCGGCGATCTCCTCGGCCACCAGGACCCGGGTGACCGCCGTGCAGTCCTGGCCGGCGTTGAAGAATGCTCCGACGCAGATCCCCTCGATCGTGGCGTCGATGTCCGCATCGGCGAAGACGACGGCCGGAGCCTTGCCACCCAACTCGAGATGCGCCCGCTTGAGGTCGACCGCGGCGGCGGCCGCCACCTGCTTGCCAGCGCCGGTCGAGCCGGTGATCGACACCAGCGCCGCGGCCGGGTGCGACACGACCAATCGGCCGGTGTCGCGGTCACCGCAGACGACGTTGAAGACCCCCGGAGGCAGGATGTCGGCGGCGATCTCGGCCATCAAGGACGCCGTCACCGGGGTGGTGTCCGAAGGCTTGAGGACGACCGTGTTGCCCGCGGCCAGCGCGGGTCCGATCTTCCAGATCGCCATCTGCCAGGGGTAGTTCCAGGGAGCGACCTGACCGACGATGCCGACCGGCTCGCGACGCACGTACGAGGTGTGGCCCTCGAGGTATTCGGTCGCCGCCGAGCCCTCGAGGCTGCGCGCTGCACCAGCGAAGAATCGCAGCTGGTCGATGCCGCCGACGATCTCCTCCGAGCGGGTCATCTCGACCGGCTTGCCGGTGTTGCGTACCTCTGCCGCGAGCAGGTCCTCGGCACGGGCGTCGAACGCATCGGCCAGCTTGAGCAGGTACGCCTGGCGTTGGCTCGGCGTCGTCCGACGCCAGGTCACCTGCGCGCGGGCCGCTGCGGCGTACGCGGCGTCGACGTCGGCCTCACGGGAGAGCGCCGCGGTCTCGTACGGCTGCCCTGTGACCGGGTCGACGAGGTCGGTGGTCTGACCGCTCGCAGCCGGCACCAGCTTCCCGTCGATGACGTTGTGGATCATGCGTGGTCTCCTTCAAGGATGGTGCGAGCCAGCAGCGAGCCCATGCGAACGGCACCGTCGACGTGCTGGAAGCCGAGCCCCGCGACGTCGCTGCTGCCGAAGTGGATGCGGCCGACAGGCTCGCGGAGGGTGTGGCCGTACCTGGTCATGCTGCCGACGTCGAACGACGTGGCGTACGCGCCGCCGGTGAGCTCCTGGTGCTGCCAGTCGCTCTCCTTGTAGACGCGCGGGTGCAGGGCGCGCTCGCCGAAGTAGGTCGCCAGGCCCTCGAGGATCCGGGATCGTCGCTCGTCCTCGGGGAGCCGGCCGACCTCGTCGGCGTGAAGGCCTGACACGAATGCGACCAGCATTCCGCCGTCCTCCCCGGCACCGCTGGCCCAGGTGTTGTCGTACACCTCGTGGACCAGTTCGTACGGACCGAACCCGGTGCCCGACAGGCCCGACTCGCGCCAGAACGGGGTGGCGTACTCGGCCTGCACCTTGATCACGAGGCCGAACGACTGGTGTTCGCGACCACTGCGGTGCTCCCACGGAAGGTCGGGGGCGATCCGGATCCGGCGTACGTGCGTCGGCGGGAGCGCGAGGATCACGTGGGCGGCAGCGATGTCCTCACCGTCGACCGTCACGACGACACAGTTGTCGTCCTGGCATACGTGGGTCACATCGGCATTGAGACGGACCTTGCCAGCGAGCCCGGATGCGAGTGCCGCCGGCACCGACGACAGCCCGCCGACGACGCGCTTGTCGAGGATGAAGTCGGCGTCGACGAGGTGCGTGAACGAGCCGGCGCTCGCACACATCAGGACAGCGGTGAGGGCCGAGAAGGACCAGACCGGCTTCGTGATCATCGCTGGGCCGATGTAGAGCGCGATGTTGTCGCGCGCCTCGACGTCGTCGGTCTGCGCCTCGAGCCACTGGCCGAAGGTGACCTGATCGAGCTCGGCGGCCAGCGGGTGAGCCCACGGTCGGTCCGGGTCCATGTCCGCCGACAGCTTGTCGAGGATGTCGATCAGGCGATCGATCTCGGCGTTGGTCTGTTCGCTCACCGGGAGCACCTCGCCGGTGAAGCGTCGGGCGGTCCGGTCGGCGGCGATGTAGAGGGACTCGCCTTCGCGGAAGCGCGAGTACGTCTCGAGACCGAGCTCCTCGACCATCTCGATCAACGCGGTCTGGTCCGGCGAGACCCACTGGCCGCCGATCTCGAAATGGGCGCCGTCGTGCGTCTCGGTACGCAGACGTCCTCCGACCCGGTCGCGGGCTTCGAGGACGAGTACGTCCTGGCCCGCCTCGGTCAGCCGCCGTGCCGCGGTCAGCCCGGTCACGCCGGCGCCGACGATGATCGTGTCGACGGTGTGTGTCTCAGTCATGTGCGATTCCCGTTGTTTGAATGCCGTTCAAAACTGCATTCACTGTACGGCTCGAAGATGTGATGCGCAACACCCTCAGGTTCGGGACGTCTCCTGGGCGACCGCCGCGACAAGTGCGTCGACATCGGCCTCGGTGGTGTCGAAGCTGCACATCCAGCGCACCTCGCCGGTAGCGACATCCCAGTCGTAGAACCGGAACGACTCCCGCAGCCGGTCGGCCACACCGGGCGGCAGCGTCGCGAACACCCCGTTGGCCTGGGTCGGTCGCGACAGCACGACATCGGTGATCGACCCGTCCGCGATCCCGGCCTCGACGCCGGCGCGCAACCGCTGCGCCATCGCGTTCGAGTGGGTCGCGTTGCGCAGCCACAGGTCTCCCTCGAGCAGTGCGATCAGCTGCGCCGACACGAACCGCATCTTCGAGGCGAGCTGCATGTCCAGCTTGCGGAGGTACTTCAGCCCGGTCGACGCCGCAGGATCGAGGATGACCACGGCCTCACCCAGCATGGCTCCGTTCTTGGTGCCGCCGAAGCTGAGCACGTCGACGCCGGCATCGCGGGTGAACGTACGCAATCCGACACCCAGGGCGGCCGCGGCGTTCGAGATCCGCGCACCGTCCATGTGCACGCGCATGCCGAGCCCGTGCGCGTGCGCAGTGATCGCCCGGATCTCCTCGACCGTGTAGAGCGTGCCGAGTTCGGTCGACTGCGTGATCGAGACGACCAGCGGCTGGGCGCGGTGCTCGTCGCCCCAGCCCCAGGCCTCCCGGTCGATCAACTCGGGGGTGAGCTTGCCGTCAGGGGTCGGCACGGTGAGCAGCTTGATCCCGGCGACCCGCTCTGGTGCACCGGCCTCGTCGGTGTTGATGTGCGCGCTGGTCGCGGTCACGACCGCACCCCACCGCGGCAGCATCGACTGCAACCCGACCACGTTGGCGCCGGTCCCGTTGAAGACCGGGTACGCCTCGACTCCGTCGCCGAAGTGGCGTACGAACACCTCCTGCAGGTGCTCGGTGTACGCGTCCTCGCCGTAGGCGACCTGGTGGCCGCCGTTGGCTGCCGCGATCGCCGCCAACACCTCGGGATGGATGCCCGAGTAGTTGTCGGACGCGAAGCCGCGGACGTCGGGGTTGTGCAGACTCATGGTTTCTCCTGGTCGGTGCCGACGATGCCTTCCGTGGACGCGATGACAGCACTCATCTTCTTGTCCAGTGACTCGTAGAACATCGACAACGGGAACTCGTCGTCAAGTACGGAGTCCGTGTAGCCCTTCGGCGGGCCGGCAAGGATCTCGTCCGGCAGGCCACGCGCCCACAGCGACGCCGGAGCCGGCGTCAGGGTCGAGCGGACCAAGTCGTATGCCGCCAGCCAGTGCGCGGTCTTCGGTCGGTCGATCGAGCGCCAGTAGAGCTCGTCGATCGTCTCGCCGAGAGCGACCACGGCGGCCGGGACTCCGTCCCAGTCGAAGGTGAGCGACGTGTCGGTCCAATCGAGTACGCCCCGCTGGTGCAGCCACGCGAAGAGCAGCTGGCCGCCGAGCCCGTCGTAGTTGCGTACGCGTGAGCCGGTGATCGCGAACCGGAAGATCCGGTCGAAGATGATCGCGTACTGGACCAGCCCGGCATGCGTGAGGGTCGTGGCCTCGGCCTCGTCGAGATCGTCGCGGGCGGACAGCACCTGCCGGATGCGTACCGACTCCCGGAACGCAGTCAGGTCGCAGCGCAGCTCCTCGAGGGAGTAGAGGAAGTACGGCATCCGCTGCTTGATCATGAACGGATCGAACGGCAGGTCTCCGCGCATGTGGGTCCGGTCGTGGATGAGGTCCCACATCACGAACGTCTGCTCGGTGAGGGCCTGGTCGTCGAGCATGTGCGCAGCGATCGGCGGGAGCTCGAGCCTGGTGATGTCGGCGGCTGCGCGGACGACGCGGCGGTAGCGAGCGGCCTCACGGTCCTGGAAGATCGCGCCCCACGTGAAGGTCGGGATCTCCCGCATGGCGACCGTCTCCGGGAAGAGGACGGCCGAGTTGGTGTCATAACCGGGCGTGAAGTCGATCAGCCTCAGCGAGAGGAACAGCTTGTTGCCGTAGTCGCCCGCTTCGAGGTCGGCGACGAACGCAGGCCAGATGACCTCGACGATGAGCGCCTCGACGTACCGGTTGCTCGATCCGTTCTGGGTATACATCGGGAACACCACCAGGTGGCGCAGGCCGTCGATGCGGTGCTTCTGCGGCTCGAAGGCGACCAGTGAGTCGAGGAAATCGGGCACACCGAAGCCGCCGTCGGCCCAGCGCTCGAAGTCCTTGACGGAGGCACGCAGGTACGCGTCGTCGTGCGGGAAGTGCGGGCGGAGGGTCTCGATCGCGTCGATGATCGTGGCGACATGTACGCGGGCCTCGGCATAGGCGTCCGGGATCGATCCGTCCTGCTGCTGGAGGGCCTGGAGCTCGATGGCGGCCTGCTTGAGCGCCTTCCACGCGGCGCTGTCCTCGAGGACCTCGGGCTCTCCGATGATGGCTGCGGACGTACGCTGCGTGCTGATGGTCATGGGAACCTCCGATCCTGGGCTTCTATTACAAGCGTAGCCGGAATCTTTCCGTTGTTTATAGTTCCGGACCGGATGTTTTCCGTCTGCATTGCGATAATCTGTGCTCATGCTCGTACTCCCTGAGCCGCTGGGCCCCCTCGACGACACCGTCGACGAAGGGATCGTGCGCGCCCTGTCGGCCGACGCGCGAGCGACGCTCGCCGACCTCTCGACCGCGGTCGGGTTATCGGTGTCGGCGGTCCAGAGCCGCGTACGCCGCCTGGAGGCACGCGGGGTGATCACCGGCTACCGAGCGATCATCGATCCGGCTTCCGCCGGCCGACCACTCTCAGCCTTCATCGAGATCACGCCGCTCGACCCGGCGCAGCCGGACAACGCTCCGGAGTTGGTGGAGCACCTGAGCGAGATCGAGGCATGCCACTCGGTGGCCGGCAAGGCGAGCTACATCCTCTTCGTGCGAGTTGCTTCGCCCCGGCGCCTGGAATCACTGCTCGGCGAGATCCGTACGGCTGCGTCGGTGAGCACCGAGACGACGGTGGTGCTGCAGACGTACTACGAGAACCGGCCGATCGCGTAACTTCTGGCTGGTCATCACTACGAGGCGCAGGGTTCCGATGGCAACAAGAGGCCATACGACGAGTCTTTCAGCCGTCATTCGGGGTTTCGTGTTTTTGCGACGCACACAGTCGTCGCCCGCATGAGAGCATCGGCTCGCTTCGCCACGAGGTCAAGGAACGGCCGTCAGATCCAGCCAACGAAGAGGGAAAAGAGCATGCGCACCAACTGTCGCGATATTGCGATCACGATGACGGCGGCCGCCATCGGCTGCCTCGCACTGGCTGGTTGTGGCGGGTCCAGTTCCACCGCCGCAAGCAGTTCCTCCGTCGCCGTCGCCAGTACCCCCTCGCCGGTCGCGACGACCGCTTCTTCGTCGCCCGCGGCGGCGAACACTCCTCTGGCCGCTGCTCAGGAATTCACGGCGGCGATCCAGGCACATGATGGCGCGCGAGCCTGTGCGGTCGTTGTCGCCAGCGAGCGGGCGATGTGCACATCCCAGTACGTTCCGCTGATGTCAGAAATGACGTTCACACATGCTGCGTTCCATCAAACAGTCGTGTCCGGTAGTCGCGCCCTCGTGTCCATCACGGGGCACATGTGCGTCGCCGGGCACTGCCAGGACATTTCGGACCCGAGCAGCGGGATGCCTTCAGCTGCACTCACTTTTGATCAGGCGTGGGCTCTCACGAAGACCGCGGCGACTGCGGCGACCGCCGCTTCGCCGTGTCAGCGAGTCAGTGGAAAGTGGTATGTCGTCATCGTCTAGCGGTGATGGCGGGCCCGCGAGGTCCGCGCATCTCGCCCTACTGCGCCGTGAGGCTCTCGTACGTGTCAGGCCGCCGCGTCCGCAGGAACGGGAACAGTTCGAGCCAGTCGCTGCGCTGCGCCAGGTCCAATTCCGCCACCAGCGCGTAATCGCCGGCACGCGGTGCCTGGACCAGGATGCGGCCGTACGGGTCGCTGATGAAGGACGAGCCGTAGAAGGTGATCCGGCCCTCGTCACCCCAGCGGTTCGGCACACACATGAACAGCCCGTTGGCGATGCCGTTGCCGACGATCACCGACTGCCACAGCAGTTGGGTGTCGAAATCCGGGTGGTCCGGCTCGGACCCGATCGCGGTCGGGTAGGCGAGCACCTCGGCCCCCGCGAGCGAGTACGCCCGGGCGAGCTCCGGGAACCACTGGTCCCAGCACGTCGGCAGACCGAGCTTGGGAGCGCCGGCCAGATCGACGGTGTGCACCGGGTACGGCACGTCGGCCGGGCCGTGACGGAAGTACTGGTCCTCGAAGTAGCCCTCGGTCACCGGGATGTGGAGTTTGCGCGTACGCGCCACGATCTCGCCGCTCGGCGCCACCAGGATCGCGGTGTTGTAGCCGAGCCCGTCCTCCCCCGCAAGACCTTCGGCTGCTTCGTAGAGCGAGGCGTGCACGTACACGTCCTGAGCAGTGGCGACCCGCGCACAGAACGCGTGCGTCGGTCCACCTTCGAGCGGTTCGGCGGTGTCGGCCGGGCGACCGGCTGGCCGGATGTCGGCCGGGTAGCGCGAGAGCGTCAGCTCCTGGAGGAAGACGACCTGGGCGCCGGCGCCGGCGGCCTGGGCGATGCCGTCCTCAAGCACCGCCTGATGCACGAGGACGTCGTCGTGCCAGCGGGTCTGGATGACGCCGACGGTGAGGGTACGACCGTCGGCAGGCTGCACACGGGCCAGCGACGGCTGGGCGGAAGCGACTCGAAGTTGCATCGGATGTCCTTGTGAGTGATCGAGATCAGACAGCGGGCTGCTGCTGGGTGATGCAGTGGATGCCACCACCGCGGGCGAAGAGGGGCCGGGCGTCGATGCGTACGACCTCGCGACCGGGGTAAGCCTCCGCGAGGATCGCGGCTGCGCCGCCGTCGACCGGGTCGCCGAACGCGCACATGATCACGGCGCCGTTGCAGACGTAGTGGTTGATGTAGCTGTAGTCGACCCACCCCTCGGCGTCGCGGAGGGTGGCCGGAGCCGGCATCCGGACCACCTTGAGCGGCCGACCGTCGGCGTCCGTACTGGCTTCGAGCGTCGCAATCAACTCCGCGCTCACGGCGTGATCCGGGTGCTCAGGGTTGCGCTGGTCGTGGACCAGGACGGTCGCGGGGCTGATGAAGCAGGCCAGCAGATCGACGTGCCCGCGGGTGCCGAACTGTTCGCTGTCGCGGGTCAGGCCGCGCGGCAACCAGATCACCTTGCGGGCACCGATGGTGCGCGCCAACTCAGCCTCGACCTGGGCCTTGGTCCATCCACGGTTGCGACCCGGGTCGAGCTGGACGGTCTCCGTGACGAGGACGGTGCCGGCACCGTCGACCTGGATCCCGCCGCCCTCGTTGACCATACGGCTCTCGATCCGACGTACGCCCGCCTCGCTCAGCGCAGACGCCGCCGCCCACTCGTCCTCGCGCCAGCTGGCCCACTCCTGCTGGCCCCAGCCGTTGAAGATCCAGTCGACGCCGGCGAGTACGCCGTTGTCGATCACGAAGGTCGGACCGATGTCGCGGAACCAGGCGTCGTCCAACTCGACCTCGTGGACCTGGACCTGCGGCTTGAGGAAATGCGCGACGACGTCGCGCTCACTCGGCGGCACCAGCATGTGCACCGGCTCGAACGCGACGATCGCATTCGCCACGGCGGCCCAGGTCGTACGCGCCTCGAGGGCATCCGCCTCGGTCTCGCCCAGCGTGTACGACCTGGACGGCCAGGCCATCCAGGTCGCCTGGTGCGGTTCGGTCTCGGCAGGCATCCGCAGAGTCGCAGGCTGCAGAGTCGTCAGTCGCGCGGTCATCTCGACGCCACCTCTCATGTTCTTCGTCGATGTTTGAACGTCGTTCAAACAAACGTAAGGCACGTCACAGAGCAGCGCAAGCCCCTGCGCCGAAACAGGAGGTTCAGCCTGAGACGCGGAGGTCCTCGGGCAATGAGGCAATCGCGTGCTCGATCGCCTCGTCCACGCTCACGTCGGTCTGGCCGAGCACGATCGCCACGGCGAGCCCGTCCAGCAGCCAGCAGACCCGGCGCGCCAACGACATCGGATCGGGTACGCCGGCGTCAGCCAACATGTCCGCGAGCTCGATCCGCCAGGCTTCGTCGAGTTCGTCGAAGGAACCACGCAGGTCCTCGACCCGCAGTCCGCGGGGCCACAGCTCAAGCCACACCAGCCACCGCGGGTCGCCCTCGCCGGCGGGCAGGAACTGCCGGCAGAAGGCTCGGTACACAGCCAGAAACTCCGCCTCGCCACCGCGTACGAGCCGCCACTGGCGCCAGAGATCGGCCTCGTTGCGCCGCAGCAGGTCGAGCAGCAACTCGTCCTTGCTGCCGAAGTGATAGAGGAGGTGGCCGGCACTGGTCTCGACACGGCGCCCCAGTTCGGCAAGAGTCAGGTCGGCCACGCCGCGCTCGATGAGCAACGCCCAGGCCTCATCGAGTACGCGATCACGCAGACCGTCGAGTTTCCGCTTCGGTCGGACGACCTTTGTTGATGCCACCCCTTGACCTTATCTGTGACTGGGGTCATAGTGGATCCACTATTTGTATGTTGTTCAAATCACATGGGTGACCAAGCCCGCACCAAGACATCGAGGTGATATGTCCACGACCACGACCCTGACGCCCGCATCGAGCAGGGAAAAGGGCCTCAAGCGGGGCGCGGTGGGGCTCGTCGGGAGCGTCGTCGTCGGCATCGCGTCGACGGCACCGGCGTACTCACTGGCAGCCACCCTCGGCCTCGTCGTTGTCAGCGGCGCCGGCCTCAAAGCGCCGGCGATCATGCTGCTGGCCTTCATCCCGATGTACTTCATCGCCGTGGCCTACAAGGAGCTCAACGAGGCGGAGCCCGACTGCGGCACCACCTTCACCTGGGCCAGCCGCGCGTTCGGTCCGATCGTCGGGTTCATGGGCGGCTGGGGGATCGTCATCTCCGACATCATCGTGATGGCCAACCTCGCTCAGATCGCTGGCAAGTACTCCTTCACACTCGCCAACGAGTCAGGGATCCACAACACCCTCGACCAGAGCACCCTGTGGTCGACGATCGCCGGCGTCATCTGGATCGCCGTCATGACCTACATCTGCTTCCGTGGTATTGAGGTCTCGGCCCGACTCCAGTACGCCCTCCTCGGGATCGAGATCGTGACTCTCTCGGTCTTCGCCGCCGTAGCGCTGATCAAGGTCTATGCACACCACGCCACCGCCAGTTCGCTGCATCCGTCACTCAGCTGGTTGTGGCCCGGCGGACTCGGCATGTCCGCGATCGCCTCCACGGTCCTGCTCGCCGTCTTCATCTACTGGGGTTGGGACACTGCTGTCTCCATCAACGAGGAGTCCGACGACCCCGGCCGTACGCCGGGCCGCGCCGCGGTCATCTCCACCGTCATGCTGCTCCTCATCTACGTCCTGGTCACCGTGGCCGCGATCGCGTACGCGGGCGTCGGCACCGACGGCATCGGCCTCGGCAACGGCAACAACGGCAGCGACGTCTTCAGCGCGATCGGTCCGTCGCTCTACGGCCACAGCGCCCTGGGTCACATCGGTCTGGCGCTGCTGGCGATCACGATCCTGACCTCGTCCGCAGCCTCCACCCAGACCACGATCCTGCCAACGGCTCGCACCGCCCTCTCGATGGCCTCGCACCGCGCGATCCCGACGAAGTTCGCCACGATCCACAAGCGGTTCCTGACCCCGACATGGGCAACGATCGGCATGGGTGTCGTTTCGATCGTCTTCTACGTCGCGATGACCCTGATCAGCCAGAACCTGCTGAACGCGATCATCGGCGCGATCGGCCTGCAGATCGCGTTCTACTACGGCCTCACCGGCATCGCATGCTTCTGGTTCTACCGCAAGCAGGTGCTCACCGGACTCACCCTCTTCACACGGGTGCTGTTCCCGCTGCTCGGCGCCATCTTCCTCTTCGTGATGTTCTTCTACGCAGCCCACACCTACCTGGCGGTCGACTACCTCGCCGACGACGCCGGCAACAACGTGACCATCTGGGGCTACGGCGCCGTCGGCGTCGTCGGCATCGTGTCGCTGCTGTTCGGCTTCGTCCTGATGGCCCTGCAGTGGGCATTCTCGCCGGACTACTTCCGCGGCAAGACCCTGCCTCGCAGGAGCGCTGAGGAGCTGAGCGCCGAGGACCTCGCAGCCGATATCGCATGACCCATCCGGCGCTGGTGGGCGCACGTCGGGAGCCGTACTGGCTCGACACCGACCTGCGCCCGCCGGCCCGCTCACACCTGCGAGGCACGGAGCGGTGTGACCTCGCGATCATCGGTGGCGGCTTCACCGGCCTGTGGACTGCGGTCCTGGCGAAGGAGGCCGACCCCGATCGCGACATCGTCCTGATCGATGCCGAGCGGGTCGCGGGCGCCGCCACGGGCCGCAACGGAGGCTTCTGCGATGCCAGCCTCACTCATGGTGAGGCGAACGGCCGCGCCAGGTGGCCCGATGAATTCGAGACTCTGCAGCGATTGGGGCTGGAGAATCTCGACGCCATCGAGGACACGATCCGGCGGTACGGGATCGACTGCGGCTTCGAGCGGACCGGAGAGATCGACATCGCCACCCAGCCGCACCAGATCGACGAACTCCGCGAAGAGGTCCCCGGCAGCGACGCGATCTTCCTCGATGCGGCCGGGCTCCGGGCCAAGGTGGAGTCCCCGACGTACCTTGCCGGCTCGTGGCGTCCGGACTCGGTGGCGATCCTCGACCCCGCAGCACTCGCCTGGGGTCTGGCACGGGTCGCCGAGGCGCTCGGCGTACGCATCTACGAAGACACTCCTGCGCTGAGGCTGCGATCCCGGGGGCATGGAGTCGACGTACGTACGCCCGAGGGTGTCGTCGTCACGCGCCGGGTGGCCATGGCCACCAACGCCCACCGACCCCTGCTGCAGCGGCTCCGCTGGCACATCGCACCGGTCTACGACTACGCGCTCATGACCGAGCCGCTCAGCGACCAGCAGCTGGCAACGATCGGCTGGGAGGGGCGCGAAGGGCTGGCCGATGTCGGCAACTTCTTCCACTACTACCGGCTCACCACGGACAACCGGATCCTGTGGGGCGGCTACGACGCGATCTATCACTTCGGACGGCGGATCAGCCCGGCGTACGACCATCGCGCTGCCACGTACGACGTGCTCGCCGAGCACTTCTTCGAGACCTACCCGACGCTGACCGGCCTGCGATTCTCTCATGCCTGGGGCGGTGCGATCGACGCGTCGACCCGCTTCTGTGCCTTCTTCGGCCTCGCCAGACGCGGCCGGGTGGCGTACGCGCTCGGCTACACCGGGCTGGGCGTGGGCGCCAGCCGTTTCGGAGCCGCGGTGATGCTGGACCTCCTGGACGGGCGCGAGACCGAGCGCACCGCACTACGCATGGTCCGGCGACGCCCCGGCCCGTTCCCGCCGGAGCCGATCGCGGCGCTCGGGATCTGGATGACCCAGTGGTCGCTGGGTCGCGCCGACCGCAACGGCGGACGGCGCAACCTCTGGCTACGACTGCTCGACGCGCTCGGGCTCGGCTTCGAGTCCTGACGCAACGGCCGCTGAGGCGGCTAGGACGCCGTCCGATAGGCCGAGACGCTCGACGGCTGGCAGGTCGTGCTCCCGTGGTAGAACGCCTTGACCGCAACCGATCCCCGAGCCGTGGGCTTCACGTACACGCTGTAGACGCCCTTCATGCTCGGCGTGAGCGTGACTGTCCGCGAGATGTTGATGCCGGGGCCGGTGATCTGGATGGTGAGCTGCCCGGTGACCATCGACATCGGGTGCGCTGCGAACGTGATCCGGTTCGACGCACCAACCTTGAGCGGGTCCGAGCCGTAGGTCAGACCGACATAGGTGCGTGCACGCGCCGGCGGGCAGTTCTGCGGTGCCGGGACGCCGGCGAACCGGGAGGCCAGCCAGGTCTGCGCAGCAGCCATGAACGCCAGACCGACCTCGGTGTGGGCACCGGGAGCCTCCTGGAACTGCACCGGCAGACCCGCCTCGCAGTACTGCTGCTGCAGCCACCGCTGGTCGCTGAGGATCATCACATCGTCACCAGTGCCGTCGTGGTTGCCCGCCATCATGAAGAACGGCGTCTTCGGGTTGCCGGGCGCGGTGCTCATCACCAGTTTGGCGGCGGTGTCACGGAGGAGCGGGACGCTGAAGGGGTCCGCGTACTGCGGCTTCATCAACTGGCTCGCCCGCAGACCCGGCCAGGCGCCCGAGAAGTCCCCGATGCACTGATCGGCGACGATGCCGGTCAGCTTCAAACCGTAGGCGGACAGGTAGGGGGTGAGGTCGATGTGGAACGAGCGCGCGATGCCGACGAGCGCGGCCGGCATGACGTCCGACCAGGCCGGCGTACCGTCTACGTACTTCAGGTTGTGCTGCAGGTTGACGGGGATGCCGCCGATGGCGGTGCCGATCAGGTTGAGCGAGGGCGCGTACGCCGGCGCCAACTCGGCCGCCCAGTCGCTGCCGATCGAGCCGCCGGAGTAGCCCATCAGAGCGATTGGCGTGGACGCCGCGAGCTTGAGGTAGGACTCGGTCGCCTTGAGGGAGTCGAGGGTCGACTGACCGGACTCGGTGCCGGCCACCCAGTCATTGGTGATGTCCTCGAAGTCCGGCACGTTGACGACGTACCCGGTCGCCCACAGCTCCTGGACGACACCCTGCTCGACCGACGACAACTGCCGGTTCGCCGCGCCCGGGTCGCCGCCCTGGAGGGTGTACGACGGGTCGCACTTCTTGCCCAGTGAGTCGTAGAAGCTCTGGTAGCTCACCACCCGGGCGTTCGCCGTCCCGGTCAGCGGGACCAGCACGGTCGTCACGCTGTACGTCGGCTTCCCGGTCGCGTCGGTGGTCTTGTAGAGCAGCTGGGTCGCGGGCACCGTCGTCGGGATCGCCGGGATCCCGGCACCGCCCGAGCTCGCCGGCCCGAGCGAGAGGGTGACCTGCCGCGTACGCAGGATCGCGCCGTTCGCCTTCGACGCCAGCGAGGCGGTCGGGTAGGAGTAGAACGGGTCGCTGTCAGGGGAGACCACGGAAGCCGCCTGGGCGGCGGTCTGGGGAAGGCCCGCCAGGGTGAGCGCCGCGAGGGCAACAGCGAGAAGCAGACGAAGACAGGTGCGGCGCATACAAGTAGAACGAGTTACACCTCAGAACGTGACGGCGATCACCGCCGCGTGATCGCCACCAATTGCCGCAGGCAGTGGTCGCGCAGCGGCTCCGGGAAGTCCTCGGCCAGCCGGTTGAACACCACCCTCCCCTGCTTCCGCGTGACGACGAGCCCCGCGCTGCGCAGCAGTTTCAGCGCGTACGAGACGGAGTCCTCGCTCACCTCCAACGCGATCGCGAGGTCGCCGACGCAGAGCTCCTCGCTGACGTCGAGGGCATAGATCAGTCGCAGCCGGACCGGGTCGGCCATCATCGACAGGAGGCTGGTCAGCCGGCCCGCGTCCTCCGCCGACGGCACCCTGGCCTTCGCGTGTGCGACCCGCTCGGCATCGATCGGGTGCGGGTGCTGCGCCTTGTCAGACATGGTGGCCATGGTCTTCCCTCTCGGTCGGCGGCCGCAGACCGATCTGCAGCAGTGGCTGTTCCGGGACCACGGCGGCCGGCGCCATCGGTGCCGGGCCCTGGCCCTTGTCCCACCGATCCGCACACCGGTCTGCGCAGAAGTACACGGCCCCGTCCGGGCCCTGGCGTACGGCTGGGGCATGGGCGATCTCGACCTGCATGCCGCAGATCGGGTCGATGGCGTACCCACTGGACTCCTGCCGCGTCCGCGCGAGGACGACCACCACGATGAGCAGGATGACGGCGACGATGTTCAAGTACGTGGTGTGGTCCCAGGCCAACTCCATCGAGGCGAAGCCGGCCCGACGCCCGGGCACAATCCCCCACCAGCTGAAGAGGACCTCGACGACCAGACCGGCGACGGACATGATCGCCCACAGCGCAGCGGCCAGCCGGAGCGTGATCGCGGTGCCGTAGTACTTCCGGTAGATCACCAGAAGCGGCAGCGTGATCAGGTCGGCGAAGACGAAGGCAATCACACCGCCGAAGCCGATCCCGCCCGTCCACAGCGCCGCTGCGAGCGGCACGTTGCCGACCGAGCAGACGAAGCTGATGATCGCCAGGAACGGGCCGACGATCGCGTTCTCGACAGCCGTCACCCAGCCGTGCCCCGTCAGGAAGAGCGCCTGCCACACACTGGTCGGGACGGCGGCCGCCAGGATCCCGGCCACCACGAACCCGATCACGAGCTCCTTCCGGAGCATCGTCAGATCGGCGATCGTGTACGACGCGGCGTCCCGGAGGTTGCCGCGCGCCTCCGCAGCTCCGTGATCGTGGGCGCCGTGCGCGTGATCTCCGTGCGCCTGCCCGCCGTTGAGCCGCGTACGCGCCTGATCGATCAGCCGTGCCGGGATCACTCGCGGCAGCACGTACGCCATCAGCACCACCATGACGACCCCACCGACGAACTCGGCGAGCGCGAACTGCCAGCCGAGAAGGAGCCAGAGCACCAACCCCAGTTCCACGACCAGGTTGGTCGAGGCCAGCATGAAGACCATCGCGGCGGTGAAGTCCGCCCCGCGGCTGAAGAGTGTCTTGGCGAGGGCCGCCGCTGCGTACGAACACGACGAGGACACCACCCCGAAGAAGGTCGACCGCCCGATCGCGGCCGGGCCGTGATCCCCGAGCACCGCCTGCATCTTCGAGCGGCTGACGTACGCCTGGACCAGGCCGGACAGGACGAAGCCCAGCACCAATGCCCACAACGTCTGCCAGAACATGAAGAACGCCTGGTGCGCTGCTTCAGCCATCGTGTGCATGGTCATCTCCCTAACATCCAAACATCCGTACGGATATAGCAACAATGACATGCGCCGAATTCATCCGCAAGATGGTACGGATGTTGTGTGCGTGTGGACACTGTCGAACCCCTGCTGGATGCTCCTGGCGTGCCTGACAGCACAGGAGGATATGGAGCACCAACTCACTCACATGTGAGTGAGTTCACGGGAAGGCCTACAGGATGTCGAGGACGAATCCTGACCGGGTCACGCTGACGCGCGGCTGGGCGGCCGCCGAACGAGCAGTGGCGCGCGTCACGCGCCGAGTTGGCTCAAGATCGGTAGTCGGCCCATTTGTCGTCGACACCAGTTTCGTCGAGGTCGTCATCGACCTCGGACGACGCACCCTCGCTGCCGTGAAGCTCACGGGCGAGCGCACCGAAATCGGTGTCGAGCGTCTGGTACTTGAGGTCGCGAGCGACCTTCGTCTGCTTGGCTTTCTGACGGCCGCGACCCATGGCAGCACTCTCCCGCGCCTGGCCGGGATGCAATCCCGGACTTACTCAAAAGGTTTTCGTGGTACCCAAACTACCGGCTCGAGCAAGCATCCCGCACACGGGTCTCGCTTGTCGGCGTCAGCGGACTGTCAGACCCAGCCCTGATAGGTGCCAGAGAGGTTCACGACACCGCCCGGCGTGTCGGTCACGCGACCCGCGACCCAGGCCGAGATGCCGTACCGACCCAGCGCAGCGATCGCCGCGTCGACATCGTCGCCCGGCAGCAGCGCGACCATGCCGACGCCGCAATTGAGGGTCATCTCGAGGTCCGCGAGCGCGACGTCGCCGGTCTTGCGGACGAGGTCGAAGATCGGCTGCGGAGCCCACGTCGAGCGATCGATCTCGACACCGACCGTCTTCGGGAGGACGCGCTCCAGGTTGGCTGCCAGGCCCCCGCCGGTGACGTGCGACAGGGCATGGATGCCGGTCGTACGCGCCAATTCCAGCGACGGCTTGGTGTAGAGGCGGGTCGGGACGAGCAACTCCTCGCCGAGCGTGTGACCGAGCTCGTCGATGTGCCTGTCGAGCGGTATGCCCGCGTTGTTGAGCAGCACGTGCCTGACCAACGAGTACCCGTTGGAGTGCAGGCCGCTGGCGGCCATCGCGAGGACAACGTCTCCGGCACGGACCTTGTCCGGGCCCAACATCGCATCGGCCTCGACGACGCCGGTAGTGGCGCCAGCGACGTCGTACTCACCGGCCTTGAGCAGCCCCGGATGCTCGGCGATCTCGCCGCCGACCAGGGCCACACCGGCCTCGGCGCAGGCGTTGGCGATGCCGGTGACGATCGAGGTGATGACCTCGGGCACGACCTTGCCGGTCGCAATGTAGTCAGTCATGAAGAGCGGCTCGGCGCCACAGACGACGAGGTCATCGACCACCATGCCGACCAGATCGAATCCGATCGTGTCGTGGATGTCCATCGCCTGCGCGATCGCGACCTTCGTGCCGACACCATCGGTCGAGGTCGCCAGAACCGGCTTGTCGAAACGCTTGAGGGCGCTCGCGTCGAACAGACCGGCGAAACCGCCCAACCCCCCAATGACCTCCGGCCGCTTCGTCTTCGCCACGGCGCCCTTGAACATCTCGATCGCCGCATCGGCGGCGTGGATGTCGACACCGGCAGCGGCGTACGCGTTGGTCATCAAGGCTCCGTTACGGGTTGTTGAGGACAGGCAAGGCCTTGCCCTCTGTCGGGGACGTCAGGGTCATCTCGAGCAGGTGCTTGCCGAGCTGGCTCGACTCAGGCAGTTCGATCGGGTACTCGCCGGTGAAGCAAGCCTTGCAGAGCGACTCGGTCGGCTGATGGGTGGCGCCGACCATGCCCTCGAGCGTGATGTAGCCCAGGGAGTCGGCCCCGATCGAGCGGGCGATCTCGTCAATGGCCATGCCATTGGCGATCAGTTCGGCGCGGGTCGCGAAGTCGATGCCGTAGAAGCACGGCCACGTGACCGGCGGGCTCGAGATGCGTACGTGCACCTCGGCAGCACCGGCCTCGCGCAGCATCTTGATCTGCGCCTTCTGGGTGTTGCCGCGGACGATCGAGTCGTCGATCACGACGATCCGCTTGCCCTTGACCACGTGCTCCAGCGCGTTGAGCTTGAGCCGGATGCCGAGCTGACGCAGCGTCTGCGAGGGCTGGATGAAGGTCCGGCCGACGTACGCGTTCTTCACGAAGCCCTGCGCGTACGGAATCCCCGACTGCTCGGCGTAGCCGGTCGCCGCCGGGATGCCCGACTCCGGGACTCCGATGACGACGTCGGCGTCGACGGGGTGCTCGTACGCGAGCTGGCGGCCCATCTCGACGCGTGCCTCGTGCACGTTGCGGCCGGCGATGGTCGCGTCCGGGCGGGCGAGGTAGACGTACTCGAACACGCAC
The DNA here is from genome assembly GCF_003945325.1 of Nocardioides baekrokdamisoli. NCBI lineage: Bacteria > Bacillati > Actinomycetota > Actinomycetes > Propionibacteriales > Nocardioidaceae > Nocardioides > Nocardioides baekrokdamisoli. The sequence goes on from NZ_AP019307.1 coordinate 1,558,772, forward strand.
CCCTTGGCGCGCGGCTGGGCGAACTTCGTGCTGCGGAGTCCGTTCTCGTTGATCGCGATCAACTCGCCCGGCTCGACCTCGCGGACCACGGTGGCGCCGATGGTCGCAAGTGCCGCGTCCTCGGATGCCACGACCCAACCGCTGGCGAGCCGGCCGAGCACGAGCGGCCGGATGCCCTCGGGGTCGCGCGCGGCGTACAGCGTGTCCTCGGTCATCCAGACCAGCGAGTACGCGCCCTTGATCATCGGGAGCAGCTCCATCGCACGGGTCTCGGCGTCGGAGTCCGGGTGGTACGCGAGCAGCTCGGTGAGCAGGCTGGTGTCGTTGGTGGAGACCGGCGTGTGCCGACCCTCGGCATGCGCCGGGAGCTGGGTGGCCCACTCACGGAGTTCGGGGACGTCCACCAGGTTGCCGTTGTGGGCCAGTGCGACGCTGCCCTCCTGGGTCGGGCAGAAGATCGGCTGGGCGTTCTCCCAGACACTCGCACCGGTGGTGGAGTAGCGGGCGTGGCCGATCGCGAGGTGGCCGCTGAGGGTGTCGAGCGTGGCCTCGTCGAAGACCTGGCTGACCAGACCCATGTCCTTGTAGACCAGGATCTGCCGACCGTTGCTGACCGCGATGCCGGCGCTCTCCTGGCCGCGGTGCTGAAGGGCGTAGAGACCGAAGTAGGTCAACTTCGATACGTCTTCACCTGGGGCCCATACTCCGAAGACGCCGCACACGTGGGTGAGTCTAGTTGGCGGTGCCGCACCGGGGAGATTCGCGGAACGAAATCGGTCGCTCGGACGACCGGATTCGTGCCGTCACAGAGCCCCGAGACGCTGCAGAAGCAGCGCATGAGCGGTCACGACCCGCTCGAACTCAGCCAGGTGCAGACCTTCGTTCGGTCCGTGGGCGCGCGTGTCAGGGTCCTCGACACCCGTCACCAGCACGCTCGCCTGCGGGAAGGTGTCCAGGAACTCCGCAATGAAGGGGATCGAGCCGCCGACACCCATGTCGACCGGCTGCGTACCGTCCCAGGCCTCGGCGAAGGCCGCCCGGGCCATGTCGTACGCCGGGCCGTCGGCCGGGATCGCGATCGGCTCACCGGTGTCGACCACCGTCGTGGAGACATGCGCACCGAACGGAGTGTGTTCCTCGAGGTGCTCCAGGAGCCGCGCCACCGCGTTCTCGCCGCTGTCGCCGGGTGCGATGCGTACCGTCACGCGAGCTCGTGCGGTCGGGATCAGGGTGTTGGAGGCGCCCGCAACCTTGGGGGCGTCGAAGCCGGTGATGCTGATCGCCGGCTTGGTCCACAACCGCTCCACCATGGGGCCGTCGCCGACCCACGAGACGCCGTCGAGGATCCCGGACTCGGCGCGCAGCCGGTCCTCGGGATAGTCCACGTCGGCGGCCGGACCGCCGACAAGCCCCTTGACCGCCGGCGAGCCGTCCTCGGTCCACAGACTGTTGAGCAGTCGGATCATCGCCATGATCGCGTCCGGCGCCAGACCGCCCCACATACCGCTGTGCACGGCGTGGTCGAGGGTCCGGACCTCCACGTCCACGCGGATCAGGCCGCGCAGGCTGGTGGTGAGTGCGGGTACGCCGATGTCCCAGTTGCCGGAGTCGCCGATGACGATCACGTCGGCGCGGAGGCGCTCGACGTTCTGCTCGAGGAGCTGGGGCAGGGTTGCGCTGGCGACTTCCTCCTCGCCCTCGATGAAGAGTCTGACGGTGACGGGAAGGTCGGCACCGAGCGCGCGTACGGCTCCGAGGTGGGTCATGATGCCGGCCTTGTCGTCGGCGGCACCGCGGCCGTAGAGGCGGTCGCCCCGGATGGTCGGCTCGAACGGCGGGCTGTCCCAGTCGGCCGGGTCGTTCTCGGGCTGCACGTCGTGGTGCGCGTACAGAAGCACCGTCGGGGCTCCCTCAGGACCCTTCTTCTCCCCCATGACCGCCGGGGGGGCGCCATCGAACGCACGGACGATGTCGACGTCGAAACCCTCGGCCCGGAACAGGTCAGCGGTCTTCTGCGCGCTGACCTCGACCTGGTCGAGCCGGTCCGGATCCGCGCTCACCGACTGGATCCTGACGAGGTCCTTGAGGTCCTCCAGAATCGCGGGCATGAGGTCGTGAACGGTCGCCTTCAGATCCATGTGACGAACCTATCCCCGCGACCTTGACGCTTCACAAATTGGACGTCAAAGGACCTGCCGCATCGGGGCGGCTCCTGAGGTGTTCTGGCGACGCACCCGGTACGTCGTACGGACACACGAATGAGGAGACCTCACGAGAGCGGCAGGTACGTGGAGAGGTCCGTACGCTCCCCGCTGGCGCGAACCTTCCCGGAGGCCACCGCGTCGGCCCAGGGGAGCGCGCCCGAGGCGGTCGCGATCCAGGTGTCCGGGTCCATCTCGATGACGGCCGGCGGCGTTCCGCGGGTGTGGCGTACGCCCTCGATGCACTGGATCGCCGCGTACGGCGGGATCCGGACCTCGACGGACTTCCCGGGTGCTCGGGACTCGAGCACAGCGAGGTAGTGCTTGGTCAGCGCGCGACGATCGGCCGCCTCGACCGCAGCCGCCAGCGCGACCGGGTCGAGAGGTTGAAGCCGACGGCTCACAGGTGACCGAAGATCGCCTCGCGTACGGGGACGGTCTCACCGAGCGCGTTCGGGAGGGTGCCGCGCCACGCCTCGGCGACCTCGGCGATCGGCAGCTCGAACTCGCCCTCGACGATGATCGACGAGCCGCCGGTCGTGCCGAGCTTCGCCACCGGGACACCGAACTTCGCCGCCAGAGCCTCGAGGTCGGCCTCACGTCCAGCAGCGACGGTCACGATCGCGCGAGCGGTCGACTCCGAGAAGAGGCCGAGGAACGCGTCTCCCTGAAGCGAGACGGATACGCCGACACCGTTGCGGATGGACGACTCGACGAGCGCGTGGGAGAGGCCGCCGTCCGACAGGTCGTGCGCCGCCGTCAGGAGCCCGACGCCTTCGACCAGCACCTCCGCAAGTGCCTGCTCCGCCGCCAGATCCACCTTCGGCGGCAGACCACCGAGGTGGCGGTGCACGACGTGGGCCCACTCCGACCCGGAGAGTTCCTCGCGGGTCTCGCCGAGCAGGAAGACGGTCTCACCCGCGGCGACGAAGGCCGACGGGGTACGACGGGTGACGTCCTGGATGACGCCGAGGACGGCGACCACCGGCGTCGGCAGGATGGCGGTGTCACCGGTCTGGTTGTAGAGCGACACGTTGCCGCCGGTGACCGGCGTACCGAGGACCGCGCAGGCGTCCTTGAGGCCGCGGCAGGCTTCCGCGAACTGCCACATCACCGCCGGGTCCTCCGGCGAGCCGAAGTTCAGGCAGTCCGAGACGGCGAGGGGACGCGCTCCACCAGTGGCGACGTTGCGGTACGACTCCACCAGCGCGAGCTGCGCGCCGGCGTACGGGTCGAGCTTGGCGAACCGTCCGTTGCAGTCGGTCGAGATCGAGACGCCGAGGTTCGTGTCCTCGTCGACCCGGACCATGCCCGAGTCGCTGCCGGCCGAGAGGACGGTGTTGCCGCGTACGTAGTTGTCGTACTGCTGCGTGATCCAGGTCTTGTCGCACAGGTTCGGCGAGGCGGCCAGCGTGATCACGGTCTCCCGGAGCTCGGCACCGGTCGTGGGACGGGTGAGCTTCTCGGCTCCGTCGGCCTGCAGGGTGTCCTGCCAGTCCGGTCGGGCGTACGGCCGGTTGTAGACCGGACCTTCGTGCGCGACCGTGCCCGGCGGAACGTCGACGACGGTCTCGCCGTGCCAGTCGATGACGAGACGGCCGGTTTCGGTGACCTCACCGATGACCGCGGCCTCGACATCCCACTTCGCACACACCGCAAGGAAGGCAGCGACGTGCTCCGGCTCGACGACGGCCATCATCCGCTCCTGCGACTCGCTCATGAGGATCTCCTCGGGCGAGAGCGTGGAGTCGCGCAGCGGCACCTTGTCGAGGTGGACGTACATGCCGCCGTCACCGGCCGACGCGAGCTCGGAGGTGGCGCAGGAGAGGCCAGCGCCACCGAGGTCCTGGATGCCGTTGACCAGACGCTTGGCGAAGAGCTCGAGGGTGCACTCGATCAGGAGCTTCTCCATGAACGGGTCGCCGACCTGGACAGCCGGGCGCTTGGCCGGACCGTCGGCGTCGAAGGTCTCGGACGCAAGGATCGAGACACCGCCGATGCCGTCGCCGCCGGTACGTGCGCCGTACAGGATCACCTGGTTGCCCTCACCGGACGCCTTCGCGAGGTGCAGGTCCTCGTGCTTGAGGACGCCGACGCAGAGAGCGTTGACCAGCGGGTTGCCGAGGTAGGTCTCGTCGAAGACGGCCTCGCCGCCGATGTTCGGCAGGCCGAGGCAGTTGCCGTAGCCACCGACGCCCGCGACGATGCCGGGCAGGACGCGATGGGTGTCCTCGGCATCCAGCGGGCCGAAGCGCAGCGGGTCCATCACCGCGACCGGGCGAGCACCCATCGCGATGATGTCGCGGACGATGCCACCGATACCGGTCGCCGCGCCCTGGTAGGGCTCGACGTACGACGGGTGGTTGTGGGACTCGACCTTGAAGCTGACGGCGTAGCCCTGACCGATGTCGAGCACGCCCGCGTTCTCGCCGATGCCGGCGAGCATCTTGCCCGCCGACGTCTCCTGGGCCAGCTCACCGAACTGCTTGAGGTGCACCTTCGAGGACTTGTACGAGCAGTGCTCGGACCACATCACCGAATACATCGCGAGCTCGGCACCGGTGGGCCGGCGACCGAGGATCTCGCGGATCCTGGCGTACTCGTCCTCCTTGAGGCCGAGCTCCGCCCACGGCTGCGAGCGATCGGGGTCGGAAGAGGCAACGGAGACGGTGTCCAGCTGGGCCTGAGTCACGCCCCTCAATCTACCCGGGGAAGCCCGCGGAACAGCCTTCGCGACCAGCCCCCGGTCCCCTAGGAGGTGGACCCTGACGTACCCGAATCCGACATCGAGGCATTGAACCGCGACGTGAGGTACGAGACCGCCGCCTTCTGCAGTGCGGTCGCGTGGGCAGAGAGCGCGGCAACTGCATTCACGTAGGTCGCGACCGGGTCCAGTTGGTACCCGCCGTTGACACTCTTGAGCATGAGCACGACGCCGTTGAACCCCGCCGCCGAGGCAATCTCCGCGGGCACGCACTGCGGGCCGTTGTCGCTGACCATGCACTTGTCCTTGAACACCTTGGTCGTGGTCCTCCCCGACGAATCCGTCGAACTGAAGGTCCCGCCTGTGAACGTGGCCGCCGTTTCGCCGTTGCGCGGAGCGGTCGTCACCTGGAGGCTGGTGACGCCGACCGAGTCGCCGGACCGTCCGCCCTTGTTCGCCTCGTAGTCGAAGAAGGCACCGAACGGGTAGAGCCCGCGGACCTCGTCCTGGGGCAGGTTGGCCAACAGTTGACTGAGGCTGTGGGCGTTGGCCGCTGTCACGAAGTTCTGCACCACACCGTTGGCGTCCGCACCGACGATCGGCTGAGGCGGATTGGCGTACTTGCTCCAATCGACGGCAGGCACGTTCGCATCACTCTTCTTCGCCTGCTGGTAACCCATGTTCGCGATCGTCGCGAAGAGGGAGACGTACCAGCCGCCGTCGTGCTTGACCACGATGATGTCGCGCGAGGGCAGGTTCGCCCGGTCGAAGAGGTCGACGATGTTGCCCCGGCGCTCGAAGGTCGGCTGCGGCGGCGCGCTCGGCATGCCCTCTGCCATCGAACTCGGCACTGACTTCATCAACGCTGCATAGGCCTTCTTCAGATCGACCTTCAGGTCGTACGTGCCACCCGTGATCGTCACGCCCGAGACACCGTTGGCCAGACTCGTCGTGGCGTAGGTGACGCCCCTGATGTTGAGGTTGACCGCGTTCAGGACATCGGCCCCGTTCCCGCCAGCGCGGCCGAGACTGGCCTTCGCGCTGTCAGCAAGGTTGGTGAGTCCGCCGACCTCGCCCGGATCGATGGCCGAGGCGAGCGCAACCACGTCGTGGCTCTGCAAGGCGCTGACGACCGTACCGACCGCGGCCTCCGGGCTCTTGGCACCGCCGCTCTTCCCGAAAAGCTGCCAGGCTGCGAATCCACCCGCGGCGAGCGCGATCACGGTGACGATCGCAGCGATCAGGACGAAGCGCTTCCGCGACGAAGGACGCGGGCCATCGACGGGTGGATGTTCGGCAATCATGTGAGCGGCCCCCTCGGACTAGGAGGCGGACTCTATCGGCCGACGGCGGATCACGAGGAAGAACCCGTCGATCACGACGCCCGTCGCCGCAGCGACGACGCCGGCCATCGCCAGCCAGGCGCCCGGCCCGAAGGCGGAACCCTCACCCTTCCCGAGACCCGCGATCAGCGCGATGGCCGTACACACTCCGCCTGCGGCCACAGCGATGCGGACCCATGCGACAAGGCGATTGCGCCACGCGCAGAGAGCCCCCAGAGCCGCCCCGAGGACAGGCACGGCGGTGATGGCCATGACGTTGCCGGGCGACACGTGCGCCTCGTGAGCGCGGGCGAGACGCACCACGTCGGCCAGACTGGACGATGCGAGCGTCCCGTGCGTCCGCCAGGTCACGAAGTCGACCATGAGCCAGGAGACGCCGGCGACGGCGTACGCGAGCGTTCGAGCAGCGAACATCCGTGCCTCCGACCGTCGCAGCAACATGTGAGCGCGGTCATCACACCACATCGGGTTCGTGGCGGCCGTCGACGGCGAGGGTCACGCCTCGAGGAAGCCGTCGGCCAGGACGGTGATCAGCGGCTCGACGGCCTCTGCGTTCAACTCGCTCTGATCCGCCACCGCGGCCACGCCACCGACGACCCGGCACATCTGCATCGCATCGACAGTCGGCCGGATCGAGTCCAGCCCGGCAATGACGCGCTCGTTCGCGTGGAGATAGGTCGTGCACTTCGTCGCGTACGCCGACCCCGGGTCGCCCAGCGACGCGGTGATCCGCGCGGCCGCGCCCTTGTGAGCGGTCAGCAGCGATACGTACGTCCGCAGCCAGTTGAGCAACCGTTCGCGGTCGTCGAAGCTGGAGGCCAGCGCTTCATCGGCTCGGGCGTTGACGGTCTCGGCCCAGGCCTGGATCGCGGCGTCGTACAGCTCGTCCTTGGTGGCGAAGTGTCGGTAGAGGGTGCCCGGGCCCACGCCGGCGCGCTTGGCGACCTCGTCCATCGAGGTGGCGTCGAGGCCCTTCTCCCGGATGAGCTCGCGAGCGGCGTCGATGATGCGGCTGCGGTTGCGTTGTGCGTCGGCGCGGAGGGGCTTGTCCGTCGTGATGGTCACTGCGGCTCACCCTTTCTACGATGTCGACTTGCTAAACGGAGACTGTCTCCGTATAGTTCATGGAACCGGAGCCCGTCTCCACATAAGTCTACGTACTTCTCTCCAAAACTCCAGTCCACAGAATGAGGACACACCATGACCTCGCTTCTCGCCGAGAGCCGTAGCGTGCGCACCCAAGCCGCTACTGCGTACCGGTCTCACAACTACGGCATTTACATCGTGCTGCTGGCCCAACTCATGCTCGTACTCGACTCTGCCGTGATGAACGTCGGGCTCCCCCACATCCAGGCCGACCTGCACATGTCGACCGGCGGACTCTCCTGGGTCCTTAACGGGTACGCCCTCACCTTCGGCGGCCTGCTGCTCCTCGGCGGTCGCCTCGGCGATGTCTTCGGACGCCTCCGGGTGTTCTGGTGGGGCCTGGCCGCCTTCACGCTCTTCTCGCTCGTCGGCGGCCTCGCGCCGAATGCCGAGATGCTGATCGCAGCTCGCGCGCTGCAGGGTGCCGGCGCCGCGATCGCGGCCCCGTCCGTACTCGCCCTGCTCACCACGAGTGCTCCCAATGAGCACGCCCGCAACCGCGCGTTGTCGCAGTTCACGGCGGTCTCCGCCGGTGGTGCCGGCCTGGGCCTCCTGCTCGGCGGCGCCCTGACCGACCTGGCGTCGTGGCGCTGGACGCTCTTCATCAACATCCCGATCGGCCTCGCCGTGCTGGCCACCGTCCGTCGCTACGTCACCGAGACACCGCGCCGCCCGGGCAAGTTCGACTTCATCGGGGCGCTCACCGCGACCGGCGGTGCCGCCACGGTCGTCTGGACCGTCATCAAGGCCCAGGATTACGGCTGGGCCTCAGCCCACACGATCGGCGGCTTCGTCCTCGCGGCGCTGCTCTTCACGATCCTCGGTTACACCGAGAGCCGCCACCCGCACCCGCTGCTCCGGCTCAGCCTCCTCAAGGACCGCCGCCGGGTCGCAGCCTTGGTCACCATGTCCGGTGCGTACGGCTCGATGATGGCGATCTTCTTCCTCCTCGTGCTGTTCTTCGAGGGCACGCTGAAGTTCGGTCCGATGACCGCTGGCCTGGCGTTCCTGCCGATGCCGGTGACGATCTTCGTACTCTCGAGGATCGTGCCGAAGCTCGTCGAGCGGTACGGCCAGACCCCGCTGATCCTCATCGGTGCTGCGGGACGCGTCCTGTCCTTCGCTCTGCTGCTCGGCCTGCACGACACCACGAACTACTGGGGCGTCGTTGGTCCGCTGTGGATCATGGCGATCGCCTCCGGCCTGAGCTTCATGCCGCTGACCTCGCTGGCGCTCAAGGGTGTGGAGCCGGAGCATGCCGGGGCCGCCTCCGGACTGCTCCAGACGATGCAGCAGCTCGGTGGCGCGATCGGCTTCGCCGTGATCGCCTCGGTGTACGCGACCTTCGGCAAGGTGGGCGACTTCACCGCCGGCGGTCACCCGGGCTTCATCGCGGCACTGGTGATCGGCTTGATCTCGCTGGCCAGCGCGCTGACCCTGATCCGTTGGCCGTCGCGTACGCCGGCACTCGCCGTCGACTGATCCACCGCACCCGTGGGGGTCCGAGGCGCCACGATCTGGCCGCCCTCGGGCCCCTTCGGCATGCGGCACTGACAGAAACCCTGTGCGCGCCGTGTGATGAATGAGACTGATGTGACTCATGTGGTTACCCTGTTTCGGTGACCACCGAACTTCGGCACCACGAGCGCGCCAGGCCTACGCTCGTCGTCCTCGTGCTCACACTTGCCCTCATCGCAGCCGGCGCGTACGCGTACGGCCCGCGGATCGCGCGGTCGTTGGGGTGGCTGAGTTCGGCTCAGGCCCCGAACCCGATCACACCCGGCAACTTCACCGGGTACGCCTTCGACCAGTGCAACGCACCCTCGCAGACGGCAATGGACGCCTGGATGAAGTCGAGTCCGTACCTCGGCGTCGGCATCTACATCTCCGGCGCCTCCCGCGGCTGCCTCGCCCAGCCGAACCTGACTGCCGGATGGGTGCGTACGCAGCTCGCCAAGGGCTGGAAGCTGTTGCCGATCACCCTCGGACCGCAAGCTTCCTGCAGCGGACACTTCCCGCGCTATGGCAACGATCCGGTGATCAGCGCCAACTCCACGAACTCCTACGCCACGGCGTACAACCAGGGCGTCCTCGAGGCCCGGCGCGCGGTCACGGCCGCGAGTGCACTCGGCATCGTCAAGGGAAGCACGCTCTTCTACGACCTCGAGTCGTACAACACCGGCATCACCTCGTGCAGGGTCTCGGCGCTGCGCTTCCTCACTGGCTGGGTCAAGTACCTGCAGTCGGTCGGGTACGCCTCAGCTGTCTACTCCAGCGCCTCCTCCGGCATCGCCTCCCTGGCCGACGCCAGCTCCGACAAGTCGTTCGCCATGCCACGACAGGTCTGGATCGCGGACTGGGACGGCGTGCCCGGCACGGCCTCGGAGTACATCAGCGACACCGTGTGGAACCCGCACTCGCGGGTCAAGCAGTACCGCGGCGGTCACAACGAGACCCACGGCGGCGTGACGATCAACGTCGACAACGACTTCATCGACACCGGGCTCGGCTCCGTCGCTCCCGGGGTCGCCCACTGCGCCAGCACCCAGAGCCGGTACGGGGTCAAGGTCGACTTCTCCTCGTACGCGCCGCTGCAACCGTCCTTCCCGGGCCACCCGGTCAACGCCGCTCAGGTCCAGGCGCTGCGCTGCCTGCTCAGCGAACGCGCCGGCTTCACCGGCGGGGTGAGCAGCGCGTACGACCGCACCCTGATCAACGCCGTGAAGACCTGGCAGATCTCGAAGGGCTTCACCCCGAGCGGCAAGTTCACGACGCAGAGCTGGATCGCCCTGTTCGCGTCGAACAGTCATCCGCTGCTCAAGTACGGCAGCGGATCGGAGGAGGTCCGCGACCTCCAGCGTGCCCTCGATGCCGCGGACCCGCGGCTCGGACTGCCGGAGACCGGGGTGGCGCTCGACATGACCGCCACGGCCGTACGCGCCTATCGCGCCAGGCACGGTTTGACGCAGGTCAGCGTCGTGGATCCGGCCCTGTGGGCGTTGCTCGCTGCCGGAAAGGCCTAGGCGAAAGCGCCGGCCGCGAGGCTGGTGAAGAAGCCGAGGCCATCGAGGCCGGAGCCGGTCAGGGCCTCAGTGGCGTGCTCCGGGTGCGGCATCAAGCCGACCACGTTGCCGCGGTCGTTGCGGATGCCGGCGATATCGTTCATCGAGCCGTTCGGGTTCACGTCGAGGTAGCGCGCGACCACGAGGCCCTCGCCCTCGAGGCGCTTGATCGTCTCGTCATCGGCGACGTACTGACCCTCTCCGTTCTTGAGGGGGACGACGATCTCCTGATCCTTCGCGTACGCGGCGGTCCACGGCGTCTCGTTGTTCTCGATCCGCAACTTCTGGTCGCGGCAGATGAAGGTCCGGTGGTCGTTGCGCAGCAGGCCGCCCGGAAGCAGGTGGGACTCGACCAGGATCTGGAAACCGTTGCAGATGCCGAGGACCGGAAGGCCCTTGCCTGCCGCCTCGATGACCTCGGTCATGATCGGCGCGAACCGAGAGATCGCGCCGCAGCGGAGGTAGTCGCCGTACGAGAAGCCGCCGGGCAGTACGACCGCGTCGACGCCCTGGAGGTCGTGGTCGGCGTGCCACAGGGCAACCGCCTCGTGGCCACCGATCCGGACGGCGCGCTGGGCGTCGACGTCGTCAAGCGTCCCCGGGAAGGTGACGACCCCGACGCGCATCAGGCGTCGGTCCGGACGACGAAGTTCTCGATGACCGTGTTGGCCAGGAAGGTCTCAGCGAGCTTCTCGACGTCCGCGAGCACCGCGTCGGTGATCTCGGCAACCTCGAGCTCGAACCGCTTGCCCTGGCGTACGTCTGCGACGCCGGTGAAGCCGAGGCGCGGCAGCGCTCCGAGGACGGCCTTGCCCTGGGGATCCAGGATCTCGGGCTTGGGCATGACGTCGACAACGATGCGCGGCATGGATACATCCTACGGGCGGTGTCCTCGGAGGCCGCCTTCGCGGCCCAGCCGCGAGAGGAGCCGGGCGATCGGCGAAGGTTTCGGCCGCCTGATGACCGAAACCTTCGCCGTTGATCAGGTCAGGAGAGTTCGCGCTTGAGGATCTTGCCCGTGGCGGTCATCGGCAGGGAGTCCACGATCGCGACGATCCGCGGGTACTTGTACGCCGCCATCTGGTCCTTGCTCCAGGCGATGATCTCCTCGGCCGTCGCGGACGCACCCGGCTTGAGGATGACGTGCGCCTTGACCTCCTCGCCGTGCGACTCGTGCGGGACACCGATGACGGCAGCGAGCGAGATCGCCGGATGGGTCAGCAGGACCTCCTCGAGCTCACGCGGGTACACGTTGAAGCCGCCGCGAATGATCATGTCCTTGGCTCGGTCGACGATGTAGTACCAACCCTCGGCGTCGCGCTTGCCGAGGTCGCCGGTGCGGAACCAACCGTCCGGGCTGATCGCCTCCTCGGTGGCTTCGGGGCGCTTGTAGTACCCCTTCATGATGTTGTGACCCTTGATCGCGATCTCGCCGATCGCGTCGTCGGTCCACTCCACCTGCTCCCAGGAGCCCGGCTCGATGAGCGTCATCTCCACACCGGGGACCGGCACGCCAATCGAGCCGACCTTCGGCTCGGTCCCGAGGGTGGAGAAGCTGGCGACCGGCGAGGTCTCGGACAGCCCGTACCCCTCGAGGATGGTCACGCCGAGACGCTTCGCAACCTCGCGGTGCACCTCGACCGGCAGGGCTGCACCGCCGGCGACGGCCACCCGCAGGTTCGACCGCAGCGCCTCGACGTCGACGGACCCGTCGAGGGCGCCGAGCAGTCCCCAGTACATCGTCGGGACACCGCCGAAGAAGGTGACCTTCTCGCGCAGCATCAGTGCGAGCGCCTGCTGGGCGTCGAAGCGCGGCAGCATCACGACGGTGCCGCCGTACAGGAAGGCGCCGTTCTGGATGACGGTCTGGCCGAAGGTGTGGAACAGCGGGAGCACGCAGAGGTACGTGTCCGGCGTGTCGGCATTGGCGCCGAACAGCGGCGTCCCGAGCCGGGTGTTGTCGCGCACGTTGCGGTGGCGGAGCTCGGCGCCCTTCGGGCGGCCGGTCGTGCCTGAGGTGTAGAGGATGACGGCGGTGTCGTCCTCGTCGGTGGCCACCGTGTCGAACGTCATCGGCTGCGACCCGACGGCGTGGCCGAAGGTCGTACGCCCCTCAATCGGGGACGGACCGGCCGGGTCTGCGGTGATGACGAAGAGGTGCTCGCAGCTCGGGGTGGCGAGCACACCCGCGTTGGCCTCAACGCCGATGGCGAGGTCCGGGGTGCCCTCGAAGGCGAAGAGGACCTTCGCGTCCGAGTCCTCGAGGTGGTACGCGACCTCGCGGCCCTTGAGAAGCACGTTGAGCGGCACGGCGACCGCGCCGGCCTTGAGGATGCCGAAGTAGATGATCGTGAAGTACGGCAGGTTCGGGCACATCAAGGCGACCTTGTCGCCGGGCTCCACCCCGCTCGCCACGAGCAGGTTCGCCACCTGGTTGGCGACCGCATTCACGGCCGGGTACGACAGCCGGGTGTCGCCGAAGACGATCGCGGTCCGCTCGGGGAACTTGGCTGCGCTGTCCTCGAGAAGGGACGCGAGGTTGTAGGTCGTCATGCGTGGAACCTTAGTGATCGAAGGCGGCGAGCCGCCTGGGTTGTGATGGCTACGTGCGGTGACGAGTCAGGCGCCGATGCCCTGCTCGCGCCAGATGTGGACGAGCCCTGCGAACGGCTCGTCGGCGTCGATCTCCAGCCCGTACCGGGCCGCCAGATCAAGGGTCTGCTTGAGGATCCAGTGGGACAGCAGGCTGGTCAAGGCTTCTGCGCTGACCAAGTGCTGGTCGTGCAACACCCAGTGCGTGGTGGTTGCTCGGACCTGGCCGATCAGGCCGATGTAGAGGAGCCGCGTCTCAGCGATCTGCCGCTCGTCGAGGATCAGCCCGAACCCGCTCGCGATCAGGGCGTTGAGCGCGGTCAGCTGCTCGGCGAACTCGTTGATCGTCCGCGACAACTCGCTCGGCTCGCCGTCACCGAGTTCCTTCTCCACCAGGACGTGCAGTTTCGGATGCTCGGCGACCCAGCTGACGGTCGCGGCGACGAGGTCGTGCGACAGGGCGCGATAGGTCGTGAGGCTTTCGGTAGCGGAGGAGATCCGCGTGAACGCCCGCGCGACCACGTCGGCCTGCACGGCGCGTACGAGGCCGATCCGGCCGCCGAAATGGCGCTGGACGACCGTACGCACCAGGCCGGAGCTGTCGGCGACGTCCTGCAGGGTCAGTTCGGCGCCGATCGGAAGTTCCTCGACCAGGGCGACCGCGGCGTCGACGATGTGCCGGCGCCGCTGCTCGCGGTGGTCGTCCCAGCGCGCGTTGCGCCCGTCGCGGTCGTCGTTGAGGGCAGCAGTCATGACCGCGGCTCAGCCACGCAGGGCCGGCGGGAACACCTTGAGCGTGTTCCACCAGCTCCGCTTGCCTCCGAAGCGGGCCAGCGCTTCGCCGGACTTCGCGGAGGTCTTGTTCGTAACGAACCACGGCGGCTTCGGGCCCAGAGCCATCTCGCCGTTCGCGACTGACCGCGGGAACGGGCGGAACGGGCCGCGAGCGACCGTCTTCTCCGTGTGCGCGATCAGGTGCGTGTTGTGCACGATGCCGATGCCGGAGCCGACCTTGTCCAAGGTGTGACCCGGGTACGCACCCCAAGCAGCGCCGGGGAGCAGAAACGCGATCCCGCTCCAGACGTTGATGCCGACGGCGCCGTACTTCATCTCCGCGACGATCTCGTCGAAGCGTGCACCCATCGCCTTGATGTCCTTGGAGTCCACGATGATCGAGCCACCGAGGGTGCCGTCAAGGCGCTCGTTCGCGAAGTCCACCGCAGCCTTGAAGAACGTGGAACCGATGCCGGCGAGTTCGGTGACGCCGAGGACCGCGGCGAAGTACTCGCCGTCGTACAACTCGCTCGGCGACTCCTTGTCGAGAGTGACGAGCAGGCAGCTGCCGACCTGCTCGGCGTCGGGGTACGTCGCCTTCGCCCGGTCGATGCTGGCCTGGCCGTTGGGGTACCACGGCGCACGCGGCTGGATGGTGGCCAACACGTTGCGCACCTCGGCGAGGAAGGCATCCTTCTGACCCCAGTCACTGCTGACGATGAGTGCCTGACCGCCGATGCAGTTGTGGCCCGCGTTGTGCATCCGCTGGGTGACCGCGTGCTCGGCCTGGAACCGCAGGTCGGCCTTCGTCCAGTCGCCCGGGATCACGATGATCGGCGAGACACCGCCGAGCTCGGAGGTCATCTCCTTGCCGAGCTTCGGCGTACCTGCCGCCTTGTTCTTCTCGCCCTCCTCGCCCGGGCCCCACACGATCGCATCGTGGGTACGCCCCGAGCCGGTGATGTGGACGTGGCTGATCTGCGGGTGATCGGCCAGGTAGCCGCCGACCTCGGGGCCGCCGTTGACGATGCGCAGGAGGTTGCGCTCGATGAGCGGCGCGAGAGCCTGCTCGTACGCGTCCTTCAGGTGGGCGAAGGTCGGGTTCAGTTTGAGGATGCTGGCGCGGTTGTACGCGACCAGTTCGTACGCGATGTCGAGCGGGCCGATCGAGGAGATGTTGCCGGCGCCGAGGACCAGCCCGACGCCACCGTTCTCGCCGACGTTGCGTGCGTGCAGACCGGCGTCGGCCTTCGCCTGCTCCGGGCCGATGCCCTCCTGCAGCCACACGTCAGCGGTGAAACCACTGAACAACAGGACATCCTTCGGGTTGCCCGGCAGCACGCGGACGGCGGTGCGGCCACCCGCCACCGTGCTGAGCTTGAAGCCGTCGATCGTCGACTTGCCTGCGGCCAGCCGATCGAAGCTGAGTGCGTACTCGGCGAACATCGGACCCGTCGCCGCCGGACCAGACATCCACTCCTCGCCCTCGTAGGAACCGGAGGGGACACTCTTGGCGGCGAAGGCGGCCGCCGCCCACGCGTCAGCAGCCCTGCCGACCGCCGCCTGGGTGAGGCGCATCAGGTCGGCGCGCTCGGTGAGCGACATCCGGGCCCATTCCTGGGCGCCGATGGTGAGGTCGTCGATCGCTTGGTCGAGTTCGCGAGTCATGCCGCCAGAGTACACGGTGCGGAACGCACCGGATACTCCCGAACCGAGAAAATCTGCCGCCCCTTTGGAGCTTTCTACTAAAAGCGCTCACCCGTGAGGCGCTCGTACGCCTCGATGTAACGAGCCCGGGTGCGCTCGATCACCTCGGGAGCAAGGGCCGGCGGCCGCGTACCCGACTTGGGGTCCCAGTTGTCGAGCAGCCAGTTGCGCACGATCTGCTTGTCGTACGAGGGCTGGGTCTGGCCGGGCGTCCACTCGTCCTGGGCCCAGAAGCGTGAGGAGTCCGGGGTCAGCACCTCGTCGGCCAGGACGAGAGCGCCGTCCGCGGAACCGAACTCGAACTTCGTGTCGGCCAGGATGATCCCGCGCTCCTCGGCCAGTTCGCGGGCGCGGCCGTAGATCGTCAGGGTGGCCTCGCGCAGCGCGGCTGCATTCGCCTCGCCCGCGGTCGCGACCACGGCCTCGTACGAGACGTTCTCGTCGTGGTCACCGACAGCGGCCTTCGCGGCGGGGGTGAAGATAGGCTCGGCGAGCCGGCTGCCGTCGATGAGACCGGCGGGAAGGGGTACGCCGCAGACCTCGCCGGTGGCGCGGTAGTCGATGAGACCGGAGCCGGTCAGGTAGCCGCGCGCCACGCACTCGACGGGGTACATCTCGAGTTTGCGGCAGATGACCGCACGGCCCTTGACTGCCTCGGGGACGTCGGTGGAGATGACGTGGTTGGGCGCGATGTCCTTGAGCTGGTCGAACCACCACAACGACATCCGGGTGAGCACCTCACCCTTGTCCGGGATCGTGGAGTCCAGGACGTAGTCGAAGGCGCTGATCCGGTCGCTGGCAACCATCAGCAGGTGCCCGGCGTACTCGCCCTCGTTGATCTCGTACAGGTCGCGGACCTTGCCCGAGTGCAGGTGGGTCGTGCCCGGGATCGCGGGGGCATCGGGGATGTTGAGCTCGTTCGCCACTGGCTCAGCCTACTGACCGCGGCGGCCGGGCCTCACGACATGCACTTGCCGGTCGCGGCGGAGTCCGCGTTCGGGTCTTTGCTGTGGTTGATCTCCTTGCCTGCGAAGGCGAAGTACTCGTAGCTGTTCGGCTCGTTGCGGATCCACAGGTTGGGGCCGGTGTTGCAGTCGAGCATGTGCTCGTCGGCCTTCGAGTCTCCGGTGCAGCCGTGGTACGTGGCCGGGAGAGTCCCGCCGTCGACCCAGACGCTGCTGCAGGCAGGCTTCGGGGCATTGGCATCCGGGATCGTCGGGGTGGCGAACGGCGACGGATTGGCCTCGCCGGTCTGCTGCGGGGCGGTCTTGGTAGCCGTCGGGGTGGGCGTGGGCGTCGGAGTGATCACCGTCGTGGTCGAGTCCGTCGGCAGCGGTGACGTCGTCGCCGCGGCGTTGTTGAGCGGATTCGAACAGGCCGCGAGGGCTCCGAGCGTGAGAACCACAGGCCCCATCAACACCATGCGTCGCATGAGTCGACGGTACCTCGGGGCCACACGCACCAGTGAAGAGGCTCGCTGAGGCGCGTTTGTGACTAGAGGATTCCGCCGGGGGCGTAAGCGGCTGCGTCGGCATACCTCGCGACGATCGCGTCGACCTTCGCGACCACCGTCTGCACCTGGGCGACAGCGGCACCGGTGAACTCAATCGGCGCTGCCACCAGCGACGCGAGCTGCTCACTGGTCAGACCGAGCCGCTCATCGGCGGCGAGCTTCGCGAACACATCGTTCTCCGGCTGGCCCTTGCGCATGGCCAGCGCTGTGCCGACGGCTGCCTCCTTGATCGCCTCGTGGGCGTACTCGCGCCCGACACCGTTGCGAACCGCGGCCATCAGCACCTTGGTGGTGGCGAGGTACGGCAGGTAACGGTCCAACTCTCGCTGGATGACCGCCGGGAACGCCCCGAACTCATCGAGCACGGTCAGGAACGTCTCGAACAGCCCGTCGATCGCGAAGAACGCGTCCGGCAGGGCGACGCGGCGTACGACGGAATCGGAGACATCGCCCTCGTTCCACTGGTCGCCGGCGAGCTCGCCGATCATCGACAGGTGGCCGCGCAGGATCACCGACAGGCCGTTCACGCGCTCACAGGAGCGGCTGTTCATCTTGTGCGGCATCGCCGACGAGCCGACCTGGCCCTCCTTGAAGCCCTCGGTGACCAGCTCGTTGCCGGCCATCAGGCGGATGGTGGTCGCCAGGTTGGACGGCGCCGCAGCGAGCTGGACCAGCGCGCTGACCACGTCGAAGTCCAGCGAACGCGGGTAGACCTGACCGACCGACGTGAAGACGTGGTCGAAGCCGAGGTGCCTCGCGACCGCGGTCTCGAGCTGGGCCAACTTGGCCGCGTCGCCGTCGAGCAGGTCGAGCATGTCCTGGGCCGTGCCCATCGGACCCTTGATGCCGCGCAACGGGTAGCGCGCGATGAGTTCCTCGACCCGCTGGAAGGCAACCATCAACTCGTCGGCGACCGTGGCGAACCGCTTGCCGAGGGTGGTCGACTGGGCGGCGACGTTGTGGGAGCGGCCCGCCATCACGGTGGTCTCGTGCTCGGCGGCGAGGCGGCCGAGGCGCGCAAGGACTGCTACGGCGCGGTCACGTACGAGTGTGAGGCTCGACAGGATCTGCAACTGCTCGACGTTCTCGGTGAGGTCGCGCGAGGTCATACCCTTGTGGATGTGCTCGTGGCCCGCGAGGTCGGAGAACTCCTCGATCCGCGCCTTCACGTCATGGCGGGTGATCCGCTCACGAGCGGCGATCGAGCCGAGGTCGACGGTGTCGATGACCTTCTCGTACGCCTCGATGACGCCGTCCGGGACGTCAATGCCGAGCTCACGCTGCGCCTTGAGGACAGCGATCCACAGCTGCCGTTCGAGCACGATCTTGTGCTCCGGCGACCAGATGGCCGCCAGTTCCTTCGAGGCGTAGCGAGCGGCGAGGACATTCGGGACGGTCACAGGAGGATTCTCCCAGACTTAGATATCGCCGCCCAAGTACGCGGCTTTCACCGCAGGATCGGCCGACAGGTCCTTCCCGGTCCCCGACTTCACGATCTCCCCGGTCTCGAGCACATACGCCTGGTGCGCGCGCTTGAGCGCCTGCGCGGCGTTCTGCTCGACCATCAGCACCGTGGTGCCCTGCTGGTTGATCTCGGTGACGATCGAGAAGATCTGCTGGATGAGTTTGGGGGCGAGCCCCATCGACGGCTCATCGAGCAGGAGCAATTTCGGCCGAGCCATCAGGGCGCGACCCATCGCGACCATCTGCTGCTCACCGCCGGACATCGAACCGGCCGCCTGCTTCTCGCGCTCGCGGAGCCGTGGGAAGAGGTCGAAGACCCGGTCGAGGTCGGACCGATATTCGGCTGATTTGCGGTCCTTGCGCGCAAATCCACCCATGTCGAGGTTCTCGCGCACGGTCATCCCGGGGAAACAGCCGCGCCCCTCAGGCGACTGCGAAAGCCCGAGAGAAACGCGCTGGTGTGCCGGCGTCTTGGTGATGTCCTTGCCGTCGAGCAAGATTCGACCGGCTCGTACGGGCCGCAAGCCCGAGAGGGTCTTCAGAGTGGTGGTCTTCCCCGCTCCGTTCGCACCGATGAGAGCCACGACGGTGCCTTGTTCGACGCCGAACGAGACATCACGCAGCGCCTCGATGTGGCCGTAGTTCACTGACAGCCCGGACACCTCAAGAAGCATCGTCGTCCTCCTCCACACCGAGGTACGCAGCGATGACTGCGGGGTTGTCGCGGATCTCCGCCGGCGTACCCTCAGCGATCTTCTTCCCGAACTCCAGCACCACGATCCGGTCGCACACGCCCATGACGAGACGCATGTCGTGCTCGATGACAAGGACCGTGTAGCCGTCGTCGCGAACCTTCCTGATGAGCTGCATGAGCTTCTGCTTCTCGGCCGGGTTGAAGCCTGCAGCCGGCTCGTCCAGACAGAGCAACTTCGGGCCGGTTGCCATCGCGCGCGCGATCTCCAACCGCCGCTGGTCACCGTAGGGAAGGTTGGCTGCCAACTCGTCCTCAAGAGCAGCGACACCGACAAAGTCGAGCAGTTCGCGGGCACGCTCGCGCGACGCGCCTTCGGTCGACCTGAATCGTTTGGTACGCAAGAGCGCGTCCCAGACTCCGACCTTGCTGTGCACGTCGGTGCCGACCATGACGTTCTCCAGAGCCGTCATCGACTTGAAGAGCCGGATGTTCTGGAATGTGCGTGCGAGGCCAAGCTTGGTGATCTGATGCCGTTTGAGCTTGTTCAGCTTCGTACCGTCAAAACGGACTTCACCCGACGTCGCCTCGTAGACCCCGGTCATCACGTTGAAGCACGTGGTCTTGCCGGCACCGTTGGGACCGATCAAGCCCAAGATCTCGCCGGGGACGATGTCGAACGACACGCTGTCGAGCGCAACCAGACCTCCGAACTTGATCGTGACATCGTCGACTTCCAGCAATGCGTCAGGCATCAGCCACCTCCTCAGCCTTGAGTAGCGCTTGAACCGCTTGGGTTCGACGAGTCCGCCGTGGCGGGAACAGGCCTTGTGGCCGCCAGATCGCGAGCGCCATCAATGCAAGACCGAAGAACAGCACCCGCCAGTCAGAGAAGCCGACGAACCGCAATGGCAGGTACGCAACGACGACGCCGCCAGCGATAGCCCCCCAACGGTTTCCCGAGCCGCCGAGAACGACAGCTGCCACAAACAACTCGGACAGGATGATCTGGAACGTCGAAGGATCGATGAAACTCTGCCGGGTGGCAAACATCGCGCCTGACAGCCCGCCGATGGCCGCGCCCATGGAGAACGCGAGCAACTTGAACTTGAAGGTCGGGACGCCCATCAGTTCCGCGGCGTCCTCGTCCTCCCGGGTTGCCTCCCACGCCCGGCCGACCCGGCTGTTCTTGATCAGGATGTCGGCGATCAGGACGACGATCAGAGCAGTCAGCACGAGCCAGTAGAACGGGATCGCGTCCAGTACTCCGAACGTCAGCACCCTGGTCTGCTTGCCGGTATCGATCAGCGGCTGGCCGTTGACCCAGGCGAGGTGTGGAATCTGGAACAGGCCGTTGCTCAACGTGTCGCCGTGGTTCGCCGGGATGCTCGGTGGCGCCGGGATGTTCTTGATACCGGCCGAGCCACCAAGCCACTGTGTGTTGGTGATGACCAGTCGGATGATCTCGCCGAACCCCAGCGTGACGATCGCCAGATAGTCGCCGCGTACGCGCAGCGTCGGAGCACCGAGGATCACTCCGGACAGCATCGTCACCGCGATCGCGACCGGTAGTGCGAGGAAGAACGGCCAGTGCCAGTGGTTCGCCGTGAGCACGCCGGTCGTGTACGCCCCGCAGGCGTAGAAGCCGACGTAGCCGAGGTCCAGCAGCCCGGCGTACCCGATCACGATGTTGAGCCCGAGCGCCACCAACGCGTAGGAAGCGCAGGTGAAGAGGACGCCGCCGAAATCGCTGTCAGGGGTGGTGATGAACGGAATATTCAACAACGGCAGCGCGTACGCGAGGAGCACCGCGAGCGCGATGATCGGAGTCCTGGCGCTCTTCGGAAGCGGACGGCCCGGGCGACGGGTCGGCAGTGCGATCTTCATGCGCGTGCCTTCCCGAGCGACTCACCGAGCAGTCCGGACGGCCGGAACAGCAAGATCACGATGAGAAGGACGAACGCGACGACGTCCTTCCACTGGCTGCCGATGAGGGCCGATCCCCAGTTCTCCGCCACTCCGAGGATCAGGCCGCCGAGAAGTGCTCCCCGCAGGTTGCCAATGCCCCCCATGACCGCGGCGGTGAACGCCTTGACGCCGAGCAGGAAGCCCGAGTTCTGCCGGGTGACTCCGTACTTGACCATGTAGAGCGTTGCAGCGACACCGGCCATGATGCCGCCGATGACGAATGTCCACTGGATGACCCGAGTGGAGTTGACTCCCATGAGCGCCGCGGTCTCCGGGTCCTGGGCCACCGCGCGCATGCTGCGCCCGATTCGCGTACGCCTCACGAACACGTCAAGCGCGAGCATCATCACCAAGGCGGCGGCGAGGATCAACAGGTCGATGTTCGTGACCTGATAGTCACCGATCGTGAAGAGTGGTCTCGGGTTCGGTAGTTGTAGCGCGTAGATGTCGCGGGCATTGGCGACATACGGGGCGAGCGCGTCACCCAGGCCGACAGCGTTGGCGATCTTGTCGCGCAAACCCATCAACTCCGACAGCGCGAACGATGCGCCGATGGCTGAAATGAGGGCCACGAGTTTCGGCGCCTTGTTCTTGATCAAGGGGCGGTACGCGACGCGCTCCAGTACGAGGGCGACTCCCGCGGACATCGCGGCGGCCGCCAAGGCGCCGACGATCACCATCCCGATCAGGGCCCATGCCCCGGTCTGCGGACTCGCGCCGAACGCGACCAGTACCCAGGCGAAGGCAAAGGTGCCGAACATGAAGACTTCGGAGTGAGCGAAGTTGATCAGTTGCAGCACGCCGTACACGAGTGTGTAGCCCAGGGCGACCAGGGCGTAGACCGAGCCGAGCACCAGGCCGGTGATCGTCAGTTCGAAGAAGGAATGGATGAGGGTATGCACGCAGGCTCTCCGTCATGTGGCCGCGGCCGGGAAGGTGATTGCCTTCCCGGCCGCGGTCTTGTGGTGGTTCTTTTACTCGATCGGCTTGCCGGGCTGGATCACGCCACCCTTGACGACGTACGCGTAGATCGTCTGCGTGGTGACCTCGCCGGTCGAGGTGAACTTGATCTGCTTCGTCACGCCCGGCTTGTCGTAGCTGTTCACGAAGGCGAGAACGTCGGCGCGGGTGGTCTTGCCGGCGGCGATCGCATCCAGGAACACGTTCGTGGCGTCGTAGGCCTCAGCGGAGTAGAGGCCCGGCTCCTTGCCACCGTTCGCAGCCTTGTAGGCGGCCGTGAAGTCGGCCGTCGCGGGTGCCGCAGCCGCAGTCAAGATGGCGCCCTCTGCCGCAGCCTTGCCCGCGACGTCGATGAACTTCGGGTCCTCGGAGCCGTCACCGGACTCGAACTTGCCGGTCCAGCCGGCCTGACGCAGCTGCTTGGCGATGAGTCCGGCCTCCTGGTAGTAGCCGCCGACGAAGACCGCGTCCGCACCCGAACTCTTCACCTTCGTCACCGTGGCTGCGAAGTCGGTCTGCTTCTGCTGGATGCTGTCGGTGCCAGCCACGGACGAACCGAGGGCCTTCTTGACCGCAGTGGCCAAGCCGGTGCCGTAGTCCTCCGAGTCATCGATGACGAAAACCTTCTTGGCGCCGGCAGCGGTGAGGTACTTCGCCGCAGCCGGTCCCTGAGCGTCATCGTTGGCGAGTACGCGGTGGAAGGTCTTCCAGCCGTTCGTGGTCAGCTTCACGTTGGTGGCCGACGGCGACACAGTCGCAAGCCCCGCCTGTGAGAAGGAACCTCCGGTTGCCGCCGACTCCTTGGAGAAGCCGGGACCGACAACACCGATGACGTTGGCGTCATCGATCAGGGTCTTTGCCAACGGAGTCGCCTGCGCTGCGTCACCCTGCGAGTCCTCAGACATCACGCTGACCTTGCAGTCGGAGTGTGCGGCGTTGTACTTCGCGAGCGCGGTGTTGATCCCGCCGAGCATGTTCTGACCAAGAGCACCCGCGTCGCCGGTCAGGGCACCCAGATAGCCGATCTTGACGCTGCATGCGCCTCCACCGGTGCTCGAGTTGGTGGTGCCGCAGGCGGTCAGCGCCAGGGCCGCGGTCGCTCCGACGGCTGCGAAGACCGCGCCGCTCCGGGAGATGCGAGACATGAGAATCCTCCAAAGTTGTGAACTGCGTCACGGCGCGCAGTTCCCTGACCGGGAACGTACTCCTGTGCGGCCGCTGAGGCGAGCACCCCTGACAAGTGGATACATAACCTTTACCTGAAAAGGTCGTTAGCAACCGCCCGGGGCGACGGTGTTAACCGAGGACGGACTCCGGGTCGGTGGAGTCCAATCCGAGGGCAGTGCCGACGGGCAGATTCGTCAGCAGTCCGGCGTGCGTGTTGAGGCCGCGGGCCAGCGCCGAATCGTTCCGCAGTGCCGCTTCCCAGCCGCGGTCGGCGATCGCCGTCACATACGGCAACGTCACATTCGTGAGGGCGTACGTACTGGTGTTCGGCACGGCCCCCGGCATGTTCGTCACGCAGTAGAAGACACTGTCGTGGACCCGGAACGTGGGGTCGGCGTGGGTGGTCGGGCGCGAGTCCTCGAAGCAACCACCCTGATCGATGGCGATGTCGACCAGCACGCTGCCGGGCAGCATCCGTCGGACGAGGTCGTTGCTCACCAGTCGCGGGGCCTTCGCCCCCGCCACCAGGACGGCACCGATGACCAGATCGGCGCTCAGACACTGCTCCTCGATGGCGTACGGGCTGGACGCGATCGTCTGGATCCGGCTGCCGAAGATCTGTTCGGCGCGGTGCAGTGCGGGGACCGAGACATCCAGGACGGCGACGTCGGCGCCCATGCCGGTTGCGATCCTGGCCGCGTTGAGACCGGATACGCCGGCGCCGAGGATGACGACCTTGCCCTGCTTCACGCCGGGCACGCCTCCAAGGAGTACGCCGCGCCCGCCGTTGGCGCGTTGCAGAGTCGCTGCGCCCACCTGAGGTGCCAACCGGCCCGCGACCTCGGACATCGGCGCCAGCAAGGGCAGCGAACGGTCGGCCAGCTCCACGGTCTCGTACGCCAGCGCGGTCACCTGGTTGGCGAGCAACTCCTTCGTGAGGTGCTCATCAGCCGCGAGGTGCAGGTAGGTGAAGAGGACGAGGCCGGGGCGGAGGCGGGAGTACTCCTCGGCGATCGGTTCCTTGACCTTGAGGACGAGCTCGGCCTCTGCCCAGACCTTGTCCGGATCCGGCTCGATCTGCGCACCGGCGGCACGGAAGTCGTCGTCGGAGATGCTCGACCCGATCCCGGCTCCGGCCTGGACCGTGACCGTGTGACCTCGAGACACCAGCGCATGGACACCGGCCGGCGTGATCGCGACGCGATACTCGTGGTTCTTCAGTTCCTTGGGCACACCGATCCTCATGCCCTCATGGTTGATGTTCTTCGTCACATTGGCCAGATGGTCAGCGATCATTTTGTAGAATGACCTCATGGTCACTGTTTCTTCGGTCCAAGGATTCGCAGTCGGCGACCAGCCGAAGGATCTTCGGCTCGATCTCGATGAGATCGACATCCGACTGCTCCGCCAGTTGGCCGAACACGCGCGTACGCCCAACAACGCCCTCGCCGATGCCGCCGGTGTCGCGCCCTCGACCGCCCACGCGCGGCTGCGGGCGCTTCAGGACAACGGGGTCATCCGCGGCTTCCACGCGGACATCGATCCGGCCCGCGTCGGGCGCTCACTCCAGGCGATGATCTGCGTCCGGATGCAGGGGCACGCGCGCGCGAAACTGTCGGCGTACCTCCGCGGTTTCGCGAAGCTGCCCGGCGTACTCAACGTCTATCTGCTCGGCGGGGCCCACGACTTCTTCATCCACGTCGCAGTGCCGGACACCGAAGCCCTCAACGACTTCGTGATCGAGCATCTGTCAGCCAACCCGGACGTGGCCCTGACGGAGACCAACCTGATCTTCCAGCACGGGCACGCGCCGGCATTCCACTAGAGGACTGACGCACCTTCGACGACACCCAGCGGCTCGGCCGCGATGTCGCTACGGCGCTGCATGCCGCGGAACGAGATCAGGTCAGCGGCCGCGTACGCACGGGTCCGCGCGTCCTCGACGTCGTAGCCGCGAGCCCGGACGGCGAGTACGCGACCGCCTGCCGTCACCAAGTGCTTGTGGTCCGGGTCGTTCTCCTCGGGGGCAGCGATGATCGCGGTACCCGCGTGGATGACGTCGACGTCGTTGACCCCGTTGGCGTTGCCGACGCCCCTGATCACGTCACCCTTGGAGGACGACTCCGGGTAGCCCTCCGAGGCCAGCACGACGGTCACGGCCGCATCAGCGCTGAACATCGGCGCCGCGACGGTCTCGAGACGTCCCTCGGCAGCTGCTAGCAGCAACTCCCCCAGAGAGGACTCGAGGACAGCGAGCACCGGCTGGATGTCCGGGTCGCCGAAGCGGCAGTTGAACTCGATGACCCGCGGGCCCTTGGCGGTCAGCGCAAGGCCGACGTAGAGGCACCCGACGAACGGGGTCCCGCGCTTGTTCATCTCGGCGAGGGTGGGGCGTACGACCTGCGCCAGCACGACCTCGGCAAGGTCGGGCTGCGCCCAGCTGAGCGGCGTGTACGAACCCATGCCGCCGGTGTTCGGGCCACGGCCGCCGTCGAAGATGCGCTTGAAGTCCTGTGCCGGTTGGAGTGCGTACGCACGCTCGCCGTCGCAGATCGCGAACAGCGAGACCTCGGGGCCGTCGAGGAATTCCTCGATGACAACCCGCCCGCAGGACGCAGCGTGGGCGAGCGCCTCGTCGCGATCACGGGTGACCACGACGCCCTTGCCGGCGGCCAATGCGTCGTCCTTCACCACGTACGGAGCCCCGAACTCGTCGAGGGCGGCGGCGGCTTCCTCCGGCGTGGTGGCGACGCGCGAGCCGGCAGTCGGCACGCCCGCAGCGGCCATGACCTCCTTGGAGAACACCTTCGAACCCTCGAGCTGCGCCCCGGCCTTCGACGGTCCGAAGACTGCGATGCCGGCCGCGCGTACGGCATCGGCGACGCCCGCCACCAGCGGAGCCTCGGGCCCGATCACGACCAGATCGGCGCCGAGCTGCCGGGCCAGCGCGGCGACAGCGGCGCCATCCATCGGGTCGACGTCGTGAAGTGTCGCAACGGCCTTGATCCCCGGGTTGCCCGGCGCGGCGTGCACCTCCGCGCCTTCGTCGGAAGCCAACTTGAGAGCCAGTGCGTGCTCGCGGCCGCCGGTACCGATCACCAGAGTCTTCAAACCCACAGTCTTCACGGGGGTCAAGCCTCTCAGAGACCGTGCTTCGCGAGGAACTCGATGGACCGCTCGGCCAGGTCCGCCCAGTTGTGGTCGACCACGAAGGAGTGCCCGGCACCGAGGATCTCGACGAGTTCGGTCGGGTGCGGGTTCTTCTTCTGGCGCTTGTACGCGGCCTCCACGATCGCGTACGGGGTCACGGTGTCGTTCTCGCCCGCGACCATCAACAACGGGCCGCGGTCGGGCTGCCGGGTGTCGACCGCGGTCACCGAACGCGGGGTCAGGTTGGCCGTGCCGACCTCGAAGAGAGGCTTCGCCGGCGCCGGTACGCACTCCTGATAAAGCTCGCGAGCCTCGGCCTCATCGAGCGTGGTCGCGAAGATGTACTTGTGCTGGTCCTCGCTCAGCATCACCGTCCGGTTGATGTTGCGCGGGTCGCCGAGGATCGGCAGCAGGGCCTTCAGGACGCTCGCTGGCAGCGTCCAGACGCCCTTCATCTGGGCCGGGCCGATGGCGATCGTGGCTGCCGCAACACCGGCGCCCGCGACGATCTCGACCACGAGGCCACCCATCGAGTGGCCGATCAGGATCGGCTTGCGCTCCAGGAGCGCGACGACCTCGCGTACGTGCACGGCGACCGTCGCGGCCGAGATCCCGGCCAGGCTCCCGCCGCCCTCACGAGCCGACTCGACCGTGACCGGGTCACCCGGCCAGTCGACCGCCACCACGGCGTACCCGCGGTCCTCGAGGAACGCCTGCCAGTTGCGCCAACTCGATGCGAGACACCACAGTCCGTGCACGAGCACGATCGGCCGACGGCCGGAGGTGTTCGCGGCGGTGATCTGGTTGAACTCGCGGGCGGTGACGCTCATGCGCGCATGGTGTCAGACCGCGACGTGCTGCGTCTGCCCCTCATCCCGGCGAACAACACCAACGCGGCCACAGCCATTTGGACAAGGACCCCCACAGCAGCAGAGCGGTCGAGGGTGTAGCCGGTGAGCGGGCCGCTCCGTGGGACCGCAAAGTGCCACATCGGTTCGATGAACCCGAGCACGGCCACACCGACCAGCAGGAGACGACCGCGGCCGCGGCGCTCCAGCAACGAATACGACGTCGCCATCCCGACGCCCACGACCACACTGATAGTGATCCAGCCGTCAGGACGCAGGACGTTCAGCCGGAGGTAGTTGTCGATCGCGGCCCGCAGCACCTCGCTATGGGAGGCGGACCGGGGCAGCCCCAACTGATCGGCAGTCGCCGACAGCAGCCGGAAGACGTTGTAGAACCCGAGGACCATCGATGCCATCGCGGTCGGCGCAAGCAGGAGGCGCGTCCACCAGCGCCGAGCGAGCACACACCCGAGTCCACCGGCGAGCAGGTACGGCCAGGACCAGTTGCCATTCCAGAAGTGCGCGGTGTCCGGCACTCCAGGAATGCTTGCGGCGGCCCATCCGAACAGGAACGCAACGGGGATCAGACCAATGGCAGCTGCACGCCTCACAGGTTCACTCTGCCACGACTCGCTGCACGAATTGGGTCACCGGAGCGACCAGATCCGTGTAGCCAATCAGCCAGATCCGACGAGTGAGTGGATGACCACCGTCTCGTCGCGGGCCGGGCCGACCCCGACGACCGAGATCCGCGCACCCGAGATCGACTCGAGGTACGCGATGTAGTCCTGGGCGTTCTTCGGCAGATCGCTCAGGGTGCGGCAGCCGGAGATGTCCTCGGTCCAGCCGGGGAGGTATTCGTAGATCGGCTTCGCGTGGTGGAAGTCGGTCTGGCTCGACGGCATCTCGTCGTGGCGTACACCGTTGACGTCGTAGGCCACGCAGACCGGGATCTGCTCCAGGCCGGTGAGCACGTCGAGCTTGGTGAGCACGAAGTCCGTGACCCCGTTGATCCGCGCGGCGTACCGGCTGATCACCGCGTCGTACCAACCGCAGCGACGCGGGCGCCCGGTGGTGGTGCCGAACTCGAAGCCCGTCTGGCGCAGGAACTCGCCGGGACCCGGGTCCTGAGCCGTGTCGAAGAGTTCGGTCGGGAACGGACCCTCGCCAACGCGAGTCGTGTACGCCTTGACGATGCCGACGATGGTGGTGAGGCGCCTCGGCGGAATCCCGGACCCGGTGCAGGCGCCGCCCGCGGTCGCGCTGGACGAGGTCACGAACGGGTACGTGCCGTGGTCGATGTCGAGCAGGGTCGCCTGGCCGGCCTCGAGCAGCACCATCTTGTCGTCGTTGAGCGCCTCGTGCAGCAGCAGTGAGGTGTCGCAGACGTACGGCGCGAGGCGCTCGTTGTACTGCGTCAGGTCCGCGACGATCGCATCGACGGTGAAGCCGCGACGGTTGTAGATCTTGGTGAGGATCTGGTTCTTGAACTCCAGAGCGGCCTCGACCTTGGCGCGCAGGATCTTCTCGTCGAAGAGGTCCTGGACGCGGATCCCGATCCGGTTCATCTTGTCGGCGTACGTCGGGCCGATGCCGCGGCCGGTGGTGCCGATCTTGCGGGACCCGAGGAACCGCTCGTGCACCTTGTCGAGGTTGCGGTTGTAGTCGGGGATGACGTGGGCGTTGGAGCTCAGCTTGAGGAGGCTCGTGTCGACGCCGCGCGCCTCCAGCCCGTCGATCTCGTGGAACAGCACACCGAGGTCGACGACGACCCCGTTGCCGATCACCGGGACGACGCCCGGCGTCAGGATGCCGCTCGGCAGCAGGTGCAGCGCGTACTTCTCGCTGGTGCCGTCGGCCTGCTTGATGACCACGGTGTGCCCGGCGTTGTTGCCGCCGTTGAACTTCACGACGTAGTCGGTGTGCTCACCGAGCAGGTCGGTCGCCTTGCCCTTGCCTTCGTCGCCCCACTGGGCGCCGATGATCGCGATTGCTGGCATGTTCTACCTCCAGTCGGCGGAGCCGACTCCACGTTAGGCGGAGTCCCTCTGGCGGTAGTTCTTCACATGCCAGCTGCTCGACGCGGTCCTGCTGTTGAAACAACCCTGTTTGAAATGCCGAAAGCCCCGGCAAGACCGGGGCTCTTGCGACAGGAGACTACCCCGACCGCCCGGACGTTGTCACACGCTTGCGCGCAGATCAGGCCTCCGGCTTGAGCAGCGGGAAGAGGATCGTCTCCCGGATGCCGGCTCCGGTGAAGAGCATGACCATCCGGTCGAGGCCGAGTCCGAGGCCGCCCATCGGCGGCGCTCCGTACTCCAGTGCACGCAGGAAGTCCTCGTCGAGTTGCATGGCCTCCGGGTCGCCGCCGGCTGCGAGCAGCGACTGCTGGGTCAGGACCTCGCGCTGGACGACCGGGTCGACGAGTTCGGTGAAGGCCGTACCCCGCTCGACGCCGCCGATGATCAGGTCCCAGGCGAGCACCTTGCGCGGGTCCTCGGAGTTGAGGCGCGCCAGCGGCTGCGCGATGGCAGGGAAGTCGCAGAGGAACGTCGGCTGGATCAGGTACGGCTCGACGAGCTCGCCGCAGAGCTCCATGACGACCTTGCCGGCCGACCACTTGGGGTCGATCTCGACCTCGTGCTTGGCCGCGAGAGCGACCAGGTCCTCCAGCGAGGTGTCGGGAGTGACCGTCACGCCAACGGCTTCGGACACGCCCTCGTACACCGGGAGCCAACGCCAGTCACCGTCGAGATCAATCGTGATCGTCTCCGGCTCGCCGGCCTCGTCGGTCGCACCCGTCGGGACCTCGATCTGCCGGGAGCCGATCGCGTCGGCGGCGTTGAGGTAGAGGGTCCGCATGATCTCCGCCATGGAGAACTGGTCGCCGTAGGACTCGTACGCCTCGAGCATCGTGAACTCGGGGCTGTGGGTGGAGTCGACGCCCTCGTTGCGGAAGATCCGGCCGATCTCGAAGACCTTGTCGACACCGCCGACGACGGCCTTCTTGAGGTTGAGCTCGAGCGCGATCCGCAGCGTCATCGGCTGGTCGAACGCGTTGAGATGGGTCTTGAACGGGCGCGCATGCGCACCGCCGTGGATGAGCTGCAGCACCGGCGTCTCGATCTCGAGATAGCCCGCGTCCTCGAGCGTGTGCCGGACAGTGCGAGTGATCAACGACCTCATACGAACGATGTCGCGTGCCTCCTGGCGGACGATGAGGTCGGCGTACCGCTGACGGACGCGGAACTCCTCGGAGGTCTCCTTGTGGAACACCGGCAGCGGCCGCAGTGCCTTCGACGCCATCTCCCACGACGTCGCCATGATCGACAGCTCACCGCGACGCGACTGGATCACCCGTCCGGTGACGAACACGTGGTCACCGAGGTCGACCGATGCCTTCCAGTCCTCGAGCGACTCCTCGCCGACCTCGGCCAGCGACAGCATCACCTGCAGGCGGATACCGATGCCCTCCTGGATGGTGGCGAAGCAGAGCTTGCCGGTGTTGCGTACGAAGATCACCCGACCGGCGATGCCGACCACGTCCTGCGTCTCCTCGCCGGCCTCGAGGTGGGCGTACGCCTCGCGGATCTGCTCAAGGGTGTGTGTGCGCTTCACGCCGGCCGGGTACGCCTCGCGACCCGCGTCGAGGAGGCGCTGCCGCTTCGCTCGGCGCACCAGCATCTGCTCGTTGAGATCCAGCTCGGGCAGCTCGGGGGTCGTGTCGCTCACCCGCCCAGATTAGTGAGTGTGCACGGGGTGGACTAACTGTCGGCGGTTGGGTGTTGACTCCTCTTGTGACCCAGACGACCGCGGCTCAGGCCCCCTCCACCGAGAAGGACCCGTGGCCAGCGCTGTTCGCGCTCGTCGTCGGCTTCTTCATGATCATGGTCGACACGACCATCACCGCGGTGGCAACGCCCGCGATCATCAAGGACCTCAACGCGAGCGTCACGTCCGTGGTCTGGGTGACCAGCGCCTACCTGCTGGCGTACGCAGTCCCCGTGCTGATCACCGGTCGACTCGGTGACCGGTACGGCCCGAAGAACCTCTACATCATCGGTCTGACGGTCTTCACGGCCGCGTCGCTGTGGTGCGGTCTGACCACGACCGTCGGCGCGCTGATCGTCGCTCGGGTGGTGCAGGGCCTCGGTGCCTCGATGATCACCCCGCAGACGATGGCGATCATCACCCGCATCTTCCCGGCCGAACGGCGGGGCAAGGCGACCGCACTGTGGGGCGCGACCGCGGGTGTCGCCCTGGTCGTCGGCCCGCTGCTCGGCGGCATCCTGGTCGACTGGCAGGGCTGGCAGTGGATCTTCTACGTCAACATCCCGGTCGGCGTCATCGCTCTGGCGATGGCCGTACGCCTGCTGCCGAAGTTGGACAACCGCAGCCATCACTTCGACTGGTTGGGCGTCGTCCTCAGCGGTATCGCGATGTTCGGCATCGTGTTCGGCATCCAGGAGGGCCACGACTATCACTGGGGCAAGGTCACCGGCTTCATCTCGGTGCCGCTCTTCATCATCGGCGGCCTTCTCTTCGGTGCGGTGTTCGTGCTGTGGCAGGCGCGTGGTGCAGCCGAGCCGCTGGTGCCGCTCTCGCTCTTCCGCGAGCGGAACTTCAGCCTCTCCAATGTCGGCATCATGGCGATCAGCTTCTCGTTCACCGCGATGGGCTTCCCGCTGATGATCTGGGCGCAGGTCGTACGCGGCCTCAGCCCGACCCACGCGGCGATGATGATGCTCCCGCTCGCGATCATGTCGATCGTGCTCGCGCCGAAGGTCGGCCAGTTGACCGACCGCATCCATCCGAGCCTGATCGTCGGCACCGGCTTCGCGGGCGTGATCCTCGGCTTCGTCAGCCTGTCACTGCTGATGAACCCGCACCGCAGCCTCTTCATCCTCGCGATCCCGATGGCGATCATGGGCGCCGGCTCGGCCGGTGTCTGGGCGCCGCTGACGGCGACGG
The DNA here is from genome assembly GCF_003945325.1 of Nocardioides baekrokdamisoli. NCBI lineage: Bacteria > Bacillati > Actinomycetota > Actinomycetes > Propionibacteriales > Nocardioidaceae > Nocardioides > Nocardioides baekrokdamisoli. The sequence goes on from NZ_AP019307.1 coordinate 1,591,033, forward strand.
CGACCCGAGGTCTGCCGATGTCGCTCGCCGGTGCGGGCGCGGGCGTCTACAACGCGGCCCGTCAGATCGGAGCCGTCCTCGGCTCGGCGGCGATCGCAGTGCTCATGGACTCTCGGCTCGCAGCCCACGGTCTCGACCAGGATCTGAGCAAACTCCAGCAATTGAAGCCGACCCCGGCCCAACTCGAGGCGTTCCACCAGCACTTCAGCGACTCGATGGCCCAGTCATTGTTGTTGCCGCCGGCGATCCTCGTGCTCGGCCTCGCTGCGGTCCTGTTCTACCGGAAGCTGCCGACTCCGACCGCCTGAGTCGTACGCATTGCAGAAGGGGCTCCGCTTGTCGGCGGAGCCCCTTCGCGTTGTTCGACTTATTGGACCCAACCCGAGCGGGGACTACCCCAGCCCGTCTCGGAGTCCCAACCGGCCCCGACCTTGAGTGAGGTCGTGGCGCCGTTGAAGGTGCGGATCGAGTAGAGGTAGCCACCCGACGGATCCAGCCCGTTCGCGTAGTCGACCCGGATGTTGCCCGCGTCCATTCCAGCACCGGTCACGTCGGTGAAGCCGGAGTGATCGGTGTAGATCAGGTTGTTGAGCAGACCGAGCCCGTGTCCGGACGACTGAATCTTCAGAGCCGTCATGCCGGCAAACAACGGCGACGCCAAGCTGGTGCCACCGATCCGGTAGGTGTCGTAGTAGCCCCCGTCCGGGAACGCCTGCGTCTGACCGACGAGCATGCCCGTCGTCGGGTCGGCATCCATCGAGATGTCCGGGACAGCGCGGCCGCCGTTCGGGCTCACGATGCCGGCGGCCGTCTGATAGGCCGGCTCAGGGATGTTGGACGAGTAGCCGCCGCCACCGCCGTACTGGAACGGCGCGACCAGGCTCCACGCCCCGTTCACGAGTGAGTACTTCGATGTCTGCCAACCGGTCTCACCGGTGATGCCCGCCGAGGTGATCTGGGTCGAGGTGCCACCGACAGCGGTGACGTACGGGTCGGACGCCGGATAGTCGGTCTGCGGCGTACCGAGGTTGGTGGACTCGTCGCCGCTGTCGCCGGAGGAGAACGTGTAACTGATGCCTTCGGCGGCGGCTTGGAGGAACGTCGCCTCGTACGCCTGGAACAGGCTCGGCTTCACGACGTCACCGACGCCGCCCCACGAGTTCGAGACGATCGTCGCGATGCCCTCGTCGTTGACCCGCGCGAGGGCGGCCAACAGGTCGGGGTCACTGCAACTCTTGCCTCCGTAGTAGCGGACGTTCGCATCAGGTGCCATCGCGTGTGCCGCCTCGACGTCGAGGGTTTCCTCTCCGTACCAACCGTTCGCGGTGCACCCGTGCTTGCCGCTGCCCACGTGGGTGTAGCTGGCTGGCAGGTTCTGGCTGAACTGACCTCGCCTGAACGCCTTGTCGCCCGTCGAGATCGCATATTGATTCGCATCAGCGAGGATCGTCGGGGAGGCGTACGCGTCCACGATCGCGACTGTGACACCTCGGCCGGTGAGCCCGTGGACACCGGCCTCGTACGCCGTACGCAACTGCTTCCCGGTGTAACCACAGACCGCGAACGGAAGTGTGGTGCCGTTGTACTTCGGGAGGGCGGTGCCGTCGGGGCCAGTCGCCGACGAACTGTCGCCGTACGCCGCCGAGCACGGCTTCCCGTTGCGGAAGCCGGCCGGAGGAGGTGACGGCTTCGTGGTTGCCGGAGCGTTCACCTCGGGCGTGGTGTCGACTCCGCTGATGGAGAGCACCGCGGACGCGAGCCCGCCGGGAACACTGAGGGGGCCGGTCGGGGCCTGGACGGTGATGTCGTCGTGGGTGAAGGTCCCGATGCTGGCGCCGAAGGCCTGCTGCGCGGCGGCGACGGTGCCGGAGATCTCGACGTAGCGAGCTTGGGCCTCAGTCCCGGTGACCTTGAACCCGGCGCTCGTCAGCCACTGCTTGACCGCAGCGATCGTGGCGGGCGACGCGTCGAACTGCGCGTGGTACTGCGCCGGCGTCAGATACCGCCCGTAGTTCGCCGATCCCGGTGTGGAGACCGACTGGGCGAAGGACTGGAGCGCCGAGAAGCCGCCGTTCGGCGCGAGGTAGACCCGGGCGTTCACAGCAGCGTTGGCGGCGGGGGTGCCAACCCGGTGGGCATGGGCCAACCAGCCCGGCGAGGAGCCGGGGAGCTGGTGTGGACCGGGAGCGGCCTGGCTGGGTGTGGCGGCCATGAAACCGAGTCCAAGAGTTGTTGCTGCGAGCAGCGAGCACGTTGTGACATGTCTACGCATCGAGATTCCCTCCGAGTGTGGGTGTGGCTGTGCGCGGTGGCGCACCGTTCCTCAACGTAGACCTCGTTGGACGCCCAAGTAACCCCCCGGATCGGACACCCAGGTGGATGACAACGGCCTCCGCCGTACCCACAATGCGAGCATGGAACCTGCCACCGCCCCGCGCCGAGCTGTCGTCGTTCTGGTCGCCGCTGTCGCCCTCGCCGCCACCGCCGTCAGCGCAGACGCGTTGAGTACGCCCCGCACCACCCCGAAGGGGTGGGTGGGCATCAACCCCTGCCGCGTGGCCGACACCAGGACAGCGGGCGGGGTGTTCTCCGGCATCAAGATGTTCTCGATGAGCGACGGCACCGGCCAGGGCGGTGCGTCCGGCTGCGGTGTCCCGACCGGAGCCTCGGCTGTCACCGTCAACGTGACCGTGACCGGCACGACCGGCGGAGGGTACGTGGCCGCCTATCCGGGCGGTACGCCCTGGCCCGGCAACTCGACCGTCAACTTCAGTGGCGCAGGAGTGACCGTGGCGAATGGTGCGACGGTCCTCATGGGGTCCGGGGCGAAGGTCGCGATCAAGGCGTCGACCGCAACCAACGTCCTCATCGATGTCACCGGCTACTACGTGGACGCGCCGGCTCCAAAGGTCTCGGAACAGGTGAACGCCGTGGACATTCCCCGCGGCAACGCCGGCGTGATCGCCACGACCACCACGACCGCGCCAGGCTCGTACGTGGTCACGGCGTCGGTCCAGGGCTCGAGCACGGCAGCAGCCCTGAACTGCACGCTGTTCGACCAGTTCGGCAGTACGCAGTACGGGGCCTTCGGCGTACCCGCGGCGGCGTTGTCCGTGCCCGGCTCGGGAACGATGGTGACCGTCGTGACCGTGGCAACCACCGCCACCTGGCAGGTCTCCTGCACCGACACCGGAACGGCCACCCAGCAGAACCCGTCCGATCACGTGTCCGGAACCGTCATCGCCCAGCAGGTCACCACGCAATGACGTACGGCATCTGACGCACGAAGAGCCCTGCCGGAGTGGCAGGGCTCTTCGGGTCAGGCTGGATTCAGCCGATGGTCTGACCGGCGCTGAGCAAGTTCTGGGCTCCCTCGACGACGCGAGCTGCCATGCCCGCCTCGGCCGCCTTGCCGTACGCGCGCGGGTCGTAGGCCTTCTTGTCGCCGACCTCGCCGTCGACCTTCAGGACGCCGTCGTAGTTGTTGAACATGTGCGCGGCGACCGGACGCGTGAAGGCGTACTGGGTGTCGGTGTCGATGTTCATCTTCACCACCCCGTACGAGACTGCGGCGGCGATCTCCTCGGGGGTCGAGCCGGAGCCGCCGTGGAAGACCAGCGAGAGCGGCTTGTCCCCAGCGGCCGAGCCGTACTTGGCGACGATCGCAGCCTGAGCGTCCTTGAGGATCTCCGGGCGGAGCTTGACGTTGCCCGGCTTGTAGACGCCGTGCACGTTGCCGAAGGTGAGGGCGGTCAGGTAGCCCTCGAGGCCGAGCGCCTCGACAGTCGCGAGCGCGTCCTCAGGGGTCGTGTAGAGCTTCTCGTCGATGGCTCCGACGATGCCGTCCTCCTCGCCACCGACGACGCCGACCTCGATCTCGAGGACCACGTTCGCGGCCTTCGACTTCGTGAGCAGGTCCTCGGCGATCCGCAGGTTCTCGTCCAGCGGCACGGCCGAGCCGTCCCACATGTGCGACTGGAAGTACGGCAGACCGCCCTGCGACACCCGCTCGGCCGAGGCAGCGAGCAGCGGACGTACGAAGCCGTCGAGCTTGTCCTTGGGGCAGTGGTCGGTGTGCAGCGCGATGTTGACCGAGTAGCTCTTCGCGACCTCGGCGGCGTACGCGGCGAACGCGAGCGAGCCGGTGACCATGTCCTTGATTGTCGGACCAGACAGATACTCGGCGCCCCCGGTGGAGATCTGGATGATGCCGTCGGACCCGGCTGCCTGGAAGCCCGCCAGCGCAGCGTTCAGGGTCTGCGAGGAGGAGACGTTGATCGCCGGGAACGCAAAGCCCTTGGCCTTCGCGGTGGCCAGCATCTCGGCGTACTTCTCGGGGGTTGCGATGGGCATGCGAGGAGCTCCTGGACTGAATACCTGGGTGCGTCAGCGACGCACCGGCGGGTGGAGGCTCGTACGAGGCCTCCCGGACCGCGGGTGACTCTACCCGCGCCAGGCGTCCGTGGACGAGAGGTCGGCGTACGTCCTGATCCAGCTGTGCATCGCGATCGCTGCCGCAGCCGACGCGTTGATCGACCGGGTGGATCCGAACTGCGCGATCGAGAACGTGCCGTCACACGCCTCCCGCGCCTGCTCCGACAGGCCGGGACCCTCCTGACCGAAGAGGAAGCAGACCTTCTCGGGGATCTCCATCGACTCCAGGTGCAGGCTGCCGGGCAGGTTGTCGATGCCGAGCAACTGGACCCCCTGCTCGTGGAGGTACGCCGCGAGTTCGGGGACGGTGTCATGGTGCTTGAGGTGCTGGTAGCGGTCGGTCACCATCGCCCCGCGGCGGTTCCAGCGTTTGTTGCCGACGATGTGCACCTCGGCCGCAAGAAATGCGTTCGCGGTCCGGACGATGGTGCCGATGTTGAAGTCGTGCTGCCAGTTCTCGATCGCCACGTGGAACGTGTGCCGGCGACTGTCGAGGTCGGCGACGATCGCCTCCATCGTCCAGTAGCGATAACGGTCGACGACGTTGCGGCGGTCGCCGTTGCTCAGCAGCTCAGGGTCGTACTCGGGGCCGGTCGGCCAGTCGCCCTCCCACGGGCCGAGTCCGACCTCGGCCTGCCCGTAGGGCATCGGGTCGTAGGGCGACCGAGCGAGGTCGATGTCGACGCTCGCGTCGGCATCGCGCCGAGAGAGGGAGCCCGCCGCGCCCGCGGCGCGGCCCGGCGCGCGCTCCTCGTTGCCGTCGTTCACCGCACGAACGGTAGACCCTTCCCCGTACAGTGACCGCGTGCACGATCTCCTGATTCAGCTGCCCAGCCTCTCGATCACGAGTTGGATCTCCCCTGACTTCCTGCTGACGAAGTTCGGCGGAGACCTCTTCTGGCTCGGCATCATCCTGCTGGTCGTCGAGTGCGGGCTCTTCTTCCCGTTCCTGCCGGGCGACACCTTGCTGTTCGCGATGGGTCTGTTCATCGGGGTGGACAAGATCCACTTCCTCGGCGGACACCGTTGGGTCGAACTGGTCGGACTGCTGGTGATCTACACCGCGTCCGCCTTCGCCGGGAACGTGCTCGGGTACGAGATCGGCCGAAAACTCGGGCCGTCGTTCTACAACCACACCGGCAAGATCATGAAGCGCGAGTACCTCGACGACACCCAGGCGTTCTTCGAGAAGCACGGTCACTCCGCGCTGGTCATCGGCCGGTTCGTGCCGCTGGTGCGTACGTACATCACCGTCGTAGCGGGCATCACCAAGATGGACCGCCGCGGGTTCTTCGTATGGAGCTTCATCGGCGCGGCCGGCTGGGTCGCCTCGATCTCGCTGATCGGCTACTTCCTCGGCAAGCAGTTCCCGGGCCTGGGCCACTACATCGACCTCATCACGTACGGCCTGCTCGCGGTGACCGTGGTCGTGATCGGCTTCGAGTTCCTGCGGAAGAAGATGCAGGACAGCAAGACCGCCTGATCCAACAAGAACGGTCCTTCCCGACCCCGGGGAGAGCCGTTCTCGTTTCGGTTGGTTCAGACTGGTCTACGACTAGTCTGAAACCATGACCGCAGCAACCGTGGGCGCCTATGAAGCGAAGACCCATCTGCCCGCCCTCTTGGCACGGGTGGAAGCAGGCGAGACCGTCACCATCACCCGGCACGGCCACCCGGTCGCGAAGTTGGTCCCGATCAGCGACGTACGCATGAGCGATGCCGAGTGGGAAGCCCTGCTCGCGCGGCGCTCAACCACCAAGGTGCTGAACCCGGGCGAGACAATGCGCGACCTCATTCACGAGGGCCACCGGGTTTGATGCCATTGGTGGTGGATGCCAGCGTTGCCCTGGCTTGGGTCATCCCCGATGAACGGACCGCGGCGACCGACGGACTCCTCATGACCGCGCGATCCGACGGAATCGTCGTACCGACGATGTGGACCTACGAGGTGGCCAACGCGCTCACTCTCAGTCTGCGACGCGGCCGTCTTGGGCGAGACAGCCTCGACGATGCCTTCGCCGTGCTCGGAGCCCTTCCCACCGTGGCGATCCCTGATCCCGGGGTCGAGCGGTTGGCACGGCTTGCCGTCCAGACAGGCCTGACCGCCTACGACGCTGGCTACATCTGGGTCGCTGAGCGTGAAGCGCTCCCCCTGGCAACGTTTGACGGCCGTATCAGGGACGCCGCATCCGCGCGCGGCATCACCGTCCTGCTCTGATCAGCCCTCGGCGGCGTCCAGATCGGCGCGCGTCAACACCGACCGGATCTCGAGGTCGACATCGCGCAGCGACTCCCCCGGCTCCGGGGAGCGGTCGATCGCACAGATCACCGTCTCGACGATCGCACCCGCGGGACGCAACTCGTTCACGGCGTCGCGGACTGCACCGCCCGAGGTGATCACGTCCTCGATGAGGGTGACCCGCTTGCCGTTGAAGTCCGGGCCCTCCGCGAGCTTCGCGGTGCCGTACTCCTTGGCCTTCTTGCGGATGAAGATCGCCGGGATCCCGGTCTTGGCCGACACCATGGTGGCGATCGGGATGCCGCCCATCTCGAGACCGCCGAGCAGTTCGGTGCCCTCGGGCAGGAGTTCGACCATCCGGGACGCCACCCGCTCCAGCAACTCCGGCTGCGCCTCGAAGAGGTATTTGTCGAAGTAGGTGTCGGACACCTTGCCCGAGCGCAGCGTGAACGTGCCGTGCAGGCGGCAGGTTGCGTTGATATCGGCGGCAAGGGAGGCGTCGGTCATGGCTCTAGGTTATTGACATGACTCTGTCGCAGCGTCTGCACGGTATCCCGCCGACGATCTTCACCGAGATCTCGGCGTTGGCCGTACGCACCGGGGCGGTCAACCTGGGCCAGGGATTCCCGGATGAGGACGGACCGGCGACGGTCCTCGAGGCAGCCGCAAGGGCGATGCGCGACGGTGCGAACCAGTACCCACCCGGTCCGGGCATCCCGGTGTTGCGGGAGGCGCTCGCACGCCACCAGCAGCGGACGTACGGGCTCGAACTCGACCCGTTCTCGCAGGTCGTGGTCACCACCGGTGCCACCGAGGCGATCGCCGCCGCGATCCTGGGGCTGATCAATCCGGGCGATGAGGTGCTGGTCCTCGAGCCGTACTACGACTCGTACGCCGCAACGATCCAGATGGCCGGCGGCGTCCGACGGACAGTGCCACTGCGCGCACCCGACTTCCGGCTCGATCCCCAGGAGTTCGCCGCGGCCGTGACGCCGCGTACGAAGGCAATCCTGCTCAACACCCCGCACAACCCGACCGGCACCGTCCTGTCGGCCGACGAACTGCGAGCGATCCGCGACCTCGCCGTCGCGCACGACCTGATCGTGATCAGCGACGAGGTGTACGAACACCTCACCTACGAGACACCGCACACGCCGATCGCCACCCTGCCCGGCATGGCCGAACGGACGCTGACGATCTCGAGCCTCGGCAAGTCGTACTCACTCACCGGTTGGAAGGTCGGTTGGGCCACCGGTCCGCAGCACCTCGTCGCCGCCACGCTGTCAGCCAAGCAGTGGCTCACCTTCACCACCGCGAGTCCCCTGCAGCACGCCGCGGCGTACGCCCTCGACAGCGAACCGACCTGGCCTGACCACCTGCGCGACGAGCTCCACGAGAAGCGGGACCGCCTCGTGTCCGGGCTCAACGGCCTCGGCATCCCGACGACAACTCCTCAAGGCACCTACTTCGCCGTGTCCGACGTCAGGACGCTCGGCTGGAGCGACGGCGACGCGTTCGCGCGTACGCTCCCCGACCGAGCCGGAGTGGCCTGCATCCCACTGAAGGGATTCCACGATTCCGACGCCGGCGCAACTCTGGTGCGGTGGGCCTTCTGCAAGAAGTACGACGTGGTCGACGGTGCGCTCGAACGCCTCGCGAGGGCTGATCTCAGCGCTGTTTGAACCACTCGGCCGAGTCCGATGCGCCGAGGCCGAGGAGCACGGACACGGCGCCGGCCAGCCAGATGATGCTGATGACCGAGGTGATCATGAGCACGCTGATCACCGCGGAGATCGCGGACAGGACGATCAGCGCGATCCGCGCCTGCGGGGAGCCGCGGAGCACCAGTACGCCCGCGAGGACGCCGGCCAGACCAAGGATGACTATGACGGCGGCTGCGATCGCCGCAAAGGGCAACTCGCGGTTCAGGTCGGACAGCGACACCGACATTTGAAGCGCTTGCGTCCGGTCAACGACGCTCTGACGAAGGTCCGGTTGAGCCAGAAGCGCGACCAGACCGATCCCGCTCAGAAGCCCGCCGATGGCCGCGAGCGAGGAGAGCACGATCGCCACCACAGCCGAGTAGGTCACTCGCGATGGACGCGGAGGCTGGGTTGCAGACATTGCCGCTGGCGGTGGCGGCAAGGGGGCCGGGTACGAGTACCCGGGCGGGCTGGTCCGAGCCGGAACGGTCGGAGGCGAAGACACCCGAGGCGCGACCGCAGCTTCGCCCGCGAACCACGGAGCGGCGTTGCGGGACCACAGCAGCCCGATCCCGACGAGCATGCCCAGCCCTGCGAACCCGCTCGCCATCAGGCACACGATCAGGATCGGCAGGGCAAGTACGGCGAGCGCGATCCGGGACTGACGCGATCCGCGGCTGGCAAAGATCGCCAGGACGGCGACCGCGGCGGCCAGCACCGCCGAGATGTTCGCGCTCACGCGGAGAAGGTCCTGAAGGGTCGTCACGCTGAGGTGCGACGACTTCGCCCAGCCCATCGACAGTGCCTTGTTGAGCGCGGCGACCGTCTCCATGGAACCGATGTTCCGCAGCGTCGAGACAGCCTTGATGACCGTCAGCACCGCCGACACCACGATCAGGGCCGTGGCGGCGCGTACGACAGGAGGTTGTGGGGCTGGCACCCTCAGAGTCTCCCAGAATCGGACGCGCCGTCAGGCCCCGACGATCACATGCCCGGCATGGCCAGGAACTCGGCGACCTCGATGGTGCCGATCTGCAGGTGCGGGTGGCCTTCAAGGACCGCGTCGAGGGCCTCGCGCGAGTCGGCCTGCAGGATCGAGTAGCCACCGATCTCGCCACCGTCGACCGGCGAGCCGCCGTCGACGATCGCGTCGCCAGCCTTGCCGAACCACTGCATCCACGCGTCCATGCCAGCCTGGGCCTGCTCGGGGGTGCCGTTCGCGATCTGCTCGCGAGCAGTCGTGTCGGACTTGTACAGAACGAGGAACTTGCTCATCTCATGTCTCCTTGATTCGTCGGGTTGTCGGTCAGGCCAGGGAGGCCTGAGCCCTCGCCCAGGCGGCGTCAGCTCGCGCAGCGCTGCCCGGGATGATCTGGAACAGCGTCTTCGGCACGGCGCCGAGGAAGCCGTACGTGGTGCCGTTCTTCTCCACGAAGTACTTCGGGTTGGCGTCGGGGGCGCTCCTGATGCCACCGACCGACACTGCGAACGCGCACTTGCCGTCGAAGGCCATGGTCTGATCCGTCATGTCTCTGCTCACTTCTTCTTGGGGGTCTTGGGAGGGAGGGCGCCGACGTACGCCAGCGCGCGCTCGATCCACGGCTCGGCAGCAGCGTTCGCGGGGATGGTGAGGTAGCCCCCCATCGGTCGGACCTCCGGTCCGAAGGGGTTTCCGCCGACCGCTTCGAGAGCGCTGAGCCCATCGGCGTCAAGTTTCACGCCGGTGGTGTCGCCGAACAGGCCGGCGAACATGTTGCCGTTCACGAAGGCGCCCAGCTGGCCGAACATTGGCTTCACCTCGACGCTGGGGGACGCCGCGGCGAACGGCTCGAGCAGATCCCGGAATGCCTGCTTCGAAGCCTCAGAGGCTTTGGGCATCTGCATGCTCAGGCCGCCTGCTCGATCCGGGTCCGACCAGCGAACGCGGCCAATCGGTCGAGCGCCGACCCGCTCCCGGACACCGCGACCTCGGGCTTGAACGAACCGCGGTCGCGACCAGCCACGATGATCGGCGTGACAAGCTCGGTCACGTACGCCACCAGCTCGTCGCTCACCCGCATCTGCTGACCCGACGCCTCGGCAAGGTCCCATCCGTGCAGCAGCAGTTCGAGCGAGATGATCGCCTGCGCCATCGACGAAGGCAGGTGCCCACCGACCGCCATGTCCTCGTCGTACGCGAGCCAGGCCGTGATGACCTGAGCGGCCATCACGGACACCTTGTCCTCCAACGACCCAGCCTCGGGTCGGGTGACCGTCACGCCGGCCATCTCCCCCAGCGAGGCCAGGCTGCCCATGAGGTGTTCGGCGAGGCCGTGGCAGTCGAAGTCCTCGCACGGGGTCTGCTTCGGTCGATCCTCGGCGGTCAGTCCGCGCAGGATCGGCTGGAGGACGGCCAGCGACGCCTCTGCCGCGATCAGCGGGTCGATCGGGTCCGGCGCCCAGGCCCATTCGTCGGGACCTGCGTCGCCGGTCGTCGCCAGCTTCTCGAGGCGATCGAGGAAGTGGGTCCAGCCCTCGGCATGAGCCGCAGCTTCCTCCAAGGTCAGATCCTCATGGGTCAGCGTCACCCGGGTCCCGCTGTCGGTCGGCTCCAATGTGATGGTCACGGTGGACGCATCGGGTGCCAGGTCGCCGTCCTCCCAGCCCCAGCCGAAGACGACCCGCTTGCCGGGCTCGATCTCCTTGAAGGTGCCCGCCGCGCGGTGGCCGGGGGTCACGGTCCAGCGGTATTCGCCGCCGACGCGCAGGTCGACAGTCGCGGCCACCGTCTGCCAGCGGCGAAGCCGCTCGGGCTGGGTGACCAGTGCGTACGCCTCGTCGAGTCCGACAGGGAGGTCGGCGCTCTTGGTGAACGTCATGCGTGTTTCCTCATCTCGTGAGCATCGGCGACGAGCTGGTCGAGCTCGTCGGTCCAGAAACGATCGATCTCGGCCTGCAGCGCTCGCAGACCGGACGGCACGACTCGGTAGTGCCGTTCGCGCCCGACCTTCTCGGCCTCGACCAGCCCCACTCCGGCGAGCAGGAGGAGGTGTTGGGAGATGGCCGAGCGGGTGACGGTGAACTCCGCGCTGATCTGACCGACCGTGCGGGGCCCCCGAGCCAACAACTGCAGGATCCGACGCCTGGTCGGCTCCGCAGCTGCACTCAGCGGGTCGTTCACGTGAAATACGTTAGTCACCACTAACGCATTTCGCAAGTGTACGGTTTCCCGCATGGCGCTGGTCGCGGTCTGCGAGGACGACAACGCTGTACGCAGCGTCCTGCGACGCGCACTCGAACAGGACGGCCACGAGGTGGTGGCGGTGGGCTCCGCCGAGACACTCCTCGCGCGCCTGGAGCCGCGGCCGCAGGTCGTCATTCTCGACCTCGGCCTCCCCGATGCCGACGGGCGCGACGTGGCCGTGGCTCTGCGTGCCCGCGGCTGCGACGCCCCGATCCTGATGCTCACGGCTCTCGACGGGCTGCACCACAAGATCCAGGGCTTCGAGGCCGGCGCCGACGACTACATGACCAAGCCGTTCGACATCCCCGAACTGCTCGTCCGGGTCCGCGCGCTGGTCCGCCGGAGCTCGGTCGATGTCGGCGTGGACGACCTCGTCCTCGATCCGGCGCGGCACGTCCTCTCCCACGGTGCGGTCACGGTCGATCTCACGCCGACGGAGTTCAGGGTGGCGGGTCGACTGCTGGCCGCCCGAGGAGAGGCCGTACGCCGGCACGCGTTGGTCGCCGCCGGGTGGCCGCACGGCGCGTACGTCAGCGACAACACGCTCGACTCCTATGTGCGTCGTCTGCGGACAAAACTGGGGACACTGGGCATGGCCGAACGACTGGTCACCGTCCGTGGGGTCGGCTACCGATGGGACTGAACCGGTTCCGTGCCCAGGTCGTCTCTCTGGCGGTGGTGATCGCCACCTGCGTGATCGGCGTCGGCGTGGTGGTCACCGATGTCCTCGTCGGACACATCACGAGCGCCGAGGCCGACGCGCTGGCTCGTACCCGCGCCGAAGCAGTCGCAGCCAACGTCGAACTGCTCGGCGGCCGGGTGGCGTTGACCGAGGGCGGCAGCGAGGCCCTCGACTCCGTCACCTGGGTGTACGCCGACGGCCGACTGATCGACGGGACCGTGCCGAAAGCTCTCGCCACCGAGGTCGCGGCGCTCTCGACGAGCACCCGCGAGCAGATCACCCGCGGTCCGCAGTATCTGTTGCTCGCCCGACCTGTTGACGTCCCGGGCCACCGGGTGGCGGTCGTGGTCGGCGTGGATCTCACCGCGTTCCGGACCTCCGAACACCGAACGCTGGCGGTCACCCTGATCCTCGGCGCCCTGACCGTGCTGCTCGTCGGCGTGATCGCGTACATCGCGATCCGGCGGGTGCTCCGGGTGGTCCGCGAGATGGCTGCGCTTGCCGACGAGTGGGGCGATCACGATCTCGGCCGGCGGTTCGCGCTCGGCGAACCGCGCGACGAGTTCGGGGAGCTCGCGCGCACGCTCGATCACCTGCTGGATCGGGTCGAGGACGCACTGGCCGACGAACGGCGGCTGACCGACGAGATCGCGCACGAGTTGCGTACGCCGCTGACCGTGCTCCGCGGAGAAGCCCAGCTGGCGCACATGTCCGGAGAGGCCCTCGATCCGACCGTCGTGGTGGCATCGGTCGACCGGCTGACGAGCTCTGTCCAGACGATTCTGAGTGCGGCGCGTACCCGACTGCACGGCAGTACGTCCTGCGAGTTGCGACCGGCCGTCGTCGCAGCCGTGGCGGACCGCCGGATCGCGGTGGACGTACCAGCGGGTCTGCGCGTCGGCGTGGCCGACGACGTCGTACGCGCGGTCCTCGGACCGCTGCTCGACAACGCTCTGCGGCACGCGCGGTCCGAGGTACGCGTGGACGCGATCGGAGACCCGGACGGTGTCATCGTGAGCGTGCTCGACGACGGTCCCGGGTTCAGCGACGACAGCGTCGAGAGTGCGTTCGAGGTCGGCGCCTCCGGCGGGCCCGGACACGGTCTCGGCCTGGCGGTGGTACGACGGATCGCGAACGCGACCGGCCTGGACGTGCAGGCCGTCGCCAGCGGACGAGGCGAGGTCACGGTGCGGTTCCCGGCACCGAACACCCCAACCCAGTGACCGCCCGCACAGGGCACGGTTTGCGTGCTACTTGACGTTGATCGCCGAACTCCCGGCCTGCGCGTACCCGGGGGCAGCCAGCGCGATCGCGCGATAGGTGCCAGCCGGAACGGCCACCGCCCACGCCTTCGACCAGCCGGTCGAGGGCGCCACCCACGTACGAATGACCGCCCAGGTGCTCCCGACACGGCGGAGCAGCTCGACCTTCTGGCCGCCGACTCCGGTGACGGTGGTGGTGACCGTCCGGGCCTTGGCGGAGACGGTCACGTGGGTCACCGCAGTCATGCTGACGTCGTCGACGTACGTTGCAGACGGCGTGTTCGCTCCGGTGATGAAGAACGTCGCCGTATGACCGGAACCGGTGGTGAAGGTCCTCGTCGTACGAACCCAGAACCTGTTGCTGACATTCGTCGTCGCGAGCCTCAACACGTTCCCCGGGTTTCCGGACACGTTGGAGAGGACGAAGTGGAGGTCGTTCTTCGCAGGTGCCGTGTTGGAGTTGTACTCCACCCAGAACGACAGCGTGTACTGGGTGTTCGGGTGCACGGCGAAGATCTGGTACCACACGTCATCAGCACCTGACGATGCGAACGCCAGTGACCTACCACCGGTGTTGGCGGTGGACGACGAAACGAACGAATCAATCGGGGTCCCGTTGCGGACCCACGGGCTCAAGGACCCGGCCTCGAAGCCGCAGTCGCCGATCAGATTGTTCTTGATCGGTGCGCAGCCGACCGTCTGCTGCGCGACGACATAGACGTCATCGACGTACGACCCGGACGGCACGTTGGCGGCACTGACGGTGAGCGTCATCGTGTGGGCCGAGCCGGTCGTGACGATGCTCGACCCCGTGACCCAGTCCAGGTCGACGTTGTTGGAGCTGAAGATCGTGGCAGCAGCGCCGGGCGCACCAGCCACATTCGTGACCGTGAAACGGATGTGGTCCTGGGCAGAAGCCGCACTGCTGTGACCGGAGGAGAAGCGCGCGCCGACCAGGTACTGAGTGTTCGGGGCGACCGCGATGGTCTGGGTCCATACGTCATCGGCACCGGACGAATAGAAGCCGAGCGCATGGGTTCCGCTGTGTGCCTCGATGGTGTTGACATTCGAGAAGTCGCTGACGTTGTGTGTCCAACCGGGAACGACCCCGCCGGTGACGGGAGCCTCGAATCCACAGTTCTGGACGAGGTTGCCGGCTACCACCGCGCAGTTTCCACCGAGGATCGGATCGGTGAGCAGGAATGCGTTCGCAGGCGCGCTGCACAACCCTGTCACCACCGTGACCACGAGGGCCGTCACCAGCGCGCCCCTACGAATCCGACGGATGTTCGCCATGGTGTTGCTCCCTCTGCTCCACCGCACTACGAGCCCCCGACAGGTCACGCTAGACCTCCGGGCGGCATCGCAGGAGGGGTCGCAGCGACCTTCCTTCGGTGACCGGGGTCACCCGTTCAGGGGATACCAGTCAGGTTAAAAGCAGGTTCTCGCCGCCACCATCGGGCTATGACGACCACTGATGTCACACCCCGCGGCGCCGCCACCGGCCGCGCGATGCTCAACAAGGTCCCCGAGGTCACCATCTGGTTCTGGATCATCAAGATCCTGTGCACCACGGTCGGTGAGAGCTTCGCGGACTTCATCAACGGCAAGTTGGCCAACGGCCTCGGCCTGAGCGACCCCGCCGCACTCGGCTGGACCGCGGTGATCTTCACCGCCGTGTTCGTCGCCGTGATCGGCTGGCAGTTCGCCACCAAGCGCTACACCCCGTTCCCGTACTGGCTGACCGTCGTCGTGGTGAGCGTCACCGGCACGCTCTACACCGATCTCCTCACCGACAACCTGCACGTACGCCTGTGGGTGTCCTCGGCGGTCTTCTCGGTCCTGCTCGCGATCGTGTTCGGCATCTGGTGGCTGCGGGAGCGTACGCTCTCGATCCACTCGATCACGACCGTGCCGCGCGAGGCGTTCTACTGGCTGACCGTCCTGGTCACGTTCGCCCTCGGCACCGCGACCGGCGACTGGACGCTGGAGCTCACCAACTGGACCCCGGCCCACTCCGTGCTGCTGCCGTTGGGCCTGATCATCTCGATCACCGCCCTGTGGAAGTTCGGCGCCAACCCGGTGCTGTCCTTCTGGCTCGCGTACATCCTGACCCGGCCACTGGGCGCGAACATCGGCGACTGGCTGGCTGCCCCCAAGGTCGCCGTCAACGCCGGCGACCCGACCGGTCTCGGCCTCGGCACCCTGGTCACCTCGCTGATCTTCCTGAGCGCGATCCTCGCCACGGTCGTCTATCTGACGATCAGCCGCAGCGACGTCGTCGAGACGTACGAGGCGACCCACGTGCCGACGGTGACGACCACTCCGCTCAAGGAGCGCCTCGGTCTGGTCGGCTTCGTCGTCGTCGCCGTCGCCACCGCGGGCATCATGATCTGGGCCCACAACCAGCCGCACGCCACCTGCGACCCGAGCGGTGCCAGCGAGACCATGCCGGCCTGCCCGAAGGCTGCGGCCACGAGTGCCTCGGCTGCGAGCGACGTCGCTCACTACGAGCTGCTCGCCCAGCAGACTCTGGCAGCGACGAAGTCCGGCGACTCGGCGGCCGCGAAGGCCAGCGCCCAGAGCCTGCTGGACGCGTGGGACGCCGATGCGACCTCGCTCCAGGTGCTCGACCACGGCACGGTCGACCAGCCGAACGCGGTCTGGACGCTGTTCGACGACCAGCTCAACACCATCTCGACCGACTACGCGCTCGACCACGGCAAGCCGGTCGCCGCCGCCACCCAGGAGAAGGACCTGAACGCGCTCCTCGCGCTGTTCAAGGCGCACGCGTTCTGATCCGTACGAACCAGGAAGGGCGCCTCCTCTCGGGGAGGCGCCCTTCTGTTCGTTCTCGAGGCTGTTTCAGACGGTCAGGGTCAAACCGTGTTCGCCACGATCGATCCGCACTGAACCACCATCGGCCACCTGACCGCTGATCAACAGCTTGGCCAGCTCGTCCCCGATCGCACTCTGGATCAGGCGGCGCAAAGGCCGGGCCCCGTACGCCGGGTCGTACCCGGTCTCGGCCAGCCACGCCTTCGCGGCGTCCGTGACATCGAGGTCGATCCGCCGCGACGCCAGCCGCGAGGTGAGGCCGGCGAGCAGCAGCTCGACGATGTGGGTCAGCTCGTCCTTCGACAGCGCCTCGAAGATCACGATCTCGTCGAGCCGGTTGAGGAACTCCGGCTTGAACGATGCGCGTACGACTGCCATCACCGACTCGTCCCGTACCTCCGGCGCCAGACTCGGGTCGATCAGATACTGCGATCCGAGGTTGGAGGTCAGGATCAGGATCGTGTTGCGGAAGTCGACCGTACGCCCCTGGCCGTCGGTGAGCCGTCCGTCATCCAGCACCTGCAGCAGGACGTCGAAGACTTCCGGATGCGCCTTCTCGACCTCGTCGAGCAGCACCACGGAGTACGGCCGGCGACGAACCGCCTCGGTGAGCTGACCACCCTCGTCGTACCCGACATAGCCGGGAGGCGCACCGACCAGACGTGAGACCGAGTGCTTCTCGCCGTACTCACTCATGTCGATGCGGACCATCGCGTGTTCGTCATCGAAGAGGAAGTCAGCGAGGGCCTTGGCGAGCTCGGTCTTGCCGGTGCCCGTCGGGCCGAGGAACAGGAACGACCCCATCGGCCGGTTCGGGTCCGCGATGCCGGCGCGCGAGCGGCGTACCGCATCGGACACCGCCTCAACGGCGGCCTTCTGACCGATCAGGCGTTGGCCGATCACGGATTCCATCTCCAGCAGCTTCTGGGTCTCGCCCTGCAGCAGCCGCCCGGTCGGGATGCCCGTCCAGGCCTCCACGACATCAGCGATCTGCTCGGCTCCGACCTCCTCGCCGACGAGCTTGTCGTCGATCTGCGCTGCCTCATCAGCCGCTTCGATCCGATGCTGCATCTCGGGGATCTGCCCGTACAGGATCGCGCTGGCACCAGCCAGGTCGCCCTCACGTTGCAGCCGCTCGGCGTCGATCTTGAGCTGGTCGAGCTGGCGACGCAGTTCGCCGGCACCCTCGTTGGCCGACTTCTCGCGCTCCCAGCGGACGTTCAGCGCGTCGAGTTCCTCGAAGCGGTCCGCGAGGTCGCGGCGCAACGACGCCAACCGGGCCACCGATGCCTCGTCCGACTCCTTCGCGAGGGCGTACTCCTCCATCTGCATCCGGTCGACCTGACGTTGCAGCTGGTCGATCTCCTCCGGGCGTGACTCCTGCTCCATCCGCAGACGCGAGGACGCCTCGTCGATCAGGTCGATGGCCTTGTCCGGCAGTTGGCGACCCGGGATATATCGCGCCGATAGAGTCGCAGCGGCTACCAGCGCAGCATCAGTGATGCGTACGCCATGGTGCGCCTCGTACTTCTCCTGGATGCCCCGCAGGATCTGGATGGTGTCCTCGACCGTCGGCTCGCCGACGAACACCTGCTGGAAGCGCCGCTCCAGCGCCGGGTCCTTCTCGATCCGCTCGCGGTACTCATCCAGCGTGGTCGCGCCGACCATGTGTAGTTCCCCACGGGCCAGCATCGGCTTGAGCATGTTGCCGGCGTCCATCGAGGAGTCGCCACCGGCACCAGCGCCGACCACCGTGTGCAGTTCGTCGATGAAGGTGATGACCTGGCCCTCGGCTGCCTTGATGTCCTCCAGGACCGCCTTCAGGCGCTCCTCGAACTCACCGCGGTACTTCGCTCCCGCGACCATGCCCATCAGGTCGAGGCTGAGTACGCGCCGGCCCTTGAGGCTGTCCGGGACATCGCCGGCCACGATCCGCTGAGCCAGCCCCTCGACCACAGCGGTCTTGCCGACGCCCGGTTCGCCGATGAGCACCGGGTTGTTCTTCGTACGCCGGGACAGGACCTGGATCACCCGGCGGATCTCCTGGTCGCGGCCGATGACGGGGTCGAGCCTCCCCGACTCCGCGGCAGCGGTCAGGTCTACGGAGAACTTGTCCAGGGCGTCGTACGTGGCCTCGGCCGCCTTGCTGGTGACACGGCGGTCGCCGCGGAGGGCCTTGAGCGCATCGGTGAGCAAGTCGGCCGTGAGGCCGGCGTTCGCGATCACCTTCTGGGCGCTACTGGTGACCTCGGCCAGCCCGAGGAACAGGTGCTGGGTCGCGGCGAACTGGTCTCCCCGCTTCTCCGCGACCGTGATCGAGCGACCGAGGACCTCCTCGAGCGCGGGGTTGGCACCGGCCTGGCGCACGGTCGTACCGGTCGCCTTCGGGAGCGCGTCAGCAGCGGCACGTGCGGCAGCGGCGAAGGCTGTCGGCTCGGCCCCGGCCTGGCGGGCCATCTGGGTGGCCATCCCCTCGGTGTCCGACAGCAGCACGACCAACAGGTGGAGCGGATCGACCACGGGGCTGCCCGCAGCAGTGGCTGCTGCCTGGGCCGATGCCACGGCCTCGATCGCCGCGTCGGTGAACTTGTCCTGGGTGAACTGACTCATGCCTGCTTCCGTCGATCTCGAGGACGCACCGGATGTGCGCTACTGATCTGTCAACGTCCTCAGAGTTGAGTCTGTTCCACTCAACTCTGAGGAAGCGTGACGCCACCCGGCTGAGCCAGCCGAGCAACGGCGACGTCGTACATCTGCGCCTTGATCGCTGCGATCGTCGCGGGGTCCTTGTCCCCCAGCGGCACGACCCTTGCGAGCGCGCTGGCCACCAGGTCGGCCTCGGCGGCAACGTCATCGACGATGCCGACAGCCTCCGCCTCAGCGCCGCCGTAACGGTGCCCGGTCGACATCGAGTCCAGAGCCGTGCGCGGTGACACCTTCGCCTGGATGAGGGCCGCCATGCCCGGCGTGAACGGGATCCGGATGTCGGCCTCGGGGAAGCAGAAGAAGCCCCGGTCCTCGCGCATGAAGCGCCAGTCGCACGCCATCGCCAGCATCGCTCCGGCACCGAAGGCGTGTCCGTTGATCGCGGCCACGGTGGGTACCGGCATCACCAGCAGGCGCGCGAGCAAGCCCTGGACGCGCCCGACGTACCACGTCGCCTCATCGGCATGAGTCAACAACCAGTCCAGGTCGAGGCCATTGGAGAAGAACTTGCCCTCGCCGGTGACGACCAGCGGCAGCGGCTCGGCGACCACCTGATCGAGCGCGGCATCCGCGGCGTCGAGCCACTCCGGCGAGAAACGGTTCTCGTCGTCGCCGAGCGTGAGGACGTACGCACCCTCGCGGGGGAGAAGGGAAGGAGTCGACATGATCGGTCAGCCCTTGGGTGGAGCCGACTCCTCCGAGGCCAGCGGCGCGGCGTGCTCCGGCAGCTCCTTGTCGGCGTTCGCGAGCAGCACCATCCGTGCGAAGCCCTCACCGAACGGGGTGAGGTGGATCGAGCGACGGACGACCTTGGGGAATCGCACCGAATGGAACGCGTGCAGTACCTCGGGCTGGGCCTCCAGCACCTGGTAACCCTCAGGGTCGTCGATCGGTTCCTTGGAGAACCAGATCAGACCCAGGCGGAACAGGTTGTTGAGGTACGCCGGCACGTTGCCCACCTTGCGTACGCCGGCGCGCGGCCCGATCATCTGCAGCCCGGACGCCACCAGTTCGCTCGAGCCGAACCCACCCGTACGCACGTCGACCGACGGCTGCGGGCCACCCTCGATCATGAGGCGCAGGATGCGGGCCTCGTCCGGGGCCAGCTCGGTCAGGATGCGTGAGTACGCGGGGTGGCCGTCGTCCTGGATGGTCACATCGGCCGAGCGGTCGAGCAGCGCGGCACCGCGGCGACGCAGGCCTTCGGGGCTCTCATCGACCGGTCCGTCGAATCCCAGCGGGACCAGTTCGGTGACAGCGGCGACACCCGGGACCCGGGCCAGGCTGGCGACAGGTGTGCCGAGGACAGCGTTTGCGAAGACGACGACGTTGTCCAGGACACCGATCGCATCACGGGTGAGTGCGGTCAGCTCACCGCGGTCGACCGTCGCCTTGGCCAGGCGCCAGGAGGTGCGCAGAGACGTACGCGCCCCCCAGAGGGCAGTGTTCGCAGCAGCGGCGCCGGCGACGCGGGCCAGACCGGGAACAGTGGCGGCGACGGGTACGACGGAGCCGCTGGGGTCGCTGGCCACCGCCGAGGCGGCATCGGTCAGCCGATTCCGAACAGAGCCAAGTGAAGGAATCCGCCCGCCAGTCCCATGATCGCCCCGTGGGCGTACAGCATCCACTCGTCCTCCTTGATCGCCGACCGCATCATGTCCACAAAGTCTGCGGGCGGAAGTTCTCGTGTCCGTTGTGCGACGAGCCGTTGGATGTTGCCGGCCTGCTTCTGGCTGAACTCCGCGTCACGGAATGGCACCAGCGTACGGTCAGCGGCTTCCTGCGCGACACTCGCGCTGATCCGTGCGTACCGGTCCTTGCCCATGATCGCCCAGGCGGCCGGGCGGTAGAAGCCGATCGCCTGATCGACGACCGGTGCCAGCGCAACGCCGAGGAGTCGCTTCGTGGCGTCGCCGTGCGGGCCCTCCATCAGGAAGTCGCCGATCCGCTCCAACGTGATCACCTCGGCGGCGATCAGGTCCGCGTAGACCTCCGCGGCCTCGGACTGTCGGCGGGGGAACAAGCCCTGGATCTTGATGCCCAGGAAGTAGCGCGGCTCGGCCGGGTCGAAGATCAGCCACATGCCGAGCAGGTTGGTGATCCAACCGACGACGATGCCCATGCACGGCAGCAGCCAGACCAACTGCGACTTCCACGAGGTCTCGTGCACCAGCGAGTCGATGATCGCCACCGGGATCCCGAGCAGGAATCCGAAGATGAAGCCGAAGACGACCATGAGGCGCAGTTCCTTGGCGCCGAAGTCGCGGAAGATCCGGACGACCAGCTCGGGATGGTCCCGGAAGTGGTCGATGACCATCAGCTTCGGGTCGAGCAGTTCGTCGATATTCTCGCCGATCTGATCGGTGACCCGCCCGACGATCGATGGCAACTGGCCCTGGACCCGGTCGATCATCGCGGCCTTGAGCGGTGCCGGGATGTCATTCCAGAGGCGCGGGTGCTCCTCCTGCATGATCTGGTCGACGATGACCGGCAGCTGCGGCTCGAAGATCGTGACGATGTGCTCGGCGATCTTGTCCGGCTCCAGTTGCTGGAAGAACTCGGCGGGAGTGCCCAACTTGGCGATGGCCTTGTCGACGGCGATCGACCCCATCTTGGCCGCGCGGGCCGGGACGATGCCCTGCCAGCCGACCTTGCCGAGCGGAAGCCCCGGGACCTCGTGGATCTTGCGTGGAAGCGGCGCGATGATCGCCTTCAGACCGGGCACGTTCCAGCCGTGGAAGTGGACCGGGGAGAACAACATCCACAGGCCCGACCAGTTGATCAGCCAACCGATGACACCCGTGAAGACCGGGATCGTTGCCATCTGGACCCAGTTGATGTGGTGGAACCACTCATTCAGCCAGTGCAGCACGTCCGCATCCCTTCGCCGGTGGGGGCTTCCAGCCGGGCGAGCCTAGCGTTCAGCACGCGGCGGACGCCATGAACCATCTCAGGGCGTCTAGTCACCCACGCGGCGCAACGGATCCGGATCCGCGGGGACCGCGTGCTGGGGACGATCGACCAGACCCTCGAAGTCGGCGAAGCAGGCGACCGCGAAATCCACGCCGAAGGGAGTCAGGTGCAGGCTCTTGCGCAGCACCTTCGAGCGGCGTACGGACCTGGCCGCCTCGAGCACATCCGGCTGGGCTTCGACGACCTGGTAGCGCAGCAGGTCCTTGACCGGATCGTCGCTCTCCCAGACCAGCCCGAGTCGGGTCAGGTTGATGAGGTAGGTCGGGATCGAGTCCGGCGAGCGGAGCGAGGCTCGGCCCCCGATCATGCTCAGGCCGCTGGCGAGTACGCGCTTGGAGTTGGAGACGATCACGTCGACGGTCGGCTGCGGGCCTTCCTTGAGCAGCAGGACGAGCATGCGTGCCTCGTCTGGCGCGATGCTCTTGAGGATCCCCTCGAACGCCGGGTGCCGCTCCTCCTCGTGCCAGACGTCACGCGAGCGGCGCAGCAGGTCCTCGCCGGCCCGCCGCAGGCGATCGGAGTCGCTCTGCTCGACCGGCTCCCCGGTGCCGAGTTGCTCGGCGATGCCCTTCGCGCGGTCCAGCAGGATCGCGCCGAACTCGGCAGCCCCAGCCAACGGCGTGTTCGCGGTGACCGCGCGGGCGAAGTCGGCGACCTGACCGGTCACCTTCGCGACGTCGTCCGCCAACTCGGCCGCGGCGATCGGGTCCACCGCCGCCTGGGCGATCCGGCGAGCACCCTTGCTGTACTGGGTCACACCCCAACCAGCGGTGCGTACGAGCGTGGTGGCGCCGATCCGCGCCAGACCCAGGCCCGACGTCAGGACCAGCCCGCCGTTCGTCTGCGGTGTCTCCTTCTTGCGTGCTCCAGCCATCAGCCAACTCCGAAGATCGAGAGGTGAATCAACCCGCCGACGAAGCCCATGATCGCCCCGTGGGCGTAGAGCATCCACTCATCCTCTTTGATGGCGGCGCGCATCATTTCAACGAACACCGGCGCCGGAAGTGACCGGCATCGGTCGGCGATGAGCGCACGGATCTTGTGCGCCTGCGCGGTGGAGAACTCGACGTCCCGCAGCGGCTCCATCGTGAGCTCGACCGCCTGCTCGGCGACCGAACTCCGGATCGCGTCGAAGCGGCTGCGACCCATGGCGATGCGTACCGCCGGCGCGACGAAGCCCAGGGCATCGTTGATCGCAGGCTCCAGTGCCTCGACCAGCATCTGCCGGGTACGGTCCGCCGACGGGCCGACCAGGAGGTGGTCGCCGATCCGCTCAAGCGTGATCACGTCCATCGCGATGTGGCGACCGTAGACGTCGGAGGCCTCCCACTGGCGTCGGGCGAACAGCGCGTGGATCTTGAAC
Organism: Nocardioides baekrokdamisoli; assembly: GCF_003945325.1. NCBI lineage: Bacteria > Bacillati > Actinomycetota > Actinomycetes > Propionibacteriales > Nocardioidaceae > Nocardioides > Nocardioides baekrokdamisoli. The sequence goes on from NZ_AP019307.1 coordinate 1,614,456, forward strand.
GGGCCGAACCTCTTGGGCTCGGCCGGCTCGAAGATCAGCCACATGCCGAGCAGGTTGGTCATCCAGCCGACGCCGACGCCCAGCACCGGCAGCAGCCACCACTGACCGAAGATCTGATCGGCCAATGCCACCGGAACGCCGAGCAGGAATCCGAAGATGGCGCCGAAGAGCACCATCAGGCGCAACTCGCGCGCACCGAACTCCTTGAAGATCCGGACCACGATCTCCGGGTTCTCCTCAAAGTTGTCGATCACCATGATCTTGGGATCGATCAACTGATCGATGTGCGTCCCGATCTCGGTGGTGACGTTGCGTACGACGCCCGGCAACTGCTTCTGGACCCGGGAGATGACCGCGTTGCGCAGCGGCTCGGGCAGATCGCCCCACAGCCGCGGGTGCTCCTGCCACATGATCTCGTCGACCAATACGGGGAGCTCGGGGCGGAAGGCCTTGACGATGTGCTCGGCGATCAGCTCCGGATCGAGATGCTCGTAGAAGTCCGACGCGGTCGCCATCTTCGACAGAGCCCGGTCCACCGCGATCGAACCCATCTTGGCTGCCCGCGCCGGGACGATGCCCTGCCAGCCGAGGTCACCGCGCAACCAGCCGGGAATCTCCTGGAACTTCCGCGGCAGCCGGAGTGCAAGCTCGCGCAGGCCGGGCACGTGCCTGCCGTGGAACCGGATTGGGGCGAAGAGCATCCACAGACCGGTCCAGTTGATGAGCCAACCGATGATCGCGGTGAAGATCGGGACGGACCAGAAGTGCACCCAGTCGATGTGCAGTGACATCTGGGGGCCTCCTTCGTCCGGTCGTCAGTGGTACGAACCGGCCCCCGACAGTTCTCGTCGCCGAATTTTACGGTCCGGCTTCCGTGAGAACTAACCCGAAAGGGCTACTGAGACCACTCTCACACAGCCTTCACGACGGGTTGCGCCGCCAGACGACGACGGACTGACCGGGCTCCGGCGCCCGCAACACCGGGAGACGCGAGGCTGGCGCGCTCGTCTGGGAAGCGCGAGTGAGCGCCACCGTCTGGCGAGTGACCTCCAGTTCGGCGGCGAGCTCGCGCACGCGCGTACGCAGGGCGTCAACCTGGTGCTCCAGATCCATGATCCGGCGTACGCCCTCAATGCCGATGCCGGTCGACGTCAGCGCTGCGATGTGGCGCAGGACGTCGATGTCGTGCGCGCTGTACCGACGGCCGCCGCCCCCGGTCCGGCCCGGAGTGATCAGGCCGAGACGTTCATACGTCCGCAGGGTCTGCGGGTGCAGGCCGGTGAGCTCGGCCGCCACCGAGATCACGTAGACGGCGTGGTCACGCTCCGGTTCGGGAGTGTGGCCGTACAACCCGGTGGTCATGCTTCCTCGAACAGATTGGCGCGCAGCGGCTTGTCGGCGGTTGCGGTGCGGTACGCCTCGACGGCGGCGCGCGTGGCCTCATCGAGATGCGCAGGCACCTGGACCTGGACGGTCGCCAGCAGGTCGCCGCGTACGCCGTCCTTGCCGGGGACGCCCTTCCCGCGGACGCGGAAGGTGCGGCCGGTCGGGGTGCCGGCCGGGATCTTCAGCGTGACCGGAGCGCCACCGAGCGTGGGGATCTTGATCTCGGCGCCGAGTGCGGCCTCGTCGAAGGCCACCGGGACGTCGATCGTCAGGTTGCTCGCCTTGCGGCCGAAGATCCGGTGCGGGCTGACCCGGACCGTCACGTACAGATCGCCGGCCGGACCGCCGTTCGACCCGGCGCCACCCTTGCGCGGCAGCCTGATCCGCTGGCCGTCGTTCACGCCGGCCGGGATGCGGGCCTGGATCACCCGATCGCTCTGCCCGCGACCGGTGCCGTGGCAGGTCGGGCAGGCCTCGTCGTAGACGAGTTGGCGTCCGCCGCACGTCGGGCAGGTCTCATTGATCGAGAAGCCGCCGAGGTTGTTGATGACCTGGCCGGCTCCCTCACAGGTCGGACAGATGTGCGGGCGCGTACCCGGCTTGCCGCCCGTGCCGCTGCAGGTCGCGCAGGGTGCCTCGCTGGCCAGCCGGAGACTGACGGTCACCCCGTCAACGGCGTCGGTGAAGCCGATCGTGGTGGTCGTCTCCGCGTCCGCGCCCTTGCGTGCGGCCGGCCGCGCCTGCTGGCGGCGCTGCGTACCGAAGAGGTCTCCGAACATGTCGCCGAGACCGCCCTGCTGGCCGCCGAACAGGTCACCGAAGTTGACCCCCTGGCCGCCGCCGGCGCCACCGAAGCCGAACCCGCCGCGTGACATCGAGCGGAACTCGTCGTACTTCTTCCGCTTCGCCGGGTCACTGACGACGTCGTTGGCCTCGGACGCAACCTTGTAACGGTTGTGCCGCTCGGTGTCGCCAGGGTGGGTGTCAGGGTGGTTGTCCTTGGCGATCTTGCGCCAGGCCTTCTTGATCTCCGTCTCGGTGGCGTCCTTCTTGACGCCGAGTACGGCGTAGAAGTCCTTGTCGGCCCAGTCGGCGCGGTATTCGTCACTCATCCTGACCTCCTCCCAAAGTCGAAAGGTGAAGAAATTCGGTTCGAGAGGTGAATGGATCCGGGACCACTGCAGAAGACGGGCGGCGCGTACGCGATCCGCTCACCTCTCGAACCGAACTTCTTCACCTTTCGATCTCTATTCGGGGTCGACGACGAGGACCTGGGCGGCGCGTACGACGCGGTCGCCGATCCGGTAGCCGGACTTCGCCAGCAACTTGATCGTGGTGACCTCGACGTCCGGGTCGGTGCCCAGATGGCTGAGCGCCTCGTGGAACGTCGGGTCGAACGGCTCGCCGACCTCGCCGAACTTCGCGAGCCCCTGTGCTGCCACGACCCGCTCGAGCTGGTCGGCGACCTGCTTCAGGTCCTCACCCAGGTCGCCGTGCTCGCGGGCACGGTCGATGGTGTCGAGGACCTCGACGATCGGCGAGAGCGCCCGGTACGCCGCGTTCTCCGCGATCAGGTCGCGGTCGCGATCGACACGACGCTTGTAGTTCACGTACTCGGCCTGCAGACGCTGGAGGTCCTCGGTGAGCTCGGCGACGCGTGCATCGAGGAGTGCGTCGATCGACTGGGTGTCCACCGGCACTTCCACCTCGGTGTCAGGGATCGGCTCGTCCGTCGGGTCGACGTTCAGGGTGTATGCCGATTCCGGCTGAGGGGCCGGGGTCTCCTCGACCCCGGCCACCTCCTCCGGCTGCTCGCCGTTCAGCGGCTGATCGGTCACTTGCCGTCCTCGTCGACGATCTCGGCGTCGACCACGTCGTCGTCCGACTCGCCGGTCGCTCCGGTGGAGCCACCCGCAGCCGAGGCATCCGCGTCAGCGGCGGCGTACAGGGCCGCGCCGAGCTTCTGCGAGGACTGACCGAGCTTGGCGATCGCCGTCTCGAGCTCCTCCTTGGTGGCGTCCTCCTTGGCGAGGACCTCCTTGAGCGCATCGACGTCGCCCTGGACCTCGGTCTTGAGGTCGTCGGCCAACTTGTCGGCGTTCTCGGTGAGGAACTTCTCGGTCGAGTAGACCAGCGAGTCCCCCTGGTTGCGGGCTTCGACGGACTCACGACGGGCGGCGTCCTCGGCGGCGTACTGCTCCGCCTCCTTCACCATCCGGTCGATCTCGTCCTTCGACAGGGCTGAGCCACCCGAGATGGTCATGGACTGCTCCTTGCCGGAGGCGGTGTCCTTGGCCGTCACGTGCACGATGCCGTTGGCGTCGATGTCGAAGGTGACCTCGATCTTCGGGATGCCCCGCGGTGCCGGCGGCAGACCGGTGAGCTCGAAGTTGCCGAGGGCCTGGTTCTGGGCCCAGATCGCACGCTCGCCCTGGGCGACCTTGATCTCCACCGACGGCTGGTTGTCGTCGGCGGTGGTGAAGACCTCTGAACGCTTGGTCGGGATCGTGGTGTTGCGCTCGATCAGGGTGGTGAAGACGCCGCCCTTGGTCTCGATGCCCAGCGAGAGCGGGGTGACGTCGAGCAGGAGTACGTCCTTGACCTCGCCGCGGAGCACGCCGGCCTGCAGCGCGGCACCGACGGCCACGACCTCGTCCGGGTTGACACCCTTGTTCGGCTGCTTGCCGCCGAGCAGGCTGGTCACAACCTCGGTGACCGCCGGCATACGGGTGGAGCCACCGACGAGGACGACGTGGTCGATGTCCTTGATCGCGATGCCGCCGTCCTTGAGGACCTGCTGGAACGGAACCTTCGTACGCTCCAGAAGGTCCTCGGTCAGCTTCTGGAACTCCGAGCGCGAGAGACGCTCCTCGAAGTGCAGCGGGCCGTTCTCGCCGTGGGTGATGTACGGCAGGTGCACGGTGGTGTCGCTGGAGGACGAGAGCTCGATCTTCGCCTTCTCAGCCGCCTCCTCAAGGCGCTGAAGGGCAATCTTGTCGGCCGAGAGGTCGACGCCGTGAGCGGCCTTGAACTTCTTGACCATCCACTCCACGACGCGGGCGTCCCAGTCGTCACCACCGAGGTGGTTGTCACCGGAGGTCGCCTTGACCTCGACGACACCGTCGCCGATCTCGAGCAGGGACACGTCGAAGGTGCCGCCACCGAGGTCGAAGACGAGGATCGTCTGGTCGTCACCCTTGTCCAGGCCGTACGCGAGCGCAGCCGCGGTCGGCTCGTTGACGATGCGCGCCACGCTCAGGCCCGCGATCTCGCCGGCCTCCTTGGTGGCCTGGCGCTGGGCGTCGTTGAAGTACGCCGGGACGGTGATGACGGCGTCGGTGACGGTCTCACCGAGGTATGCCTCGGCGTCCCGCTTGAGCTTCTGGAGGACGAACGCGCTGATCTGCTGCGGCGTGAAGTCCTTGCCGTCGATGTCGACCTTCCAGTCGGTGCCCATGTGGCGCTTGACCGACTTGATGGTGCGGTCGACGTTGGTCACGGCCTGACGCTTGGCGACCTCGCCGACGAGCACCTCGCCCGACTTGCTGAATGCGACGACCGACGGCGTCGTACGCGCGCCCTCGGCGTTGGTGATGACGGTGGGCTCGCCACCCTCCAGAACTGACACCACGGAGTTGGTGGTGCCGAGGTCGATGCCGACCGCTCGTGCCATGGGATTTCCTCCTGTTGGGCGCTGAATGTCTCCATCCTGCGCCGCTCGTCCTGATCTGGCAATTTAGTTGAGTCGGAATGACTCAACTTCACTGAGTGCAACGGGCGACTTCAGGAAAAGATTCCCCTCAGAAGGGGAAATCTGCGAGCCAGGGGCCACAACCGGCCCCGACCCAGCCAGGACACGCCGGCGCGGTCGGCGAGTCGGCACACATTCCGGGCCCGATGCGGCCGTCCGGTTCTCCGTCGATCAGCGATGCCAGGGCCGCCAGCGGAAATACGCGCCCACGGCTCTGCCGACTCAGCCGACATTGACGGAGACGGAGTTGCTCACGTCGCCGTTGCTGACATTGCGTACCCGGAACTGCTCGAGGCCCTTGCCCGTCGGCGTGATCGACCCGGAGAACAACCCGCCCCCGACGACGAACTGGCCGGTCTGACCCGGCGGAGCGAAATCGACCCAGGTGCCGGTGACGAGTTGTTGCACCTGGAGCACCGCACCCTCACCCTGCGGATACGTGCCACTCAGATCCAGCAGGATCGTGACGTTGCGCTCCCCGCTCTGCAGGTTGATCGGGAACACCCCGGACTGGTCGGACGGCAGCGGCTGACTCGAGACGGTCGGAGTTGAGGAGTCGGTGTACTCATCAGTCGGCGTGGCACTGGCGGTCGGCGGCACGGATCGCAGCACGACCGGCTGCAACTGGTTCGGTTCCGACGTGAAGGGCGGCATCGACAGCGTCATCCCGGAGTCGATCGCACTGCGATCGCGACCGATGGCCGACGTCTTCACCGCCACCGCCACGGCACCCGCGGCGACGACTCCACCGATGACGGCAACCAGCACGAGAGCGCGTACGCCCGCGGCAATCGGCCGGTCCTGCATGGTGGCCCTCCCCGAGTCAGTGGACACGGGCGCATTCTGCCCCGCGAGGGAACGGTACGCTGCCGGGGTTCGTGAGGAGACTGACATGAGCCTGAAGAGCCCCAAGGCCTTCTTCGCCCCACTCGCTGTGGGCGCCCCCCAACCGCTGCGTGAGATCCCGGCCCGTCCGAGCCGCGCGATCCACTTCTTCGACCCGTCCAACCCGAAGATGGTCGACAAGATCCCGCAGATGGTCGGGACCGTGGACGTACTCCTGGGCAACCTCGAGGACGCGGTCAAGGCGGACAAGAAGATCGACGCCCGCAACGGCCTGATCGAGATCGCGAAGAACACCGACTTCGGTCCGACCCAGCTGTGGACCCGGATCAACTCGCTCGACTCGCCGTGGGTCCTGGACGACCTCAACGAGCTCATCCCGGCGATCGGCCAGAAGCTCGACGTCGTCATGGTCCCGAAGGTCCAGGGACCCGAGGACATCCACTACATCGACCGGATCCTGGCCCAGCTCGAGGCCAAGGCCGGGATCACCAAGCCGATCCTCGTCCACGCGATCCTGGAGACGGCTCGTGGTGTGGCCGAGGTCGAAGCCATCGCGCTCGCCTCCCCGCGTATGCAGGGCATCTCGCTCGGCCCGGCCGACCTGGCTGCGGACCGCAAGATGAAGACCACCCGCGTCGGCGGCGGCCACCCCGGCTATCTCGTACGCCAGGACGCACCGAAGGGCGCGGACGGGACCGCCGACATCCACGCGGCCCGCGCAATCTTCCAGCAGGACCTGTGGCACTACACGATCGCCAAGATGGTCGATGCCTGCGCCGCCGCCGGGATCTACCCGTACTACGGCCCGTTCGGCGACATCACCGACGTGGTCGCCTGCGAGGACCAGTTCCGCAACGCCTTCCTGCTCGGCTGCGTCGGCACCTGGTCGCTGCATCCCAAGCAGATCGAGATCGCCAACCGTGTCTTCTCCCCTTCGGTCGAGGACATCAAGCACGCCCGCCGCGTGGTCGCTGCCATGGGCGACGGCACCGGTGCCGTGATGCTCGACGGCAAGATGGAGGACGACGCCTCGCTCAAGCAGTGCCTCGTACTCGTCAAGCTGGCCGAGGAGCTCGCGGCGATCGACCCTGCTCTCAAGGCGACGTACGACGCGATCGAGGTGGACTGACCGTGACTGAATTTCGTCCCCGCCGCTCGGTCCTCTATATGCCGAGCTCCAACGAGCGCGCCCTGGAGAAGGCCAAGACCCTCGCCGTGGACGCGCTGATCCTCGACCTCGAGGACGCCGTCGCGCCGGACGCCAAGGCCGAGGGCCGCGTGAACGCCTGCGCGGCCGTCACCTCCGGTGAGTACGGCGCCAAGGAGCTCGCGATCCGCATCAACGGAGCCGACACCGAGTGGCACGTCGAGGATCTCAAGGCCGCGGCCGCCGCCGGCCCGCACGCGATCCTCGTACCGAAGGTGAACTCCGCCGACGAGGTCCGCTCGCTGGTCGCGTCGATGGAGGCAGCGGGCGTCCCCGAGTCGACGAAGCTCTGGGCGATGATCGAGAGCCCGTACGCGATCCTGCACGCCGAGGAGATCATGGGTGCCTCCGAGCGCCTCACCGTTCTCGTCCTCGGCACCAACGACCTGGTCAAGGAACTCTTCGTCGACCACGTCCCCGGTCGTACCAACCTGGTGACGTCGCTGCAGCTCGCGGTCCTGGCTGCACGCGCCACCGGCAAGGTCATCCTCGACGGCGTCTACAACAACGTGAAGGACGAGGACGGCTTCCTCGCGGAGGTCGAACAGGGCCGTCAGTACGGCTTCGACGGCAAGACGATCATTCACCCGGGCCAGATCGAGGGCGCGAACAACGGTTTCGCTCCGTCGCCGGAAGCCGTCGAGAACGCCAAGGGCCTGATCGAGGCCTGGGACGCGCGTACGACCGGCGTCGCCACGTACAACGGCAAGCTCGTCGAGAGCCTTCACGTCGAGTCGGCGCAGCGTACGCTCTCTATCGCGGAGGCCATCGCCTCACTGGGATGATCAGGTATACGTGACGATAGTCACGGAGAACCGTTGAACATTCCGGGCGGTCGCCGTCCCGGATTCTTGGAGGAAGTCTTGGCGGGCAACGAAGAACACCCGTTTGCCAGCATCGTTGCTGCGTATCGCGAGTCGCAGGCGCCTGCCCCCGACACGGACGACGCTGCGACGGAGACTGCACCCATCGACGAACCGGCCGTTGTCGCCGCCTCACCCCAGGCTGCGACCGTCGAGCAGCCCGCTCCGATCCAGGAGCCGGCTGCCGTGGAGACCGCCGCAGCCTCCGAAGAGCTGACCGACGACCCGACCCCGGCCGAGCCGACTGCGACATCGGCCGCCGAACCTGCAGCCGAGACAGACGTCGTGGCGCCCGTCGAGGAGCCAACCCCGGCCATGGCGGCCGAGGATGTCCCGGAGGCCGAGAAACCGTCAGCACTCGTGGACCCGTTCAAGAGCATCCTCGCGGCGTACTACGCCCAGAGTGTCGAGGAACCGTCGGCGCCGAAGGTTGACCCAGCGCCTGTCGACACTCAGCCAGAACCGGAGCCGGTCGAGCCCGAGGCGGTCGAGCCCGAGCCCGTTGTCGAAGCATCCGACGCAGCGGCGAGCGTTCTGGCGGCGTACTACGCCGACCCACCCGAAACACCCGCGGACGTGTCCGCCGTTGAGCCTGCCGCTGAAGCCAGCGCAGAGCCGTTCGTGACCCCCGAGGAACCGGCCATCGTCGACGCCGTCGAGATGCCGGCGGAGATCGCGGCCGTCGAGGAGCCCCCTGCGGACGAGCCCGAGCCCCCGTCCGACGCGCATGCGACGGGCGCCTGGGGCCGCCACGCGGTGCCCGCGGCCGCAACTGGAGCGGCGGCGAGCGTTCTCGCTGCGTACTACGCCGGCTCGCCGGAAACGCCTGAGGACGTGCCGGCCGCTGAGCCTGTCGATGAAGCCGCCCGCTCAGTCATCGAGACCGCAGCTGCCGAGGCCGCACCGACCAGCACCGACGCCACCGCTGTGCTGCCCACGGTCACCGACACCAGCTTCCTCGCCACCCCGGCAAATCCGCTGGGCAACCGGCCGGCCAGCCGGGGCTGGGGCGAGCAGGCGCTCGCAGCTGCGGCGGGCGGAGCGACCTCGCCGATCGAGCCGGCCAACGAAACCCTGCCGGCGGCAGTACAGCACCGAGCGACCGAGTTCATCGACACCTCAGCTGAGGAGGAGAAGAACAAGGAACGCTCCGAGGCGCGTCGCAAGTTCCTCATGCTGGCTCCGATCGGCGCCATCGCGGCACTGGCCGTCCTTGCCGTCCTCCTGTGGAACGGCGACAAGTCCACGCCGAAGTCCACCCAGTCCCCGTCGACGACACCGTCGATCGTCCTCGTGGGCAGCCCGCTCAAGCGCACGCAGGAGGCGTACGCCAGCGTGCTGACCCGGTTCAACAATGCCAACGACGCCGGCAGTGCCGTGGTCGCCGGCGGTGCCGCTCACGACACGCTCAAGCTCCTGAAGGACTTCAAGGGCGCGACCGCTCACGAGAAGGCCCTGCTCGCCGCCGAGCGGGCCCACCTCACCTCGCTCTCCGACCTCGCGACCGCCTCGCCCGGCGGTTTCGGCGGAGCGGCGGGTCAGGCGAAGAACGCTCTCGCGGCGGTACGGAAGGCTGCCGCCGCAGACCCCAAGGCCGGAGCGCCCAACGGCAGCGCGGCGACGGCCCAGGCGATCGACCTGCTCGGCGAGGGCAACGTCAACAAGCTCCAGGTCTCGCTCAACAGCCTGGTCTCGCGCGCAGACACCGCCCTGCTCACCGCGCAACTCCGCGGTGTCGCTTCGGACGCGGCCGGGGATGCCGACGCGGCCAACAGCATCTCGTCGGTCATCAAGAACCCGAGCGTGCAGACCACCGCATCGCAGTTGGCCACCAAGTTCTCCGCCATGGCGCCGATGGCTCGGCTCAGCGGCGACACCCTGAGCGACTGGTACAACATTCGGCCCGGAATGGCCTCCGCGTTGGGCGCGGACCCGGTCAACCACATCGACAACCTGATCGCGAGCGCGAAGCAGAAGATCGCGGCGTGGCAGGCGAATCAGGGCAACAACGCGGACACGCAGGCCATCAACGCGTACGCCAGCGCGATGCGGTCGCACTTCGGGGCATTCGGCAGCGCACTCGGCCAGATCCCGTCGCTCAACCCCGGCGAGAGTTGCTCCGCGGGTGCAAAGGACGGCACCCGATCCCGCGCCGGCAACGCCGCCCTCGCGGTCAGCCGGGCCGCCTTCGGCGGCAATCCGCCGGCCTCGCTCGTGGCCGCCCACAACTCCTTGGTCAACGCGATCAACGCCGGCACTGCCGCAGCCACGGCGGGCCAGAACGTCACCGTCCTCTGCGGCAACGGCACCTACGGTTCCAGCAGTGACTGGGGCACGTACTCCAACAACATCTGGATCAAGGGTGGTTGGGGCGGCAAGGTCGGTGCCTGGGAGTCGGCGGTCTCCGCCGCGTTGCAGCAAGCCTCGGCGTCCGGCACCAAGCCGGTCGTCTGACACCTCGAACTGGTGAGCTCCCGCCCCTGGACGATCCTCGGCGTCAGCACGTTCGCCCAGACGGCCGCCTCGGCCTCGATGAGCGGTGCGCCGTTCCTGATTCCGGCGCTGCACCATCAGGGTCTGACGGTGGCACAGGCGTCGCTGCTCGTCGCCGCGCCTGTAGCCGGCGTGATGCTCACGCTGGTCGCGTGGGGATGGTTCGCCGACCACGTCGGTGAACGCGTGGCGCTCATGGCTGGCCTGTCGCTCACGGTCCTGGCCGACGTGGGTGCAGCCTTCGCCCATTCGCACCTCCTCCTCGGCATCTGCTGGCTGATCGCCGGTGCGTCCGCGGCGGCCGTCCCGTCTGCCAGCGGCCGCGTGGTGGTCGGCTGGTTCCCCCCGCACCGCCGCGGACTGGCGATGGGCATTCGACAGATGGCACAGCCCGCCGGGTTGGCCGTCGCCTCAGCGACGCTTCCTGCGGTCGCGGCGGCGTACGACCTGCGGACGGCGCTCCTGATCCCGGCTGCCTTCGCGGCGGCCGCACTGGTCGCCGTGGCGATCTGGGTGGTCGATCCGCCTCGCGGGGAACGCACGGCACACGTCGCGACGAATCCATACCGGGGAGACCTCTTCCTGACCCGCGTACACGTCGTGTCGGTGCTGTTGGTGATTCCTCAGTTCGTGGTGTGGACGTTCTCGCTCGTCTGGCTCGTCGACGGTCGCGGATGGGCACCGGCCGCCGCCGGGCTTGCGGTCTCGATCGCCAATCTCCTCGGCGCCTTCGGTCGCATTGCCGCGGGCCAACTGTCGGATGCCGTTGCCAGCCGGATGCGGCCGATCAGGTGGATCGCGTACGCCGCTGCAGCGACGATGACCATCCTGGGCCTCATCGCCGGTGGACCGATCTGGGTCGCGGTCGCCGTGATGTTCATCGCATCCGTACTGACCGTGGCGGACAACGGCCTCGCCTTCACCGCTGTCGCCGAACGCGCCGGGCCCTGGTGGAGCGGGCGCGCCCTCGGCGTCCAGAACACCTCCCAGTTCCTCGCCAGCGCGATCGTCGCGCCGCTCGGCGGCCTCGCGATCACCCATCTCGGCTTCGGGTGGACGTTCGGCCTGGCCGCGATCCCTGCACTCGCGGCGATCGCACTGGTGCCGGTACGCGACGAACGTCCGCTGAGTTAGGTCCGGCTCGGCTGGCCGGTCGGCCCGCCGCGGACGATAGGATCCGGGTCATCGTGGGCGCCCTGCGCCCGCCGGCAGATCCAGAGGAGTCGCCTTGCTGCAGACCATCGCCATCGTGGTGAGCCTGGCCATCAGCGCCGTAGCCATCTTCCTGACGGTCAAGGCCGTCCGGTCGATGCTCGCGGTGATCAAGGTCGGGCAACCGGCCGTTGGCCGCACCGACAAGCCGGGCAAGCGCCTGCTGACCATGCTGAAGGAGACCGCGCTCCACACCCGGATGCTGCAGTGGACCTGGGTCGGCATTCTGCACTGGTTCGCCTTCGCGGCGTTCCTGATCCTCTCGACTGCCGTCATGCAGGGCCTGGTCCAGCTCTTCGACCCGGAGTTCTCGTGGCCTCTGATCGGTCACTTCTTCCTCTTCGAGTGGGTCGAGGAGTTCATCGGTCTCCTCGGTGCGGTCGCGATCCTCCCGCTCATCGCGTACCGCCTGATGCACCGCCCCGGCACCATGTCGGCCCGGCGTACGCGTTTCTACGGCTCGACCATGTGGCAGGCGTACTTCGTCGAAGCGATGGTCTTCATCGAGTCGATCGCGATCCTGTTCATCCGCGGCGCGGAGCGGAACCTCGAGCGGCTCACCGAGCCGGGCAAGTACTCCGACTTCCACTACCCGCTGTCGCAGGGCTTCTCGGGCCTCTACTCCACGACCAACGAGCACGACATCAAGAACGCCATCGTCGTGATCGCAGCGTTCAAGGTGATCTCGGCGATGGTCTGGCTGATCGTCATCTCCTCGAACCTGACGATGGGTGTCGCCTGGCACCGCTTCACCGCTTGGTTCAACATCTACTTCAAGCGCGAGTCGACCGGCCGCGACACTGACGGCGCGACTCTGGCGCTGGGCGCACTCAAGCCGCTCGTCTCGGCCGGCAAGGTGATCACCCTCGAGGACGTCGACGACCTCGATGAGGACGCGAAGCTCGGTGTCGGCGCGATCGAGGACTTCTCCTGGAAGGGCATCCTCGACTTCACCACCTGCACGGAGTGTGGCCGTTGCCAGTCGCAGTGCCCGGCGTGGAACACGGAGAAGCCGCTCTCCCCGAAGCTCATGATGATGGGCCTGCGCCAGCACGCGTACGAGAAGGCCGCCGGTGTCGAGGGTGCTGCCGACCGTCAGCTCGTCGGCGCGGTCGACCTCGAGGACGGTCACCTCGATGACGCCCAGTCGTACTTCTACAACCCCGAGGGCGGCAACTTCGTCATCTCCGAAGACGCCCTGTGGTCCTGCACGACCTGTGGTGCCTGTGTCCAGCAGTGTCCGGTCGACATCGAGCACGTCGACCACTTCGTCGACATGCGTCGCTACCAGGTGCTGGTCGAGTCGAACTTCCCGTCCGAGCTCAACGGCCTCTTCAAGGGCCTGGAGAACAAGGGCAACCCGTGGAACATGGCGCCGAACGCCCGTATGGACTGGGCCAAGGACCTGCCGTTCGACGTCAACATTGTTGGTGAAGACATCGATGACCTGGACAGCGTCGAGTGGCTGTTCTGGATCGGTTGCGCCGGTGCGTACGAGGACCGCGCGAAGAAGACGGCCCGCGCCGTCGCCGAGCTCCTCAACATCTCCGGCACCACATTCGGCGTGCTCGGCAATGGCGAGACGTGTACGGGTGACTCCGCGCGTCGCGCCGGCAACGAGTTCCTGTTCCAGAGCCTGGCGGCCCAGAACGTGGAGACGTTCAAGGAGTTCAAGGTCAAGAAGGTCGTCTCGACCTGTGCTCACTGCTTCAACACGTTGAAGAACGAGTACAAGGAGTTCGGTATCGAACTCGAGGTCGTGCACCACACCCAGCTGCTGAACCGCCTCGTACGCGAGAAGAAGCTCAAGCCGGTTGCCGGCGGCGCCGGCGCGCACAGCCGCTCGATCACGTACCACGACCCCTGCTACATCGGTCGTCACAACGGTGTCTACAACCCGCCTCGCGAGCTGCTGGAGATCCTTCCCGGCGCCAAGGTCGTCGAGATGGAGCGCAACTCCGAGAAGTCCTTCTGCTGTGGCGCCGGTGGCGCCCGGATGTGGATGGAGGAGACGATCGGTGAGCGGATCAACCTCAACCGCACGGCCGAGGCCGTCGGTACGAACGCCGACCAGATCGCTGTCGGTTGCCCGTTCTGCCGCGTGATGTTGGCCGATGGTCTGACGAAGATGCAGGCCGACGGCGCTGCTCGCGAAGAGGTCGAGGTCCTCGACGTCGCGCAGATGCTGCTGGCATCGGTCAAGGGCGAGCAGGCCACCAAGTTGCTTCCGGGTCAGGGAACGCCCGTCGGCGCCCCCGTTGCTGCTCCGCCTGCCGCTCCCGTCACCGCGCCGGCTGCTGCTGTCGCGGTCGAGGAAGCTCCGGCTGCTCCGGTGGCACCCGCAGGTCCGGCTGGTGGCTCGCTCTTCGGCGACGCCCCGGCTGCGGCTCCGGCAGCTCCTGCCTCGACTGGTTCGTCCCTCTTCGATGCTGTTCCGGCTGCTCCCGCCGAGACCAAGCCGGCTGGTGGGTCGCTGTTCGACACCCCGGCGTCCACGGGCGGATCGCTGTTCGACACCCCAGCACCGGCGGCAGAGTCGGCGCCGGCGACTGGTGGCTCGCTCTTCGACGTCGCTCCGACCGAAACCGCCCCGGCTGCTGCGCCTGTGGCTCCTGCGGAGCCCGCAGAGCTTGCGTCGGACCTCAACGCCGGCGGTTCGCTGTTTGATCTGGCGCCGACCGAGGCCGCTCCGGCTGCCGTACCGGCCGCTCCCGCCGAGGCACCGAAGGCGGCCGAACCCGCAGCCCCGGCTCAGGACCTGAACTCGGGTGGCTCGCTGTTCGACCTCTCCGCGCCGGCTGCTCCAGCTGCTCCTCCGACCCCGGCGGTCGAGGAGCCGAAGGTCGCGGCACCTGCCGCAGAGGCTCCAGCAGCTCCCGCGTCGAGCGGTGCTGCGAGTGCGCCAGCCACGGACGTGGACATCCACGCGATGGGTTCGCTGTTCGACATCGCGGCTCCGGCCGGCGGTGTCGCTGCTGCGCCCGCTGCAGATGAACCTGTCGTAGCCGCGGTGCCGGAAACCGCTCCGGCGGAGGAAACTCCGTCGGAGGCTGTCGCCGAGGTACCGACCGATGCCGCGCCAGCAGATGAGCCGGTGGAGACCTCGACCGAGGCGGAGCCAGCCGCGGCGCCGACACCGGCCGAGGCCCCGAAGTCATCAGGCGCGACGAACACGCCGCGTACCGACGCCGACATCCACGGTGCAGGCTCGCTGTTCGATCTCTGATCGCAGGCAACTGAAAGGCCCGCTCCCCCACATGAGGGGAGCGGGCCTTTCGTCGTCCTGCGGGTGCTGATTCACTCCGATCGGTGACGGAGGTCCCGACGGCGGTCAACGTCGAAGCTTTCGGTCACCTGGTGGCTGAAACCTTCGACATTGAGCGCCAGGTGCCGTGAGGTAGCCGACCGAATTGCCACGCGGAGAGCGCTCCGTCCGTCACCATCAGTAGGCGACGTGGAGGCGCTTGTTCTTGTGCTTTCCGTTCTCGATCTCGTCGACGTACGCCTTGGCGTAGTCGGCTCCACCGATGGTCGAGTTCCCCTCGGCGTCGGTGATCAGCACGTCATCCGACACGCGGTACGAGCCGGTCTTCTCACCCTCGGCCCAGGCGCCGAAGGCCGCGGCCGGCGAGACGTAGAACCACTCGGCGTCCTTGGCGTCTGCCCGAAGCGCATCCAGCACCGCGCCGTGCGCCAGCGCGACGGCTTTGTACTCCGCGGGGAAGGTCGGTGTCTCGACGAGCTGCGGCCCGCCCTCGGCGACGAGCGTCGAACCCGCACCGCCGACGAAGCTCAGCCGCGCTCCACCGGTGCGCGCGCCCTCCAGGAGAGTCGGCAGAGCGTCGAGGAGACCGTCAGGCTGGGTCGCAATGACGATCTGGTCGTGGTCGCGGGCGACGCCGTTCACGAAGTCGGCATCGGCGAACGAGCCCTGGAGGTCCGCCCCCGCAGAGCGAGAGATGACCGAAACGGTGTGGCCGCGCTCAGCAGCCTCGCGTGCGATGTGGCCGCCGGCGTACCCGGTGCCTCCGAAAATGGCGATCTTGGCCATGTCTGTGTCCTCTCCATGGGGTTGCTTGTAGAGGGTTCAACGGTGAAATCGGTCCGCCCCATCCCTCAAATGCGGTCGGTGGGCGACGTACGATGGTAAATATGCGACACGCTGCGATCACTCCGGTCGCCTACCAGCCTCCCGAGGGCAAGGCCGGCGAGGTCGAGGTGACCACCGTCGCGACGATGCTGGCGCGCGGCGGGGCGCAGTTGTTCGACCACGTGCAGCGCCCGGAGTTCAACTTCGTGCTCCTCACCACCCGTGGCCGCGGAACCCACATGCTCGACTTCACCGACCATCCGCTCACGCCGGGTTCGGTTCTCTGGGTACGCCCGGGGCAGGTCCAGCGGTGGGGCGACACAGCGGCGTACGACGCGTGGGTACTCATCTTCCCGGCCGGACTGTTGGCGACCACCACCGCACAGCTCACTGAGGCAGGCTCACCCGGCGCGCCGTGTTGGTGGTCGCCGGGCGACGCGGCGGCTGCAGACGCGGCGACCTTGGTCGAGGCGATCGCCTCCCTGGCCGACGACGCATCGATCCCCCGAGAGCTGCGTGCCGCGACCCTGACGCACCTGCTCTCGGCGATGCTGCTCCGGCTCACCGCGCAGGCGCGTACACGCCCGGACGCACCGACCGGCTCCGAACCCTGGGTCGCCTTCCGCGACCTGCTGGACCGGGAGCACGTACGCCATCACGACGTCGCCTGGTACGCCCAACGCCTCGGCTGGTCCACACGGACGCTGGCGCGAGCGGCGCGAGTGGCCACCGGCAAGAGCCCCAAGGATCTGATCGACGAGCGCGTACTCCTCGAGGCGCGGCGCTTGCTGGCACACACGGACCTCACCGTCAGGCGGGTGGGTGAATCAACCGGCTTCGACGACGCGTCGAACTTCGGCGCCTGGTTCAGGCTGCGGACCGGTCAGACCCCGAAGGAGTTCCGCCGACAGGCTCAGATCTGAGTCCGATGGAAGTTCTGGAAGGACCGCGAGGCGGTCGGACCGCGCTGGCCCTGATACCGCGAGCCGTACTTGGCCGACCCGTACGGGTTCTCCGAGGCCGACGTCAGCTTGAAGAAGCAGAACTGACCGATCTTCATCCCCGGATAGAGCTTGATCGGCAGGGTCGCGACGTTGGCGAGCTCCAGCGTCACGTGCCCCGAGAAGCCCGGGTCGACGAAGCCGGCGGTGGCATGGGTCAGCAGGCCGAGGCGCCCGAGGGAGGACTTCCCCTCGACACGAGCAGCGATGTCGTTCGGGAGAGTGATGACCTCATAGGTCGAGGCGAGGACGAACTCTCCCGGGTGCAGGATGAACGGCTCGTCACCCTCGGTCTCGACCATGCGGGTCAGGTCGGACTGGTCGGCGGCCGGATCGATCGCGGCGTACTTGTGGTTGTCGAAGACCCGGAAGAAGCGGTCCAGGCGTACGTCGATCGACGAGGGCTGGAGCATCTCCTGGTCCCACGGGGCGAGCTTGATCCGCTCGGCATCGATCTCGGCGAGGATGTCCCGGTCACTCAACAGCACGCGCCACACGCTACCTGTTGCGCACGTCACGCTCACGCGCAGCCACGGATCGGCCACAATCGAGAACGTGACTTTTCATCGGTACGTGGCACTGGGGGACTCGTTCACCGAAGGCGTGGGCGATCCGTCCCCGACCGCGCCCAACGGGTGGCTCGGCTGGGCCGACCGCGTCGCCGGAGCCCTGGCAGCCAGGACGGATGACTTCGCGTACGCCAACCTGGCGATCCGCGGCCGCAAACTGCCGGCGATTCTGGCCGAGCAGGTCGAGCCGGCGATCGCGTTGCAGCCGGACCTGATCTCCATCCATGGCGGCGGCAACGACCTGCTGCGACCCAACATCGACATCGACGCGCTCGCGGCCGCGTACGACGAGGCAATCGGTCGGCTGGCCGCCAACGGCACCCACGTGATGATGTTCACCGTCGCGGATCCGGGCCTCAACTCGGCCATCAAAGTCATCCGCGGACGTACCGCGATCTTCAACGAGTGGATCCGCGAGATCGCGGAGAAGCACGACGCGACGCTGGTCGACACCTGGCGGATGCGCGGCTGGAAGGTCGCCGAGGTGATGGACGTGGACCGTCTGCACCTGAACCCGGTCGGCCATCAGAACATCGCCATTGCCGCGCTCGATGCGCTCGGCGTCGAGCACGACCTGCAAGCCCTGCCGGTCGTCGAGGCTTCCGAACTGACCCGGCGCGAACAGCGGGCGGTCGACATCGCCTGGGCTCGCGACCACTTGGCTCCGTGGGTGAAGCGCCGGATCACCGGCCGCTCGTCAGGTGACGGCGTGAGCCCGAAGTATCCGGTTCTGACTCCGCTCCACCCGGTGGGATAGCATCGCCCCGCACCCGCTGCTGCAAGGCGAGCGGGGGTACGCGGACGTAGCTCAGTTGGTAGAGCGCAACCTTCCCAAGGTTGATGTCGCGAGTTCGAGTCTCGTCGTCCGCTCCACTGATTCCCGCCGTGCCGGGGCTAGAAGCCCCCGACGAACGGCAGCACCAGACTGCAGGTCACCGGCTTGGCGTGCGCCGGGTCCAGAGTGTTGAGCACGATCTGGGTGGCGTTGCGGTCAGCCGCGATCTCGAAGTGCTCGGTGTAGTCCATCGCGCAGACGTTCTGCAGCACGTAGTTCTTCATGCCGGACTGCAGACCGCTGGTGTACGGCACGACCAGCTCGTCGTACTTGCTGGTGATGTTCGTGTAGCGGACCCCCGGTGTCGCCACGACCCCTCCGGCCCGGATCTTCCCCATGAACGCCGACGTCGGCGCGAATTCGCCGCAGGCTACGCAGACCGGCACCAACGTGTCGACCGGGACGCCGCCGACTGCCGCCAGCACGCTGGCCGCGGCGGAGACATTGGTCCCGTGCCACAGCGGAGCGAGCGAGATGTAGTTGTCGACGTACTTCGCACCGCCGAGGTAACGCACGTAGTACTGCGGCATCAACGTGCCCTGCGAGTGCCCGACGAGGTCGACCTTGGTGGCACCGGTCGCCTTGAGCACCTTCGCGACGAACGCGGCCAACTGCTTGGCGCTCTGCTCCATCGGACCCATTCCGCCGGCGACGTACGAGATCGGCAGGTTGCCGTACGTGCCGTAGGTCAGGGCGAACACGCAGTAGCCGTTGTTCTTCAGCAGCGGCCCGTACGTCTGCCAGTTGGTCGCCTGGTTGCCGATCGTGCCGTGGACGAGGATGACCGGCCGCGGGTGCGCGGCGCTGGGCTTGCAGGTCCAGATGTTCGTGCCCGGCGCGTTGGCACCGGGGGCACCTCCGGCGATCGCCGACGGCAGGAATTGGTACGGCACCGGCAGCGGTGCGGTCGCCGCACGAGCAGGGCCGATCAAGGAGGCAAGGGTGACAAGGCTCACGGCAGCAGCAAGCAGCATTCGGCGCATCATCCGATCGTAGGTGCCCGGACCCGTCTGAGAGGCAGAATGTGTCGGTGACCTTCTCCGGCATCCCGATCGCGGCGCTCGATTTCTATGACGATCTCGAACAGGACAACACCAAGACCTTCTGGGAAGCCCACAAACACGTGTACCAGGAGTCGGTGCTGGAGCCGATGAAGGCGCTGACCGGGGCACTGGCCGAGGAATTCGGGTCCGCCAAGATCTTCCGGCCGTATCGGGACGTCCGCTTCGCCAAGGACAAGACTCCGTACAAGACCGCACAGGGCGCGTTCGTCGGCGTCGCACCCGAGACCGGCTTCTACGTGCAGATCTCAGCTGCGGGTGTACGCACCGGGGCGGGCAGTTATCACCTCGAACCGACCCGACTCGCTCACTTCCGTGCCGATGTCGCCAACGAGCTCCGGGGGCCGGAGTTGGAGCGGATCCTGGCGGAGTTGGGTGCGTACGAGATCGGCGGCGAGACGCTCAAGACGACACCGAAGGGCTACGACAAGGAGCACCCGCGGCTTGAGCTCCTGCGGCACAAGTCGCTGACTGCGGGTCGGAACCTGGGCTTCGAAGCGGTCATCCACACGCCGGAGTTGCTCGATGTCGTACGCGCTGACTGGCAATCGCTGACGCCGCTCGTCGAGTGGCTGTCGCGCTGACCTGACCGTCGTGATTCGCCTCATCTGGTGATGCGCGCAGTGCCATGATGCGACCATGGCGATCTCTCCCCGGCTGCTCAGCGACGGCGAATCCGTCGTACTCAGCGTGCGTACGCACCCCAAGGCGCTGGTGCTTCCGGGACTTGCCCTGACCGTCCTCCTCGCGATCGGCATCACCGCACAGGTCGAGCTGCACTCCGCGGTCCTTCGCTACCTCATCTGGGCCGTCGCCCTGGTCGGCGCCATCTGGTTCTTCGTCCGGCCGCTCCTGACGTGGTTGGCCGCGACGTACACGATCACCAATCACCGGTTGCTCACCCGCCATGGCGTCCTCACCCGCCGCGGCCACGACATCCCGCTCACCAGGATCAGCGACGTCGCGTACGAGATGGATCTGCTGGATCGCCTGCTCGGCTGCGGCACGCTCAGGATCAGCGATGCCAGCACCGACGGGGAGGTCACCCTGCCGGACATCCCGCACGTCGAGGACGTCCAGCGCACGCTCAACGAATTGATCCAGCGCGGCAGTGGCGCAACACACACCTGAGCGCAAACACGCCGTCTTGCAAGCACTTGCAAGCGGATTTATGATTCCTAAGTTACTGGCGAGTAGCCTTTTCGGCTCCGACACACAAAGGTGAATCTGTGACTCACTACAAGAGCAACCTCCGCGACATCGAGTTCAACCTCTTCGAGGTCTTCGGACGCGACAAGGTCTACGGCACCGGTCCGTTCGCCGAGCTCGACGTGGACACCGCCAAGGAGATCCTGGCGCAGATCGAGCGTCTCTCGAGCAACGAGCTGAGCTCCTCCTACGTCGAGGGTGACCGCACCCCGCCGGTCTTCGACCCGAAGACCAACACGGCCCCGGTCCCGCCGCTGTTCAAGAAGTCGTACGACGCCCTCGTCGAGTCGGGCATGTGGGCCATCCAGACCCCGTCCGCCATCGGCGGCATGGACGCACCGGCCTCGCTCGTGTGGGGCTCCGGCGAGATGATGCTCGGCGCGAACGCCCCGGTGTGGATGTTCTGCATCGGCCCGTTCTTCGCGAGCGTCGTCTACAAGAACGCCAACGGCGTCGAGCGTGACATCAAGATCGCCAAGCACATGGTCGAGCGCATGTGGGGCGCCACCATGGTCCTGACCGAGCCCGAGGCCGGTTCGGACGTCGGCAACGGCAAGACGTACGCCACCGACAACGGTGACGGCACCTGGAACATCTCCGGCGTGAAGCGCTTCATCACCAGCGCCGAGTCGGACCTGCAGGAGAACATCGTCCACCTCGTCCTCGCCCGCCCGCGCGGCGTGGACGGCGTCGGCGGCCCGGGCACGAAGGGCCTCTCGCTCTTCCTCGTCCCGAAGTTCCACTTCGACGTCGAGACCGGTGAGCTCACCGGCGAGCGCAACGGTGCGTACGTCACGAACGTCGAGCACAAGATGGGCATCAAGGCCTCCAACACCTGCGAGATCACCTTCGGCGACCCGCAGATCGGCGGCGGCGAGGCGGCCCGCGGTTACCTCCTCGGCGAGGTCCACGACGGCATCCGTCAGATGTTCGATGTCATCGAGAACGCTCGCATGATGGTGGGTACGAAGGCGATCGCGACGCTGTCGACCGGTTACCTCAACGCGCTCGAGTTCGCGAAGAGCCGCGTCCAGGGTGCCGACCTCACCGACGCTGCGAAGGACGCCCCCCGTGTGACGATCACGCACCACCCGGACGTCCGCCGCTCGCTGCTGGTGCAGAAGACGCACGCCGAGGGCATGCGCGCGCTGGTCCACTACACGACCTCGTGGCAGGACGACGTCCTGATCTCCAAGGCGAACGGCGAGAAGAACGAGCTCGCGGAGGCGGTCAACGACCTGCTCCTCCCGATCGTCAAGGGCTACGGCTCGGAGCGGTCGTGGGTGCTCCTCGGCACCGAGTCGCTGCAGACCCTCGGTGGCTCGGGCTTCCTCCAGGAGTACCCGATCGAGCAGTACATCCGTGACGCCAAGATCGACTCGATCTACGAGGGCACCACGGCGATCCAGGGCCAGGACTTCTTCTTCCGCAAGATCGTGAAGAACCAGGGCGCCGCGCTGGGCCACCTGTCCAACGAGATCAAGGCGACCATCGATGCTGCGTCGCAGGCCGAGCTGAAGGAGACGTACGCGCTCCTCCAGACCGCCCTGGATGACGTCACCGCGATCGTCGGCCACATGTTCAACGACCTGATGTCGGCTCAGAACGAGATCCGCAACATCTACAAGGTCGCTCAGAACACCTCGCGTCTGCTGCTGGCCGTCGGCGACCTCGTCGTCAGTTGGCTGCTCGTCCGCCAGGCGGAGGTCGCGCTCGAGGCGCTGGCCACCAACGCCGGCAAGGACACCGACTTCTACACCGGCAAGGTCGCGGGCGCGAAGTTCTTCGGCTCGTACGTGCTGCCGAAGTTGACGTCGGAGCGCGCGATCGCGGAGTCGATCGACAACTCGATCATGGACCTCCCGCTCGAGGCCTTCTGATCGCAGGCGCCTCGGCGCCGACATCCTCCACGCCCCGTCCGGCGCCGCATCCTCCAGATGCGGCTCGGGCGGGGCGTCGGTGCTTTCCGGTGTCGGTTGCACCGGCCGCGGCGCCTAAGGTGCACGGGTGGCTGGTCTCGTCGTCGTCGGTTTCTTCACCGGACTCTCGCTGATCATCGCGATCGGGGCGCAGAACGCGTACGTGCTCCGACAGGGGATCCTCCGCTCCCACGTGCTGCCACTGGTCGCCCTGTGCGCACTGTCCGACGTCGTCCTGGAGTTCTCCGGGGTGGCCGGCATCGGTGTCCTCATCACGAACGCTTCGTGGGTCCTGACCGTCGTGCGATGGTTCGGCGTCGCCTTCCTGCTCTGGTACGCGGCATCGTCGCTTCGTCGTGCCCGGCACGCAACTGGCCTGGCGGCTGCGGCCGGCGAACCGCCCCGCAAGGTCCTGGTCCGAGCGGCGGCGCTCACCTGGCTGAATCCGCACGTCTATCTGGACACCGTGATCCTGCTGGGCTCGATCGCGAACGCCCACGGCAGCAGCGGTCGGTGGTGGTTCGCCGCCGGCTCGGCACTGGGCAGCATCGTCTGGTTCACGCTTCTGGGCTATGGGGCGCGCCTGCTGGCTCCGCTCCTGGCGCGACCGCGGGCCTGGCAGATCCTGGACGTCCTCATTGCGATCCTGATGGTGGGTATCGCCGCCGGACTCGCATTCCCCTAGTCATCGGGCCGGGACTAGGTTTGAGCCATGCCGTGGACCACTGCTCAGATCCCGAACCTTTCCGGCAGGACCGCTCTGGTCACCGGCCCGAGCACCGGCGGGATCGGCTTCTACACCGCCCGTGAACTGGCTCGCGCGGGCGCACACGTCCTCCTCGCGGGGCGTACGCCGGCCAAGTTGGACGAGGCGGCAGCGGCGATCAGCGCCGAGGTGCCGAAGGCGTCCACAGCGCCGGTCGTCGTCGACATGGCTTCACTGGAGTCGATCCGGTCGGCAGCGGCCTCGGTCACCGGTCCGTTGGACATCCTGGTCAACAACGCCGGCGTGATGGCGACGCCGCACACCCGCACCGTCGACGGGTTCGAGCAGCAGTTCGGCACCAACCACCTCGGCCCGTTCCTGCTGACCGGACTCCTGCTCCCCCAGCTCGCCGAGGCGGGCGGCCGCGTGGTCAACGTCGCCAGCATCGGTCACAACGCCGCCGTACGTGCGCCCCTGCGGGACCCGTCGGTCGCCCCGCAGGTCTACAGCCGCTGGCAGGCGTACTTCCAGTCGAAACTGGCGAACCTCTACTTCACCTATGAGGGCGCTCGCCGCTTCGCCGCAGCCGGCCTCGACGTGAGCACGTATGCAGCCCACCCCGGTTTCGCCGGGACCCACCTGGTCGGGAACGGGACCAGTTTCGGGTTCCTGTCGGCACCGGGCGATCGGGCCTACAAAGCGATGTCGCAGTCAGCCGAGGACGGCGCCCAGCCGTCGCTGATGGCGGCCACGGCCGAGCTGCCCTCGGGCACGTTCGTCGGCCCGTCCCGTCGGATGACTCTCATCGGCCACCCCGAGGTGCAGAAGTCGTCCAAGCTCTCCTACAACGAGGCGTACGCCGCCCGGCTGTGGGAGATCTCGGAGAAGGCCACCGGAATCACCTACCCCTGACAATCTTCCGAACGTTCGGATGGCAGGCGGGACGACCTTCCGAACGTTCGGAAGATCGGCGGAGGGGGTCAGCGGGAGCGGGGCTTGAAGGCCGGCTCCACCTTCTTGGCGACGGCCTTCTGGATGATCTTGGTGTTCGCCCCGAAGAGCAGCGGGAGTTGCTCCCGGCGCTCGCGGGCGAACGTACGCCGCGGTGAGGCCGACCAGGTGTCGTTGAAGAGCCGCTTGGCAGCTGCCAGAGCATCGGGTGACTTGGTGGCCAACTGCTGGGCGAACGCAGTTGCGGCGGTGATCGGGTCCTCGGCGATCTCGGTGACCAGACCGAGTTCGGCAGCGCGCGTACCGGAGAACATCTCGGCGGTCATGGTGAGGCGCTTGGCGGTGTCGATGCCGACGACCTCCGACAGCGACTGGATGCCGCTCATGTCCGGGATGATGCCCCACTTGCCCTCGAGCACCGACCAGTTGGAGTCAGCGGTCGCGAAGCGGAAGTCCGCACCGAGCGCGATCTGGACACCGCCGCCCAAGCAGTGACCCTTGACCGCGGCGATCACGGGTACCGGGATCCGGCGCCACGCCCAGGCGGCGTCCTGGAAGATGTTGGTGCCGTGCCACGGGCGAGGGATGAAGGTACGCGCGACGCGGCCGGGCTGCTTCATCACGGTCGCGAAGTCGAGGCCGGCACAGAAGGCGTCGCCGTTGCCCGCGATGACGACCGCGCGCACGGACTTGTCCTTGCGCAACCGGTGGGCGACCGCGACCAGTTCCTCGAGGACGTCGAGGGTGAGTGCATTGAGCTTGTCGGGCCGGTTCAGCCGGACCTGGGCAATGCCGTCGGTGATCTCGCAGGTGACTACAGACATGCAGACAATGCTACTCGCGAGTAACTTAGCCGCGCCATGTGAAGCAGCACACGCCTAGCGGCCGGCTGCGGCTTTCGCTGCCTTGCGCTCGGCCCGCAGGCGGAGCTCCTCGGTGTACGCGGCAGCCGCCTCGTCCAGCGTCGGGGCGCCACCCCCGTACGCGGCCGGAAGCCACCACGCCTTCTCCGCGACACCCTGCTCGAAGTTCGGGTCGGCGAAGATCATCGGCTCCAGGAGTGCTTCCATCCGACGCCGGAGTTCGGCGGTCTCGGCGACCGGGTCCTCCCCCGTGACGGCCAGCGGCTCGCCCACGGCGATCTGCACGTGGTGGTGGCGCGGCTCAAGTTTGCGGCCCTTGGCCATGATCCGCTGCGTACCCCACACGACGACCGGGATGACCGGCACGCCGGCCTCGGCGGCGATGCGTACGGTGCCGGTCTTGACGTCCTTGATGACGTAGCTCTGGGAGATGGTGCCCTCGGAGAAGATCCCGACGACCTCACCGTTCTTGAGGCGTACGACGCACTCAGCCATGCCGTCCGCGCCGGCTGCCCGGTCGAGGCTGATGTGGTTGCAGCCGCGCATGATCGGACCGGTCTTGCTGTTGTCGAACAGCTCCGACTTCGCCACGAACCGGGTGAAACGACCACGCTTGACCCCCGGGAAGCCCTGGATCAGGTAGTCGACGAACGACAGGTGGTTGCACGCCAGCAACGCCGGCCCATCAGCCGGAATGTGCTCGAGGCCGGACATCTCAACGGTGATGTCACCGACCCGGAACCACGCCAGCGCGGCACGAATGATCGTGCGGTACGTCCGGTCGCGGTTCTTGTAGGGACTCTTCTCCATACGCATCATGCGTCGAGTTCCTTCTGTAGCGCCTCACGGGTCGCCTGGTCGGAGTTGGTCATCTGCTTCAACAGCCGGAGCTGCTTCGGAAGGGTGCGGACGGTCGTCTTCTGCAGCCAGTTGTTGGGCAGCGACAACCGGACGATGCGGTGCCAGGCCGAAGCGACCTGAGGAATGAACGGGCGGCTGTTGTAGTCCAGCGCGTACCGCTCGAAGAGGTTGCGCACCCGCGGAGCGACCTGGGCGTACCGGTTCGACGGCAGGTCCGGCCAGATGTGGTGCTCGATCTGGTGCGACAGGTTGCCGCTCATCAGGTGCAGCAACGGCGGGCCGGAGATGTTGGCCGAGCCGAGCATCTGGCGCAGGTACCACTCGCCGCGGGTCTCGTCGGGGTCGATCGCCTCGGTCTCGAAGGTCTGGACGCCCTCGGGGAAGTGCCCGCACATGATGATCGCGTGGGACCAGACGTTGCGGATCACGTCGGCGGTGAAGTTGGCTGCGAGCGTCGTCAGGAACGAGGGGCCGGACAGGGCCGGCAGGAGTACGTACTCCTTGAACGCCTGGCGCTTCACCTTGTCGAGCGTGCGCTTGGCATCGCTGTGCCATTCGGGGGAACGGTCCTTCATCGGTACGCCCTTGAGCTGACCGACGTTCAGGTCGTACGCCGCGATGCCGTACTGGAAGAACAGCATGTTGAAGAAGTTCAGGACTGGCTGCGCGAGATGACGCGGCTCCCAGGTCTGGTCCTCATCGACCCGCATGATCCCGTAGCCGAGGTCGTTGTCCTGGCCGACGATGTTCGTGTACGTGTGGTGGGTCTCGTTGTGGCTGCGCTGCCAGAGGTCCGTCGGGGTGGCGGAGTCCCAGTCCCAGACCGTCGAATGGATCTTCGAGTCCCGCATCCAGTCCCACTGACCGTGCAAGACGTTGTGGCCGATCTCCATGTTGTCGAGGATCTTGGCGATCGACAGGCCAGCGGTGCCGAGCAGCCAGGCCGGCGGGAAGATGCTCACCATCAGGACCGCGCGCGACCCGATCTCGAGGTAGCGCTGCGCCTTGATCACTCGACGGATGTACGCCGCGTCCGCTGCACCACGACTCTCCATGACCTCGCGGCGGATCTCGTCCAACTCACGGCCGATCGCCTCGATGTCAGCGGCGGTCAGGTGTGAGATCGGCGAGTTCGCCTGCTTCGTCACAGCGGTCATGAATCATTTCCTCGCGGTAATGGCGCAGGCCCCGGCAGCACCGTTGATGCAAGTCTGCACCGAGACGCCGTTTTCCGCAGTCTCCCCCGGACGCGCCTCGACAATCGTGCCAGTCCGGAGGTCGCGCACCGCGCCCTCGGTCATCGGCAAGACGCATCCCATGCAGATGCCCATCCGGCAACCGCTCGGCATCAGGACCCCCGCTGCCTCTGCAGCGTCGAGGATCGTGCTGCCCGCCGGAACGTCGATGACCTGGCCGGCGATCGCGACAGTGCCGCCTTCTGCCGGGGTGATCGTCGAGACCCGGAACTGTTCGATCTGGAGTTCGAGACCACGCTCGTCGTGGTGCGTACGCAGTGCGTCCAGGAGGGGGCCGGGACCGCAGGCGTACGTGACGCGCTCGGCGAGGTCCGGGACCAAGGACCCGAGCTGCTCGACGTCGAAGAAGCCGTACTCGTCGTCATAGTGGGTGATCAGGTTGATCGCGCCAGCGGACCCGAGCTCCTCGAGGTTGCGCACGAAGATCGAGTCCGGGTGGCTGGGCGCGAGGTGGACCACGGTGACGTCGAGGTCGGAGTGCGGGCGCACCCCCTCGTCGGTCACCGGGTAGAGGTTTCGCAGCATCCCGATGACCGGGGTGATGCCCGACCCGGCGGTCACGAACAGCAGTCGTCGGTGGCTCTGATCGAGGACGAACTCGCCGGCTGCCTGCTCGAGGTGCACGATCGTGCCGGGCTTGGTCTGATGCACCAAGAACGGACTGACCACGCCATCCCGGACGGCCTTGACGGTGATCGAGATCCGACGATCGCGACGCGGTCCGTGGGTCAGTGAGTACGCCCGCCAGTGGCGTACTCCGTCGACATCGATGCCGATCCGGATGTACTGCCCCGGAACGTGCCCGGCCCAGTCACGACCGGGCTGCAGCACGATCGTGGCGGCGTCGCGGGTCTCCGGCTGGACCTCGACGATCCGGGCACGGAGCGGTGCACCGGAGCGCAACGGGGCGACCAGGTCGAGGAAGTCGTCGGGGTCGTGCGGCGTCAGCGCCATCTCGGCGAACCGGCGTCCGCGGGCACGGACGAGCGCGCCGAACCCGCTGGGTACGTCGTTGGTGATGGCCATGTATCCCATCCTGAATCGGGATGCGTCTAAAGTCCTGTGTATCAGGCGTGAATAACCAGCCGCAGATTGTTCGTGGAGAACAAATGAGTACGAGTTTTGAAACGCTACCCCCGGAGCTGATCGATCAACTCCGGACGAGTCTGCCGACCGTCGCCGACGAGGTGGTAGCGGCGGTGATCGCGGGGGTGCCCAGCTATCAGCGGGCGCTGCAGGGACCGATGGGCCAGACCATCGCCAACGCGGTCCATCTGGCCCTCGACGGCTTCCTCAACCTGGGGCCCACCGAGGCCGGCCCCACGCCGCCGGCCGTCGACGGCGCCTTCAAGTTGGGTCGGGGCGAGGCTCGGTCCGGGCGTACGACGGAGGCGCTGCTGGCCGCGTACCGGATCGGCGCGCGTACGGCGTGGGAGCGCCTGTCCGGGATCGCCGTGGACAACGGCATGAGCCCGAAGGCTCTGGCCGAGTTCGCTGGCATGACCTTTGCGTACATCGACGTACTCTCGGACGCCTCCGCGGCCGGCCATGCCGAGGAGCAGGCGACCGCCGGGCGTGCGCGGCAGCGGTATCTCGAGCAGCTCGCGCGGCTGCTCGTCGAAGGCGCCTCAGCCGACGCGATCGAGGCCTCTGCGGAAGCCGCCGAATGGCCCCTCCCGACCAACCTCACCGCGATCATCACGCCGCTGGCGCAGACCGGGACCGTGCTCGCGGGCCTGCCGGCAGCGACCCTGGCGTTGGCCGAGGCGCCCGGCGCGGCAGACGCATTGCTGCTCTGGGTGCCCGATGCGGGCAGGGGCCTACTGAAACGCGCAGCCAGCGGGCTCGGCGCCGTGATCGGCCCGACGCGTCCGTGGCGCGAGGCCGACGCGTCCTTCAACCGGGCCGTACGCGCCTGGCAGAACAACCTCCTCGGTGACACCGACGACCATCTGGTCACCCTGCTGCTGCGCTCGGATCCTGCGGCGCTCGCGGATCTGCGCGTACGCATGCTGGCGCCGCTGGAATCGCTGCGGCCCTCGGCCGCCGAGAAGCTGACCGAGACGCTGCGGTCGTGGCTGCTGCACCACGGGCGCCGTGAGGACATCGCGGCGGCACTGTTCGTGCACCCGCAGACCGTGCGATACCGGATGCAGCAACTGCGGGATCTGTATGGCGATCGGCTCGAGGATCCGGAGACCGTACTCGCGCTGACCGTGGCGCTGGGTGATGGCTGATGCGCGGAGTCATTAGGGTTTCGCCGTGCCTCGCGTGACCGCCCGTGACCTGATCGGCCAGCTCTTCGACTCCTGGGAGTCGTGGGATGTGCCGGCGTCGTACGTCGGGCTGCCCGAGACCTACTCGTACGAACTGGCGACCGCGGCACACAAGGCGGGCGTCGATGAGTCCGTGCTGACCGGCGAGGCCGTGCTCGGTGGGATCCGGGTCGCGGTGCTGGTGTCGGAGTTCGGGTTCCTGGCAGGGTCGGTCGGGCGGGCTGCGTCCGAGCGGCTGATCGCGGCGATCGAGCGGGCCACTGCCGAAGGCCTCCCGCTGATCGGGCTGCCCTGCTCCGGCGGGACCCGGATGCAGGAGGGCACTCCGGCTTTCGTGCAGATGGTGCGGATCGGTGCCGCCATCGCAGCCCATCGGGCCGCGCACCTGCCGTATGTTGTCTGGCTGCGGAACCCGACCACCGGTGGCGTGATGGCCACCTGGGCGTCACTGGGTCAGATCGTGTGGGCGGAGCCGGGCGCGCTCGCCGGCTTCCTCGGACCGCGGGTGTACGAGGCGATCCACGGCGAGCCGTTCCCCGAAGGAGTGCAGGTCGCGGAGAACCTTGCCGCGCGCGGCGTGATCGACGAGGTCGTGCCTCTGGCATCGCTCCGGTCGCGGCTGATCGAGGTGACGTCGGTGCTGGCGCCTCCCGCCGGACCGCGCGCGGGCGAGCTGAGCCAGGTCGCGAGCTCCACCGATCCCGATGCGTGGGACTCGATCCTCACCACCCGATCAGCCCGCCGCCCCGGGATCCGCGAACTCCTCACCGGCGTCCCGCACGTACCCCTCAGCGGCACCCAGGCCGGCGAGGCCGACCCGGGCATCCTGCTGGCCGTGGCTCGATTCGGTGACCAGCCGTGCGTCGTCGCCGCCCAGGACCGGGCGATGCAGGCGCGTACGCCGTTCGGGCCCGCGGGGCTTCGGACGGTACGTCGCGGGATCCAGCTCGCGTCAGAGCTGGGCGTCCCGCTCGTGACAGTGATCGACACCCGAGGGGCAGCTCTGTCGGCCGAGGCCGAGAACGGGGCGATGGCTGGCGAGATCGCCCGCACCCTGTCCGACCTCGTCAGTGCAACCTGTCCCACCGTGTCGGTGATGCTCGGCGAGGGCAACGGCGGCGGCGCGCTCGCGATCCTGCCGGCCGATCGGATCATCGCCACCGAGGCTGGCTGGCTCTCACCGCTGCCACCCGAAGGTGCCTCGGCGATCGTGCACCGCGACATCGCCCATGCCGACCAGATGGCTCGCGCGCAGAAGGTACGGGTCCAGGATCTGCCGATCGACGTGTTCGTTCCGGAGGGCGAGCGCCTCACCCAGCGCGTACGCGCCGCGATCGGTGCGGCCGTCGCCGGACTGGTGGCCGGGACCGCGCAGAGCCGCGCCGACCGGTTCGCCTGAGTGCTGCCTAGCAGCCCGTGACCGTACCTAGGACCACTGGATCGACGTCCGGAGCGTCGTAGCCGTAGTGGATGTCGGACGGCACCGACTTCAGCAGTCCGGCAAAGACCAGCGTCTTCATGTCAGGGGCATAGATCCCGTTCTGCCGGTGGTAGAGCTCGGTCGCATTCGTCACCTCGGTGACATCAACGCGGCACTGCGCGACCGCGGCCTCGTCGCTCGGAGCCACCGAGACCGTCGGGAACGGTGACGTCCGGATCGGCGGCAGGCCGTCGGGCGTGCTCGGCCCGATCGTCGGAGACGATCCGCCACCTGCCGACGAACTGCCGCACGCCGTCAACACCGCCATGGCGACAGCCATGCCGAGGGCGTACGCACTGCGAGAAGTCATTGCTCCATCATCGCGTGTCGGCCTAGAAGGTGAGAGCCGTACCCGGTTCCTCGATCATCCGGACGATGTCCCGGAGGAAGCGCGAACCAGCCTCGCCGTCGATGTGACGGTGGTCGAAGGTGAGGCTGACAGTGACCACATCGCGCGGAACGACCGCGTCACCCACGACCCACGGGCGCTTGGCGACCGCGCCGATACACAGGATCCCGCTCTCGCCCGGGTTGAGCAGCGGCGTACCACCCTCGATCCCGAACGGGCCGATGTTGGTGATCGTGAAGGTCCCGGCGACCTGCGCCTCGGGTTGGGTACGCCCGGCGCGCGCGACGGCGACGAGGTCATCGAGCGCCGACTCGAGGCTCGCGAGGTCGAGACGATCGGCTTCGCGGATGTTCGGCACGATCAGGCCGCGTGGGGTAGCCGCCGCGATGCCGAGGTTCACGCGTTCGTGCAGGGTCACCCCGTCCGCGGTGAACGTCGAGTTCAGCAACGGGTGTCGCTGCAGCGCGATGACCGTCATCCGGGCGATGACGGTGAGCAATCGACGGCCGACCCGCTCGGCGAGCTCGAGAGTCCGGGTGGCGTCCGTGCTCGCCCAGATGGTCACGTGTGGCACCGCTGCGGAGGCGACCATCGCCTCGGCCATTGCCTTGCGTACGCCGCGGATCGGCTCGAAGGTCTCCATCGGCGGCTCGGCGACGCGCGTGAGATCGTCGGTGGTGATCACGCCGTCAGCGCGGGTGGCGACCACCGCCTCGAGCTCGATGCCGCGCTCTCGGGCAGCCAGCCGAGCCGCAGGTTTGGCGAGGACGACGCGGGAGGCCCGGATCTCCTTCGGCCCGGACCCGACCAGCGTGAGGGGTTGTGCCGAATCGTCCGAACGTTCGGATGATGCAGAGGGGACCGTCCGAACGTTCGGAAGATCGGCGGGGGGTGTTGATGGGACCGACACCACCTCGTCCACCGCTCCGATCCGGACCAACGCAGTCCCCACGGGCACCGTGGTGCCGACTGGCACGAGGATCTCCGAGACCACGCCGGCGTACGGCGTCGGCAACTCGACGACCGACTTCGCGGTCTCGATCTCGCAGATGATGTCGTTGATCGCGACGGTGTCGCCGACGTCGACCCGCCAGGTCACCAACTCGGCCTCGGTCAGGCCCTCACCGACATCGGGCAGCGCGAACTCATTCACCACGACCAACTCCGATCGATCGCCTCCAGCACCCGGTCCACATCAGGCAACCACGACTCCTCGACCCGGGAAGGCGGATACGGGGTGTCGTACCCGCCGACCCGCAGCACCGGCGCCTCCAACGAGTGGAAGCACTCCTGCATGACACGGGCCGCGACCTCGGACCCCATGCCGAGATTCACATGCGCTTCATGCACCACCACCACATGACCGGTGGCGCGGGCGGCGGCGAGGACCGGGTCGAGGTCGAGCGGCGAGAGCGTACGCAGATCGATGACGCCGACCGACCGCCCTTGACGTTCGGCCTCCTCGGCCGCCGCGACACAGGTCGCCACCGTCGGCCCGTACGCCACCAACGTGGCCTCCGAGCCCTCGCGTACGACCCTGGACGCCCACAGCGACTGCGGGCTCTCGTCGAGGGAGATGTCCGCCTTCGCGGCGTGATACTGGCGCTTGGGTTCGAGGAAGATCACGGGGTCGTCCGAGGCGATCGCCTGCTGGATCATCCAGTAGCCGTCGACCGGGTTGGAACAGGCGACGACGTTC
The DNA here is from genome assembly GCF_003945325.1 of Nocardioides baekrokdamisoli. Classification (NCBI taxonomy): domain Bacteria; kingdom Bacillati; phylum Actinomycetota; class Actinomycetes; order Propionibacteriales; family Nocardioidaceae; genus Nocardioides; species Nocardioides baekrokdamisoli. The sequence goes on from NZ_AP019307.1 coordinate 1,647,339, forward strand.
AGCCCCGGGGTGTGCGCGAACTGCGCCTCGGGCGACTCCGAGTGATGCTCGACTGCGCCGATGCCGCCGCCGAACGGGATCCTGATCACCACCGGCAGACTCCACCGACCGCCCGAGCGATAGTGCAGCTTCGCGAGCTGGCACACGATCTGGTCGTACGCGGGGTAGACGAAGCCATCGAACTGGATCTCGACCACCGGCCGGTAGCCACGCATCGCCAGGCCAATCGCGGTGCCGACGATCCCGGACTCGGCCAACGGGGTGTCGATGACCCGCCCCTCGCCGAAGTCCTTGAGCAGGCCGTCCGTGACCCGGAAGACGCCACCCAACGCGCCGATGTCCTCCCCGAGGAGGACCACCTTGGGGTCGTCCTCCATCGCCTTCCGGAGGCCAGCGTTGAGCGCCTTCGCCAGTGTGATCGACGTGAGGGTGGTCATCGCGCCGCACCAGCCCGCTGCAAGAACGCCGCCTGCTGGGCCGCCAACTCATCGGTCTGTTCGACGAAGACGCGGTCGAAGAGCGCCGCGGGATCAGGATCGGGCAACGCCTTGCAGCCCTCGCGCATCTTCACGCCCAGCGCGTCAGCTTCAGCCGCCAGCGACTCGAAGAACTCCTCGCCCGCCAGACCACGACGGCGTACGTACGCCTCGACCCGCGCGAGCGGATCCTTCAACTTCCAGTGCTCGACGTCCTCGCTGAGCCGGTAGCGGGTCGCGTCGTCGGAGGTGGTGTGCGCGCCCATCCGATAGGTGTACGCCTCGACGAACGTCGGGCCGCCGCCCTCGCGAGCCCGCTGCAGAGCGGCCGACATGACGGCGTGCACAGCCAGCACGTCGTTGCCGTCGACGCGTACGCCGGGAAAACCAAAGCCTTCCGCGCGGTGATACAGCGGGATCCGGGACTGGCGTTCGGTCGGCTCACTGATCGCGAAGTGGTTGTTCTGGCAGAAGAACACCACCGGCGTCTGGAAGGACGCGGCAAAGACAAAGGCCTCGTTGACGTCACCTTGGGAAGTGGCGCCATCACCGAGGTGCGCGACCACCGCCGTGTCGCGGTTCGAGTCGCCGGTGCCGACGGCACCGTCGTGGAGCACCCCGAGCGCGTACCCGACGGCGTGCAGCGTCTGGGCGCCGATGACGATCGTGTACGGCGCCAGCCTCGTCGTGGTCGGGTCCCAGGTGCCCTGGTCGACCCCGCGGTAGAGCGCCAGCAACTTGAGCGGATCGACACCGCGACACCAGGCGACGCCGTGTTCGCGGTAGGTCGGGAAGACGAAGTCCTGCGTCCTGAGCGCGCGACCCGCACCAATCTGCGCGGCCTCCTGGCCGAGCAACGGCGGCCACAGCCCGAGTTCGCCGTGACGCTGGAGGGCAGTCGCCTCCCGGTCGAGTCGGCGTACGAGATGCATGTCCCGGTACAGGCCGAGGATCTGGTTGTCGGTCCCCGCGAAGGTGTAGTCCGGATGGCTGACTCGTTCCCCTTCGGGAGTGAGCAACTGGACCATTTCGGCCTCGCTCGGCATCGGTGCGAGGTAGTCATCCAGAGACGTCATTACGTACTCCTTCAAGGGCGGTGCGGGGTCTCCGCGAGTGCCGTCAGGTGCCTGGCGGGGTGAGCCAGATCACTTGATTCGAGAGTACTCCCGAGGTTGCCGGGAACGGCGACACCAGAGCGGTCAGACCGCCTGACTCCAACGGTCCAGGACGACCATCGTCTTCGTACTGGCCACCCGTCCGGACGCACGGAGTTGCCGCACGATCCGGCCCAACTCGTGCACGCCGGACACATTGATCCGCACCATCGCGTCCGGATCGCCGGCGAGGGTCAGCACCTCGCCGACCTCGGGGATGTCGCCGATGAGCTCGAGCAGCGCAGGCAGTTCGAGGCCTGCCTGATAGCGGAGTTCGACGACCGCCTCGATCCCGGAGGCGACCCGGCTCTGGTCGACCTGGACCGTGTAGCGCTCGATGACGCCGGCGTCCTCGAGCCGGGCGATCCTTCGCTGGACCGGAGCGACGGTGAGCCCGACCTGTTCAGCGATCGAGCGCAACGGTCGGCGCGCATTCTCCTTCAGGAGCCGCAGGATCTGGTGGTCGACATCGTCGAGGGCAATCGGATCGCTCACGCATAAAAGAATACGTCGCTCGCAACAAATGAGACAGGTTGGCGCCTCCAACGTCGGGATTGTCACGCATTTTCGCTAAATGCCGAGGCCGCACTGGTGAGCCACGCCACATATCGCGCATGGTGGTCACGCGCCCCCGCGAACACCCCTTGGAGCATCATGGCAACGATCCCGACCGTAGGCCCGGCCCCGAGAGACACCGCCGTCGAGCCGATCGCCGACTACGACCTCGGTCGACGCTTCCGGGTCGGGAGCCAGCCGATGCTGCTCACCGGGGTACAGGCACTGGTGCGGATGATGGTCGAGCACAGGGCGTTGGACCGACGCCGGGGTCGCCACACGGCCTCCTTCGTGTCCGGCTACCAGGGCAGCCCTCTCGGCGGGTTCGATACCTTGCTGAACGGCATGCCCGACGTACTCGAGGACAGCGCGATCACGTTCGTACCCGGGCTGAACGAGGAGCTCGCGGCCACGGCCGTGTGGGGCTCGCAGTCGGTGATCCCTGGTGCCGCTGCGCGCTACGACGGTGTCACCGGCTTCTGGTACGGCAAGGGTCCGGGCTTCGACCGGGCGACGGACTCGTTCCGCCACGCCAACATGTACGGCGCCAACGCTGACGGCGGCGCCGTGCTCCTGGTCGGCGACGACCCGGCGTCCAAGTCCTCGACCGTCCCGGCGGTCAGCGAGCGGACCGCGTCCACGCTCGGCATTCCGGTGCTGTTCCCGCGCAATGCCGCCGAAGTCGTCACGCTCGGTATGCATGCGGTCGAGATGTCCCGTGCGTCCGGTTGCCTGGTCGCGCTCAAGATCGTGGCGGACGTGGCCGACGGCGCGTGGTTGGTCGACTACCGAGCCAGCGACATCGACCCGGTCCTTCCGGAGATCGAGTGGAACGGCAAGCCGTGGACGTACACCCAACGACAGGTGATCGTCCGGCCCGACGCGATCATCGGCGCCGAGGCCGAGATGGTCGGCCCGCGTACCGAGATGGTCAAGGCGTACGCGGCGGCCAACGGACTCAACGTGATCGAACTCGACGCCCCGAACGCCACGATGGGCTTCGTCGCCTCCGGCAGTTGCTACGACTCACTGCGGCAGGCCTTCCGCGATCTCGGCGTCAGCGACGACGACCTCGCACTCGGCGGCATCCGGATCCTGCGCCTGGGGATGATGAGCCCGATCGAGCCGACGATCATCGAGACCTTCGCCGACGGGCTCGACACGATCGTGGTGGTGGAGGACAAGACCTCCTTCATCGAGACCCAGATCCGCGACATCCTGTACCGCACCCCGAACGCCCCGAGGATCATCGGCAAGAAGGACGCCCAGGGCGCTCGTTTCATCCCCGACGACGGCGAACTCACCTCCGGCCGACTGTTGTCGCCGATGCGCCACCTGCTCCAGGGCCGCCTCACGGTGACCCCGCCGGCCCCGAGCCGTACGCCACTGCCGATGCTCTCGACGAGCCGCGCGGCGTACTTCTGTTCGGGCTGCCCGCACAACCGCTCGACCGCGATCCCGGAGGGCTCCATCGGCGCCGGCGGCATCGGCTGCCACGTCATGGTGACCACCTCGCAGCGCCAGGACAGCGCGGTGGTCGGCGTGACCCAGATGGGCGGCGAGGGCTCTCAGTGGATCGGTCAGGCGCCGTTCACCGAGGTCGACCACATCTTCCAGAACCTCGGCGACGGCACGTTCTTCCACTCCGGACAGCTCGCGCTGCAGGCCTGCGTGGCCGCCGGAGTGAACATCACCTACAAGCTGCTCTTCAACGAGGTCGTCGCGATGACCGGCGCCCAGGACGCCGAGGGCGCCCTCGACGTCCCGCACCTCACCCACAAGCTCGCTGCGGAGAAGGTCGCCAGGATCATCGTCTGCAGCGACGAGCCGACGAAGTACCGCAAGCGTGACCTCGCCGCGGGCACGGTCCTGTGGGATCGCGACCGGCTCGACGAAGCGCAGCGCATTCTGCGGGAGATCCCCGGCGTCACCGTGCTCATCTACGACCAGCACTGCGCGGCCGACGCCCGCCGTCAGCGCAAGCGCGGCGGCATCAAGGAGCGTACGAAGCGCATCGTCATCAACGAGGCGGTCTGCGAGGGCTGCGGCGACTGCGGCGTGAAGTCGAACTGCCTCTCGGTCCAGCCCGTCGAGACCGAGTACGGCCGCAAGACCCAGATCGAGCAGACGTCCTGCAACACCGACTACAGCTGCCTCGACGGCGAGTGCCCGTCCTTCGTCTCGATCGAGACCGCGCCCAAGCGACGCAAGAAGATCAGGTCGAAGAAGCGCGTCATCCCGACGCCGCCGGAGGTTGCTCCTGCCGCGGGCGAAGTCAGGGTCACCACCACCCAGAACGCTTTCCTCGTCGGCGTGGGCGGCACCGGGATCGTGACCGTCAACCAGGTGCTGGCGACGGCCGCCGTCCGCGCCGGCTACCAAGCCGAGTCCCTCGACCAGACCGGCGTCAGTCAGAAGGCCGGCCCGGTCGTCGGTCACCTGCGTTTCAGCGGGGCCGACCTCGAGCCGGCGAACCGGCTGACCCCCGGATCAGCCGATGTGTTCCTGGGATTCGACCTGCTCACGCTGGCCGAGGCCCGCAACCTCGCCTACGGCGACGCATCGCGTACGCACACGATCGTGTCCACGTCGCGCACGGCCACCGGTGCAATGGTCTACGACCCCGCGGTGCAGCACCCGGACGAGGCGGACCTGCTCGACCGCGTACGCAGCGTCAGCGCTGCGCTGTGGGACTTCGACGGGCTCCACGCCGCCGACGCGATCTTCGGGAACCGGCTCGCCGCCAACTTCCTGTTGGTCGGGGCCGCGTACCAGGCGGGCGCTCTCCTGCTCCCCGCCGCCGCGATCGAGGACGCCATCACCATCAACGGCACCGCAGTCGCGTCGAACATCGCCGCCTTCCGCTGGGGCCGGGCTGCCGTCGCCGAGCCGGCAGCTTTTGCCGCAGCCATCGCCGGTCGCACTCCGCGACCGCTACCGGCCCCGCCGGCCTCGGTCGCAGCGGCCTCGCTGCCGGCCGATGTCGCTGAGGTCGTCGGGCGGCGTGCTGCGGACCTGGTCGCGTTCCAGAACGAGGGGCTGGCTGACTCGTACGTCGCCGTCGTTGAGCGCGTCGCGACTGCTGAGGCCTCACTCGGCGTGGGCACCGATCTCGCCCAGGCTGTCGCGCGGAACCTGTTCAAGCTGACTGCCTACAAGGACGAGTACGAGGTCGCGCGGCTCATCACCGACCCGGGCTTCCTGGCCGACACCGAGGCCGCGTACCCGGGTGCCACTGCCTCCTTCATGCTCCACCCGCCGGTCCTGGCCGCGATGGGACGCAAGAAGAAGATCGCTTTCGGCCCGCGCAGCCGACCGGTGCTGCGGACCCTGGCGAAGATGAAGGGGCTGCGAGGGACGGCCTTCGACCCGTTCGGGTACGCCGAGGTTCGGAAGGTGGAGCGCGAGCTGCGCGACCACTACCTCGGGCTGGTCACGGAGCTGACCGCCTCGCTGACCGCCGACAACCACGACCGCGCGGTGGAGATCGCCGGACTGCCGGACATGGTGCGTGGGTACGAGTCGGTCAAGCTCGGCAACGTCGAGCGCTACCGCCAGGCGTTGGCCGACCACGGCGTCGAGCTGGGCACGCTGGCACGGAGCTAGGCCGGGAACCAGCGACGCAGTTCGACCGCGACGCCGTCGTCCTCACAGCTCGCGGTGACCGCGTCGGCCGCTGCGATCGCCTCGGGCAGTGCGTTGCCCATCGCGACGCCACGGCCGGCCCATTGCAACATTTCGACGTCGTTGCGACCGTCACCCATGGCCAGGACGTCGGCAGCGTCAACGCCGATCTCCCGGCAGACGTACGCCAGGCCCGAGGCCTTGTTGACTCCGGCGGCAGCGATGTCCATCCAGGCGGTGAAGCCGACCACGTACTCGATGTCATGCAGCCCGAGTCGCTCCGCGGCGCGTACGAAATCCTCGACCGACGCACCGGGATCGCGGACGATCACCCGGTCGACCGGCTGGGCCAGGAGCTCATCGAGAGGCACGACCCGCATCTCCCCGATGAGTTCACCCGGCGGGAAGAGGCCGTTGAGCCGGTAGCCGACGCCACGCTCCTGGACGGCGACCAGTGCGTCGGGATGCATCTGCAGGATCTCCGCGACCACCGGCCCGGCGTCAAAGGTCGTCTCGTGGACGGCCTCAAGCGGCGGCCACGTCATGACGGTCGAGCCGTTGCCGACGACGAGCCAGATCCGGTCACCCTCGTCCGGCAGGCCAAGCAGGTCGGCGGCGTTGATCATGCCGAGCGCGGAGCGCCCCGAGCAGAGTGCGATCGTCGCGCCTGCGTCGTACGCAGCCCTGACCGCAGCGACCACCGCGGGCGAGACCTGTGTCGACGCCTGACCGACGCCGTCAATCCACTGGACGACCGTCCCGTCGAGATCGAGAGCGACGACGCGCGGCTTCCAGGTCACGCCGTCACGCTAGCGGCGTGAGGACCTCGCGGCCCATCCATTTCTGCAGGGCCAGGGGCACGCGTACGGAACCGTCCGGCTGCTGGTGGGTCTCCAGGATGGCGACGATCGCGCGCGTGATCGCGGTCAGCGTGCCGTTGAGGGTAGCCACAGGCGTGGTGCCGTTCTCGCCACGCATCCGGGTGTCGAGGCGCCGGGCCTGGTAGTCGAGACAGTTCGAGGTCGAAGTCAGTTCGCGGTACTTGCCCTGCGTCGGGATCCACGCCTCACAGTCGAACTTGCGGCTGGCGGAGTTGCCGAGGTCGCCGGCGGCCACGTCGATCACCCGGTACGCGAGTTCGAGCTTGTCGAGGAAGGCCTTCTCCCACGCCAGCAACCGCTCGTGCTCCGCGTACGACTCCTCGAGGGTGGTGTAGACGAACATCTCCACCTTCTCGAACTGGTGGACGCGGATGATGCCCTTGGTGTCCTTGCCGGCCGAGCCGGCTTCCTTGCGGAAGCAGCTGCTGAAGGCCGCGTACCGGCGCGGAAGGGTCTCGGGATCGAGGATCTCGCCGGAGTGGTAGGCCGCCATCGGCACCTCGGACGTACCGACGAGGTAGAGGTCCTCGCCCTCGATCCGGTAGACGTTCTCCTCGGCCTGCTCGAGGAAGCCGGTGCCCTCCATCGCCTCGGGGCGGACCAGGGCAGGGGCGATCACCGGAATGAAGCCGGCCTCGCGGGCCTGCTCCATCGCCAGGTTGATCAGGGCGAACTCCAACTCGGCACCGACACCGGTCAAGTAGTAGAACCGGCTGCCGGAGACCTTGGCGCCACGCTCCAGGTCGATGGCGCCCAGCAACTTCCCCAGCTCGACGTGGTCACGCGGCTCGAAACCCTCCGCCGCGAAGTCACGGGGGGTGCCGACGGTCTCGACCAGAGCGAAGTCGTCCTCGCCGCCCGCCGGGGTCTCCTCAGCCGTCACGTTGTGGATCGACTTGAGCAGCCGGGTGTAGTCGGCCTCAGCGGCACGCTGGGTCTCCTCGAGCGCCTTGACCTCGGCCGAGAGCTCCTTGGTGCGAGCCAGCAGCACCTGCTTCTCCTCGCCCTGGGCCTTCGCGACCTGGCCTCCGAGCTGCTTCTGCTCGGCGCGCTTGGCCTCGAACGATCCGATCGCCTCGCGGCGTGCCTTGTCGGCGGCCAGCGCCTCATCGACCACGGACCCGCTCAGCCCCCGCTTGGCCTGCGAGGCGCGTACGCGGTCGGGCTCGTCACGGAGAATGCGCGGGTCGATCACGCGCAGAGCCTATCGGCCCCAGCGGGGCCCCTAAACTTCTCGCGTGCTGCGTCGGACCCGTCTGCTGGTGCTCGAAGGGGCTGGGATCGCGTACGCCCTGATGGTCCTGCTCGGTGTCGGCGTCCGGCACGGTTGGTTGTCCGGGATCGACCGATGGCACCCCGCCGTACGGCTGAGCGACACCTGGCGCCTGGTCGAGGTCCTCGGTGGCACTGTCGGTGCCCTGGTCGCCGCCGCCGCCGTCGCGGCTCTGCTCTTCCGGAGGCACCGCCGGGCCAGTCTCTATGTGCTCGGTGTGGTGATCGTCGCCGAGATCCTGCACCGGATTGTCGCGTCGTCCTTCGACCGCGCCCGACCACCGTGGCAGTTCGCTGAGCATCATCTGTCCTCGCCCGGCTATCCGAGCGGGCACGTCACCGGCGCGATGGCCGTGGTCGGCGCAACGCTGGTGACGGTCAAGATGCTCACGCGTCGTCCAGCCTTCCGTCGGCTCTGGTACCTCGTCGGTGCCGTCATCGTCGTCCTCATCGCGTACGACCGACTCGCACTCGGCCGCCACTACGTGACCGACGTCGTCGGTGGGCTACTGCTCGGCGGAGGGACCGTCCTGCTCGGCCTGATGCTCTACAGCCCGTTGCCGAAGCCCGAGTGGCAACCGGAGATGGATTCAGCGCCCCGCGGGCGGCGGCTGGCGGTCGTACTCAATCCGATCAAGGTCGAGTCGGTACGCCAGTTCCGGCACACGGTGCGCCAGGTCGCGCGCGAGACCGGTTGGGACGAGCCCGACTGGTACTTCACCACCGTCGAGGACTCAGGCACCGGGATGGCCGCAGCCGCCGCCGTGGCGGGAGCCGACCTCGTGGTCGTCTGTGGTGGCGACGGCACCGTACGCGAGGTCTGCGCCGAACTGGCGTCGACGGGCATCCCGGTCGGGATCATTCCGGCCGGCACCGGCAACCTGCTCGCCCGCAACCTGCAGATCCCGCTCTACCTCCGCGCTGCGATCGGCGTCGCCCTGACCGGCCAGGACAGGGCGATCGATCTGGTCGAGGTCAGTGGCGACGGGTTCGAGGACAGCGCCTTTCTGGTGATGGCCGGGATGGGCTTCGACGCCGCGATCATGTCCGGCGTCGACGAGGGCCTGAAGGCCCGGATCGGCTGGATGGCGTACATCCTGTCGGGTCTGAAGGCACTGATGTTCCCGGCCATGAAGCTCGAGGTCTCGGTCGACGAAGGCCCCTGGACCAAGCACCGTGCACGCACCGTCGTGATCGGCAACGTCGGCCAGCTCCAGGGCGGCATGCCGCTCATCCCGGACGCGGAGATCGACGACGGCCTGATTGACGTCGTCCTGCTTCACCCTCAGCGATTCCTGTCGTGGCTGCCGCTGTCGTACCGGATCATCACCAAGCGCCCGCACGTCGACGAGACGGTCATGCGGCTCCGCGGACGTACGGTCCACGTCCGGGCGTCCGCGGACAACCCGCGCCAGCTCGACGGCGACCCGATCGCCGACGGCCGCGAACTCCTCGCGCGCTGTGCACAGGGACGGTTGCTGGTGCGTGTTCCGCGCTAGCAGGGAACCGAATGGCCGATCTCGCGCATCATGTCCTTGTGAATCGGTTGCTCACCGCCCTTGCTGCGACCCTTGCGATCGGGGTCACCGGGTGCGGATCGAAGGCGAGCGCACCTGGACCAACCGGCTCGGCGATCAGCGCTCACGCGGCTCCACAGACCGAAGCATCGCTGCGTTCGATCCTCCTCGAGCAGGCACGTCTCGCGCGAGACACGCATCCGACCAGCCTCTTCTACGCACAGCCGACGCCTCAGCGGGCCTCGTACGTCCTGCTCGCCAAGGGCTGGTTCACCGGCGGGCAGCCGAAGGCCACTGGTGTGGTGCTCTGCCTCACGGTGCCCGTCGGTACGACCAGCCCGAGTTCGGTCGTCGTCGGCGAAGCCGACCTGTGCGCCCACGACATCGGTCCGTTCGTTCGCCTCGCCGGCGTCCCGCAGCCGCACGATCCTGTCGATGAGCTTCGGGCAGTCGTTCTGGAAGCAGCAGCAGAGTGCCGGGCCACCCACCCGACTGGGATGGCCTATCGGCGGACGACGCTGGGGGTTGCTCAGCGTCTCTTCGGCCGTTCATCAGTCGATCCACCGCCGACCACGCCGAAATATCTCCTGGTCGCGCACGGCACGTTCCGGTGCCCGTGGGGAGGGACGCTCTACCAACCGTTCGCAACCGGTGACGTGCTCCTGATCGCCGTGGACGTCCACAAACCGTTCGTCAAGCCATGGCCGGAAGAGCTGCCACCAACCAGCGCAGTCACCTCAATCATCGGCCCGATGACCAGTCTTGAATGAGCCAGCCCGTGCCACTCAAGCCGCAGGCTTCGCCTGACTGAGGGCGGCTTCTTCCTGGGGCGACAGCGTGGTGGAGCACTCCCACCCCCGCAGAGCCTTGGCGTACGAGCGACCCTCGGTGCGGCCATGGATCGAGGTCAGCAGCAGGCCGTCTCCGGTGCCGTCGGCGATGACGAGCGACCAGGACAGCTGCCCTCCGACGTCGCCGAAGGCGTCGTAGCGCACGATCGCGATGTGCTGCAGGTTGCGCGAGTTCTCCACCCCGAGAGCTGCGACCTCTGACCGCAGCGCAGCCACCTCGGCCCGCAGACCGGGTACGTCCTCCGGCAGACCGTTCAGGATCAGGGGCGAGGACGCCAACCGCTGCCGGCGCTCGAACACGGCCAACCCGAGGGCAGCACCGGCGATCAGCAGCGAAATCAATGCGAGGACGACCACGTGTCGACCCTAAACTGCCACCGTGTCGTCCCCTCGAAGCATCGCCTACCAGGGCGAGCCCGGTTCCAACTCACACAGCGTCTGTGTACGCGACTACCCGGAACTGGAGTCCATCCCGTGCGCGTCCTTCGAGGACGTCTTCGCGCTGGTCGAGGGCGGCGAGGCCGATCTCGCACTGATCCCGATCGACAACTCCCTCGCCGGCCGGGTCGCCGACATCCACCATTTCCTGCCCACCAGCAGTCTCTTCATCATCGCCGAGAAGTTCCTCCGGATCCGGTTCAGCCTGCTCGGCCTGCCGGGCACGGACATCAGCGAGATCCGGACCGTACACAGCCATGTCCACGCGCTCGGCCAGTGCCGGAAGGTGATCAAGGAGCTCGGCCTCAAGCCGATCATCTCCGGCGACACCGCCGGCGCGGCACGCGAGATCGTCGAGGCCGGTGACAAGAGCCAGGCCGCGATCAGCCCGCCGTTGGCCGCCGGGATCTACGGCCTCGACGTGCTGCGTGAGGAGGTCGAGGACGAGGACCACAACACGACCCGCTTCGTCGTCCTGAGCCGCGAGTTCGTCCCGGCGCCGACCGATGCGCCGGCGGTGACGACGTTCATCTTCAACGTCCGCAACATTCCGGCTGCGCTCTACAAGGCCCTCGGCGGGTTCGCGACCAACGGCGTCAACATGACCAAGCTGGAGTCGTACATGGTGGGCGGGCACTTCGCCGCGACGCAGTTCCTCGCCGAGGTCGACGGCCACCCGGATGATCCGGGACTCAAGCGCGCCCTCGACGAGCTGGCGTTCTTCACCACCGACATCAAGGTGATCGGCGTCTATCCCGCCGATGCCGCACGTGACGAGCACAGCCGCGGCTGATGCTGACCATCGCAGCCGTCACGTTCGCGGCGATCTTCATCGTCGAACTGCCGGACAAGACGTTCTTCGCGGCACTGATGCTGGCGACCCGTTACAAGGCCCTCAACGTCTGGGCCGGCGTCTCGCTGGCGTTTGCTGTCCAGACACTGGTCGCGGTCGCCGCAGGCACGGTGATCTCGAAGCTCCCTGCCCATTGGGTGCACCTCGGTGCTGGCATCGGCTTCCTCATCGGTGCGGGATGGCTCCTGTACGAGGGCCTCAATTCACGCAAGGGCAGCGACGACGACAGCGGCGATGAGTACGCCGAGAAGGCCGTGGCTGCAGCTGGCTGGCACCAGATCGGGAAGTCGTTCCTGATCCTCTTCGCGGCCGAGTGGGGCGATCTCTCTCAGATCCTGACCGCGGTCTTCGTGAGCAAGTACCACGAGCCGATCCCGGTCTTCATCGGCGCGCTCGCGGCCCTTGTCACGGTGAGCGGGCTCGCGGTCCTGCTCGGCGGCCAGATCACGAAGTTCCTCCGCCTGCACGTCCTCCACTTCGCCGGTGCCACGCTGTGCACCGTGCTGGGCATCTGGACGTTGGCCACCGCCTTCTAGGCAGGGTGGCACTCGGCCGGCGCAACTCCCACCAGCGCGCCGACCGAGAGTTCTCTAGGCCGCTTCCCAGGTGGAGGAGCGGCGCGCGATGTCGTACGCGCTGTCGGCCACGTCGCTGGGCCACGGCGAGGCCAACTGGCCCAGCCACCAGGTGAGGGCGTCCGGCTCGACGACGGCGACTCCCTCGGACATCAGCGGAATATCGACGTGCGAAGCGCCGACCGGGACGACGATGGCGCTGACCGGCACGTTGAAGCCGAGCTTGAGCTCCATCAGAGCGCGGGCGCACAGCGCCGTCGCGCGAGCATCGACGATGGTCGAGCGGCGGCGGCCCTCGACGATGAAGGCGTCACCGCCGGCCCAGACGCGAGCGTCGTGCGTGTACACGGCCTGGACGATGAAGACACCGGCCGGGCCGACGACGACGGCATCCAGGTCGACGTCCATGGACGGGATGTGGACCGAGTGCAGCACGTGCCAGCCCTCGTGCGAGTCGGCGAAGGTGTTGAGGTGCCGACCGATGATCATCTCGTCGTCGGTGTCGCCCCACCAAGCCTGCTTCTTGCGAACCCGAGCCCCGTAGCCCGGCTCGTTCAGAGCCAGGTCGATCGAGCCGTCGTCGGCGAGCAGCCCGCCGAGGTCGTGGGGAAAGCTCAGGATCGTCATGTGAACAGGCTCACGTACTCGGGAGCGTGGAGCCTCCCCGCAACGTACGAACGTGCGGTAGTACCTTCGAACTATTCCAGTGGTCGCGATTTCTCGGCATTCCTAGCGGGCCGTCCTCCGATCCCACTAGCATCTGCTTGATGTAGCCGGCGTCACAACGCCAGACCGAAGGGACACCCCGTGGCCGAGACCTTCTTCTCCCTGTTCACTCCGCAGGAGATTGCCAAGATCAGCTCCTCTGGCACCCGCGTGAGCCTGCCCGAGGGCTGGTCGCCGATCTGGAAGGACACCCCGGCGGACAAGGCGTACATCATCCTGTCCGGCACGGTCAGCGTTCGGATCAAGGGCCAGGAGATCGCCCAGCTCGGCCCCGGCGACATCATGGGCGAGCAGGCGATCCTCAACCACTCGCTGCGTACCGCCTCGTTGGTCGCCCTCACGCCGCTGGACCTGATCCACCTCACCGCCGAGACGCTCACGAAGCTGTACATCGAGATGCCGTCGTTCCACAACGCGCTCGAGAAGGTCGCGGCTGAGCGCTTCGGCGACAAGTAAGTGCCCGACGAGGTCGCCCCGCCGGACTGGGCGGGCTACCTCGACCTGATCGAGGCATTCCTCCTCGGTGAACCACCGACCCTGACTCGGCATCAACTGTCCGAGTTGTCCGGAGTCCCCACCGAGGAGGCTGCGGAGCTGTGGCGCGAGCTCGGTTTCCCGCAGGTGCCCGACGATGTCGTCGCCTTCACCCCGGCCGACGCCGACGCTGAGCGCGAGGCTCAGGAACTGATCAACCTGGGGATCCTGTCCGAGGACCGAAAAGCGGCCTTGGTACGCACCTGGGGCCGGTCGTACGCCCGCCTGGCGGAATGGCAGTCGGCGCTCCTGCTCGACGTGGCGACCGAACGCAAGGGCAACCCGACCGACGAACTCGTCTGGCTGGCGGCTGAGATCGTGCCGCGGGTGGAGCGGCTGCAGGCGTACGTCTGGCGTCGTCACCTGATCTCCGCCGCGGCCAGGATCGTCGCGGATCCCGAGGCGCTGGGCAGCGCCAAGCAGCAGCTCGCGGTCGGGTTCGTGGACATCGTCGGCTACACAGCGCGATCCAAGACGTTGTCGGAGGAGGACCTCGTCGCCTGGATCGAGCAGTTCGAGGACGCGATGACGCATCTGGTCACCGATGCCGGCGGACGGGTGATCAAGAACCTCGGCGACGCGGTGCTGTACGTGTGCGAGAGCCCCCTCGCCGCTGCCGAAGTGGCCCTCACCGCGGTCACCCGCGGGGCTGACGACGAGGACTCCTTCCCCGAGGTCCGGGCAGGGGTCGCGTACGGCGACGTGGTCACCCGCCTGGGCGATGTGTTCGGACCGACAGTGAATATCGCCTCGCGGCTCACTTCGGTCGCCCGACCGAGCACGGTGGTGGTCGACGAGGGCATGGTCGACGAACTCGAGGACGTCCCGACGATCGAGACCCGGAAGCTTCGGAGGGTGGGCGTGAAGGGCTACTCCCGGCTGACCATGTGGCACCTGCGAAGTGCCGGCGGGTCCTAGCCAGCTGCGCCCATGGGCGTACGCCCCAACTGCTCCATCACGTACGCCGGCCGATCGGTGATGATCCCGGCGACTCCGAGACGGAGACAGCGCTGGACGTCGGCGGCCTCGTTGACGGTCCACACGTGGACCGGCCGCCCGGTCTCGACCAGACGGCGCGCCCACTTGGGGTGGTCGCGGATCTCCTTGATCCCCGGCCCGAGCCACCAGTCCTCTCCGATCACGCGACGGAGCATCGGCCAGTACTGCGCCTTGTCCATGAGCATGACCATGTTGAGGTCGGGCGTGAGCCTGCGCATGCGGTGCAGCGCGGCGTAGTTGAAGCTCATCACCCTGACCGGACTGTCAGCACCGTCGAGCCCGTGATACTTCAACGTCCGAGCCAGTTTGTGCTCAACCAGGCCCCCGAAGCGGGTCGGGTGCTTGGTCTCGATGGCCACCTCGACGCGCCGACCCGCGTTCATCACCGTCTCGAGGAGGGTGTCGAGCGTCAGGATCCGGGTGTAGCGGTCATCGATGTCCGGCTGAAACGGTCCTTTCCAACTGGCGAACTCGAAGCTCTCGAGATCTTTCAGTTCCATCTCGGACACCAGGGCCGGCACCCCGGCCGTCCGATTCAGGGACCGGTCGTGGACACACACCAGATGGCCATCGGCCGTCAGGCGTACGTCGCACTCCACGGCATCGGCACCGATCCGGAGAGCTTCCACGTACGCACCGAGCGTGTGCTCGGCGATGTCATGACTCGCGCCTCGATGGGCCACCACTTGCGGGCTCATGCTTGCCATGGTGAAGCCTCCGGGGCGAGGAAAGGCGCATTACGGGCTACAAATCGGCGAACCCCCTGTGAATCTAGTGGGGAGAATCCGGCTTCACTACGCTGAACCCGTGCCCGAACTGCCCGAAGTTGACGCTCTCGTCGCCGACCTCCGGCGCCGGTTGGACGGCCGGGCCATCGTGAAACTGCACGTGCCGCAGTTCAGCGCGCTCAAGACGTTCGACCCGCCGCTGCACGCACTGGAGGGGACCCTGGTCGACGGGGTCTCGCGCCACGGGAAGTTCCTCGACATCGAGGCGTCCGGGCTGCACCTGGTGATCCACCTGGCGCGGGCGGGCTGGATCCGATGGCGCGACTCCATGCCCCCGGTGCCACCGAAGCCGTCGACCAAGTCGACGCTGGCCGTACGCGTGGTCCTCGACGACGACTCGGGCATCGACATCACCGAGGCCGGCACCAAGAAGTCGCTGGCCGTCCATGTCGTACGCGACCCGCAGGACGTGCCGGGCATCGCCTCGCTCGGCCCTGATCCGCTCACCGACGACTTCACGGTCGACGTCCTGGCCGGCATCCTCAGCGACGCCGGCGGGAAGCAGTTGAAGGGCGTTCTGCGTCACCAGGGGACGATCGCAGGGATCGGCAACGCGTACTCCGACGAGATCCTGCATGCGGCGAGGATGTCGCCGTTCAAGCCGTCGAACGGCCTGTCGCCCGACGAGGTCGAGGTGCTCTGGCAGGCGATCCGGACGACGTTGTTCGACGCCGTGAAGCGTGCCGACGGCGTCGCCGCGAGCGAACTCAAGGGCGAGAAGAAGTCCAACATGGCCGTGCACGGACGGACCGGGTTGCCGTGTCCGGTGTGCGGCGACACCGTACGCGAGGTGTCGTTCGCGGACTCGTCGTTGCAGTACTGCGCGACGTGCCAGACCGGCGGGAAGCCGTTGGCGGATCGCCGGATGTCGAAGCTGCTGAAGTAGCTCAGGCCTGGGCGGCCAGGTGGCTCTCCATCAGGGCCAGGGTCTGCTGCGTCTGGAGCAATGTCGCCTCGGCGACGGCCACCATCTGCTGGACCTTCTCGCTGACGCTCACAATCTCGGCGAGGCGGGCATCGACGTCAGCGAGGCGCGCGTCCACGCTCGCCAGCACATGGTCGACCGATGTCAGGGTCCCCTCAACCGTGCCCAACGTCCCCTCGACCGTCGCGAGCGTGCCGTCGACCGTGGAGAGGGTGCCACCGACCGACGAGAGCACCTTCTCGGCGTCGTTGAGCGTACGGCTGGCGGTCTTGAGGACCTCACCGATCGGGTTCAGTGCCATGGATCTTCCTTCCGAATGGTTCAGTCGCGACGCGGCCGGAGACCGCGTACGAGGTCATCGAAGAGCTGGCCCACGACGTCGACATCGACCGAGTCGGGGGAGGCGACGAAGGAGCGGCCGAAGTGTTCGGCTGCCGCGACGAACGCCTGCGCTGCAGCGAGGTGGCGGGGCATCTGGTCGCTGCCGTACGCACCGGCGAGGGCCTGCGCCAGGGCGGCCGTCACGGTGTCACGTCCCTGACCGATCCGCTGCAGCACCGCGTCGGGCGTACCCGGCCCGATCCTGAGGATCGGCGCCCACGTGTTCGGGTGCTCCCGGACGATCGTCAGCCAGGCGCGAGTCATCTGCGAGGGCAGCATCGAGGGACCCGTCACAGCTGCCAGTAGCTGCGAGAGGGCGTCGTTCTGGGTGCGGTCGAGCAGATCCTTCAGGAGGGCAGCCACGGTTGGATAGGCGGAGTACAGGACGGGCTTTGTGACCCCGGCGGCGGCCGCGATCGCCTCGACGGTCAGCCCCTGGTACCCCTGCTCGCCGATGAGACGCAGCGCGGCTGAGCGCAGCTGTTCGCGGCGCTCCTCGACCGGCATGCGAGGCGCGTACGCCCGCCGCTGGCGCGGTGCCGCGGGTGCTGTCGTCATGGCCACGAACGTAATCCAATCGCTGGTTCTTCACAATACTACTCCACGGTAGTAATCTGCCGTCATGAACTCGACCACTCCTGCACACCCCGGCCGCGGCCTCGCCGCCGGACTCGCCGGCGCAGCAGCTCTCGCCGCAGTGGTGCTCCTCTTCACCGACACCTGGGTGATGTGGGCGTGGCGGATCAACGAGCACGCCTCTGCCACTGCTCTGGCGGTGGCGTTCCTCGCCGGCGCACTTCTGCTCGGCGCCGCCGCATTCGTGGGGACCGCCGGCGCGATGCGACTCGCGTTCGCGACGATGCTCGTCTTCAGCGGCATCGCCCTGTGGGTGACCTTCGGTCACCACCTCGTCGGGGACACCAGCCCGGGCATCCCCAAGAGCGTGGCCTTCCTCTGGGAGGCGATCCTGATCGTCGGCGTACTCGGGTCGGCGGTTCAGCTGATCACCGCAGGGCGGCGCGGACCGCGTACGCCCAACGCCGAACTGCCGCTCGTCCTCGTCGCCCCGGCCCTGATCCCGGGCGTGCTTTTCGGGTACGCAGGGCTGAAGCTCCTGTCCGGGCCCGAGTCGGCACACTCCTTCATCCCGTGGCAGGCCCAGCCGAACGACCTGCGCCTGTTCGGCGCGGTCCTGGTCGCAGTCGCCGTCGGAAGCCTGATGGCGATCCTCGAGCGCGACGCCAACAGCATTGCCGGCGGAGCCTTCGGCGCCGGCGCCCTGGGCATCGGGATGCTCGTGGTCGCCGCGCAGGACCGGCACACCTTCGGTTGGCAGACCGCCGACGGGATCCGCTACCTGGTCGCGGCGGGCGTACTCATGGTGCTCGGCGCGATCGGCACGACGCTCCACGCCGTGATGCCGAACGCCCAGCGCTGGGAGGCGTTCGTACGCGCCGACCACGGCCCGCGCTCGACCAAGGTCGGCGCCGCTGCGGACGCCGGGTTCTTCGGCCCCGACTCCGTGGCCTGGCGGGTCTGGTCGTACCCCACCTCCCCGGTCATGGGCTTCCAGCGAGCTGTCGGCATCGAGGAGCTGGACCCGTTCCTCGTGGCCGCCGTCGATGCGACCAAGCGCATCCGCGAGTACCCGGCCAAGCGTTACGACTACACGCTGCTGTACTTCGCCACTGTTGCCTTCGGTGACACCCGTTCGGTGGTGAAGGCCTCGCAGGCGCTCACCCGGATGCACGCCCGCAACACCGGCACCGAACCGTTGTCGGGCAAGCCCTTCGATGCCAACAACCCCGACTCACAGCTGTGGATCCTGGTCACCGGCTGGCACTCCGTCCTGAAGGCGTACGAAATGTACGGCCCGGGCCCGCTCACGGAGGCCGACGAAGCCGAGTGGTGGGCAGCCTGCGCGCTCGCCGCGGAGTTCCAGACCTGCGACCCCGCCGCCGTGCCACGCAATCGCGCCGAGCTCCGGGCGTACTACGCCCGGGTGAACCCGGGTCTGGTCGCCAGTCCGGTCGCCGTCGACACCTTCGAATACCTGCTCAACCCGATCAACCTGATGCCCGACCTGCCGGCGATCCTGCGGCCCGGCGCGAAGGTGATCAACGCGATCGGGCGTGCCGCGGTCATCGCCACGTTGCCGACGTGGATGCGTCAGCAGACCGGCATCAACCAGCCCGCTTGGGTGGACAAGGCTGTGGCTCCATGGATCCGGATGTCCTTCGGGTTCGTCTCGCGGCTCCCGTGGCTCGAGATCCAGATCCTCAAACTGATCTCACCCAGCACCATCAAGGTCGTCGAGCCGGTCCTGTACGGCGTCCACCCCAGCCGCACGCAGGTGTCGTCGCCGGCCGCAGCCTTCGCTGCACACGACGTCCCGACGCCGGCGGCGATCATCGCCGGGAACGACCGCCAGGAGGCCTAGGAAGGCGCCGAAGGCCACGCCGGCGAGGGCTTGTCCAATGCGACCCCGAGCAGGGTCAGGTAGTCAGCTCGACTGATCTCGATGACCCCGAGGCTGGCCAGATGATCGGTCTGCCACTGGACGTCGAGCAGACGGGAAGTCCCGTCGGCCCCGAGGAGGTCGACCAGCCCGACGAGAGCCGCCTTCGAGGCATCGCGTACGTGGTGGAACATCGACTCACCGGCGAACAGCCCGCCGATCGACAGCCCGTACAGACCGCCCACGAGGACACCGTCCTGCCACGCCTCCACGGAGTGGGCCCAGCCGAGCTCATGCAGCTGCGCGTACGCGCTGATGATCTCCTCATCGATCCAGGCTCCGTCGCGGGACGGATCGGCGCAAGCGCGTACGACCTCCACGAACGCGGTGTCGACCCGGATCTCGAAGCGCTTGAGGGACTTCGTCAACGACCGGGTCACACGCAGACCGTCCAGCGGCAGAATTCCGCGGTGGACCGGGGAGTACCACCAGATCTCACCCTGGGGGCCCGGCATCGGGAAGAGGCCACTGCGGTACGCGGCGAGCAGGGTCCCGGGCGCCAGGTCGGCTCCGACCGCGACCAGATCGTCGTCGAACTCCGGCGAACGTGCGTCCGGGAAGATCCAGGGCGACGGCTCGGGCTCGATCGGCACGCCCCAAGGCTCCCACAGGGTGGCCGCGACCAGATCCCTCCTAGGCTTGCCCCCATGAGTCGCAGGACCAACTACGCCAAGGCCATCGGTGGGGCCCTCGCCCCCAAGGCCATCGAGCTCGCGCCCGGCGCGACCGCCTCGGTCATCCAGGCCGCCCTGCATCGCGCGATCGTCGGCGTGGGCCCACTGCCCGGCGCAGCCGAGTCCGCCGAGCGGCAGCTCGTACGCAATGACGGCGACGTCAATCGCGCGATCAGTGACCTCATCCGCATCCACGTCGCGATGGCAGGGACCGCGGGCTTCGCCACCAACATCGGCGGCCTGGTCACCGTGGCCGTCACGCTCCCGGCGAACCTCACCGGCCTCGCCGTGATCGAGAGTCGGCTGGTCGCCTGCATCGCGCACCTGCGGGGCTACGACATCAATGACCCGCGGGTACGCAACGCCATCCTCATGGCCGAGCTCGGTGACGAACGCGTACGCAAGCAGATCAAGGCCAAGAAGCTCCCGGGGACGCCGATGGCGGTCGCGACTGCTCCGGCGTACGACCCGAACCTCGACCGTGTGGTCGCGGCCGAGGTCGCGGCCGAGATGCTCACTGCGATCGCCGGCAAGCGATTGGCGACCACGATCGGCAAGCACGTCCCGATCATCGGCGGCGCGGTCGGAGCCAGCACCGACGGCTGGGAGACGTACCAGATCGGGCGGTACGCCCGACGCGAGTTCCTGCCGCGCCCCAAGGCCTGACCCTCGATCATCGACTCCCACCCGGTCATCGAGCTTGTCGGGATGCCTAGGCTGGCCGCATGAGTCTTCTCGACCTGCCCATCGCCACGCTCGACGGAACGCCCGGCACGCTCGCCGACCTCACCGGCGGCAAGCCCGCCCTTCTGGTCAACGTCGCCTCCAAGTGCGGTCTCACGCCGCAGTATTCAGGCCTTGAGGAGTTGGCGCGGACGAACCCGGACGTGGCTGTCGTCGGCTTCCCGTGCAACCAGTTCGGCGGCCAGGAGCCGGGCTCGGCCGAGGAGATCGCCGAATTCTGCTCCGCGACGTACGGAGTCACCTTCCCGATGAGCGAGAAGATCGACGTCAACGGACCGGGTCGGCACCCGATCTACCAGGCACTGGTCGGCGACGGACCGGACATCGCCTGGAACTTCGGCAAGTTCCTCATCTCCGCCGACGGCACGCATGTCCAGCGTTTCGAGCCGGGCGTCACCACCGCCGATGCCGAGCTGATCGACGCCATCGCCGCACTCTGACCGAGCAACAACCAAAGAGGCTCCCCCGCCAACCGGCAGGGGAGCCTCTTTGGTTGTTGCTGGGTGTCAGCGAACGACGAGGTCCGGCAGAGCGGTCTGACCGTTGACGTCGACGAACGCGCCGAGGTCGTGGGCGGCGTTGAGGTAGTACGTCCGCAGCGTGCTGACAGCGCCGGCGGCCGACCCGTGGGCCGAGTCGACAGTGAGGTACGGGCGGAGTCGAGCGTCCGGGAAGTTTGCCGTCGAGACGGTGACCACGAAGTGGTTGCCCCAGGTGGACACCTTCGTCACGGTGAAATTCCGCGTGAAGGAGGAGCTCAGCGACTCGACCCGGGGGTGCTGAGCGCTCACGCCGAGCAGCGGCTGGAAACCGAGCTCGTACGAGTAGGAGTTCAGGCGTCCGGTGGTCGTGTTGACTCCGCGGAAGGCCACCAGCACCACGCAGCTGCGTCCACCCGTGCGCACGCAGTTCGTCGAGTTGATCGGGGCGTTGGTGGTGATGCTGATCGTCATCGTCCGCGCAGCGCGATCGGCGGTGATCGACGCGGCCCGCAGGTCCATCACGGTGCTCGCCGGGGGCGGCGGCACTTCTGTGCCGGTGTCGAAGTTGAACGACTCCGCCGACGTGTCACCCGGCAGAGCCGGGTCGGTCAGCGAGAGCGAGGTGCCCACGGCGGCGTCGGCCGAAGACAGCGGAAGAATGAGCAGGGCGCTGACAAAGGCAAGCGCCAAGGTGCGTACGCGAGTGGACATGCGACCAATAGAACGCCATTCGGCATCTCAGACAAAATTCAGGTGGCGTTTCATCGAATGTGAGCGAGCACTCACTCACTAGGACTGGGAGATTGTCGGCTCTCGCAGTTAGCGTTGCTCCGTGACTACCGCCGTCAAGACGCCCGACGCCGCTGATGCGGCCCTTCCCGCCGCAGACGAAGGCTTCTCCAAGCACGTCTGGCTGACTGCCGGTGTGATCGTGCTCGGCGCCATCATGTCGATCCTGGACATGACGGTCGTCTCCGTCGCGCAGCAGAAGTTCATCGACGTGTTCCACTCCAACCAGGCGCAGGTGGCCTGGACGGTCACCGGATACACGCTCGCGCTCGCTGCGGTCATTCCGCTGACCGGGTGGGCCGCTGACCGCTTCGGCACGAAGCGCCTCTACCTGATTGCGATCGCGGCGTTCGCCGTCGGTTCCGCGCTCTGTGCTGCGGCCACGACGCTTCCGATGCTCGTCGCGTTCCGCGTCCTGCAGGGTCTCGGCGGCGGAATGCTGATGCCGCTCGGCATGACGATCATGACCAAGGCCGCCGGGCCGGACAAGGTCGGCCGGATCATGGCCGTCCTGGGCATCCCGATGATGGTCGGCCCGATTGCGGGACCGATCCTCGGTGGCTGGCTGATCGACGCGGCGTCGTGGCAGTGGATCTTCCTGATCAACATCCCGGTCGGCATCGCGGCGTTCGTCTACTCGCTCGCCGTCCTCGAGAAGGACGACCCGAAGCCGTCCGAGTCCTTCGACTTCGTCGGCATGCTGCTGCTGTCCCCCGGTCTGGCGACCCTCCTCTACGGCATCAGCTCAATCCCGGAGAAGGGCACGTTCTTCACTCCGAAGGTCGAGATCTTCACGGCAATCGGCGCCGTACTGACCATCGCCTTCATCCCGTGGGCGTTGCGCAAGAAGAACATCCACCCCCTGATGGACCTGCGTCTCTTCAAGAACAAGGAGATGACCATCGCAGCCGTCTCGATGACGCTCTTCATGTTGGCGTTCATGGGCGCCAGCCTGTTGTTCCCGCAGTACTTCCAGTTCGTACGCCACGAGAACTCGCTGCACGCCGGTCTGATGCTGGCCCCGCAAGCCGTCGGCTCGATGCTGACGATGCCGATCGCCGGGATCATCTCCGACAAGCGCGGACCGGGCAAGGTCGTCCTGGTCGGCATCGTCGTGACGGTCGCCGGCCTCGCGATGTTCTCGATGCTCACCGACACCACGCCGTACTGGTACCTGCTGCTGGCCCTCTTCATCATGGGCCTCGGCATGGGATCCACGATGATGCCGATCTTCTCGGCAGCTCTCGCCACCCTGCGCGATGCGACCATCGCCCGCGGCTCGACCCTGACCAACATCATTCAGCAGGTCGCCGCCTCCATCGGCACGGCGATCTTCGCAGTGGTGCTCACCAACGGCCTGCGAGCCAAGGGCCTGGGTCAGGGGATGACCCCGACCGGGACGAACCCGCTCCATGACATGGCGCACGCCTACAGCAGCACGATGTGGATCGCGACGATCCTCGTCGCCCTCGTCTTCATCCCGGCGCTGTTCCTGCCGAGGACCAAGATCGAGAACCCGGATGCGGCCAACATCCCGATGGGGCACTGACCCTCTGCAGCCGGACCCACTGGCATCGGCTGCCGCCGATAGGGCATGATCGCAGTCACAAGAGCCACCCGGCTCGCTCGGACCCGAGACCGAGCGAGTCGGGTCTTGTGTTTCTGAGCGCGTGCGGGTCAGCCCGCGATCACCAGATGCGTACGCGCTCCGCCGGGTCGAGCCAGAGGCCGTCGCCGGGCTTGGTCTCGAAGAGGTCGTGGAACTCGTCGAGATTCCGCACGATGTTGGCCCGGAACTCCGCAGGGCTGTGCGGGTCGACGGTGATCAACTGCAACAGCTGCTCCTTGCGCCGCTTGCCGCGCCACACGTGAGCCCAGTTGAGGAACAGCTTCGTCTGGTCCTCGGCACTGGCTGATCCGCCTGCGGCGAGATTGAACGCCTTCAGGGCGATGGTCAGGCCGCCGAGGTCACCGATGTTCTCGCCAACGGTGAGCTGCCCGTTGACGTGCTCGCCCGGGAGGTCGCGCGGGGAGAACCCGTCGTACTGCGCCACGAGAGCCTTTGTCTTCACCTCGAAGGCGGCCTTGTCCTCCGCCGTCCACCAGTCATTGAGGTTGCCGTCCGGGTCGAACTGCGCACCCTGGTCGTCGAACCCGTGGCCGACCTCGTGGCCGATCACCGCACCGATGCCGCCGTAGTTCTCAGCCACCTCCGCATCGGGGGCGAAGAACGGCTTCTGCAGGATGCCGGCAGGGAAGCAGATCTCGTTGGTGCCCGGGTTGTAGTAGGCGTTGACCGTCTGCGGAAGCATGAACCACTCGTCGCGGTCGACCGGCTTGCCGATCTTCTCCAGCTCACGGTCCGTTCCCCAGGCGGACGTGGCGACGATGTTGGTGAGGAGGTCGTCGGCAGTGATCGTCAGCGCCGAGTAGTCCTTCCACTTGTTCGGGTAGCCGATCTTCGGCATGAAGGTGTCGAGCTTCGCGTACGCCTTCTGCTTGGTCTCCTCGCCCATCCAGTCGAGCTTCTCGATCGAGGCGCGGTACGCGGCAAGCAGGTTGGCGACGAGGTCCTCCATCATCGCCTTGGACTCGGCCGGGAAGTGCCGGGCCGCGTACTCCTTGCCAACGGCTTCGCCGAGGGCTCCCTCGACGAGCGAGACGCCGCGCTTCCAGCGCTCGCGCAGCTCCGGGGTGCCGTTGAGCGTACGTCCGTAGAAGTCGAAGTTGAGTTCGACGAAGTCATCGGTCAGGTACGAGGCAGCCCACTTGAGCACCTTGCACTTCAGGTAGATCCTGACGTCCTCGATCGGGGTCGCGGCGAGGACCTTGGAGAGATGGTCGAAGAAGCTCGGCTCACGGACAGTGGCCTCGGCCAGCAGCTGCTCGGCGGTCCGGGCGCCGCCGGCGAGCGCGCCGATGTACGCGCCGAAGTCGAACCCCGCGGCGAGCTCGGTGATCTCGGCGAGGGTCTTGAGGTTGTACGTCTTCTGCGAGTCACGGGTCAGCTCGCGTGCCCAGTGACCCAGGGCGATCTCGGTCTCCAGCCCGATCACGGTCCGGGCGCAGGTGAGGCCGTCCGGCAGGCCGCCGAGGGTGAAGAGCTTGTCCAGGTAGGTCTCGTACGCCGCTCGGATGTCGGCGAACTTCTCCTCGCGGTAGTACGACTCGTCCGGCAGCCCGATCCCGCCCTGGAGCAGATTGAAGATGTAGCGGCTGGAGTCCTTGTCGTCGTTGTCGATGTAGGACCCGAAGAAGCCGCCACCGCCGAGGCGCTCGAACTCACCCAGGAACGCAGCGACGTCGTGGAGATCGACGATGGCATCCACCTTCGCGAACCACGGCTCCAACGGTGCGGCGCCACGAGCGTTGACCGCGTCGATGTCCATGAAGGAGGCGAACAGATCACCGATCTTCTGGGCCTCCGATCCGGGCTCGCCGCCCGAAGCAGCGAGCTCCTCGATGATCGCGCGGACCTGCGCCTCGGACTGATCGGCCAACATCGCGAACGGTCCCCACGCCGACTTGTCGGCGGGAATCTCCGCCGTGGCGAGCCAGGTGCCGTTGACGTGACCGAACAGGTCATCCTGCGGGCGTACGGACAGATCCATGCCCTCGCGGGCGTCATCAAGGATGGTCACACCTCACACCGTATCCGCGCCGACAACCAGCTCGGTCACGGTGTGCAACAGATAGGTCTCCCAGCGCTTGCTCCGCAACATGTAGTGCGTGTCGCGACCCATGTTCTGGACACGGACATCCGCGGTCTCGCTCGCCCTGGCCAGGAACTTCTTCATCGAGGGGTAGGGGCAGTCCCAGTCCCACTCCGCGAAGGCGACCCGCAACGGCATTCGCGCCGGCGGTACGACCTCGTTCGCCGGGTACCAGGGGCAGAGCGCGATCAGGCCGATGAGAGAGGGATCTTCGGCCACCCGCAGGGACGTACGCGCCCCCATCGAATGACCGACGAGGATGACCGGCACCCCCGGCCGCAGTCGGCGTGCTTCGTCCAGCGCCCATTGCAGATCGGGGACCGGTGACGGGTGGGCGTCGGAATTCCACCCGGCATAGCGATGCAGAAGCCCCCACATCTCGACGCCTCGCGCGGCGAACCTGGTGGACAGCCGGTCCTGGAAGTACCGGGTGTGGGGCCAGCCGATCGAGGGATGCCCCTCGTGCACGGGCAACTTGGAACGCACCAGCCCGCCGTGGACCAGCAACACCAGCGCGCGCGGCTGATCGACCTCGATCACCCGGCGCAGACGAGGTGCTCCCATGGCGAGTGAGGGTACGCCCGCGGATCAGTCGGTGAGCGTCGAGTCGTACGGCACGCCGAAGCGGTCGCCGAAGGCGAAGGCCGCGAGCGGTTTGCGGGTCCGCGGACGGTTCTGCTTCTCGACCAACGCGTCGGTCGCGGCTGACACGTCCCCGGGCGCCCCGACGGCGACGGCGCACACGATCTGGAACCAGTCGGGTACGCCGAGGGCGAGGGCCAACTCGCCCGCGTTGTATCCGCCGAACGGATGCGTGGCCAGGCCGAGGGCGGTGGCCTCGATGAGCAGCGAGGCCGCCGACAGGCCGGTGTCGAAAGCCGCTGTCAACGGACGGTCGCGACCGTTGCCATCCGGGTCGGTCGCGATCTGCGCAGCCGCGACCAGGACGGCCGATGCCGCCGGCACCCAAGGCACGTTCCCGTCGCTCAGTGTCTCCAGGAGACGACGGTGACCCTCCGACCCGCGAGGCAGTACGAACCATGCCCACGGCTGGGTGTTGCCACCGCTCGGCGCCCACTGCGCCGCACGGAGCAGTCGTTCGAGGTCGTCGCGGCGCAACTCGTACGCGGGGTCGAAGATCGTCACGCTGTGGCGGTCGCGCAGCGCCGGCGTCAACCCTTCGACGCTCGGGTGGGGGGTGGTCACCACATCATTCTTGCCGACCGGCCCCGGCCTCGACCTCGCGGGCTGGCACGGTCCGAGGCACTAGGCTCATCCTCCGTGGCTACCACTGGTTTGAAGCGCTTCTGGGACGGCGTTCGTACGCCTGTCTGGGTGAGTCGCATCGTCTTCTTCGTCGGCCTTGCGAACCTGTTGAGCGCGTACTTCCCGATCGAGGTGGGCCACCGCGTCCGCTGGATCGAGCAGATGGTGCCGGATGCGTTCCCGGCGGCCGCGACCACCGGTTCTGCGGCCCTCGGTCTGCTCCTGATGGTCCTGTCCCGAGCGATCCGTCGCGGCAAGTTCCGCGCATGGCTGGTGGTCACGATCTCGACGGTGCTGACCATCGCGCTGCACTTCTTCCGCGGCGTACGCGGCACGCCGGAACTCCTCTGCATCCTGTTGCTCATCCTGCTGCTCGCCGCCCGGCCGAACTTCCAGGCCCGACCCGACCGCCGCTCGGTGCGCCGGTTCCTGACGGTCGTCGTCCTGGGCCCGATCGTGGCCACCGGAATGGGTTGGCTGTGGCTGCAGGTGTTCGACGGGCAGCAGGCTCACGGCACCACCTCCTGGGAGCGCCTCCAGCATGCGTTCGTCGGACTTGCTGGGTTCACCGGGCCGGTCAACTACGTCGCCAGCAACCGCCACCCGGCGTCCTACTACGCCGACCACGCCGCGGTCGCTCTGGTGGTCCTCGGAGCAGCCGTGCTGATCGCAGCCATTCTGACGGCGATGGAACCGGCCGACGGGCCGACGTTCATGTCTGCCGACGACAGCGAGCGCGTCCGAGCCATGCTCGACAAGTACGGCAGCAACGACTCGCTGGGCTACTTCGCGACTCGCGACGATCGGCACGTCATCTTCAGCCCGTCGGGTCAGTCCGCGATCTCCTACCGGGTCGTGGGCGCAGTCTCGTTCGCAGCCGGGGACCCGCTCGGCGTACCGGCAGACTGGCCGGAGGCGATCAATGCCTGGCTGGCCGAGGCCAAGACGTACGGGTGGACGCCCGCCAACCTCGGCGCCAGCGAGCGCGGCGCCGCCGCGTTCCACAAGGCCGGGCTCGACGTGCTCGAGCTCGGCGACGAGGCGATCCTGCACACGGATGACTTCTCGCTGGAGGGCCGCTCGATGCGCGGCGTACGCCAGGCGGTCGCGCGGGTCAACCGCGCCGGGATCACCGCCGAGTGCCACCGCCTCGCCGACCTGACCCCGGAGCAGCGTCGTGCGCTGCGCCAGAAGGCGGTCGAATGGCGTGAGGGCCCAGTGGAGCGCGGCTTCTCGATGGCGCTCGGCCGGTTCGGGCAGATGCGCGACAGCCAGTCGGTCGTCGTCGTCGCCACCCAGACCACCGAGAACTCCCAGGAACAGGTCGGCCTGCTCTCACTCGCCCCCTGGGGCAAGGACGGCGCCTCGCTGGACCTGATGCGGCGGACTCGTGGCGCCGCCGGGTTCGGCACCGAGAACGGCATCGTCGAGCTCATGGTCACCCAGCTGATGGCAGACGCTCCCACCCTGGGCATCAAGCACGTCTCGCTCAACTTCGCGGTCTTCCGGAGCGCGTTCGAGCGCGGCGAGCGCCTCGGCGCCGGCCCGTCGACGCGGTTGTGGCGCGGCGTACTCATGCAGGCCTCGAAGTTCGCCCAGATCGAGTCGCTCTACCGTTCCAACGCGAAGTACCAGCCCGAGTGGCTGCCGCGCTTCATCGTCTATCCGAGCGTGAGCGACATTCCCAAGATCGCCACCGCGGCCCTGCGGGCCGAGGCGTTCCTGGTCGCCCCGAACTGGTACCTGCGCCTCACCGGTCAGGCTCCGTCGGACATCGACACGATCGAGCGGGACTAGGTCGCGAACTACTTCCAGACGCGTACGTAGTCGACCAGCGTCGTCGCCGGGATCGGCGTCTTGTCGCTCATCGAGTTGTGTGACTCACCCAGCGCTGCCGTGAGGTTGAGGATGTAGCGCTCGGCGAATGCCACCGGGTGTGCGGTGTTGACCAGACACACCTTGCCGTTCATCGAGATCGTGAGCGCCTTCCGGTCCCACTCGAGCGTGTACGTGTTCCACTCGCCACGCTCGGCGGCGCAGGTCCACTGGGTGTTGACTCCCTTGATCCAGCCGTCGTTGTCAGTCGCGCCGTAGTGGAGGTATGGCAGCCCCACATGCGGATAGAGGGAGTACGTCTCCACGACGTCGAACTCGCCGGTGGAGGGCCAGTTCAGCTTCACGTAGCGGTCGTCGGGCCAGAGCCAGAACGCCTCATGCAAGCCCGGGACCACTGTCGCCGTGTTCTTCATCCGGACCTCGAAGCGTCCGTACTGCTGACTGAACCGGTGATAGGTGTTGACCATGCCGGCGATGTACGGGGTCGGCTTCGGGAGCCCTTGGCAGCTGCGCATCGTTCCGGTCTTGCGCACGGTCAGATGGAGGGTGCCGCCGCCGACGCTCACCGCAGCAGGGTCGTCGATGTAACAGGCATACCCGTCGTGCACGCTTCCCGAGACGAACTCGGTCTGCACCTGCCACTTGCTGCGGTCGAGCGACGTGCCGTCGAACTCGTCGTCGAACGTGCAGGCCCACGCAGTGCCGTCGGCCTTGTAGATCGGCGGGCCGCAGGGCTGGGTCAGAAGAGCCGCGACGTCAGCCTGGCGTTGGTGCTGCCAGAGCAGCGCGGCCACGACCGCGACGAGCACGAGGGCGGCCGCCAGTGCCGGCGCAGCACGGCGCGCGTTGATCACTTGCGCCCTCCCCCGTGGCTGATGACGCACCCATGGCCCGAGGAGTGCACGTACACCCTAACGACCGGACCATGCGGTGAGTTATTCAGCGAGCGAGAGCTCCCACGATCTCGTCGACCTTGGTCTTGGCGTCGCCGAAGAGCATCGCCGAGTTCTCACGGAAGAAGAGCGGGTTCTGCACACCTGCGTAGCCCGCGGCCATCGACCGCTTGAACACGATCACGTCCTTGGCCTCCCACACCTTCAGCACCGGCATGCCGGCGATCGGGGAGGTGGGGTCCTCGGATGCGGCCGGGTTCACCGTGTCGTTGGCGCCGATGACCAGCACCACGTCCGTCGAGGCCAGGTCGTCGTTGATCTCGTCCATCTCCAGGACGATGTCGTACGGCACCTTCGCCTCGGCGAGCAGGACGTTCATGTGACCCGGCAGACGACCCGCGACCGGGTGAATGCCGAACCTGACGTTGACGCCCTTCTCCCGCAGGATCCGGGTCATCTCCGCGACCGGGTACTGCGCCTGGGCGACGGCCATGCCGTACCCCGGGGTGATGACGACCGACGAGGCGTTCTTGAGCATGTCCGCGACGGTCTCGGCGTCCACCTCGCGGTGCTCGCCGTAGTCCTTGTCCTCCGCAGGGCCCGCCTCGATACCGAAA
The DNA here is from genome assembly GCF_003945325.1 of Nocardioides baekrokdamisoli. Classification (NCBI taxonomy): domain Bacteria; kingdom Bacillati; phylum Actinomycetota; class Actinomycetes; order Propionibacteriales; family Nocardioidaceae; genus Nocardioides; species Nocardioides baekrokdamisoli. The sequence continues at coordinate 1,677,420 of NZ_AP019307.1, forward strand.
CCACCCGCGATGACGGAGATGAACGACCGGTTCATGGCCTTGCACATGATGAAGGAGAGGTACGCACCGGAGGAACCCACCAGGGCACCGGTGACGATCAGCAGGTCGTTGTCGAGCAGGAAGCCCGACGCCGCCGCAGCCCAGCCGGAGTACGAGTTGAGCATCGACACGACGACCGGCATGTCGCCTCCGCCGATCGAGGCGACCAGGTGCCAGCCGAGGCCGAGGGCCAGGATCGTGATCAGCGCGAGGATGAACCCGTCGGTGCCGTGGTTGTCCACGGCTACGTAGACCGCAGTCAGGACCGCGAACAGCCCCAACGAACCGACGTTGATGAAGTTCTTCCCAGGCAGCATCAGCGGGGCCGACTTGATCCGCGCCGAGAGCTTGAGGTTGGCCACGATCGACCCGGTGAAGGTGACCGCACCGATGAAGATCCCGATGGCGACCTCGGCCTTGTGAATGTTCACCAGGCTGCTCAGCTCGCCGGCGGGAGCGCCGAGGAGGTGGCCGTTCCAGCCGATCGCGACCGCTGCGAGACCCACGAACGAGTGCAGCAGCGCGATGAGTTCCGGCATCCCGGTCATCTCGACGATCTTCGCGCGCCAGAACCCGATGCCGGCGCCGATGCCGACCGCAAGCAGCATCAGCACGATCGCCAGGGTGCGGCCCGATTCGCCGTTGCTCAGTTTGATGACGGCAACGACCGTGGCGGCGAGCGCCACACCCATACCGACCATGCCGTACGTCAGCCCGTGACGGGCAGAGGTCTGCTTGGAGAGCCCGGCCAGGGCCAGGATGAAGAGCAGAGCGGCAACGATGTACGCCGCCTCAGTGATCGACACGATTCCCATGGTCAGTGCCCCTTGCTGAACATCACGAGCATGCGGCGGGTCACCGCAAAGCCACCGAACACGTTGATCGACGCGAGCAGGATCGCGACTGCGGACAGGATCGTCACCGTGGTGTTGCCCTGCGCCACCGACAGCAGCGCGCCCACGACCACGACACCGGAGATGGCGTTCGTCACCGACATCAGCGGGGTGTGCAGCGCGTGCGCGACCTTGCCGATCACGTAGTAACCGATCACGATCGAGAGCATCAGCACGGTGAAGTGCGTACGCAGCTCCGTGGTCGGTGCGATGGCATTGAGCAGGCCGAAGACGGCGATTCCGGCCAGGGCAAGGATGAGCTTGCCGCGCGGGGTCATGGTCGCCTTCTCGGGCGCCTTCTCCACGACGGCTGCTGGAGCAGCGGCGGGCGCGGCCGAGACCTGGACCTGGGGCGGAGGCCACATCTTCTCGCCGCGTACGACCACGGCGATGCCGCGCTGGACGACGTCCTCGAGGTCGAGGGTGAACTGACCGTCCTTGCCCGGGGTGACGAGCTTGGTGAGGTTGACCAGGTTCTGGCCGTACAACTGCGACGACTGCTGCGGCAGGCGACCGACGAGGTCGGTGTAGCCGATGATCGTGACGCCGTTGGCGGTCGTGACGACCTCACCGGCGACGGTGCCCTCGACGTTGCCACCGTTGGAGGCGGCCATGTCGACGATGACCGAACCGGACTTCATCGACGCGACATCAGCCGCGGTGAGCAGCCGAGGCGCCGGACGTCCCGGGATCAGAGCGGTGGTGATGATGATGTCGCAGTCCGCGGCTTGCTCGGAGTAGATCTCCGCCGCACGGCGGTCATACGCCTCCGAGGTCGCCTTGGCGTACCCGTCGGTCGACTGCTCCTGCTCGACATCGACCAGCAGGTACTCGCCACCGAGCGACTTCACCTGGTCAGCGACCTCGGCGCGGGGGTCCGTGGCGCGCACGATCGCGCCGAGCGAAGATGCGGCACCGATCGCAGCCAGACCGGCCACGCCCGCACCGGCGACCAGGACCTTGGCCGGCGGGACCTTGCCCGCAGCGGTGACCTGACCGGTGAAGAACCGACCGAACTGGTGGGCCGCCTCGACCACAGCACGGTAACCCGCGATGTTGGCCATCGAGGACAGCACGTCGAGCGACTGGGCACGAGAGATACGCGGCACCGCATCCATCGCCAACACCGTGACCGGGCGCCCCGCCAGGGCGTCGACCAACTCCGGGTTCAACGCCGGAGCGAGGGTGCAGACGATCGTCACCCCGTCCGGGATGGAGGCAACCTCGTCCAACGTCGGGCCGTTGACCCGGAACACGACGTCGGAGTTCCACGCATCGGCGTTGGAACCGACCGTCGCGCCGGCAGCGGCGTACGCGTCGTCGAGGAAAGAGGCAAGGGATCCGGCTCCGGCTTCGACGATGACGTCGTAGCCGAGACCGATCAATTGAGCGACAGTCGCCGGGGTCGCGGCAACGCGCGTCTCTCCGGGCTTGCTTTCGCGGGGCACGCCGATTCGCATCGTCAGGCTCCTTTTGTCTGAGGGTGCAGACGATCAGAGTGCCAGTGAATCTGTGCGTTTTGCGATCCCTCACCGCAAACTGAGACACCGAGTTACGCATGTCTCATTCGGTTGCGTACGCGTAGATTGCTGCGCGTGACCTCCCTCTTCTGGGGCCTGACGCTGACATTCGCGTCCTTGGCTGCCGTTCTGCACGTCTACATCTTCTGGATGGAGTCCCTCGCCTGGGAGACGCCGAAGGTCCGTCGTACGTTCGGCGTGACCGCTGAACAAGCCGCTGCCAACAAGCAGTTCGCGTACAACCAGGGCTTCTACAACCTGTTCCTGGCGATCATCACCGGCGTCGGAGTCGGCATCGCCTGCCGGTCGCACGCGCCGGGGATCGCACTGATCATCGCCGGTCTCGGCTCGATGGTCGGTGCTGCCGCGGTACTCATCTCCAACGACCGCAGCAAGCTGCGCGCGGCGATGGTGCAGGCGACCTTCGCCAAGCTCGGCCTGATCTCGCTGCTCGTCTGGGCGCTGGTCAAGTGAAGTTCTCACCCGCCGACCTGCCGGACCTGACCGGCACTTCCTCGATCGTCACCGGCGCCAACGCGGGGATCGGTCTGATCACGGCCCGCGAACTCGCTGCCAAGGGCGCTTCGGTCGTCCTCGCGTGCCGCAACGTCGTCGCCGGTGAGGCTGCCATCAAGGACATGACCGGAGACGTACGCGTCGAGGAACTCGACCTTGCCTCGCTCGCATCGGTACGTGCCTTCGCGGCCCGCTGGCGCGGCCCGCTGGATCTGCTGATCAACAACGCCGGCGTGATGAACCCGCCGACGTACCGCGAAACGGCCGACGGTCACGAGCTGATGTTCGGCACCAACCACCTCGGCCACTTCGCCCTCACCGGTCTGCTGCTGCCGACGCTGCTGCACTCCACCCGGGCTCGTGTGGTGACGGTGTCCTCGATCGCCCACCACGGCGGCAACGAGAAGGTCCTGCTGGCCAACCCGAAGGACAAGTACAAGCCGGAGCCGTACTACGGGAACTCCAAGCTCGCCAACCTGCTGTTCGGGCTCGAACTCGGTCGTCGCGCGACCCGCACCGGCCTGATCTCGACGATGGCGCACCCCGGCATCTCGGCCACCAACCTCGTCGCCTCTCAGGACGGGATGGGTGCCAACCGGGCGATTCGGGCCGCTGCTCCGTTCGTGATGCCGCTGATCTTCCAGTCGGCCGACAAGGGCGCGAACCCCACGCTGTACGCGGCCACGCTCGGCGAGCCCGGGTCGTACACCGGTCCGCAGAAAATGGGCGAGAGCCGGGGTCCGCTCGGCCCGGCCAGGTTGAGCACGTACGCCCAGGATGCCGATCTGGCAGCGAAGCTGTGGGACCTCAGCGAGGACCTGACCGGGGTCGAGTTCGCGCTCTGAGTGGTCCGCCGACGCGCTGGGCGGCATGGTCCGTTCGGGTCATCTGATCGAGTACGCACTGCGATCCCTCGGGCATCCGCGTCGGCGTAGCGTCCAAAACCTCGGACAGGCCGCTCGCCCACACTGGGCGGACCTTTGGGGGAAGGACCGAGAGATGACCAAGATCGATCAGCACTTGCTCGCCCACACGCGCGGCGACATCGCCGTCTGTGCCGCCGCCTACATCGCCGGATTCTTCCTGCTCGTGGCCGGCATCAAGCTCGGTGACATCTGGGCGCTGGCCCTCTGTACGCCGCTCGCCGCGATGCTGATGTTCGCCGCGAGTGCAGGCCTGCTCGAGGCCGGTCGGGTCGCCAACGCGTACGCGGAGAAGACGTTCTGAACCCACCCCGGTGGCCGCGATCAGCGGCTAGCGTCGGACCGTCGAGGGTTCGGGGGACGACATGAAGTTCGGGGCAATGATCACGTCGACGGCGGTGGTCGCCGCGACCGTGGTGACATTCGGGTCGCAGGCAGCAGGCGCCGCGGTGGCACCGGTCTGCGGGCAGGTACGCGCTCCCGGCACGACCATCTACTCGAACACCTCCGCGAAGGTGAGCCAGGTCCTCCTGGCCCATGTCGTCTCCGGCCACGCCGGTTGGTACAACCGCTTCCAGTGGGACCCGGCGACGTGCCGGTGGGTGAAGGTCGGCAGCTCCTCGGCCGTGTTCGGCTCCGCCGGGATCATCGCCGCGAAGAACCGCGTCGCCAACGACAACAAGACCCCGGCGGGCACCTTCCAGCTGTACGGCGCCTTCGGCGTCGGCAATCCGGGGACGACCTGGCCGTACACCCGGTTGACACCCAACCTGTGGTGGGACGGTCGGCAGTGGGCGTGGTCGTACAACCACATGCTCGCCAGCCAGAGCGGATGCGACCTGGTGAACTGCGAGCAGCTGATCCGCGACACCCCTGCCTGGGGCGGCTACCAGTACACACAGGCCGTTGAGATCGGCTACAACATGCCGGTCCGGCACCGCTACGGCGGCGGCTCGGGGGACGGCATCTTCCTGCACTATGCGCACTACTTCACGACAGGTTGCGTCGGGCTCGCCAACCTGACTGAACTCACCAACACCTTGCGCTGGTTGAAACAGTCGGCGAACCCGCGCATCGTGATCAACTGACCGGCTCCGCACACCGGAGAACGACGAAGGCCCCCGGGATGAACCGGGGGCCTTTCGTTCGCGTGCGCGAGGGGGGATTTGAACCCCCACGCCCTTTCGGACACTGGCACCTGAAGCCAGCGCGTCTGCCGTTCCGCCACTCGCGCGCAATGCGACTGAATCCAATTCAGCGCATCGGAAGGCTAGCCCACCCCGAGGGACAGACCCAAACCGCCGCCGCACGGTCCCACAGCCTCCCGATGCCTACCCGATACGATCGCCGAGGACACACGTGCCTTGAGGAGGTGACGATGAGCGGGTTGCAACGGTTCGAGCGCAAGCTCGAGACGATGATTTCGGGTGGTTTCGCAAGGGTCTTCCGGAGCGCCGTACAGCCCGTGGAGATCGCCGCCGCGCTCCAGCGCGAGGTCGACAACAACGCCCAGATCCTGTCCCGTGAGCGCCGGATCGTGCCGAACGAGTTCCACGTCGAACTCTCGTCGGCCGACCTGCAGCGCTTCGGCCAGTTCGGCCCAGCATTGACGCAGGAACTCAGCGATCAGATCACCGAGTACGCCCGCACCCAGGGCTACGTGTTCCCGGGTGTCGTCAGCATCCGTTTCGCCGAGGCAGCCGACCTGACCGTCGGCCGCTTCCGCGTACGCAGCAGCGCCAAGGCCAAGGTCGAGTCCGATGCGATGACCAACACCCAGATCGGGCGTGCGTACGCCTGGCTCGAGGTCAACAACGGTCGTCATCCGCTCACCGGCAACGTCGTCGTGGGTCGCGGCGCAGACGCCGACCTGCGGATCAACGACCCCGGCATCAGTCGCCGCCACATCGAGTTCGTCGCCCGCACAGACCACATCGAGGTACGCGACCTCGGCTCGACCAACGGCATGCTTGTCAACGGCGCCAAGATCCCCGCTGCGACGGTCGTCGACGGCACTCACGTACGCATCGGCAACACCACGTTGATCGTCAGGGTTTCGCAAGAACCCAGTGAGGGGGCGTCCGCGTGAGCCAACTGACCCTGTTCCTGATCCGCATCGGCTACCTGGTGGCCCTGTGGATCTTCGTGTTCGCCGCGCTGAGTGTCGTCCGCACCGACCTCTTCGGCGTACGCGCATCCAAGGCTCAGAAGGCTTCCGCCAACGTCAACACGAGGTCCAAGACGCAGGGTTCATCCAAACGGGCGGCCAAACCAGCGAAGAAGAGCAAGCGCACCCCGACCCAACTCGTCGTGACGGCCGGATCGAGCGCGGGCACCAGCGTGCCGCTCACCGAGGTCCCGATCGTGATCGGTCGTGGCGCAGACGCGCGGATCATCCTGGACGACGACTACGTCTCGACCCGGCACGCGCGCGTGGGCTATTCGGGCGACCAGTGGTTCGTGGAGGACCTCGGATCGACCAACGGCACGTATCTCGGCTCGGCGCGCATCCATCAGGCAACGGCTCTCGTGATGGGTGCCCAGATCCGGATCGGCAAGACCATCCTGGAGCTTCGCCCGTGAAGTTGGCCTTCGCTGCGCTCTCCGACGTCGGACGGATCCGCAAAGACAACCAGGACAGTGGATACGCCGGCCCCTGGCTGATCGCGATCTGCGACGGCGTCGGCGGCGCCGCCCGCGGCGACATCGCCTCGGCGACCGCGATCGGCCAGATCAAGCGACTCGACATCCGGCCGCCGGAGGGCACCTCCGAGGACGACCTGATGAGTCTGGTCGCGAACGCGCTGCACCGCGCACACGACCGGATCGGTGAGCTGGTCGAGGTCGACCCCAACCTCAACGGCACCTCGACGACGGCGACCATTGGCCTCTTCGACGGCTCGCGGTTCGCGATCGGCCACGTCGGCGACAGTCGGGCGTACTTGCTCCGTGGCGGACTGTTGCATCAGCTCAGCAAGGACCACACCTTCGTCCAGAGCCTCGTCGACGACGGTCGGATCACCGAGGAGGAGGCGCGGGTTCACCCGCACAAGAACCTCATCCTCAACGCGCTCGACGGCGTACGCGACCTGGACCCCGACCTGTCCGTGATGGACCTGGAGATCGGCGACCGACTCCTGTTCTGCAGCGACGGTGTCAACGGCTTCCTCACCGATCCGCGGATCGCGGACATCCTCGGCACCTCGACCCCGTCGTACGCCACCGTCGAACTGCTGCGCGCGAGTCTCGAGGCCGGCAGCACCGACAACGTCACCTGTCTCGTGGCCGACGTCGTCGAGGACGACGCCCCGGCGCCCACGATGCCGATGACCGTCGGTGCCGCGGCCGAGATGCGTCGCAAGCCGAGCCTGACGTCGAAGTTCCGCGGTCACCGGATGGGCGACACCGGCGAGCTCGAGCCGATCGACAGCGAGATCCCCGAAGGCGCGGTGGACTCGGACCCCGCCGAGCGCGAGCAGGCTCGGTACGCACTCCTGGCGCCGACCCGGCAGACCTGGGTGCGCCGCGTCCTGGCTCTCCTGCTGATCGTCGGGCTGTTCTGGACCGCCGTCGCCGGCGCGTACTCGTGGACCCAGACCCGCTACTTCGTCAAGGGTGGCGGCGACGGGTACGTGACCATCTACCGCGGCATCAACGCGAACGTCCTCGGCCTCCAGTTGTACGACGCCTACGAGACCAGCACGCTCAAGGTCTCGGACCTCAGCAGCACCGGCCAAGCCACCGTGGACAAGGGTGTCGACAAGGGCAGCCTGACCAACGCCGAGACCTGGGTCCACCAACTCGCCAGCCAGTTCGGCGCGGCTCAGTGAGCGGCACCACGCCCGGCGCCCCGCTGGAGTACGGCCAACGCCGCGGCTCGGAATTCTGGCTGTGTCTCCTTGCCCTGCTGATCAGCGTGGCTGGCTACGCCGCGATGAGCGTTGGAGTGAACGGTCGCGTCGGCACGGACATCGCCACCTTCAGCGGATGGCTCGCCGGCCTGACGCTCGTGGCGCACGTGGCCGTACGCCGACTGGCGCCGCACGCAGACCCGGTGATCCTGCCGATCGCTCTCTTCCTCAACGGTCTCGGCCTGGTCATGATCCAGCGCCTGCACCTCGGCCCGCGAGGCACCGCAGAGCACTACTTCCCGCAGGGCTACACGCTGCAACTGATGTGGATGTCCGTCGGGGTGGTGCTCTTCGTCGCCGCCCTGTGGGTGATCCGTGACCACCGCATGCTGCAACGGTTCACTTACACCTTCGGCCTCGCGGCGGTCGTCCTGCTGCTCCTTCCCGCGATGCCCGTGATCGGACGTACCGTGAATGGCGCCCCGGTGTGGATCCACATCGGTCCGCTCACCGCCCAGCCGGGCGAGGTCGCGAAGGTGCTCCTGGTGATCGCCTTCTCGGGTTACCTCGTCGTCCACCGCGATGCTCTGGCGTTGGCCGGTCGTCGTGTCCTGGGCATCGACCTTCCGCGCGGTCGGGATCTCGGTCCGATCCTGGCGATGTGGCTCATCGCCGTGGCCGTCCTGGTGTGGGAGTCCGACCTCGGCATGAGCCTGCTGTTCTTCGGCGTCTTCGTGATCCTGCTGTACGTCTCGACGGAGCGCCGCGGTTGGATCGTCGTCGGAGGGGCACTGTTCGTCGTGGGTCTCGCCGCCGCGTACACAGCCGTCGGACACGTCCGGGTCCGCTTCGAGATCTGGCTGCATCCGTGGCAGTACTTCCACGCGGCGTCGGGGCCACAGTCCGACCAACTCGTGTCCTCGCTCTACGGGATGGCGTGGGGCGGCCTCCTGGGCCGCGGCTACGGCAACGGCATGCCCCGGCTGACGTCCTTCGCGAACTCCGACTTCGTCATCGGCTCCATCGGTGAGGAGCTCGGACTGACGACTCTCTTCGTCATCCTGGTGTGCTACGCGCTGATCGTCGCGCGCGGGCTGCGGACCGCGATCATCTGCCGCGACGACTTCGGCAAGTTGCTGGCCGTGGGGCTGTCCACGTCGATCGCGATCCAGGTGTTCGTCATCGTCGGCGGCGTCACCCGCCTGATCCCGCTCACCGGTCTCACCACGCCGTTCCTGGCGTACGGCGGATCCAGTCTGGTGGTCAACTGGGTGATCATCGCGCTCCTGCTACGGATCTCCGACCAGGCGCGTCGCCCGGCCCCGACCTTCTCGATCGACTCCTCGATGGAGGAGACGCAGGTGGTGAAGCTCGGATGAACCGACAGATCCGCGTACTGACGATCGCCTCGCTCTGCCTCCTGCTCGCCCTGATGGCGAACATCACCTACGTCCAGTACTTCAAGCAATCGGAGTACAACAAGAAGGCCGACAACGCTCGGGTGATCCTGGAGGGCCTCAAGCGCCAGCGCGGCGAGATCCTGGCCGGCTCGATGGTGATCGCCAAGAGCGTCCCGTCCAAGGACGGGTTCAACTTCCTGCGGGTCTACGGCAACAAGATCGACCCCAAGTACGCCGCCGACGCTGCCGCCGAGTACGCGCCCGTCACCGGCTACCTGACGCTGGGAGCCGACTGGGGAACCGAACAGGCGCAGAACTCGATCCTCTCGGGCACCGACGACCGGCTGTTCATCGACCGGGTCAGCGACCTGCTCAACAACAACCAGCCCCAGGGCGGCAACGTCGAGCTCACCATCGACCCGAAGGTCCAGGACGCTGCGTACCAGGGTCTGGCGTCGCGCGGGTTCACCGGTGCGGCGGTCGCGATCGACCCGACCACCGGCAAGATCCTCGCGATGGCGAGTACGCCCTCCTACGACCCGAACCGGGTGGCCTCGCACGACGCGTCCGCCTCGGCGAAGGCGTACGCGGAGATCCTGAAGAGCAACGCGCTGCTCAACCGCGGCGCCCAGCGACCGCTGTTCCCCGGGTCGACGTTCAAGTTGGTGACTGCGGCGGCGGCGATCCAGGACCTGCACATGAACCCGCAGTCTCTGGTCAACGGCAACGCCACCACCACGATCCAGGGCACCAACCGGATCACCCAGAACGAGGACAAGGTCTCCTGCGGCTTCCTCAACCAGCCGCAGGTCAGCTTCATGACCGCGCTCGACTACTCGTGCAACGTGGCGTTCGCGGAGATCGGCGCCCGACTGAGCGCCGACCAGCTGACCTCCATGGCTGACTCCTTCGGCTTCAACACCAACCCGTTCCTCGACGTGTGGCCCTCGAGCGCCAGCAGCTACCCGAACGAGACGGACAAGGCGCTGCGCGCGCTGTCGGCGTACGGCCAACTGAGCGTCCAGGCGACGCCGCTGCAGATGGCGATGGTGGCGGCTGCGATCGGCAACCACGGCAAGCTGATGAAGCCGTACATGATCAACCGGCTCACCTCGCCGACGCTCGACGTCATCTCGCAGACGCAGCCGACGGCACTGTCGAACCCCATCTCCGGCTCCACCGCCGACCAGCTCACCCAGATGATGGTCGACGTCGTGAACCGCGGCACGGGTACGCGGGCGCAGATCCCCGGGATCAGCGTCGCCGGCAAGACCGGTACCGCCGAGACGGGCACCGGCGGGTCGCCGTACGCGTGGTTCGTCTCGTTCGGTCCGTCGGACAACGCGAAGATCGCGATCGCGGTGCTGGTGGAGAGTTCCAGCACCGTCAAGGACAACGTCGCCGGCGGGGCGCTCTGCGCGCCGATCGCCAAGGCGATGATGCAGGCTTATCTCAGCGAAACGGGGACGCAGTAATGGCAGGGCGTTACGTCTTCGGCGATTTCATCGCCTCCGGTGGCATGGCGGAGGTGTGGCGAGCGCGTGACAACGACTACAGCCGCGACGTCGCCATCAAGCTCCTCAAGCCGGAGTACGCGGACGACCCCGCGAGCCGTGCCCGCTTCGACGCCGAAGCGCGTCACGTGCAGAGCATCGATCACCCCAACGTGGCCGCGGTGTACGACGTCGGCGAGATGCCGACTGCGTCCGGGCTGATCCGGCCGTACCTGACGATGGAGTACGTCGCGGGCCGGCCGCTCTCGGCGATCATCGGCGACGGTCCGCTGGCTCCCGAACTGGTGCAGTCGTTGCTCGCGCAGGCAGGCGATGGTCTCGCTGCTGCCCACGGGTCCGGGATCGTGCACCGTGACGTCAAGCCGGCGAACCTGCTGGTCACTGACTCCGGGACGCTCAAGATCACCGACTTCGGGATCGCCCGGTCGGCATCCCAGGGTGCTGTCACGGTGACCGGCCAGGTGGTCGGCACGCCGCAGTACCTGTCTCCCGAGCAGGCGCGCGGCGAGGTCGCCACGCCAGCGTCCGACGTGTACGGCCTCGGTGTGGTCGCCTTCGAAGCCCTCACCGGCTCACGTCCGTTCGACCGTCCGACCGCCGTCGCCACGGCCCTGGCCCACCTGGAGGACCCGGTCCCGGCGCTGCCGGACACCGTCCCCGCTGGTCTTGCCGCCGTGGTCGAGCGCTCACTCGCCAAGGATCCGGCCGACCGGTACGCCACCGGTGCGGAGTTCGCGGACGCGATGCGGGCCGCGAAGCTGACCTCGGCGTCATCGGTGCCGGTCGACAATGCCGAGCCGACTGTGGTGGTCGCGCCCGTGGTTCGGGGTGGGCACGAGGACGTCCCGACGCAGGCGATCGCCGCGATCGACGTCCCGATCCCGATGACGCCGGTCGCGGACGCAGCGCCAACCGACTTCGTACCGGCCACCCAGGCACCCCTCGCGCAGCCGATCGATCCGCTCGCGCCGCAGCGTTCCAACGCCAAGCCGGCTGTCGAGCCCGAGGCCCGCGCCGACGGACCGACCCATTCGCGGACCACGGTCGTACGCCTCCCGAAGTCGGTCAAGCCGCTGGCCTCAGCCGTCAACAAGAAGACGAGCGCCTGGCCGTTCGGCACCCTCGACACGGTGCTGGTGGTGCTCGGCGCGCTCACCATCCTGGCCCTGGGCTGGGTCGCGTACTTCCTCAATTCCGGAGCGCCCACCTCTCCGACAACGCCGACACCGACGGCGACCCAGACGTCCCACCCGACGAAGACGTCCAGTGCCGCTCCCACTCCGCCGGCTTTGGTCAACATGACCTGCGGACCGGTGACGGCTGACGGCAAATACCTCAAGGGGCGGCAGTTGAGCGACGTCGAGTCGATCCTCACCGGCCTGGGCGTGAAGGTGCAGGCCAACGCCGAGAAGGGCACCCCGATCAACACCGTCAGCCGGGTCACGCCGTGCCGCGGCGTACACGTCGGTGACACCGTCCAGATCTACTACTGGTCCGACCTGGCCACGAGCAGCAGCAGCCCAACGAGCGGAGCAACACCATGACGGACGGCCTGATCGGCGGACGGTACGAGCTGGGCGAGCTCCTCGGGCGTGGCGGTATGGCGGAGGTCCGCAAGGGGACCGACAGCCGACTCGGACGTACGGTCGCCATCAAGCGCCTGCGGACCGACCTCGCCAGCGACGCCACGTTCCAGGCGCGCTTCCGTCGCGAGGCCCAGTCCTCCGCGGCGCTCAACCACCCCGCGATCGTCGCCGTGTACGACACCGGCGAGGAGATCACGGCCGACGGGATCCATCAGCCGTACATCGTGATGGAGTACGTCGCCGGGCGTACGCTGCGCGACATCCTCCGCGAGGGACGCAAGATCCTCCCCGAGCGCGCACTCGAGATCGGCTCGGACGTGCTGTCGGCGCTGGAATACAGCCACAAGGCCGGCATCATCCACCGCGACATCAAGCCCGGCAACGTGATGCTCACGCCGAACGGCGACGTCAAGGTGATGGACTTCGGCATCGCCCGGGCGATGAGCGACGGCCAGCAGACGATGACCCAGACGGCGGCTGTCGTCGGCACCGCGCAGTACCTCTCCCCGGAGCAGGCGCGCGGCGAGACGGTGGACTCCCGTTCGGACGTCTACTCCGCCGGCTGTCTGTTGTACGAGCTCCTCACCGGTCGGCCGCCGTTCGTCGGCGATTCGCCGGTGGCGGTCGCGTACCAGCACGTGCGCGAGAACCCGCAGCCGCCGTCGGCGCTCGACCCCTCGCTGCCCGGTGCGATCGACGCGATCGTGCTGACCTCGCTCGCGAAGCGCGTCGGCGATCGCTACCAGTCGGCTGCCGCCATGCGCGACGACATCGAGCGCTACCTCGGCGGGCGCCCGGTGACCGCATCGATCCCAGCCGTCGTGGCACCGCTCGCTGCCCCGGCGGCCGCCGCTCCGACCGGAGTCGTGCCGGCAGTCTGGGAGACGCGTCCCGAGGAGCCCAGCGGCCCACGTACGGGTCTGCTGATCGGACTCGCCCTGCTGGTGCTGGCGCTGATCGTCGGCGGAGTGCTGCTGATGCCAAAGCTCTTCCACCACAAGGCCGCCCAGATCTGCATCGACTCGACCGTCAACGGGATGAGCCCTGCCCAGGCGCAGCAGAAGCTGAGCGGGCTGACCACGTCCGTGCAGCCGAAGACAGGCACCGCCCAGGACAAGGGCCAGATCATCGATGTCCTCGACAGCAGCAACAACGAGGCCGTCGGGCGCTGCTTCGACAGCGGCGCAGCGGTGATCCTGGTCAAGTCGGTCGGCCCGGCCAACGTGAGCGTCCCGGACGTACGCGGCTACACCCAGCAGGGTGCTCAGAACGCGCTCGGCGGTGCGCCGTACAACCTCGTCGTGAAGATCAGCCAGGTGTTTGACCCGTCGGCGGCGGGCAACGTGCTCAGCACCGATCCGGTCGCTGGCACCAGCGTGGCGCCGGGCTCGACCGTCACGATCACGGTGTCCAAGGGGCCGCAGCCCGTGGTGCCGAGTGAGGTCGGTCAGACGAAGGACGCGGCCACCAGCGCCCTGCAGGCCCTGGGTTACAAGGTGAAGTGGCTGGCGGACCCGACGTCGTCGCTGCCCGCCAACACGGTGTCGCAGCAGGATCCGCCCGCGGGACAGGCGGTCGACGACCCGACGAAGACGACGGTCACGCTCTACATCTCGTCCGGCTCCGCTGGCGGACCGACGGACTCGGGCTCGCCGACTCCGAGCGGCTCACCTACCTAAGGCGTCGGCTCGGTGGCGTACGACAGCGCGGTGATGCCGGTGTACGCCGGAGCGCTCACCTGCGTCTGACGTACGCTCCAGCCGAGCTGGATGTCGGGGCTGGTGGCCGCCTCGACGATGAACCCGACGTCGCGGCTCGCGGCCAGGGCGGCGTTCAGCTTCGTCGGATCGCCGACTGCCTGGACGACGAACGGCTCCGGGTACGGCACCCCGCCCAGGAGGACGGTGCTGCCCGAGCACTTGATGCCGGTGGTGGAGATGATCCGTTGTCCCTGGATCGTGATCGCCGTCGCGCCTCCGGACCAGAGTGCGTTGACGACCGCCTGGATGTCCTGCTGGTGGATCACGAAGAGGTTCGGGTCGAGTCGGGTGGTGTTGACCAGTGAGGTGGGCGAGTCCGCCAGGGAGATCGACAATCCGGGGCCATTGACCTTGGCCAGGCCGGCAGCCGGCATCGCCTTCTCCCGCAGCGCCTGCGCAGCGCGTACGGCCGCATCCGGGACGGCATTGGTGAGGGCGTTGATCTCGTCCTGGAGTGTGGCGGCCTGGCGCTGGTACGCATCGGCCTGTTGCTTCTCCGACGCGACCAGCCCGCTGACGCCGACGTAGCGACCCGGACGGAGGTCGGTGCCGTGGCTGTTGACGGCGCTGATGATGAACAGCGCCCCGCAGGCCGCAGCGACAGCAGGGGTGGCCCACCGCCACCGCCGGGCCCGCCACGGCATGCCCGAAACCGGCTCCGTCGGCCCTGTCTCGGTCGGCGGTGTGGTCATGGTGGCTAGGGTATGCCGTTGTTGACTACGAGGAGGACGACGATGGTCAAGGCGAAGCGTTCAGATCTTGCGTTGGGTGGCACCGGGGAACCGATCTTCACAGTTCGGTTCATGGCCGCGCTGGCGCTGGTCGTACTCGGGCTCGCATGGGTCCTGTACTACTACTTCGGCGTGCACCCGTCGCACAACGCGAACGCGGTCAACCCGCCGTTCCGCGGGATCCAGCCGCTGAAGTGGCTGAAGGACTGGAACTACCTGATCGGCTTCGGACTGTTCTTCCTCGGCCTGATCATCACCGCCGACAAGAGCACCCCCCTGGGTCGCAACCGTGGCGTCGTGGTCTCGATGCTCTCGTGCTTCCTCTGCGCGCTGGTATGGATCTGCGTGTTCTACATCTTCAACGGCACGCATCTGGACAAGGTCTGGGTGTTCAACGACCTCGGCCAGAAGAACCTGTTCGTCGGGTTCGGCTTCCTGATCTGCGGGTTCTTCTTCGCCACCCGGTGGGAGTGAGCCTGCGCTGACTCCGATCAGCGCCCTCTTGCCTCGAAGCCCCGTCGGCTCAGGTCGGCGGGGTTTCGGCGTTCGTCCACAGGTGGTCTAGTCATCCACAGGTTATGCACGATCTGTGGAGAATTACACGTGTGTAGTTCTCCACATGACAGTCCACAGCTGTGTACAAGTCGTGCTGTCGATCAGCGCTGGAGGATGCGGCGGCGTCGCCCGAGAGGCGTGTACGCGTACAGCGCGCCGATCGCGAGGCCCGTGAGCAGCCCGCCGATGTGGCCCTGCCACGACACGACGTTGTGCAGCGCGAAGGTCAGGACCAGGTTCAGAGCGAGAACCGACCCCAGTTGCTGCAGGGGTAGCCCCCGACGAATGAAGAGGACGACGAGGATCCCGAGCAGTCCGAAGATCGCTCCTGAGGCCCCCAACGTGTAGCCCACCTGCGGTCCTGCTGCCACAACCAGGAGCGATCCGCCGAGACCGCACACGAGATACGCCACGAGATAGCGCCAGCGCCCAAGGGCCTGCTCCACCAGAGGCCCGATCATCCACAGCGAGATCATGTTCGTGGCGATGTGCCACGCCTGTTGATGGGTGAACGCCGAGGTGATCAGCTCCCAAGGGCCGCCATGCCATACGCCTGGCGCGAACGTGCCGCCGTAAGCAGCGCATCCAGCGCTGTCGAAGCCCAGCCGTGGATAACCCTGAGAGGAGCAGTAGTCGGCCAGGTGCAGGCTCAACAGGTGAGCCACAGACGGCGCGATCAGGATCAGTGCCCACACGGCCAGGTTGATCCCGATCAGCGCGTACGTCACCACAGGTCCCGAGGGCCCGAAGTTCAGCGGTCGGCCCTGACGGACCGACCGCTGACCCTCGCGTACGCACTCCGGGCACTGAAAACCCACAGCCGCCGACTTCATGCAGTCGGGGCAGATCGGCCGCTCGCACCGTTGGCACCGGATGTGGGACTCCCGGTCGGTGTGCCGATAACAAACCGGCGCGGCCTCAACGCTCATCGAGGTCAGATGATCTCGACGGAGTTGATGACGACGTCCTCGACCGGGCGGTCGCCCGGTCGGGTCGCCACGACACCGATGGCGTCGACGACGGCGCGCGACGCGTCATCGGCGACCTCGCCGAAGATCGTGTGCTTGCCGGTCAACCACGGCGTGGCCGCGACGGTGATGAAGAACTGCGAGCCGTTGGTGCCGCGACCGCCGTGCGAGCCCGCGTTGGCCATGGCCAGCAGGTACGGCTTGGTGAAGGCGAGGTCGTTCTGGACCTCGTCGTTGAAGTTGTAGCCCGGGCCGCCGGTGCCGGTGCCCTGCGGGCAACCGCCCTGGAGCATGAAGTCGGCGATGACGCGGTGGAAGACGAGACCGTCGTAGAACGGACCCTCACCAACCGAACCCTCGCGCGGCGAGGGGAAGTACGGGCCCTCGGGGGAGACCGTCACCGGGTTGCCGGTGGCCAGACCGACGAAGCTGTCGACGGTACGCGGCGCGTGGTCCGGGAACAGGTTGACGGCGATGTCGCCCTTGGACGTGTGGAAGATGGCCTGGGTTGCCATGACGTGCCCTTCTGCTGTCTGCATTGACGCCCACATCCTTCCACGGCCCCCTGACGGCTGGTCCGGGGATGTGGTGGGATGGGGGGATGAAGTTCGTGAAGCTCCTGCTCGGGTCAGGCCTGATCGCCGGTATCGCGTACCTGCTCTACCAGCAGTGGCACGACGAGTCCGCCGGGGCAGCCGAGTGGATCTCGACCGGTCCGGCGGAGCGTACGTCCTCGGCCGTCCAGTCGATCCCGCAGACCGAGGACGAACTGGCCTTCAGCGACGCCGAGGAAGAAGGCTGGCCCGACGTCAAGGACCCGTTCGAGGGTCAGGACCCGTTGACCGCGCCCTTGCCCGAGGACATCTGAGCCGCTTCGGCTTCTTCCTTGATCCAGGGCTGTACGCGCTCCTCGACGAGGCGCTCGACCCAGAAGATCAGGCCCGGCACCAGGCCCGCGATCAGCAGCACCGCGAGGAACCGCAATGTCCAGCCTGCGTGCCGGCTGAGGACGAACGCGACGATCACGTACACGATGTAGATGAAGCCGTGTCCGGTGAAGACGAGTCGGTCCCAGGTGGAGCAGAAGTGCTGCAGTGAGCTGCCGTCGGTGACCGCGTACTTGCCGATCAGGAAGATCGTGCCGAGCAGCAGCAGTACGCCGACGATGTAGGCCAGCGGACGGTAGAGGTTGAAGAGCTTCTTCACGACTCAGAGGGTACGGGTGTCGCGGTCATGTCCCGGACTTGTCGCGACCAGATGAACGCCGCGAAACACGCGAAGAACCACCACTCGATGGCATAGAGCCAGTTCCGCAGGCCGGTCCAGAAGTCCGCCTTCGGCAGCGTCGGCTCGGGTACCGCCGTCATCCACCCCGGCGGCGCGGACGCCACCACGTACGCGTCCAGCAGGGGCGTCGACGCGAACGCTGCGGTGAGACCGTTCGACATCACCGGGAGTACGCGGCCCTGCGCCGGGTCGATCGAGGACTGGTCCGGCTGGAGCCAGCCGACGACATCCGCCGTCAACGGGCTACCCACCCAGGAACGGTCCTCGGGCCGGTCGGTGGCTCCACGGACGACGTAGATCGAGGAGTCGCCGGAGCGTACGGCTGTGGCCACCCAGTAGCCGGAGCCCGCGTGGACGAAGACCGTCGAGGACGGCACCCATTGGCCCGTCACCCGCACCGGTCGACCGAACTCGGAGGCGGGGAACGAGGCTCCCGGCGCGATCACCGACGCCAGCGGTGCCGGAGCGGCGTGTGCATACTCGTGGGACTGCGTGCTCTTGCGGCCGTCGCCGACGTTCCACTGCCAGATCCCGAGGATGACCGCCGCGGCCACAGCGGCGAGGCCGAGTGCATGCACACCCCACAGGCGGGGGTGGAGAGCAGCGATCACGCGGCGAGCGTACGCGGGCCTCGGCTGGCTCGTTCCATCGCCGGACGACGAATCGGGAGGCGGGCCGTACCGCCGGTACCCTCAACGGTGGTTTTGCACGACCAGAGGCAGCCACGGAGGTAGTAGGACACATGCGCAACATCCGCGTCGCAGTCATCGGCGCCGGCCCTGCCGGCATCTACGCCAGTGACATCCTCTGTCGCGAGCACGAGGGTGCGACCGTCGACATCTTCGACCGGCTGCCGGCCCCGTACGGACTCGTCCGGTACGGCGTGGCCCCCGACCACCCGCGCATCAAGGAGATCATCAAGGCTCTGCGCCGCGTCCTGGGCAACGAGCGGATCCGCTTCTTCGGCAACGTCGAGTTCGGCAAGGACCTGAGCGTCGACGACATCCACGAGTTCTACGACGCGGTCATCTACGCCACCGGCGCGATCGGTGACAAGGAGCTCACCATCCCGGGCATCGACCTGCCGGAGTCGCACGGCGCGGCCGACTTCGTCAGCTGGTACGCCGGGCACCCGGACTACCCGCTCGAGTGGCCGCTCGAGGCCGACGCGGTTGCCGTCCTCGGCGCCGGCAACGTGGCGCTCGACGTCGCCCGCATGCTCGCGAAGACCGCGGACGAGCAACTCGTCACCGAGATCTCCGACAACATCTACCAGGGCCTGGCGAAGAACCCGGCGAAGAAGATCCACGTCTTCGCCCGCCGCGGGCCGGCACACATCAAGTTCTCCCCGATGGAGCTGCGCGAGCTGTCGCACAGCCCGAACGTCGACGTCTTCGTCACCGAGGAGGGCTTCCAGATCGACGACGCCGGTCAGGCCGAGATCGGCAAGCACAAAGCCACCAAGCTCGTGGTCGACGGCCTGCTCAAGTACCTCGAGTCCGAGGGCACCGGCGCTCCGCACCAGATCCACATCCACATGATGCAGAACCCGGTCGAGGTCCTCGGCGAGGACGGTCATGTCGTCGCCCTCCGCACCGAGGTCACCGAGTACCAGGGCGATGGCTCGGTCAAGGGCACCGGCGAATTCATCGACACGCCCGTCCAGGCCGTCTACCGCGCCATCGGTTACCGCTCCGACGCGCTGCCCGGCGTACCTTTCGACAACCGCGACGACGTCATCCCCAACATCGAGGGGCGCGTCACCGACGAGGACGGCCAACACATCGCCGGTACGTACGCCACCGGCTGGATCAAGCGCGGTCCGGTCGGTCTCATCGGCCACACCAAGTCGGACGCCACCGAGACGATCCGTCACCTGATGGAGGACCTCGACCAGCTTCCGGTCCCGATCCACGGGTCGCCGGACGCCGTCCTGGAGAACCTCGCCGCCAAGGGTGTCGAGTTCACCACCTCGGAGGGCTGGGACAAGCTCGACGCGTACGAGATCGCGCTCGGTGAGCCGCAGGGCCGCGAGCGGGTCAAGGTGCAGTCACGCGACGAGATGATGCGGGTCTCGCGCGGCTGACCAGTCGCTGCATCCGAAGGCCCGCCCCTAGAACCCAAGTAGTGGAGGCGGGCCTTCGGCGTTTCGCAGGACTACTTGGTGGCCGACGGGATCACGACGCCGCTGCCGGAACCCGGCCAGCACGAGAAGCCTGCCGGCGGGACGAAGGCACCAGCGGCGAGCTCGTCAAGACACTTCGAGACCAGGACGGCCGGATCGCGCAGGCTCGCTGCCAGCAGCTGGTTCGCCTTGGCCTGGGCACGCGCGGTCTGCTCGGCCTGGATTGCCTGCTCTGTCTTCGCAGCCTGCGCCACGATGCTGTTGATGCGCTGCTCCGTCGCCGGCGAGTACTGGATGCCCGCGACCGTGACGCCGTCCAGGACGACCAGTGGTTCACCGGTTGCGTCCTTGACGCGGTCGATCATCGACGCGGTGATCGCCTTGCCCATCTCCGCGTAGTTCGGTGAGAAGCTCAGCGCCGTGATGTTCGCCGTCGGGTTGTAGCTGGAGAAGACCTGATTCACCGCCGCCTTGAACTGGGTGTCGACAACGGCGTCGCGCAGACTCTCGGCCGGGTTGTCCGAGCGGTAGTTGGCATAGATGTAGTCAGCCGCCGTCGGGTCGACGTGCCAGCGGATCGTGGCAGACACGCTCGCGGTGTTGCCGTCGCCGAGGCGCACGGGCAGGGCATTGTTGTCGGAATAGGTGTCGGTGAAGATCGTCTCGTTGATCTTGGTGACTGACTGCCACGGCCATTTCAGGTGCAGTCCGGCGCCGATCTCGCCGGTCGGCCGGCCGAAGGCGGTGACGACTCCGATCTCCTTCGCGTGAACCTGTACGACGGTCGATCCGATGAGGATCACCCCGCTGACCACGATCGGGATGACGGCGAGGAACCGTAGCGGCTTGCGTGGCGACGCCGCCGCGCGTACGCCGGGGAAGCCGTTGATCGGCCGCAGCCACAGGAAGACGCCGACGGCGATGAAGAGGACGGAGAAGACGAGAGCACCCACCGCACGAACTTCTCACGCTGTGGTTTGCGCCGCGCGTGGACGCGCCGACCGGCTATTTCTTGCGGCTGAACTTCGCCAGATTGAACCCGTAGCCCCGCCAGAGCTGGTCGTTGAGGTCGACGAATGTTTGCTGTCATTGCTAGCATTGCTGTCGTGGCCACGATCACCGTCCGTCAGCTCTCTGACGACACCCACGCCCGCCTACGGATGAGGGCGGCCGAGCATGGTCGTTCGGTGGAGGCCGAGGTGCGAGCGATCCTCGATGAGGTTGTGGAGCCGCCACGAGTCGACTTCAGTTGGAGAGACGACCTGTTGGCGCTCGGCGACAAGTACGGCGACGCAGGCCTGGAACTCGAAAGCCTCATTCCGCCTCGGACGGGAAATGCCTGGGACTCTCCACGCATCCCCGACTTCTCCGACTTCGAATGATCGTCGTCGATACCAACGTTCTCTCCGAGCTCATGAAAGGGACGCAAGCGCGCAGCGCGCGAGTGACGTCGTGGCTCGGAGAGCAGGACAAGCGACCAGTGACCGCCGTTGTCTGCCTGGCTGAACTCCTTGAAGGTGCGCACAGGCTCGTCCCGGGACGCCGTCGCGAAGCCTTGCTCGCCGCGATCGGTGAAGCGGTCAGCCTGCTCGCCGGGGTGCTCCCCTTCAACGAACCGTGCGCCGAGGCGTACGCGATGGTGGTCGCATCGCGACGGACCATGGGGCGCCCCATCAGCATCCCGGACGCGCAGATCGCGGCGATCGCGCTCGTCAATGGTGCGACGCTGGTCACGCGGAACACGAAGGACTTCGCAGGTCTGGGGATCACGCTCGTCAACCCCTGGGACTGACGCCTTTTGGGGCCGCGCGACGGCTCTCGTGCGCATCTCCGGGGGCTATGACCCCCGCTGGTGCGCACGAGCCGGCTACTTCTTGCGGCTGAACGTCGCGAGGTTGAACGCATAGCCCCAGCCGTACGCCCGCGGGACGACGAATTTGTCGTTCTCCGGGTCCCACCAGGTCTTCTTCTCGCGCTGCATCGTCGGCCTGTTCCAGTTGTACGGAATGCCGAGGAACGTGCCGGTCTTGTCTCCGTTGGATGCCATGCCTCGAGCCTACGGACCGGTGCTCAGCGCAACAATGCCGCGATCGCGGGGCGCAGGTACGGCGCGAGGGTGGCGTTGAAGGTCGTCGTCATGTGCGAGTCGTCGTAGTAGACGATCATGTCGCCGATGACCGCGGGGCAGATCGTCGCGGTGCAGAGGTGGTCGTTGAGATCAACCAACCTGACGCGCGGCGAAGCAGTCGCCGCGACTGCTGCCGCCCACGGGTCCGGCCGGATCCAGGCCCGGGTGCCGTCACAGGCTGCGAGGTTCCCGTGGTGAGCGTCGAGGCACTGCGGGATGGACACCTCGGGGGTCGGGGCGTCGCGGATCACCAGTACGGGGATCCCTGCCGCGGCGAAGCGCCGCAGGACCACGGTCGCTGCAGTCGTGTACGTCCCACCGGCTTGCTTGCGGGACACCCCTTCGATCGCGAGGAAGGTGCGGTTGGAGAGCACCACGAGGTCCGGTCGTTCCTGGATCACTCGTGCGAGCGTCCCCGCCTGCCAGCGCTGGCACCCGTCGATCCAGGCCGCGTTGCCACCCAACTGCCGTACTGGCGCGAAGTTGCACCCCGAGGCGACGTGGGTGGTGATCCGGAACCCGTCCTGCGCGGCCACACCCATCAGAGCCGCAAGCCACTGCTGGGCGTGGGAGTCCCCGACGAGCGCGACCGTCCTGGGTGCGGCGGCCGGGCCGAAGGTGCACTCCAGCAACGACCAGTTGTTCTGCGCGTTGCCGGGACAGTCGCGTACGCCGTTGATGCTCTTGTGCGTCTGCGGTTGGTCGGACATCGCGACCTGAGGCGGTTCGACCAGCGTGGCGAAGGTGCTGGCAGGACAAGTGGTACGCCCCAGCGCCGCGGCGCCCACACACGAACCCGGCTGGAGGGCGTGGTTGACCACGTCGTTGCGGTGGGCCAGGAACGCGTCGAGCTGATCCTGCTGGTGCTGGATCTGCATGCTGGTCACACCGACGACGACACCCATGCCGAGCACGCCGGCGGCGTACACCCACCCCAAGGCGGCGTGCGGGCGCCAGAACTGCGCCGGGTCCTCGACGAGGCGCTTGGTGAGCGCTGCGAGCACCAGGGTCGCCGCGATGATCAGCGCCTTCGAGGTGGCGCCCGTGATGTGCGGGAAGACGGACGGCCACAGGATCAGCAGCGGCCAGTGCCACAAATAGATCGAGTACGAGATGTCGCCGAGCCACTGGATCGGGCGGACCGCGAGTACGCGCGCGATCCGGGACCGGTTGGGCACCATTCCGGTCAGTGACGGCTGGGCCGCGATCACCGCGGCGGCGCCGAGCACCGGCAGCAACGCCGAGTAGCCGGGGAACGGAGTGCTCGCGTCGAACGTCACGAACGTCACGACGATCGCTGCGAGGCCGGCGGCGGCCACCGCGGTCCGCGCCGGGGGCGTCCAGGTCGGGTGCCACGTGACCCAGGCACCGAGGAGCGCGCCGACGCCGAGCTCCCAGATCCGGGTCTCGGTGACGAAGTACGCAGCGGACGGGTTGGTGGTCGTGAGGTGGATCGAGGCTGCGAGCGATGCGGCCGTGACGACGCCGAGGCCGAGCGTGACCGTCAGCTTCGGTCCCCGTCGGACGGCTCGCGCCAGGAGGACGAGGACGAGGAGCAGCACCGGCCAGAACGCGTAGAACTGCTCCTCGACCGACAGGGACCAGAAGTGCTGGACGGCGGTCGGAGCGTCGGACGAATGCAGATAGTCGACCGAGTCGCCGGCGAGCAGCCAGTTGATCCAGTACGTCGAGGCAGCTCGGGCCATCCGCGCGGTCGGCGCGATCTGGGATCCCTCGCCGAGCCACTGCACCGCAGCCACGGTCGTGATCAGCACGAGCAGCGCGGCCGGCAGAAGCCGCCGGATCCGCCTCGCCCAGAACGCGGCCAGATGGCGGGGTGTGGTCGGCGGGGACGCCACCAGATGGGAGGTGATCAGGAATCCGGAGATCACGAAGAAGAGATCGACTCCGGTGAATCCGCCCGGCAGGGCACCCGGGAAGCAGTGGTAGACGACGACGGCTCCGACTGCGAGCGCGCGGAGGGCCTGGACGTCAGTACGGAAGCCCCGTTGAGATGCCCCCGTCACGAGGACCGATGGTAGTCGTCGGTCAGAGCCAACTGCCGTTCGAGACGATCTCGCGACCCAGCGGGGTCAGCGACACCGGGATGAGCTTGAAGTTCGCGAGGCCGAGCGGGATGCCGATGATGGTCAGGCAGAGAGCGACGCCGGTGACGAGGTGGCCGATCGCGAGCCACACTCCGCCGAAGATGAACCAGATGACGTTGCCGATCGTGCTGCCCGCACCAGCGGTCGGCTTGCGTACGATCTGCCGGCCGAACGGCCACAGCGCGAAGCCGGCGATCCGGAAGCACGCGATCCCGAACGGGATGCCGAGGATCGTGATGGACCACAGCAGTCCGACCAGGACGTACCCGCAGAACATCCAGAAACCGCTGAGGACCAGCCAGATCAGATTGAGCAGCAGTCGCATGTCGCTGACTCTGCCACGGACCGCCGACAACCGTCAGAGTGCAGCGAGCTTGGCTCTCACCTGGGCGACCGAGGGGTTCGTGTGGGCGCTGCCGTCGGCGTACACGAGCGTCGGCACGGTCTGGTTGCCGTTGTTGACCGCCTCGACGATCTCAGCCGCGCCGGGGGTCTTCTCGATGTCGATGACCTGGTAGGCGATGCCCTCGCGGTCGAGCTGGGACTTGAGGCGGTGGCAGTAGCCGCACCAGGTGGTGCTGTACATCGTGACGGCAGTCATGCGCCCATTCTCCGGACGCGGCCAAGGGCGGATGATGGAGGGGTGCGGGTACGCCGCCTGCTGCAACCGCGGATCCGGTCGCTGGTCGACCGGATCGTTGACGGGTGCGCCCGGTTGGAGGGCGGATCGGGCGACGTGCACGACCTGCGTACGGACTGTCGGCGGCTGCGCTCGATCCTCAGCGCGTACGCACCGATGCTCAAGGCGTCTCCGGCGCGTCGGGTCGACCGGGATCTGCAGCGGTTGATGGCGATGCTGGGCGTCTGCCGCGATGCCGAGGTCGCCCGCGACTTGCTCGAGGCGCTCGACCCGGACGGTCGGGACGAACTCGATGCCTTGGAGGCAGCCTTTGCTGGTGCTCTGGCGCAATTGAGGTCGTGGCTGGTGTCTCCCGAGGGCCGCCACGCGACCGAGCGGCTGCGGGCGTACGCGGCGAACGTGCCGTGGACGCACCACGCGGAGCGTCCCGCGAAGCGCGCGGTGGCTCGCACCCTCGATCACGAACGTCGTCGGATCCGCCGGCGCGCTCACCGCGCCCGTCACACCCATCCGGGCGACACCCAGGATCGGCGGTTGCATGCTGTACGCAGGGCGGTGAAGCAGGCGAACGACGCCTCCGCCGTCGCCTCTCTCGCCCGGTCGCAGCGACGCCTGTCGAAGGAGTGGCGCGAGGCGCAGGACGTCCTCGGTCGGCATCACGATCTGGTGATGCTCCGAGCAGAACTGCGCCGCTACGAGGCCGACGAACAGGTCCATCTCGAGGCCGTGAACGCGGAGGCCGAGGCAGCTCATGCGGACGCGATGCGTACCGTCCGGAGCCTGGGTCGGTAGCCGGCGGAGGTCGCCAATCCTCGCGTACGCCCGCGAGGGCGCATACTCATCATGATGAGCACCTCACCCCCGAAGCGTCGACACCTCGCCAGCAGCCCGTTCCGGCCGGATCCCGAGCCCTTCATCGAGACGTTCGTGTTCGATGAGCTCGTCAACCACGACTCGTACGGGATGGGCCGGATCATTGCGGTCGAGGCCCATGCGGTGACCGTCGACTTCCGCCCCGAGGTGGTCCGGATCGTCAGCCCGTACAAGAAGCTGTCGAGGCTCTGACCTGCGGCGTTGCCGTGATCGGTGGAGCCTAGGAGATTCGAACTCCTGACATCTGCCTTGCAAAGGCAGCGCTCTACCAGCTGAGCTAAGGCCCCTCGGCAACGAGTGCCTTGGTTGTGGCGCCGAGTTTAGCGGCGAGTACGCGTCCCTCCGAATCGCGCGCGGAGCCTCGGACTGGGGTCAGTCCTCCGGACGACCTCGCAACCGCTTGGTCTCGCCCCGCGCCTTCTTCTCGTCGAGCCGCCGTCGTTGCGAACCCTTCGATGGCTTCGTCGGTACGCGCTTGCGCGGAGGTGGCTTCATCGCCGCCTCCAGGATCGCGACAAGCCGTTCCTCGGCCGCACGCCGATTGCTCAACTGCGTGCGATGCTCCGAAGCTGTGACCACGACCTGATCGCCAACGCGGGCGAGCATCCGCTGCTTGAGGTGCTCCGGGAAGGCGTCTGAATTCGCAAGGTCGAAGGTCAGTTGCACGCGACTGTCGGTGGTGTTGACGCCCTGACCGCCCGGCCCGGATGCGCGGGAGAAGCGCCAGGCGAGGTCGGCGTCCGGGATGTCGTACGCGCCTACCGTGATCACCGGCGAGCTCCCCTCAACACCCTGCCATCATGCACGCAGACGCCGAATCCGGACGAAGTGTCAGCGGGAGCTACTACGGTGCGGACATGCGTATTGAACGGATCGAATCAGGCATCCACGAATCCCTGATCACGTCCGACCTCAACGCGAAGATCATCGCTCTCGACGGCGTCGATGCCTCCACAGCTGAAGTGGACGCAGCGGACCTCGCACACGTCCTCGCGCAGCACGTGTACGCCTCGGCGCAGCGGGCGTTCGCAGGACGCAAGCCGGTTGAGGCAGTCGCGCTTGCTAACGAACTCGTCGCCGCCCTCGAAGGCGCAGGCTCCCAGGTCGACTCGCCGGCTGCTCAGTTGCTGCGCGTCAGCCCGTCGCCCGGACCCGGGGTTGTGACCTATCCCAACGTTCGGCCGCGAACCCCACTGGCCGAGGCCGCCTTGATGACAAACGCCAAGAGCGAGCCGAGTCTCGGGCCTGAACTCCGCACCGAGATCGATACCTCTGACCACGTCGATCTCCTCTGCGCGTTCGTTCGGTGGGCGGGCTTGCGGCTGCTCGATCCTGAGCTCCGCCGACTGCGGGAGCGCGGCGGCAAGCTTCGGGTCATCACGACCACTTACACCGGCTCGACCGAGCGGCGCGCACTCGATCACCTGATTCGTGAGTACGGAGCGGAGGTCCGCGTTCAGTACGACGCCCAGCGGACCAGGCTCCACGCCAAGGCATGGATGTTCCACCGGGCCACTGGTTTCGACACGGCTTACGTCGGCTCATCGAATCTGACCCACACCGCCATGCTTGAGGGCGTTGAGTGGAACGTACGACTCTCCCGCATCGCCACGCCCACGCTGCTTGAGAAGTTCAACGCCACCTTCGACACCTACTGGAACGACTCCGCGTTCGAACTGTACGACCCAGATCGGGATGCAGATCGCCTCGATCTCGCGCTCGCAGAAGCTGGCGGCCGGGCGTCATCGGGTCGCGTCACTCTGTCGCTCTCCGGCTTGGAAGTCACGCCGTACCCCTACCAGCAAGAGATGCTGGACGAACTCGAAGCTGAACGCGAGATCCACGGACGGCATCGCAATTTGCTGGTCGCCGCGACCGGCACCGGCAAGACCGTCATTGCGGCGCTTGACTACAAGAGGCTGTGCCGCGGAGGATCCGATCGACCTCCCCTTCTCTTCGTTGCGCACCGCAAAGAGATCCTCACTCAGTCACTGCGTACGTATCGCGAGGTCCTGTCGGACGCGAACTTTGGCGAGCTCTACGTCGACGGCGCCTTCCCCACTGAATGGAAGCACGTCTTCGCCAGCGTTCAATCTCTGACCGCATATGGCGTCGATCAACTTCCTCTGGATGCTTTCGACATTGTCGTGATCGACGAGTTCCACCATGCGGCCGCCGTGACCTATCGGCGTCTTCTCGACCATCTCACGCCCAAGGAACTCCTCGGTCTCACGGCGACTCCCGAGCGCGCCGACGGAGTGAACGTCCGCGACGCATTCTTCGACGGCCGCATCGCGTCAGAGCTACGTCTCTGGGATGCCCTCGGTGCCGAGCTGCTGTGTCCGTTCCATTACTTCGGCGTAGCCGACAACACCGACTTGAGTCAGGTGACGTGGCGTCAAGGGCGCTACGACGACCGCGAGCTTTCCAACCTCCTCACCGGCAACGACGCACGTACACGCATCGTTCTCAAGCAGCTGAACGACAAGGTTCTCGACACGGGATCGATGCGCGCACTTGGCTTCTGCATCACCATCGAGCACGCCCGCTACATGACCCAGGCATTCAACGATGCCGGTATCAGCGCGAGGGCTGTGACGGGCAACAGCTCAGCCGAGGAGCGCGCATCCGCGCTCGAAGCGCTCCGCGAAGGTTCGGTCAACGTCCTCTTCACGGTCGACCTCTTCAACGAGGGTCTCGACATTCCAGGGGTGGACACGATCCTGTTCCTCCGCCCAACCGAAAGCGCCACGATCTTCCTTCAGCAGTTGGGTCGCGGACTTCGGCGGACTGCAGACAAGGCCGTCCTGACCGTGCTCGACTTCGTCGGCTTCCAGCACAAGTCGTTTAGGTGGGACCTCAAACTCACCGCCCTCACTGGTCTGTCTCGCAGCCGCCTGGAACCTGCAGTCGGGCAAGAGTTCCCGTTCCTCCCAAGTGGCTGTCAGATCGTGATGGACAAGGAGACGCAAGCCGCGGTCCTGGCGAACCTTCGAAGGCAGCTGGGTAATCGCTGGAGCGATCTGCTCACGGAGCTCCGGTCCATCGGGAACGTCGACCTCAACGAGTACCTCACCGAGTCCGGCGCCTCCTTGCCTGACGTCCTTCGAGCGAACCGCTCGTGGACGCGGTTGCGTCGCGAAGCTGGATTCGAAACGCGCCCTGCCGGACCTCGCGAGGACGAGTTGCTCAAGCGTGGCCGCTCGCTCGTGCATGTCGACGACCCAAATCGGGCCGCTGTCTACCGAAGTCTCCTGACACACGACTCCGACATCGTCGGCTGGGCGGAACACGAGCGTCGTCTGGCGGAGATGCTGTTCTTCTCCCTCTGGCCAAACGGCGGTGGCTTCGCCAGCATCAGCGAAGGTCTCAAGGCCGTCGCCGCTGAGCGACCGGCCGCCGGCGAACTGTCCTCAGTCGTCGATATCGGGTTCGACCGAGCGCGGCGGGCGACAGTCGCCCTCTCGGGAGACCTCGCCGCTGTACCTCTTCAGGTCCATGCACGGTACCGACGCGAGGAGGTGCTCGCTGCCCTGGGCGATGCCACCCTCGCGAAGCCGCCCGTGAACTTCCGCGAAGGCGTCCTCTGGGTCCCGCATCTCAACGCCGATGTGTTCTTCATTCAGTTGAAGAAGTCCGAGGCTGCGTTTTCTCCCACGACGATGTACCGCGACTTCCCGATCAGTCCACTCCTGTTCCATTGGGAGTCACAGAGCCGGACGACAACCTCGTCGCCGACCGGTCAGCGATACCTCAGCGGATCCAGCAACGTCCTGCTTTTCGTCCGCGAAACCTCTGTCGACGAGTACGGCACGGGCGCTCCTTACCTGTTCCTCGGCCCCGCTAAGTATGTGAAGCACGAGGGCGAGCGTCCGATCGCAATCACGTGGAAGCTGGAAACCACAATGCCGATCGACTTCTTTACTGCCGCAAAGATCGTCACGAGCTAATGCGACTGAGCCAACCGCGGTTTAGGCCGTTTCCTCGGCGGGTGTATCGAAGACTGTTCAAAGCGTGGATGCTGCGCAACAAGCGGTTGCTCGCGGCCACGTCTGCCGCTGTGGTCGTACTGATGGCCGTCGAGACGGTGGTCGCTGTGTACTTCATGCGTGGTGGCGGGTTCAGGTGGTGGCTCCTTGGCGTGCTTCAGACAACCTTCGTGGCGGTGGCGCTAAACCTCGTCCTCACAGCATTCCTGACATACGAGGGATCGGCGATCCATCAACTGCGTGGTGCGTGGGGCGAGGAAGCAACACGTGACGAGCTCGCGCGTGCCAAGCGCAAACGCATCATTTGGGGCTGGGTTGACAGCATCGATCTACAGATCGGGGACATCGACCACATCGTTGTCAGTCGAGCTGGTGGCCTCATTGCGATCGACTCGAAGTGGCGAAGCGATGTCGGTGACGTCGATGGGATCGTGCGGACGGCGGTCCGCTTACGTACACGCGCGGAGGGCGTCATTCGCACCCAATTCACCTATGAACGCGGTGGCCACCGGGCCAGGGTCAACCCGCTGCCGGTCAAGGTTGTAGTTGTGATCTGGGGAGCTGCCCGTACGCAGATGCCAGCGTCCGCGAACGGGGTCGAATTCGTCGATGGCGCGAAGCTCGGGACGTGGCTCGGTTCTCTCCGGGGCGATGTCGTCGACCAGGCCTACGCCGGGGACGTGCTTTCGAAGTTCGAAGAGTTCCGAACAAGGTCACGCACGGCCAGCGAACAACAGGCCAATCGGTCGATACATCGGGCCTGATTCGATGATCGGGCCGTTGCAATCCGGCAGTCAGAGACCACGTCCCGAACGAAATCTCGACGTCGGCCTAGCGAACTACTCGTCGCCAGAAGCAGTGGGCTCGAGCTCTACACCGATCCACGTAGCTGCCCACTTCTGGTGGAACAGATCGAGATCCTGATTGGTCAGCTTCTCGACTCGCGAATCATTGAAGGTGATGGTCAACCGTAGGTCGGTCAAATCCTCATTGACGGCGACCAGCTCCGGCTGAAACAGAACCGCGGGCAAGGTGAACGGCTCTGCTAATGAGGCGTATGACTCTCCGACCTCTGCGACGTCCCCGATGTACTGGACGGCGTGCGGGGCGACCGCACGACGCACCCCGCACCGGCGGAGTTCGGCCGCAGCGTGCGCGTTCTCTGCTGCTTTCGCCGCGACACTTAGCAGCGGTACAAACGTTAGAAACTCGCAACGCGACTTACCGGCACCCGTGCGCTTATCCATGATGCATCCGTGGCTCACAAGCATCGCTGGACCGCGTTGCATTTCTTGCCGAGAGAGTGCACCCGCTCGAATGATCGGCACCGTTTTGAAGATGTCGCCTTGGCTCAGCCACGAATCATGAGGACACGTCGCGCTGAACGCGGAACCGGCTGTCACCAGTATTCGGAGTCATCTTCCGCTGCCGGTCGGGCCTTGACCTTCGGCAGAACTACCTCGTCGAAACACATCGAAACGACGCGTTCAAATGCCGCGCCGCTCGACCTGGCGACCGACGCGTCTATCGCCGAGCCGCTGAGCGCAGGCAACTGATACGTGCGAAGCGCGCGACTCGGAACGAGGGCTGACTCGCGGATCGCTTCTCTCGCCACACCTGCGTAGATTGGCATCAGCCGATCAGCCCTCTCGTCGCGTCGGTAATACAAGCCTCGAACACGTAGTTCTTAGTGTTGCGCAGAGTGGCAAGAGTAGCGCGCAAATCTGCGTCAAATGACTCGGAGCGCGGAGAGAGCGCCACATCAGCTCGAACGTCAATATCGAGCAGCAGCGCTAGCGAGTCCGCGTTTTGGGTGAACGCGGAGCTGATCCTTGCGATCGTTCCGACCTCGACGAACGGAACCTCTACCTGCATGAACATGTCACTCACGCTCTGCGGTAGGTACGCAGACACCTCAACGGTGGTTCGCAGATAGTCACGGATCTCGACCACCTGGGTCGGCATCGGAATGTGGTTCACGAACCGAACGCTCGCGCCCGACACTAAGACAGGCCGAGTTACCGCCTTGTACCTAGACCAAGCAGCATCCGCGGCGGAGTCGAAGGAGTCCCACCCCACGTAGTGCCCACGTTGCGCAAATGCGAATCGATCCAGCGACACGAAGGACATGTGCGACTGCTCGCGGAGACCCAAGGAATATCCAACTAGCTCGCCAGTGGCGTCGAGCCCGTCGGTTACTAACGGAACGAACTGGCCACCGACGAGCTGCATTGGCATCGCCGTCTCTCCTGGACCGGCAACTGCCGGGAGGTTGGCGAGCACACTCGACTCCTCGCATTCCACCCTGAGCTCCACGATGGCTTCCACGATCGGAGCGTTGGCGTAATGACAACCAAGCGTGAGACCACCTGGAAGGCGATCCCAGAACTCGTGTGGTGTGTTCGCGGTCAGCGCTCCTCCTCAGACAACGACGCACGCTCCGCCGGATATCGGCAGCCTATCCGGCGAGCTCTGCACCAGTGAGCAACTCGACCACACGGCGTCGATCGATGGCACCAGTTCCGAAGCTGAGTACCGGATCCACGTTCGCGCTTCACTAACTGCTGAACCGTCCGTGCGTCCGCAACCTCGTATTGGCTCAGCACGCGCAACGCCCTCACGGAGCATCGCCTCTAGGCGTCTCGGCGACATAACCTTCGAGCATGACCGATGCCTGGCTCAAGTACAACGCGGTCATCATCGGCGGCGGACACAACGGCCTCACCGCAGCCGCGTACCTCGCCAAGGCCGGACTCACCACACTCCTGCTCGAGCGCGACGACCACCTCGGCGGCGCGACGATGTCTGCGCAGGCGTTCAGGGGCGTCGACGCCCGGCTGTCGCGCTACTCGTACCTGGTCAGCCTCATGCCGCGCCAGATCATCGACGACCTCGGCCTCGATATCACGCTCGCGCGGCGTCGGTACGCCTCGTACACGCCGCTGCCCGGGACTGACACCGGGCTGCTGATCGACCACGGCGACCCGGCGGCAACCGCGGCATCGTTCAATGCCGTCGGAGCAGAAGCCGACGCTGGCGCCTGGTCCGACTTCTACGCACGCACCAGCCACCTCGCCGCCACGATCTGGCCGACCATGACCCAGCCGCTCCAGCGCCGGTCCGCCATCGAACAGGCGATCGGCGACAACGAGATCGTCGCCGACTTCATCGACCGCCCACTCGGCGAGGTCCTCGAAGATACGTTCACCGACGACCTCGTCCGCGGCGTCGTCGCTACCGACGCCCTGATCGGGACGTTCGCCGACGTGCACGAGCCCGACCTGCGGCAGAACATCTGCTTCCTCTACCACGTGATCGGCGGCGGCACCGGTGACTGGGACGTGCCGATCGGAGGCATGGGCGCGGTCGCTGGCGAGCTCCACCAGGCGGCGGCCCGGGAAGGCGCCGACCTCCGGACCAGCTGCGACGTCACCCACGCAGCACCCGACCAGGTCACCTGGATCCAGGACGGCGTGGAGCACACCGTCACCACCGACCACCTGCTCTGGGCGGCCTCGCCCGCGGCGCTCGACCAACTTCGGGGCCAGGAGCCGGGGCTGTACGAAGGCTCCCAGATCAAGGTCAACCTGATGCTCACCCGACTCCCGAAACTCAAGGACGGGGTCGAGCCGGCAGCGGCCTTCGGCGGTACGTTCCACATCAACGAGTCGTACTCACAGTTGCAGGACGCCTACCAACAGGCGCTCGACGGTGAGTTCCCCGACCCGATGCCCGCGGAGATCTACTGCCACTCATTGACCGACCCGAGCATCCTCGGCCCGGATCTCCGCGCCTCAGGCGCCCAGACCCTCACAGTGTTCGCCCTGCACGTGCCCCACCGACTCATCACAGGCACCGACAAGGAACGCGCTGACCTGCAGCAGCGCGTACTCAACTCCCTCTCAGCGGTCCTGGCCGAGCCGATCGAGGACGTCCTCCTGCGCGACGCCGATGGCAACCCGTGCGTCGAGACGAAGACCACCCTGGACATCGAGAACGCGGTCGGCATGACGGGCGGCAACATCTTCCACGGACCGCTCACCTGGCCATGGGCCGAGGAGGACGAACCCCTCGACACCCCGGCTCAACGCTGGGGAGTGACCAGCAAGTACGACGGGATCCTGCTCGCGGGTGCCGCGACGCGACGCGGCGGCGGAGTCAGTGGCCTCGGCGGATATCACGCAGCGCAGGCCGTGCTGGAGAGCCGCTGATCACACCTCGTCAGTCACCTGAGCCCACACCTGAACTGGCGGGGCAGGAGACAGCGAACGCTTCGCGAGGATGGCAGTTGCGGCAGCCAGAGCCACCAGAGCGATGCGCTTCATGGGGCTCCTGGAAGGAGAAGGGGTGGGCCTAGGAGGACTTGAACCTCCGACCCCCACATTATCAGTGTGGTGCTCTAACCGTCTGAGCTATAGGCCCGGGTGGAACGTAGGTGGAAGCCCTACGAACCGAGGTGGAACGTTACCGGAGCGCGGCCCGTACGGACAAAACGACGGATCAGCGCCGCACTTCCTGGAGCACCCAGCCGTTGCCGTCCGGGTCGGTGAAGTCGGCGAAGGAGTTGTACGTGGTGTGCTCCGGGTCCACGCCCGGCTGCCGGCCCGAGGCCGTCATGTGCCGGACCGCGGAGACGTCGACGCCGCGGTCGACCAACTCCGCCCGAGTCGCCTCGATGTCGGTGACGACGAGGTGGAGCCCCTGTACGGATCCGGGCGGCGTGGTCACCAGACCGACACCGAAGGAGACCGAGCATGCCGAGCCGGGCGGCGTCACCTGGACGACCCGGAACGATTCACCCGCGGTGTGGTCGACGTCCAGGACGAATCCGCACGCATCCACGTAGAAGGCCTTCGCCCGATCCACATCGGTGACCGGGAGGAGGACGAGCTCGAGCCGGAACTCAGTCATCTTCCGGTCCGGGGACCTCGCCTGCCAACGTCAGGTTGATGCCACCCACCGTCTCGGCCGCCAGGTTGTAGAGGTACGCCCCCAGGGTTGCGCCGGTGGTCACCACGACAACCTCGACGAGCGACACGACCAACATGAATCCGATCACCCGGAACGTCGACAGGTAGTCCGTCACCGAGAACGTCGAGCCGTTGTTGAGGATCGTCTGGACCGACCGGTTGATGTCGTCCCAGACCCCGATCGCACCCAGCACCCACCACAGCACGACGGTCGCGATCATCATCGCGATGCCGATCCCGATCGAGATGACGAAGGCGATCCGCCCGACCGACCACGGGTCGACGCGTACGACCTTGACCTTGGCGAAGCCTTGATGAGTCTCCGGCGTCACCGAGCGTACGGCGGCCGCGATCCGGCCCATCCGGGTCTGGGTGTCGTCCACAGACTCATGCACGCGGGTGGCGTCGTCGTTCATCAGGCCTCAGTCTCCTCCACGGTCTCGACAGGCTCGACCACCGAACCTTCGTCGCCTTCGGCCTCCTCGTCGGCTGCCTCCACCGAGCGTGCGACCACAGCGACCGTGTCGCCCTTCTTGGGCGACACGAACTTCACGCCCTGAGTATCGCGGCCCGTCGGGCGGAAGTCATCGTTGATCGGGGAGCGTACGACCTGGCCCGATGCGGTGATCGAGAGCACCTCGTCGCCGTCGCGGACGATGAACGCACCGACCAGGCCGCCACGGTCCTCGTTCGCCAGCTTCATCGCCTTGATGCCGATGCCGCCACGGGACTGGGTCCGGTAGTCCGAGATCCGGCTGCGCTTGGCGAAACCGCCGTCGGTGATCGTGAAGACGTACTGGACGTTCTCGTCCGACTCCTCCGCCGCGACATCCTCGGCGCGGATGATCGACATCGAGAGCAACGAGTCGTCACCGCGGAACTTCATGCCCGTGACACCACCCGTGACACGACCCATCGGCCGCAGCTGCGAGTCGTCCGCCCGGAAGCGCACAGACTGACCGCGACGCGACACCAGCAGGATGTCGTCCTCACCGTTGACCAGTTCGGCACCGATCAGCTCGTCGTCGTCCTCGCGGAAGTTGATCGCGATGACGCCGGCCTGGCGCGGAGAGTTGTAGTCACCGAGCTTCGTCTTCTTCACCAGACCCGACCGCGTCGCCAGCACCAGGTACGGCGCCTGCTCGTAGTCGCGGATGGCGAGGACCTGGGCGATCGACTCGTCCGGCAGGAAGCTCAGCAGCCCGGCCACGTGACCACCCTTCGCGTCACGCGACGCCTCCGGGAGGTTGTACGCCTTGGTCCGGTAGACCCGACCGGCCGTGGTGAAGAACAACAACCAGTGGTGGTTGGTCGTGGAGATGAAGTGCTCGACCACGTCGTCACCGCGCAGCGACGCACCGCGTACGCCCTTGCCGCCACGCTTCTGGGTCCGGTACTGGTCCGCGCGGGTGCGCTTGGCGTACCCACCGCGGGTGATCGAGACGACGAGCTCCTCATCGGGGATGAGGTCCTCCATCGACAGGTCGCCCTCGGACGCGATGAACTGCGAGCGACGGTCGTTGCCGAACTTGTCCGTGATCTCGCCGAGCTCGGTGATGACGATCGAACGCTGACGCTCCGGGCGGGCGAGGATGTCATTGAGGTCGGCGATGATGAGCTCGAGCTCAGCCAACTCGTCGAGGATCTTCTGACGCTGCAGCGCTGCCAGTTGGCGCAGCTGCATGTCGAGGATGGCGGTCGCCTGGATCTCGTCGATGTCGAGCAACGCGATCAAGCCGGTGCGAGCCTCGGCGACGTCCGGCGACCGACGGATGAGCGCGATGACCTCGTCGAGCATGTCCAGCGCCTTGGCCAGACCCCGGAAGATGTGCGCGCGCTCCTCGGCCTTGCGCAGCCGGAAGGCCGTACGCCGCTGGATGACCTCGATCTGGTGGGCCACCCAGTTGGAGATGAACTGGTCGATGGTCAACGTACGCGGGACGCCGTCGACCAGCGCGAGCATGTTCGCGCTGAAGTTGGTCTGCAGCTCGGTGTGCTTGAGCAGGTTGTTGAGGACGACGCGGGCGACGGCGTCGCGCTTGAGTACGACGACGAGACGCTGACCCGTACGCGAGGAGGTGTCGTCGCGTACGTCCGCGATGCCCTGGACCTTGCCGGAGTCGGCCAGCTCGGCGATCTTCAGCGCGAGGTTGTCCGGGTTCACCATGTACGGCAACTCGGTGATGATC
This sequence comes from Nocardioides baekrokdamisoli, assembly GCF_003945325.1. NCBI lineage: Bacteria > Bacillati > Actinomycetota > Actinomycetes > Propionibacteriales > Nocardioidaceae > Nocardioides > Nocardioides baekrokdamisoli. The sequence goes on from NZ_AP019307.1 coordinate 1,713,985, forward strand.
AGGCAGGTGCGGCCCTTGTTGTCCTCATCGACCTCGATGACAGCGCGCTGGGTGATCGAGCCGCGACCGGTGCGGTACGCCTGCTCGATGCCGGAGCGACCAACGATGAGCGCACCGTTGGGGAAGTCCGGGCCCTTGATCCGCTCGACGAGAGCATCCTGGAGTTCCTCACGCGAGGCATCCGGGTGCTCCAGCGCCCACTTCGCGCCTTCGGCCACCTCACGCAGGTTGTGCGGCGGGATGTTCGTGGCCATGCCGACCGCGATGCCGGCGGAACCGTTGACGAGCAGGTTCGGGAACCGGGCCGGCAGGATGACCGGCTCCTCGGTCTTGCCGTCGTAGTTCGGCTGCATGTTGACGGTGTCTTCATCGATGTCGCGCACCATCTCCATGGCCAGCGGCGCCATCTTGCATTCGGTGTATCGCATCGCAGCCGCGGGGTCGTTGCCCGGCGAACCGAAGTTGCCCTGCCCGCTGATCAGCGGCGCCCGCATCACCCACGGCTGCGCCAACCGGACCAAGGTGTCGTAGATCGCCGAGTCGCCGTGCGGGTGGTACTGACCCATCACGTCACCGACGATGCGGGAACACTTGTTGAAGCCACGGTCCGGGCGGTAGCCGCCGTCGTACATCGCGTAGAGCACTCGACGGTGCACCGGCTTCAGGCCGTCGCGTACGTCCGGGAGGGCTCGGCCGACAATGACGGCCATCGCGTAGTCGATGTAGCTGCGCTGCATCGAGGTCTGCAGTTCGATCGGGCGGATGCGAGCGTCGCCCAGGTCGTTGTTGATCTCAGTCATCAGTCTTCAGTCCAGATCAGATATCGAGGAAACGTACGTCTTTGGCGTTGCGCTGGATGAACGTCCGTCGCTGCTCGACGTCCTCTCCCATGAGGATCGAGAAGATCTCGTCCGCGGCAGCGGCGTCCTCCAGCGTGACCTGCAGCATCAGCCGTTGGTCCGGATCCATCGTGGTCTCCCACAACTCATCGGCGTTCATCTCACCAAGACCCTTGTAGCGCTGGACCGGGTTGTCCTTCGGCAACTTCTTGCCCTGGCCGAGACCGTCCGCCATCACCGCGTCGCGCTCGGCGTCGGAGTAGACGAACTCGTGCTCGTGCGGCTTGTTCCACCGGAGTCGGTAGAGCGGCGGCTGCGCGAGGTAGACGTACCCACCCTCGATCAGCGGACGCATGAAACGGAACAGCAGCGTCAGCAGCAGGGTGTTGATGTGGTGGCCGTCGACATCTGCATCGGCCATCAGCACGACCTTGTGATACCGCAGTTTGGCGATGTCGAAGTCGTCACTCACGCCCGTGCCGAGTGCGGAGATGATCGCCTGGACCTCGGTGTTGGCAAGCACCTTGTCCAGGCGCGCCTTCTCGACGTTGAGGATCTTGCCTCGGATCGGGAGGATTGCCTGTATCCGCGGATCGCGACCGGACTTCGCCGACCCACCTGCGGAGTCACCCTCGACGACGAAGACCTCGCACTCCTCCGGGTTGGTCGACTGGCAGTCAGCCAACTTGCCCGGGAGCGAGCCCTTGCCGAGCAGCCCCTTGCGATCACGCGCGAGGTCGCGAGCCTTGCGAGCCGCGATACGTGCGGTCGCGGCTGCCATGGCCTTGCGGATGATCTCCTTGCCGTCGTTCGGATTCTGCTCGAGCCAGGCACCGAGCTGGTCGTTGACGATGCCCTGGGTGAACCCCTTGGCCTCGGTGTTGCCGAGCTTGGACTTGGTCTGCCCTTCGAACTGCGGCTCGCCGATCTTGAGGCTGATGATCGCGGTGAGGCCCTCACGGATGTCGTCACCGGTGAGGCGGTCCTCCTTCTTCTTGATCAGACCCCAGGTCTCGCCCCACTTGTTCATCAGGGTGGTGAGCGCCGCCCGGAAGCCCTCTTCGTGCGTACCGCCCTCAGGTGTGTTGATCGTGTTCGCGAAGGTGTGGACGCTCTCGTTGTACGTCGAGACCTGCCACTGCATCGCGACCTCGAGGCTCATGTGGTTGTCGACCTCGGGGCCGGTCTCCGCCTCGAACGAGATGATCGAACTGACCGGGCTCTTGCGCTTGTTGAGGTGCTCGACGTAGTCGACCAGCCCGCGCTCGTACAGGAAGACCTGCTCGAGTACGCGCTCCGCGCCTTCGGCCGCGTGCAGCTCATCGGCTTCGTGCTTGGTGTCGTCGACGTACTCGGCGTCCTCCTCCAGCGCCTCGACGATGTCGGCCACCTCGGGCCGCTCGTCGCGGAGCACGATCGTCAGGCCCTTGTTGAGGAAGGCCATCTCGCGGAACCGGGTCGAGATCGTCTCGAGGTTGTATTCGGTGGTCTCGAACGTGTCCTTGCTGGCGAACCAGGTGACGCTCGTTCCGGTCTTCTCGTCGTCCGCGAGGTCGCGGACCTCGCGCAGGGCGTAGTCCGGGGCGCCGTGGGTGAATTCCTGCTCCCAGAGCTTGCCGCGGTTCTTCACCTCGAGGTGGAGCTTGCTCGAGAGCGCGTTCACCACGGAGACGCCGACGCCGTGCAGACCGCCGGACACCTTGTAGCCGCCGCCACCGAACTTGCCACCGGCGTGCAGGACGGTGAGCGCGAGCGTTGCCGCCGGCAACTCCTGACCGGGCGCGGTCCCGGTCGGGATGCCTCGACCGTTGTCGTCGACCCGGACGCTGCCATCAGCCTGAAGGGTGACGGTGATCGTGTCGCAGTAGCCGGCCAGTGCCTCGTCGACGGAGTTGTCGACGATCTCCCAGATCAGGTGGTGAAGGCCCCGTACGCCGGTGGAACCGATGTACATACCGGGCCGCTTGCGTACGGCCTCCAGACCTTCCAGGACCTGGATGGCGGAAGCGTCGTACTCGACACCTTCGACCGTTCCCGACCCCTTGACCTCGCCTGCGGGCTGGTTCTCGTCGACCACTCCGGACCCCTTCTGTACGCGAATCGGGCCGACCCTGCTTTGCGCACCCTGGTGGTGCACACGTGAGGGGCTGGCCCGGAGGCTCAGTTTAGCCTTCAAGGGCCCAGAACCGAGTGAAGTGCGTACGGAATCTGGGGATCTGGGACGAAAAGTGTCCCTCTGTGGCCAAAAAATGGCCTTTCGCGGCACTTTCCAGGGTCCAGACGACTCCCTATACGTCCCTCCCGCCGCTGACGCGCCCACGAGCGATCATCCGTAGGTGTCGCGCGGCCCTCTCCCCTTGACCGAATAGCGGCCCTTTTTCCACGTCGGTCCCTGGGGTCCGACGACGGCGATCGCGGTCACCGTGCCGTGGCCGAGTTCGTCGTTGAGACGAGCCACGATCTGGGGCGCGAGCAGGGTCAACTGCGTCGCCCACGGCGTGGAATCCGTACGCACCGTGAGCACGCCGTCGTTGAACGACTCGGGTGTCGCATGCTCGCCGATGTCGTCCCCGACGAGCTCGGTCCACCTTCCGAACAGGCTGTGGACCCGCAGGTTCACGTCCCACCCGTGGTCGCCGATCAGGCGCTCAAGGAGGTTCTTGACCAGCTGAGGGTCGCGGTCGTCCGGCCCGCTCCCGGTCGTCCTGGTGTTCCGGATGGGGTAGCTGGTGCGCAGCCGGGCGCGGGTCGCCGGGGTCGTGCCCTGGACCACGCGGTTCATGGTCCGGGCGAGATCCAGACCGTCCACCTCGTGCTCGTCGTCGACCTCGGCGGGCTCGGCGGCGTCTGCATCGTCTGTTGATCCCGTCGAAACCACCGGGTCGTCAGGATTCACGTGAAACCTCGCCCTCCGACACCCGGTACCGCACCGCGTGTTCGCCCAGCGACTTCGGTACGTCCTCCGCGACTGCCGCCGTCACCAGGACCTGCTCGGCTCCAGCGACCAACTCGCCCAATTGCTCGCGTCGAGCCGCATCGAGCTCGGCAAACACATCATCAAGAATCAGGATCGGGTCGTCGCCCTCGGAACGCAACAGGTCGTACGACGCCAACCGGAGCGCCAACGAGAACGACCAGCTCTCGCCGTGGCTGGCGTAGCCCTTCACCGGAAGGGTCCCGAGCTCGCAGACCAACTCGTCGCGATGTGGTCCGACGAGCGTGATCCCGCGCGCGAGCTCCTCGTTGCGTCGGGTGCCGATCGCGAGCAGCAACGACGTCTCGATCGACTCAGCGGCATCGCCTTCCGAGATCGCTTCGACGCGCGGCGCGTACGCGATCTTGGCGTCGTCACGGGTGGACCCCTTGGCTACCGTCGCGTACGCCTCGCCGAGGTGAGGCCGTAGTGCGGCGACCAGCTCGAGCCGTGCATGAGTCAGCTCGGCACCGAGTCGGGCCAGTTGCTCATCCCAGACCAGCAGGGTATCGAGCGCTGCTTCGCGCGAGGAACCCCGGGCGAGGCCAGCCGTCTTGAGCAGCGAGTTCCGCTGGCGGAGCACCCGGTCATAGTCCGACTTCGTGCCCGCGAGCCGCGGAGTACGCAGGACCAGCAGGTCATCGAGGAACCGTCGCCGCTCGGACGGATCGCCCTTGACGAGAGCCAGATCCTCGGGCGAGAAGATCACGGTGCGTACGAGGCCGATCAGGTCGCGCGTACGCGGGACCGGCGACTTGTTGATCCGTGCACGGTTGGCGCGTCCGGGATTGAGTTCGATCTCGAGCGTCGCGGAGCGACCGTCCCTGATCACGGCGGCGCGGACAACAGCCTGATCCGCTCCCTGCTTGATGAGTGGGGCGTCGGTCGCGACGCGGTGCGATTCGAGCCGCGACAAGTAGTCGATCGCCTCGACGAGATTGGTCTTGCCTTGTCCGTTGCGGCCGATGAACGCCGTCACGCCCGCCTCAAGCGGCACGTCCGCCGAGGTGTACGACCGGAAGTTGTGGAGGGACAGGTGGGATACGTGCACTAGGAGCCGTCCATGAGCCGGAAGCTATTCGCTTCGGACAGCATGGCCGCCGAAGCCGTTGCGCATGGCCGCGATTGCCTTCATTGCGGGCGAATCGTCCTGGCGGGAGGAGAAGCGGGCAAATAGCGAGGCTGAGATCGCCGGCATCGGCACCGCGTTGTCGATCGCGGCCTCGACGGTCCATCGGCCTTCGCCGGAGTCCTCGGCGTAGCCCGCGATCTTGTCGAGATGTTCGTCGGCGTGGAGTTGGTCGACGAGCAGGTCGAGCAGCCACGAACGGACCACCGTGCCCGTCCGCCAGGAGGCGAAGACCTCCGGCACGTTCTCGACGATGTCGACCTTGTCGAGCAGTTCCCAGCCCTCGGCGTAGGCCTGCATCATCGCGTACTCGATACCGTTGTGGACCATCTTGGCGAAGTGGCCAGCCCCCGGCGTCCTGCCCGCATGGACGCAGCCATCGGTGGTGTCCGCGGGTTTGAGGGCGTCGAACGCCCATTGGACCTTCGCGACATCGGCGTCGGATCCACCGAACATCAAGGCGTACCCGTTCTGCAGACCCCAGACGCCACCGGAGGTACCGCAGTCGACGAACCCGATCCCCTTCGTCGCCAGGTACGCAGCGTTCTCCGCATCGTCGGTGTACTTCGAGTTGCCACCGTCGATGACGACGTCGCCCTCGCCCAGCAGATCGCCGAGCTCCATGATCGTGGAGAGTGTGGGGTCACCCGCCGGCACCATCAGCCAGACGATCTTCGGGCTAGGCAGCGCATCCACCATCTCCTGCAAGGAGTGGACGTCGGCGAGGTCGGGATTGCGGTCGTACCCCACCACCGTGTGTCCGGCGTTGCGGATCCGGGTCCGCATGTTGCCGCCCATCTTGCCGAGTCCGACGAGTCCGAGCGTGGCCATGGCGTACTTCCTTGGGTGGATCGTCGGGGTGGATCAGTTCAGCAGGCGACGCGGCATCAGGAGGTAGCGGAACCCCGGGTCATCCTGGTCCTCCGCCGGCTTGCCACTGATCACCACGGGCTTTGAGGCCTGCGTGAACGACAGGACGACCTCGGCCTCGTCGATCGCACCCAAACCATCGAGCAGGTACGCCGGGTTGAAGCCGGTGGTCAGCGACTCACCGTTGATGACCGCCTCGACGGACTCGGTCGCCTGGGCCTCGTCGCTGGAGCCGGCGTCGAGAGTGATCCCACCGTCGCCGAACGTCATCTGGACCGCGGTGTTGCGGCCGGCGACGAGCGCCACGCGCTTGACGGACTCGACCAACTCAGCCTTCGAGACCACTGCGGTGGTCAGGTGCTCGGCCGGGAACAGCGCCCGGACCTTCGGGAACTCGCCGTCGAGCAGCCGAGTGGTGGTCCGCCGTACGCCGCCGGCGACCTGACCTTCGAAACCGATGATCCCGTCGCCCTGTCCACCGGCGCTGAGCGCAATGGTGATCTCCGAACCCGTGGTGAGGCTCTTGGCTGTGTCGGCCAGGATCTTGGCTGGCACCAACGCGGCGAAGCTCGCGTCGGGAGTCTGCGGAGTCCAGGTCAGCTCGGTGCTGCTCAGACGGAAGCGGTCGGTCGCCAGGAGTGCGATGGTGTCGCCCTCGATCTCGATCCGGACACCGGTGAGCACCGGCAGCATGTCGTCGCGACCGGCCGCGGTGACCGCTTGGCTGACAGCGTGCGCGAAGTCGTCGCTCTTGACCGTGCCGGAGGCCGTCGGCATGTCCGGCAGGCTCGGGTACTCATCCACGGGCATCGACGGGATGCTGAACCGCGCGCTGCCACAGGTGAGCTGGACGCGGGAACCGTCGAGCGACACGTCGACCGGCTTGGCCGGGAGGGCGCGAACGATGTCGGCGAGCATGCGGCCGGGCACCAGGACGGTGCCTTCTTCGATGACGTCCGCGTTGAGCGTTGCCCGCGCAGAGGTCTCGTAGTCGAACGAGTTGAGGATGAGGCCGTCACCGGCCGTGATCATGAGACCGGCGAGAACTGGCTGGCTGCCGGGGCGGGTCGGGAGAGTACGCGCGGCCCAGGCCACAGCGTCGGCGAATACGTCGCGGTCAACGCGGAACTTCACGTCGCATGTCCTTTTGTTGTCCAAAGGTCACACCCGCGCGGCTAGGCCTGCAGGTATGCGGACTTGAATCCTGCCACGAGTACGGAAGGGACGCAGCCACGAGGTGTGATGCCAGGCCGTTGGATTGAAGGTTTTCCCCAGATCGGGCGGTTGGTGGTGTTTTCGGGATCTTGGACCTAGTAACAGTACGTAGGAGTAGTAGGGCCTGTGGATCCTGTGGATGAAGGGCGTTTGTGCAGGTCATCGTGGGTGTGGGTGTGGGACGTACCTGTGGATCAAGGACGCATCGCGTGGCCCGGCGTGTGTGCGAACGACACGTTGTGGAGGGGCGTTGCGAGGACTCCGCAAATCCTCCCCGTGTAGTTCGTACCTCCGGGGTGGGGTTTATCCACAGGACGTGGCGTGGTCTCAACCCTGTCGGGCCTGCAACTTGATCCGGTTCGTCAGCTCGGTGACCTGGTTGAACACCGCGCGACGCTCAGCGAGGAGTTGGTTGATCTTCCGCTCGGCGTACATCACCGTCGTGTGGTCGCGCTTGAACTGCTCACCGATCTTCGGGAGGCTCAGCTGGGTCATCTCGCGGCACAGATACATGGCGATCTGTCGTGCCATGACCAGGTGTCGCCCACGGCTCGGCCCGGTGAGCTCCTCGATAGAGAGGCCGAAGTACGCCGCCGTCTGGGCGATGATCAGGCCGGCCGTGATCTCGGGCTCAGCACCTTCGGGGATCAGATCCTTGAGGACGATCTCCGCCAGCGTCATGTCGACTTCTTGACGGTTGAGGTTGGCGAACGCGGTTACACGGATGAGTGCGCCCTCGAGCTCGCGGATGTTCGTCTGGATCTTGGTGGCGATGAATTCGAGTACGTCCGGCGGCGCGGACAGCCGCTCCATCGCTGCCTTCTTGCGAAGGATGGCGATCCTGGTCTCGACGTCGGGGGGCTGCACGTCGGTGATCAGGCCCCACTCGAACCGGTTGCGGAGCCGATCCTCCAGCGCCTCGAGTCGCTTCGGGCTCCGGTCGGACGTCAGCACGATCTGCTTGTTCGCGTTGTGGAGCGCGTTGAACGTGTGGAAGAACTCTTCCTGAGTCTGGGTCTTGCCCTCGAGGAACTGGATGTCGTCGATCAGCAAGACGTCGACATCGCGGTAACGACGCTTGAAACGGTCCTGTCGGTCGTCGCGAATGGCGTTGATGAACTCGTTGGTGAATTCCTCGCTGGAGACGTACCGAACCTTCGCGCTCTTGTAGAGCGACCGGACGTAATGACCGATCGCGTGCAGGAGGTGGGTCTTGCCCAGGCCACTGTCTCCGTAGACGAGCAGCGGGTTGTACGCCTTGCCCGGCGCCTCGGCGACAGCGACGGCGGCAGCGTGCGGGAAGCGGTTGCTGCTGCCGATGACGAAGGTGTCGAACGTGTACTTCGGGTTCAGGCGCGTCTCGATCGGACGCTCGATGTGCTTGGGCCGTTCATGGCTCGGCGTCGGAATGAAGACTTCGTCAGCCGATCTAAAAGTCGATAAAGCACTTTGTTCACTTGTCGACAGATCTACGAGCTCATGTCTGGGTTCGGGAGCCGGGCTCTGGTCGGTGTCGAGGCTCGAGTCGACGGTGACCGCAATGCTGATGGGTCGGCCGAGCAGGGAGGTCAGCGCGTCGTCGATCTCGGCACGTAGCCGGCCCTCGAGTTGATTGCGGGCGAACTCGCTCGGCACTGCGATGATCGCGCTGCTGCTGTGAAGGGCGACCGGGTGTCCCATGCGTGCCCAGGCGGATTGGTTGGGCTGGAGCTCATCGACGACCTTGGGCCATGCCGCAATCAGTTCGTCGGTGCCGGCGCTATTCGCGTCCACGCTCTCGTTCCCTCCCAGGTGCGTACGCCCCCAAGGTCCCGAGTCAGTTCTCCACAAGGTTGTCCACAGAATGTGGGGTTGCCAAGGGGAAGGGGGCAATCCCTGCGAACCTAGACGCTCCGGCAGTGTGCAGCAACCCTTATCCACAGGGTGGAGACTTGTCAGAGGACGTCATTCGGCGTGTCTGTCGGTGCGTTCGGCAGTTTGACCCGGCGGAGTGGTAGCGCGTACCGTTTGGCGGTCGCTGGAAGGTCATTCGTGACCGCCGCGACCATTGACTTCGACCATGGCTCCGGGCAATTTCCGGGGCGAGAAACAAGGGGTAAACCCATGAGCAAGCGTACGTACCAGCCGAACAACCGTCGTCGGGCCAAGGTGCACGGCTTCCGCCTGCGTATGCGCACCCGGGCCGGCCGCTCGATCCTTTCGGCGCGCCGCCGCAAGGGCCGCAACAAGCTCGCTGTCTGACGGTTCTCGCCAGACTCGTGCTGCCGCGGGCGCATCGGATCACCGAGCCCGCCGAGTTCCGCACAACTGTGCGCGCCGGCAGGCGATGCGGTGGGGCTCTGCTCACCGTTCATCTCGCGTCACCTTCTGTGGATGACACAGGTGAGGCTGACGCTGCTCGAGTCGGTTTCGTCACGTCCAAGGCCGTTGGTTCGGCCGTCGCCCGCAATCGGGTGAAGCGGCGGCTGCGTGAACTCGCTCGGACCGAGCTCGATTCACTTCCGCCTGGGTCGCGCCTGGTCGTACGTGCTCAGCCCGCGTCCGGCGCTTCCTCGTATGAGGAACTTCGCGGGGAGTTCCGACGTTGCCTCGATCGAGTGCTGTCGTCTGGGAGGACCGTGTGAAGTACCTCCTGATCGGGTTTCTCAAGGCGTACCGGACTGTTGTCAGCCCGATGTACGGCCAAGTCTGTCGCTATCACCCCTCGTGCTCGGCGTACGCACTTGAAGCTGTCCAGGTCCATGGATCTGTCCGCGGCGTCTGGCTCGCCATCAAGCGACTCGCTCGCTGCCATCCATGGGCTCCCGGGGGTTACGACCCGGTGCCTCACCGTCGTAACACCTCAACCATGACTCAAGGAGTCTGATCCGTGGGCGCGTTATTCCATGCCATTGCTTTGCCGCTGTATTGGGTGATCTCAGGGATCCTGGTGCTCTGGCACAAGATCTTTGCGTTCTTGCCATCGGAGGGTTGGGCCTGGGCGCTCGCCATCGTTGGTCTGACGGTCACGATCCGCGCCCTCCTCATCCCGGTGATGGTCAAGCAGATCAAATCCATGCGCAACATGCAGCTGATCCAGCCGCAGATGAAGGCCGTGCAGGAGAAGTACAAGCACGACCGTGAGCGCATGTCGCAAGAGATGATGAAGCTCTACAAGGACAACGGCACGAACCCGTTCGCCTCGTGTCTTCCGATCCTGATCCAGATGCCGATCTTCTTCTCACTGTTCGCGTTGCTGCGGCACGCGGTTCAGGGTCATGGCAACGGCTTCCTCAGCGACAGCGCAGCCGCCTCATTCGGCCAGTCGCACTGGCTCGGCACGCTTCTGGGCGCCTCGCTCACCAATACCCACGGCTACCACAGCACCCAGATCATCGCCCCGGTGCTTGTGGTGCTGATGACGCTCACGCAGTTCCTCACGTCGCGCCAGATCCTCACCAAGAACATGCCGCCGGCGGCGATGACTGGCCAGTACGCGCAGCAGCAGAAGATCATGATGTACGTCCTGCCGGTGGTCTTCTCGGTCGGTTCGTTCGGCTTCCCGATCGGCTTGATGCTGTACTGGACGGTCTCGAACCTGTGGACGATGGGCCAGCAGTACGTCGTGATCAAGGCGTCTCCGACGCCGGGTTCACCCGCGGCCATCGCCAAGGAGAAGCGTGACCGTGAGAAGGCCGCGCAGAAGGGCGCCGTGGCAACCACGAGCAGCGCTGTGTTCAACGGTGAGGAAGCCGTCGAGGCTCCCCGTGCGGCGCAGCGCGCTCAACCCAAGCGCCAGACGAAGGCTCAGCGCCAGTCCGGCACCAAGACTCCGAAGAAGAAGGACGACTGATGACTGAAACGACTGAAGCAGCCGCTCCCGCCCTGAAGTTGCTCGAGCGCGAGGGCGATATTGCTGCCGACTACCTCGAGGGCCTGCTCGATATCGCTGACCTTGATGGCGATCTGGACATGGACGTGGACGGCAACCGGGCAGCGGTGTCGATTGTCGGTGCTGACCTGGCGCAGTTGGTGGGCGACCATGGCCAGGTGCTCGATGCCCTCCAGGAGCTCACCCGCCTCGCCGTGTACCGCGAGACCGGCGAGCGCTCGCGTCTGATCCTCGACGTATCCGGGTTCCGGGCTTCGCGCCGTGAGGTGTTGACCGCGCTGGCCTCTGAGGTGGTCGCTCGGGTCAAGGAATCCGGCGAGAAGGAGTCCCTGAAGGCGATGTCTGCATATGAGCGGAAGATCGTTCACGACGCAGTCGCTGCTGCCGGCCTCACGTCGGAGTCTGAAGGCGCCGAGCCGCGCCGCCGCGTCGTAGTCCTCCCAGCCTGACGTTTCACGTGAAACCAGTGACGACCGAACTCCCCGACATTCCGGAGGTCGGTCGTTCGCTGTTTCACGTGAAACAACTGCCTCTGGTTGAGAAGTACGCAGCCTTGCTGGCCACTGACGGTGTCATCCGCGGGTTGATCGGGCCACGTGAAGTGCCCCGCCTGTGGGATCGACACATTCTCAACTGCGTCGTGATGGCTGATCTGTTGGTGACAGATTCGACTCTCGCCGACATCGGTTCGGGCGCCGGCCTCCCTGGCCTTGTGCTGGCTATCGCGCGGACGGACGTGCGAGTCACGCTGATTGAGCCCCTGCTGCGCCGGACCACCTTCTTGTCCGAGGTAGTTGCAGAGCTGGCTCTCGAAAATGTCGAAGTCGTGCGCGGACGGGCGGACGAGCTGCATGGCAAGCGCACCTTCGACGCGGTGACTTCGCGCGCTCTGGCACCTCTGCCGCGGCTGCTCACGTGGTCGATGCCGTTGGTGGCCCAAGAGGGCAAGTTGCTCGCCCTCAAGGGATCGAACGTCGCAGATGAACTGCAGGAGGTCCGTGACGTTCTGCAGCTCGGCAGGTGTGCGGAGCCCGTCATCCACACGCTGGGCGGTTCCGACGGGTTGTCCACAACACATGTTCTTCAGGTGGCCTGGGCAGGTCCGCGCTCGGTAGATTGGCCCCCTACCCACAGAGCAGCCGGATCTGGTGCTCGTGGTCGTACGTCACGTCAAGGTTCGGGTCGGCGCAGATAGCGCCTGGCTTATCCACCGCTTCGCCACCCGGCTCACGCGTGACATCCACAGATCAACGCAACTTATCCACAAGGTAGGCCGATGGACGACAGCACCAGCGAGACCCCGCAAACCGACGTTTCACGTGAAACCAGCGGCCTCGGCGGCCTTACCGCCGGCCTCGGTGCCACGCGGACGGCAGCCGATATCGCCGCGAACTCGACGCTTCTGGACGACACGGAGACTCCTCTCGCCCGCGCTGCCGAACATTCCGTGCTGGCGCGCCAGTCCGTCTTGAACCGACCGGCCATCCCACGCCCGGCCACGCCACGCATCTTTGTGGTGGCGAACCAGAAGGGTGGTGTCGGCAAGACCACCTCGACGGTCAATCTCGCGGCGGGGCTGGCACAGCTGGGTCAGCGCGTACTGGTCATCGACCTTGACCCACAGGGCAATGCGTCAACAGCTCTCGGTGTCCCGCACCCTGTCGGGACGCCTGGCACATACGAAGTGGTCGTCGATGGCGCGGCCATCGACGACGTGGCCGTTCCGTGCCCCGACGTGGATGGCATTGATGTGGTGCCGGCGACGATCGATCTGGCAGGTGCCGAAATCGAGCTGGTACCGGCAGTTGCACGTGAATTCCGGCTCAAGAACGCCCTCACAGCCTCCAAGCGCACGTCGCCGGACAACGAAGACCGCTGGGACTTCGTCTTCGTTGACTGCCCACCGTCGCTCGGTCTGTTGACGATCAACGCTCTGACGGCGGGCAGTGAGGTCCTGATCCCCATTCAGGCCGAGTACTACGCCCTGGAGGGCCTCGCACAGCTCCTGAACACGGTCGAACTGGCGCGGAAGGCCCTCAACCCGGTGATCAGGGTCTCCGCGATGCTGATCACCATGTACGACGCGCGTACGCGCCTGGCGGCTGGAGTCGCCGATCAGGTGAGGGACAGCTTCGGTGACATCGTCCTCAACACGTACATTCCGCGCTCAGTCCGCGTCTCCGAGGCTCCGTCGTACGGGGAGAGCGTCATGACGTATGACCCGGGATCACCAGGTGCACTGTCGTATCTTGAGGCTGCACGTGAACTCGCTCTGAAGGGAACCAGCTGATGTCCCAGCCGCCGCGCCGTGGTCTTGGTCGAGGCCTTGGCTCCCTGATCCCCAGCGCTCCTATCGAAACCACTTCCCCGGCCTCGGCGTTCGCAGAGGGCGTACCAGCGACGTCGGGGGCGCCCGCTCCGGCGCCTTTTGAGCGCACTTCCCAAGGATTCGGGGGCCCGGCCACACAGCCGCCTACGGCTCAGCGCGACCTGTTGCCGGTCGACGGCGCCTACTTCGCTGAACTCCCAGTGGAGAAGATCCACCCGAACCACGCCCAGCCTCGTACGGTCTTCGATGAGACCGACATGGCGGAGTTGGTCCACTCGGTGCGTGAGATCGGCGTCCTGCAGCCCATCGTGGTCCGTCCCGACGGTGACGGCTTCGAGTTGGTCATGGGTGAGCGCCGCTGGCGTGCGACCCAGGCTGCCGGCCTCGCCACGATTCCGGCGATCGTCCGTCAGACCGACGACGTCGACATGCTTCGGGACGCCCTTCTGGAGAACCTGCATCGCTCGCAGCTGAACCCACTCGAAGAGGCGGCGGCATACCAACAGCTCCTCGATGACTTCGGTTGCACGCACGAGGAGCTGGCGGAGCGGATCGGTCGCTCACGTCCGACCATCAGCAACACCTTGCGGCTCCTGAAGCTCTCGCCGGGCGTCCAGCGCCGTGTCGCCGCCGGCGTTCTCTCAGCTGGCCACGCGAGAGCACTCGTCGCCGTCCAGGACGCCGAGGTGCAGGACCGCTTGGCCTCCCGCGTTGTCGCTGAGGGCATCAGCGTCCGCGGCCTCGAGGAGCTCGTCTCGCTGGGTGACGACGGCGGCCCGAAGCTGCGGGCGACTCCGGGTCCGAAGGTGAACGCGCCTGGTCTCGGTGACCTGAGCGACCGCCTCGCCGACCGCCTGGACACACGAGTGAAGGTCGAACTGGGGCGTACCAAAGGCAAGGTGACCATCGAGTTCGCGACCTTCGGTGACCTCCAGCGCATCGTGAATCTCATCGACCCGCGCCCGGTTCAGGCCACGCCGCAACCCTATGGCGATTGATCAATAAGTCGATAAAACGATAAAACGCTAAATAGATACTGTTGACGAAACCGCAGGTCAGCGGCCACAAGCAGAAGGACCCGCTCCCCGTTGGGGGCGGGTCCAGTGCGTTGGAGAGCGGCTATCGCAGGTCGGTAGGGGGAGCTTCGTCGCCGCGGATGGGTAGCCCGGGGATGCCCTCGGCGGTGCCGAACGTCTGCAGCATGTCGAGCTGCCGCTCCACGACACCGGCAAGCCGACGTACGCCCTCGCGAATCTTGTCCGGCGGCGGGTAGCAGTACGACAGCCGCATCGCACCCGACCCGAAGCCATCGGTGAAGAACGCCGTGCCCGGCACGTACGCAACGCGCTCCTTGACGGCGTTCGGGAGCATGGTCTTGGTGTTGACGCCCAGCGGCATCGTCATCCAGACGTAGAAGCCACCGTCCGGGACGTTCCACGAACACCCGGCGGGCATCAGGTCGGTGAGGGCGCCGACCATCGCGTCACGGCGTTCGCGGTACATCTCGCGGAACTGCTTGATCTGGCCCTGCCAGTCAGCCTTGTCGAGGTAGGTGGAGATCGCCATCTGCGAGAACTGCGGCGGACACAGCGTCGCCGACTCCTGTGCCAGGACGAGCTTCTCGCGTACGGACGCCGGCGCCAACGCCCAGCCGACCCGAAAACCGGGGGCGAACGTCTTGGAGAAGGACCCCAGGTAGATGATCCCCTCGGACTCCTCGGCCCGCATGGCCCGCATCGGGTCGCGGTCGAAACCCAGGAGGCCGTACGGATTGTCCTCGAGGACCAGTACGCCCTCAGTGCGACAGATCTCGAGGATCTCCAGCCGGCGCTGCGCAGACAGCGTCACACCGGCGGGGTTGTGGAAGTTCGGGATCGTGTAGAGGAACTTGATCTTCTTGCCAGCGGCCTTCGTGGCAGCGATCGCCTGACGCACGGCTTCCGGGATGAGACCGTCGGCGTCCATCTCTGCGTGCACGATCTCGCACTGGTAGGACTTGAAGACGCCGAGGGCGCCGACATACGACGGCGCCTCACAGATGATCACGTCGCCCGGGTCGCAGAACACACGCGTCACGAGGTCGACCGCCTGCTGGGAGCCCACGGTGACCACGACGTCGTCCGCGTGGGCCTCGATGCCCTCCAGACGCATGATGTCGGTGATCTTCTCGCGCAGCTCGGGGAGTCCCTGGCCGGAGCCGTACTGCATCGCCACCGGGCCGTTGGTCAGCACGAGCTCACGGAGCGCCTCACCGACCACGTCCAGTGGCAGGCCAGAGATGTTGGGCATGCCGCCCGCGAGGGATACCACCTCGGGGCGTGAAGCCACCGCGAATAGTGCCCGGATCTCCGAGGCCGTCATTCCGGCCGTACGCGCTGCGTAGCGATCGACGTAGGGGTCTAGTCGATGGGCGGGCCGGGAGACAGGAAGATCGCTCATGGGAGCAACCATGGTCGCATACCGACGGCATGCCTGCCGAGATTAGATCGCCGTTGAAACGGTCACACAACGACAGAACCCCGCCACCCGAAGGTGACGGGGTTCCACGTGGAACAGGCTCAGCCGATACTGCACCCTTGGTACATCGGGTCAGCCGATACTGAACTCTTGGTACATCGGCTCAGCCGATGTACGGAGCGAGCTCCGCGAGCAGCGCGGCCTTCGGCTTGGCGCCGACGATCGTCTTCACGACCTGGCCGCCCTGGTAGACGTTGAGCGTCGGGATGCCGGTCACCCGGTAGGAAGCCGGGGTCACCGGGTTCTCGTCGACGTTCATCTTGAGGAACGTGATCTTGTCGCCGTGCTGCGACGCGATCTCGTCGAGAATCGGGGAGACCTGGCGGCACGGGCCACACCACTCGGCCCAGAAGTCGACCAGGACCGGCTTGTCGGACTGCAGCACGTTCGCGGTGAACTCGGCGTCGGTAACGGCGGAAATGTTGTCAGCCACGGTGGGCCCCTTCTTTCAAGTTGGACGGAACGTCTGCGGGTAGAACCTACGCGGTCGCGGGGACATTCCCGGCAGACGCACGATTCTGGGAAGCGTGGTGCTCCCGGACTGCCAGCCAGCGCTCAGCGTCGAGCGCAGCGGCGCAGCCTGACCCGGCAGCGGTGACCGCCTGGCGGTAGGTGTGGTCGACCAGATCGCCGGCCGCGAAGACGCCCTCGAGGTTCGTCGCAGTCGAACCCGGCTGCGTGAGGACGTACCCCTCGTCGTCGAGGTCGACCTGGCCCCCGATGAGTTCGGACCGCGGCTCGTGGCCGATCGCGATGAAGAGGCCGGTGGCGTCGAGCTCACGCTTCTCGCCGGTGACGGTGTCGACCAGCGTGACCGAGTCCAGGCCGTTCTCGCCGTTGAGCGAATCCACGGCCGAGTTCCAGACGATCTCGATCTTCTCGTCCGCGATCGCGCGATCCTGCATGATCTTGGATCCACGCAGCTCGTCGCGACGGACCAGCAGGGACACCTTCGAGCCGAACCGCGACAGGAACGTCGCCTCCTCCAAGGCCGAATCGCCGCCGCCGACGACGGCGATGTGCTGGTTGCGGAAGAAGAAGCCGTCGCAGGTCGCGCACCAGGACACGCCACGGCCGGACAGCCGGTCCTCGTCGGGCAGACCGAGCTTCTTGTAGCCCGAACCCATCGCCAGGATGACGGCCGTGGCCTCGTAGGTCGCCTCGGCGGTCTTCACGATCTTGATGTCGCCGGTCAGGTCGACCTCGATGACGTCGTCAGCGATCAGTTCGGCACCGAACCGCTCCGCCTGGGCGCGCATGTTCTCCATCAGCTCAGGACCCATGATCCCGTCGCGGAAGCCGGGGAAGTTCTCGACCTCGGTGGTGTTCATCAAGGCACCGCCAGCCGTCACCGAGCCTTCGAAGACGAGGGGGTTCAACGCAGCCCGGGCGGCGTACACCGCGGCGGTGTAGCCGGACGGGCCGGAGCCGATGATGATGACGTTGCGGGGCTCGCTCACGCTGGATCCTTCGAGACGGTTGTACGCGGTGGAACGGTGCTTTGTAGCAACGGAGTCTAAGGCGCGGGTGTTCCCGTCACGTCCACCTCGGCGATCGCTCCACGGTATGAACCACCCACCTTCGGCAGGGCGGTGAACCAGACGACGACGTACCGACCCTTGGTCCCGGCCGGGAGCGTGATCGTCGGGTGCGTGCCCCACGGACCGGACGCTGCCGGCGCCACACCTGCCATCGTGATCGGGTTGCCGGTCCCGACGGTGCTCGCTGCCAGTGCGGGTTGGTCCGGAAGCACGTAGATGGAACCGGCGCTGCCGTCGCCGACCAGGGTCAGCTCGACCGAGGTGACGTTCGACGACTGGTGCAGGTCGAGGACCAGCCCGACACCGAGCTTGTCGCCCTTGGGTCCGAGCTGCTGCAGATAGGTCATGGTCGTCCAGGAGGTGGACGGATAGCCGTCGACGGCGTACTTCACCTGGTCGGGGTTCTCCTGCAGATTCCCGAGCGGATCGAAGTCGGTGGCACCGAAGGACATCTGCGGACCAGGGCCGGCGGCGCCAGAGCCGCTCTTGTCATGCCCGAGTTGGAAGGCGAAGAACACGCCCACCACGAGGAAGAGCACCATCGCGGCCGCAAGGGCGATCTGCATCCAACGGCTGCCGGGCAACGAGCTCGGTGCGTCCGGGGCGGGAGCGATCGCGGACGGCATGGGGTCGTCCCGGCGTACGATCCGCGGCTCTGGGGCGGTCGCGGCGGGTGGTGCCGCGTGCCGACCGGTGTCCCTGATCGGCGTCAGGTCGAGCGCGGTGTCCGTGGTCACGTCGCCCGCGTGAGCCTCGACGTGTACGCCGAGCCACGTGGCCAGCGTCGCCTGCAGATCCGACAGCGATCCGCCGGGCTTCGCGACCCGCGCGACCGCCTCGTCGAGGACTGGGGGTACGCCGGCGCGTACCTGGCGTACGCGAAGGAACCGTCCGTCCGGCCCCCGCGGAGCCGTCGGCAGACTCGACTCGGATCGCCCGGCCCACTTGCCGGTCAGGGCCGCGTACAGCAGGCCGACGACGTCGGCGGTGTCCTGGGCGACCGTGGAGCGGGGCAGGCCCAGGAGGGCAGCCTCGATGGCAGTGCCGATGATGCGTACTTCGCCGGCCTCGTCGACGAGGACGTTCTCAGGCGCGAGCCGACCGTGGGTGACCCCGGCCGAGTGCGCGTGACTGATCGCTCGGGAGATGTGTTCGGCCATCCTGGCGGCACGTTCATGGTCGAGAGGACCGTGCGCGACTGCGTGGTTGAGGGTGAGGCCCGCGCCCCACTCGCTGACCACGTAGAGCGTGCCGGCCTCGACGTCGAAATCCAGGACGCGCAGCAGACGTGGGTCGTTGGCCAGGGCGGCCGCCCGCGCGGCGTTGCGCATCTTCTCCGCGCGGACATCGGTCTCGGGCACTTCGTGGATCGAGATCGATCGGCCGAGCACCTTGTCGTGGGCGAGCCACGCGGCACCGGCCCCGGCGTCGACCAGCAACTCCGCCAACTGATAGCGCCGACCGAGGACATCTCCTGCGTGATGAACGGTCATCGGAGCCCTGGTAGACGTCGCGTCACGGAATCCACGATGCTCGTGATCTCGGCGAGACGGAAGAGATGAGCCGACACGATCAGCGCGACGGCGCCCGCACCGCCGGCAACGACGAGGGTCACGAGCGATCCGCCGATGGTGTGACCCAGCCCGACGCCGAGTTCGACCACGTACGCCGCGCCCGCGGCCAGTGCCGACACGAGCGTGATGCGTACGCAGAAACGAATCGGTTCGGCCCACGACCAGCCGCCGAGCCTGCGGGCGAGGTAGGTGACAGAGAGCGTCGTGCCGACGAGGTACGAGAGTGAGTACGCCAGTGCCAGCGCGCCGGCGGTGTCCTTGCTGGGGATGCCGTTCACCAGCCAGAGTGCGGCGCCGATGTTGACCGAGGCGATCGCGATCTGGATGAGCAGCGCCTGCCGGTTGAGTTCGTACGCGTAGAAGGCGCGGAGCACCAGGTACTGGATCGTCCAGAGCAGCAGGCCCGGGGCGAACCAGGCCAGCGCCGGCGCGTACATGTCGATCGTGGCGACGTCGCGGGAGGCGCCGTAACCGAACAGCAGGCGCGCCACCGGGACGGCGAGGAGCGGCAGGAGGGCGGCGATGGGCACGATCAGAGCCATCGCATTGCGCATCGTCCGGCCGAGCTGCTGCTTCACCGCGGCTGTGTCGTTGTCGGCCGCGAACCGCGACAGCATCGGCAGGATGGCGGTGGCGAGCGACACAGTGATGATCGAGTGCGGGACCTGCACGACCAGCCACGCGTTTGAGTAGACGGTGTAACCGGCGCCGCCGCCGACTGATCCATCGCTCGCCAGCGCGGTGATCACCAGGAATGCCACCTGGTTGACGATCACGAAAAGGATCGTCCAGGCACCCAACTTCGCCGTCTGGGACAGGCCGACACCGCGGAAGTCCCACCGGGGCGAATAGCGGAACCCGGCGGCGCGGAGGGCGGGAAGCAGGACCACGAACTGGGCCACGATCCCCAGCGTCGAACCCAGACCGAGCAGAGTCTCCTCACCGGAGCTGTAACCACCCGTGCTGGAGGTCCCGAAGGCGACCAGGTACGCGATCAGCACCCCGATCGCGATGATGTTGTTCGCGATCGGCGCCCACATCATCGGCCCGAAACTGCCGCGAGAGTTCAGGATCTGGCCGACGAGCACGTACATCCCGTAGAAGAAGATCTGTGGCAGGCACCAGCGCGCGAAGGCAATCGTCGAGTGCAGTTGGGCGGCGTGGTCCGGGGCGTACCAGGATCCGTGCAACCAGAGGTGGAGCAGCAGCGGGGCGGCGATCACCAGGAGCGCGGTGACCACGGCAAGGAACGCCCCGGCCAGCGTGATGATCCGGTCGGCGTACGCCTGGCCGCCGTCGGCGTCGTTCTTCATCGACCGCACGAGTTGCGGGACCAGTACGGCGTTGAACACCCCGCCCGCCAACAGGATGTAGAGCATGTTGGGAATCGTGTTCGCGAGATTGAACACGTCGGCGTGCAACGTGGAGCCGATCGCCGCGGCCAGCAGGGCGGTGCGTACGAACCCGCTCGCGCGGGAGAAGATCGTGCCGACCGCCATCACGGCGCTGCTGCGCGCGACGCTCATGCGCGGCTCCTGATCCGGCGGACCAGTCTCATCGAGATCGCGATGCCGAGCAGGGCCAGCCCGCCGGCGATGAAGGCCCAGATCAGTCCGCTCACCTGCACGGATCGAACGGCGACGTCCACCGTGACGCCGATCGGATGTCCTGCGGAGTCAGTCACCGAGAAGTGCACTCGGTGATTGCCATGGGCGTTGATGGACACGTTCGCGAGCGGCGCTGCGGCCCCGTGAGCCGGCAGCGGGACGTTGCCGAAATGGCCGATCGAGGTGTCCTGGTCCGTCCAGGCCTTGAGGCTGACCGTGATGGGCACCGCGAGCTTGTTCTCCAGGGCGAGCGAGAAGCGACCACTCGACCCGGACAGGGTGACACCGCGGGGCGCCGTGACGGTGATGTTGTTGGAGATCAGGTCGGCGAGCTGAACGCTGACGCTCTGCGCGGACGGGCCGTGCACCATCGCCCGCGACATCGCGGGGAGCACCGTACGGCTCACCGGTCCGTTGACGTCCAGGCCGGTGAGGTTGTGCAGCGTCGCTGCTGTTCGGATGGCAGCGACGTACGCGGCCACACTGAGGTGGACGAGCGGTGACTCGGCGGCGGCCTTTGGCTGGTCGGGGAAGGTGCCCATGGTCAGGCCGTTGAGCGCCTGCGGCAGCGTGTCGAGCGACACCCACGGGGCTGCCAGGCTGGCTGCGAAGCCCGCTGGGTCCGCCGGAGAGAACGTCGACGGGATGACCACGACGACCGGGGCGGTGGTGCCGAGGTGCAGCGCGGCCTCGGCGAGGATCTGCTGGCGCAGTGGCACCGGCGCGTACGCCTCCCCGGGCTTCGGGGCGCCGAGCGAGGCGAGGGCTGTGCCGACGACGCGTACGCCGTTGGCGCTCGATTGTGAGCCGGCAACCCGCGCGTCCACGAATGCCGTACTGCCCTCTGGTCCCAGGACTGCCGCTCCGGATGCGGTGAGGTCGGCGGAACGCCGGGCGGGTGCGGCATGGACACCGATCGCCGTGAACGGCGCCATCGCGATGCTCTCGGCCGAGGCCGCGATGTCCGGGCGGTCCGCGGTGGCGGTGATGTCGACGTCGCCGTACGGAAGGCCCCACACCTGATGGGTCCGGGCGACGTACTTGAACGACGCCAGCCAGGACTGGGCGGCGGCCTTGGTGTCGGCCAGGGCACCGGCGTCGCCGAGCCAACCGGGGTTACCGTCAGCCAACCGGCTCGCAGCATCCACGACCGCGGGATCGACGAGCAGATCTGCACCCGGAGTGCTGTTCACGACCTTCAGGAGTCGGGCCAGATGACCGCTGAACTCGCTGACCCACGTCGGAGCACCGGGTGCGTACGAGGTCGTCTCGAGCAGGTGACCGGTGGCGTCGTACTCGATGGGCTCGGTGATCTCGACGATCAGATGAACTCGCGCCTTCTGGGTGGTCGGTCCAACCACCGGGAGGAACGTACGCGCGCGGCCATCGGCGGTCTGGCTGACACCCGCGCTGCTCGTGCCGAGGGCATGGACGCCGAACCAGTAGACGCCGCCATGGACGTGTGGCAGCACCGAACTCGGCACGGTCAGGGACCAGGTGGTCGTCTGGCCGGGGTCGAGCTGCTTGATGGTGGTGAAGACACTGAGGATCCGCTTGCCGACGGGCGCATCCTCGGGCATCTGCATCGCAGCGGCGAGCGCGTCCGTGGTCTGAATGGGAGTCGGCGCCAGGAACGGAAGGACCTGGATCTGCGTCCACGTCTGGTCGTCCGCGTTCGTGATGTGGCCGCTCAGACGGATGTCCCCGCTGGAGGTGCTCGGGGTCATCGCATCGATGGTGATCGTCAGCGGGTCCGTCGTCCCCGCGGCGTGCGCACGACCGCTCACGGTTGGAAGGAGCGCGCAGATCAGCGCGATGAGAGCCACGAGACCCGCCCGGATGCGGACGGTACTGGCCCCAGACATGCTGGCGAGGATATCGGGCCGTTGGCCCTGCGCTTCTAGACTCGGTGGCTGTGTCCGGACCTGTGCAGCCAATCTCGTGGTCCGTGGTCGACATGCAACGGGCCGTGGAGGCCCAGCTCGACCTCCTGGCACCAGTCCTCGAGCCGCTCGGAGAGGCCTTCGCCGCCGAAGGACACGAACTCGCCCTCGTCGGCGGACCGGTCCGTGACGCGCTCCTCGGTCGTCCGGTGACCGACCTCGACCTGACCACCTCAGCGCGCCCGGAGCAGACCGAGGCCATCCTCAAGCGCGAGCGCGGACCGATCTGGGACATGGGCCGTGCCTTCGGCACGATCGGTACCCGCCGCGGCGAGTGGACGATCGAGATCACCACCTATCGCTCGGAGATCTACGACCCGTCCTCCCGCAAGCCGGAGGTCGACTTCGGCGACTCGCTGCCCGGAGACCTCGGCCGCCGAGACTTCACGATCAACGCGATGGCGGTGTCACTGCCGTCCCGCGAGATCGTCGATCCGTACGGTGGCGTCGTCGATCTGGCCCAGCGCGTGATTCGTACGCCGGGCGCACCTGAGTCGTCGTTCTCCGACGATCCGCTGCGGATGATGCGCGCAGCCCGGTTTGCCGCGCAGCTCGGCTTCACCGTCGCCCCCGAGGTGATCGCCGCGATGACCGCGATGGCCGCCCGCATCGAGATCATCTCCGCGGAGCGCGTACGCGATGAACTGGTCAAGCTGATCCTGGCTCCGTACCCGCGCCTCGGCCTGACGTTGCTGGTCGAGACCGGGCTGGCTGACCATGTCCTGCCCGAACTGCCTGCGCTGAAACTCGAATCCGACGAGCACCACCGGCACAAGGACGTCTACGAGCATTCGTTGACCGTGCTGGAACAGGCGATTGCCCAGGAGTCGCGCCTGGGTGGCCCCGACTTCGTGTCCCGCTTCGCCGCGCTCATGCACGACGTCGGCAAGCCGCGTACGCGCCGCTTCGTCGACGGCGGTGTCGTGACGTTCCACAACCACGACGTGGTCGGCGCCAAGCTCACCCGCAAGCGGATGCAGGCACTGAAGTTCTCCAACGATGAGATCGCGGCGGTGTCGCGGCTGGTCGAGCTGCACCTGCGGTTCCACGGGTACGGCGAAGGCCAGTGGACCGATTCAGCGGTCCGGCGGTACGTACGCGACGCCGACGACCTGCTCGAGCGGCTGCACATCCTGACCCGTGCCGACTGCACGACCCGCAACGCCCGCAAGGCGGCACGGCTCGCGGCCACGTACGACGAGCTCGAGTCCAGGATCGCGCGGCTGTCCGAGGAGGAGTCGTTGGCGTCGCTGCGGCCCGACCTCGACGGCAACCAGATCATGGAGATCCTCGGACTGGCACCCGGTCGCGAGGTCGGCGAGGCGTACGCCTTCCTGATGGAGCGCCGCCTGGATCACGGTCCGTCGACGCCCGAGGAGGCCGAGGCCGCGCTGCGTACCTGGTGGGCGGAGCGCCAGGCCCGGTGAGCACGTCCACCGGCTTGCGCGGGGAGATCCAGGCGCTGCGAGCACTCGCGGCGTCGATGGTCGTCCTGTTCCACGTGTGGCCGGCCCTCGTGCCGGGTGGGTACGCCGGGGTCGACGTCTTCTTCGTCATCTCCGGCTACCTGATCACGGCGCACCTGTTGACCGAGCGCGAGCGGCACGGCCGGATCCACTTCGGTGCGTTCTGGGCCCGGCGGGCGCGGCGCCTCCTGCCGGCGGCGTACACGGTGATCGTGGTGTCGGCGATCGGCGTGCTGCTGTGGATCCCGCTCGGTGAGCGGGTGGTGAACTTCCGCGAGCTCGTGGCCTCCTCGGCGTACTTCGAGAACTGGCGGCTGGCCCACGACGCGGTCGACTACCTCGCTCAGGCCAACGCACCGTCGGTGATCCAGCACTACTGGACGCTCTCGGTGGAGGAGCAGTTCTACCTGGTGTGGCCGCTGCTGATCGCGGGTGCGCTGATGTTGCGCCGTTGGCTGCGCTGGGGTGTCCCGGCCGTGGTCGGGACCGTCACGGTGGCGAGCTTCGCGTACTCGCTGTGGATGACCGCGACGCATCCCGCGACGGCGTACTTCGTCACGCCGGTCCGGGTGTGGGAGTTCGGCGTCGGCGCGCTCGTGGTCATGGGCGATCGTCGCCTGTGGCCGTCGCTGCCGCCCTGGCTGGCGGACCTGCTCGTCTGGGGCGGGATCATCCTCGTCGGACTGACGTCCTTCGAACTGTCTGGGTCGACGGCGTTCCCCGGGTGGGCCGCCTTGATGCCGACCCTGGGCGCGGCCGCCGTGATCGCAGGCGGTACGCGGCCCGGCCGACTGTCGCCGCAGCGACTGCTCGGACTGTGGCCGATCCAGGAGCTCGGGGCGATCTCGTACGCGGTCTATCTGTGGCACTGGCCGCTGCTGATCCTTGCTCCGCACGCGCTCGGCCATCGGCTCACCGAACTCGACCGCTGGGTCATCGTCGTGCTGACGCTTGTGTTCGCCGAATTGTCCACGCGGACCATCGAGCAGTGGTTCCGCACGACCCCGCGGATCGCCGGGGCGAAGCCGGTGTGGGCGCTGAGCGGCGCTGCGATCGCCGCTGCGGTGACGGTCGGCCTGTTGGCCTCGGCGCAGTCGAACGCCTCGTCGCAGATCTCGGCGAACGAGGCCCGCGTCGCCGCGATGATCGCGCATCCGCCGCCGTGCTTCGGTGCCGCAGCGATGGACCCGACGCAGTCGTGCCCTGTCGGCCCCATCGGCCAACTGGTCCCCACCCCCGCGACGGCGAACGCTGATTTCCCGTCGATGCCGAACTGCTTCAACGACTACACGACCTCGACCCTGCTCTCCTGCACCTACGGACCCGTCGGTGACCCACGCGTCCCGGTGGTCGCGCTCATCGGCGACTCGCACGCGCTCTCGTACCTGCCGCCGCTGATCCGCCTCGCACAGGAGCACAAGCTTGTCGTGATGGCTCAGTTGAAGGCGCACTGTCCGTGGGTCGACACCGCGTACGCGGCGGCGATCTCGGCGTCGTGCGGCCAGTTCCAGCAGAAGGTCGACGGCTGGTTGCGGACGAACGCTCACCGCATCGACGTGGTGCTGACGCTCGGCCGGTACGACACCATGCCCGGTGACCTCGCCGCGCGGGTCAAGGCGGTGGCGGCGGCCTGGCGTACGGCCAATGCCGATGGCATCCCGGTCGCCGGAATCGTCGACCAGCCGTACCGCGCCGACGCGCCCACGCCCTGTCTGGCGCTGCTCGACCGGGTGGAGGCGACGAGTTGTTCGGTGCCGCGCGGCGGCCCGATCGGTGCGCTGCGCGCGGGCGACCCGACGCGGGGTGCGGTGGCAGCAGTACGGCGCGCGGTCGCGATCGATCTCACCGACTTCTTCTGCGGGCCGACGATCTGCCCGGCGGTGATCGGTGGGGTCACTGTCTATCGCGACCCGAGCCACATGACGTCGACGTTCGCGGCAACGCTGGGCCCGTACGTCTGGCGCGACCTGGTTGCCACCGGCTGGCTCACAGCGGCGCACTAGGGTCGACGCGTGACTGAAGCTTCTGCCTCTGCCCGTGGCACCGAACTCTGCGCGATCATCGACGTCGCTGCGGCTCCTGAGGACGTCTGGCGGTTCGTGACCGACGTCGCCGCCTTGTCGCGGCGCTCACCGCAGGTACTGCGCACCAAGGTCGTTCCCGTGCCCGTACGCCTCGGCAGCTGGATGTTCAACGTCAACCGCTCCGGCTGGCGGGTCTGGCCGACGTCGGCCCGCGTCGTGCGCTACTCCCCGTTCGAGGAGTTCGCCTTCCGGATGAACGAGAACTTCACGATCTGGTCGTTCCGCCTGGAGGCGGTCGAGGGCGGGACCCGGATCACCCATCGCCGGGAAACACCGCAGGGCATCTCCGCGCCGGTACGCGCTGCGATCCCGGTCGTGTTCGGCGGCCATGAAGCATTCACTGCGACGTTGCTGGAGGGCATGGCGCAGACACTCGAGGCCCTCAAGGCCGAGATCGAGTCCGCCGCAGTCTGACGGTCCTACAAACGAACGAAGGCCCGCCTCCCTCGCAAGGGAAGCGGGCCTTCGTGTTGAGATCACTCGCCGCGGATGAACGCCTCGAGCTGGGAGCGACCGAGGTCGTCCTCCATCTGCACCGGGGGGGACTTCATCAGGTACGCCGAGGCTGACAGGATCGGACCACCGATGCCACGGTCCTTGGCGATCTTCGCCGCCCGAACGGCGTCGATGATCACACCGGCCGAGTTCGGGGAGTCCCACACCTCGAGCTTGTATTCAAGGTTGAGCGGAACGTCACCGAACGCGCGACCCTCGAGGCGGACGTACGCCCACTTGCGGTCATCGAGCCACGCCACGTAGTCCGACGGACCGATGTGCACGTTCTTCGAGTCCACCAGGCCAGACAGCGGGCCGGTGAGGTTGGACGTCACGGCCTGGGTCTTGGAGACCTTCTTGGACTCAAGACGCTCGCGCTCGAGCATGTTCTTGAAGTCCATGTTGCCGCCGACGTTGAGCTGGTACGTACGGTCGAGCACGACACCACGGTCTTCGAAGAGCTTCGCCATCACGCGGTGCGTGATGGTGGCGCCGACCTGCGACTTGATGTCGTCGCCGACGATCGGGACGCCAGCGTCCTCGAACTTCTTGGCCCACGCGGGGTCAGAGGCGATGAAGACCGGCAGGGCGTTGACGAACGCCACGCCTGCGTCGATCGCGCACTGGGCGTAGAACTTGTCGGCCTCTTCCGAGCCCACCGGGAGGTAGGACACGAGCACGTCGACTTCGGCCGCCTTGAGGGCAGCAACCACGTCGACCGGCTCAGCAGCCGACTCCTCGATGGTCATCCGGTAGTACTTGCCGAGACCGTCGAGCGTCGGGCCGCGCTGGACCTCGACGTTCGCGAACGGGACGTCCGCGATCTTGATCGTGTTGTTCTCAGAAGCGTTGATCGCCTCCGAGAGGTCCTTGCCGACCTTCTTGTCGTCGACGTCGAACGCCGCGACGAAGGTCACGTCGGAGACGTGGTAGTCGCCGAACTTGACGTGCATCAGTCCAGGGACGGTGCCACTCGGGTCCGCGTCCTTGTAGAACTCGACACCCTGCACCAGGGACGTGGCGCAGTTGCCTACGCCGACGATTGCTACTCGTACCGAACCCATGAGGGCTCCCTTCCTCTTACTTCTCTTTGTGCTGTTCCAGACCAGGTGGGCTGGTCGGTGGCTCTTAGGTGTTCTCGACGGACGCGGGTGCGGCCGACGTACGCTCTGCATCGATCAGCGAGGACAGCCAGCGCACTTCGCGCTCAGCCGACTCCAGACCGTGGCGCTGGAGCTCCGCGGCATACTGATTGACTTCCTTCTGGGTCATCGCCAGCTGCTGCTGGACCCGATCCAGTCGCTCCTGCAACCTGCTGCGCCGACCCTCGAGCACGCGGAGACGGATCTCCATGTCCGTTCGGCCGAAGAAGGCGAAACGGATGTCGAAGTTGTCGTCCTCCCAAGCGATGGGGCCGACCTCCGACATCAACTCGGTGAAGGCCCGCTGTCCTGCTTCGGTGATCTCGTAGACGATCTTCGGGCGGCGGCTCAGGCCGGCGTCGCGAACCGTGGTCTCCTCGATCAGATCAGCGCGGAGCATCCGCTTGAGCGTGGGGTAGAGCGAGCCGTACGACAGCAGGCGACCCCACCCGAGCATCAGGTTGAGTCGCTTGCGCAACTCGTATCCGTGCATGGGTCCTTCGTGCAGCAGTCCGAGGACTGCGAGCTCGATTGACTCTGCACGACGTGCCATGCGACATATCGTACCGATATATCTGTCGTAGATAGCAAATCGATAGGACATGTGCGAGATACCTCGTGTTCACCTGCTGTCTGAGAGCCGGAATTCACGGGGCACTCAGGGCAAGTGCGTACGCTGCTCTCTCGTGAGCAACCCTGCGAAGAAGCCCGCTGCGCGCCGACCGGCCGCACCGCAGGGCGCCTGGGACAAGTTCCGCGCCATGAACAGCAAGAGGCGGTGGATCCTTGCCCTCAAGTGGTCCACCGTGATCAGCCTGAGCTTCGTCCTGTTCATCGTCGCCGCGGGCTTCGTGATGTATGAGACCACCAAGATCCCGGACCCCAACGCGGCGTACGAGTCGCAGGCATCGCTGGTCTACTACAGCGACGGCAAGACCGTGATCGGCGACTTCTCGAACCAGTACCGAATCTCGTTGACCTACAACCAGATGCCGGCCACCATCAAGGACGCGGTCGTCGCTGCCGAGGACCGTACGTTCTGGACCAACAACGGCATCGACCTGCGCGGCATCCTGCGCGCCCTGGTCAACAACGCTGGCGGCAATTCTCTGCAGGGCGCCTCCACGATCACCCAGCAGTACGTGAAGTTGGTGTACCTGAACTCGGAGCGGTCCTACACCCGCAAGGTCAAGGAAGCCATCCTGGCGTTGAAGCTCGAGCAGTCGATCTCGAAGCAGGAGATCCTCACCCGCTACCTCAACGCCGTCTACTTCGGGCGGAGCGCGTACGGCATCGAGGCGGCCTCCGAGGCGTACTTCGGCATCCACGCCGCGAAGCTCAACACTCGCCAGGCCGCGATGCTCGCCTCGATCATCAACAACCCGAACAACCTCGACCCGCGAGGGAGCAAGGCGGAGAAGACCAACCTGACCAAGAGGTACGACTACGTCCTCCAGGGCATGGTCAGCACCGGCAACTTGAAGGAGGCCGTGGCGCAGCACTACATCGCGCTGGGCCTGCCGGACAGCAAGCCACAGTCGGTGAACCGCAACACCCTCGGTGACCAGAAGGGTCACATCCTCCAGTTGGTCAAGAACCAGCTGCTCAGCCTCGGATTCTCCTCGGAGCAGATCGATCGCGGCGGTCTGCGGATCACCACGACCCTGCAGAAGAAGGGGATGGACGCGGCCGAATGCGGCGTCATCGGCCGTCCCGGCCCGAACGAGACTCGCGCAGATCCGTGCCAGGAATTCGGCGCAGCTGTGCCTGCGAACTACAGCGGGGAGCGTCCCAGCTCGTGCTACTACGGCACAGGCGACGCCTGCCTGTCGGACAAGAACCTGCACATCGGTGTCGCGATGGTGAAGCCCGGCACCGGTGACCTCGTCGGCTTCTACGGCGGCCAGGACTATGTCGAGTCCCAGCTCAACTGGGCTGCCACCGGTGGCATGGCGGGTTCCTCGATGAAGCCGATCACCTTGGCGACGGCCATCGAGGCCGGTTACACACTCAAGTCCACCTGGACCGGTGGCGCGACGTACGGCTTCTACGGCGCGAGCTGCCAGCCGTTCGTACCGTCGAGCTGCGTACAGAATGAAGCCGACGCTGCCGGTCAGCCGACCGGATATGGCCACCCGCTGACGTCCGTCGAGGCGTTGGAGAACTCGGTCAACACTGCGTTCTCGGACATGACTATGTCGATCCCCAACGGTCCGAAGGCGATCTACAACAACGCATTGGCCATGGGCCTGACGCCGAACACGGCCGACCCGAAGCACCCCGTCGGCATCCCGACCAGCACCACCGACCTGCTGCCGGACGACGTACGCATCACGCTCGGCAAGGCGCACGTGAGCCCGATCAACATGGCCAACACGTACGCGACCATTGCCGACGGCGGCCAGCGCGCGGACGTGCACGTGGTCCAGACGGTGACCGACGCCAACGGTGCTGTGAAGTATCAGTTCAAGCAGCACACCACGCAGGCCATTCCTCAGGACGTGTCTGACGACGTCTCGTACGCGATGCAGCAGGTGGTCCTGAACGGAACCGGTAAGAATGCGATGGCGTTGGGCCGCCCGGCAGCCGGCAAGACCGGTACGGCGACCAACGGCAACAACGACGTGTCGTCGGCCTGGTTCAGTGGATTCACGCCGCAGATGGCCACATCGGTGATGTACGTACGCGGCAACGGCACCGAGAAGATCGACCGGTGGATGCCGTCGTACTTCGGCGCCGACTACCCGACCCGGACGTGGACCGAGGTGATGAAGCTCTACCTGACCGGGGAGCCGACGGAGCAGTTCCCGCCGCCGGCCAATGTGAGCGGTACGGCTCCGCAGTCCGGCCACACGTACACGCCGCCTCCGCCGCCTCCGCCGGCCCCGAAGCCGACGAAGACGCCGACCAGCAAGCCGACCAAGACGAAGACGCCGAAGCCGAACCCCGGTGGCGGCAACAGCAGCGGCACGCCTTCCAGCAGCCCGACCGGCCTCATCCTGCCTCGTAAGCCGTGATCGAACCCGCGCAGGCTGACCCTCTCGTCGCGACCATGAGTGCCGCGATCGGTGGCCCGCGCGGTCGGCACGCTCACGGCTACGTCGACTGGTTGCCTGCTGGCGCGGTCGTGCTCGTGCTGACCACGCTCACGTTCGCGGTCGGGATGCTGCAGAAGACGTCCTGTGCGACGAGGGGGTGGGACTCCGGGATCCGTTACACGCATCTGTGTGCCTCGGAGGTGCCAGGTGCGTACGCGGCCCAGGGTCTCGACCACCCGGTCCTGACGACGTACTGGGCCTCGGTCATGGCGCAGCTCACGCGCTGGATCCATGACTCGACGACCATGTTCGTCATCGTCAATGGAGTCGGGTTCGCTCTCCTGGCGGTCCTTGCCGCCTTTCTGCTGACCCGGGTCCGGCCCGATCGGCCGTGGGAGATCGCGGCCTTCGCCGTGTCGCCTGCGCTCCTGCTCACCGGCCTGGTGAGTTGGGAACTGCTCGCGGTCGCGGCCGTCGCGGCGGCGCTCTGGGCGTACTCGCGCGGCGATCTCGGCCTCACCGGCGTAGCGATCGGCCTCGGCACCGCTGCAGATGTCTATCCCGTAGCGCTGCTCGTGGCTCTGCTGATCCTGTCGATCCGACGCCGTGAGCTGGGCTCCTGGGCCATCGTCACCCTGGTCGCTGGGGCGTCGTGGTTCATCCTCAACGTGCCGGCGATGTTGAATCGGTGGGACGCCTGGAAGGGGTTCTGGTCCCAGCTGATCCATCACGGTGCCGGTGCCGGTTCGTTCTGGTTGCTGCTCCAGGACTCATCCGGGACCTCGATCGCCCCAGCCACGCTCAACATCTGCGCGGGGATCGTCCTCGGAGCGCTCCTCGTCGGCATCCTGACGCTCGGCGTACTCGCACACCGCGAGCCGACGTTCGCCGAACTCGGGCTGCTGTGCGTGCTGGCCGTCGTCCTGGTGGACAAGGTGTACGCACCTCAGTACGTGCTGTGGCTGCTCCCGCTCGCCGTCCTGGCTCGGCCGCGGTGGCGCGACCAGTTGGCCTGGCAGGGAGCCGAGGTGCTGTTCTTCTGCGCCACTGCCTGGAACCTCGCGGGGCTGATGTCCTCCGGCGACGGGCCGGCGGCGATGTATGACATCACGATCGCGATCCGCCTGTGTGCCGAGATCGGTCTTGGCGGCGCGGTCGTGTTCAGCCTGCTGAGGCCTCAGACGATGACGGTTTCGTCGAATGTCGTCGTGGTGTAGCGGATCCTGAGATCGAGGCGATCGCCGCGATCAGGGACGCGGGCGCCCATCGGCAGCCAGAGCAGCGAGGCCTGCATGTGCGGCGGCTCGGCGAATCGGAGCGGCTCGCCGTCCCAGATGAACGGTGACCGGTGCCAGCCGGTGGCTTCCAAGGTGCCCTTGATTGCGGTCTTTGCCCGGGTCTTCAGCGAGGTGTCGCCGGCGGGCGCCTCCAGCCCGATGCCGTGTGCCGTGCCGCCGCTGACGACCAGGAGTCGCCCGGGCCGAGGTGCGTGGCGTCGGCGGTAGCCGAACTCATCACCGCGGCTGACCTCGTGCACCTCGAGCACCGTCGCGCTCACCTTGAACGCGGCCAGGTCACCGAGCCACAGCTTGGTGCCGACGCGCGGCCGGATCCTGAGGTCGTCGCGCTCGAGCTCCAGCACATCGGCGCCTGACAAGTGACTCACGTACGCGGTGCCCCGGTGATGCGCGAGCAACTCCCGTGCTTCGGAGAGGTTGTCGCCGACGAGCGGAAGGTGCAGGGTGACGCCGTCCTGCAGGTGATGCTCGCTCCGGAGTTCGGCGGCCGTCATGCCGTGCCGGCGCATCGAGGTCGCCATCTCCAGGACGTACCGGATCCGCGGGTGGATGTCGCGGAGCGCCTGGGCATCGCCGGGGTGGGCGATCGTGTGGATCAGCCGCCGCGCGACCTTGGAGTCCTCGGGGATCGCCTGACCTGGTGTCCACGGTGTGAGGACGAGGACATCGCCGCTGAAGCGGTCGATGACCTCCGGGATCTCGGTGTACGTCCCGACCGCGATGGTGTCCACGCCGAGCCATTCGGCCCGGCGTGCGAGCGAGGCCAGGCCGAAGCCGTACCCATTGCCCTTCGCGACCGGGACCAGTCCAGGGTTGGTGAGCGCGACCCGGCGCAAGTGCGTACGCCAGCGGTCGCCGTCGATCTCGAGGCGGACGGTCATCGGGAACCCATGTACATCTGGAAGGCCTTGTGGATCAGCGGCCGGAGCGGCAGGTCCCACTCGCCGACGTACTGCACGGCCTGCCCGCCGGTGCCGACCTTGAACTGGATCAACCCGACGTGACTGTCCGCGGGATCCAGCGTCGGGGTGATGCCGCGCAGGTCGTACACCGCGGCGCCGTCCTCGAGCGCGGCCCGGATCATCGCCCACTGGATCGCGTTGGAGCCGCGTACGTCGCGCTTCTCGGTCGAGGAGGCGCCGTAGGAGTACCAGGTGTGGGCGCCGACCTGGACGTAGATGGTGGCCGCGACGAGGTCGCCCTCGTGGTGGGCGAGGAAGAGTTGGAAGCGCTGGTTGCTCTCGCTCTGCATGGCGTCGCGCATGACCTTGAAATACGTCACTCCCCGCGGGGTGAAGTGGTCGCGCTCGGCCGTGTGGACGTACAGGTCATGGAATGCCTGCAGGTCGTCGTCGGTGCCGCCGAGGACCCGGGTGACGACGACGCCCTCCTTGTCGGCCTTCTTGATGTTGCGGCGCCAGAGCTGGTTCATCCCGCTCAGCAGGTCCTGCTCCGTCCTGCCGGCGAGCGGGATCTCGTACGTGAATTGCGGCTGGCCGGCACCGAACCCGTCCTCGGGGCTCTGCAACTGCCAGCCCGCGGCCTTGAGTTCGGTGGTCAGCTTCGCACCGGCCTCGTTGGTGGTGCTCGGCGTGAGGTCGGTCAGACGCGCGATCGATTCGTCGGCGATGCCTTGCTTGACCTGCTCGGCGGTCCACGTCGCGACGACGACCGGAGGGCCGATGCGTACCGCGAAGGCGCCGCCCTTCTTGAGGTACGCCGCGAGGCTGGTCAGTGCGTCGGCGGTGTCACCTTCCCAGTCAAGGACGGGCCCCTCGGGGACGTACGCCAGCGTCGTCTTCTTCAACTTCGGGACGGGGCGGTGCAGGACGAGCGCGACGCCGCTGAGAACCTCGCCGGGGAAGAAGCCGAGTGATTCCGCACGCCATTCGGTCTTGACCCGCGCCCAGGCCGGCGTCTGCAGGAAGCTGACGCTGGCGTCACCGATGCGTTGATCCAGGTACGCCAGATGCTCGGCGGCGCTGATGGGTCGAACGATCACGGCCAGAACGCTACCCGTCCGCGCAGGTACGGCCGGGGACCGGCGCACGGTCCAATGTCGCGTGAACTGGTCGACATTGATCGTGATTTGAGCCGGACCTGTTGATTTCACAGGATCGGTGCGAGAAATTGAGAACCCCCAACCTGAAGGGTTCGTCATGTCCGATCAGATGGTTCCTCCTCCTCCTCCGCCCCCGCCGTCACCGTCGTCCGGAGGCGGTGGCTTCGACGCCAACGCGGCCGTTGACCAGTTCAAGGGCGCCGACCCGCTCGACCTCGCGGTCGTGGGTGCGGGCGTACTGGCGCTGATCTTCTCCTGGTTCAGCAGCTTCTACACCGTGCACGTCTCCTTCGCGGGTTACAGCGCAGGCGGCGGTACCTCGGCGTGGCACGGATTCTTCGGCTGGGCCGGCGTACTGCTGCTGCTCGCGGCTTCGGCCGTGGTAGCTGCCAAGATCGTGAACATCACTGTCCCGAACGAGGACCTCATCGTTGTCGGGACGTCGGTCGTCGGACTGCTGTTCGTACTTCTTGCGCTCTTCGTCGACGTCGGCAACACCGGAGCGCTGGCAGGCACGGGCATCAGCGAGGGCCGTGGCTGGAGCTACTGGATCGTGCTGATCCTGGCGATTGCCTCCGGCGGCATCTCTGGCATGAAGTTCGCGAAGGCTCGCGGCCTGATGAAGTAGCCCAATACCCCGCGTACGGGATTGGACCGGCGGGCGCGCAGGCAGTTAGCCTTGCGCGTCCGCCGGTTTCGTTTCCGGTGGGCAACGCAGTAGTCCTCCTGCCATGGAAAGACCATGGCCGCTGAGTCCGTAGGAGGTGGAGACACATGCGTGCATACGAGCTCCTGGTCATCCTTGACCCGAGCACCGACGAGCGTACGGTTGCCCCGTCGCTCGACAAGTACCTCAACGTGGTCCGGAACGACGGTGGCACCGTCGAGTCCCTGGACGTGTGGGGCAAGCGTCGTCTTGCCTACGAGGTCAAGAAGAACGCCGAGGGCATCTACGCTCTGGTGAACCTCACCGCCGAGCCGGCGACCGTCAAGGAGCTGGACCGCCAGCTGACCCTGAACGAGTCGATCCTGCGCACCAAGGTCATCCGCCCGTCCAAGTGACGCGCGGCTGATCCCCGTTGCGGCGACCGGCATCCGGTCCTCACCGAAATTGTCGGGGCTCCCTGCTTAGGTAGGGGCTATCGCTGCAACAACGATCGGAACTAGGGAGACACCATGGCAGGCGAGACCACACTCACCGTGATCGGCAACCTCACTGACGACCCGGAGCTGCGTTTCACGCCCTCCGGCGCGGCGGTGGCCAACTTCACGGTGGCCTCGACCCCGCGCACGTTCAACAAGCAGACGAACGCGTGGGATGACGGCGAAACGCTGTTCCTGCGGTGCTCGATCTGGCGTCAGGCCGCCGAGAACGTGGCCGAGTCCCTCACCCGAGGCACTCGCGTCATCGTCTCGGGTCGCCTCAAGGCCCGTTCGTACGAGACTCGCGAAGGCGAGAAGCGTACGGTCATGGAGCTTGAGGTCGACGAGATCGGTCCGTCGCTGACCTGGGCAACTGCCAAGGTCACCCGTGCAAGCCGCTCCGGCGGTGGCGCGGGCGGTGGCTTCGGTGGTGGCGGCCAGCAGGCTGCTCCCGCCAACGACCCGTGGGCAACTCCGGCTCAGTCGGCTCCGGCCGCTGCAGCCAACGACCCGTGGGCGACTCCGGGCGCGAGCAACGACGAACCCCCGTTCTGATCCACAACCCATCACCTCAACCATTCCGACTTCGGTCGGGCTTCTAGAAAGGAAGCACCACAATGGCCAAGGCAGTGATTCGCAAGCCCAAGAAGAAGGTTTGCCAGTTCTGCAAGGAGAAGGCGACTGGCGTCGACTACAAGGACGCCAACCTCCTTCGCAAGTTCATCTCCGACCGCGGCAAGATCCGCGCCCGTCGCGTCACCGGTTGCTGCGTGCAGCACCAGCGCGACGTTGCGATCGCCGTCAAGAACGCGCGTGAGGTAGCCCTGCTGCCGTACACGTCCACCGGTCGCTGAGAGGAGGCACCACCATGGCGAAGATCATCCTGACCCAGGAAGTGTCCGGTCTCGGCTCCGCTGGCGATGTCATCGAGGTCAAGGACGGGTACGCCCGCAACTTCCTGCTCCCGCAGGGCCACGCCATCGCGTGGACCCGTGGCGCGGAGAAGGAAGTCGAGTCGATCAAGGCGGCCCGCAAGGCCCGCTCGGCTCGCGACCTCGGCCACGCTGGCGAGATCAAGGCGAAGCTTGAGGCTGCTCCGGTGGCCGTCAAGGTTCGCGCGGGCAAGGACGGCCGTCTCTTCGGCGCCGTCACCGTTGCTGACATCGCCGGCGCCCTCGAGGCGTCGACGGGCGAGGCGATCGACAAGCGTGCCATCGCTGTCGGCGCCGCGATCAAGTCGCTCGGCGCCCACTCGGTTGCCGTGAAGCTGCACGACGAGGTGTCGGCCCAGGTCTCGCTCAACGTTGTGAGCGCCTGAGTCACCACACCGTCAATCAATCGCTGATTGAGGCACTGCAAAGGGCCGGTCCTTCGGGGCCGGCTCTTTGTGTTTCTCTGGTCTAGACAACCGGTGGAAAAGGTGTGCAGAAGCACGGTTTCCGACGCTTTGTCGACATACCGCCAGAATGACGGCGTGTGTACGCCGGGTGAACTGGGTCACAGTCGAGATATTTTTCCTCCACAATGTCCACAATGCGTTTCCGCAGGTCAGAGGCATGTTACGCGTGAGTACTCCACAGTTATCCACATCTTGTTCCGCAGTCCTCCCAACCCCCGTCGCGTGTCCTCCACGGTGAACGGACAGTTATCCCCACCCCCTGTGGATAACCAGGGCCTCGCCGCTTTCCCCGCACACACCGCCGGCCGTAGCCTCATCAAAACTGTCGGACCTCAGACCTACGGTGTGAGAGACGGTCCAGGCTGATCGGGGAGGGAAGCATGAGCGTCACCGAGGCACCTGCGTACGACACCTGGGGCGACGGTCCAGCACCGTATGAGCCGGGCGAGGCTCCCCGCGGCGAGAACGATCGGACGCCGCCGCAGGACATGGCGGCTGAGCAGTGCGTACTCGGCGCGATGCTCATCTCCAAGGACGCGATCGCCAACGTGACCGAAGAGCTCAAGGGCTCTGACTTCTACCGGCCGTCGCACGAGGCGATCTACGACGCGATCACCGATCTGTACGGCCGCGGCGACGCCGTCGACATGATCACCGTCAAGAACGAGCTGGAGCGTCAGGGCGAGCTGCAGCGCATCGGTGGCGCTGCGTACCTGCACACCCTGGCTGCCAACGTGCCGATTGCCGCGAACGCTCCGTATTACGCGCAGATCGTGCGCGACAAGGCCGTCCTGCGCCGCCTGGTGACGGCCGGCACCAAGATCGTCCAGACCGGGTACGCCGGCGAGGGCGAGGTCGACATGATCGTCGACGCGGCCGAGGCCGAGATCTTCGGGGTGAAGGACAAGCGCAGGACCGAGGACTACGCCCCGCTCGGCGACTTCATGGACAAGGTCCTCGAGGAGATCGAGGCGCTGAGCAACCGCGAGCAGGGGACGTACGGCGTCCCCACAGGCTTCGCGGACCTGGACGAACTCACCAACGGCTTCCAGCCCGGCCAGATGATCATCGTGGCGGCCCGTCCCGCGATGGGCAAGTCCACTCTTGCTCTCGACTTCTGCCGGTCGGCCTCGATCGCCAACAACATGACGAGCGTCTTCTTCAGCCTCGAAATGACGCGCTCGGAGATCGCGATGCGCATGCTGGCGGCAGAGGCGCGCGTCCCGCTCGGTCACATCCGCGGCGGCCAGATGGCTGAGGACGACTGGACGAAGCTCGCCTCCAAGATGGGCAAGGTTTCGGGCGCTCCGCTCTTCATCGACGACTCGCCGAACATGACGATGATGG
Organism: Nocardioides baekrokdamisoli; assembly: GCF_003945325.1. NCBI lineage: Bacteria > Bacillati > Actinomycetota > Actinomycetes > Propionibacteriales > Nocardioidaceae > Nocardioides > Nocardioides baekrokdamisoli. The sequence continues at coordinate 1,751,868 of NZ_AP019307.1, forward strand.
AGATCCGGTCGAAGGCCCGCCGCCTCAAGCAGCGGCACGATCTGCGGCTCGTGGTCATCGACTACATGCAACTCATGTCGAGCGGCAAGAAGGTCGAGAGCCGTCAGCTCGAGGTCTCGGAGTTCTCGCGTCAGATCAAGCTGCTGGCGAAAGAGCTGGAGGTCCCGATCATCGCGCTGTCGCAGCTCAACCGTGGTCCCGAGCAGCGCGCCGACAAGCGCCCGATGCCGTCAGACCTGCGTGAGTCCGGCTCGCTCGAGCAGGACGCCGACATGGTGATCCTGCTGCACCGCGAGGACCACTACGAGAAGGAGTCGAGCCGCCCCGGGGAGGCCGACCTGATCGTGGCCAAGAACCGTAACGGGCCCACCCGCGACGTCATCGTCACCTTCCAGGGGCACTACAGCCGGTTCGCCGACATGGCGCGTTGATCCCCCACACGTGTCGAGATGCAGCGAACTTGTCATTTCTCGTCGGGCAGGACGTCATACCGGCGGTATGAGTGGGCGAGGGTAGACGGGTGCCTAGAAGCATGGGATGTATGAGGTTGCGGGCCGCAAGCGCGGAATGGCAGTAGATCGAGCCCCGAGCTACTTGATCCCCGGTGTCCGGCCCCCCGAAAACTGGTCCAAAACTTGTGAGGATCCATCCATGAGTGAGAGGACCGGTGTCAGTGATGGCTGCGGCGAAGAGGTTGTCGCCTGAGCAGATCGTGGCGAAGTTGCGGGATGCGGAGAAGCTCCAGGGCCAAGGCGCGACGATTCCGCAGGTGTGTAAACGGCTCGGCGTCAGCGAGCAGACGTTCTATCGGTGGCGTTCGAAGTACGGGGCGTTGAAGGAGGACGAGGCGATCCGGCTCAAGACGCTGGAACAGGAGAACGCCCGGCTGAAGCGGATCGTTGCTGAGCAGGCGTTGGACATCTCGATGTTGAAGGACCTGTCCAAGGGAAACTTCTAAGCCCGGCTCGTCGACGCGATGCGGTGGCTCACCTTGAGAAGAAGTTCAAGGTCAGTGAACGGCGTGCGTGTCGTCTTGTCGGGCAGCCCCGATCCTCCAACCGTTACGCCCCGGTGCCGTCGGATTTCGAAGCTCATTTGGTCGCGCGGATGACCAAGCTGGCCGGTCGGCATCCGAAGTGGGGCTACCGGATCATCCACGCACTCTTGGTCGAGGAAGGCTGGGAGATCAACCGGAAACGCATCGAGCGGTTGTGGCGCCAAGAAGGGCTCCAAGTGCCCCCACGACGGAGCAAAGATGCAGGTCAGAAGGCACGTGGGGACGACGAGAACTCGTTGTGGAAGCTGCCACCGTTACGTCGCAATCACATCTGGTCCTATGACTTCGTGACCCGTAGGACCGATGACGGCCGCGCGGTGCGGGTGCTGAACGTGATCGATGAGTTCACCCGTGTCGCGCTCGGGTCGTGGGTGGCCAGGTCGATCGGTGCCGTCCATGTCCAACGTCACTTGGAGGTCCTCTTCGAACGTCACGGGAAGCCTTCGTTGATCCGAGCCGACAACGGCCGGGAGTTCGTGGCCGACTCCCTGCGTGAGTGGCTGACCGAGCAAGGCGTTCGGGCGGTGTTCGTGGCCAAGGCCTCGCCGCAGCAGAACGGGTACATCGAACGCTTCAACGGCACGATGTCGCGGGAGCTGTTCGGGCACGAGATCTACCACTCGGTCCTGGAAGTTCGACACGTCGTCAACGAGTGGACGCAGATGTACAACACCCGCCGACCCCACCGGGGATTGGGTGGCAAGACCCCAGCGGCGTACGCGAAGATGTACCCCGACACAGTCGATCCCGAAGAGGATGGTGGTTGCCCGTGAGAGGGACTACCACCACTGCGCCTGGACCAGTCCGATCGCAGCCCAGGATCGGAGAGTCAGCCCGGAAGTCTCACACCGGGCGGACCAGAAAACAGGGGCCGGACATGGGACTCCTGCTCGGAGGGTTTAAGCAGTACTGCTTCGTCGTGGCGATCGACGACACAAACGGAAACCTGACCGCAGGCACGACCGAGACCACTACCACTGGTCGTGCACTACAAACGCCCGGAGTTGGGGTCTCGCTGAGTGGAGGGCCGTCGAGTGCTCGGACCGTCGACCAACAGGGAGGTCCGTTCTACTACGGCGGCGGGTCGGCGGAGATACGTTCCCACGTCAGCGTCGGCGGCGGCGGCTACTACGGTACGAATCCGTGTGCGCCGGGAGGATTTGTTGCAGGTTACGAGGGTTCCGTTGGGACGGGCCTTGGGCCTAGCTTTGAGGTCCACGGAGGAGTCAGCAACACGACTACACACACGTTCCTGAGCGTTCCACTAGTACCGTTGCTTCAGGGGATCATGACGTCTCCGTCGACGGTAGTGACCAGTATGTGGGGTTTGGTTGGTGGCTTCCTATGAGGCGGACGTATGTAGGTGGCTTGTGGATGTCGGTGTGGATGAGACTCAGCTGGCCACTTGTTCGCCTCCAGGCCACGGAGGACCGGATCACGTTCGAGGCGCGCTTCGGAATCGGCATCTTCCTCGGGCCATGGATTGTTAAGAAAGAGGAGATCTCCGCGATCCGCATGAACCCTTCGTGGGGCGACATCGAGATTCACTTCCGAGAGCCGAGGCGGACCTTTCTTTTCAGTTCAAAGAAGTACACATTCGGATCGCCGGTGTTCCGTCCGGCCGAGTTGCTCTCAGAGCTCCACAGTCTCGGGTACCCGGTCGAACTCGGACACTGATGGTAGCCAGCCCTAGCGGTGTCCCAAATGTGCTGTGCTCGACATTCCGGTTACCCGCGTGTCCTACCCCCGATTTTCGGTCCACATCTCGCGTGGGTGCTCGAAACGTTGAGAGTGCTGTGGAGGTGTGTGATGGCTGCAGTTGAGCGGTTCATTTTGGGTTACCGAGGGTGCACGATTTTAGGATTTGTCCGGCCCCTGTTTTCTGGTCCGCCCGGTGTGAGACTTCCGGGCTGACTCTCCGATCCTGGGCTGCGATCGGACTGGTCCAGGCGCAGTGGTGGTAGTCCCTCTCACGGGCAACCACCATCCTCTTCGGGATCGACTGTGTCGGGGTACATCTTCGCGTACGCCGCTGGGGTCTTGCCACCCAATCCCCGGTGGGGTCGGCGGGTGTTGTACATCTGCGTCCACTCGTTGACGACGTGTCGAACTTCCAGGACCGAGTGGTAGATCTCGTGCCCGAACAGCTCCCGCGACATCGTGCCGTTGAAGCGTTCGATGTACCCGTTCTGCTGCGGCGAGGCCTTGGCCACGAACACCGCCCGAACGCCTTGCTCGGTCAGCCACTCACGCAGGGAGTCGGCCACGAACTCCCGGCCGTTGTCGGCTCGGATCAACGAAGGCTTCCCGTGACGTTCGAAGAGGACCTCCAAGTGACGTTGGACATGGACGGCACCGATCGACCTGGCCACCCACGACCCGAGCGCGACACGGGTGAACTCATCGATCACGTTCAGCACCCGCACCGCGCGGCCGTCATCGGTCCTACGGGTCACGAAGTCATAGGACCAGATGTGATTGCGACGTAACGGTGGCAGCTTCCACAACGAGTTCTCGTCGTCCCCACGTGCCTTCTGACCTGCATCTTTGCTCCGTCGTGGGGGCACTTGGAGCCCTTCTTGGCGCCACAACCGCTCGATGCGTTTCCGGTTGATCTCCCAGCCTTCCTCGACCAAGAGTGCGTGGATGATCCGGTAGCCCCACTTCGGATGCCGACCGGCCAGCTTGGTCATCCGCGCGACCAAATGAGCTTCGAAATCCGACGGCACCGGGGCGTAACGGTTGGAGGATCGGGGCTGCCCGACAAGACGACACGCACGCCGTTCACTGACCTTGAACTTCTTCTCAAGGTGAGCCACCGCATCGCGTCGACGAGCCGGGCTTAGAAGTTTCCCTTGGACAGGTCCTTCAACATCGAGATGTCCAACGCCTGCTCAGCAACGATCCGCTTCAGCCGGGCGTTCTCCTGTTCCAGCGTCTTGAGCCGGATCGCCTCGTCCTCCTTCAACGCCCCGTACTTCGAACGCCACCGATAGAACGTCTGCTCGCTGACGCCGAGCCGTTTACACACCTGCGGAATCGTCGCGCCTTGGCCCTGGAGCTTCTCCGCATCCCGCAACTTCGCCACGATCTGCTCAGGCGACAACCTCTTCGCCGCAGCCATCACTGACACCGGTCCTCTCACTCATGGATGGATCCTCACAAGTTTTGGACCAGTTTTCGGGGGGCCGGACAGTAACAAGATCGTCGGCTACTCCATCGACTCACGGATGAAGTCGAGCCTGGCCGCGTCTGCGATGCGCAACGCGATCGCGCTGCGATCACCGGTCGCGACGGTGTGCCATTCGGACAGAGGCGGTCAATTTCGCGCGAAACGGGTTCAGCGACTGCTCGCGAACAACGGGCTCGTCGGATCGATGGGCCGCTCCTACGGTGCCGGCGACAACGCCTTCATGGAGAGCTTCTTCTCCCTGCTCCAGAAGAACGTCCTCAACACCAGGCGGTGGGAAACCCGGGAGGAACTGCGCCAGGCGATCGTGACCTGGATCGAAACCAAGTACAACCGTCGACGTCGTCAACGCGGCCTCGGGAAGCTCACCCCGGTCGAGTTTGAGATGATCTACCAGGCCGCAGAAGCGGCCTGATCAACGCAAACCCTGCGTGTCAACCAAAGCGGGGGCAGACCCTCGCGGCAAAAGAGTGCACTTGGGCTTAGCCGGGCGAGCACTGCCGATTGCAGATTGCGGCAATGGTCGGGGTTGAGCGACCTTGGCTCTAGAACCCGCCCTTCTGATGCTGAGCCTGATGGTCGGTTCATGCTCTCGGGCGCGTAGGAGATGTCGCGGTTTCCGTGCTCCACCCCCGTCTTGTTGGCGGAGTTGTGCGTGGTCGTCTTAGGCTGCTGAGGTAGCTATTTTGGGGTGGGAGAGTAGATGCGCAAGGGATGTGGTTTCGCACGGCGGCGGCTGGCCTTGGCGCGCACTGTTAGTGCCGTGGCGGCGAGCCTGTTTGCTGCTGGGCTTGCGTTGACGATCGAACCCTCGACCCTCGGAGCCAGCGCACTGACTAGTTCGCTGACAGCACCCGCCATCGCACAGGGCGGCCGGGTGAACATTCATGGGGGCGTGCTTCACCGGACCGGCTGCCTGCGCCCGGTCGTCGTGCAACAGCACGCGTCGGGTGCTTGGCGTCCAATCGCGCAGGCGAACGCGACCGTGAACGGCTACTTCTCGATCGCATTGCCGACCTCTCACGTCGGCACGTTTTCGTTTCGAGCGGTGGCTCCGGGGCGGTGTGGCTATGCGGCGGCGTTTGGATCACCGCTATCGCTGAACGTGACTGTACCGATGCCACCGAGGCCAGCGAACCCGATCACACATGCAACGGCATCACCTACTGATCCAGGAGTGGCTGTCCAACTTGTGTGGACGCCGACAACTATCGGCGCAACTCAGATAGTGATCCGACGTGTCTCCGGATCAACTCCCGCGTCGTCGCCCGTTCAGGGGACATTGGTTGACACGTTGACTCCCGCCGATCAGACGGTCGGTAGCTTTATTGACACGCAGGGTCTGACTCCCGGCGGAACCTATTCATATTCTTGGTTCTATCAGGACTCGACCGGCGCGTGGTCTCCGCCGGTCTCGGCAACCGCCGTCGCCTCTGCGCCCCCAGCGGGCTTTAGTTGGACCCCCGGGGCCGTACTGGAGCCAATGACGTCGGCCGCCCGAGGGTTCTCGTGCGCTACCACCAATTTTTGCATGGCTACCAACGGGCACTCTTACTACACGTTCAATGGCACTGCGTGGAGTTCCCCGGCAACCTTCCCCCTCGACGTCCCTTCTATGACCGCGTCGGCGCTTGGCCCCACCGGTGAGCTCCTCAGCTGCGGCAGCCCCACCTTCTGCGTCGCTGTGGGTGCCGACCAGATGTCGATTTGGGACGGGACCTCCTGGGCGCCTGCCACCTCGCTCGATTCGATCTTTCCCACGAACGTCAGCCTTTCCGGCCCGGACGTCCACGCTCGGGCTGCGGGGCTGTCGTGCGTGTCGGCAACCTGGTGCATGCTGGTGAACGAGGACCTTCAGTCGGCGATTTGGGACGGCTCGACCTGGACGACACTCGCCTCAATCAGACCGGGTGAGAACGCTTTTGCCATGGGCCTGTGGTGCAATTCCCCGACCGCATGCATTCTTGATGGTTTCGATTCGATCGATGCCGCATGGAACGGGTCCACTTGGACCAACCTCGGGCCCTCCATCGGCCTCGCCGCTGACGCCTGTGGATCCGCCACGATGTGCATCGGATTTACCAATGACGGCACGCCCCTCACCTCGTCTGGCAATACCGGATCGTGGTCACGCGGCCAGGCGTCCCTGTGGCCCGGCCAGCAGGTCAACGGAATCAGAGCCAGTTGCAGTTCGGCGACTTCGTGCGTAGCCGTAGCTGCGGTCGGATCGGACCTTGAGCGCACGTCCTACAACGGCATTGCCTGGTCTACGCCGGCAGTGTTGCTAGCAGGAGCCAACAACACCGGGTTCGTGCAATGCGACTCGAGTCGATGCGTCGCGATCGCACACGAGGCAGGCGACTTCTCCAACGAAGTAGCGTTTACTGAGACTCTCGGACTCTGGGGCGGCCCTCACACCATCGTTCACGACAACGTGGAAGTAGCTGCCGCCTGCAAGCCCGGCGGGGCATGCGCGGTCGTCGACTCGACCGGCAATGTCCGCGCGCTCCTTGGCTCAACATGGTCCGCGCCGCTCAACGTTGATCCGTCAGCCCAGGTGACCGGCGTCGCTTGTAACGCAGTCGTCTGCGGTGTGATCGATGCCGGAGGCGGTGCGGTGATGTATTCGGCGAACGGCTGGCAGGCCCGACAAGTTGTTGACTCGGTCGGTTTGGACGCAATCACCTGCGCCTCGGACGGTTCATGTGTAGCGGTCGACGGGAACGGCGGAACTGTCCGCTACGAGAATGGCGTCTGGTCGCCGCCCGCTCCGCGCCCGGCGCCGCAGAACAACCCGATGGCGACAGCGGGCTGGAAGATCGGCTGCGGTTCGGCCAACTATTGCGTTCTCGCCGATCCTTACAACGCGTGGATAAATGCGGGTACTGGCTGGACCCTCCTCACAAGTCCGCCAGGCGAAGGCGTCGACACTACGACCGCATTCGCAGCGCCAGGCGCGTTGGCATGCTCTGCTCCGACAACGTGCACATTGACCGGTGACCAGATCCCGTACCTGTACGCGAACTGGTTGCCAGATGATTCATGGTCCGGGCGACCGATTCAACTTCAGGACACCTACGCCCCGCAGTACTTGAGCGATGGACTCTCGATGGCCTGCCCCGCCGCTGACCTATGCGTCGTGACCGAAACCGCAAATGGAGATATCGCCACCATTTCTCAAACAGGTGCCACATCCACCAGCAGCCCTATCAACCTCAACGGAGCCGACAGCGTCGCGTGCTCATCCACGAGCTTTTGCCTCGGACTCGACAACTACGGAGTTATCGCGACCGCTACCCGATGAGCGGAACGAGGTGCGCAGCGATGTGGATGGCTATTGACCTTCACAGGCGGCGCCATCCGCTCGGTGACGGCCACGCGAACTAACATCCCTCCAGTCACGTTGCGGCAGATCAGGATGGATCGCCGTGTCACGATTGCGCCATGCAATCCGGCGCGCAAGTCGTGAGAGCCAAGTACGCCTTCCGGGGGATGGCGGCTTCCCTAGGAGCAACCATCCCGCTTGCTCCCAACACGCGAATAACTCTCAGCGGGATTGCCCGATGGCACGTGCAGGGCATGCCGCGCACTGCCTATGTTCGACTCAGCGACGATCGCCTCTCAGTGCTCCTGCATTTCGCGTTCAGGCCCGACCAGGTCATCGACATGCCACGGACGGCGATTCGGTCTGTTCGGTGGAGTGGCGGAATCACTGAGATCGACTACCAAATGTCTTCTGGAGCAGAAGAACTGCTGCGGCTGGGTGATTGGCGCGGTCGGTTCGGCGCTCCTTCCCAGCCCATCGAGTGCCGAGCCCTGGCCAGCGCACTCGGCTGGGATGCGTCCTGACTCGTCGCGGCAGACATCCCAGGTTCTGTTTGTGTCAAGCAGCGCGGTCGATGATGTGTGACCAGGCTGCTTTCTCGTCGTAGAGGGTGTCGGTTTTGAGGCAGCCGTGGAGGATGCCGATCCACCGGTTCGCGAGTTGTCGTAGGGCGGCTTGGTGGCCGGTCCCGCGGGCACGGATTTGTTGGTAGTAGGCCTTCGCGCCGGGTGATCCCCGCATCGATGAGAACGCCCACAACTGGGCGGCGTCCCCGAGGCGTTTGTTGCGGGCATAGCGAGCCAGGACGACCTTCTTCGTCCCGGACGCACGGGTGATGGGTGCGGTGCCGGCGTAGGCCTTTCGGGCCTTGGCGTCGGCGTATCGGTTCGGGTTGTCCGGCCCCCCGATTTCTGGTCCAAAACTTGTGAGAATCCATCCATGAGTGAGAGGACCGGTGTCAGTGATGGCTGCCGCTAAGAGGTTGTCGCCTGAGCAGATCGTGGCGAAGTTGCGGGATGCGGAGAAGCTTCAGGGGCAGGGCGCGACGATCCCGCAGGTGTGCAAACGGCTCGGGGTGTCTGAGCAGACGTTCTATCGCTGGCGTCAGAAGTACGGGGCGTTGAAGGAAGACGAGGCGATCCGGCTCAAAACCCTGGAGCAGGAGAACGCTCGGTTGAAACGGATCGTGGCTGAGCAGGCGCTCGACATCTCGATGTTGAAGGACCTTGCGAAGGGAAACTTCTGAGCCCGTCCCGTCGACGCGACGCGGTGGCGATGCTGACCAGGAAGCACAAGGTCAGCGAACGTCGCGCGTGCCGGCTGGTCGGGCAGAACCGATCCTCGAACCGCTACGTCGCGGTGCCTTCGGATTTCGAAGTCAAGCTCGTAGCGCGGATGACGAAGTTAGCTGCGCGGCATCCGAAGTGGGGTTACCGGATGATCCATCTGATTCTGGTTGAGGAGGGCTGGGAGGTGAACCGCAAACGGATCGAGCGGTTGTGGCGCCAAGAAGGCCTGCAAGTGCCCCCGTCGAGGGCTAAAGACGCAGGTCAGAAGGCGTTGGGGGCCGATGAGAACAGTTTGTGGAAGCTGCCACCGCTGCGTCGTAATCACATCTGGTCCTATGACTTCGTGACCCGCAGGACCGATGACGGGCGGGCGGTGCGGGTGCTGAACGTCATCGATGAGTTCACTCGGGTCGCGTTGGGGTCGTGGGTGGCGCGGTCGATCGGGGCGATGCACGTCCAGGAACACCTTGAAGCGCTGTTCGAGGTCCACGGGAAGCCGTCGCTGATCCGGGCCGACAACGGTCGGGAGTTCGTGGCTGATTCGCTGCGTGAATGGCTCACCGAGCAGGGCGTCCGGGCAGTGTTCGTGGCGAAGGCGTCGCCGCAGCAGAACGGGTACATCGAACGGTTCAACGGCTCGATGTCACGCGAGGTGTTCGGGCACGAGATCTACCACTCGGTGCTCGAGGTTCGACACGTGGTGAACGAGTGGACCGAGGTGTACAACACCCGCCGGCCTCATCGAGGACTTGGTGGCAAGACCCCGGCGGCGTACGCGAAGATGCATCCAGACACAGAAGATCCGGAAGAGGATGGTGGTTGCCCGTGAGAGGGACTACCACCACTGCGCGTGGACCAGTCCGCCCACGGGCCCGGATCGGATGTTCTGCCCGGAACTCTCACACCGGGCGGACCAGTTTCTTGGGGCCGGACACTACGACTCTCAGCACGGCACCACTCGACTCATCAATGATCAAACCGGTGATTACATCTACGGGCCCGACAACCAACTTCTCGAAACCACCACCGACCTCGTCATCCCCTCCCAAGACGGCTTCCCAGGTGCACCCACCAGCTACGCCCTCACCGACGCCATCGGCTCCACCCGAGCCCAAATCAGCCCCACCAACACCATCACCGGACACAACTTCAGCCCCTACGGCACCAGCACCGACCCAGGTGCCCCGCAATACGCCCAAGGCAACACCGACCCACTCACCGGCTACAACTACCTCCTCAACCGCAACTACGACCCCGCCACCGGCACCTTCACCAGCATCGACCCGATGGTTGATCTCACCGGCCAGCCCTACACCTACGCCGGCAACGACCCCACCAACCGCATAGACCCCACCGGACTCTGCGTCGGCTGTGGCCACGGCTTGAGTCCGATGAAGGGAGACGTGACCGGGAGATGTGATCACGGTGCAACCGACCAGGCATCAGATTCGGGCGACCTTCCCGCGGACCCTAGCCAGCAGTCGGCCGATGACTCTGGACAACAGTTCGGAGCCGGTCTGGCCGGCGGGAGCCTGGGATTTGGAGGTGCTGAACTCGCATCGACTGGCGTCGAGGCAGCGACCCTCGGCGTGGAGGTAGGGTCGACGGCGGCGATCGTCTCTGGGGCGGTTTTGGTGACAGGCGGAGCCGCCCTCATCGTTGTTGCAGTCTTTGTCGTCGCGAATTGGTGGTAAACAGGATGGTTAATATGTCCCTGACCTCCGACCGCGATCGTCTCGTTCGTCTGTCTCGGTACGTTGCCCTCGGCGCAGGTGTGCTGGGTCTGGTCGTGTCGGTGGCTTTGCACAGCCGCCTGCTGATGCTGATAACAATCGGCGTAGAAGTGACGGCGATCCTTGGGACGAGGGTCTTTCTCGTCGTTGCTGGTAGCGGGCATCGCGCCGAAGGGCGTCGACTTAAGGCTGACCTGGACAAGTAGTCGGTATCCGCGTTGCCTGGCCTCCCGAAAGCAGGTGCCGGACCGTTGGTTGATGGTGTCGTTTGTTGAACTGTCTCGGGGATTCGAATGGCTTACCGGTGGATCGGGAACGGACACGATGGTCGGCTTGTGGAGTCAATGACCTGTAGGCGCTTACCCGGACGCTGAGTGAGGCGCAGATTGACCCGCCCCGGGTGGCTCAGTTTCTCGGGACCGGACACCGGATCGCTTTGACTGCGCCCGCCTCGATCCGGCCAACGGCGCCAACAACGCATGTGAGTGGCTGCCTCGCTACTTTGACGCCGCGGCGCCAGCACAGTTATCTCGTCAAAGTTCCCTGCGGGAGGGTCTTCAATCTTCGGTGCATCTCGACAACGCCATGTCAGGAGCTGGTGAGCTGGCGTACGAGGTGCTGAGCATCTCGTAGCGGTGGCGGAGGGTGCCGACGTCGGAGTACGGTGAAAAGGCAGTTCTGCCTCGGACCCCGGCGGACCATTTCCGTACGAAGGCGATGAGGGTTTGAACACCCAGGTGGTTTCCGAGCAGTACGTGACGCGCGCGCGTGGACAGACTGTAGGTGACCTGCTCCAGCGCGAGCAGACGAGCGGCTATTTCGCGCAGGCGTGCCATGCCACTGATCCGGCAGCCAAGGTCAGATCACTCAACCAGGTCGTACTGGTGAACCTTCCTGTCGCCGATCGTCTGGCGCGGCACTACTCGGACCGAGGGATCCTGGTGCAGGACCTGATCCAGGTTGCTCGACTCGGATTGGTTCTCGCGGTCCGCCGGTTCGATCCCGATCTCGGGTCCGACTTCCTCTCCTTTGCGGTGCCGACGATCCGCGGTGAGTTGAAGCGACATTTCCGCGACCGCGGTTGGGTCGTGCGTCCGCCCCGGGCGGTTCAGGAGTTGTGCCCGAGGATTGTCGACGCGTCGTCGCTGTTGACTCAGCGGTTCGGCCGGACCCCGACCCGTGTCGAGATGGCGACACATCTCGGGGTCGATGAGCTTTCCGTCGCTCGTGCCTTGCTCGCCGACGGCTGTTTCGCGCCACCTTCTCTTGACTCCACGCTCAACGTCGAGGCAGGAGAAGACGGCGGCGGGCCGTGGGGCGCGAGAGTGGGTCGCATCGATCCGGGTCTGGAGTGGGTCGATGCGAAGGTGACGCTCGCTCCTCTGTTCCGGGGCTTGTGTGAGCGTGACAGGCGTGTGCTCCGGTTGCGGTTCGTTGATGAGATGACGCAGGAAGAGATCGGCGAGGTAGTCGGTGTCAGTCAGATGCAGGTCTCGCGGATTCTGGCTCGCATTCTGTGGCTCGCGCGGAACGAACTCGCCGCGTGAACTGATGGCCTGCCTCCGTGACGGCGACGCCAGCCTCCGGGCCGCACTCGGGGTGCCGTCGTGAGGACGGCCGGCCAGATCCTTGCGTCGCTGGAGTTCGCCGGATGTGACTCGCGCTCCCTGCCTGATCACCTGTGTCATCAGTGCATGGAGGCACTGCCGGTCAACGGAGTCGGGCTGGCGCTGATGAACGACGCCGGCCATCAGGGGGTCATCGCAGCAACAGATGGCCCGGCGAGGCTGATGGAGGAACTGCAGTTCACACTCGGTGAGGGACCGTGCCTGGATGCCTCGCGCAGCCGTCGACCGATCATGGAACCCGATCTCGCCGGGACCGCACGCACGCGATGGCCGGGCTTCGGGCCGGCAGTCCTGGAGGCTGGGATCGCTGCCATTTTTGCTTTCCCTCTCCAGATTGGAGCGATTCGGCTCGGGATCCTTGATCTCTACCGGGCGACTCCCGGCGCCCTTGATGACGAGCAGCTCGGCGACGCACTCGCCTATGGCGATGCCGCGGCGGTCGTCTTGTTGCGCATGCAGAGCAAGGTGCCACCTGGAGGTGGATTGCACCCGCTACTCGGGGCGTCGGTTCAGAGCCACGCCGAGGTGCACCAGGCCACCGGCGCGGTCGCTGTGCAAGCGGGCGTCAGCCTGAGCGAGGCATTGCTGCTGTTGCAGGCTCACGCGTACGCCGCCGACCGATCACTACGCGCGGTCGCACGGGACGTGCTTGAAGGAGCCCTTCGCTTCCAGCTCTCGGCGGAGGATCATGAATGAATCGGATCCAGCCTTGCAGTGCCGAGGGTGGTCCAGACAGGAACAAACAGAATGAACGCAGAGCGGCGTATCACGCAGGTTTTCGTGGAGCTCGCAGACACACTGGTCGATGAATTCGATGCGTTGGACTTCCTCCACACGCTGACCGAGCGGAGTGTCGAGCTCCTCAATGCCGACGCCGCCGGGGTGATCCTCAGCGACCAACACGGCCGCCTGCAAGTTGCGGCCTCGACGAGCAATCAGGCGCAAGTACTCGAACTCTTCGAGTTGCAGAGTGCTGAGGGTCCCTGCCTGGACTGCTTCAACAGTGGACACGTGATCGCCAATGTCGACCTCGCTCAGGCCGAAACTCGCTGGCCCAGGTTCACCGAAGCCTCTCTTCTCGCTGGCTACAGATCCACCCACGCGATCCCGCTGCGCTTGCGCGACCACGTCATTGGCGCGATGAATCTCTTCTGCCTCCACCAGTCGACCCTGAGCGAGGACGACCTGGCACTTGCGCAAGCTCTCGCTGATGTGGCGGCGATCGGCCTGCTTCAGGAGCGAGCGGTACGCGAGTCCCAGCTCATCGCCGAGCAGTTGCAGACCGCACTCAACAGTCGGGTGCTCATCGAGCAGGCAAAGGGGGTTCTGTTGGCACGGTCGGGAGTCAGCGTTGATGACGCCTTCAGGTTGATGCGGGCCCACAGTCGCAGAAACAACCAACGATTGAGCGACGTCGCTCTGGCCGTGATCAACGGAACCCTCACGCCGCGTCCGCCGGGAATCAGCGACTGAGTTCAGCGCTAGCCAGCAGAGTGGTTGCCGCACACGTGCTCGTGGATCTGCGTCGCAAGTTCAGCGACGGTCGTGGTGAGCACGGTGTTCGCCTCGATCAGTTCCTGCAGTTGCTTCGTGTTGTCGAGGGTGTGAATAGCCACCTCGCTGCTGATCGAGTCGGCGCGTTTGGCCGAGATCAGCAAGATCGCACCCTGCAGTCCGGCGACCATCGACAGGAACAGGTTCAGGAGGATGAACGGGTAGGGGTCAACGCCGTGCTTGCCGTTGACGGCCGCCCAGACGGCCATGAAGCACAGGAAGACAAAGACAAACGGCCATGACCCCATGCCATTGCGCATCAGATCTGCGGCCCGTTCGCCGACGGTGAGCTGACTGTGGTGGCGGACGCCGGGATGTTCGTGCCAACGATTCATGGTGGGCTCGGTTTCGTTCGAGACGGCGCCACCGGGGTCCGGGGTAGCAGGACATCTCCAACCTACCCGCAGGTCGGCCCGCACCTCCCGAGTTCCTGTCGCTCGCCTGTTTGAGGTTCGTCGGATACGGGTAAGGAAGACGTGCCCGGCCCTCGTCCATCAGCCTTGGAGGATCACCATGCGTATTGGCGGAAGTCTCGCCCTGATCTTTCTCGGCGCCGTTCTGAGATGGGCGATCACGTACACGCCTGCGGGAGTCAGCATCCCCACGGTCGGCACGATCGTGATCGTCGTAGGTGTCATCGGGCTGCTCCTGACGTTGACCTTGATGCTGACGAGGCGCCGCGGCGACGTCGTTCTCGACGACACGGACCCGAACGAGTAGCCGATGACGGCGTCCCTCTGATCGGGGTGGCGCGATGCTGGGGGCGCCGCGCAACGGTCGTCACGCGGCGCTCAAGCTTCACATCAACGGACTTCGTCGGCTCTCGCCTGGAGTCTGTCCTTCAGGCGACTGATCCTGTCTTTCAGGTCGGCCTTGCGTTGGTCAGCCCGCCCCGCGGCCTTCAAGTCGTCGTCATCAACAACGACGCCCGCTGCTTCCTTGGCGCGACCCGCGATTCGTTGGGTGCTGTTCTTGGACTGGTCATTCATGGTGGTGTGCCTCCGTGCTTGCGATTGTTCGGTCACCACCGCCCGTACCCGCTTTTCAGCCGCCCACTCACCGCCGTTCCGCCTCTTGCCGGTACGCGGTGCAGATCCAGGCGCTCACCCGGTTGCCGAACCGCCCTCCGCCGCTCATAATCCTTATCAAACTAGAACGTGTTCTAGAAAGGGGTTGGGGTGTACGACTTTGAGGGCGAGACCGGGCACGGCGGCGACGGGACGATGCCGTCGCGGTCACTGCTGTTGTTGGAGCTTCCGCGCTGGATCGGTGAGTACGCGGCGTCGAGCACGCTCGACCGGGTCCGCCCACGTCGAGGAATCGGCTCTGGCCGCCCTGTCCTTGTGCTGCCGGGATTCTCCGCAACCGATGGAATGACCGGTCGCCTCCGGTCGCACCTCGATCACCGCGGGTTCGCAGCGCACGGGTGGGGCCAGGGCCGGAACATCGGCCTGACCGACACCCTCATCGACGGTCTCCACGCTCGCTTCGAGGACTTGCGCACGCGCTACGACCAACCGGTGAGCGTGGTGGGGTGGAGCTTCGGAGGAGTGCTCGCCAGGCACCTCGCGCACACGTACCCCGACGACGTCCGGCAGATCATCTGCCTCGGCTCACCGTGGCGTCCCGACGGCGAACGTACGCGCGCGACTGCGATGTTCGAGAAGTCCCGCGAGAAGCACGGCATCTCGGACCGGGCGCGGCCGATCGTGGAGCAACTCCGTCAGCCCGTCCCGGTGCCGACCACCGCAGTCTGGTCGAAGAGCGACGGCGTCGTGCCTTGGCGCGGCTGCATGGTGGACGCCTCGTCGGATCCGATCGCCGAGAACATCGAGGTCGTGAGCAGCCACGTCGGCATGGTCGCGAGTCCGCTGACGCTGATGGCGACCGTTGACCGACTCTCACAGGACCCCAACGGGTGGCAGGCCTTCTCGTGGCGAACCTGCGCAAGCGGTCAGGGCGCCCCGCGTACGGAGGTGTCGGCATGACGAGCGCTGAGAACCTCGAGATCCTCGCGCACCGCGACCCGGCGTACGTCGCGAAGTTGATGCCGCTGCTGCGCCTGCCGATGAAGCGGTACTTCCGCTCGCAGGTGCGCGACATCGGCCGGGTGCCAGCCGGCGGAGCACTCGTCGTCGGGAATCACTCCGGCGGGCTGCTCGCGATGGACGTCCCGATCTTCGCGGTCGCCTTCTTCGAGGAGTTCGGAAGCGAACGCCCGCTGTACTGCCTCGCACACGACCTGCTGTTCACCGGCGCGGCGCGCGCGGTCATGCTCCGCTGCGGCTTCGTGCCCGCGACCCGCGACAACGCGCACGCGGTGCTGTCGTCGGGCGCGGTGACCATCGTGTTCCCTGGCGGCGACTACGACGCGTACCGCCCGTCCTCGAAGGCGAACGTCATCGACTTCAACGGGCGCTCAGGCTACGTACGCACGGCGCTCGAGACGGGCGTGCCGATCGTGCCGATCGTCAGCATCGGTGGCCAGGAGGCGCAGATCCACCTCAGTCGAGGCGAGTGGATCGCGAAGCTCCTGCGTCTCGATTCGTTGGTACGCAGCAAGTACTTCCCGATCACGTTCGGATTCCCCTTCGGCCTGACCGCCGCGTTCCCGCCGAACCTGCCGCTGCCGACCAAGATCGTCACGCAGGTGCTCGAGCCCATCGACCTGATGGCGGAGTTCGGGGCCGACCCCGACATCGCTGAGGTCGACGCCGAGATCCGGCGCCGGATGCAGGTTGCTCTGGATCAGTTGGCATCCGAGCGCCGATTCCCGGTGCTCGGATGAGTGCGCCGGGGCGCCTTCGTTCGCAGTTGTGGGCAGCCCGTCAGTTGACGCGCAGCGGCATGCTCGCGCCGCTGCGGCCCGACAAGTACGTACAGATGGCCAAGGTCCTGCGGAACTACGGCCCGCATGCGACCTCCGGCTTCGCGCTGGCCGCGGCGCGGCGACCCGACGGTGTCGCGCTGATCGATGAGCTCGGGTCGCTCACCTGGCGTCAACTCCAGGACCGGGCCGATGCCCTCGCCGCAGGACTCAGCGGACTGATCGAGGACGGCGCGCCGATCGCGATTCTGTGTCGCAACCACCGTGGGTTCGTGGACTCGCTTCTTGCGAGCGCGCGGGTGGGGTCGTCAGCGTTGCTGCTGAACACCGGATTCTCCGGCCCGCAACTGCTGGACGTCATGCGGCGCGAACAGGCTGGCGTCCTGATCTACGACGACGAGTTCGCGGGGGTCGTCGACGCGGTTGCCGCGGGCTTGCCGGAGTTGAAGCTCGTACGTGCGTGGATCGACGGTCCCGGAGAGACCCCGACGGTCGAGGGCCTGATCACGGCGCATGCCGGAGAAACCCCTCCCGTACGCCGCCCCGGCCGGATCGTGCTGCTGACCTCGGGCACCACGGGGACGCCGAAGGGCGCCAGCCGTAGCGGAGGGTCGACCTCGGAGTTGGCCGCCATGCTCGAGCGGATCCCGTGGCAGGCGGAGCAGACGGTCGTTGTCGCCGCGCCGACCTTCCACGCCTGGGGATTCGGACAGCTCGTGATCGCGGCGACGATGACCTGCACGGTCGTGATGCGTCGTCGGTTCGACCCCGAAGCGACCCTCGCTCTCGCCCAGGAGCATGGCGCAGCCGGCATCTCCGTCGTGCCGGTGATGTTGGAGCGGATCATCGACCTCCCGCCGGACGTGCTCGATCGTTACCCGCTGCCGGCGCTCCGATTCGTCTCGGCGAGTGGCTCGCGGATGCGTGCCGATGCTGTCGTCGCGTTCCTCAGGCGCTTCGGCCCGGTCGTCTTCAACAGCTACAACGCGACCGAGGCCGGTCAGATCACGGTGGCATCTCCTGCCGATCTCGCCGAGGCTCCGGACACCGCCGGCCGCGCGGTGACCGGCACGCTGCTGCGCATCCTCGACGATGACGGCCAGGTCGTCGCACCGGGACAGGTGGGTCGGATTGCGGTGCGCGGCGCGTCCGAGTTCGACGGTTACACGTCTGGCGGCAGCAAGGCGTCGGCTGATGGCTACATGATCTCCGGAGACCTCGGCAGGATGGACGACCACGGCCGTCTCTTCGTGGTCGGTCGCGACGACGACATGATCGTCAGCGGCGGCGAGAACGTGTACCCCAGCGAGGTCGAGCGGGCGATCGCCGACATGGATGCGGTACGCGAGGTCGTGGTCATCGGAGTCGACGACGAGGCCTTCGGCCAAAGGCTGGCGGCGTACGTCGTCCTGCACGACGATGTGACCGTGACTGCTGATGCGGTGAAGGCCCACGTCAGGGACCGGCTCGCCGGCTACAAGGTGCCTCGTGACGTGATCGCGCTGGACCAACTGCCCCGCAACGCCTCCGGCAAGGTGGTCGTACGAGAGCTCCCCGGAGTGGTGTCGTGACGACGCCGAATGACCGCAGGCGGATCGTGCGGATGACAGGTGTGGACGCGGGGTTCCTGTACATGGAGACGCCCACGACCCACATGCACACACTCAAGATCGCGATCGTCGAGGCATCCAGCGGGATGACGTACGACCGGCTGGTCGCGGGCACTCTGGCGCGGCTGGATCGACTGCCACCGATGAGGCGGCGGATCGTACCGATCCCGGGCGCACTGAATCACCCAGTCATGATCACCCAGCGCAAGATCGATCCGACGCGCCACTTCTTCCACCACCAGGTCGGTGGGGGCGGATCGATGGCAGATCTGGAGCAGTTGATCGGCGAGATCGCGAGCGTCCCGCTGGACCGCTCCGTGCCGCTGTGGGAGATCCACCTGTGCGAGGGGCTGGCGACCGGCGAGACCGCGGTCGTGTGCAAGTTGCACCACGCCCTCGCCGATGGGATCGCAGCGAATGCGCTGCTCGCCAACGTCATGGATCTCTCCTCCTCGGAAATCAGGCGGGCGGTTTTCACCGACACCGAGGAGGGCCAGGACCTCCCCGATCGCGGATTCCTGATGAGGGGTGCCGTACGCGACGCTGCGAGGCAGGCGCCGTCGCTGCTCGGGCTGGTGCGTAGAACGGTTGCTGCACTGTTCGGCGTGGTCAAGCTCCGACGCTCGTCTACCAGCAAGGTGCCGATGCCGATCAAGGACGCGCCACGGGTGTCGTTCAACGGGCCGCTGACCGCACGCCGGAGCTTCGCCACGGTGAGCCTTCCGCTCGCATCTCTCAAGGATGTACGCAGTGCACACGCGGCCGACTGCGAGGCCACGCTCAATGACGTCGTCCTGGCGGTCATCTCCGGTGCGCTGCGGCGCTGGCTGGAGCATCAGGGCGAACACCCGCGGGCATCGCTGACCGCGGGGGTGCCGGTGGGCCTCGACCCGCGCGACAGCGATCCGCGCCTGTTCGGCAACAACGTCTCGAACATGTTCACCACGCTGGCGACCGACATCGATGACCCCGTGGAGCGGCTCCGGACGATCGCGGAGACCACGCGGGCTGCGAAGGCGATCAGCGCACAGCTCGGGTCGTCCTTCGGGGACTGGTCGCAGTTCGCGATGCCTGGGCCGTTCGCCGCCTTCATGCGTGCGTACACGCGGTTGCGTGGCGCCCGCTTGCACCCGGCCCCATTCTCCGTGATCGCATCCAACGTCCCGGGCCCGCGCGAGCGGGTGAAGGTCGGTGGCGCGATGTTCTCCGACGTCTTCAGCGTCGGACCGCTGATCGAGGGTGTCGGTCTCAACGTGACGGTCTGGTCCTACATCGACCGGATGAATTTTTCCTTGCTCGCGTGTCCAGACCTCCTTCCCGACGTCTATGTACTGGCAGGTTTCTTCCCGGCCGCCCTGGCTGAACTCATGCCCGGGGAGCACCACGATTCGAGGGAGTCAGCATGAGGTTCGAGTTGCTGCGCAGCACAGCCGGCCAGGTCGTCGGCGTGGTCGGCCGAGCCGCGGCCACCCGGCTGCGTGAGTACGTGGAGAGCGCGGCGGACGTCGAGTCGTTGCCGACGATCGACTCGTTGCCGCCGGCCGTGCTCCTCGAGGTGCCCGGGTACGGCCCGATGCACATCGTCGACATCCCGGGTCCGACTCCCGAGGCGCCGACCATCCTGCTGTTCCACGCCATCGGAACCACCGGCTACCTGACCTGGTTCCCGGTCGTCCATCGCCTCGCGGAGAGCCATCGGGTCGTGTTGCTCGACCATCGTTGGCATGGTCGCGGGACAGCGTCGGACGCCTTCAGCCTCGAGGACTGCGCCGACGACGCCGCTGCGGTCCTGCGTCATCTGGAGATCGAGCAGGCGATCGTGGCCGGCTACTCCATGGGCGGAGCCACCGCCCAGATGATGTGGCACCGGCACCCGGACCTGGTCGGCGGTCTCGTGCTGTGTTCGACCTCAGCGCAGTGGAGCCACAACCGGCTCGACCACGGCTTCTTCACGGTGCTCGGCGTCCTGAATCGCACCGTTCTCGGCGGCGCTGCCGGTCACGTCCAGGCGTACCAGGAACGGCAGGCCGAGGCTGACGAGGCCGTGACGGACATCGTCGGGTGGTGCGTACGCGAACTCCGCAGCACGAGTCTGTGGGCCTTCTCGGGTGCGTTGCATGCCCTTGGCGTCTTCGATTCCACGGGCTGGCTCCCCGACGTCGACACCGCGACTGCGGTGGTCATCACGACCAAGGATCGGGTGATCCGGCCTCAGCATCAGCGCGAACTGGCTGCGGCAGTCCCGGACGCGACCGTCTATGAGGTCGCCAGTGGTCATGCTGCGCTGATGTTCGCCAGGGACACCTGGCAGGCGGCCTTCCTCGCTGCGGTCGCTGACATCACCGAGGTATCGGCTCTGTCCGGACGTACGTCAACCCGGTACGCGACCTCCGGCAGCGCCAGCCAGTAGCTGCGTCAACCCGCGCCACCGCGGGCGAGCAACCGTTCATGTGTCACTATCCGCACATGAGCGAGGGAGTCATCGGCGCGCGGCCGTACGGGGGCGTTTCTGCCGAATCGCGTACCGCTGAACGCAGGAAGCGGATGATCGCGGCGGGCGTCGAGGTCTTCGGCAGCGTCGGCTACCGAGCTGCCACGCTGGCTGCAGTCTGCGCGGAAGCGGGGCTCGCGAAGCGCTACTTCTACGAGTCCTTCGAGACCATGGAGGACCTGCTCGTCGCGGTGTACGACCACGTCCTTGCCGACCTGCGCCAGCGGGTTGCAGAGGGTGTCGCGGAGGCTTCGGATGGCCTCGCGGTGGTCACCGGCGCCCTTGACGGGCTCTTCGCCTGGGTTGAGGACAACCCGCGTGCCGGCCGGGTCCACCTCTTCGAGGTGCTCGGCGTGAGCCCCCGGGTTGACGCCGTGTATCGAGCGGCGACCCGGGAGTTCGCCGATCTGCTCGTGCTTGTCCTTCAAGCGACCGAGCCCACGATCGCCCTGACCGAAGGTCAGCAGAAGACCCTTGGCATGGCGATCGTGGGCAGCGGCCTGCAACTTGCTCAGGACTGGGTGCTCGGAGAGTTCCACCCGAGTCGTGCGGAATTGGTCGAGGACGCCCGAGGGCTCCTCGTCGCCCTGGCGACAGGTGGCGCCTGAAGGCGCCACCTGTCAACGGGTCAGGCCTCTCCGTACCACCACTTCTGGTTGTCCGTACCGCCGCAACCCCAGATCAGGAGCTGCGTACCGTTGGACTGGCCACCGCCGTTGGCGTCGAAGCACGCGCCCGTGGCGTCGTTGATGATCTGCTGACTGGCGTTGAGCGTCCACCGCTGCAGGCTGTTGTTGGCATCACAGTTCTGCATGATCACGCGCGTGGCCCAGGCCGTGGAGTTGTTCTGCAGCCCGAAGCACAGGCCGGTCTGGCTCCCGGTGCCGTGCAGTTGCCGTGCGGTCAGGTCGTAGGTGAAGTTCTGGTTGCCGCCCCCGTTGCAGTCGTACAACTCCAACACCGATCCGCTCGACGAGGAGTTCCCGGGTACGTCGATGCAACGACTCGATTGCGGTCCACCGATGTTGAACAGGCGGTGCGGGGGCTGGTAGCCCGCCGCGTACGTGCTCGAGAACGTCATGTTCGGCTCGCCACCGGCGTTGTTGCCCCAGGCGTACGAGGGCTGGCACCAGCCACTGGTCGGGCTGCCGTTGTTCCACGCCTGGCGCAGGCAGTTGCGCAGCGCCAGCTGGCCCCAGTAGTTCGGGTGCAGGGACTCCTGGATGAAGAAGTCGCTGTTGGACGCGGACACCGTGTGGATCTGGTTGATCCACTCCTCCTTGGCCGAGGCCAGCGGGTCCTGCCACGGGCTGCTGTAACCCATGTTGTCCGCCAGGTCGACCCCACGCTGACACAGCCGGTGGTTGTCCATGGCGTGGTCGAGGTAGAGCCGCTTCAGGTTCGGCAGGTTGGCAGCGTCGGCCGCAGCCCACACCGTGTTGTTGATCATCGGCAGCATCACGTTCGCCGCGTAGTTGAGGTCGCCCTTCCAGAACCCGCAACCGCCGGTGCTCTGCGCGGTGTAGCCGGAGTCGCCGTAGCGAGCCTCGGTCGAGCGCTCCAGCGGCATGGGGTAGTCCTGCAACATCAACGTCCACTGCGAGGAGGTGTAGCCCGCGTTGGTCATGGCGGTGTTGATGTTGAGCAGGGCGTCGCGGATCCGGTCGCGGATCGCGTTGGCGTTGGTCTGGTTGATCCGCGACGTCGTGGTGTTGTCGTCGTAGCAGTAGTCGGGCGACGAACTCGGCGAGTAGAGGAAGTCGGTCACACAGTTCTGGACGATGTCAGCGAAGCCGAAGTCGTTGCCGCCGATGCTGAGCACGACCATCGTGACGTTGTGGCCGGCCGCGAAGTTCTGCAGCATCTTGGCCTGGCCCTGGTGGCCGCTGCCGTCATCGTAGAAGTCGATGCCGGGCTTGAAGTTGTTCTTGCTGTCCCAGTGGGTCGCGGTCGTCGCCCCCGAGCAGGCGAGGTTCTGGCCGTACGTACCGCCGCCAGCGGTCCGGTCGAGGTAGATCTCGGCCGAGCCGGAGCGGTGACACCGGGTGATGGTCTCCGCACTGTGGTCCGGGGTGTCGTTGTACGCGCCGCTACCGAGGGCGTCGATCGGCGGCTCGTTGGTGCCGCTGACGTTGCCGGCCCAGCGGCCGGCCTCACCGGAGATGTAGGAGTCTCCCAGGGCCACTGAGTAGGCGGTCCCGCTGCCCGGACCGTCGGCGTGCGCAGCCGGAGCGGCGACAAGGCTGAGACCCGACGCCACCATCGCAACCGCGGCTGCGACCCTGAGGCGTCTGTGCGGACGAAGAACTGACATTGAAGCACCTTCCTGAACTGATCCCCCGCGGTCGCATTCTGCGACCAGCCGGACTCAGTTTGGAGTAGAAAGGTGTGATTGGGAACACATTCGGGCAACGAATTCATGAACCCCGGGCTCGACGGCCCCTTCGTCGCCTACTTCGGAGGCAGCCGCGCACCGCCGTCGACGCGTACGACCTCGCCATTCATGAACGAGTTCGTCAGCAGTTCGACGGTCATGCTGGCCAGCTCACTGGCGCTGCCGAGACGCTTGGGGAAGAGGACGTTCTGGGCGAGGTTCGCCTTGAACGCCTCCGCCGGCTCACCCTCTCCGTAGATCGGGGTGTCGATCAGACCGGGCGCGACGGTGTTGACCCGGATACCGGTGGCGGCGAGGTCGCGCGCGATGGGCAGTGTCATTGAGACGATGCCGCCCTTGGAGGCCGAGTACGACGCCTGGCCGATCTGGCCGTCGAACGCCGCGACGCTGGCCATGTTGACGATGGATCCGCGCTCGCCGGACTCGAGAGCGTCGTGTCGGCTCATGGCGGTGGCCGCGATCCGGATCGCGTCGAACGAACCGACGAGGTTGATCGCGATCACGTCCTGGAACGCCTTGAGGCTGTGCGCGGAGGCGTACGTGCCGTCGCGACCGATGGTGCGCTGCGCCCAGCCGATGCCGGCCGAGTTCACCAGGATCCGCAGCGGTGCCAGCGCATCCGCGGCCTCGACAGCCGCCTCGATCTGCTCGGTCTTCGTCACGTTGACCTCGACGAAGGCGCCGCCGACCTCAGCCGCGAGGGCGGTGCCCTTCTCCACATTGAGGTCGGCCACGACCACCTTCACCCCGCGAGCAGCGAGGGCGCGTACGACCCCCTCGCCGATGCCCGATGCTCCACCTGTGACGACGGCGCTTGCGCCTGAGATCTCCATGGTCCGCAGACTAGAACAGGTTCTTCGGACAACTGGGCAGAATCACCTCATGGGTCCGACCGTGTATGCCTTCGAAGCCGAACTCTGGCGCTGGCGCCCGGAGGAGGGTGGCAGCTGGTTCTTCGTCAGCGTTCCGTTCGAGATCGCCGACGAGATCGACGAGACCTCCGGCCCCAAACGGGGCTTCGGGAGCGTACGCGTCGGGGTCACGGTCGGGAGCGTGACGTGGCGTACGTCCTTGTTCCCCAGCAAGGAACACAAGACGTACGTCCTCCCGGTGAAGGCGGCAGTACGCAAGGCCAACGATCTGGCCGAGGGCGACCTCGCGAAGGTACGACTGACCCTCGTCGATTGACGTCGGGGGTCAGCCCCCGATGAGTTCCTTCATCTTCGCCACCAGCGCGGGGGCGTCATCGGCAGCCGGGGTGATCTGCAGGTTCGTGACGCCGCTCTCCCGGAAGGCTTCGATGCGCTCCTTCACGTACGACTCCGGCCCGACCAGGTTCATCGCCTCGAGGAAGTCCAGCGGGATGGCCGCCTCGGCCTCGCGCTTCTTGCCGTCGAGGTAGAGGTCCTGGATCTCCTTGGCCTCGGCCTCGTACCCGTAGGAGACGAAGAGATCGTTGTAGAAGTTCTTGCCGCGAGCGCCCATGCCGCCGACGTACAGCGCGACCAGGGGACGGGCGAAGTCGAGCAGCGACTTGGTCTCAGGTCCTTCGCCGATCGCGCACATGCCGCCAGCGACGACCTCGAGCGGTGCCAGGGCGTCGGGCCGCCTGGCCGCTCCGAGGGCCAGCGAATCTCCCCACACCTGCGAGGCGCGCTCAGGGTGGTAGAGGAACGGCAGCCAGCCGTCGGCGTACTCGGCCGCTCCCTCGACGGACTTGCCGCCGAGCGCGGCGACGTAGAGCGGGACCGAGGAGCGCTGCGGGTGGACGAGGATCTTCAGCGCCTTGCCGAGGCCGTTGCCGCCGTGCTCCTTGGTGAGCGGGAGGTGGAAGATGCCGTCCGACGTGAGGGGTTCGCGACGCATGCCGCTGCGGATGATGTCGATGACCTCGCGGGTACGCGCGACCGGGGTCGCGTACGGCAGACCGTGGAAGCCCTCGATCACCTGCGGGCCTGAGGCGCCGAGGCCGATGATCGCGCGACCGCCGCTGACGTTGTCGAGGCCGGCCGCGGTCTGCAGCAGCGCGCCGGGCGTACGCGAGTAGACGTTGAGGATCGCCGACCCGATCTCGATGGTCTCGGTCTTGGCGGCCAGATACCCCATGAGAGTCGGGGAGTCGAAGCCGTACGCCTCGGCGACCCAGATGGTGTCGAGGCCGGCCTTCTCGAGGGAGGCGACCTGGTCGGCGGCGTCTCGGGGATTGCCGGCGTACATCAGTGCGCTGGAGAGTTTCATGTCGGGATCGTCCTCACGATTGTCACTGGCAGTGATGCTGTCAGCATCCTGCACAGTTGTCGGATGTGTCGACTGCGGTCAGATTGGAGAGATCGTGCGGCGCCGCCCCGGCACCCGTTCCGGCCGCCGTCGCGGTGTTCGGGTCAAGGTCTCGGCGATCAACGCTCGCGTGTGCGAGGGGAGTACTACGTCGTCGATGCCGAAGCTGTCGGCGGCGATGAGCGGATCGATGTTCGCGCCGAAGAGCTTGATGAGCTCTGCGCGCCGTGCGGCGGGGTCGGCCGCCGACTCCCAGTCACTACGGAACGCCAGATCGACCGCGCTCTCGACCGGGATCGCGCAGATCTCGGCCGTCGGCCACGCCAGGGAGAGGGTCGCCCCCAGCGACCGTCCACCGCCCATGACGACGTACGCGGCGCCGTACGCCTTGCGCATCGTGATCACGATCAGCGGCACCGTCGCGATTGACAGTTCGTACGCGAGCCGGCCGCTGCGGCGGGCAAGGCCGGTGGCCTCGGCCTCCGGGCCGACGAGGAAGCCGGGCATGTCGATCAGGTTGACGATCGGAAGCCCGAAGGTGTCGCAGATGGCGATGAAGTGGGCGGCCTTCTCGCACGCGAAGACGTCGATGGCGCCCGCGCTGAACTGGGGCTGGTTGGCGACGAAGCCGACGGCGCGACCCTCGACGCGGCCGAAGGCAGTGACCATGTTCCGCGCCCAGTCGGGCTTGATCTCGAAGACGGTCTCGTCGTCACACAGGCCTTCGATGACGTCCCGGACGTCGTACGCCTCGCGCGTGTTGGCCGGGACGATCGTGTCGATCTCCTCTGCCGTCCCGCCGAGGACGAAGGGTCCGACTGCGGTGTTCGGGTCGCCGTCGCACCATGACGGCAGGTAGGAGAGGTAGAGGCGGATCGCGTCGAGCGCCTCCTGCTCCTCGTCCACGACCAGGTCGACGATGCCGCGGGAGGCCTGGAGGTCGGCGTCCCCGAGTTCGTCGTTGGTGACGTCGAGTCCGGTGCCGGCCTTGACCAGGATGTCCGAGGACATTCCGATGTGGGCCGCCTTGCGCCGGATGACGACGAAGTCGCAGCCGGCCGCCATGTTGGCCGGGGCGCCGAAGCCGGGGCCGAGGAACGCCGCGATCGTGGGGACATAGCCGTTGAGGTCGCCGAGTTGGATGAATACGGGCGCGCCCGGAGCGGCCAGACGGGAGTCGAGCGCCTCCTGCATCCGGTGTCCGCCGCCGTCCATGATTGCGATGAACGGGATCCGGTCGATCAGCGCCCGCTCGGCCATCCGGCCGAGTTTGGCGTTGCCTGCGGCACCCTGGCTGCCGCCGAGCACGGTGAAGTCGAACGCTGCGATCGCGACCGGGCGGCCGTCGACGTACCCGATCCCGGTGACGATGCCGTCGGCCGGCGCGACCAGCGGCGGTGCGCCGTTCTGGCTCGGTCCCGGGCCGGCGAGGCCACCGAACTCGGTGAAGCAGCCGCCGGTGAGGTACGCGATCCGCTCGCGAGCGGTCCATTTGTCGCGTTCGTGCTGCTTGGCGATCTTGTCCGCGCGAGCCTCGTCCGTGAGGGCCGCGTGGGCAGCGACGATGCGCTCGTTGAGCTCGTGGGAGGTGGTCATGAGAGTGCCTTCAGGAGGAGGGGCTTCATCTGGGTCCAGGCGTAGTCGATGCCGGTGTCGCCGTAGAGCGCGCGCCGCATCGCCAGGCCGCGCATCGACGCGACCGCGAATCGGGTGCCGCGGATATCCTCCTCGCCGACCGCGCCGGAGGCGAGCTCGGACATGAGGGCCAGGGCCTCGCGGTCGATGTTCTCCTCGACGCGCAGCAGGTGGTCGCGCAGTTCGGGGTCCGTACGCGCTGCATTCCACAGCTCGAGGGCGACCAGGAACGTCGGGCCGCGATAGAAGGACCAGCCGATGTCGAGGGCAGCGTCGAGGCCCGAACGGGGGTGCTCGACGAGTTCTGCGCGCATCGCCGTGATCCGCACGTCCGCGAGATGGTCGACCGCCGCAGCGACGAGCGCAGACTTGGTGCCGAAATGGTGCAGATGAGTGCCGACCGAACGGCCCGCGCGTTCGCAGATGTCGGCGACTGACAGGTTTGCGTACCCGACCTCGTCGAGGAGCTCGAGCGTCGCGCCGATGAGCGCGGTGCGGCTGGCGTCGCGGCGCTCGTGCTGCGTACGCCGGGGCGCGGAGGTCACGGTCACATCTCCTACGATAACAACAATCCGATACGTACGTAATGTTTTGTGAATGGTGGAGTGTCATGCGGCACAGGCGACTCGTGACACCTGTCATGGAAGAGTGAGCGGACGCTCACTTAGGCTCGACCGGACGCGGGATTCTGCCGCGACGTGGAGGAGACGTACATGCACAAGTTCTTTGCCTGGATCGGCGAGTTCTCCGTGAGGTTCCGGTGGGCCATCGTGGCGTTCTGGATCGCTGCCCTCACCGGCGCGATCTTCGCGATGATCAACGGCCACTCGCTCACCAGTGTGAGCCAGAGCGACAACAGCTCGTTCCTGCCTGACAAGGCTCCGAGCCAGCACGCGATCAAGTTGTCCGAGGTGCTGCAGCCGAAGAACACGCAGAGCATCCCGATCATCGTCGCGAACAAGAACGGCCTCACCGCGAAGGACAACGCCGCAATCGCTGCGCTGATCGCCAAGGTGTCGAAGATCGACAAGGTCACGGACGCGGTGATCGCGCCCGGCGGCAACGCGAACGCACAGATCATCAACGTGCAGGTCACCGGCATCAAGAACGGTCCGAGTTCGCAGAAGGACTACGAGACCCTGGTGAAAGCGCTGCGATCGTCGATCACGGCGACCGAGAACAGCAGTGTCACTCCTCATGACAGCGGCTTCGAGGCCCACGTGATCGGTGCGATCGCGGATGAGGTCGACAACGCAGCCAAGTCGGGCAACAACAACACGCAGATCGAAATCTTCTCGTTCGTGCTGATCCTGCTGATCCTCTTCCTGATCTACCGGTCGATCCTCGCTCCGTTCGTGACCCTGCTGCCGGCCGCCGCTGTCGCGATCATCGCGCAGCCGGTGACCGCGGTCGCCGCCGAGAACGGCCTCAAGGTGTCGGCCCTGGCCACCATCCTGATGTCGGTCCTCGTCCTGGGGGCCGGCACCGACTACGGGCTCTTCCTGGTCTTCCGCGTACGCGAGGAGGTCGAAGCGGGCCGCTCGCCGCGGAACGCAGTGGCCTACTCGGTTGCCAAGGTCGGCGAGTCCGTCGCCTTCTCCGCTGGCACGGTCATCGCGGCGTTGCTGTCACTGCTCGTGGCCAGCTTCGGTATGTACAAGACGCTCGGCGCCCCTCTCGCCATCGGCATCGTCTTGATGCTGCTGGCCGGTCTGACGCTGACGCCGGCGCTGTTGGCCATCCTGGGCCCGAGCGCCTTCTGGCGTCCGCGTACCTGGAAGCACCGCTTGATCTTCCTCGCAGTCGGCGTTGTCGCCGGCCTGCTCTCCGGAGTTGCTGGTGCCGTCGTTCCATCCGGCTGGGTGCGGACGCTCTTCAGCGTGATCCTCGGCATTCCTGCCGGCGTCGCGCTCGCCCTGTTCGTGATGAGCTTGATCTGGTGGCTCCTCGACGTGATCGGCGCCAAGATCGGTGGCCGCGGACCGAAGATCTCGTGGGGCCGCATCTCGGCGGCGGTGGTCCAGAAGCCGGTGCCCGTCCTCCTCGTGGGAGTCGTGCTCTTCAGTGCACTCGCATCGTTCACGTTCGGCTTCAAGGCCTCCGGTTTCGGCGACGGTGCGAGTGCTCCCACGGGTACCGACTCGGCTGTCGGCGAGGCGCTTCAGAAGCAGTACTTCCAGGGTCGTACGGGCGACCAGACCACGGTCATCATGGTGTTCAAACAGGACGTCTGGACCGATGGCTCGGTCATCAAGGACGCGAAGGACGCACTGGCAGCTCACACCGAAGCCTTCACTTCGGTGAGTAGCCCGCTCGACCTCGGCGCGAAGCAGCTCAGCCCGGCCGTACTGCCGCTCCTCAAGGCTGGCACTCCGATCCCCGGATTGACCCCTGTCGTGGAGGACAGCCTCCGCAAGGCGCTGGCGCACTCGATCAGCGCGGACGGCCACACCGTCTTCTTCGCAGCGAACCTGACGGCTGGAGATCCGTCGAAGACGGCCGCTCTGGACGCGACGCCGACGATCCGGAATGCGGTCAACGCCGTGGCCGGCAAGGTCGGCGCTGCTGACAGCGGAGTCATCGGCATGTCGACGGCGGTCTACGACATCAGCCACATCTCCTCGGACGACCTCAAGAAGGTCGTTCCGATCGCGATCGTGGTGATCGGCCTCCTGTTGATGATCGTGATGCGCAGCGTGGTCGCCCCGCTCTACCTGATCGTGTCGGTCGGCCTGTCCTACCTGGCAGCGCTCGGCACGGCGGTGCTGGTGTTCATGACGATCGGCGGTGAGCCCGGCCTCGTCTTCTTCCTGCCGTTCATGATGTTCATCTTCTTGCTGGCACTCGGCGAGGACTACAACATCCTGGTCATGACCCGTATCCGCGAGGAGGCGCACCACAAGCCGCTGAAGGAGGCCGTACGTGACGCGCTCAGCGCGACCGGAACGACAGTCACCTCAGCCGGACTTGTGCTGGCGGCGACCTTCTCCGTGTTCGCGGTCGTCGGAGGCAGCGGCGGTGGGTCACAGATCCGCGACCTCGGCGTGGGCATGGTCGTAGGCATCCTGATGGACACGTTCCTCGTCCGGACCTTGCTGGTGCCGTCGACCGTGATCCTGCTCGGCAAGTGGAACTGGTGGCCGTCGAAGTTCAGTCACGACCACCAGAAGGAGGTCGTCGTACCGTCAGGGGCGGAGCTCGCCGACTAGCGCGAGGATCTGCTCTACCGTCGTGGCCGCGGGCTGACTGTCCGCGGCCACGACGGCGACGCGTACGCCGTCCCGCGCGAAGTCGGTGCGCAGACGCTTGGTCGAACGCTCCAGCACGGTGTGCGGCGGCTGCGCGACGTTGATGATCGTGCCGCCCTCGGCGTACGAGGCGATCAACTCGGC
Organism: Nocardioides baekrokdamisoli; assembly: GCF_003945325.1. Classification (NCBI taxonomy): domain Bacteria; kingdom Bacillati; phylum Actinomycetota; class Actinomycetes; order Propionibacteriales; family Nocardioidaceae; genus Nocardioides; species Nocardioides baekrokdamisoli. Next base: position 1,782,271 of record NZ_AP019307.1, read on the forward strand.
GAAGCCTCGAGCCAGAGTGCGGCCCGCGTTGTTGATGACGACGTCGGGTACGCCCCATGACTCGCTGACTCGAGAGACCAGGTCAGCGTCGACGTCATCGCCCAGAACGGTGCCGTTCTCGCCGACCAGGGCGGCGGTCTCTGCCAGCGCCGCCTCATGAGTCCCGCTGAGACCGACGCGGGCGCCCTCGCGGGCGAATGCCAGCGCCGCGACCCGACCGATCGCCGAGTCGGCGCCCGTCACCAGCACGCGCTGGTCGGAGTACGCACCGTTGCCGGTCGGGTGGTGCAGCGTGGCCGGGAGTTCGCCGCCCTCGGCGTACGCCATGAACTCGCGGACCTTCGTCGCGATCATGTCCGGCCGGTGCTGGACGACCCAGTGGTTGCCGACGACCGTGCGGGTGTGCAAGTCCGTCACGAATGGTTTCGGAGCCTGCGTCTGCAGGGCCACGGTCACGTGCGGGTCATGGATCGGGGCCAAGACCTGGACCGGCACCGTGGTCGAGCGCGGCTTGGGTGAGAGCAGCGCATCCACGAAGTTGGCGCGATAGAGGTTCACGCCGTTGGTGACGTTCTGCTCGGGGCGCCGCTCGGAGCCGATCTTCAGCGGCAGGCCCTTGCGGAATGACAGGTTCGCGAGGCTGTCGATGAGACCGATCCGCGCCATCAACTCCGGCACCACCGGGACCTGGAAGATCCCGATGTAGTAGCTGTGCAGCAGTTGACCGACGCTCGCGCGGGCGTTGAGCGGGTTGCGCAGCCAGCGTGACGCGTGGTCCAGGCACGGCCCAGAGATGCTCGTGTACGAGATCAGCCGGTCGCGAGCATCGGGGTCGGTCACGGTCTCCCAGGCTTGGATCGAGCCCCAGTCGTGGGCGACCAGGTGGACCGGGGCGTCCGGGCTGACCGAGTCGATGACCGCGACCAGGTCGGCGGAGAGCTGCTCCATCCGGTAGTCGGCAATCTTCGCCGGCACCTCTGACTGGCCGGCACCGCGTACGTCGTAGGTCACGACGCGGGCGTGCGGCTTGAGCTCCGCGACGACGCCGTCCCAGACGGTGTGGTCGTCGGGGTAGCCGTGGACCAGAACGACGGTCGGGGCGTCGGCCGAGGGGCCGGCGGTGACGTAGACCTTCAGTTTGAGGTCGTCGGAGGTGGTGACCGTACGTGCTCTGCTCACCCGGGAACGGTACCGCTCGGCCTCGTGGCCGTCGCCGCCTCTCATAGGCTGGCCCCGTGGTCGCGATCCGGCAGATCCTCCTGGGCTGGGGTCGCATCGGGATCGTCGGCTTCGGCGGCCCTCCCGCGCACATCCGGCTGCTGCGGGAGTTGTGCGTCGAACGCAACGAGTGGATCGACGCGGTTGAGTTCGAGGACGCGATCGCCGTGTGCAATCTGCTGCCCGGACCGGCCTCGACACAGCTGTCGATCTGGTCGGCATGGCGGGTCGGCGGGCGCCTGGGTGGTCTGGTCGGTGGACTCGCGTTCATCGTCCCGGGCTTCGTGGTGATCCTCGCCCTGTCGATGGTGTTCCTCTCCGGTCATCCGCCCCGCTGGATCCTCGGAGCCGGTGCGGGAGCCGGCGCAGCCGTGGCCGCCGTCGCGCTGCATGCGGGCTGGACGCTGACACCCACGTCCTGGCAACGCACACCGTCGCGTGTCCGCTGGGGGGCGTACGCACTGGCGGCCGCCGTGGCCGCAGCTGTGCTCGGGCCGTGGGTGGTGGTCGTGCTCCTCGGCTGCGGCGTTGCGGAGCTGGGGTGGTCCCGGTACGGCCTCCGGCGTACTCAAGGGACGATCAACGCCTGGACCCTGCCGGCACTCCTGTGGACCGCGGTCAAGGTCGGTGCGCTGTCGTACGGCGGGGGCTTCGTCATCATCCCGCTGATGCGGGGGGATGCGGTCGACAAGTACGGGTGGCTGAGCTCGCAGCGGTTCCTCGACGCGGTCGCGCTCGGTCAGATCACCCCGGGTCCGGTGGTCCACACAGTCGGCGCTGTCGGGTACGCCGCGGCCGGGGTGCCGGGGGCAGTCCTCGCGACAGTGGTCGCCTTCACGCCGTCGTTCCTGTTCGTACTCCTCGGGGCACCCAGGTTCGACCGGATCCGTGGCGCGCGCGGACCCCGGGCGTTCCTAGCCGGTGCCGGTCCTGCCGCGATCGGTGCCATCGTCGGCTCGTCGATCCCGCTGGCTCGCGCCCTCAACGAGCCCTGGCAGTGGGTGGTCCTGGCCACCGCCCTCATCCTGCTGTTCGTGGGTCGGGTCGGCATCGTCACGACGTTGGTGATCGCGGCAGTCGCCGGAGTACTTGCGCTCTGAGCGCGCTCAGGTGCGTCTGGCAGGCTGGAACCATGGCCACCAAGGCACCGCGCTCGTGGGCGCCGTACGCACTGATCGCGATCGTGATCGGCGTGCTGATCCTGCTGGCGAAGCTGATCATCAGCATCATCTGGGCGCTGTTCGTCGTGGTGCTCGTGGTGATCTGTGCCGCGGGTCTGGGGCTGCTGATCGCCGGTCGACTCTCGAAGAGATGACCGCCACCTCACTCACATGTGAGTGAGGTCAGAGGTACAGACCTCCTTGCGGACCCTGGTCGGGCCCACCCTCGAGATCGCTGTGGCCGGTCGGCAAGCCGCGGCGCATCTGCTCGAACTGTGCCCGCGAAGCGACCTGCTGGGCATAGATCGCGGTCTGGATGCCGTGGAACAGACCCTCGAGCCAGCCGACGAGTTGCGCCTGGGCGATCCGCAGCTCGCCGTCCGACGGCGTCTGCTCGTTGAACGGCAACGAGAGCCGCTCCAGCTCCTCGACGAGCTCGGGCGCGAGTCCGCTCTCAAGCTCTTTGATCGACGCCTTGTGGATCTCCCGCAGACGATTGCGGGAGGCCTCGTCGAGCGGAGCCGCCTTCACCTCTTCGAGCAGTTGACGGATCATCGAGCCGATCCGCATCACCTTCGCCGGCTGCTCCACGAGGTCCGCCAGGTTGGTCTCGTCACTGTCCGACAGGGCGCCCGGCTCGACTGCCTGGCCGACGATGATCTGCGAGTCCTGCGGCTGCTCGGTCATGCATCCACCTTAGAGGCGCCCATGGTGAGGATCAGTTTGCCGACGTGGGACCCGGACTCCATCCGACGATGCGCGGCGGCGGCGTCCTCGAGGGCGTACGCACTGTCGATCGGCACCTCGATCTCGCCGGCGGCGACCAGCGGCCAGACGTTGGCCTCGACCTCGGCGCAGATCTCCGACTTGGACTCCACCGAGCGTGACCGCAGCGTCGTACCGATCAGCGAGGCTCGCTTGCGCATCAGGGCGTTGAGGTCGACCTCGCCGCGTACGCCGCCCTGGAGGCCGATCACGACGATGCGGCCACCGTCGCGAAGGGCAGTGAGGTTCTTTTCGAGGTATGCAGCGCCCATCACGTCGAGGATGACGTCTGCGCCGCCGAGCGCCTGGACCTCCGCGACCCAGTCGCCTGCGTAGTCGATCGCCACCTCGGCACCGAAGCCGCGGCAGGCGTCCAGCTTGCCGGCCGACGCCGTGGCGATCACCCGGATCCCGCGCGCCCGCAGCAGTTGCAACGCGAACGACCCGACCCCGCCCGCGCCCCCGTGGATCAGGACGGTCTCGTGCGGCTGGACGCGCGCGATCATGAAGAGGTTCGACCAGACCGTGGCAGCGACCTCGGGCAGTGCCGCCGCCTTCTCGAGCGAGACGCCCGGGACGGGCAGACACTGGCCTTCCGGCACGGCCACCTTCGATGCGTACGCTCCGCCGGCGAGCAGGCAGCAGACCTCGTCGCCCACCTGCCAGCGGGTCACCCCGGCCCCGACGGCCGAGACGATCCCGGAGCACTCGAGCCCGATGACGTCGGAGGCGCCGGGCGGCGGCGGGTAGAACCCCATCCGCTGCAGCAGGTCCGCTCGGTTGAGTCCCGCCGCGGCGACGTCCACGACCACCTCGCCCGAGGCCGGCGTGGGGTCGTCGAGCTCGACGACATGAAGGGAATCGGGACCTGGGATCTGGCCCGGCTCTGCCGGGCTCACCGCTACGGCGCGCATGATGGTCAGCCTAGGAGCCACGACCTAGGGCTTGTCTGACATATCGGTGGCCTGCTGCGCGCCGCCCCGCCAGGCCGTCGGCTTCGTTGTCGTCCCTCGGCGTGGCCACCGCCACGCCTCCCTCCTCCGCCTTGCCCACGGCACAGCCGGAACGCCGCTCGCTACGGCCAGATATGTCAGACAAGCCCTAGGGTGAACGAGTGGCCTGGGATCGAGTACGCATCGCGCTGGTTCAGGCCGCGTCCAGCCTTGAACCCACCGAGAACGAGCAAGCCCTCGATGCGCTGGCCCCACGCGACGCCGACCTCATCGTCTTCCCGGAGGCGTACGCGCGCGACTTCGGCTCGATCGGCAGCGATCTGAGTCCGTACGCGCAACCGCTCGACGGACCCTTCGCCACCGAGGTCGCCCGGGTCGCGGCGGACCGTGGCGCGACCGTGATCGCCGGAATGTTCGAGACGAGCGACGATGGCGATCGGCCGCTGAACACACTGGTGGTCCGGGGAGCGGCAGACACGGAGTATCGCAAGATCCATCTCTACGACTCGTTCGGCTATCGCGAGTCCGACTCCGTCCAGCACGGCCCGATCGTGCCGACTGTCATCGACGTCAATGGTCTGCCTGTCGGACTGATGACCTGCTACGACCTGCGATTCCCGGAGATGGCGCGAGCCCTTGTCGAGCGCGGCGCCGAGCTGATCGTGGTCCCGGCGGCGTGGACTGCCGGCACCGACAAGGTGACGCACTGGGAGACGCTGCTGCGCGCGCGGGCCATCGAGAACACCGTGTTCGTGGTCGGAGTCGGGCAGCCCGGACCTCGCTACTGCGGGCACTCAATGGTGGTGGATCCCGCGGGGCACGTCCTGGCCGAGGCCGGTCCGGACGCTGCGATCGTCAGCGGCACCATCGACCGCGAACGACTCGAGGACGTACGCGCCATCAATCCGTCGCTCGCGAACCGTCGGTTCGCGGGTCACTAGGACTACTCTGCTCGCGTCATGACACAGGTCGCTTCTCGCCGTGCATCCAGGTCGGTGCTGCCGCCTCGGCTGCAGATCCCGATGTCGGAGATGGCGACCTGGTGGTCGGTCTTCGGTGTCGGCATCGGGCTGATGGCCCTCGGCATGGTGACCCCGCGCGTGGTCGCCGAGTTCGGCGGCGCGTGTGTCGGACTCGCGTTCACGTGGGCGCTGGCGGCGCGTACCGGCGGGCCCAAGTTGCTGGTCTCCGGGCTGGCCGCCGCGGTCGGGCTGGTCGCGATCGCCTCCGATCTGGATGCGTTGCGCACGGGAGCCTCGATCACGACAGCCGTCATCGCCTCGATCCTCGGCATCGTCGTGACCCGGCCCGCGACCAACCTGTTCGGTGCGCTCAAGGAGACCTTGCTGGCGCTGGTCGTACCGCTCATCGGCGGCTTCGCTGCGCTGGCGTTTGCGCCGCGGTACGAGAGTTTTGCGCAATACAAGTGGGGCGTCGGCGGGATCGCGGCCGTTGGACTGTTCTGGTTGGTGTTCCGGCTCGGTGCGGGCCTGCACGGCCTCGGTCGTCGTGGTGTCGTCATTGTGATCGGCGGCGCGTTCGCGCTCGCGATGGTGCTGGCGTACGCAGAATTCCTCCGGACGTACGGCTCGCACGACGTCGTGAACTGGATGCAGGTGCGTACGCAGTGGATGCGCGCGCATCTGGGTGCGTATCCCCGACCGATGATGGCCCTGATCGGCATCCCGGCGCTGATGCTGGGCGTGCACATGCGGTCGCGTCGCGGGCAGGGATGGTGGGTCAGCGCGTACGGCGTCGCCGCGACAGCCACGCTCGCCGCCACGATCAACAACCCGGACGTCGGCTTGCGCGAATCCGGCCTGGAGCTCGTCTACTCACTCGTGGTCGGCGTGCTGATCGGTGTACTCCTGATCCGTGTAGACCTCGTCCTGAGCTCAGTCGGTCGGCGATCCTCCGGCCGTCGGGTCGCCGATGTGGATCCCGAGGCCGCCGGCGTACGCACCGAACCGGCCCGGACCCAACCGCTGCTGTGACCTCTGCCTCCGACCACGGCGGCGAGGCCGCCTGCCTCCACACGATCGCTGCCGACCTGGCGATTCCCGGGATCATCGATGTCCACACCCACTTCATGCCGAAGCCGATGCTGGACAAGGTCTGGGCGTATTTCGACGGCATCGGGCCGCTCACCGGTGCACCGTGGCCGATCGCGTACCGCCTCGAGGAGGACCGTCGGCTGGCGATCCTGCGCGAGTTCGGAGTGATGGGTTTCACCGCGCTGAGCTATCCGCACAAGCCGGGCATGGCTGAGTGGCTCAACGGCTGGGGCCGCGACTTCGCCGCTGCTCATCCGGATGTGATCTCGTCCGCCACGTTCTACCCGGAGCCCGGTGCCGGTGCGTACGTCCTCGACGCGATCGAGGACGGGGCGCGGGTGTTCAAGGCGCACGTCCAGGTCGGCGACTACGACCCGAACGACCCGCTGCTCGACGACGTGTGGGACCTGCTGCAGCAGACGTCGGTCCCGGTGGTGATCCACAGCGGTCACGGCCCGGCCGCGGGTCGGTTCACCGGCCCGGAGGGGATGGCTGCGCTGCTCGCGCGGTTCCCGCAGCTGGTTCTGGTGATCGCGCACATGGGGATGCCCGACTACACGCCGTTCCTGGACCTCGCCACGCGGTTCGAGGGCGTCCATCTCGACACCACGATGGCGTTCACCGACTTCGCGGAGGGGCGTACGCCCTTCCCGGTCGGCGAACGTGGGCGGCTGCTCGAGGTGGGGCCGAAGGTGCTCTTCGGCAGTGATTTCCCGAACATCCCGTACCCGTACCAGCACGCGGTCGAATCGATCCTGCGCCTGGATCTGGGTGACGACTGGGCGCGGGGCGTGCTGCACGACAACGCCGCCCGGCTGCTCTCGTTGGCCGAGTAGCGGACGTTCGCATCCGGAGCCAGAATCCTCGGTTGTCTGTACACCTTTGATTGTTGTTCACGCTTCAGATACCGCGATTCCACCCCCACCCACTTCGCTTGTACATACAACTTGCCCCGATGCCGGGGAACTCGCGAATCAGACAAGGTGGTCACGATGTCAGACGTAGTGGATCGACGTACGCTACTCGCCGGTGCTGCCGGCGCGGCCTTGGCAGGCGCCCTGGGTGGACCGCTCGTTGAGGCACTCACCCAGTCCGCGACCGCGGCCACCGGGACGATCGCCGACGTCAAGCACGTGGTCATCCTGATGCAGGAGAACCGGAGCTTTGACCACTACTTCGGCTCCCTGAACGGCGTACGCGGCTTCGCGGACCGCAGCACGATTCTTCTGCCTGGTGGCAACTCGGTGTTCAACCAGCCGAACGGCGCTGGGCGTCAGTACCCCTTCGCGCTGGCAGCCTCCAATGGTGAGTTGTACGCGCAGTGCCAGGGCGATATCGATCACGGCTGGTCGTCCCAGCACGCCGCCTGGAACCACGGCAAGATGGATTCCTGGATGTCCGCGAAGGGCAAGATCGGCGCGCTGGGTTACCTGACCCGCGCGGATCTGCCGCTCCACTACGCACTTGCCGACAACTACACGATCTGCGACGCGTACCACTGCTCCGGCCTGACCGCCACGGGACCGAACCGCACCTACCTGTGGAGCGGATCGATCCATGCCGGAGGCGGACAGGGTGGCCCGGCGTACGACGGGGGCGACGAGTCCGGGCTGAGCTGGCAGACCTACGCCGAAACCCTGCAGAACGCCGGCGTCTCGTGGCGGGTCTACCAGAACGCCAGCGACAACTTCGGTGACAACGCTCTGGCGTACTTCACGCAGTTCGCCAATGCCTCGCACACGTCTCCGCTGTGGGTCAACGGGATGTCGAGCGTGCCGGCCACCAGCGGTGTCACGCCGACCGACATCCTTTCGGCCATCCAGGCCGACGTCACCAACAACACGCTTCCGCAGGTGTCGTGGGTGGTCACCGATCAGATCACGTCCGAGCACCCGATCGGTCCGCCGGTCAACGGTGAGCGGTTCATCTCGGGTCTGCTGCAGGCGCTCGCCGCCAACCCGGCGGTGCTCAACAGCACCGTGCTGCTGATCAACTACGACGAGAACGACGGCTTCTTCGACCATGTTCCTCCGCCGGTGCCCTCGGGCGGCCAGGCTGACGAGTTCATGAACGGAACGCCCGTGGGCCTCGGCTTCCGGGTCCCGATGATGGTGATCTCGCCGTGGAGTCGCGGTGGCTGGGTGGACTCCCAGGTGTTCGACCACACCTCGGTGATCCAGTTCCTCGAAAAATGGACCGCGGCCATCGGCACGCCGGCCACCTGCCCGAACATCAGCGCCTGGAGGCGGTCGGTCTCGGGGGACCTGACCTCGGCCTTCGACTTCACCAGTCCAGTGACAGGGCTCCCGACGCTACCTACCCCCGGGGCGGCCGTCAGCGGGGCGACCTGCAACCCGTTGCCGAATCCGTCGCCGACCACCAACGCCCAACCAACCCAGGAATCGGGCACCCGCAAGGCGCGCCCGTTGCCGTACCAGCTGAACGCGGACGTCTCGTCGTGGTACTACTCCGGCAGCACGATCCAGCTCAACATCGCCATGACGAACAGCGGTGCATCAGGCACCAACGCAGCACACTTCGCCGTGTACGCAAACGCGTTCCGGTCCGGTGGTCCCTGGCAGTACACCGTCCCCGCGGGCACGACGACCACGGACTTCTTCAACGTCGGGGCCGGGTACGGAAACGGCCCCTACGATTTCACCGTCGTCGGCCCCAACCGCTTCTTGCGACGGCTCACCGGCAACGCCACCAGCGCCAGCAAGAACGTCGAAGTGGCGACCCGCATTGCGACCGCCCCGAGCACCGGCAAACTGGCGATCTGGCTCGACATGGCAAACAACTCCAACCAGAGCGTCACCGTCACCGTCGCGGCCGGCAACTACCGCAGTGATGGTCCGTGGACCTACACGATCCCCGCCGGTACGACCACATCCGACTATTGGAACGCCGTCGCCTACACCGATGGCTGGTACGACCTGACCGCGACAGTCGACGTCGATTCGACCTGGTCGCGACGATTCGTCGGACACATCGAGACGGGCCTGCCCAGCGTGACCGGCTGACACCGCTCTACGTGACGACGTTCAGCGCTTCGGCGGTTACGCCTGGATCTGACCCAGCGCCCAGATCGCCGACCGGATGTGCGTGGTCATGGCGCGGCGGGCTGCTCGGCTGTCCCTGGCCTCGATCGCGTCGGCTATGACGCCGTGCTCATGAAGCGCCCGTTGAGCTGCGGCTGGGATCGCCCCGGTGGCGATGCGTGAGTTGATGAGGAGGTCCTGCATCGGCGCGAGGATCCGCGGCAGGACCGAGTTGTGGCTCGCCACGGCCACGGCGTCGTGAAACTCAAGATCCGCCTGCCAGATCGGCTGCTTGCTCTCGTGCGCAAGACGGAAGTGGGCGTGGGCACGCTTGATCGCGACGAGTTCCGCGTCGGTCCGGTGGGTTGCGGCGAGAGCTGCGGCTGACGGTTCCAGCATCAGACGTACGTCGTACAACTCGCGGAGAGTTTGGCTCCCGAGTGTGATCGCGAGAGCCGAGCTCGCAAGGGCGTTCTCGGCGCTTCCATCGAGCACGCGCGCACCCAGGCGGGGTCTGATCTCGACGAGGCCCAAGGCCCGGAGACCCTGCATGGCCTCTCGCACAGTGTTGCGTCCGACCGTGTATTCGGCCATGAGTTCCTGCTCGGAGGGAAGCCGTGAGCCCGGGGGGAACTCACCCGTCGAGATGCGCGCGAGCAGTGCATCGGCAACTTCCTTGCTCAGACGTTCGCTCACTCCGCCCCCTTTTCGAGCATTTTTTGGTGTGACGCTTGACACTAGCGGAATCAGGACTAGTTTTGTCCCAATCGTAGGACAAATAGAACTAGCGGCGTACGCCCCGACTGCCCGGCAAATCGGTCGACTCGGTGCGAAACTCGCCCAGGTTCGGAAGGAGCAGACAGTTGATGAAGAAGTTCACGGCACTGGTCGGCCTCGTGGCCTCGGCCGCAACACTTGCCGCGTGCGGCTCGACGTCGGGACCCTCGGGCTCGGGGAGCACGGGCTCCCATGGTGGTGGCGCAACGATCGGCCTCGTCATGCTGCAGAGCGACGACTACTTCCAGAGTATTCAGAAGACCGTTGAGGCTCAGGCGTCTGCGGCTGGCGATTCGGTCATCGCCGTCACGAGCAACGGCGACGCGGGCACCGAAGCCTCCAACGTCCAGACCTTGATCCAGCGCGGCGTCAAAGCGATCATCATGCAGCCGGTCGACCCGACTGCTGGCTCGGTGGCCACGATGAAGTCGATCGCTGCGGCCGGGATTCCGTTGATCTGTTACGGCAACTGCACGGGCGACGCCGCCAGCAACGTGGTGGTCAAGGGCGTCGTCCAGTCGGACAACACCGCGCTGGGTACCGGAACCGGAAAGGTTGCCGCTGACTACATCAAGGCAAAGCTCGGCGGCAAGGCGACGATCGCGATCCTCAACTGTGATGTGGCTGCGGTGTGCAAGCTGCGCAAGGCAGGTTTCAAGGCTGCCCTCGCTGCTGCCGGCGTTCAGGCGGACTACGTGTCCGACCAGTCCGGATTCCTCGTGGACAAGGCCACGCCGGTGGCGACGAACATCCTTGCGGGCAACCCGAACATCAACCTCGTCTGGTCGGCCAATGAGGGCGGCACCGAAGGTTGGGTTGCATCCGAGGTCAACAGCGGCAAGCAGATCCCGGTCTTCGGCACCGACATCAGCAAGCAGTTGGCTCAGGAAGTCCTGGCGAGCAACAACCTCCTGCAGGCGACGACTGGTCAGGACTCCGTCGGGACGGCGACCAAGGCCTTCGAGATGGCGTCGAACGCAGTCGCCGGCACCGCCAACACCCCGTTCGAGGTTGACCTTCCCGGTATCACGTACACCCGCGCGGACCCCGCTCCGGTGAACAAGTACCTGGGTAAGTGACCCTCTCGTCGGGTGGGCGCGGGCATCCTCCTCGCCGGCGCCCACCCGGCACCCAACGTCAGATTTCGATCAAGGAGCTACGTGCGACATGAGTGCCTCTCCGGTAGCGCTCGAACTCAAGCAACTGCACAAGAGCTACGGCGAAGTGCAGGCGCTGCGCGGCATCGACTTCACGGTGCAGTTCGGTGAAGTACGAGCCCTGCTCGGCAAGAACGGTGCCGGAAAGTCCACCCTGGTCAATCTGGTCTCCGGCGGTGAGCGACCGACCAGTGGCGAGATCTGGCTGGCTGGGGAGAAGGTCGCGTGGCACTCGCCCGGGGCGGCGCGCGACGGCGGAGTCAGCGTTGTCCACCAGGAGCTGTCACTCGCCCCGAACCTGTCGGTCGCCGAGAACATCAGTCTGGGTCAGTGGACGCGCAAGGGCATCATGGTCGATCGAGCCGCCATGGCTCGACGGGCCGAGACAGCCCTGGCTCGACTCGGGATCGACCTGCCCTTGTGGCGTGAGGCGTCGAAACTCAGCCTCGCGCAGCAGCAATTGGTCGAGATCGCCAAGGCCGTGGCTCAGGACGCCCGCCTTCTCATCCTCGATGAACCCACCTCGGCCCTGAACGCCAAAGAGGTCGACGAGCTCATCGGTCTGGTGCGCAGGCTGGCGGGTGATGGCATTGCCGTCATCTACGTCTCGCACCGCATGCAGGAGATCCCGCGGGTCGCGGACAGTCTGACCGTGCTTCGTGATGGTCAGGAGGTCGCGACGCTGGCGAGCAGCGATGCCTCCCCGGAGCGGGTGGCGGCTCTGATCGCCGGTGACGAACTGGGCCATCGTCGTGCCGCGAACGTGTCGGCCTCGTCCGACGAGGTACTGCTCGAGGTCCGTGACCTCGTGCCGGAGGGTGGGAATCACACCGGCAGAGCATCGTTCGACGTGCGCGCCGGTGAGGTCCTGGGCCTCGCCGGGGTGCTCGGGTCGGGCCGGTCGGAGATCCTCGAAGCCATCTACGGAGCCCGGCGGGCCACGGGGACGGTGGTGCTTTCGGGCCGCAAGCTCACCCGACGTCAACCGGCACGAATGCTGAGCCTGGGAATCGGCATGACCCCTGAGGACCGCAAGGGCGCCGGCATCATCGCGCCCCTGTCGGTCGGGGAGAACTTGTTGCTCTCGGCTCGCGGTCGCACGCTGCCGGCCGGACTTCTCAGACTGCGACGTGAGCGCGCCATCGTGGACGAATCCATTGCCGCCTTCAGCATCGCCACCTCCACATCACACAAGCTCATCGCGAAGCTCTCCGGCGGGAACCAGCAGAAGGCCGTCATCGGACGCCTGCTGGCCAGCCATCCGAAGGTCCTCCTTCTGGATGAACCGACTCGCGGGGTCGATCTCCACGCCAAGGCACAGATCTATGAACTCGTCCGAAACCTCGCGGTCCAAGGGGTCGGGGTCGTATTCGTCTCCTCGGAACTCGAGGAACTCGGCGAGGTGTGCGACCGGGTCCTCGTCATTCGCGAGGGCCGCGTCACCGCCGAGGTTCTGGGCGCCGATGCGTCCGCCGAAAATCTTCTTTCTCTATCCATCGCAGGAGCCACCCATGCTGACTGACGCAGCCCAACCGCCAACCACCGCGGCCACCCGAGCCGCATCTGCCCTCCGTCGACTCGTCGAATGGGAGAGTTTCGGGCTGCTCGTCGTGGTCGCGGCCGTCTTCTTCTGGCTGACGGCGTACGCGCCCTACTTCCTGACGCAGTCGAATCTGCTGAACGTCCTTCAACAGGCCGCGTTCTTCGGGATCATCGCGCTGGCGATGACCCTGGTCATCGTGGCCGGCGAGATCGACATCTCGGTCGGGTCACAAACGGCGCTGACATCGGCGCTCCTCGGCGTACTGATCGGCAACCACGGCTGGCCACTGTGGCTGGCCTGCCTGGCAGTCATGGCCGAGGCGATGGCGCTGGGAGCCGTCGCCGGCTGGATCCGCTCGAAGTTCGAGGTCCCGACATTCATCATCACGCTCGCGCTCTACATGGCACTGCGCGGCGCGGCTCAGCTGATCACCAACAACTACTCCATCCCGATCAACGGCCACTTCTTCTACTGGGGGACCGGACACGTCTTCGGCAAGATCCCGATTGCCGCCGTCTACTTCGTGGTCGCCTTCATCGTGTTCGGCTTCCTTGCCCGCTACACGGTGCTCGGGCGGTCCGTGTACGCAGTCGGCGGTAACGCCCGGTCCGCCGAGATGTCCGGCATTCGCGTACGACGTATCCGCGTCCTCGTCCTGGTCATGTGCGGATTCACCGCAGCTCTCACGGGCATGCTCCAGACCGCCCAACTCTCGTCCGGCACACCCACGATCGGTGTCGGTCTCGAGTTCAGCGCCATCTCCGCGGCGATCATCGGCGGCTGCTCGTTGGCCGGCGGCAAGGGGACGATCACCGGGACGTTCATGGGCGTGATCTTCGTGGCGATGCTCAACGACGGGATGGTGCTGAGGGGCATCAACCCGAATGCGCAACCGGTCGTCCTGGGTGTCGTCGTCCTGGTTGCTGTCCTGATCAACGTGGTCCGTGCGAACCGGGTGGCGAAGCGTTCATGAGTACTCCTGACGAGGTGCTGTTCAGCACGATCAACGACCGCTTGTACACAGCCGTCATCGGCGATGTCATGGACACGATGGGCTACTACCACCAGTTCCTGCCCCCGAGCATCCGCCCGTTGCGCCCGGAGATGCGGGTCGCAGGCCGCGCGATGCCCGTGCTGGTGGCCGACGTGTACGGCCCCCAGACGAAGCCCTTCGGGCTTCTCACCGAGGCGCTGGACGATCTGCGACCCGGCGAGGTCTACCTGGCCCGAGGCGGCGCCCAGCCGGCGGCGATGTGGGGCGAGATCCTCACCGCGACCGCCCAGAAGCGCGGTGCCGTCGGTGCCGTCGTGAACGGGTACCACCGCGACGCAGCCAAGGTGCTCGGCCAGGGATTCCCCGTCTTCAGTGCCGGCGCGTACGCACTCGACTCGAGCGTTCGTACCGTGGTCCTCGACTTCCGGGTGCCGATCGAGGTCGGCGAGGTACGCGTGACGCCGGGGGACCTCGTGGTGGGGGACATCGATGGCGTGCTCGTGGTTCCGAAGAGCATCGAGGCGGAAGTCATCGAGCGAGCCATGGAGAAGGCCAGTACGGAGAACGTCGTACGTGCGGCGATCGAACGCGGAATGTCAGCGACCGAGGCGTTCGCGCGCCACGGCGTGCTGTGATGTCACGGATCTAGGAGACGGACGATGGTTCAGCTGAGCGAAATGCTTCCCCCGCGCCCAGAGGCGTGGTGGCCGCTGCTCAAACAGTGCGGTGTCGACACGGTTGTCGGTCTGCTCAACGGCGCGGAACAGGACCAGCGGATGTTCGCCGCGGTCGGCGCCCAGGACTTCGGCGCCGCTGGGAGTGGGCCTGCCCCCTGGAGTTTCGAAGCGATCAGGCGTGACAAGGCGTTGTTCGCCGAGCACGGCTTCAAGCTGATTGGGCTCGAGGACACCGCGCCGATGGACAACGCGCGGCTCGGCCTCCCGGGCCGCGACCAGGAGATCGAGAGCGTGATCGAGCAGATCCGCGCCATGGGCCGGCTGGAGATCCCGACGCTTTGCTACAACTGGATGGCGATCAGGACCTGGGGACGCACCGACGTCTCGATTCCCGCACGCGGCGGTGCTCTGGTCTCGGGGTTCCGGCTCGCGGATTCAGAGGCTCTGCCCCCGTTCGTCGCGCCGGGTGAGGTCACGTCGGACCAGCTGTGGTCGGCGCTGAAGTACTTCCTCGACGCGGTCATCCCGGAGGCCGAGGCGGCTGGCGTACGCCTTGGACTGCATCCGGACGACCCGCCACGGCCGCCGAGTCGCCAGCTCGACCGCAACCTTCCCCGCATCATGGGGACGGTCGATGCCTACCGGAAGTTGCTGGCGCTGCATCCCTCGCCGAGCAACGGCATCACGTTCTGTCAGGGCAACTGGGCGTTGATGGAGGAGGTCATCTCGGGCCAGACGTCGTTGCCGGACCTGATCACCGAACTGGCACCGGAGCACATCGCCTTCGTCCACTTCCGCGACGTACGCGGCACCTTGGACGACTTCCGCGAGACCTTCCACGACGAGGGTCAGACCGATCTCCCGTCCTGCATGAAGGCCTACGCCGGGGCGGGCTTCGCGGGGCCGATGCGACCCGACCACGTCCCCACCATGGAGGGCGAGTCGAATGCGCGGCCCGGCTACGAGACCCTCGGTCGCCTGTTCGCGCTCGGCTATATCCGCGGTCTGCATCAGGCCGCGTACGGCTGCCACCCCGCGGCCGGACACCACGCGGAGGAGGTCTCCTGATGAGTGAGCTCGACGGCTGCGTTGCGCTGGTGACCGGCGGTTCCAGCGGGATCGGCGAGGGGGCCTCGTACGCCCTTGCACGACACGGAGCTGCGGTGGCGGTCCACGGGCGCGACCTGGCGGAGGCTGAAGGTGTCGCCGCCGGCATCCGGGCTCTCGGTGGACGGGCGATCGCCGTCGCCGGGCCCATCGATGTGGCACAGACCTCGATCGACGCGGTTGCTGCGACGGTCGCTGCCTTCGGGCGACTCGACGTCCTCGTGACCAGTGCGGGCATCCAGCGCTACGGCGATGCGGTGAGTACGACGGAAGCGCTGTGGGACGAGGTGCTGGACGTCAACACCAAGGGTGTCTTCCTCGCCGCGAACGCCGCACTTCCCGTGATCAGACAAAGCCCCGGAGGAAGTGTCGTCATCGTCGCCTCCGTCCAGGGCTCGGCCTCGCAGGCCAACGTCGTCGCGTACACGACGAGCAAAGGTGCGCTGCACTCCATGGGGCGGGCGATGGCGATCGATGAAGCTGCCTACGGCGTCCGGGTCAACACGGTCAGCCCCGGGTCGGTCGACACCCCGATGCTGCGCCACTCCGCAGCCGAGTGGAGCGACGGTACGCCTGAGGGCGTCGAGCGCACGATCGCGAACTGGGGCACTGCGCATGCGCTGGGACGAGTCGCGTCCATCGATGAGGTCGGCGAGGTGATCGCCTTCCTCTCTGGTTCCCGGGCGAGTTTCATCACGGGTTCCGACGTCCGGGTCGATGGCGGTCTGCTCGCCAGGATCGCGGCCGCGCTTCCCGAGAAGGAGTGAGTCATGTCGGGCGACCTCACCATCACGACCGTGGTCCGATCCCACGCTCGAGTGGGTGAAGGACCGGTCTGGCGCGAAGGCCAACTGCACTGGGTGGACATCCTGGGCGGGCAGGTGCACGTCAGTGATCTCGAGGCAGGTGCCACGTCCACGTCGACGGTGCCCACCTGGGTGGGTGCTGCGGTGCCGATGGCGGGCGGCGGCCATGTCGCGGCGACGCGGGAGGGCTTCGCGACGATCGTCGACGGTGTCCTCGACACGGTCAGCGGGTTCCTTCCCGAAGGGATCCGGATGAACGACGCCAAGTGCGATCCGACCGGCCGGTTCTGGGCAGGAAGTTGCGCTGAGGACTTCGCTCCTGGCGCTGGCGCGCTGCACTGTCTGGAGGCGGACTGGACGCACCGTACGGTGCTCGACGGGCTCACCCAGCCGAACGGCATCGGGTGGAGCCCCGATGCCTCGACGATGTACCTGATCGACACTCAGGACCTCGCGCTCTACGCCTACGCCTTCACGGCGGCGGACGGATCCGTCGGCGGTCGTCGCGTCGTCGCTCGCTTCGACGTGGAGCGCGATGGCTACCCGGACGGGTTGGCCGTTGATGCCGACGGCGCTGTCTGGATTGCGATGTGGGGCGGCGGTGCCGTGATCAGGGTCAGCCCCACGGGTGAGGTGCTGCGCCGAGTAGCGATGCCGGTGCTCCAGACGAGTTCATGCGCCTTCGTCGGGCCGGACCTCAGCGAACTCTGTGTCACCAGTGCGTCGGAGGGACTGGAGATCGGCGAGGACTCCCTCGATGGTTCGGTCTTCGTCGTTGCGGGCCTGGGCGTACGGGGGACTCCGGTGGCGACCTTCGCCGGGACGCGATCCTGAGATCGAGTTCGTGGCAGAGGGTGAGGGATTTGAACCCCCGGTGGGTCTCCCCACGACCGCTTTCAAGGCGGTTCCGATAGGCCGCTCCGGCAACCCTCCACGCCGCGGCAGGACCGCGACGCCTCAGCCTATCCGGCAGCGGTGGCAGCCCGGGATTCGGCTGCGACATCCTGCAACAGGCGGACGTAACGGGATGCGTCTGCCATCAACCGACGCAGATCGGTGCGTACGTCCTCGATGTCGGCTCGATCAAGGACTCCGTCGGCCAGGTCCGAGGCGCGGGTCAGGAGAGCCCCGCGCTCGCGCAGAGCGGTGTGGGCGGATGGCGTGTCCGAACTCCCGGCGGGCGCCCCGTTGACCACTGCCTCGCGTACGCCGCCGAGCCTCTGACGTACGCTCCATCGCCAGTTGCCGAGGGACGAGCCGGGTCGCGGCGGCGCGATCGCAGCCTCCAGCGCACGGAGGGCCGCGGTGAGCGCGACGATCTCCCGAGTCGGATCCATTCGGCCAGTGTGAGTCAGGTCACGCCATCCGGCAAGAGGGTGTGCTAACTGGTTGTTTGCATGCGGGAGAATGCCCCGGTGAGCAGCGCCCCCCAGATCTACCGTCCGCATCGCGCCCTGATCGCCCGCCTCCTGGGCACCGGCATCCTCGTGCTGGCCCTGTTGGTGATCGTCGCGACGGTCGTGCTGACGGTCATCGGCGCACCGGAATGGGTGCTGGTCATCCTGGTCCTGATCTACATCGCCGCGTTCGCTGCGCTGGCCGCCTGGGCGGTGAAGACCGTCTGGTTCGTGAGGCTCGACGAGGTCGGTTATCGGGTCCGGTTCGTCCGAGGGGCCGGCGTACGCTCCGCTGCCTGGACCGACGTCGCCGGCCTCGCCGCGACCGAGCCGAAGGGGATCCCCTGCCTCGAACTCACCCTGAACGACGGTGGTGTCACACTCATCCCGGTCGAGGTGCTGGATGCCGATCGGGAGCAGTTCGTACGCGATGTGCGCGAGCACCTGCGGGCCACGGAGCCCAGACTTCAGCCCTGATTCGCCGCAGTCGCTGGGACGTTAGTAGTCTGTGCGGGCTGTATGGAGACGTCGCATAGTCCGGTCGAGTGCGCTTCACTGCTAATGAGGTATGGGTTAAAAGCCCATCGAGGGTTCAAATCCCTCCGTCTCCGCCAGCGAAGCCCCCGGGGAGTGATCGCCGGGGGCTTCTTCATTGGCCGATCGTGCTGAGGATTTCGGACGTACGGCACTCCGCGCTAGAGTTCCACGGTCGTCCTCGGACGGCATGCGGCTGTAGCTCAGCTGGATAGAGCATCTGACTACGGATCAGAAGGTCTGGGGTTCGAATCCCTACAGCCGCGCAACATCGCGGAGCCACGCTCCGCAACGAGGAATAGAGAGCCTCCGCCAGCACCACGGCGGGGGCTCTCTGCATTTGTGAGCCACTCGATCGGTACGCCGGTCTTGAGCGCCCAGACGACGAGCGTCGCCCGGTTCGGGACTCCGCGACCGTTGATGTAGCGGCCGACAGTGTTCCGCTCCACCTCCAGCTCGTCAGCCATTTCCTGAACGCCGACGCCTGAGACGCGGAGCGCCTTCCGCAGCCGGTCGGCCAGGTCCCATTGCAGATCGGCCCCAAGGCCCTCTGTTGTCGCTTCCGTCATGCATCAAGTGTTGCATTCCGATGTAGCGAAGCGCAACGGATACCGCATTGCGACACGCCCAAACATCCCGACATCCATCGCTATCGAATGCAGCAATGCAACAGTTCCCCGCATGGCTACCAGTGAGACCGAGATGGTCGGCACCGCGGAGATGACGGCGGCGCTCGACGTCGACCGCGCGACCGTCGCTCGCTGGGTCCAGCGCGGGATCGCGCAGCCTGCCGGGAAACTCCCCGGACCGAACGGCGCCTACTTCTTCGATCGCTCCGAGATCGAGCGCCTCCGCGTGCTGCGCGGCGACCGGAAGCAGATGCCAGCCCCGGAGGCGCTCATGCGCACCGCCTAGAGCCGGGACGCGGCCGCCGGCACTCACCGGATCACACGGCAGCCGATCATCTGCCGCCACGCCGCCGGCCGCGCCCCAACAACAGAACGAACCCGACAACCAAGGAGCCACCCTTGAACAGCAACACCCCCAACGCGCACTACGACGTGATGCAGGGCGAGCCACTGGTCGCCCGATCCCACATCGGCCAGGTCGTCCGAGCGGGCCGCACCCCCGACGGCGACGTCGTCCTCCTCCTCAGCCCCTACGCGGCCGAGCAGCTCGCGAAGAACCTCAGCCACTACGACATGCCCTGTCTATGCGGCAACCGCGACAAGGTCGACGGGTACGACACGGACCTCTGGGGTCACCATGTCCCACTCGGACTCCAGATGGCCACTGCTCTCAGCCTCCACGCGGCGGACGCGGCGGCGAAGGTCGTACATGTGCCCTTCGGGGAGCCGAAGTGAGCGCCGCGATGCTCGAGCGGCCGGCGACCCGCGGCACCTCGAACAGCAACCAGCGCGGCTCGTCCTATTCGCGGCGTCGGCGCCGTGAGTGGCTCGTCGAGAACTATCGGGCCGACGAGGACGCGGTCTACTACGTCGCCGGTCCATACGGACCTGAGCGTGAGGTGCGTCCCGCGTGCCGCTGCTACCGGTGTGGAGATCTCCTGACCGTCGACGACGTCACAGTCGACCGGATCATCCCGGGATGCCAAGGCGGGACATACCGCCGCAACAACATCCGGCCGGCCTGCATGGCTTGCAACAGCGAGACCGGCGGCTCGACCCGATCGAAGGCCAAGCGATGAGCGCCGCCGAGGGCGCGACCCTGCGCGACCAGGGGATGGAGCTCGCGACCTGCGCCGCCGACTCCCGCGTCGTGGCGATCATCGACCAGAAGATCCAGGACGCGATCGACTCCGGCCGGAAGTTCTCCGCGAACACGATCCGCCACCAGCTGCCGACCAGCGATGGCCACCTCGTCGGCGCCCGGATGAACTCCTTCGCCTTCCGCCGGGTCGACGGCCACCCAGTCATGAAGCGCATCGGGACCGAGCCATCAACCCTCGCGTCCACCCACCACGCCGAAGTCAAGGTCTGGCTCGGCTGGGACGCCTTCCAGACCCTCAACAACCTCCGCACCACCGTCTGAGCCACCAGAACAGAGAGAGCAGTCCCATGCCCAAGACCAGTCCCAACCCGGACCTCGAATTCACATTCGAGAAGTTCCAGGTCTCCCAGACCGACATCAACCAAGCGATCACCTCGATCCTCTACGTCATCTGGCTCGCCCTCATCGTGACGGCACCGGCGGCGGTCATCTTCGCCTGGAAGGCCGCACTCTGATGGGCGTCCTAAACCCGACCTACACGCGCGGTCCAGGCGGCATCGCAGCCTGGCTTTACCGGAAGTCGCGTCGCGCGGACGTGGAGTACGCGTTCAACGGCGACTCCTACAAGACCGCTGGCCGCCGCACTCGCCGGCGTCCCAAGTTCACTCCCACGGTCCGTGACCGATCCCTCAGCGGCAAGACGCGCCGCGTGGCCAGGAAGGCGGCTAGCTGATGAGCGACCGCGACAAGCAGATGCAGATCTCCATCACCGTGCGGCAGCTCCAGGAGCTCGTCGGACCGGTACTTCCCTGCGCGGGCGTCGACGAGATGCTGCCGGTGCTGACCGCGGTCGACGTGTGGACAGACGGCAAGTGGATCTTCGCGGCGACCACTGACAGATTCCGTGCCGCCCTGAAGCGTGTCGCCGCAGCCGAGGGCGCATCCTTCCCGGAGTTCCACGCCCTGATCCCGACACGGGTCCTCGAGTCGATCACCAAGCTCTTCCAGGGCCAGCGCGGCTCGGACCCGATGCTCACCCTCACGGTCCACAAGGACCAGCTGACGGTCGAAGCTGGCGGCGGACTTGTGGACCTGGGATCAGCAAAGGCCACCTACTGGCTGATGACGGCGGACAACTTCCCCGACGTCGTCTCCCTGATCGCCAAGGCGATCGCCGCCCAGGGCGACGACCTCGGTAGCCAGTCGGGGTTCAACTTCGAATACCTCGCCTCGTTCAAGAGCGCCACGGTGCGCCGGCACGAGCCGCTCCAGCTCAAGCTGACGTCCACCGCCAGTGGCAAGGCAGGGCCGGCGTTGATCCTTGGCGAGGACTTCGCCGGGATCCTCATGCCGCGCGTGTTCATCGGCGATGTCGCCGACGCTGCCTACGACGGGTCTGACTGGCTGCCATCGATCGAGCGACGCTCGGCGGCCATCAAGGCCTCCCATAAGGACCGGAACGCTGCCGCTCAGAAGAAGCTCCAGAAGGCAGGGGTCGCCTGATGGCCAAGACAGCCGCCGAGATCCCGGCAGAGACCAACATGGCGCAGCGGTCGGAGTACGACGCGAACGTCCTCTTGGGCCTGATCAAGCCTCACCCGAAGAACATCCGCCGCAAGGCCGTCGCTGACGACGAGCTGGTGGCCTCCATCGAATCGCAGGGACTCCTGCAGCCCCTGGTCGTCGTACCCCACGGCACCACCCAGGACGGCAAGCCATTCGGCGCGGCGGCACCTTCGCTCGCCAACCAGACGTACCTCCTGATCGCCGGACACCGACGCCTCGACGGACTCAAGAAGGCCGGCTTCACCCATGCGCCGGTGATCATCCGTCACGACCTCACGAACGAGGGCGACCAGATCGCCGCGATGCTCGTCGAGAACGGGCGCCGCACCGACCTCACCGCGCTCGAGGAAGCCGAAGGGTACGGCCAGCTGAAGTTCGACTACGGGTGGAAGCCTGGAGCGATCGCCAAGATGTCCGGCCACACCGCGGAGACCATCAACAAGCGACTCAAGCTCCTCAAGCTCGACGACGGCATCAAGACCAAGGTCGACAAGGGACAACTCAACCTCGAGGACGCCGCGGCGATCGCCGACCTCCCCGCTGCAGAGCAGGCCAGAGTCGCCCGCACCATCAACGGCGGCTACTCGAGCGTGAAGTTCGAACTCGCCCAGGCACGGGAACGGGTCAAGCTCGGCGCAGAGGCAGACAAGCTCGGCGCCGACCTGAAGGCCCAGGGCATCGAGCAGCGAAGGATGCCGGCGACCAAGAGCCGGTACAACCTCAACGACGCCGACGACGGCATGACGCCACTGGGTCAGACGTTCTCGGCCGAACCGTCCGATCACGACGGCTGTCTCGCGTTCATCGATGACAACAACGGGCACCGGCGCGAGATCGTCTATGTCTGCACCGATGTCGCCCGGCATGACGACCAGCTCGACGATGTGCGGCGAGCGAAGCGCCTCGAGGAAGAGCGCCTGCAGCGTGAGTACGACGCCCACCATGCGGCGCTCGAGATCGCACGCAACCTGCGACTCGACGCGGTCATCGACTCCATCAAGCCGGGCATCAAGATCGACCCAGCTCTCGCACGGATCGTGAAGGTCCTCGTGGGCTACCGACTGCGGCAACTCGACACCGCGGCGCTGACCTACTACTTCGACCGCGCTGGCCTCGCCGACGAGCAGCGTTGGAGCACCGGTGTGTGGAACCGGAAGAAGGTCGACGTCGAGCGCTTCGAAGCCCACCTGCAGGCGATCCTCGACGGCCCGGCCTACGGGATCCTCCGCACCCTGATCGAGATCGACCTGGTCCACCTCGAGACCTGGGCGGTCAACAGCGTGAACCACGACGCGAAGTCCACCGAAGCCTGGACTCACGCCAACGTCAACCAGGTCGCGGCCTACCTCGGAATGACCTTCGAAGCCGGCCACGAGCCAACGCCGATCGACGACGAGATCCTCGCCACGATCGCCGGCACCGAGGAGGCAGAGTCATGAGCGACGCAGCGCACTCGATCCTCTGGACAGCAGGGATCATCCTGTTCGTCATCCTCGCGATCTGGCTCGGCGACAACGTCAACGTGTCCCCGGGCGGCATCGTCCGTCAGCAGCCCAAGGAGCCGCGACCACTGCTCTGGTGCGACCCCGCGACCGGGAACGTCTACCAACGCGACGACGCCGGCACCTGGACACTCGCCGACGCCGGCGCCCGACGCTCCGCTGGTCGACCGGACCCGACCGGCCAGATGGCATCCCAGGCCGACGACGCCGCCACGTTCCCGTACCTCTGGGATGAAGCCCTCCCGTCGCTCGTCGCACGCGAGAGCGGTGCCGCATGACGGGCAACGACGCCACCCTGAGTGGCCCGCTCCTGCGTGCCGGCTGCGAACTCGTGGTGACCCACCAGCTCGCCTCAGCCACCTACCTGCACCGCAAGCTCGGGATCCCCTTCGATGGAGCGCTCGCCCTCATCGCTGAACTCGAGAGAGCCGGCGTCATAGAGCCCCACAACGGCATGGCCGCCTCCCGAGGGATCAGGTACAGGGCCGACCAACTCCGCGATGCTCTTGCGGCACTGGAAGGGGCGAACTGATGGGTGACCTCAACCTGCCGTTCGAGGCACACGACCCGACGCCATTCATGGATCAGGAGTATTTGCTCGCTGGTGGCGTCGTCGTCATGCCTGCGGTCGTGAGACCGCCAGGCATCGACCCACTGCCAGCACTGGTCTTCCGCTTCGCTCGAGCTGACGGCGAAGGCTTTTACACCGCGACCATGCTCGCGACGGCCGCCGACGACCTGAAACTCCTGACGCCATTGATCGCACAAGCCGTCGACAGCGCCGTGACCACGGCCCAGGCGGCACGATGAGCAGCCCAAGTCGCCGCCGGCAGCGCAAGGAGAAGGCGCGCCAGCTGCGGCGCATGGAGGCGCTGCTCAAGCAGTCCGGTGTCCGCCTCGAGCCGTGGCAGCGTTCGCGGCTCGAGGCCGCGATCGCGCAGGAGAAGCTCGAGGACGCGGTACAGGTCGACACGCGGTCACGCGTCGCAGAGATCGAGCGGTTCCGCCATCTTCAGCAGGTCATGGACGCCCTGATGGTCAACGGCCACGCCTTCGTGAGCACGCCGCGACGTGGCGGCCGCCAAGCACTCCAGAACCTTGTCGCCGCGGAACTCCGATCCCGAACCAACCGCTCCGAGGGAGAGAACCAATGAGCGGCCACCTGATCGGGTGCGTCAAGGGCCAGAACCTGGCACCCAGCCACAAGCTCGCGCTCCTGGCGTTCGCGGACTCAGCCGACGACCGCACTCACATCGGCTTCGCCGGCTACGAAGGCGTACAGGCCTGGACCGGGTGCTCCCGAGCACGCGCAGCGAAGCTGATCAAGGACCTCGTCGAATGGGGGCTCCTGAAGCGCCACAAGACCGCTAGGCCCGGCCAGCGAGCCGAATACGTCGTCTTCCCCGCCGGCTGCTGCGACGTCCACCGCACGCCCGCCGAGGAGCCGCCTCTCGACCTCGAGCACATCGCTCGCGCTGCTGGCGTCGACGTCGAACGGGTGCGCCAGATGTTCGACGCGATGGCGCGCGTACAACTCGACGCCGAAGACGGATATCCACAGGAAAACGGGTCTACAGGAATGGACACGTCGAGCGTGGACGCGTCTACAGGAATGGACCCATTTGGCGGCGCGTACACCGAAACAGCCGCTGAGGCTGTGGATAACCCGGGAATGGGTCCACAACGGGTCTCGGAGTCACGCTCAAATCGGAACGCCTTCACTTCTTCAAACAACAATTCCCCCCTTCCCCCGCCGGCAAGCCGGCAGGGGCGATGCCCGGCACATCCCAACGGCCGAGCCAACTGCCGGTTCTGTGGCACCACGCCACGCCAGATCGCCGCAGCAGCGAAGAAGGCAGCGGCCGACCAGGCCGCCGGCACCAAGGTCGCCAAGCAGCTCGAGAACCGCGTGGCCGCAACCGAGCGCAAGCGCAACGCCGCCGCCGTGAGCACCGGCATGGCCAAGGCGCTCCAGGAGCGGGCACGACTCGACCGTGAGGCCGGCCGATGAGCGGCAACGCCAAGCACCAGACCGCGATCGCTACCGCCGAGGACCGGACCATCGGCCTGCGGGCCGAGATCTCTGAGTGGATTCGACTGATCCTCGAGGCCACCAGCCACCTCGAGGCGCTCGTCGATACCAAGCAGGCGATCGCGATCGGCCACCAGAACGCCGACACCGCCGCCGCCAGGGCCAAGCAGGAAGCCACCGACCGGAAGGCCGCTAGGACACCCGTCAGTCAGCTCGCAGACGCCCGCCCGGGCCTCGACTGGCTCCGCGCCGTCCCGGGCCGCGCAGGGGCCAACACGAAGACGCCAGGCACGATGCCGGCACTCTCTGCGCTCGCCGAGATCTCCTTCACCCTCCAGCACAACGTCCGCCGCATCGGCCGCAAGCACCTCCTCGCAGTCCTCGAGGCTGAGCAGACCGCGATCGAGGACCACGAGTACTGCATCTGGCCACCACGACGCCTCGCCCTCACGGTCGACCACGACGCCGGCAGCTACCAGGTCACCCAGGTCCTCGCCGCCAACGACGTCGTCTGCGCCTGGCCACGCCGCTACTTCGTCCACTTCAAGCAGGGCGACGAGAACGGCATCCGCCACCTAGCGCAGCACCTCACCGCCCTGGCCGCCGTCCTGAACAACCGCCGCGAGCTCCACGCGATCGTCCGCGACCTCGAGCACCTCCACGACATGGCCACCACCGTCATCGACGGCGAACCCGCCAAGCAACCCGCACCACGCCCCACATGCCCCTGGTGCGGTCGCGACAGCCTCGTCCTGGTCAACCGCGACCCGAAGAAGCCGTGGCAGACCTACAAGGTCATCCGCTGCGAAGGAACCCACCCCTGCGAATGCCCAGGCGACCGCGACTGGTGCAGCTGCCACCGCAACGCCACCGCCAACCGTCACGAATGGGTCAACGCCGGCCGACACGGATCCGCCGGCGCCAGCTTCAGCCTGCTCAACGAACTACAGAACGACTACGAGGAGATCAGCCGCATGGAAACCGCCGCTCTCGACGCCGTCGACCGGATCAAGCAGCTGCACACACCCATCGACATCTACCCGTGGTCCAGCTACTGCCAATCGCCCCAGGAGCACGGCAACGCCTGGATCGAAGCCGAGGACGGCCCCGACGTCTGCACTGCGTGCGAGCCACGAGCCACGATCTGCGCCCATTGCCGCAACCACTACGCCGAGAACGACCTCGACTGGGGCACCTACCCCTGCCCGACCATCCGAACGCTTGAGCCACCAACCGAAGGAGAAGACCGATGACGACCACAGCCACCGATACGCCGAAGATCATCATCAACACCCCGCCTGGCACGCAGGCCGGGATTCTCGAGCGCGTACTGAACGCCCCGCACCCACGGATCGCGCTCCCCGAGATCGCTCACCACTTCGACATGTCGCTGGCCGACCTCCAGACGCTTCTGAACTACCGCGGCTACCCCAACCCCGGTGCCATGCGGAGCAGCGTCACAACCCTGCGCAGCCTGGCGAGCCCGTCGGCCCCACCGGACCGCGTGAACGCCATCATCGAAGCCAACGAGCAGACCACGCTGGTTCGTGTCGCTGTCGCTGACCTGCAGCCGGATCCCAGCAACCTTCGGGAGGACGTCCACGGCCGATCTCCCGACAGCAACGGCACCAACCGCATCGACGACATCGAGCAGCTCGCCGACTCCATTCGCGAGGTCGGTCTCCTGCAGCCCATCGTCGTCCGACGCACCGGATCCGGCCGATTGGTCGTCGTCGCCGGCCACCGGCGTCTTGCTGCCATCCAGCGCCTTCGCTGGACCGACGTCGACGTCATCGTCCGACCACCCATGCGCCCAGACGACGTCATCGCCGCCATGCTCATCGAGAACGGCCAACGCCGCGACCTCGACCCGATCGAGGAGGCCCGTGGAATCCGCCGCCTCAAGGCCGAACACCACATGACCGACATCGAGCTCGCACGCAAGATCGGACGTTCGCAGTCCTACGTCTCGGCGCGACTGGCGCTCCTGAACCTCACACCGCAGGAACAGGAAGGCATCCGCTCTGGAGAACTCACCCTCGGCGGCGCGACCAACCTCGGCCGACTGAACGCCGGCAAGGTCCGCCACGGATCCAAGGGCAACATCAGCATCGCCCACTACGGACCAACCCACGAGCTCGCAAGCCGAGCAACCGCGCGCTGCAAGCGCCTCGGTCACACCCACAAGCTCGCCGGCGGCGTCGCCTGCGGACCGTGCTGGGAATCCGTCATCCGTGCCGACGAGCGCGACCACCTCCAGGAGCTCAACGCCCACCGCACCGACTGTGTGACCTGTGGAGAGCCCATCGACCAGAATCACGCGGCCGAACTGTGACCGAGGAAGCAGCGCTCGCCACCGAGCAAGCACTGCTCATGAGCTACGAACTCACGATGCTGGACAGGGTAATTTCTGGCTCATCAACCCGCGAGCGACTTGCCCTCTATGACGCGGTGACCGCAATCGTCACCGCCCGCACCGCCGAGGCTCACGAGGCAGGCCGTCGCGACGAGGCCGAGAGCCGTGAGTGGCACAACAAGGTTGTCGCGCAGCGGGATGCTCTCTCGGGTCAAGTCGGACGGGTCGAGCGCCTCCTCAGGAGCGATGGCAACAGCGCCGCGCCCGGCTGGCATGCGGTGGTTCGGCACGCTCTGGCTGACCCACGCTCACGGGACGCCGAGGCGACGCCATGAGCATGTGGGCCGATGACGCTGAGGTGTGCGCCAACTGCGGACTCCGGGTCGAGAAGACGGGCGCATCACCCTCGGGATGGAGCCACTATCAAGGCGACGAGTCGTCGTGGATGGGACCGCGCTGCTTCCAACGCATGACATTCGCCGAGGGCAGCGGCAAGCGATGGACCGACCGCAACAAAGGGGACGCTGAGGTGTGCGCGAACTGCGGACGCCGGGTCGAGAAGACGGGTGCTTCGCCCTCGGGATGGAGCCACTATCAAGGCGTCGAGTCCTCGTGGATGGGACCGCGCTGCTTCCAACGCATGACATTCGCCAAGGGCAGCGGCAAGCGGTGGATCGACCGCAACTCTAGGGACGCTTAGATCGGCCCGATCCTCCGGGAAACTGATTGTGTTTACAAGTAGACACAGAGGGAATTGGCGTGTAAACTTGTAAACACAACAGAAGAAAGGAGGACCGCAAGATGAGCGAATCTCAGATCGCGTTGCTGATCGCAGCAGCCAGCGTCATCGTCCAAGCGGTCGGGGTCTGGCAAAGCCGGAACCCGAAACGCAAGCGGAAGAAACGCAGGCGGTAAGCCAAAGCCCCGGATCGACGGTAACGATCCGGGGCCACGGCCCCACCAGTGTCACACGGCCCTCCATAAACACGAAAGGATCAACCAATGTCCATCATCACCAACCGAGGCGTGCAGGTATCAGCGGCGGCCGGCGCCACCCTTGCGGCTACCTCGGTCGTCACACCGCTCCCGTGGGCGCTCTGGGCCGCCTGGACAGCCCTGTCGCTCATTGCAGTAGCGAAGTCCTTCCGCGGATGACGCACGACGAGATCGTCGCCGAGCTCGAAGCGGCCGGGCGCGAGCTCGAGGCTGCCGACACTGCACGAGCAGCGGCCTTGGCGCGCATGAAGGCCGCGATGCTCGAAGGTGACAAGGACCAGCTCGTCGACGTCAAGACGATGGCTGCGGCAGCCGGCGTCAGTCGGGTAACGACCTACCGGCTGCTCGGCCGGACCAAGGTTGGCGATCGCTGATGGGCTACCAGGTCATCAAGCAGCCAGACGGCAAGCTCGCGATCTTCTCGAGCGGCACCGACCGTTGGGCCGTCTATGACGGAACTCCTGAGGAGATCATCCAGTTCTTCGTCGACCGAGCTGCCCGCGATGCGAAGCGGTCGGCTGAGCAAGTTGTGGATGCGGTGATCGCCGACGAGCCGAGGAGCATCTACTTCCAGTTCGCGCTCACGTTCAAGGAAGCCGACGAGACCCACCGTAAGAGTGGCGGCGAGACTGTGCCGTTCGAATACCTCCAGCAGCATCCATGACGGGCAGCAGCCGACGCCTGACGGCGGCCGAGTTGAGTGAGGCCACTGGTGTGCCCATCAAGCGGATCGAGCGGTGGCGCGCTCAGGGCTGGATCGCATCGGCCGGGCAGATCCCGAGCCGCGGCCGTGGGGCGCTTGCCCATGTGTACGACCCGCACGCGGCTGACGTTGAGCGCGAGATCGCTCGCTACCGTGAGCGCGGAATGAAGGACGACACGCCGACCAAGGGTTGACATCCCGCCACGACGGTCCACCGTTTCGTACCATTTCGCCAGCGGGACAACTGTCTCCACACCAAGGCCGGGACGCATCAAGCGCCCGGCCTTCCTCGTTCTCCTGGCTGGCCCACGCAATCCTCCGGGTCGGTGGCTCGGCCACGTTGAGCAGGCGATGCGGCCAGCCAGGACGACCCGGCCCAACGGAGCGGCCATGACCACCACTTCGGATCCACGAGGCACGCGCGCCTGGCGCGCGCTCCGCGATCGCGTCGTCGCTGAGGAACCAGACTGCACGCTGCGCCTGCCAGGCTGCACCCGAGCCAGCCAGACCGGCGACCACATCAAGCCAGTCGAGACCCACCCGCACCTGGCGCTCGAGCGGACCAACGTCCGCGGCGCGTGCACCAGCTGCAACCGGCTGCGGGGAAGCATCCCCAACGAGTCTCTCGTCCTGGGCGACCCCACGACACACCGCGCACGAGCGCTTGACATCTTCAGGCCGCTCACTCCCTGATCGACGGCCGAAAAATCTAGGCCCCCGGCCTTGCAGAGACGGAGAGAGGTCTGGCCGTCGTTATCCCCCCGGAGCATCGACAAGTTGACCTGAGCGCGTACTGCACGCCGCCTTATCTGTCAACCAGCGACGCGCCGGGAGGTCTCGATGGCCAATTGCCTCCGTTGTCAGACCGTTATCCAGGGTCGAGCGAAGATCTGTCCCCCGTGCAAGGCGGGCACCGAGCCGCCGCTGGCGCAGGCTGAACCGGCCCCGACTCCCGAGGGCCTGCACCGCCGCGGTGCCGCTCTGTGGAAGTCCCTCGACCTCGAGGCTGGCACCCACCTCGGCGAGATCGGACTCGAAGCCTGTCGCGCGGCCGACCGACTCCAGGAACTCGACCGGATCATCGCCGGCAAGGGTGTGCTCAATCTCCTGACGTTCCGACTCCACCCCGACTGGTGGGATCACAACGGCGACCAGCACGTCAGCGTCACGGTCGGCTTCCAGTCCGTCCTGCAGGAAGCACGGATGCAGCAGATCGCCTTCAAGGAGCTCCTGAAGGACATCCGAGTCGCCAAGGCCGCCGCCGCGGCCAACACCCCGGCTGCTCCTGCGCCTGCCGCCCAGGCCGCACCATCGACAGGACTGGATCAGCTCGCGGAGAGACGCGCAGCTCGTGAGCAAACGACCAGCTGAACCGGACCTCCGCCGGCTCCAGGGCATCCCTCGAGTCAAGTGGTGCCAGACCACCGGGGCGAGCAACTACGAGGACGCCGACGATGCCGTCTTTCTGGCCGGTCAGTACGGGCTCATCCCAGATCCCTGGCAGGTCGACATCCTCCGCCAGTGGCTGGCACGCCGCGGCCGCGGGAACGCGCGCTGGGTGCACCGGTCCTGCGGGCTCGCCGTGCCCCGCCAGAATGGCAAGAACGGCGCTGTCGAGGTCCTCGAGCTCTACTGCCTCATCGTCCTGGGCGAGTGGATCCTCCACACCGCTCACGAGCTCAAGACCAGTCGGAAGGCCTTCAAGCGGCTCAAGCACTTCTTCGGCGAGAAGCGCGATGACCCCAACGCCAAGTTCCCCGAGCTCAACGCGCTCGTTGCTGACGTCCGCAACGTCAACGGCCAAGAAGCCATCATCCTCAAGGACCTGTGGCGAGTCGATGGCGCACTTGTCCGATCCATCGGGCGTCCGCTCGGGACCACCGTCGAGCACGTCGCTCGCGGCGGCCTCATCGAGTTCGCTACCCGAACCGGCGGCGGCGCGCGAGGCACCACCTACGACCGGCTGATCATCGACGAAGGTCAACACCTCGCAGAGGAAGACCTCGCCGCCGTTCGGCCGGTTATCTCGTCGGGCGCCCTGGGCAACAGCCAGATCGTCTACCTCGGGACGCCTCCCGACCCCGACAAGTTGGGCGACGGCTTCGGCGCCGCCTTCTCACGAATCCGTTCCAACGCAGGCAACGACAAGGGTCTGTGCTGGATCGAATACGGGGCGCCCGACGGACCAAGACCCGACCTCGAAGATCTCGTCCTCCTCTACGCCTGCAACCCGTCACTCGACATTCGACACGGCAACGGCGACCACGGCCTGGACTGGGAAACCGTCGAAGGCGAACGCCTCGAGCTCAACCCGGACGCATATGCGCGCGAGCGCTACGGATGGTGGGGGAACCCCGAAGCAAAGAGCCACCGGGGAGTGATCGACATGGACCAGTGGCGTTCGCTCCGAGTCGCCGGCGACACGCTCCCCGCGCGCGGCCTCATCGTCGTCGACGTCGACCCACACCTCGAGTGGACCAGCGTCGCGATCGCCACTGACGGTCCCAACGGTCGACCACTTGGCCTCGTTGATCGCCACGAAGGGCAGGGCTGGGTCGTCAAGCGCGTCAAGCAGCTGTACGACGACCTGGGCAAGAAGAACGTCCTCGAGGTAGCGCTCACGCCCACAGCCAAGATGTTCTCCGCTCCGCTGACCGCCGCCGGCATCGACCACAAGCAGCTCACGGCCGGCGACGTCGGCGCGGCCTGTATGGCCACCCAGAAGATGATCAAAGACGGCGAGCTCGCGCACGTTGCCCAGCCCGAGCTCGACGACGCAGCTCGATCGGCGATCACGAAGCTCACCAGCGAAACCCAGCAATGGGAACGCCGCGGCAACAAGACCGACATCAGCGCGCTGGTCGCCTTCTCGGTAGCGATCCATCGATGGGCGCTCACCGTCGCCGTGAAGCCCCGGACGGTGCCGGCGCCACGCACCAAGAGCAGCGCCGGGACAACAGCAAGAACGAAGCGTCCGGCCGAAGCCGCCAACCCCCTCGAGCAGAGCCCCAGCAGCCCTGCGCGGCCGCGCAGGGCCACAGGCGGGTTCGACCCCCGCTCGTCCGGCTTCTAGGCCGCGTTGCGGGCCCACAGAGACCCAGAGGGAGGCGTAGTGGCCACCAAGAAGAAGGCTGCCCCGAAGGCCGCAACCTCAGCGGTCCGCGAGATGGGCTACACCGTCTCCACCCCCGGCCCGTTCTGGGCGATGCTGCAGACCGAGAAGACTCCCGAGCTGCGCTGGCCTCAGTCGCTGCAGGTCTTCGAGGACATGCTGGCTCAGGACGGCCAGGTCGACGCAACACTGAAGTCGATCACGACCCCGATCCTCCGGGCCGGCTGGCGTCTGGACGGTGCCGGGTGCCGTCCAGAGGTTGTCGCCCACGTCGCCAAGGACCTCGGCCTTCCCGTGGTCGGCCAGGACACCGACGTGCCGGCGACTCGCACCCGCGGCCGGTTCTCCTGGACCGAGCACCTGCAGATCGCCGTCCAGGATCACCTGCAGTTCGGTCACGCTGTCTTCGAGCAGCTGTACTACCTCGACCCCAACGACAACCTGCTGCACCTCCGCAAACTGGGCTTCCGTCCGCAGCGATCCATCTTCGCCTGGGACATCGCCTCCGACGGCGGTCTCGTGTCCATCACGCAGTACGCCCGGGGCTTCCTCGCGCCGGCGTTCGGTGAGTGGGCCGGCGGCGGCGCAGTGGGCGCGACGCTGCCGGTGAGCCGACTCGTCGTGTACGTCAACGAGAAGCGCGGCGGGAACTGGATTGGCCGCTCCGTCCTCCGGTCGTGCTACAAGAACTGGCTCCTCAAGGACCGGCTCCTGCGAATCCACGCACAGTCCGCCGACCGCAACGGAATGGGCATCCCGGTCTACACCGCCGCCACCGATGGCGACACCGAGATCGAGGCCGGCCTGGAGATCGCCAGCAACATCCGCGCAGGCGACAACTCGGGCGTCTCGATCCCTAAGGACGCCGAGCTCGAGCTCATGGGTGTCACCGGGCAACTGATCGACCCGCTGAACGGCGTGAAGTACCACGACGAGCAGATCAGCCGCTCGATGCTGGCGAACGTCCTCAACCTCGGGCAAGCGAAGGCCACCGGATCCTGGGCGCTCGGGACGACCCTTATGGACATCCTGTCGCTCGCGATCGAGGCCATCGCCGAGAACGTCCGGGACACCGCGACGAAGCACATCATCGAAGACCTCGTGGACGTCAACTACGGCCCCGAGGAACCCGCACCGCGGCTCGTGTTTGACGAGATCGGATCCAAGAACGAGCAGGTAATCGCGGCAATCGCCTCCCTCGTTGAGGCCGGCGTGCTTCAGCCCGACGAAACCCTCGAGACCTTCATCCGCACCACCATCGGTCTTCCCTCCCGCGGCGGCAAGATCCTGCCCCCGCCAGCCACGGGCGCACCCAAGCCGCCACCCCAGATCTCTGTCGAGAACGACACCAGTGACCCCCAGGAGGACTCGTGACTCGTCGAGTGAACACCGCCGCACCGATTGAGCTTTCGGCCGCGCTGCCCGCAGCGGGCAGGCTCGCGATCGGCCGTGAGGCGCAGGCCTCCGCGGTCCCGAAGGTGTCGGTCGACGGCACCAAGGCCACGATCCGCATCTACGGGTCGATCGTGTCGTACTCCAGCTGGTGGGGCTCGGCGTCGGTGTGCGCGAACGACGTCGCCCAGGCGCTCGACGAACTCGACCCGGCCGTCACCGAGATCCAGGTCCGACTCAACAGTCCGGGCGGCGCCGCCTTCGAGGGCGTCGCCATCCTGAACCTCCTGCGCGCCCACCCCGCCAAGATCACCGCAGTCGTCGACGGCCTCGCAGCCTCGGCCGCGTCGGTGATCGCCGTGGGCTGTGACGAAACGATCATGTCGCCCGGCTCCGCACTGATGGTCCACAACCCGTCCGGCGGCGCCTGGGGCGAGGTCTCCGACCTCCAGAAGGTCATCAACCAGCTCAACTCGCTCACCGGCAACATGGCCGCCCTGTACGCCGAAGCCACCGGCTCCGGAACCGCCGATGACTGGGCCGCCGTCATGGACGCAGAGACCTGGTACACGGCCACCGAGGCCGTCGAGGCCGGCCTCGCGGACTCCACCCAAGTCGTGCCCGACGCCGGCAAGACAATCACCGCCGGCGGCACCGACGACGAGTCTGAGATCGAGGTCGACTTCGAGGACGACGAGCTGATGTCGGCGCTCTTCGCACGCTTCGGCTACCGCTACGCCGGCCGCGACGCCGCCCCGGCACCCACCCAGATCGCCGCCGCGGCGCTGGCCCACATTCCCCCGACCGCGTCCGCGGACGGGCACACCAAAACCGCACAGAAGGAGACCGCGATGGCATTGCCGGAGCTGATCACCAACGCGCGGCAGGAGCTCGGCCTTGCCGAGACCGCGGACGAGGCCACCGTTGTGGCGGCTCTCTCCGAGGCTCTTGGCATCCAGCCGGCCGCCCCTGTCGCAACCGCCACGGCGGCGATCCCGGAGGGCATGTCCCTCATCGAGACCGACGTCCTCACCGAGCTGCGCACCGGCGCCGAAGACGGCCGCGCAGCCCGCGCCCAGCAGATCGCGTCCCACCGCGACAGCCTGATCACCGCGGCCATCGCCGCAGGCAAGATCTCGCCGGCCCGCAAGGACCATTGGATCAAGCAGTTCGCGGCCGACGCGGAAGGTGCCGAGCAGGTGCTCGCGCAGCTCGAGCCCGGCCTGATCCCGGTCGACGAGCGTGGCCACGCCGGCGACGTCGACTCGTCCTCTACGCCGCAAGTCAGCGCCGACGCCCTCGACGCCCTCGGCGCGACGTTCGGCCTCCAGAAGGGAGCCCTCAATGGCTGAGTACCTGCCCAAGACCGATGACGCGATCGCGTGGAAGGTTCTTGCGACCGCAGCGATCACCGGCGGCCTCATGGTCGACAACAACGGTGCGATCGCCGGTGCCAACTCCGCGATCTGGCTTGGCATCGCCGGCCACGACGCGAACATCGGCGACACCGTGACCACCTTCCTCGACGACATTCAGCGGCCGATCGCGGCCGCTGGCGGTGTCGCCAAGAACGACCGCCTCAAGTGCGCTGCCGGCGGAACGCTCACCACCTGGGTCTCCGGCACCGACGCCGCCGACCTCCTCGTGGGCTTCGCCCTCGAGGCAGGCGCCGCAGGCGCCAAGTTCGCCGCGAAGTTCATCCGCTGAAAGGGGTCTGAATTAGCCATGGCAAACCAGGACTACTCGACCAACCCGTCCCTCAACAACGGTCAGATCACCGTTGACTACCTGATGAACAACCCGGTCATCCTCTACCGCCTGCTGCGCACCCTCGTGCAGCAGCGACTGGTCGGCGGGCGGCTGCTCACGGGTCGCGTCAACCTGACCGGCACCGGTTCGGTCGTCTACGAGACGAACGAGTCGATCTTCACGAACGACGTTCCGGAGATCATCGACCAGCTTGGTGAGTACCCGCTCACCGACACGACCGGCGCGGTCACCAACATCGCCACGAGCCTGAAGCGCGGCCAGGCGACGCTCGTCTCCGACGAGCTCGTCGCACGCAACCGCATGGACGTGCTCCAGCGCAAGCTGATCAAGCTCGCGAACTTCCTGGTGTTCAACTTCGACTCTGTCACCCTCTCGGCGATCGCCACCGCGGTCACCCAGACGCAGGGTGCGAGCGTCGCGTGGAACGCCGCGGGTGCCGACCAGTTCCTCGACCTCCTGCTTTCGGGCGCCAAGGTCGACGCGTTGAACCAGGGGTACGCCGTCGACAGTGTCGCGGCCGAGCCGATCTCGTGGGCGCGACTGGTCGCATCGCTGGCGAAGACCTTCGCGGGCGCGCTGGACTTCGAGGGCATCCTTCGGACGGGCACGGTCGTCGAGATCGCGGGCCTGACCCTGATGAAGACCACGAACCTGCCGTCCGGCGTCAAGGTCATGGTCGCCGACTCCACCCAGCTCGGCTCCATCGGCTGGGAGGACCTCGGTGGCGGCTACCAGGGCGACCCGTCCGACCCGACCGCGGCCGAGTTCAAGCGGATCCGCAAGGACGAGAACGACGGCTGGAAGATCCAGGGTCGCAAGACCGGCGTCCCGCTCGTCCAGGAGCCGAACGCGGCCGTCATCGTGACGGGGGTCTGAGCCATGGCGAAGATCCTCATCGGCAAGTCCCCGCTAACCATCGTCAAGAACCTCGACGGGACGCACCGGTACGTCTACCAGGGCAGCGGCGTTGACGCCGCAGCACTGGACCAGGCGGACGCCGAGCGCCTCATCGAGGGCGGCCACCTGGCCGTGGCCGACGCAGTTCCGTCGGACGGCGACATCGACCTGGCAAAGGCGAACAAGGCCGCGCTCCTGGCGCACGCCGAGACGCTGGGGCTCAGCCTCAACGAGTCGGCGACCAAGGCCCAGATCGTCGAAGCCATCGAGGCCCATGTGGCTGAGCAGGACGACGAGGCCTGATGTCCACCGCGACGGTCCCGACCCACATCCGCACGACGGACGGGGTCGTCAAGGTCGACGCTGGGCAGCGCATCCCTGAGGGTGCGCTGCCCAGCGAGGTCGTCCGCCTCGCGGCCGCCGGCATCATCCAGCCGGATGCCGTCAACTTCAAGGCGATGAACCTCGCCGACTTGAAGGCCTGGGCGGCCGACCATGGCGTCGACCTGGGCGAGGCGACCAAGAAGGCCGACATCATCGCTGCGCTCGAGGCCGCAGGCGTCTGATGGCCCTCGTAGACGACATCACCCAGACGAAGGTCGCCGGCCTGCTCGAGGAACGCGAGCCCGCGATCCTCACCAGCACCGACTCCGACGAGATCGCTCGCTTCCAGGCGCGCGTGCTGGGTGCCTCTGTCTACGTCCGTGTCCTCACTGGCGGCGACCCGCCGGCTGGTCCCATCCGGGACCTGGCTGTCGAGGCGATCGCCGTGCAGACGGCGTCGGAGATCGAATACGCCGAGTACCCCGAACAGCAGGCTCCCGGCGACCCCGGCCGCGGATACCACCTGCACCAGCGGTACCTCGAGCTGCTTGGTCAGCTCACGAACCTCATCAAGAACCTCGGCGGGATTCCCACCGACGGCGGTGCCAACGGCGTGAACATCACACCGAGGCCGCGAGGGAACTTCCCGCCGGCGGAGTGCTACCCCGACCGGGTCATCGACTACACGCGTCGCCGCGGCCCGAACTGACAGGTCGCGATGTCCCTCGACATCGTCGTTGACGACACCCGGGTACTGCATCGCCTGCAGACCGTCCAGGAACGCCTCGAGGACGACAAGCGCCTCCTCGGCCACCTGTCCGAACTTCTGACTGGCTACATCAAGGAGACCTACGACACCGCGGACGACGGCAAGTGGGCGCCCGACGACGTCGTCACCACGTCAGAGAAGGGCAGTAGCCGCATCCTCATCGACACCGGACTCCTGCTCCGCAGCCTCACCGACCCGCACATCGACGGGGAAGCCGTGAAGGCCACCAGCGGGCCCGCCAAGTACGCCGGGTACCTCAAGGCCGGCGCCCGTGGAACCGCGAAGCGCGACCCCCTCCCCGCGCCGTCGGAGCGGCTGGTCATCGACTGGGCGTCGTCCCTCCTGAAGCACATCGTCGAGGAGCTCTGATGGTCACACCGATCCGCTCCGTCGACGAGCTCTGCACTGCAGCCGAGACGATCCTCAAGACCTACCTGGTCAACACGATGACCGGCTTCGGGTACACCACCGGTGCTGGCTACAAGCCGATCAAGACATGGCAGCAAGTCCCGACCGTCACAGCGCTGTCGACCGCCGACCTCCCGGGCATCGCGATCGTCGCCTCCGACACCGTGGGCGACCCCATCTACCAGGCGGTCACCGACACCTGGCTCACGACCTGGCGGATCTCCACCGGCCTGTACGTCCGGGGCGGCACTCACGACGAAACCCAGGCCCGCGTGCGGAACTACATCGCCGCGATCCGAGCCACCTACCTGACCCACAAGAGCCTCGGCGGGTACTGCAGGCCTATCCAGTGGAAGGGCGAGGGCTACAACCTTCTCCCGGCCCGCAACGAGGCCCGCACGATCGCCGCCGGCGCCTGCACGTTCGACGCCACCGTCGAAGTCACCACCAAGCCGCTGCAGCTCGACCTGCCGACTGTGGCCACCACACAGACCACCGTCACCGCCCACCCGGGCTCCTGACGGCCAAGTGCAACACCCCAACTCACCCCTCAAGGAGGAACCGTGACGCGACCCCAGGTCCTCGTCAACGTCGCCGCCGCTCTTCAAGAGCGCGGCGCACCCACCGACACCGGTGTCGCCTTCATGGTGTACGCCGGCGCCACCGGCTCGACCACCCCGGTCGACTGCTACAGCAAGACCGACGCCCTCGCATCGTTGGCGCCGGACGCGATCGCGACCTACGTCGGGGATGCCCTCACGCAGGGTGCCCCGAAGGTGACGCTCCTGCGCGCGGCCGCGGTCGACGCGTCCGCCGTCACGCAGGCTGAATGGGCGACGGCCCTGGCGATGCTCACCATCGACCTCGGCCCCGGTCAGGTCCTCATCCCGGGCATCACCACCACGGCAGCCCACGACGCTCTGTTGGCTCACGGGGCGGCGACCGGGCGCTGTGTGCTCCTCGACGCCGCAGAGGACGCTGCCGCCGCCGACATCGCCACCCTCGCGGTGTCGTTGGCCGCGGCCGCCGGATCCACCAACGCCGGCCTCATCGCCGGATGGTCGGTCTTCCCGACGACCAGCGGCGCTACCCGTGTCGTCCCCGGATCCGTCATCGCTGCTGGCCTGTGCGGCCGCGGTGACGCTGCCGCCGGGCACGCCAACAACGCACCCGCCGCCGACCAGGGCCGCGGAGCTGGCTACGTCCACGGTGCGTCGACCCTGTCGGTGCTCTACAGCGACAGCGATCACGACACCCTCAACGACGCCGGCGTCTGCGTCTTCAGGGTGTACCTCGGCCAGCCCCAGCTCTACGGATGGGTCAGCCTCTCCACCGACCCGAACTACCGGCAGCTCAACTGGGGCCGCATGGCGATGCAGCTCCGAGCCGGTATTGCCGCCGCCGCATCCACGTTCCTCTTCCGGCAGATCGACGCCCAGGGCTTCCTGTACAGCGAACTCGCCGGGATGCTGCGCGGCTACCTCGCCCCGCTGTGGGCCGCCGGCGCCCTCTTCGGCACCAGTGCCGCCGATGCCTTCGGCGTCGACGTCGCCGGCGTCAACACGCCCAGCACGGTCGCCGCCGGCGAGCTGCACGCCGCCGTCGACGCCTCCCTGTCCCCGCACACCGAGAAGGTCGTCATCGACGTGGTGACCAACATCGCCCAAGGAGCCTGAGCCATGGCAAGCAAGAACCAGTTCCGCACCACGGTCGTCGTCGACGGGAAGTCGATCGGCGCGTTCAACGACCGCACCGGCGGCGACACCGACTCCGACCTCAACAAGCGGATCACCGTCGACGGAGTCCGCATCTACAACGGGCGCCCGACCGTCAACGACGTCACCGTCACCCGCGACTACGACCGCGAGCGCGACGTCGAACTGCTTCGCACCCTCGAGCAGCGGGCAGGCAAGGCCCCCATGTCGGTCACCGAGCAGCCGCTCGATGACGACGGGAACCCGTGGGGCAAGCCGAAGGTGTGGACGGGCAAGCTCAAGTCCGTCAACACCGGCGAGGCCAATGCTGCCGGCGCGGACCCGCGGGACTACACCCTCGTCATGATGTGCGACGCGGTCCACTGATGGGCACCGAGAAGGATCAGGTTGCCGGCGCACCCGGAAGCCTCCTCAGCTCGATCCGCGATCGGCGAGCCAAGGCCAAGGAAGAACTCTTCATCGACTACCCCGTCCCGGGATACGAACCGAAGATTTTCGTCCGGTACGCCCCGCTCGACCAGCCCACCATCGCTACCGGCTACAAGGTCATCGAGAACAAGAAGAAGGACCAGGACGCCGTCATGCGCGTCCACGCCACCTTCCTCGTCAACGCCTGCATCGGGATCTACGAGCTCGACGACGACGGCGACCCGATCTCGATCGACCCGGAGGACCGCAGCCCGGACCCGGCCGACTGGGTCAAGTTCGACCACCGGCTCGCAGAGATCCTGGGCGACGACGTAACGCGGGCGGCCGACATCGTGAGGGCGCTCTACATCAAGGACGGCGACGTCCTCGCCACGTCCAACAAGCTGTCGGAGTTCTCCGGCTACACCGGCGAGCAGCTCGACGAGGACTACGAGGGAAACTGAGTAGCGACGGCGGCATCGAGACAGCCGCCGTCGCGCTCACCCACGGGTTCGACCCCATGGCCTTCCTAGGCCTCGGGCCTGACGACCTACGCATCGCCGCCGCGACGCTGCGGCGCGCCCAAGAGATGCGCATCGAACGCGAAGACCGCCTGGTTAAGAACCTCGCCATCGAGACCGCCAACAACCTCGGCAAGGTCCTCGCACCGCTGTTCAAAGGGGGGTGATCCGGCATGGGCAACGCCAACGACGCCGAGATCTCCATCCGGATCTCCATCAAGGACCGCCGCGCCGCAGCCAAGGACCTCGGCGACACGAGCAAGGACGTCGAGAACGTCGGCGCCAAGGCCGAGAAGTCGGCCAAGGGCCTCGCCCGCTTCGGCGGCGGACTCAAGAAGGCTGCCGAGGGCGGCCACTCTTGGATCAAGTCCGCGGCCGGAGTACTCGGCGCGTTCGCTGGATTCGAGGCGATCGAGAAGGGCACCGAGTTCCTCAAGGAGTCGGCCCGATCGGCGATCGAGGACGAGGCGGCTCAGCGGAAGCTCACGATCGCGTTGCGCAACAGCGTCGGCGCGAACGAGGAGCAGGCCAAGGCGGTTGGTGAGTCGCTCGGCAAGATGTCCGAGCAGTACGGCGTGTCCAAGGACGAGCTCATGCCGGCCTACGAGCGACTCATCGAGTCCACCCACAACACGGCCCGGGCCCACGCCGAGCTGAAGCTCGCCATGGACGTCTCAGCTGGCACCGGGAAGTCGCTCAGCGTCGTCTCCGCGGCCCTGATGAAGGCCAACAACGGCACCACCGCGTCGCTGGCCAAGCTTGGGCTCAAGACGAAGGACGCCCAAGGGCACACCCTGAAGTTGACCGACGCCCTGAAGCTGATGGCTCAGACGTTCAAGGGTCAGGCCGAGGCGAAGGCCAACAGCCTCGACGGCAAGATGCAGCGGCTGCACATGACGATCCACGAGCTCCAGGTGCGCATCGGGACGTGGCTCCTCCCGATCCTCACCAAGGTCGCGGACTTCATCATCGGCAAGGGCATTCCGATGCTCGAGCACTTCGCCGACCAGTGGCAGAAGAACGAGGGCGTCCTCGGGAAGGTCCACCAGGCTCTCAACTTCGTTGGCGGTCTCGTCAAGGACGTCGGCGGCTGGATGAAGAAGCACAGCGAGGACGTGAAGACCTTCGCGACGGTGATGGGGATCCTCGTCGGCGTCACCTGGGGGCTGTCGTTCGCTCTCGACGCCATCGAGGCGATCCTTGCCATCAACCCCTTCGTGCTCCTGGGCATCGCGATCGCCCTGGTAATCACCTGGTTCGTGCATCTCTACAAGCACTCGACCGGGTTCCGGAACTTCATCAACGGCATCGGCAACGTGCTCAAGATCGTCTGGAACTGGATCAAGCACAACTGGCCCTATCTCCTCGGCGCCCTCATCGGCCCGATCGGGATCGCCGGCGTGTGGATCGCCAAGCACTGGACCCAGATCACCAACGGCATCAAGCACGGTTGGAACAACGTGATGGGGTTCCTGAAGAAGATCCCCGGCGAAGTCGGCGGCCTCTTCGCGGACGCCGGGAAGTGGCTCCTCCACTCCGGCGAGGACCTGATGAACGGCCTCTGGAAGGGCATCAAGAAGGGCGCGTCCACTGTCGGCGGGTTCGTGACCGACCTCGGCAAGCTCATCGTCAACGCCGTCATCGGGTTCATCAACTCCACTGTGATCGACCCGTTCGACTCCGCCCTCCACGGCATCGGCGCCTTCGGCGTCCACCCGTTCGGCAACAAGACGATCCCTGACATCCCCGCCCTCGCCGAGGGCGGCATCATCAAGGCCCGCCCCGGCGGCACCATCGTGACGATGGCCGAAGTCGGCCACGACGAAGCAGCCGTCCCGCTCAACGGGCAGCGGTACTACATCGATGGCAGCGGCGTCACGAAGCTCCCGGCGGTCAAGCCCCTGCAGGCGAAGCCCGCCAAGCTCGACGAGCGCCATCTGGCTCTCGCCGGCGCACCCGGCAATAGAGATCGCCGCGACCTGCACGTCCACCTCGAGGTCGACGGGCACGAGCTCACCGAGGC
Source organism: Nocardioides baekrokdamisoli (assembly GCF_003945325.1). Taxonomy (NCBI): domain Bacteria; kingdom Bacillati; phylum Actinomycetota; class Actinomycetes; order Propionibacteriales; family Nocardioidaceae; genus Nocardioides; species Nocardioides baekrokdamisoli. Next base: position 1,824,679 of record NZ_AP019307.1, read on the forward strand.
TGTGCTCGAGGACATCGACAAGCGAGTGGGTCGCAAGTGAAGCCCGGTGACATCAAGGTCAGCCAGATCTCCCCGCCGGGCCCCTACGTCCTCCTCGAGCCAACTGACTTCCCGGGCCTTTCCGGTGGCGTCGGCGGCTGGACCAGCGTCGCCAGGCCTCGCCAGGTCGCGGCGACCAGCTGGGCTGGGGGCACAGAGAAGACGCTGCGACTCCCGGTCATCCTCGACGGGGTCGAGGCCGGCGGTACGGGCATCGACAGGTCCGTGGAGCACCGGTGCGCGGTCCTGATGTCGTGGGGCAATGCCATGACCAACGCACCCGAGCCGCCCTGGCTCACGATCCAAGGGGTCCCCGGTGTCTCCCCGCACGAGCGGTGGGTACTTCAGGACATCGCATGGGCAGACGCGTTGATCAACGGCCACGGGCAGCGGATCCAGCAGGCGATGGAGCTCGCGTTCACGTCCTATGTCCCGCCGAAGAAGACGAAGAGTCCGGCCCAAGGTTCTCGCCGGCGCACCAGCAAGGGCAAGAAGTCGTCAGGCACTCCGCAGCCCACGGCGGCTGACTGGGCGTCGTTCATCTCCGCAGAGGGCTGAGGTCCCCGTGACAATCGACACCACGGCACTCGTCGCCGGGCTGCAGCTCGTCGGATGCCCGAACGCCGACGCGATCCTCGAGGCCGTGACGCAGCCGCCGAAGCTCGACCTGAGTATCGAGTCGGCCTCAACCCTGAAGCTGTACCTCGACGACAAAGACCGCGCGCTCATCACCAGCACAGCGGCGATCGACCGCCGCTGCTGGGCCGTACTCGGCGGACTGCACTACGAACTCGTCGGGGTCAAGAAGGTCGGCAGCGGCATCTCGGTCACCTTCGAGGACGCGATCCCCGCGGCGCTTCGACGTCGCACGAGCCCCCTCGCCGTCCCGCCCGGCACGGTATCCCGCCACGGCTGGTTCACCCGCCTCGCCCACGAAGCACGCGTACCGCACGCCGTCGACAACATCACCGAGCTCGGGAAGGTAGACACCGTCCTTGAACGCTCCAGCAGCGGTGTCATCACCAACAGCTGGGACGTCCTGGGAGACAGTGCCCAAGCCGCCATCACACCCTGGCGAAGGTTCTCCGACGGCACCCAACTGGTCGCAGGATCCGACGAGTGGCTCACGACCCTCTACAAGACGCCCATCGCCGTCAACGAGAACAGTGACGGAGTCCAGCACATCGACTTCGACCTTGACGCCGCCACGCCAGCGTCCAAGGCCACGATTCACGTCGACACCGAGACGGTCACCTACGCCGCCGGCCAGCCGATAATCCTCGAGGACTGCGGCCCCGCAGACGGGCTCTGGATCGTCTCGAGCTTCAAGGCAGCAGTGACGACCAACCGCGGGCACGCGACGCTCACCCGCGGTCCCCACGTCCTCGACGAACCCACCCTGCGGCCCGGCACGATCCCGAACAGTCGCGACAGCGACTCAGGGGACACCGACTACCTCCCCGGCCAGACGGCCACCGACCTCGGCGGCGTCGTCGACGGCGCAGCGCGCGCCCGCCTGGTCGCGTTCGCACTGCGACAGGTCGGCAAGCCGTACCAGTGGGGCGCGACCGGACCGGGAGGCTTCGACTGCTCCGGCCTCATCGCAGCGGCGGCCGCGGCCGCCGGGAAGCCGGTCGAGCGGCCTGCCGCAGCTCAATGGATCGCCTGCGAGGCAGCTGGCGCAACCATCCCCGTTGCCCAGGCACTTCAGATCCGCGGCGCTCTCCTGTTCCGGATCGTCGCCGGCGGACCGAACCACGTAGCCATCAGCCTCGGCAACGACCTCACAGTCGACGCCCGCGGCCCCGGCTACGGCGTCGACGTCTTCACCAACGCGGCGCTGCAGGGATGGACAGGGGCGGCGCTATGGGTGTGAACGACCCGATCCAGAAACTCTGGCGCGGCTACCAGGCGATCGAACGCCCACCGGTCACCGCCAAGGTCGTCAAGATCAACAGCCGCGGCATCTATGCCACACCGCTGCGTGGAGACACCCGAACCCCCATCGGGCCATGCCGCGGATCCAGTGACACCGCCGTCGGCGACATCTGCCTGGTCATCTTCACCCTCGAGCGTCCCTGGGCAATCACCGACGGCGCGCCCGGACCTGGATCGATCGGCATCCGAATCGACACCGACGGGGTTCCCTACTTCACCTGATGGAGGCGACCGTGCCCGCACATCTCGCGTTCCCGCTGACCGTTGGCGCCAAGGGGCTCAGGACGGTTGTCCAGGACAGCGCTGCAGACATCGTGCAGTCGGTCGCGTTGCTCCTCGACACACGCCCGACCGATCGACGCAGCGTGCCCGACTACGGGCTGCCGGATCCGACGTTCAGCGGGCTTGGAGTGTCCACACTGGCTGCGCTGATCGACGAGTGGGAACCCCGCGCCGAGCCAGCAATCCTCGAACAGGTCCTCGCCGGCGTACTCGAGGTGATCAACGTCGCCCCCCTCGGCGCTGCCGCGTCGGCGACCTTCGCTCCGCCAGCCCGCGCCGGGATCGCCTTCGACGCCGACACCATCCCGTTCATCGGCCCGAAGGGGTCGCTCGGCGTCGGAACCGATCTCGACGGCGTCCCCTACATCACGTCCAGCGACACCACGGTCTTCGGGACCGAGGCCGACGGCGTTCCGTACTACAGCTGAGAGGGCACTCGACATGACGCAACCCCCCAACAGGCGCCTCATCACCGAGGCGACCGTCGAAGGCAAAGTGGCGACGAAGGTTGGTACCGGAGGCGCCCTGGACGCTGCTCTCGGCGAGGCATTCGTTCCAGTGGGTTCGGCCGCCCCGCTCGCACGAGCAGGCCAGACGCCCGCCCAGGAGCCCGTCGCAGCGTCCGGAACCGTCGGCCATGTTGGCGTACTCGGAATCGCGGCTCGAGCCGACCACATCCACCCGGCGCCACCTGGGATGGGCTTCGGGACCTTCCTTGGTACCCCTGCTGGTTCGTACCCGTCGATCGTGCTGGACGGCACTGATCAGACCCAGGACTGGTACTCGCGTCTGAGCCTGGTGGATCTGGCGCTGAGTCACTGGCTCGGACGTGCGGGCAGCGTCTACTACCCCCAGTTCCTCGGCGGGGGCCAGTTTGGCGGGGCAGCCCCGTTCCACTGCGGCGACCTCACCATCGACGCCGGCGTGACCTTGGAGGGCTACTACTGGGGCGGTGGGATCTCCCGAGCTGGGATGCCCGTCGTGATCGTGTCCAACGGCACCGTCACGATCAACGGCACGATCGACACTCGCGGCGAGTCCCCGGCCGCCGGGGCAGCGCCGGCGCAGGCTGGTGGAGCAGGAACCCCGACCCCGAACGACCTCTGGTACGGCGGATATGCGGGTGCGGTCGGTGGCACCGGTGCCGGTGCTGCAGCACCAGCAGGCGCCGACCCAACATGGTGGGGGCTCGGCGGCTGCGGAGGTGCCGGCGGGGCCTCCGGTGGCAACGCCGGCGGTGCAGGCGGTGGTCAGTACCACGTCGCGAACTCCGCGTGGAACCCGGAGGCCGGACCGGTTGGCCTGATGTTCCTGATGAATCCGTCTGTGGAGTACCCGCAGGAGAACACCTCCCCGCGTGGCGCAACCGGTGGGCTCGGCGGCGCGGCCGGCGCGGGTGACGGGGCAAACAAGGGCGGATCCGGAGGCGGTGGCGGCGGCAACATCGTGATCATCGCCAAGCGGATCGTCATCGGTGCGACCGGGATCCTCAACGCGTCCGGCGGCAATGGTGCACCAGGTGCTGGCGGCAACGCTGCAGGTGGCGGCGGCGGCGGTACCGGGATCATCAACCTGCACGCCACCGAGATCGACATCGACCCTGCTGCCCAGCTGATCACACTCCCGGGCAACGGCGGCGCAGGGGTGGGCACAGGTGCGGCTGGATCCGCCGGCCCGACCTTCACTGGCTTGGTCCCGGTCGTCGGGGATCCGCCGCCGCCGTTCGGCCGCGGGTACGGGGCCGGCAAGATCATCATGGCGTGGGCATAGCCCGATGACTTGGGCCTTCCCGTATGGGGCAGCGGCCTCCGCCGCCAACCCGACGCTGAACGCGGCCACTGGGGTCTACTACGCCGACCAGAACCCGGTCATCCGGGTCACCCCTGCACGACAGACCGTGACCCGGATCGAGGTCCGCGACTGGTACGACAACGTCGTCACGTCGCTCCCCTTCGTGGCGGGTCGGGTCGTCAGTGGTGACGAGTACTCGGCCACCACGACGCCCGGAACGATGTACGCCATCCCGGCACCGTCCGGCGGGTGGAAGCCGGGCTGGTACCGGCTCTACCAGTACGACGACATCAACACCGCCGACGTCGGCGCCTATGGCACCTGGAACGGCGGGGTTGCGGTCGGAGCCACAAACATCGTCATCCTTCGCACACAGCTGGCGTCGTTCCCGCCATTCGACCCGACAGTTCACCCCGCCGACTGGACGGTCCCCACCACCGGGTCACAGGGCACGACCGACTTCCTCACCGCCCTCTTCCCCACCGGGGCGCCCGGGCTCGGTGGCGGGAGCATCAACCTGCGCCTCCGGGCCGCGATCGGCGCCTCCACTGCGAGGTTGACGATGGACAGCGCCCTGGACTTCAAGGGCGGCGCCTACCACGTCACCCAGAAGCAGATCACCGGCAACGTCGCTACGTTGACCCTCGGCGAGGCACACACGCTGCAGGTCGGCGCCGCGATGGGCGCCTACGGCATCGGTGCGCCGTTCACCGACGGCGCGTACACGATCACCGCGAAGACCTCCACCACGGTGTCATTCGCGCTCACCGCCGCCGACCTGGTCGCCACGGCCGGATCTGGGTACGTCTACAGCAGCCAGTCGGATGCTCTGGTCAACAACCGGATCCAGCAGGCCATCAGCAACGAGGTCTATACGGTCCCGAACACGTCGCCGCACTACGACCCCGCTCGGTCGGCGCTTCGGCAGACATGGGTGGAGTTCCCGAACCTCGCCGTGGACTTCCTCCAGGTCATCGTCGGGGGAGCCGGGTTCAACGTCCTGCCGGCCGACCCGTCGCGCGATCCAGCCACGTACAGGGTGGTCGTGACCGCTGGCACCGTGTCGGGGTTCAAGATCGTGGTCACGCAGGCCGATGGGGTGACGCCGATCGAGACCTACGACAACGTCGCGGACATCGCACATGCGCAGGCGGCAATCAACTGGGTGTCGGCCTACATCTGGCTCAACGGCCCCGAGCTGGTCAACACGCCGGCACCGGTCCAGGTGCCGAACGCGGCGTACCTCGGCGTCCGGGCGACCGTCGCGGCACTCACTTCCTTGGGCCTTGACCGGTTCGAGGGCCCGGTCAACGAGCCGTCGCCACAGCCGCAGTTCATCACCGACAACCTCAAGGTCTGGCAGCTGTTCCACAAGGCCGTGAAGGACGAGAACTCGTCCGCGAAGGTGCTCGGCCCCGGGTACGTGGAACTGTTCGGGGTCAATCCTCTCGACCCGACCGACACGCCCGCCAGCTGCTGGTTCGGGCAACTGCTCGCGGCAGGGTTCGCGGACTACGTGGACGAGTGGTCGACCCACATCTACAACGTGCAACCCGGCGGTGACTTCAACGTCGCGCGAGCCTTGATCCAGGGCTGGTTCGACGTCCTGGACCACTTCGGCGTCAACGACCGACCTGTCTGGGTCACCGAAGGGCTGAACCCCGAGCACATCATCCACAACGGGGGCGTGTGGTCCCCACGGTTCGGCCGCGAGATGACGCTGCAGACCCTGCTGTGGGAGCAGTTCGGTGTCCCCCGCGAGCGGGCGGTCCTCTGGTACGACATCAGCCACGGGTTCTGGGACTACCCGACGTGGATGCTCGACGCCGACCAGACGTGGGAACCGGGCATGGTGCTCATGCGGGTCCTGGCCGAAGAGACCTGGGGCAAGCTCCACCACACGGCGATGTCGTTCGGCCCGATCGGCGACCGCATCTTCCTTGGATCCGTCTACCGGAACCCCTCGGACCTGACGTCGGTCGCCGTGATGCAGGCGCAGAGTTCGCTGCAGGTCGACGGCGGCTCATCCGTCACCCTCGAGGTGTCTGACTCCACCGTCCTCGACTTGGAGGTCGTCAACGGCCTCGGCCACCAAAGCACTCTCGAGCGCGACGTCCACGGATACTTCCGCGTCCCCGTCGAGGACATCCCCACCTACGTCCACCTCCCTGCGCACGTGACCGCAACGGTGGTCACCTGCAACGACTGGCCCCACACAATGAGTGCGCTCATCAACAGCGCTAGCGCGGCCAGCGGCGTCGTCCCGACAGGTCGCACGGGAGGCGTGTTCGTCAAGGCCATCAACGACGACCAGTGGGAGCTCTACCCGGTGCAGTCGACCCAGCCCGGGTCGGTGTATTGGGCCGACACCGCGAACTCGGGGACCACGCTCCCGGACACCGTCACGCTGGACTGGCCGAGGCTCACGCGCGTCGACCGGGTGATCGTGTGGTCCGGCAACCTCTCTCTCAACCAGAACGCTCTGTCCGACTTCGACGTCCAGACGTCGATGGACGGCACCACCTGGACCACACGGGCCACTGTCGCCCGCGAAGCCACCTGCCGGCAGTGGTCGACCGACAGCAGTTCCCACGGCTGCAGGTACGAGACGTACTGGAGCCGCCAGTGGATCCACGACGTGAAGTTCCCCGACGGGCCGGTGTACGCCAAGTACGTCCGGCTCTACGTCCGGCACACATCCCACGGCGAACTCCCCGACGCCACCGGCTTGTCCTACGTCGCCGACCCGTTCAAACCGTCGGTCGTGCTCCAAGAGGTCGCTGTGCTATGCGACCGGAACGCGCAACCCACCTACGCAACGCTCACCTAGACCAGGGAGGCCCAGGCCATGTCGTTCCAACCGCCGCAGCTCGAGACCGACGAGGACGCCGTCACCGCCAGGATCCTCGACGGCCTCGCCACTCGGCTGCCCGGCTGGGTTGCCATCGAAGGGGCCCCGGAGGTCGCCCTCGCCGAGGAGCTCGGCCGCGAGATCGCCAACCTCAACCAGGCCACGGCCCTCGTCATCGACACTGCGGCCGCCGCCGGCCTCGGACAGACAGCGTTCCAGTTCCCTGCCTACACCGGAGCCACCGCCACGATCGCGGCCGAGGTCACAGTCGCCAGCATCGGCGTCATCATCCCCGCAGGGTTCACCGTCATCGGGACCAACCTCAATGGCGACGAGGTCGCGTTCGTTCTGCCGGCAGACGTCGCCGCCACCAGCGTGACCATGCCCGTGACGATGAACGCTCTCGTTCCCGGCGACGTCGGCAACGGCGTCCCGATCGGGTCGCTGGAGATCCTTAGCGCCAACACCAACATCGCCGCGGTCGACGCGACGGCAGCGTCCTCCAACGGGGCAGACGCCGAGGACGTCAACACCTACCTCGGCCGACTCGTCGACTACCTCTCCGCACTGCGACCCGGCGGCGTCAACGGAGCCGACCTGGCCGCACTCGCCCGAACCGTCCCGGGCGTCCACCGTGCACTCGGCGTAGACCTCTACGACCCGGCCGCCCCCACGACCCCGACCGAGCGCACCGTCACGGTCTTTCCGATCGACACCGCCGGCCGGCCAGTCAGCTCGCCGATCGCCACGCAGGTCCAAGCGGTCATCGAGGGCGCCCGCGAGGTCAACTTCATCGTCCACGTCGCCGACCCGGAGTACACCGCCGTGCACATCGCCTTCGCGATCGTTGCCGAGACGGGGGCGGACACCAGCCTCGTGCACACCGAAGTGATCGCCGCCCTCTCAAAGTGGCTCAGCCAGTGGGGCGTCACGAGCTCAGATGATCAGGCATGGGTCGCTACCAACACCGTCAGGTTCACTGACGCCATCCGGGTCGCGGGCGCCGTCGCCGGCGTCGCGTACATCTCGTCCCTCACCGTCAACGGCAGCACCGCCGACCTGGTGCTCGCCGGCGTCGCTGCACTTCCCGCGCCGCTCGACGACCCCACTGCACCGTCGACGGTGACAGGGACAGTGTCTTGACCAGCACGGCCGTCGCGGCCCGCGTCTACGCGGCCCTCGGCCAGGCGTTCGCGGCCCACGCTGGGCCGCTCTTGGACCCACTGGTCGACGTCCTCGCGGCACCTCTCGACGACAGCGACCAGCGCTTGCAGCTCACAGCCGCGGGATGGGCTCGTGCGTTCGACCTCAACCAGAGCCCGGACCCGGCTTGGATCGGGAGACTGCTCGGCACAGCCGTACCTGCAGGTCTCACCGCCGACCAAGACCGCGCCTTCATCATCGGCCGGGCCTACTGGAAGCGCGGAACGCCAGCGGCGATCGTCGCGGCCATCAAGCCCCTCCTCGGAGGACAGCAGACAGTCACCCTCGTCGAGCGTGACGGTTCGCCCTGGCGACTGACAGTCCGCGTCTACGCCAGCGAGGTCCTGCCCGGCGTCACCGTCGACGACATCGCCGCGGCCGCCGCAACTCAGAAGCCCGTCGGGATCATCCTCACGGCCCAGATCTCGGCCGCCGCAACGTTCGCCCACCTGAAGGCCGAGCACGGGCCGACCTTCACAGCCGAAGCCGCCGCCTTCCCGACATTCGAAGCCGAGATGACCCACATCCCCGAGGAGGGCACGATCGCATGAGCACGACGACCAGCAAGGGAATTGAGAAGCCCAGCCTCGACGGGAGCGACACCAACGACGCCCCGTACTACATCGGGAAGGTCGCCGACTGGCTCAACGCCAACCCAGGCGTCGCCAGCCACACGACCGCAGAACGCAACGCACTGGTCGGAATCGACATCTGGCAAGGCCGGATCATCGTCAACGCCGACACCGGACTGCTCGAGGTCAACGACGGAACCGCCGGCGCCGCCCACTGGCACCCCCTCGCCCTCACCTCCTACGTCGATGCGTCGATCAACACCGAGGCGACGCGTGCCACCGCGGCCGAAGGCTCCCTCGCTGGGGCAATCAACACCGAGGCGACGCGTGCCACCGCGGCCGAAGGCTCCCTCAGCACCCGGATCAACACCGAGGCGACGCGTGCCACCGCGGCCGAAGGTTCGCTTGGAGGGGCGATCGGCTCTGAGACGTCGCGTGCGACAGCCGCCGAAGGCACACTGGCGGCCGCGATCGCGAACGAGATCACTCGCGCCCAAGCCGTCGAAGGGGCACTGGGTGCCGGCGCTCGCTTCACAGGCAACGAGCCCGCCCCACTCGCCGGCGCCGCACCCGGCAACGGGACCGTCAAGATCACTCGGCAAGGCTCCGTCATCGTCTCCGTCGTCAACGGGTCTGGTGGATTCGCCTTCGGTTTCCACGATGCCTTCGCGAACGGGGTCGTGTCAGTGCTGATCTCGCCCGGCGACAACGCTTCGGGTCTGGCATCGGTCGTACCGCTGGCGTCGAACTACACCCTCCACGGGGGTAGCGGCGTCGCACACCAGGCATCCGGAGCGGCCGTCCCCAACGGGGCCAACATCCGCGTGAACTACATCGCTGTCGGCTGGTAACCGCCCGTGCTTCACCTGAGCTCCACCGTCGGAGCTGCCCTCATCGCCGCCGTCCCCGCGACCATCGCCGCCGGCGCAGCCTGGCGTGCCCAGCGCGCCGTCACCCGCAATGGCGGCAAGAGCAAGAAGCCGACCATCCAGGACAAGCTCTCCAACCTCACCGCAGGTCAGGCCGAGTTCGTCTCGCTCCTCTCTGACCACATCGCGTGGTGCGAGACCGAAAACCAGCGGCTCTGGAAAGCCGTCAGCCGTCGCCGGCGTGGGCCTTTCCAGTAGACCGCTCCACCGCCTAGCGCCCTGGTAAGCCGTCGGCCGATACAGCCTCGGACCTTTCCAGGCGCCGTCGCACCACCCCAGACAACTCAACAGAGAGCAGGCCCACATGACCGTCATCCGTCATCGCTACGAGCCCACCGACCCGCGGCTCGGCCGCCACGTCGAGCACGACGAACGCAGCCGCGACTACACCATCCCTGAGCCTGCCGGCGTCGCCCATCTCGTGTCGATCAAGCACCCCCGGTACGTGCCCGTGTTCGACCAGGGCAAGATCGGCTCCTGCACCGCGAACGCCGCGATCGGCTGCCTCGGCACCGGCCCCTTCTACGAGGCGATCGGCAAGAAGCTCCTCAGCGGGTCGTCGCTGGCCGACGAGTCCTTCGCGCTGGCCTGCTACAGCGACGAGCAGCAGCTCCTCGGCTACGGCCCGTTCCCGCCGAACGACCACGGCGGCAGCGGTCTGGCGATCGCCAAGGTCCTCAAACGCCGCGGCTTCATCCCGAGCTACCACCACGCGCTCTCTCTGCACGCCACCCTCGCCGCCCTGGCCAAGCAGCCGGTCATCATCGGCATCCCGTGGCTGTCCGGCATGTCCACCCCGGACCTCACTGGGAAGCTCACCGTCGCAGGCACCGTCCGGGGCGGTCACGAGATCGTTCTCGACGAACTCGACGTGGAGAACCAGCGCGTCTGGCTCACCAACTCCTGGAGCACCAGCTGGGGCGTCAACGGCCGCGCATGGCTCGCCTGGACCGACCTCGAGCAGCTGCTCGCCGACCGCGGCGACTGCACCGTGTTCACGGTTCCCGGGGCCTGACATGCCCAAGGAATCGGTAGGAGAGGCCGCGGTCCTCTACACGGCCGACCACCCGGCCCGGAAGGACTCTCCGGAGTACATCGCTGCCCGCAAGGTCCTGATGAACCAGCGGAAGGGCGGCTGCATCGTCTGCGGTGGCATCCCCGACATGACCCACCCCGAGATGGAGAAGGTCGGCAGCCCGAAGGGGTTGCAGGACCACCACGGCGGCGGGATCTACGTCAAGGACGTCCTCGTCGGGCTCACGCCGTTCGGGATGGAGTGGTCACTCGGCTGGTCGGCATCGCCGGCGAAGGTCGCACAGTTCGTCGCCAACCTCAATGTCGTGCTCGAGGCGCTCGGCGAACCCACCTACGACTCGGTCATCAAGGACACCCCGAGTGTGATGGCGTTCGTCGACTCGAAGTACAACGCCAACGTCAAGCTCTGCGCCCCGCACCACGTCGGGCGCATGGACAAGCCGTCGAAGGACGCCCAGGGCCACGAGGCGGTCGGGATCCACGAGATCCCCTACCCGATCTGGCTCGGCCAGATGACGTGCGACTGGGACCGATGGGACATGTGGGCCGGCACGTCCGGCACGATCGCCGTCGCCCCGAACCCCGACGGCACCGTCGCAGTACTCCACGCCAGCGACGCCCACCCGGACCTCAACCGCGGCGACGTCCTCAAGGCCGACCACCCGCTCGCCATGGCGGCACGGCGATGACGACGTTCCGAGGGCTCCCGACCTGCGAGTGCATGGCCGAGTGGCTACCCCGCTATGAGGCCGAGCTCCAGCGCCGCGGCCTGATCGTCGGACCACTGCACATCTACCAGCTGACCGGCAACGCCACCCAGTCCGCCGGCGTCGCGGCCGGAGGCGGCCACTGCGACTACGTCCCGCGGAACAACAGTCCAGCCGACGCCGAGGTCTGGGTCGCCGACGAGATGGGCGCCCATTGCGAGGCCCGGTACACGCCGACCTTCTCGATCCGGCACAACCACCTCCTGCTCCGAGGCTGCCCGCACCTCGCGCAGGTGGCGAAGGACCAGATGGCCGAGTTCGACCGGGGCGAGGACGGACTCCTCGACCACAAACCATCCGCCGGTCCGACCGGCATCCCCAAGCGCACCTGGCAACAGGGCCTCGCCTGGGCCGACCAACAGAGAAAGGCAGCGCCCATGAAGACCATCGTCGACACCGCGCTCGAGTTCGACGCCGAGCACATGACCCGAGCCTGGCTGGCCAGCTACATCACCAAGATCAAGGCCAAGGGCCACGAGGGCGTCGCGCTCTACGCCGGCCCTGATCCCGAGAAGGTCCCGCCCAAGTGGGCCGTCCTGATGTTCCTCCAGGCCCAACTGGCGCTGACTGCCGTCTACGAGCACACCACCGAAGACGCCCTCGCCGGCTACCAGGCTGGCGTGGACAACGCCAAGATGACCATCGCCCAGTGGGTCGGCTACGGCTGTCCGCACAACATCGTGCTCTGGGCCTCCTCCGACAAATCCGACGCCACCGTGGCGCAGACCAAGGACTACGCCCGCGGGTGGATCGACACCGTCACGGCCGCAGCGTTCCTCGACGGCGGCTACGGCGACTCGGCGTTCATCCAGCTCTTCCGCTACCGCTGGCGCCCCGCCACCTGGGGGACCGCGTCCGCCCACATGATCCAGCTCGTCGGCGCCCAGCCCAACGATGTCGAGGGCTGCGATGTCAACGTCGTTGTCCACGGCTTCCCGATGTGGATGCCGATCCCGCCGGCGGTCGCACCACTCGCGCAGACCGCTGTCCACGTCCACAACGCGCTCCGTGAGCTCGCGATGGTCCCCGCCACCGAGACCGCGTCCCGGCTCGCCCTGATTCACCACGCACAAACCGACCTGAAGGGAATCCACTGATGAAACTGACCCCCGCCCAGGCGCGCACCATCGTGTACGCGGCCGCCTCGATCGCATCGCTGATCGCTGCCTACCTCCTGACCAAGCACGTCATCGGCCAGGACGAGGTCACCCTCGAGGCCGGCATCGTCTCCGTCGTGCTCGGCCTCGCCGGGTTCAAGGCCATGAACCCGGACGCACCCAGCGTCCCGATCGCCGAGCCGACCCCCGACCCGATCGTGACCACCGTCGGCAGCCTCGGCCCGAACACGCCCCTGGCCGACGACCCAGCCCCGGTCGCCCAGGACGGCACCGTGGTCAACCCTGACGCAGCACCCGAGGTCGCCACGCTGCTCCCGGCGACCCTGCGTGCTCCGGCGAAGAAGGCGGCAGCTCGTCGAGCGCCTGCCAAGAAGAACTCCAGCGCGCCCACCACCTGAAGGAGCCACGAGCTCCTGTAGTCCGCGCTCGAGAGCGAAGACGCCCCCGCCCACCGTGGCGGGGGCGTTCTTTCGCGTTGGCCTTCCCTGGTCGACCGCGGCGCCGCTACGTTGTCGGGCATGACCACCGTCAAGGGCTACATGGGCAGCGTCTCGTTCGACGGCACGACCGTCATCCTGAAGAAGTCGATGCGCGGTGAGCAGATCATCCCGCTCGCCGGCATCGCAGCCGTCCAGATCGAAGCCGCCGGGCTCGGCATGAAGGCGATCCGGTTCTCTGTCGCCGGCGGCAGCGCCGCGGGCACCATCAAGGCGATGGGCAACCACAAGAAGGCCGCCGAGGACCCGTTCGCTCTGACGTTCATGGTCACCAAGCAGGCCGAGTTCCGAGCACTCGCCTCGGAGATCCTGACGGCTAAGGCTGCGAGCGCGTGATCCAATAGCGTCATGGCCAGAACCAGAAGCTGCGGCGAGCCCTTGGTGCTCGTCGACGGTACGGCGCTTGGCAGGTGCGATCTGGATCTGGACCCGACTCCACGAACGCGCCTCGGGCTCCGCATCGGCGGAGACCGTCCGCACCCAGGGGCGCACCGCACTTGGATCCGCGGTCCGATCGGCCCAGACGCGCGCACGTTTGCCCAGCCGGTCTTCTGGGGAGATCCGGCTGAAGAAGCCGCCCTCCTCGATAGGTTCTTTCCATCCCTATAACAACAGTTACAGGGATTCCGGCGTGGCGGGCGCCCGAACGACCCCGCCGGCAGCGAGCATGGGACACATGATCAAGACCCAGTGACCCGCGTCGTTGCCCGCCTCCAGCAGCCGAGCAACCACGAACTCGTCGCTCTCGCACGCGACGGCCGCCAGATTCTCTACGTCGCGGAGAACCATGTCCGGCTCCGCGATCGCCTCCACGGTCTGGACGCCGCCGCTCAGCCGCTCCATCGAGGCGACCGCATCCGTCGCGCCTTCGGTGCCGAAGCATTCAGGTCCGTCAACGACGGCTCCATCGTGCTCTGCGCCCCGCTACGTGATCGGTGGCGCGGAAGGCGCTACGACCTGATCTACATCGAGGTCGGCGTCTCAGAGTCGTTGGTCGAGCTCCTGCAGCCGGCACTCCGACCGGACGGCACGCTGATCCGGATCTGGTCGTGATGCCGCAGCTCACCGTCCGGTTCCTCGGCCGCGAGATCGTCCACCTGAACCTCGGCTCGTCGACGTCGGCCGAGGATGGCCACAGCGACGTCGTCACCAGCCTCGTCACGTTCGGCTTCCACGCTGATGACCTGCCCGACGGCCACCGGCGGGGATGGTGACCGTGGAGGGCACGTCGACCAGGCGCTGGCGGCTCCGTGGGTACGCGGCCGACGACAACAAGAAGCTCGTCCACCAGTCGATCTGCCGCGGCGATCGCGCACTCGACGAGTCGATGGCCGCACTCGAGCGCGACAAGAACGTCGGCCGCATCACCGTGGAGCCCGGCCGATGATGCGCGCCGTCGTGACCGCGGCCGCCGCCACCTTCGGCACCATGCTCGCGCTGGCCGGCGCCGCGGTCTGGACTGCAGGCGGCAACCTCGCGACGCACCTCGGAGAGAGCGCCGCCCTCGCGTTCTTCCTCACCTTCGTCCTGGCACTGGTCGCGGTGGCCCTCAAGTACGGGGACCGGGAATGACTGCGCGCGATCGCCTCCGCGCCGAGCTGCTCGAGGTAGCGGAGTACTTGCACCCGCGGCTCCGCGACGAGATCGAGTGGCTTTACGGCGAGCACGACGTCCTGCAGGCCCGCAACGAGGAGTACTCCGAGCTCGCGCGCCGGCATCACGTCGCCTCCGTCATGGTCGGCGAGCTCCGGCAGCAGCTCGTCCGCGCCGAGCGCAAGCTCGAGGACTGCGCGGTGCAGGAAGTCGCGAAGGCCAAGCGGGTGGCCACCTTCCGAGGCAACGGCTACCTGCAGGTCACATCCCTGGGCGGTGGCAAGTACACGATCAAGCATGTCTGGATCGACGAGGTGCGCCGTGCAGACTGACCCGAACAACCTTCGTGAGATCCCCGCGCCGGCGAACGCCCGCCACTCCTGCAGCTCTTGTGGCCGACCGATCATCTGGGCCATCACCGTCGCCAGCCCGAACGGCCGCGGCGGGAAGCTCATGCCACTCGACCCGCTCGAGGACTCCGCCGGCAACGTCGCCATAACCCAGCCCCACGGCCGCGGATCCAGACTCCACGCCCGCGTCCTCATGAAGGACGAAGCCCGGGACCGCTCCGGAACCCAGTGGATCGCGATGCCGCACTTCGCGACCTGCGCCGGCAAGACCAAGCCCGAACTACCCGACAACGTGATCGACATGGCAGCTCACCGGCGACGTCGACGAGGAGGAAGACGATGACCAGCATCGCCCACATCGAGACCGCCTGGGCCCGGGGCGGCGTCAAGATCGGGATCGGCCGCCGACCAGACTCCAGCCAAGGCCCCCGACTGGTCCTGCGGTTCGCTCCACCCGAACTCGAGACGGCCCCTGACGACTTCGAGTCGATCGACGGCAGGCTGTTCCTCGCCGATGAGGACGCCCGGGCCCTGTACGAGGCGCTCGCGGAGCATTACGGGCACGCGGAGAACGACGTCAGGGCCCTGCGCCGGGACTACGACGCCGAGCGCTCACGCGTCGACCGTCTCGTCGGCGCTCTGATTGATGGCGTCGGGGTCTTGTCGCGAAACGGGGGCCAGAGCCATGGCTGACCTACCTGAGCTGAACCGAGGCGCGCTGGGGACTGCCGTGCTGGCGTTCATCGAAAACGACGGAATCCCTGCACAGCGACTCGAGACGGCCATCCGCGCCTACCTCTGGTCGATGGAGGAGGCCGACGCGACGGGTCTGCACCCGTCGTACAACGATCTGCGTCGGGCGCTCGGCAAGGAACCGATCCCGACGTGCCCGAAGTGCGGCGAGCGCGTACCGCACCGCGATGACAGTCGATGCGTACAGCCTCACGCGGGGCGCGAGTGACTCGAGGGCCGCAACCTCTCGCGGATCCGATCGCCCAGGCGTTCGTCGACTGGTCGACCGCTGAGAGGCATCCCGACACGACGGTGTCGCGGCGTCGTAGCGTGCTCCGATCGGTCGGCAACCCGGGGACGGCCACGCGCGAGGAGATCGAGGAGTGGTGGGCCTCCCAGCGGCACCTGAAGGACTCCAGCCGGGCCAACGCCCTGGCGATCCTGCGCGGGTTCATCAAGTGGTGCCAGATCTGGGAGTACCGCACCGACGATCCTACGGTCCGGATCCAGGCCCCGAAGGTGAACCCGGGCAAGCCGAACCCCACAAAGAAGCACGAGCTCGACCTCATCTTCGAGCATCTGCGCGACCCGGCCGTCCGCGACTATGTGCAGCTGCGCCGCGCAGTACTCCTCGGCGTCGCGGCCGGCCTGCGGCGTGCGGAGGCCGCCGGGCAGGACTGGTGCGACATCGACCCGGCGACCAGGACTGCGCGCGTGACCGGGAAGGGCGGGAAGGTCCGTAACGTCAAACTCTCCGCGAAGTTGCTCGAGGAACTCGGACCGCCGATGCCGCGCGGGAACGTCATCACCCGCGAGGAAGCCGCGTGGCGGCCGGACACGCTCGGGCGGAAGGTCAACCGGGAGATCCGTGCCGCCGGCGTCGCCTCGACCATGCACAAACTGCGCCACCGGTACGGCACCGACGCATTCAGGGCCACCAAGGACCCGCGGGCAGTCGCCGAGCAACTCGGGCACGCGTCCCCGTCGACGGCCCTGCTGTTCTACATCGACGCCGACGACGAAGCAGCCGACATCATCGCGACCGCGGCCTCGGCGAACTGGTGAGGCGGCTCGACCTCAGGCCGAAGCCGAGGCACCTGTACGACCCTCTCGCTGACGAACCTGAACTCAGCGACGAGGACCGCGTCGACGGCGAACCGCTCACCCAGCACTACGAGGCCGCGCGCCGCCGGATCCAGCAGCATCTTGAGCGCACCGATCTCGACGAGGAGACCAGGACCAAACTGACCGGCCACCTGCAGATCTTCCGGCTCCTCTGGGAGCGGGAGACGATCGAGGATCACTGGACCAGCGGCGAGGGCGACAGGAAGCTCTTCTAGACCGCGGTGGACTCCCCGTCGTGCCGCGCCATCGGGACGACCACGTTCTCGCCCATGCGGCGCTCATACTGCCGCTCCTGGGCCGCCGCCCGCGTCGAGTAACCGGCGTTGACGGCCGCCCGCCACCGCTTCTGGTTGACCTTCACGTACAGCATCGTCGTGTTGAGGCCGGCGTGCCCAAGCAGTTCCTGCACGACGCGCATGTCCCCACCGGACGCCTCGGCCATGTTCGTGCCGGCACGGTGCCGCAGCTTGTGCATCGTCCACCCACCCTCGAGAGCGCGGGAGACTAGGTTCCCCACCCTCTGGGGCGACAGGTGCCCGTCGATCCGACCAGGGAATGCGTATCCGGCTGGTGCCCGGAGCAGCTTCATGGCTGTCGTTGCCTCGAGGGGAACGATTCGAGTCTTGCCGCCCTTCCCGTGCACGATCAACGACCAGCCGTCCAGGTCCTCAACGAGGTCGCGCTCCGGCCACACCAACGTAACCTCGCCGCGACGTAGACCATGGCCAGCCGCGAGCTCGAGCATCAACTGCAGCCGGTCATCGGCGTCGAGAAGCGCGTTGTCGTAGACCCGGTCCGGGCACGGCATCGGATTGGGCGGCGGCGGATCCACCTTCGGGATCACATTCGCCGGCGACGCCACGACGAACTCGGCGTCCATGGCCCAGCGGTAGAACGCCCGCATCGTGGTCCGCTTCGACCGGTACGTGTTGGCGGCCCAGTCATGCGCCGCGAACCAGTGCAGCAGCTCGTCGCCGGTCAACTCCCAGGGCCCGACCTCGATGCCTTTCGCCAGCTGCTGAAGGTGGTCAGAGCGGGTGCGGATAGTGGCCGGCGGGTAGCGGTGAAGCCGGCCCCATTCTGAGAACTCCGCGATCGCGGCGCGCCAGGACGCCAGATGATGCGTCAAACCCCCAGCCCCCCAACTCGCCCGAGAACCCATCCATGTCTAGTCCTCAATGACGGCTGAGAAAGGGCCCGAGGAACATTACGGAGCGGTCCATCTGAAACCTATGAACCGATCGGGCGAACACTGCCTAGTTCAAACGAACTAGAGTGCAATGCCGCATAGCGAGCGTGCCGAGAACACACATGAGTCCAGCGGGCGAGGCCTCCGCCGGCGTCGCGCTGGCGGACGCTCTCGGTCGCTTGCGCGAGACATAGCCCGAAGGCGCAGCGCTCATTCAAGCCGACGCCTTGCCGGATTCTGGCCGAACGGAGGATGCGCGAGCAGCCCGGATCTCGGAAAGATAGATGACCTCGGCTACCCTCGGCTCAGCGAGGGAGGGAACCATGCCAGACCACAGATCAGAAGGTCTGGGGTTCGAATCCCTACAGCCGCGCAAGACGGGAAACCGCCTCTGAACTGCGAAAACGTGGGTATCAGAGGCGGTTTTCTTTTCGCAAAGCACTCGCCGTGCGCTCGGTCGTGCAATCTCCGTGCAATCAGACCCGGCCTGATACGGCCCCAGACGCACGAACGCCGGGCGGTCGCTTCCGTTGCTGGCGCGAGCCGTCCGGCGTCGTGTTTGGCCACCTATTTGGCCGGCCACCTGTTTGGCCGTGGTTCTGGTCAGACCAGCGCGAACAGGTCGCTGAACTCCTTGCCTGTGGCGATCATCAGCGCGGCGACAAGTTCGGGGGTAGCGCCGCCCTCGTCGTCGAGCAGCCCATAGGAGTGGAGAGACTCCGACGAGTGCAGTGCGGCCAGCGGGGCGAGGTTGCTGGCCAGTCGGGCGCGCCCCGGGTCGATGGTCTGGAGCGCCTCAAGGGCGGTGGGCTTCGGTTTGATGGTCATGCTGCGAGCCTTGCTGGCCAGTCCACAAAACGCCAGGCGATCTCACTAGCCGGGGGTGCTCTCCGGCGTGTCGCAGTTGCCGTGGACATCCCCCCGGGTTTCTTACGCTCAAAACCAACCAGATGCTTCCACTATCGCCAGGCTGGCTCACAAACTTCTGCCACTTCGGCATCCGCTTTCTATTTACCTGGAGCAGCGAGAGGGGCATTGTGTGGCCCCGTAGCGAGCGCGCCAGCGCTCAGCGAAGCGGGACGCATTGTGCCCCGGCAGTGTCAGTGCCAACACCGAATGGTTCTCGCTCGCTGACCGCGCCCGCACTCAATGCTCGGCAGAGGGCCCAGCGCAAGCGGCGAGCTGGTTGCTCTTTGGTGCGACCACGCGTCGCCGGGTTCGTTCAGCCGATTTCGGCAACCAGCCGGCGGGCGGCCATGTTTGCTCGCCCGTAGACGAGCAGCCAGTTGTGCTTGGCCGTTTCAGTGAACTTGCCGGGGTTGAGCGCGTCCAAGACGATAGCGCCGTAGACCTGGTGGGCGTTCACTAAGTGCTTCCGCAGTTCGACCCAATCAGCGCTTGTCGCAGCGGTCCCCGAGCTTGCGGCCAGGTCCGACAACAGCCGTGGCATCCGAGCCGTTATGTCGGTGACGTCGTTATAGAGCTGCTTCGCCTGCTCATGTGTGTCTTCGCTGGGTTGTTCCCTCCAAAAGCGCCAGTTGTCGCTAAGCATTTGCACGCCGGCAGACATAAAGGCGAGTTCATCCATGACGTTCTGGCACAGCGCGCGAGCGTCGTCCCGGTTGCGTGATTGCCGTTCGTATTCGTGTTTGTCGCGATCATGCTGGAGGCGTTCTCGGTCCAGGTCGCGTTGACCACCAGCGACCTTCAAGGAGATAGCGGCCGACACGGCTGCGGCGACAACCGATGAGGAAGCTGCGGCTGCCGCGATTGCTTCGAAACTCATGTGACGTCCTAGTTCGGTGGCTCGCCTTGAGCGAGCAGTCGACGCGCCTCATTCTCCTCAAGATCGAAGTCGGAGTCGTACCAGTGCTCCCAGCCAGCCGCTCGGGCGATCACGACCAGCCCGGCAACCATGCCGGCGAGGCTGCCGACTGGGAGATTGCCGCCGATCAGTGCAAGGGCTTCAATCTTGTCGATCACTGCATTGAGTTCGCGTGCACAAACCACGTCAACGAACCCGGTGCGTTCTACTTCTCTGGCAATCGACTCCATCGCATCGGTCACGAGCGCATTGAAGCCGTCGAAGCCGTTGTCGAAAGTGACTGCAGCGTCATTGCCTCCGAGCGTCACTGCAGCGCTGGGAAGTTCGGGACGGGAGAGGATCTCGAGACTCTCGTCGTAAGCGGCCCTGTGGTCGGCGTTGAGCAGCAAGACAGCGGCTCGCGCCCTGCTGGAGTCGGCCTCAAAATCGTGCGATGCGCCGTTCGCCTTGATGTCAGTGATCGACTCGGCGACGAATCGCTGAGTCGCCTCGGCAATCTCGACAATCGTTGCGCTCTGACGGACTCCCAGGAGGTCGTACAGGGTCGTGGGCACCGTTGCGGCTCCTGAACGGTTTCGAGGGGCCCGCCTGGCCCGAGATGGCGCGCATCGCAACGTATCGCGTCCAAGGCTGCCTGTGCGCGGTTTCCGTACTCCGCTAGCGCCGAAGAATCCTCCGAAGGGACCGAAGAATCCACGCCTCTAAGACGTGGATTCTTCGGGTTCTTCGTCGTCCCTTGGTGGCAGGGAGTCGCTGAGAGACCAGACCCACCCGGACCCGAAACCGGCTTTGCTCGTCACCACACCAGCGGCTTTCCGAGCGCGTGTCAGGGCCGTCTTGCCGATGCCCGCAGCAGCGCCGGCCTTGATCGTTTCGCCGGCGCCGGACGATCCTCCGTGCTCCGACAGGTAGCCCTTCAACCACTCAGCGGCTTCTGACGCCTCGTCAGCCGCATCAGGGTCCCGACCGGACTCACGGAGGATCTGCTCCACACTGCGATCTGATGTCCCAGTGAACACGAGGCGGCCTGTCTCGGCCTGTCCTCGCGGAGTCGCGATTGCCGCCGTCTCAATGGCGTAGGTCAGTGACGGCAGGTTGTCCCGGCCGAGGCTGTTCTTCACTTGCGACATCACGCGTCGTCCGGCGTCGTCCTCGGACTCGTCCCGGGCGAAACCGAAGATGGCGCGTGGCACGTCCTTGAATGCGCCAGAGCCAGAGATGAGGCTGGCCGGGTCGCTGCCGTTGCTCTTGCCGAAGTGGGCGATACCCAAGATGATCGCGCCCGTTGATGAGGCCATCAGAGCCAAGGGGTCGAGAGCTCTCCTGACCTCCCGGTTCTTGTGGGTGTCGATCCCTTCGCCCATCACCGACATGAGCGGGTCGATGACCACCAGCGCCGCGGCGTGTTCGGCGATTGCTGCCTCGAGCTGCTTGTTGTCCGTGGGGAGCGAGAGGGTCACTTCGCTGTCGTCAGACCGCACAGCGTCTACCCGATAGATCCGTGACAGGTCCGCTCCGGCGGCCATCAGTCTCGGCACGAGGGTATGACTCCAGGAGTCCTCCACCGCGACGTAGAAGACCACGCGCGGTCCCCCGTAGAGGTTCCCTGGCAGCGTGCCCGTGCTGATCCTGGCGGCCTTCCAGATCCCAAACGACGACTTGCCAGTGCCCTCGCGCCCCGCAGCCATGACGAGCGAGCCAGACGGGATCCGGCCCTCCCCGCCGTCCTTCCAGGCCCACACAACCGGCTCAGGGTCGATGTCGCTGGCACGCGTCAGTCGGAGCGTACGGACCTCGCCGCGCCGGGCCTGCTGGTCGGTAGACGCCTCCTGCGGCCCAATGGCAGAGCCTTCCGGCGACCAATCGACCCCCACGCGCTTGCATGCCCACGCCCACCGTTCGTCGTGTTCTTTCCCAGCATGGCCGGGCGGTGTGTGCGCCCTAAGGTCGGCCTCAGCCCTCGCCAGCGAGTAGCCCGACTGTGTCGAATTGGCAATCCGGACCAGGCTTTCGGCCGCATCGGCGGCGGCCTGCTGCGAGGAGGCGTCCGCCCAGACCGCCGGGAGGCTGGCAAGGCGCCCCAGCGCGTGGTCGACCATTCTCGGCGCGTGCGCTCCGAGGCCGCTCATGGGGCAAGGGTGAGATGGGTAGGGATCTGGAGGCAGGCCAGCGGGTAGACCCGCGTGCCTGCAGCCCTGGCCCGCCGAATCGCTGCCCTGGCGCCGTCGACCGTGTGATAGGTGCGGTGACTCGTTGTGCCCGCTGCCGAATGGAATGAGAGTTGGAGGACCAAGTCACTGCCGACGCGCTGCTCCTCCTCTTCGGTGAGGTGACGGTGTGTTGCCGGGGGTGTCAGGTCGAAGCTCTCCGTGGCGGGCGGGGTCTTCAGGGAAATCTGGGGGCCCTTGCTCATTACGAGGCGCCGTTCTGGATCGGAGCCATCCATGCGTCGACCGATGCGACGCTGAGGCGGATGATTCTCCCGACCTGGAATCCCTCGATCTCTCCTCGCGAGAGGGCTCGGCGGATCGTCCTGTCGTTGATCTGGTTGCGTGCGGCGGCTTGCTGGATGGATTCCAGGGGCCCGCGCGGGGTGCGGTTGGTCATTGACCGTCCTTCCGATAGGTATCAGAGAGGTCTTCGTCGTACGGCTCGCAGGAACGCAGTACGCGAGTCCAGTCAGGCGCACGCCAGACATGCCCCGACGTCCTCGCCGGATCTGGTCTCACGCTGAGTCGGACCGCTTTCGCTAGTCGCTACCGGGTCCAGAGAAAGCGAGTATCCCGGCGTACTCAATTGCGTTTCCGCAGGTCAGGGGCATATTTCGGCCCACCCACCAAGGGCGAATATGTGCCGACGAGGCACCTTCCCATTCGGGGAGCGCACAATCCGAGGTCCCAACTCCTCCGCCAAGCCTGAGGACTGACGCACTGCGTACCGCCCAGAACGACGCTCTCTCCCTCTGCTCACGAGCCGGTCAAGAAGCAGACGACGGCGGGATCGATCGTCGGGCGTCCAACCTCAGCAACGTCCACGACGGTCCACGTGGAGACGTCGGGCTCGTCGAATAGAACTAAGTTCCACGAACCCGCTGACGCGGCAGACGGATACACGATCCCGACGGCGCCGTCAGCCCGGGCAGCAGCGGCGAACTCTTGGCAGGCCTTCCACCTCTTGGCCGGCTCTGGATCCGACGAAACCAATTCCGCTGGGTCTATGCCTGCAGCAAACGCATCAGCGGTACTCCGCACGTCGACTAGTCGTCCCCAGACCTCAATCTCGATTTCAAAGACGGTGACCTTGACACCACCCTGAACGCTAAGAAGCGAGGGATTGATCCTGAAGAACTCCGCCATTGCTGCCGCCGATGACTCTGCGAGGTAGAGCGTGGGCCAGCCTCCGGCACCGAAGCGGCCGACTGAGTAGGGGTTCGGCGCCGCCGGTGAATAGACGGGCACGTCGACGTCCCGCATGAATTTGTATAGACGCAGCCTGGTCTCGGGCGCGCCCGATCCCGACTCCGACGACATGTTGGCTAGCTAAAGGATGTCTGCGAGAAGTGCTCAGCTAAGGCGGCGACTTTCGCGCGGTCCCGCGAGTTGCCGGTCAGGCACTTAAGCGGTGTGTTTCCTTGCAGATCGGGAGTTGGCGTCCTAAGCCAGGTTTCCAGATACTCGTCCTCTAGCACCAGCCGGACCTGAGCGAGCACGTCGGCGAGCGGTTTCCATTTGGCAGCGACCGTCTTAGGAATCGAAGTGCGCCCGTGAACGAGTCGCTCGAGGTGCGCGGGCTTAACGTCCAAAAGCTTGTAGAGCGTCTCGCTCTCGACGCTAGCAAGCTGACCGACGACTAGGCCTAGTAGGGCGAGCCCATCCCCAGACTTCAGCGACTCCACTGCCTTGATCTGAGTTGCATCGAGGGGAGTCTCGCGTACTTCTGTCGCTCGCATACTTCGCTGAGCCTCCACTGCTCCTGCAACGGAAGAAGGACGGGTCACATCTAGATCGACGGTCAAACTATTCACCCCTCGGGGTCGGCCGCAGTGTTTCTTTGTACGGTTCTTTCAATGCCCACTCGAAGAAGCTAGTTATACCGTTCGACAGGTGTCGAACCAGGTCGCGGATATCAGCCGAGTCCTTAACCGCATACGGCACTTCGGTGTGGTAATCCATATCCAAGATGAAGAAGGCCTTGTCCTCGACGCTTCCTTCGATCGCGTAGCGAACCGCGAGTTGCTTCAGGTCTTCCTCAAAAATCAGCTGGCCGCTGGCACCTTTCACAAGCGCGGGCCAGTCATCACGTGCAATCGGACCCAGTAGGTCCTCGCGGATGCGCGCCGTGAGCGATGCGGGGCTCGACGGATCAGGCAGGGGTACGGCGTTGATTTTTCGCAGGCCGATCCGCCGACTAGTCGACGGCATTAGCGTTCGGTCAATTGCGGCGAGAAGGAAACCCAGTTGGCCGAGAAAATCGCCGAAGTTGGTGTAACTGGGAGTCTCAAGCGCGATGAAGTCGTGCGACAGGCTTGCCTTGTAGTCCGCCGCCGCCGTCGAGAAGGACCACACCGGTGCGGTCTGTCGCACGCTCATGTGCCGCGGGGCCATCTCGAGCGCTAGTTCTTCGATCTTCTTGGGACCTTCTGGATAACGGCTTCGGATCACGCTATGGAATCCAGTTGTGCCGGCCTCAGTGAGAAGCGAAGGAATCGGGTCGAAACGGATCTGTGCGAGCACAGACCTAAGTGGAGCGTCCTTGAAGACGCGGTCGGGATGCTCGCCGAAATCGAGGGCCACTCCGACTCCCTTCGCGCCTACTTGGTTACCAATGCGGCATGCGGCTCACAACCGATCGTAGTGCGGCCTGCACAAGACAGTATGAGATGCGGACCCGACCCTCGGTCATGTGGCGCCGTCGGGCGCGTCAGATCGCCGCGACCACAGCGGGGCCGGAGTTCTAGCGTGGTGTTCTCTGCCTCGTGCCGGTGAGGCGACGCTGGGCGGGGTTCCGCCTCCGTCGCCAGGTGAACACCGATGACCGCGACGACACTTCTCCCGTACCAACCAGACACGATGACCACGGCCCAGCTCGCGCGCTGGCGGCGTCCTTACTGACGCTTCCTGATCGGCGATGCGGTGGGTTTCGTCGTCGGCGTGGGTGCGGGCATTCGGTCTGCGATCTCGCGAAGCCGATCCTCCGCGGCGTGCTGATAGGCCATTGCCGCCTGTGTCGTGGAGTGTCCGAGGAAGGCCATCGTTTCCTTCTGGGTCGCGCCACTCTGGGCGTGCAGCGTTCCGGCGAACCCTCGGAGGTCGTGTTCACGAACAACGTTCTCCCAGGCGATGACGTTGCCGTTCTTGTCGTGCTTGGTCGCGAGGCGTAGTCCCGCGGCTTCGCGTGCTGGGTTCCAGGCGTCGCGGAACGCGCTGTCGTGGATGAACTCGGAGCGGCCCTGCGGGGCGAACACTAGGTCGTCTGGGAAGGGCCCTACATGCGCGGCCAGATGGGCCGAGACGTCTTTGCTCGCCCACGCAGGCAGGCTTACGACACGGACCCCTTCCGCACTCTTTGGCGGCCCGACCACCCATGATCCGCCGATGTACTGGGCCTGCCGTTCGATGTTCAACAGGTAGCGGTCGCCGTCTTTGATCAGGTCTTTGCGGCGGAGCGCGCGCCACTCAGACAGGCGCAAGCCTCCGTACGCGCTCAGGAGGACCGCAAGGACGTAGCGAGACTCGATCACGCCGAGGATCACGTTGAGTTCGGCTTGCGTCGGAGGACGGTGCGCCTTGCCTGTTGTGGTCCGTGTGAGGTTTGTTGGCACCGGGTTCCGGTCCACGATCCCATCAAGGGCGGCGGTATTCATGATGGCCCGCAGTAACCGGGCCTCTGCGCCTGCCGCGGTCGGTGCGACGCCGGCGCGCGTTGCATGCCAAGCCCGCACCCTGGCGGGAGTGATTGCGGGCAGGCGGTCGCTGGAGAACTCCGCGAGGCCCCTGCTCAGTTGGCGGCGGTACTCGGTCGCGGTCTTCGGTCGGAGCGCGTCACCCTTGCCGGATCGGCGTTGCTCGACCCATGCCGCCGCGTACTCGCCGAACGTCTCCGCGTGGGCCGTCTTCTCCTCTTCGGCCTGACGGCGCGCCACCTCGTACGGGTTCTCCCATTGGCTGCGCTCAATGTCGACGCGGATCCCTCGCAGCCAGTCGCGCGCCTTGTCCTCGCCTGTCACGACTCTCGTCTTGCCCGGCAGCGGCTTCGCATCGTCGCTGAATGTGTGCGGCGCTTTGAAGCGCTCTCCGTCTACGACGTACGTCGCTTGGTAGCGGCCAGACGGCAGGCGGCGGATCGCGCCCCATGATTCTGGCTTGCGCCTCGCCTTTGCTGGCTCCGCCATGGCTCGGCTCCCGTTCGTGCAACCTACGTGCAATCGGCTGAGTGCATCTGAGTTCATCCTAGGGTACCGAATCAGAAGGTTTGCGAATCGTATCCGCGAATCTACGCGTGAAATGGCATCTGAGTCCGCCAGTGTCTATGTATGCAATCCGGCTCGCTGGCTGACTACGGATCAGAAGGTCTGGGGTTCGAATCCCTACAGCCGCGCAGAACCAAGAGAGGCCCGTGCGAATGCACGAGGCCTCTTTTGCGTCGGGCACGTGAAGCGGCTCTGGCCGCGGAAACGCAGAGACAAGGCGCTTCACTGTTGCGCGCACCCTGCCTGTGGAAACTGCCAGGTTCAGGAAGCAACCATGGTCAGTTCGGGTGATGGCGATGCGTCACTCGGCCGATGCCGGTGGACCGCCCGCTCTAGTTGGATCGAGCCTGTTGTGTCCGTATCTGGGAGGCCTTGATGTCCCTGCGTGTCCGAGAACGGATTGCCGTGCTCGCCTTGTCCACCGTGGTGATGGGCGCCAGCGCAGTGCTGATCGTTCCGGCGGCCGCCAATGCCTCGGTGGCCACGCCAACGATGCTCGCGCCGATCGGAGCGGCCCCCTCGAGCGCCCCCACCTTCAGTTGGGCTCGTGTTGCCGGAGCGGTCAACTACCAGATCGTGGTGCAGAACAGCTCGGGCCAGCAGGTCGTCAATCAAACGACGGCCAATAGTCGATACGCTCCGACGTCCCTTCTGGCTGACGGCTCATACACCTGGGAGGTCCGAGCCAATGGGTCCGCTGGCAGCGGTTCGTGGGCAAGCGCGACCATGACGGTCTCTCCGACAGCCCCACCGACGCTGATCAGCCCGGTCGGCGGACAGACGTTGGCACAGCCGACTCAGCCGGTCCTGTTGAAATGGTCGTCGGTGGGCGGAGCCGTGGACTATCAGATCCAGGTCGACAGCTCCGGTACGACATGGACGAGCCCCACGAATTACGAAGCGAAGGGCAACCAGTACTTCGTGGACACTCCGGCGGCTCCGGGGACGTGGTACTGGCGCGTCCGTGCGGTACGCGGCCAGGGTCTCTACACGTCGTGGAGCGACCCGGCGAGCTACATGGTGGGCACGCTCGCCGACCCGACTGCGGGTGCGGACGTGAGTGGCAGTCCGGTGATGCAGGACGTACGCATCGACTGGCAGCCCGTGCCGGGAGCGATGACCTATCAGGTGCAGGTCGGACGTGACACGGACTTCAACAATCTGGTCGATGACCGGGTCGTGGACGGCACCGCGTACTCACCCTCGACCACGTACGACAACGGCCAGTACTACTGGCGGGTCCGGGCCATCGACGCCGGGCAGAACCGGATGCCCTGGACGACTGCGGCACCGTTCACGTTCCAGCGGAACTGGCCTGACCGACCGACCCTGGAGTATCCGGCGGATCGGCTCTCGCCGGCCGTGAGCAAGCCGATGTTCTATCAGTGGACGCCGGTTCGGCATGCCACCCGGTACCAGGTGGATGCCTCGACCGATGTGAACTTCTCGCCGGCAACGGTACGAACGTGCGTCACCTCGTCGACGACGTTGTCGCCGTTCGAGTCCGCCCCGGTCGACGACGGCGGATGCGGGCCGGCCGCCTTTGGGCAAGGAGTCGCGATCTACTGGCGCGTCCGCGCGATCGACGACCCGCGAGGGGTGCTGGGGATCTACTCCACCATCCGCAAATACGTCTATGACAGCGGAGCGGTCGTCCAGACTGCGCCCGCCAATGGCGCGACCGTGGACGTCCCCACCTTGCAGTGGAACCCGGTCCGGGATGTTGAGGCGTACGAGGTCATCGTCAGCGACAAGAACGGTGGGCGGGTCGCCGACGTCACCACCCGATCGACGTCCTGGACGCCGGAGGGGCAGTGGCCGAGCGCGAGCAGCCCCTACTCCTGGACTGTGCAATCGGTCGATGCTCGCGGCTCCAAGTCGCCCCTGTCGGTGTCGGGCGCACCAACGTTCACGCTCTCAGGCAACCTTCCGACGTCGACCCAACCGCCGCTCACCCCGCTCACCGGCGTGGCCGGTGACCCGCCCACACTTCAATTTCCGAATCTGACGTGGTCGCCCATGCCGGGTGCGGCGTACTACCGGATCAAGATCGGGGCCGCCGGGTCCCAGTTCTGGGACGCAGCGAACATCTCCCACATCACGGCCGCGAACTACTACTATCCGGCAGCCACTGACACCGACACCCACTACCTGGCCGCGGGTGACTACGTCTGGCAGGTGACGGCGTACAACGGCTCCAACGTGCCGCTCGGCACCAGCCCGGGCAACGGCGCGTTCACGATCGCACCTCTGGCAGCGGCCACAGGGCAGCGGATCAGCCTCGCCGGCACCGACAGCACCGCCGGCGCGACCTGCGACGCTGCGCTGTCCAACTCCGACCCCGCCCACCAGGTCTGCAACGGAGTGCCGGCCACGCCAGTGCTGAGTTGGAGTCCAGTGCCCCAGGCGTCGGGCTACTTGGTGTACTTGGCGAATGATCAAGCGCTGACGAACGCGGTGATCAACCCGTACGCGATCACGACCAACACGATGTTCCGTCCGCCGTCGGACCTGGCGGACAACACGGCGGGCAGTTCGTACTACTGGTACATCCGGCCGTGCAAGAGCATGGCTCCGCTTCTCGGCTGCACCGCAGACCCGGCTTCGTCCTCGGCAGAGGCCACCAACGCCTTCCGCAAGGTGTCCCCGGCAGTGAGCCCGACGTCCCCCGGAGTGCTGGTCGGTGGGTCTGCTCCGGTCCCGAGCGTTGTGAGTCCGCCGACCTTCTCGTGGACGGACTACTGGGACACCAACCAGGGGATCACCTATGCGAACGGCGTTGAGCATTCCCCGCAGGCGGCCCGCTCGTACCACCTGCAGATCTCACAGTCTCCGACCTTCACCAATCTGGTCGATGATCAAGGAGAGCTGGACCAGCCGTTCTACTCCCCGTGGGGCAGGACTCTCCCGCAGGGATTGCTGTACTGGCGGGTCCAGGCACTCGACTCTGCGTCGAACCGACTGATCTGGAGTCCGACGTGGACCTTCAGCAACGACCAGCCAGCCATCGACCTTGCCAACGCCACCACGGCGCCCGCCGCCGGTTCGACAGCCACGGGGACGCCGACATTCCAGTGGGCGCCTGCGAACGGCGCGAGCTCGTACCAGATCGAGGTCTATCGGAGCGGCGACCTGACCCATTCCGATGCCAACCGCTTGATCCAGGCAACGGTCCGGGTCTCGGCGTACGTTCCGCAGAACTATCTGCCCGCTTCCTCCAGCGCGTACGTCTGGCGGGTTCGCTGGTTTGATGCCGATGGTCAGCCTCGCCCGTGGTCCCATGACTCGCTGTTCACCGTGAGTCCCGGGGGTGTCACGCAGACGGCTCCGGCGAACGGCAGTTACCAACCGGCAAAGGGGCTGTATCTGAGTTGGCAGCAAGTGCCGCTGGCCGCCTCGTACAGCGTCACGCTCCGTGACGCCCGGAGCCAGAACGTCCTGGCGCAATGGTCAACGGCTGCCACTTCGTACGCGCCGGACCAGGTGGCCGACGGCGGGTACCAGTGGCGCGTCACAGCGTTGGACCCGAATGGGAACCCGCTCGCGTACGGCAGCTGGCTCTCCTTCGCCGTGGACAGTCAGCCCCCGACGGTGGCTGCGTACTCGCCGCACACGACGGCGTTGCCGAAATCACCGGTGAAGGTGAATTTCAGTGAGCGCGTGCTCGGGGTGTCAGCCGCGACGGTTCTCCTGACGATGCGCGGCAGTACGAGACCGCTTCCCGCCCGCCTCCAGCTGGACAGCTCAGGTCGCTTCCTCACCGTTGCCCCGAGTGCGGCGTTGGTGAAGGGCCGCATCTACACCGTGCGTCTGACGTCCGCGATCCATGACTTGGCAGGCAACCGCTTCGCCGGGCTCGCGTGGTCGTTCCGAGTCTGACCACCGACCCTCCCGAATGCGTACCCCACATCCGTAGGACTACGGATGTGGCACGAGGCACGGATCCCGCACCATGAGCGCGGGTCGGCCTCGCTCCCTCAGTTCGGTGCTGGCCCGTTCCTGATCACGGTTGTGATCTCGGGACGGCTGGGAGGTTGTCATTGGGGGCCCTCCCGGCCGCCTTCCGAGTGGTCAGGAATGACGACCCGGGGTATCGGATTCTTTCGCATTGCGATGGCTGTCCGCCGGCCACCGTCAGGGCCCCGACGCATCACGGACAGAAGCGTCGGGGCTCTCCGGGGGCGCTCCGGGATCATGCGAGCTCAAGTGCTTGCCAGGCGTCTACTGAAGGCAGTACGAAAGAGCGTGGCGCGAACCTTTTTCCTGACGTCCTTCGTTGGTCGGGCCGACGAGACACGGGATCTCAGAGCCCTACTGGGCCAGCATCGGCTCGTGACGCTGGTAGGTCCCGGAGGCGTGGGCAAGACCCGGCTCGGTTACGAGGTCTTCGACCTGGTGGGTGCCGCTCTCGACGAGGCGGCATGGGCCGTTGAGTTGGCTGACCTCACCGATCCGGCGCTGATCGGTCACGAGGTCGCGGCCGCTGTCGGCGCACCGGTGTTGACCGAGGAGTTCGACCCGTCGGTGCTGGCGGATCGGATCGGCAGTCACTCCGCACTGCTCTACCTCGACAACTGCGAACACCTCATCGACGAGTGCGCCGAGTTGATCAGCGTGATGTTGGCCAGGTGTCCGGGACTCCGCGTACTCGTCTCGAGCCGTCAGACGCTCGGGATCGTGGGCGAGTACGTCTTCGCGGTGCCGCCGTTGGGTCAGACCGACTCCGTCGCACTCTTCGTCGCCCGGGCCCGTGAGGTCGTTCCGAACTGGGAGCCGAGTGCACGCGAGGCGAGCACGGTTGCCTCCCTGTGTACGCGGCTCGACGGGATCGCGCTCGGCATCGAGTTGGCTGCGTCCCTGACGCGGAGCCTCCCGCCCGAGGTCATCGATGCCCAACTGAGCGGGCGCTTGAGTTCGGCGCTGCCGGACTCGCGGTCGTCCGCGGCTCGGCACGTGTCGCTGGACGCCTGCTTCGAGTGGAGCTACGACCTGTGTACGCCCGAGGAACGGCTGTTGTGGGCCCGTGCCTCCGTCTTCGCCGGTAGTTTCGCCCTCTCGTCGGCTCAGGACGTCTGCGGCGTCGACGGCCTCACGCCTGAGTCGGTCACGCTCGCCGCCGGTGGACTCGTCCAGAAGTCGCTCCTCGAGCGCGACTACACGGATCCGCAGGGGCGCTATCGGATGCTGGAAGTGGTCCGCCAGTTCGGCACCGCCCAGCTCGGCGACGCCGAGGCGACCCGGGCCTGGCACGTTCGACACCGCGACCACTACCTCGGCCTTGCCGAGGAGTTCGATGCGACGTGGCTCGGGCCCGGCCAGTTGGCGTGGATGGATCGCTTCCGAGCCGACGTGGCGAACCTGCGCCTGGCCTTCGAGTTCAGTTCTGCCAGTGCCGATGAGGCGGTGGCGGCTCTGCGGATGTGCGCCGTACTCGAACACTTCTTTGCCTCCACCGGCGGCGGCAGCGAGGCACTGCACTGGCTGCGACTGTCGATCAAACAAGGCGGCGGTACGGAGCGCGAGCGGGCTGCGGCTCTCCGCGTCGGATGCTTCATCGCGTGCCTGCTCCAGGAACTGGGCGTCGCGGCTGAGTTCCACGAGGAGTTGGTGCCGCTGGTCGCCGCCACCGACGACCCGTACGTGCATGCTCACGCCTTGTACGCCGAGGCCGTACTGCGGACCTGGCAGAACGACGCCGAGACCGGTGCCCAGGTGGCCGCGAAGGCGATCACGGTGTTTGCCGAGCTCGGAGACCTGAATCGCGGGACCAACATGCATTTCCTCCGGGGAATGATGCTGGGCTGGGCAGACCGACCGGTGGAAGCCGCCGAGGCCTATCAGCGGTGCCTCGACGCCACGCAGCCGCTGGGCGAGCGCTGGCTGTCGAGCTACTCCCAGTGGGGGCTCGGCGTGGATCGCCTCTTGACTGGACATCTCGAAGAGGCGATCGATCTCGAACGACGCGCCCTGGCGACCAAGGTGGAGTTCGGCGACCAACTGGGTACGGGCCTCGCCATCGAGGCGCTTGCGTGGGCAGCCGTCGAGCAGGATGCGGTGCCGTTGGCGGCCCTTCTGTCAGGGGCCGCTGATGCCATCTGGGAAACGCTCGGCGTGCCGGTGGCGGGGATGCCGTACCTCCTGCGTCGTCGCGAGCGGGCAGGCCAGGCGCTGGTGGAGAGCGATGTCCCTGATCTGAGCGAGTTGCGTGCCCTCGGTGCGACGTTGCCGCTCGCCCAGGTCGTGGAGATCGCGTGCGGTCGCGCGCCCGTCCCGGATGCCCGGCAGACGTACGACCTCACTCGTCGCGAGCGGGAGGTCGCCTCCCTGATCGCCGGCGGGGCGTCGAACCAGGCCGTCGCGGACACCTTGGTCATCTCTCGTCGGACCGCGGAGTCGCACGTCGAACGGATCATGCGCAAACTCGGCGTGCGCTCGCGCGGCGAGATCCGCGATCTGCTGCGGTAGCTCGGCCGTCGCCCGCAAGTGCGTGCGAAACAGTTCGAAAAGGATGCTTGTTGTTTGCGTGCTTGTATGCAAGTATGCGACTATCCGGACTGTGTGATCCAACTCACTCCGGGGTCGCAGTACACAACCGGACACCGGGCGCGGACGTTCAACCACCGCAACCGATGACTAAAGCAAACGCACATATGGAGGACTCATGGCCTTGTTTGAAACGCGCAAGCGGCGCTCGATCGTCGCTGCGGGTGCGGCGGCCGCCGTTGCGCTCATCGGCCTGACTGCCTGTGGCAGTTCAGGCGGCAGTGGAAGCGCCACCGGCGTCACCCTGAATCTTTACAGCGACAACCCGCAGTGGGCCGATGGCTTCGCCAAGACCGGCGCTGCGATCAAGACCGTGACGGGCAACGACTGGAAGTCGATCGCGCTGCCGTCGACGGCCAACTACACCCAGGTCGTCCAGAACTCGCTCAGCACGAGCAAGCCCGGTGACATCATCAAGTGGTGGAGCGGCCTGCAGATCCAGAAGCTCGCCGCAACCGGCAAGCTGACGGACCTCACCGCGATCTGGGACGCCGACGTCAAGAAGGGCTGGCTGAACGACAGCCTCAAGCCGTACTACACCTACAACGGCAAGGTGTACGCGCTTCCGCTGACCAACGCCAACTGGGTCGTCTACTACAGCAAGTCCGCCTTCAAGAAGGCCGGCATCGCTGCCCCGCCGACCACGTACGCCGAGTTCGAGGCGGACGCCGCGAAGCTCAAGGCCTCGGGAACGACCCCGATCTGGACCGGCCAGGCCGACCAGTGGACCTCGTTCATCCCGTACATGCTGCTCGCCGGTTCGGCGTCGCCGGACTACTACACCAAGCTGACCTCGAACCAGGCCTCCTTCGGTGACGCGACCGGCAAGCAGATCCTGCAGACCTGGCAGACCTGGATCAAGAACGGTTGGACGGCTTCGCCGGACACCAAGTTCACGGACGCTCCGGCCATGATGAAGTCGGGCAAGGTCGCCATGTTCCCGATCGGAACGTGGGACGGCTCGGGCATGAAGGCGGCTGGGATGACTCCCGACGTCGACTACGGAGCCTTCCTGCTGCCGCCGGCAGCCGGCCAGCAGCAGGCGCTCTTCAACGAGGGTGGTGCGCTCGCAGTACCGACCGGTGCTCCGAACCACGCCGCTGCGATGAAGGTCATGGAGAGCTGGCTCGACCCGACCGTCCAGACCGTGTGGTCGGACTACCTCGGTGACAGCTCGCCGAACCCGATGGTTCCGGTCAAGGACCCGGTGATCGCTGGCCTCAACAAGCAGATCGCAGCCGCCAAGCCGGTGCTCCTCAACCGCTACTTCGAGGCGCTCCCGCCGAGCCTGGTGACGGACTCGACCACGATCCTCGACGGCTTCATGGTTGACCCGAGCAACATCGACAAGGTGATCAGCGACCTCGTCTCAGCGGAGACGAAGGACTGGACCGCTTGGAAGTCAGGAAACTGACACAGTGGCACAAACAACCATCGCTGCTGCCCCGGGTGACCCCCGGGGCAGCAGCGGGGCTGCCTTGAAGGTCCGTCACCCGAGGCGTCCCGCCGTCGAATTTGTGGGACCGGTCGTCTGCCTGACGCTGGCAGTCGTCCTGATCGTCGGCGTTCTGCTCGTCCCGTTCGGTTTCACCGGCTATCGCAGCTTCTTCTCGAACGGCCTGAACCCCGTCTACGTGGGATTCGCCAACTACAAGACCATTTTCCACGACCCGATCCTGGTCAAGTCTCTGATCAACACCCTGATGTGGGTCGTGGGCTCGCTCGTCCTGCCCGTGGGGGTCGGCCTCGGCATCGCCGTGATGACCAACCAGTTGAAGTGGGGCAAGGCGGCTCGCCTTGCGATCGTTCTTCCCTACGCGCTGTCGGGCACCGCAGTCGCTGTCGTCGGTGGCTTCATGCTCCGCTCCGACGGTGCCATCA
The DNA here is from genome assembly GCF_003945325.1 of Nocardioides baekrokdamisoli. Taxonomy (NCBI): domain Bacteria; kingdom Bacillati; phylum Actinomycetota; class Actinomycetes; order Propionibacteriales; family Nocardioidaceae; genus Nocardioides; species Nocardioides baekrokdamisoli. Next base: position 1,859,408 of record NZ_AP019307.1, read on the forward strand.
ACCAGATGCTCGGCGCCTTCGGGCTCGGCGGACTGCAGCACCAATGGCTGCTGACGTGGCCCAGCAACACGATCTGCGCGATCCTGGTGAGCGTCTGGCAGGCGACCGGCGTCGCCGTCGTGCTCTACATGGTCGGCCTGCAAGGCATTCCGGCCGAGACCCTCGAAGCCGCCGCCCTCGACGGCGCTGCCGGCCTCAAGCGGTTCCGCTACATCATCATTCCGCAGTTGCGTCCCGTCACAGCGGTCGTCGTGGGGATCACGCTCGCCAACGCCCTGAGGGCCTTCGACGTGACCTGGGTCCTGACCAACGGTGGGCCCGCTCGAACGTCGGAGACGCTCGCGCTCTCGATGTACAGCGAGACATTCCTCGCCGAACGGCCCGGCGTCGGCGCCGCGATCGCGATCCTGTTGACCGCCATCGTCCTGGCGAGTTCGTGGGCGTACCTGCGCAAGCAAACAGGAGATGCACATGAGTAGGCCTCGACTCCGCCTCAGCAGCGTGGCGCTCAACCTGTCGGTCGCGGGCCTCGCCCTGATCTGGCTGGTTCCGGTCTACCTGATCATCGTCAACGCGATCAGCGACCAGTCCAAGTACACCGGAACCCCGCGGTGGTTCCCCGCCAAGTTCGGCTTCTTCGGGAACCTCAAGTCGGCCTGGCAGGCCGCGAACTTCGGCCAGACGGCCGTCAACAGCCTGATCTACGCGACCTTCTGTGCCGCTGCGGCTGTCCTGATCGCCACCTTGGCGGCGTACGCGCTGGTGGCTCTCGACCTGCGCCGCCCGTCATTGTGGTTCTGGATCATCTACTCCGGCACCCTGCTGCCGCTCCAGGTATTCGCGCGTCCACTGTTCCTCGCCGAGGCCCAGGTGAACCTGTACGACACCAAGTGGGGCCTGTCGATCGTCTACATCGCGCTGTGCATCCCGTTCGCGATGTTCGTGGTGCGCAATGTGCTGGTGTCGGTCCCCAAGGAGATCCCCGAGGCTGCGCGCCTCGACGGAGCCAACTGGTTCCGGATGTTCCTGCACGTCCACCTGCCGCTGGCGCGTTCGGCGATGGCTGCCGCGTTCGTGTTCCAGTTCGTCTACATCTGGAACGAGTTGTTCTTCGGCATCACGCTGTCGATCAGCCCCAACGTCCAGCCGGTGATGGCCTCGCTCGCCACGCTTGAAGGTCCGTACAGCACGACGAGCCAGCCGGCGGTCCTCGCCGTCGCGATCGTCGTTGCCCTGCCCACGATCGCGCTGTTCCTCGGATTCCAGCGGTTCTTCGTTTCCAGTCTCAAGACCAATCTCTAGGAGGCCAGCGATGGCTGATGTCGAATACGTCAACGCGACGTGTCACTACCCCGGAACTCCGACACCTGCGGTGAGCGACCTCAACCTCACCATCAACGAGGGCGAGTTCATGGTCCTCGTCGGACCGTCCGGATCCGGCAAGTCCACCGCCATGCGCATGCTCGCGGGGCTCGAGAACGTCACCAGTGGTGAGATCCGGGTCAACGGCACGGACGTGTCCCGCGTCCAGCCCAAGGACCGCGACATCGCGATGGTCTTCCAGAACTATGCCCTGTATCCGCACATGAGCGTGCGCGACAACATGGCCTTCGCGCTCAAGCTGCGCGGGGTCAGCAAGGCCGACCGTGAGGTCAAGGTTCTCGAGGCCGCGCGGCTGTTGGACCTCGAGCGCTTCCTTGACCGCAAGCCGAAGGCCCTCTCCGGGGGCCAGCGGCAGCGCGTCGCCATGGGGCGCGCCATCGTGCGCGAGCCGAGCGTCTTCCTGATGGACGAGCCGCTCTCCAACCTCGACGCGAAGTTGCGTGTCGAGACCCGTGCGAACATCGCCGAGATCCAGGCGCGGCTCGCGACGACCACCCTGTACGTCACCCACGACCAGGTCGAAGCGATGACGATGGGTCACCGGGTCGCCGTCCTCAAGGACGGCATCCTGCAGCAGGTCGACACTCCGCGGGCGTTGTACGACACCCCGGCCAACGTCTTCGTCGCCGGCTTCATCGGCTCGCCGTCGATGAACCTGCGACCGGTCACGGTCGAGGGTGCCGGTCGGGTCAAGCTGGCCGAGGCCTCGGTGACCCTGCCCGGTGCACTGGGCGCAGCTGTCGTGGCCCAGGGACTGGACCACCTCACGATCGGGTTGCGCCCGGAGTCGTTCAGGGTGAGCGAAGTCCAGGCCGACGGTGCCCTGCGCCTGCAGGTCACGTTGGTCGAGGAGCTCGGTTCGGACTCGTTCATCTACGGGTCCCTCACCACCGATTCCGGAGATCAGGCACGCCTGATCGTGCGCTCGCACGCCCGCACCGTCCCGCGGATCGGCGACGACGTCGCCATCGACATCGATCCGGCCCAGATCCATGGCTTCCATCCGGAGTCCGGGCTGCGGCTCGCCTAGAACCTCTCTCCTCGACCACCTTCTCCGGCTCCAGCCGGGGACGGTCTGATCACCTCACCCTCAGGAAGGCCCGCATGCGCGTCTCGCTCGGACACATTGACATCTACGACGATCGCGTTGCCACGTTCGCCAAGCAGCTCGGCCTGCGCAGCGTTCAGTTGCACACGCCGAACCTGCTCCCCGGTACGGGCGGCCACTGGACCCTGGAGGAACTCACCTCCCTGCGGGAGCGGTGTGATCGTGACGGCCTGATGATCGAAGGCCTGGAGAACGTCCCGCTGGCGCACTTCTACAAGGTGCAGCGCGGTCTCCCGGGACGCGACGAGCAACTGGAGAATTACCAGAAGACGATCCGCAACATCGCGGCCGTCGGCATCCCGTTGCTGGGCTACAACTTCCTGCCGACGTTCGTGTGGCGTACCAACATGCTCGACACAGGTCGAGGCGGCGCCATGGTGACGAGTTTCAACCTCGACGACGCGGTCCACGGGAACGCGCTGGAGGGCTATCGGCTGACCCCGTCCGAGCCGCTCACCGAGCCGATCGACGCGGACCAGATGTGGGCCAACCACCAGTACTTCCTCGACGCGGTACTGCCGGTGGCAGAAGAGGTCGGCGTACGGCTTGCCCTGCACCCGGACGACCCGCCGGTGGATGCTCCTCTCGGCGGAGCGGCGCGGATCTTCACGACGCCGACCGCCTTGGTGAAGGCGTGGGATCAGGCTGGACGCAGCTCCGCGTGGGGCCTGAACTTCTGCCTGGGGACGGTCTCGGAGATGGGCGGCGAGGACGCCGTCAACGCGGTGATCGACGCTCTCGGTCCGGACGGCGCGATCGCGTACCTGCACTTCCGTGACGTGCAGGGGACGGTGCCGGCGTTCAAGGAATGCTTCCTCGGCGAGGGCAACTACTCACCGACGCGGGTCCTGAAGCGGTTGCACTCGGTGGGCTTCGACGGCTTCCTCATCGACGACCACGTGCCTGCGGTGATCGGTGACCCCGACACGTGGATGGACATCAGCCCGGAGGCGTACTGCAGCCGCGGCCGCTCGCACGCGATCGGCTACCTCCAGGGCATCCTGGAGGCTCTGGAGATCGCGAACTGACGGTGCTCCGGGGCTGCGCTCAGGCGAACAGGTCGGGGTGCTCGCGGCGCAGCTCCGGGCCGTAGCGCAGGACGCGGCGGGCGTGCTTGCTGACCGCCGCCTTGCCGCGGCGAATGTCTGCAGTCTCGAGCGCCGCCAGGATCGCGCGGTGCTCGTCGATCAGTTCGGCGACCGTGCTCGGCTCCGGCAGGCTGAGTCGGCGCAGCCGGTCGAGCTGCAGCTTCACCGGCTGGAGTGCGCGCCAGGCTCCCGGATAGCCGCTCAGTTCGAAGATCGCGGCGTGGAAGGCCTCGTCCGCTGCGAAGAACGCGGCGTAGTCGAGGTGCTTGCGGGCACGCTCCTGGCGATCGAGGGTTGCGTAGATCTCGCTGAAGTCGCGGTCCTCCTTGCGGCAGGCCGCGTCGAAGGCCGCCACCTCGAGGTGCTCGCGTACGAACTGCGCCTGCTCGACATCGGAGAGCTTGATCAGCGCCACGTGGGTGCCGACCTGCGGCACCACCGTGACCAGACCGACCTCGACCAGGCGCGCGATCGCTTCGCGCAGGGGCGTACGCGAGACCTGGAGGTGCTCGGACAGTTCGGTCTCCGACAGGGAGGCACCCGGGCGCAGGCGAAGATCGCGGATCCCGGTCAAAAGTTCGTCGTAGACGCGATCAGACGTCCGGACCCGAACTGCGGGCCGGGCGACAGGAGTCAGGCTCGAAATCGCCGATGCGCGGCTGGTCATCGTTCCACCTCCACAGTCGGATCTTGTCATGGTTGCACCTTTCAATACTTGTATGCAAGTACGGAGGCTTCGCCTCATCCCGGCATGGCGGGACCGAGCCGACATGACGCTTGAACAGTGGTGCTGGCTCGAGTATGTTGGAATCTATTCGTAGGACAAATAGGACTAGAAGTGGACATGCAGAACTCGTTCGTGTCGACCGGCACCCAGAGAAGTTCCAAAACCGCGATGCCTCTAGCCGTCCGTATACTTGTATGCAAGTATGATTTCGAACACATGATCTCTCGCCTCGCCACGCACTTACGGCGTACGCACATGAAGGCCTCAAGAAGAAGGGTTACCGCATGACCACGGCAGAGGGCGCTCGATCGAGTGGCGCCGACAACTTCGAGGGCCGACGCGCACTTGTCACCGGGGCCGGCTCCGGCATCGGGCTGTCGATCGTGACGAAGCTGCTCGAGCGCGGCGCCGACGTGGTCGCGTTCGACCTGGACCCCAGTGCCGTGCCGGCCGAGGTCACGAAGGTTGCCGTGGACCTCAGCGACGTGACCGCGGTCCGGGAAGCGGTGGCATCGCTCAACCCCGACGAGCCGATCGACACCTTGTTCAACAACGCCGGCATCGGCTCCACCAAGAATCTGGTCGACTGCAGCGTCGAGGAGTGGGACCGGGTCTTCGACGTCAACGTCCGCGCGACGTTCCTGATGTGCCAGCTCCTGCTGCCGTCCATGCTCGAGCGGCAGCACGGCGTGATCGTCAACACGGCCTCGGTCGCAGGAATGATCGGACTCACCGATCGCGCCGCGTACTGCGCCAGCAAGGGCGCCGTCATCGCCCTCACCAAGCAGATCGCCGTCCAATGGGCCGGCCACGGGATCCGCTGCAATTCGGTCTGTCCGGGGACGGTCGACTCCCCGTGGGTCGGACGCCTGATGGCCGAGGCCGAGGACCCCGAGGCGCGTCGCGCCCAGTTGGTCGGCCGACAGCCGCTGGGCCGACTCGGCAAGCCCGAGGAGATCGCCTCAGCGGCGATCTATCTCGCCAGCGATGCAGCGGCCTTCATCACTGGCACCGATCTCGTCATCGACGGCGGCATCACCGCCGCCTGAAAGGAACACAACAGACATGAAGTTGGTCAACCACCGAGGCTCCGCAGCCCTTCTCGTCAACAGCGGCGTCGTCGACATCGCGCGAGCCAGCGCCGGACAGTTCGGTCCGGGCATCCACGACGTCCTCGAGGACTGGCCGGCGTTCGTCGCCTGGGCCTCGGAGCCGCGTCCGTACGACGCCGTCAGTGCGCTGGAGGGGGACGCACTGGACGCCGTCGTGCCCAACCCGAGCCAGATCCTGGCCGTCGGGCTCAACTACCGCCTGCACGCTCTGGAATCCGGTCTGCCGCTCCCCGAGGTCCCGCTGGTCTTCACCAAGTTTCCGAGCTCGGTTGCGGCTCCGGTCGGGATCGTCGAGCTCCCCACCGATGCAGTCGACTGGGAGGTCGAGGTCGCCGTCGTGATCGGTGTCGAGGCTCGCCGCGTGTCCAAGGCCGATGCGTGGAGCCACGTCGCCGGCATCACCGCGGCGCAGGACTACTCCGCGCGCGACGTCCAGCTGGCCGGCGGCGCCAAGCCGCAGTTCAGCCTCGGCAAGTCGTTCGAGGGCTTCACCCCGCTCGGCCCGGTTCTGGTGACGCCGGATGAGTACGAGGACCGTGACGCGATCGCGCTGTCGTGCAGTATCAACGGTGAGGTGCTGCAGAACAGCTCGACCTCTGACCTCGTCTTCGACGTCGCGACCCTGGTCTCGTACCTGTCGCACATCGTCACCCTGCGTCCGGGCGACGTGATCCTCACGGGTACGCCCTCGGGAGTCGGTCTCGGGTTCAACCCGCCGCGCTACCTCTCCGACGGCGACGTCGTCGTCACCACCGTCGAACTCGCAGGCGAGTTGCGGCAGGTCGCGCGTACGCCCGCCGAGGCCTTCGATGCCGTCGCCCTCCTCGCCTGAGGCCGCGGTCGCCGCGTCGCAGCAGGCCCGGGTGGAGGCGTTCCTGGTCGATGCCGGGATCGTCTCCGACGTGAGCGACCTGACGATCGAGCCGCTCAGTGGCGGGGTCTCCTCCGACATCTGGCTCGTCTCCGACGGGGCCACTGACGTGGTCGTCAAGACGCCGCTCCAGCAGCTGCGGGTCGCGGCTGACTGGCAGGCGCCGCTGACGAGGTCCGACGCCGAGGCGCGGTGGCTGGCAACGTCATCGCGCCTCGTCCCCGGCATCTGCCCGGACGTCCTGGCTTACGACGCTGACCAGCATCTGCTGGCTCTCAGCTATCTGGAGCCGTCCGACCATGAGGTCTGGAAGACGGCGATGCTCCACGGTGACGTCGTTCCGGACGTGGCTGCCCAGGTCGGGACCCGCCTGGGACTCCTGCACCGACTGGCAGCAGCCGAGCCGGCCCTTGCTGAGGAGTTCGCGAACGAGGACCTCTTCCGGGCTCTGCGGATCGCGCCGTACTTCGAGAGTCTCTTCGACAAGCACCCCGATCTGGTCGCGCAGATCAGCGCCGTGATCGAGACGACCCTGGCGACGCGTACGACCCTGGTCCACGGCGATGTGAGCCCGAAGAACATCCTCGTCGGACCGAACGGCCCGGTGCTGCTCGACGCCGAGACCGCGCACTGGGGCGACCCGGCGTTCGACGTCGCGTTCTGCGTCAACCACCTGCTGCTCAAGTGTCTGCTCCCCGAGGCGCCCGTCGGCGACCTGATGGAGGCGGCCGAGCAGCTCCTCCAGGGCTACCGCAGCGCCTCCGACGCCGACGTCGCGCTCGAGACCCGGGTCGCACACCTGCTGCCGCTGCTCATGCTCGCCAGGGTCGACGGCCGCTCGCCGTTGGAGTACCTCGCCGAGGCCCAGCGTGGCCTGGTCAGAGAGTTCGCGGCCGCGTTGATCCTTCAGCCGCACAGTCAGATCGCCGCGGTTTTCGCGGCATGGAAAGAGGTAGTTCGATGACCGAGAAGATCACCCGCGTCCAGGGACGTCGGGTCTGGGACTCCCGGGGCCGCCCGACGGTCGAGGCCGAGATCACCACGACGTCCGGCCGCCGCGGTCGAGCGATCGCACCTGCCGGCGCTTCGCGCGGGTCCGGCGAGGCCACCGATCTTCGTGACGGTGGCGTACGCCTGGGCGGTCTGGACGTGCGCGGTGCCGTGCACAACGTCGAGACGCGTATCGCCGACGCACTGATCGGACACCCCGTGGCCGATCAGGAGGGGATCGACGGGATCCTCGATGCCCTCGACCCCACACCGACCCGCAGCGACCTCGGCGGGAACGCCACGGTGTCGGTCTCCCTGGCTGCCCTGCACGCGGCGGCCGCTGTCGCAGACCTCCCGGTGTGGCGACACCTCAACCCCAGCCCGACCCGGATCCCGCGTCCGCAGATCCAGATCATTGGCGGCGGGGCGCACGCCGCCCGTCGAGTCGACCTGCAGGACTTCATGGTCGTCCCGTTGTCCGCGACCCGGATCGACGATGCGCTGGAGCAGGTGGCCGAGGTCTACCTGAGCGTCGGCCGAATCTTCGCCGAGCGCGGTCCGTCGCTCGGCGTGGCCGACGAGGGCGGCTTCTGGCCGGCAGTCGCCGCCAATGAGGAGGCCCTCTCGATCCTGACCCGCGGGATCGAGCAGACTGGTCTGGTGCCAGGCGTGGACGTCGCGATCTCCCTCGACATCGCTGCCAGCGAGTTCGAGACGCACGGCCGTTACACGCTGGCGTCGGAAGACCGTGTCCTCGACGGTGACGCCTGGCGCTCGGTCGTCGAGGGATGGCTCGCCGTGTATCCGATCGTCGCCGTGGAGGACCCGGCCGGCGAGCACGACGCCCCGGGCATGCGTGCGTTCACCCGTTCGCTCGGCGACCGTTCCCTCGTGGTCGGTGACGACTACCTGGTGACCGATCCGCAGCGCATCGAGCGGGCCGCAGCCGAAGGCGCCTGCAACACGGCGCTGATCAAGGTCAACCAGGCCGGCACGGTGACGCGTACGTCCCAGGCCCACGCCGCGGCACGTCGCGCCGGATGGTCCACCATCGTGTCGGCCCGGTCCGGTGAGACCGAGGACATCTCGGTGGCGCATCTGGCGGTCGGCTGGGACGCCGACATCCTCAAGGTCGGGTCGATCACTCGCGGGGAGCGTACGGCGAAGTGGAACGAGCTGATCCGGATCGACTCCGAGATGGGCGGTCTGCCGCTGGCACCGTTCCCGACGACCGCGGCGCGCGTGGGCTGACGCAGCGAGAGGACGAGACCATGCGTACGACGACGAACTCCCGATTGATCACGCTCACCGACGAGCTCATCGAGGTCGTCGTCGACCCTGCGAACGGTGCCGATGTGCTGTCGGTGCGGCACCGTCCGTCAGGTCTCGACGTCCTCTTCACCACCCCGTGGCGGTCGCACGCCGATGACGTCGTCTCGGGCACGCGTACGCCGACGACCACTGATCCCGTCGCGGGCTACCTCGAGCGCTACCGGGGCGGGTGGAACACCTTGTGCCCCAACGCCGGCGCTCCGCGTACGGTGCACGGCGCGCCGCTGGGCTTCCACGGTGAGGTCGTCACCGCGCAATGGGACGTCATCGACCGGTCGACGACCTCGCTCCGTCTGCGACTGAAGCTGTTCTCGGTGCCGGTGCTCCTCGAGCGGGAGTTGCAGGTCGAGGATGGCGGGCTCGTGATCATCGACCGGCTCCGCAACCTCAGCGATGTCCCACTCGACATCGACTACGTCTCGCACCCGGTCTTCGGTGGCGCGTTCCTCGACGGTCACGTGACGCTGGACTCGAACGCAGGGACGTTCACCGCCGACCCGGGGACGCCGAATGGACCGGTGCCGGCAGGAACGTCCGTGGCCTGGCCCGGCTCCGACGCTGAGGTGGACCTGCGGGTGTTGCCCGCGTCTCCGCACGTGGCCTTCGGCTGGCTCTCCGGCTTCGACGGCCGCCCGTGGGCGATGGTGACCAACCACGATCTCGGCCTCGCCGTCCGGGTCACGTGGGACGGGACGAACCTCCCACATGCCTGGTTCTGGCAGGAGTTGGGCTGGACCGAAGGGTTCCCCTGGCATCGCCGCGCCCGAGCGGTGGCCATCGAACCGGCCAGCACGGTCACGAGCGGCCCCGGCCGTGGTCACACGCTTCACTTGGACCCGCGGCAGGTGGTCACGCTCCCGGTCGCGCTCTGCCTCATCGAAACGGAGGATCGCTCATGACGGACGAACTCGAGGGCACGGTCGCCCTGATCACCGGTGCTTCCCGCGGGATCGGAGAGGGCGCCGCCTTCGCCCTGGCCCGCCGCGGTGCGGCAGTCGTCGTCCACGGGCTCGACCTCGCTGAGGCGGAGGGGATCGCGGCGCGTATCCGGGATGAGGGCGGGCGTGCGATCGCCGTCGCCGGCCCGATTGATGCGGCAGCGACGTCGACAGAGGCCGTGGCGGCCGCGATCGAGCACTTCGGTCGACTGGACGTACTCGTGACCAGTGCCGGGATCCAGCGGTACGGCGATGCCGTCGAGACCACTGAGCAAGTGTGGAACGAGGTCCTCGACGTCAACCTGAAGGGTGTCTTCCTGGCGGCGAAGGCGGCGCTTCCCGAGATCCGGAAGAGCCCGGTCGGCAGCGTTGTCATCGTGGCCTCGGTCCAGGGCTTCGCCTCGCAGGCCAACGTGGTGGCGTACACCGCGAGCAAGGGCGCGCTGCACGCGATGGGGCGCGCGATGGCGGTCGACGAGGCCGCGTACGGCGTGCGCGTCAACACCGTCAGTCCCGGGTCAGTCGACACCCCGATGCTTCGCCATGCCGCCGCTGAATGGAGCGACGGGACCCCGGAAGGGGTCGAGAGCACCATCGCCGACTGGGGCCTGGCGCACGCACTGGGTCGGGTGGCGACGATCAACGAGGTGGGTGAGGTGATCGCGTTCCTCGCCGGGTCGCGGTCCAGCTTCGTCACCGGCACGGACGTACGCGTGGACGGCGGCATGCTGGCCCGGATCGCGGCCGCGCTCCCGGAGAAGAATCGCTCGTGACGTCCATGAGCGTGGCGGTGAAGGTACGCAGTCGGGTCGGGGAAGGTCCGACCTGGTCCGGCGACGCCCTGCACTGGGTGGACATCCTCGCCGGCCGGATCCACCGCAGCGACCTGGCCTCCGGCACGACCTCGACGATCGAGGTGCCGACGTGGGTCGGTGCCGCGGTCCCCATGGCCGGCGGCGGATATGTCGCCGCGACCAGGGAGGGGTTTGCGACCGTCGTCGACGGGCACCTCGACACGTTCGGTGCCCACCTGCCCGACGGCATTCGGATGAACGACGCGAAATGCGATCCCGCCGGCCGTCTCTGGGCTGGAAGTTGCGCCGAGGACTTCGCCCGGGGAGCCGGTGCGCTCGAATGCCTCGACGTCAACTGGACCCATCGCACGGTGCTCACCGGCCTCACCCAGCCGAACGGCATCGGGTGGAGCCCGGACGCGACCACCATGTATCTCATCGACACCCAGGACGGAGCGCTGTACGCGTACGAGTTCGATCTCGAACGCGGATCGGTCGGAGAGCGCCGGACCGTGGTCACGTTCGACGTCGAGACCGACGGCTACCCCGACGGACTGGCGGTCGACGCCGAGGGCTTCGTCTGGATCGCGATGTGGAGCGGGTCTGCCGTCGTACGCGTGAGTCCTGACGGAGTGATTGTTCGGCGGATCGCCCTCCCGGTGTCACAACCGACCTCGTGCGCGTTCATCGGTCCCCGGTTGGATGCGCTGTGTGTCACCAGCGCTGCCGAAGGACTGGCACCTGATGATGCGTCGGACGACGGATCCGTGTTCGTGCTGCGCGACCTCGATGTCGTCGGCCTTCCTGTCGCGACGTTTGGGGGATGACGATGATCACCATGCTTGAGGGCTTCCGCACGATCCCCGTCTGCACTCTTCGCTCGCCTGCAGAGGCGCGACCGCTCGGAGAGGCCCTGGTCGCGGGCGGTCTTCCGGTGGTCGAGGTCACCCTGCGTACGCCGGACGCCCTCGCCGGGCTTGCGGAGATGTGCAAGGTCCCGGGACTGACCGTCGGGGCCGGCACCGTACGCACGGCACAGCAGATGCATGAGGTCCTCGAGGCGGGGGCTGCATTTGCCGTGAGTCCTGCGCTGACCGCTTCGCTGGCGGACGCAGCGCACGCGCTCGGGTTGCCGTTCATCCCGGGCGTCGCGACGCCGACCGAGATCCAGACAGCGGTGGACGCGGGCTTCGACACGGTCAAATTCTTCCCGGCGGAGGCGTCCGGGGGCGTACGCGCTTTGAAGGCGCTGACCGACGTCTTCGTCGATGTGCGGTTCATGCCGACCGGGGGGATCACCCAGGACAGCGCGCGCGATTACCGCGCACTGGACCAGGTGTTCGCCGTCGGCGGGAGCTGGATGCTGCCTCTCGCCGCCCGCGAGGCCGAGGACTGGGAGGCCGTACGCCTCGCCGTTGCCGCCTGCGTGGCCTCCGCGGAGGCGGAGCGATGACGGTCGTCCAGTCAATCGGTGAGTGCATGGTCGAGGTGGCGCGAGGAACGGGCCAGGCGCGCATCGACTACTCGGGCGATACGTTCAACACCGCCGTCTATCTCGCACGGGCCGCGCGCAGTCGGCAGACCCCCGTCGACGTCCGCTACCTCACTGGCGTCGGCGACGATGCCGAGTCAGCCCGGATGCGCGCGCGTTGGCGTGAGGAGGGCATCTCGGACGACGCGCTCGTGGTGCCCGGCCGTACGCCTGGCCTCTACATGATCACCACCGACGGCGGCGGCGAGCGGTCGTTCTCGTACTGGCGCAGTGAGTCGGCTGCCGCGGCGATGTTCGCCGGCTCCGAGTGGGTCGATCTGGTCTGCGGCGACTATGTCTATCTCTCCGGCATCACACTCCAACTGACCTCGGCCATCAGTCGGCACCGGCTGGTGTCCCGACTGTCCGCGCTGCGCGAGAGCGGCACGAAGGTCGTGTTCGACAGCAACTTCCGCCCCCAGGGGTGGGCTTCGGTCGAGCACGCGCGAACTGCCATGGATGAGGTGCTCCACGTCACCGACATTGCGCTGGTCACGTGGGAGGACGAACACATGCTCACCGGGTGCGAGGACATCGTCGGCTGCGTGGAGCGACTGGTCGAGCTCGGCATCCACGAGATCGTCGTCAAGGACGGCGAGCAGGGGTCCTGGGTGGCCGGGGACGGACATCTGACGCACGTCGCGACTCAGGCGGTCGTACCGGTGGACACCACCGCGGCCGGTGACAGTTTCAACGGCGCTTACCTGGCGGCGCGCATCGCCGGTGAACCACCACTGGTTGCCGCTGCCGCCGGCAGCGTGCTCGCCTCCGAGGTGGTCCGCCATCGCGGCGCGATCATCGATCTCTCCCACGCTGTCAGCGGGCTGGCGTGAAGGGCGACCTCAGCCCGCTCCCGTGGATGCGCGAGGCTGCCTGTCGGAACGAGGACCCCGACCTGTTCTTTCCTCCGGGAGAGTCGAAGAGGGGAGCCGCGCAGTCGGACGAGGCCCGCGGAGTGTGCGGAGTCTGCGGTGTCCGTCAGCCGTGCCTCGAGCTCGCGCTGCGGACGAACGCGGAATACGGCATCTGGGGCGGTTTCAGCCCCAAGGAGGTCGGTCGCATCCGTGGCCCGCGATCGAGAACCGTCCGCTTCTAGGCCCCGCGGAATGAATCGGCGAGCGCGATGACCTCGGTCTGATAGGCCGCGTACGTCTCGCGCAGCTCCCCACCCGGCCACTCGGCCGGGAGCAACTCCGCCGGCAGGACCGGGTCGCTCGTGAGGTGGTGCACCATCGCGGCAGCGGCGGTGAGGCGTACGAGCGGGTCTGCCGCGTCGACGAAATGGGTGAGCAGGGCGCGTCCGGTGGCCGCCCAGGACGGCAGATCCCACAGCGTGGCGGCCAGATCTGACGCGCCGCCGGCGGGGCGGACCGTGAAGCGAGCCAACTGGGCAAGATCATCAGGCCAGGGGCGGTCCAGGTTGGCAGGACGCATCCAGACGCCTTCCCGCAGTTCTGCCAGCCGAAGTCGCGTGAGGTCCGTACGCAGCTGAGCACGATCGGCCGCCGTGCGACCACTCGCCATCACGACGACCTGCTCCCAGTCGCCGTTCCAAGGCACCGTTCGGGAGCTGATCGCCTCGTCCTGTCGACGCTGGCGCTCGAGCAGTCGTGCGTTCAATCGGTAGACGCCGTCGTTGCGTTCCAGCTCGCCGGCCGAAGCCATCCGGGTGAGTGCGACCCGTAGCGCGGACTCGGACACCCCGAACTGCTCGGACGCCAGCAGCAGGTGGCGTACGTGCATCTGCGGCGGGTGCGCGCCGAGCAGCAGGCTGAGCACGATCGACCGGGCGGAGAGCGGCTGAAGGAGCGACGGGTCGACAGCGGCGGGCACGACCGAAGATTACACTATCGACACGATCGTTGCAGATATGTAATGATCGAATCATGACTGAGCTCTCTGCTCCCCGCACGGCCACCCACGACGTCACGAACCAGGCGCCGCCGCTGGCACCGTACGACTCCTCGCAGGACGCAGCCCTGATCGAGGCCCTCCGCCGCGAGGGTGGCGGCTGGGCCGAGGACGACGTACGCCGAGTCGGCCGTCTCGCCGGCGGTGAAGAGGCGCAGCGCTGGGCCCAGGACGCGAACACCTTCACGCCCGTGCTCAAGACCGTCGACCGGTACGGCAACCGGATCGACGAGGTCGAGTTCCATCCGGCCTGGCACAACCTGATGCGCGTCTCGGTTGCCGAGGGCGGAGCGGGTGCGACGTGGGCTGAGAACAAGCCGGGAGGCCACGTCGCGCGGGCCGCGACCGGTCTCGTCTGGCAGCACACCGAGGCTGGACACGGCTGCCCGATCACGATGACGTACGCCGTCATCCCGGCCCTTCGGCATGAGCCGGCTCTGGCTGCGGTGTATGAGCCGCTGCTCACGTCACGCGTGTACGACCCGGGTCTGCGGATCCCCACGGAGAAGCGCGGTCTGCTCGCCGGCATGGGCATGACCGAGAAGCAGGGCGGTTCGGACGTACGCACGAACACGACCGTCGCGGTGCCGCACGGCGACCACTACCTGCTCACCGGTCACAAATGGTTCACCTCTGCCCCGATGTGCGACCTCTTCCTCGTCCTGGCCCAGGCTCCGGGTGGGCTCTCCTGCTTCCTGGTCCCGCGGATCCTGCCCGATGGCACCCGCAACACGTTCCGGATCGTGCGGCTCAAGGACAAGCTCGGCGACCGGTCGAATGCCTCGAGCGAGCCGGAGTTCGACAACACCGTCGCCTGGCTCGTCGGCGGTGAGGGCAACGGCGTCAAGACGATCATCGACATGGTCAACTTCACCCGCCTTGACTGTGTCATCGGTTCAGCTGGACTGATGCGCAAGACGTTGGTCGAGGCCGGACACCACGCCCGTCACCGCGCCGCCTTCGGTGCGAACCTGATCGACCAGCCGCTGATGCGCAACGTCCTGGCCGACCTGGCCCTGGAGTCCGAGGCCGCCACCACGCTCGGGATGCGCCTGGCAGGTGCTGCAGACCGGTCGATGCACGGCGACGAGGCCGAGACGTCCTTCCGTCGGATCGCCAACGCGGTCGGCAAGTACTGGGTCACGAAGCGGACCCCGGCCTTCACTGCGGAGGCCCTCGAGTGCCTCGGCGGCAACGGCTACGTGGAGGAGTCGGGCATGCCGCGGCACTACCGCCAGGCGCCGCTCAACTCGGTGTGGGAGGGCTCGGGCAACGTCAATGCGCTCGATGTCCTGCGCGCGCTGGGCCGCGAGCCCGACACCGCGGAGGCCTTCCTCGGCGAGCTCACGCTGGCCGCCGGTGCCAACCAGCACCTCGATGCCGCCGTCGGCAGGATCCAGCGCGACCTGATGGCGTCGGCCGCCGACCCGACAGGCGCGCAATTGCTCGCCCGTCGCCTGGTCGAGTCGATGGCGCTGGCGCTGCAGGGCTCCCTGCTCGTACGCCACGCTCCGGAGGCCGTCGCCGACGCGTTCTGTGCCAGCCGTCTAGGCGGCGACTGGGGCCACGCTTTCGGCACCCTGCCGGCCTCGGCCGACGTCGCTGCGATCCTCGACCGCGCGCTGCCGGCATGACGATCGTCGTTGAGAAGCGCGGGCCGATCACCGTTGTCGCGATGGACCGCCCCGAGGCTCGAAACGCTGTCGATGACGAGCACAGTGCGGCCCTTGCAGAGGCGTTCGCCGAGTTCGATGCCGACCCCGATCAATCGGTGGCGATTCTGCACGGGCGCGGCGGCCACTTCTGTGCGGGCGCTGACCTCAAGGCTGTCGCAGCGGGGGAGCGTACGGTCACTGAACCGGGCTCTGGTCATGGCCCGATGGGGCCCACACGGATGGCGTTGTCCAAGCCGGTCATCGCTGCCGTCGATGGATACGCGGTGGCCGGTGGGCTCGAGCTTGCGATCTGGGCCGATCTCAGAATCGTCGATCCGGAGGTCACGTTCGGTGTCTTCTGCAGACGGTGGGGAGTTCCGCTGATTGATGGCGGCACGGTTCGGCTGCCGCGGCTGATCGGCCACTCGCATGCGCTGGACATGATCTTGACGGGCCGGCCCGTGGGGGCCGAAGAGGCGCATCGGATGGGTCTGGCGAACCGGATCAGTCAGCCGGGTAGGGCGTTGGAGGAGGCCATCGAACTGGCCGAGCAACTCGCCGCGTTCCCGCAGACGTGTCTGCGTCAGGACCGCCTGTCGATGTTCGAGCAGGAGGGGCTGACGTTGGAGGCGGCGATCGCGAACGAGTGGGGTCATGGTGCGTTGTCCCTCGTCGATGCCTTCGCTGGAGCTGCACGTTTTGCCGAGGGCGCAGGGCGACACGGCAGTTTCGGGCAGACGGCCGTCTCAGGCATTCAGGCATGACCGACGTCGGAGCCGCGGTGTGGCGCGGCGGATCTGGCGACGACAGCACTGACGCGCCGATCGACTACGCGACCCTCACCTACCAGCGCACCGGACGGGTCGCGCGGCTCACCTTCAATCGTCCCGAGCAGGGCAACTCGATCACGCCTGACACTCCGCTGGACCTGACGGCCGCAGTCGAGCGCGCTGACCTCGACCCACGGGTCCGGGTGATCCTGGTGAGCGGCCGCGGGAAGGGATTCTGCGGCGGTTACGACCTGGCTGCCAGCGCCGAGGGTCTGATGGACGGGGACATGGTCGGCAGTCGTGATGCCACCGGCACCGTCCTGGATCCGCTCGTGCAGATGGCCAACCACGACCCGTCCGGGACCTGGGACCCGATGGTCGACTACGCGATGATGAGTCGCTTCACCCGCGGCTTCGCGAGCCTGCTCCACGCCAACAAGCCGACGGTCGCGAAGATTCACGGCTTCTGCGTGGCGGGTGGCACCGACATTGCGCTGCACTGCGACCAGATCCTGATCGCGAGCGACGCGAAGATCGGCTACCCGCCGACGCGGGTGTGGGGCGTACCCAGCGCCGGCATGTGGGCACACCGACTCGGCGATCAGCGCGCGAAGCGGCTCCTGCTGACCGGCGACTGCCTCAGCGGCAAGGAGGCGTACGAATGGGGTCTTGCGATCGAGGCGCCAGAGCCCGATGACCTCGACGTACGTACGGAGAATCTCGTCGAACGCATCGCCGCGATGCCGCTGAATCAGTTGATGATGGTCAAGCTGGCGCTGAACTCGGCACTGCTGAGTCAGGGCGTCGAGAACAGCCGGATGATCAGCACCGTCTTCGACGGCATCTCCCGCCACACCCGCGAGGGGTACGCGTTCCAGCAACGGGCTGCCGAGGTCGGTTTCCGTCAGGCCGTACGCGAGCGCGACGGAGCGCCGTACGACGACGCCGGTCCATCAACCAATAAGGGATGAGCCAGATGACCAGCCAAGCTCTGCATCGCCTCGGATCTGCCAGGACCGCGGCTCAGTGGACCGCCCTTCTGTTCGGGCTGTGGTTCACCGTCGGCAACTACGTCGCCGGCACGGTCATCTGGCCGGGAACCATCACGGACCCGAACGGCATGTATTTCATGCACCTGTTCGGCTTCATCCCGGTGATGGTCAACGGCTGGCACCTGTACTTCCACCTGATCACCGGCCTGATCTGCCTGCTGGTCGCATCGAGCGATCGTCGCGCCCGGATCGGTTGCGGAGCAGTCGCGGCGATCTATCTGGCGACGGGCATCGTCGGGCTGGTGACTCGAGGGGACATCTACGGGTTGATCATGGCCGACACGTTCGGCAACGGGGTCCACGTCGTTGAGGGCACCGGACTCGCGTTGGGCGCCGTCGTGGTCAGGCCGAGACCGCTCCGAGCACTCCTGCGAGTGAGCGGGTGAGTGAGGCGACGATCTCGTCCTCGCTCAGGTCCTGCGGGTCGTTGATCCAGTTGAGGACGACGTCCTCGACCATGGCAGCCCAGCTCCGGGCGAACATCCGCACGCGGGGGAGGTCGCTGATGCCGTATGCGGCGAGTTCCTCCGCGGAGCAGGAGTCGAAGATCCGGTCGGTGAGTGCCGCGCGTGCCGACAGGTAGATGTCGCGCACCTCGTTGTTGCCGCGCTGTGCCTCCTGCAGGAATGACACATACCCGGTGAGATTCGCGCCCACCCACCGCAGGTAAGCCTGGATCGAGACGCGGAGTCGTACCTCCAGGGACGGGTCGTCGACGGGCGCGGTCGCCTCGAACAGGCCGTCGGCCATCCGGCGCAGGACGGCGCGTACGAAGTCCTGCTTGCTGCCGAAGTAGTGATAGAGCAGGCCGCGCGAGATCGAGGCGTCGTGGGCGAGCGCATCGATGGAGAACTCGTCGATCGGGCGCTCGCCGATCATCGCCACGCCGAGCTCGAGCAACTGCTCGCGGCGGTCCTCGGGCGTCAGGCGGATGCGGGTGCTCACGAGCCCAGCCTAGGCGCAATTCTCACTACTGAATGTGATTCAGTAGATATTGACACTCGTTCAACAGTGCACGTACCGTCGACGTCATGAGTATGGAAACCATCTCCGTCGACCACCTGATCGTCGGCGCCGGCTTCGCCGGACTGTGCGCGGCGATCAAGTTGGACGAGGCGGGGGAGCGCGACTTCGTCGTCATCGAGAAGGACAGCGACGTCGGCGGGACCTGGCACATCAACACGTATCCGGGTGCGGAATGCGACGTCCCGAGCCAGCTGTACAGCTACTCCTTCGCGCTCAACCCGGACTGGTCGCGGGTTTACTCACCGCAGCAGGAGATCTGGGAGTACACCAAGCGTGTCGCCACCGAGGCCGGCATCCTCGACCGGGTCGTGCTCGACACCTCGGTGCAGAACTCGACCTGGGACGCCGCCCAGCAGCGCTGGATCGTGACGACCAGTGGCGCGACGTACGCCGCGCGCACCCTGATCTCCGGTTCGGGCGGGCTCTCGGAGCCGTCGCTCCCGGACATCAAGGGCATCGAGTCGTACACCGGTGAGACGTTCCACTCCGCCCGCTGGGACCACAGCGTCGACCTGGAGGGCAAGCGCATCGCTGTCATTGGCACCGGTGCCTCCGCCATCCAGCTGGTGCCCGAGCTGCAGAAGATGGCTGCGCGGGTCGATGTCTACCAGCGCACGCCGAACTGGATCATCCCCCGCAACGAGCGCCGGTTCACGGCCATCGAGAAGCAGGTCTTCCGCCGGGTCCCGCTGGCGCAGCGCGCTGTTCGCGCCGCGGTGTACGCCACCCTCGAGGGTCGCGTCCCGGCGTTCAACCGGTTCCCGGTCTTGTTGAAGGCGGTCGAGGCGCAGGGGAAGGCCAACATCGCGAAGGCGATCAGTGACCCGGAGCTTCGCGCCAAGGTCACCCCTGCGTACCGCGCCGGCTGCAAGCGCATCCTGGTCTCCAACAAGTGGTACCCGGCGATTGCCGCCGACAACGTCGAGCTGATCACCGACGGCATCGCCGAGATCCGCTCCGGCTCCATCGTCACGACGGCCGGTGAGGAGCGGGAGATCGACGTCCTCGTCATCGCCACCGGCTTCCACGTGACCGACCCGCCGATCGCGCAGCACGTCGTCGGCGCCGATGGCCGGACCCTGGCCGAGCAGTGGCGTGAGACCGGCATGCGGGCATACAAGGGCACCACCATCCACGGGTTCCCGAACCTGTTCCAGCTTGTCGGCCCTAACACCGCGCTCGGCCACAGCTCGATGATCTTCCAGATCGAGTCGCAGGTCCGGTACGTCGTCGACGCGGTCGTGACGATGCGCCGCACGGGGCTGGCGACGGTGCAGCCGAAGCTCGAGGCGCAGGACTCCTGGACCGGTGCCGTTCAGGAGCGGATGAAGCCGACCGTCTGGCTCACCGGCGGCTGCGCCAGCTGGTACGTCGACGAGCACGGCAACAACACCACCCTCTGGCCCGGCCAGACCTTCACCTTCCGTCAGCAGCTCTCCTCCTTCGACGTCGACCAGTACGTCGTCACCTCCGCCTGAAAGGCACAGCCATGAAGACCCTCAACAACAAGGTCGCCGTCGTCACCGGAGCCGGATCCGGCATCGGCCGCTCGCTCGCGCTGGCGCTCACCAAGGCAGGCGCCCGCGTAGCGATCAGCGACTGGAGCGAGGCCGGTTTGGCCGAGACCGTTGCCCTCTGTGCCGAGATCGGCGAGGCGCCGCACTCGCGGATCCTCGACGTACGCGACCGCGCTGCGGTGACGGCGTACGCGGCCGACGTCGCCGAGCACTTCGGTGGCGTCAACGTGGTGATCAACAACGCCGGCATCACCATCTTCGGCACGGTGGAGGAGTCGCCGTACGAGGACATCGAGAAGGTCATGGACGTCGACTTCTGGGGTGTGGTGCACGGGACGAAGGCGTTCCTGCCGCACCTGATCGCCTCGGGCGACGGCCACGTCGTCAACATCTCGAGCATCTTCGGCTTGTTCGGCGTGCCGACGCAGAGCTCGTACAACGCGGCGAAGTTCGCGGTCCGTGGGTTCACCGAGTCGCTGCGCCAGGAGATGCTCATCGCCGGTCACAAGGTCGGTGTCACGTCGGTCCACCCGGGTGGCATCAGGACCAACATCGTCAACAACGCGGTGGCCAGCAACGCCGCCGACCTCGGCTCGATGCAGAAGCTCTTCGACACCGTCCTCACCCGCACGTCGGCTGATGAGGCCGCCGCGACGATCCTGCGGGGCGTACGCGGCAACAGGGCCAAGGTGCTGATCGGCCTCGACGCCCACGTGGTCGACCTGCTGATCCGTGCCCTCGGCTCGGCGTACCAGCGTCCGTTCGCCGCCGTCTCGCGCCGCCTCACGAGCAAGCTCCAGGCTCCGGCCGCAGCCCCGGCTTCCGCGAAGGTCTCGGCCAAGTGACCTCCTCGACCCACCATCTCGCTCAGCCGCTCCTCCTTCCGGGCGGCCACAAGCTCCCCAACCGCTTCATGAAGTCGGCGTTGAGCGAGTCGCTCGGCGACCGTGACTGCGGCCCGACTCCGGAACTGGAACGGCTCTACGCGCGCTGGGCGAACGGCGGCTACGGCCTCGTCGTCACCGGCAACGTGATGGTCGATCGCCGTCAGCGCGGTGAACCCGGCAACGTGGTCGTCGAGGACGAGCGGCATCTGGAGGGGCTGCGTCGGTGGGCGGCGACCTTCGCCGACAGCGAGGCGCAGTTGTGGGCCCAGATCAACCACCCGGGCCGCCAGGCGAATGCCATGGTCAGCAAGAATCGGCCGGTCGCGCCCAGTGCGATCCAGGTGAAGATGCCCGGATCCACCAAGCCGCGGGCGCTGAGTGATGCCGAGATCCGCGAGCTCATCGAGCGGTACGCGACCACGGCGGCGGTTCTGGAGAAGGCCGGCTTCGACGGTGTGCAGCTGCACGGGGCGCACGGGTACCTGATCACTCAGTTCCTGTCGCCGCTCGCCAACCAGCGCGATGACGCGTGGGGCGGCGACGCCGAACGTCGACGCCGCTTCGTCCTCGAGGTGCTGCGCGCCGTCCGGGCTGCGACCGGCAAGGACTTCGCGGTCGGGATCAAGCTCAACTCGGCCGACTTCCAGCGCGGCGGCTTCTCCGAGGAGGAGTCGCGGGAGGTCGTACGCGCGCTCGTCGCCGAGGGCATCGACCTGATCGAGGTCAGTGGCGGTACGTACGAGAACCCGATCATGATGGGCAAGATCGCGGAGTCCACCCGTGCCCGGGAGGCCTTCTTCCTGGAGTACGCGGCGGCGCTGCGCGATTTGGCGCCGAACACGCCGATCGCGGTCACCGGCGGCTTCCGCTCGACGGCAGCCATGGACGGTGCGATCGCGAACGGCGACTGCGACATCGTCGGGCTCGGGCGTCCGACGTGTGTCTTCCCGGATGCGGCTGCGCAGATCCTCAGCGGCGCGACCGATCGGCTGGAGAGCCCTGGCGTACGCGTCGGCCTGCGACCGGTCATGGGTCGGGTCCTGGACCTGAAGCAGATGGACGGGGGCCTCGACCTGTCGTGGCACACCGACCAGTTGCACCGTCTCGGCGCCGGCAAGGAGCCCGATCTCAACCGTGGCTGGAAGACGGCGCTGGGAGCCATGGTCCTGCGCAACGGACCCGAGGCCTTCCGCGCCAAGCGCGGCTGAAGCAGTTGTCGACCCGGCCGACCGAACACCCCCACAAGAACGAGGAACCTGTCATGCGATCCGTGTGCACACCCGTGGCAAAGCTCGCTGTCGTCGCCGCAGTCTCGACCCTGGTCGTCGGGCTTCTTGTCGGTACGACCGGGGCGCCTGCACTGGGCTCGACAGCCCGAGCATGGGCCCCACTGACCCAAGCGGGACCGGCGTTGTCGGTGCCGTCGGCGAGCTTGACCAAGGCTGTGGCCTGTTCTGGTCCGTTCCGCGGCAACAACCTCGAGCCGGTTCTCCTCGAGCCGGCCACCGGCGTCACCCCGACGGAGAACTACTCCTGGAACTGGGAGCGCGTGTTCACGGCGCAGCACCGACCGTGGTGCGCGGTCACCGAGCCGTTCCACACACTCGGGGATCTCCAGGTGGGCGGTGAGTACGTCGTCTACGCGATCCGACGCTTGCACGCCCTCACTGGTCGCAAGATCGCCGTTATGGGTCACAGCCAAGGCGGACAGACGATGCGCTGGGCCCTGCGCTTCTGGCCCGACACCCGTTCCATGGTCGACGACGTCATCGGGATGGCCGGCGACAACCACGGCACCACGTTGCTCGATGGCTTCTGCGTGGCCAGCTTGACGACGTGCACTCCGCAGGGGTGGCAGCAACGGAGTACCTCCAACTACCTCCGCGCCCTCAACAGTGTGACGGAGACGTTCGCCGGCATCTCGTACACGGAGATCTACAGCCACAACGACGAGGTGGTCCTCCCCAGCACCGGGCCGCGGCCGTCGTCGGCCCTGCACAGCGGCGCCGGCCTGATCACCAACGTAGCGACGCAGGACCTCTGCCCGTCCGACGTGTACGAGCACCTCGCGGTCGGGACGATCGATCCGGTCACCTACGCCCTGGCGACGGATGCACTCAGCCACCCCGGACCGGCGCTGCCCAGTCGGATCAGCCGGTCCGCGTGTTCGCAGATCCTCATGCCCGGCGTGAGTGCCGCTGCCGCCCAGCAGAACCTCAGCCTCCTCGGTGGGCTCCCCAACGTCCTGTTGGTGCCGGTTCCGTTCGTCAATCTCGGTGGCGCACCCCAACTGTCGAACGAGCCAGCTCTTGCGTGTTACGTCTACGCCGGTGGATGCCGCGGCCGCTGAACCGCTGTGACACCCTGAACCGGTGCCGATCGATCCCATGGGCGTACTAGCGCTCCAACGAGCCCTCACCCAGGCCGCCGAGCTCCTCGACACCGTCACCGAGGCGGATCTTGCCAAGCCGACGCCGTGCGAGGAATGGGACGTACGCAAGCTCGCCAACCATCTGATCGCGCAGCCTCGGATCTTCGTGACGATGCTCCAGGGGTCGCCTCCCGGGTGGAACGGTCGCGAGGACTACACGGCGCACCTCGGTGAGGAGCTCCGTACGCGTGGAAATGTGCTGGTCAACCTGTGGCGCCAGATCGATGATGCGATGCTCGACCCGGACTGGCATGCGGCCGAGATCGCGACCCACACCTGGGATCTCGCGGTCGCCCTCGGCCGGACCACGGACGACCTCGACCAGTCCGTCGCGCAACGTGCCGTGATCACCATGGACCGGGTCCTGGGACCGGCACGCAAGGGCCGCGCCTTCGCCGACGCGAAGGCTGCGCCGGCCGGTTCGGACGCGTACACCCACCTGGCCGCGTACGCGGGCCGCACCGTGCCCTTCGCCGG
Organism: Nocardioides baekrokdamisoli; assembly: GCF_003945325.1. Classification (NCBI taxonomy): domain Bacteria; kingdom Bacillati; phylum Actinomycetota; class Actinomycetes; order Propionibacteriales; family Nocardioidaceae; genus Nocardioides; species Nocardioides baekrokdamisoli. Next base: position 1,883,008 of record NZ_AP019307.1, read on the forward strand.
CTGAGTCGGTCACAGGATCTTCCCGACAACCTGCCAAGGAGGTCTGGGGAGCGACACAGGATCACCACAGATCCCGGTCGGATCGTCGGTGGCATGACATCAACACTGCCCCCTCCCGAGCCGTCCACTCGGGCCCGCTGGGAACGCCCGGCACATCTCGGCCTGCTCCTGTCGACGGCGGTCCTCTACGTCTGGAACCTGTCGGCCAGCGGATGGGCGAACTCGTTCTACTCCGCGGCCGTCCAGGCCGGATCGGTCAGCTGGAAGGCGTTCTTCTTCGGTTCCAGCGACGCCGCCAACTCGATCACCGTCGACAAGCCGCCGGCCAGCCTCTGGCCGATGGAACTCTCGGTCCGCATCTTCGGCCTGAACTCCTGGGCCATCCTCATTCCCGAGGCTCTGATGGGCGTCGCGACAGTTGCGATCGTGTACGCCTCGGTCCGGCGGTACTTCTCCGCGCAGGCCGCCCTCTTCGCGGGTGCTGCGCTGGCACTCACTCCCGTCGCGGCGCTCATGTTCAAGTTCAACAACCCTGACGCGATGCTGGCTCTGCTGCTCACAGCGGCGACCGCGCTGACCGTCAAGGCCATCGGCACCGGCAAGGCACGCTGGCTGGTCTGGGCCGGCGTCGCGATCGGCTTCGGGTTCCTCACCAAACAGTTGCAGGCGTTCCTGGTGCTCCCGGCCCTGATCGTCGTTTACGCGTACGCCGCTCCGCACCCGTTCCTCGTCCGGGTCAGGCACTTGCTGTACGCGTTCGGCGCGATGATCGTCGCCGGCGGCTGGTGGGTGGCGATCGTCGAACTGGTCCCGGCGTCCGATCGGCCCTACATCGGTGGCTCCCAGACCAACGACTTCCTCAACCTGACCTTCGGCTACAACGGGCTCGGTCGGATCACCGGCAGCGAGACCGGCAGTGTCACGCCGGGTGGCGGTGGTGCCGGCCGTGGCATGTGGGGTGTGACCGGGCTGTGGCGCCTGTTCGAGAACGAGATCGGCGGACAGATCGCCTGGTTGCTGCCGGCGGCGCTGGCACTCACGCTGGTCGCCCTGTGGGTCACTCGAGCGGCGCCGCGTACCGATGCCCGTCGGGCCCTGGTCCTCGCCTACAGCGTGTCGATGCTGACGACCGCGATCGCGTTCAGCTTCATGGCCGGGATCTTCCACGCCTACTACACGGTCGCTCTAGCGCCCGGGATCGCCGTCGCGGTGGCGGTCGGCGGCGAACTCCTCTGGGAGCGCCGCGAGGCGTGGTGGGCCCGGATCGTCGCGGCGGCAGTCGTGCTCGGCAGCGCGTGGTGGGCGTGGATCCTGCTGGATCGCGCCTCGGGTTGGAACCCGTGGGTCAAGGTCCTCGCCGTCGTCCTAGCGGTGGTCGCCTCGGCTCTGATCGTGCTGGGGTCGAAGGTGCGGATCGCGACCGCTGGCGCGGTCCTTGTGGCGATGGCCGCTGTGCTGGTCGCCCCCACCGCGTACAGCCTGGAGACTGTGGGGGTCGGGCACTCCGGCTCGATCGTCACCGCCGGTCCGACGGTTGCCTCCGGTATGGGCGGCCCGGGTGGCGGGGGCGGGATGCGCGGCGGGCGAGGCTTCGCGGGAGGTACGCCGCCGGCGGGCCGGATGATGGCAGCTGGGCACATGCCACCCATGCCGACCGGCGGTCAGATGCCGGCCTTCCCTGGCGGGCAGGTGGGTACGCAGGCCGGCGCGACGCGGGGCGGGTTCGGCGTCGGGGGCGGGCTGCTCAACAGTTCCAGCGTCAGCGCGGAACTGAGGACGCTGCTGGAGCAGAACGGCACGACGTACACCTGGGTGGCTGCCGCGGTCGGCTCCAACGAGGCCTCCGGCTACCAACTCGCGACGCAGTTCCCAGTGATGCCGATCGGTGGTTTCAACGGCTCCGACCCCTCACCGACGCTCGCGCAGTTCCAGGCGTACGTGGCCGCCAAGAAGATTCACTACTTCTTGGGCGGGCACGGCATTGCGGGTGGGATGGGGATCGGCCGGTCGAACGGCGGCAGCAATGTCTCCTCGCAGATCAGCACCTGGGTCGAGGCGCACTTCACCGCGAAGACGGTTGGCGGGGTGACGCTCTACGACCTCACCACGCCCAAGGCCTGATCCTCGTGTGGTTGGGCGGGTGTCACGGCGCCCGCTCAACCACACGAGGCTCCTAGGCTGGCCGGGTGGATCCCGCCTCGTACGTCCTTGCCTCCCACGATCGCGCCGCTCATCTGCGCGCCGATCCGGTCGAGGCTGATGTCTGGATCACCGTCGGCAACGGTCGAGTCCGGGTTTCGAACGGCCGGTTGGATCGCGGCGATACGTCGGCAGGCGGCGCTGATGTGTTCCTCGGAGTGATCGACGGCACCCGAGTCGCAGCCAGCGTGGTGGAACGGATCGAGCCGAAGGAGGAGGCCGTCGACCTGCGGGCAGGCTTCGGTCTGCTCGACACCGCCGAGATCGGCCTTGCCGCACACGCCGTCGCGATGGCCCGCTGGATCGAGGCGACCAGATTCTGCGCCAAGTGCGGTCATGCCCTCACTCTCACCAAGGGCGGCCACATCGCCCTGTGCGCGAGCTGCTCCACGGAGCACTACCCGCGTACCGACTCCGCCGTCATCATGGCGCTGACCGATCAGGACGACCGGCTCCTGTTGGCCCGCAACACCGCCTGGCCCGCCGGGATGATGTCGGTGCTCGCCGGCTTCGTGGAGCCCGGTGAATCGCTGGAGGACGCCGTACGCCGAGAGATCGCCGAGGAGGTCGGCCTCCACGCGACTGACGTCGAGTACGTCGGGAGCCAGCCGTGGCCGTTCCCGAGTTCGATCATGTTGGGCTTCGCGGCGCGTACGTCCGAGGTCGAGATCACCATCGACCCCACCGAGATCGCCGAGGCGCGCTGGTTCACCCGCGCGGAGCTGCAGCAGGCCGTCAAGGAGGACGGCCTCTGGGTGCCTCCGCGCGGTGTCTCGATCTCCACGCATCTCATCGAACGCTGGTACGGCGGCCCGGTCTGAGGCCCTGACGGCGCGTCTGCTGCGTTGCTCTTCGGTCGCGGGCCCGCGAGGCCCGCTTCCCTCCGGCGCCTTGCAGCCGCGCGCGTCAGGACCTCAGACCCCCGAGGCCAGCTTCGCTCGCGCTCCTTGTGACCGCGCGCGTCAGGGCCTCAGGCTCTCAGGGCCGTGCCTCTGGCGCCCGCCGCGGTCCACGCGGGAGAGTGGCGTCGTGGATTACACGGAGCAGACCGCGTGGCGCGACATCCAGGCCCACCTGCCGGCCGACTTCCAGCTCACGCCGGCGACCATGCCGGACACCGAGTGGTGGTCGCACAACGGCCACCGCATTCATCTGGACACTTATCGCAACCCCGACGCGAAGGTGAAGGTGATCCTCTTCCACGGCGTCGGCACCAACGGTCGTCAGATGACCACGATCCTCGGCCGACCACTCGCCGCACGCGGTCACGAGACCATCGCCATCGACATGCCGACGTACGGCGTCACCGAGGTCGCTGCCCATGCGCTCGTGACCTACGACGACTGGGTGCAGATCGGGTCCGATCTGATCGACCGCGAACTCGCCCGCGACGATCGTCCGATCGTCCTCTACGGCCTGTCAGCGGGCGGAATGGAGACCTTCCACGTGGCTGCGGTCAACGCCAAGGTCCACGGGATCGTCGGGATGACGTTCCTCGATCAGCGAGTGCCGCAGGTCGCCCGCGAGACAGCGTTCGACCCGGTGACCGGTGCCATCGGCGGCAGGCTGATGCGGCTGCTGGCGCGTACTCCGCTGCGTCGGCTGCGGTTGCCGATGCGTCTGGTCAGCAAGATGCGGGCGCTGGTGAACGACAAGGCCGCGCTGCGTACGTGCTTGAAGGACAAGACCTCGGCAGGCAATTCGGCTTCCGTCGCGTTCCTCGACTCCTACCTGAACTACCAGCCTGCGATGGAGCCTGAGGACTTCGATGTCTGCCCGATCCTGCTCACCCAGCCGGCCGCGGATCGGTGGACGCCGAAGTACCTCTCCGATCTCGTGCTGGACCGGGTCCGCAAGGTCCCGGTGAGCGTCGTGGAGCTCGAGAACGGCAGTCACTACCCGATCGAGGAGACGGCGCTGCGACAGATGGTCGACGCTGTGGACGCGTTCGTCGCCGGTGTCGGATAGGTCACAGAGGTACGCCCGCCCACGCGTTCGCGCGTGTCTCACGATGCAGCGCCGACGCGTAGGTCCGGTAACGTGCCTGCAATCCATCCGTTCGCGAAGGGCTCTTTTTCATGGTTGACGTTCAGTCTGTGCTCGCTGATGCGGGCCTGACCAACCCCCACGTCGTCGAGTTCGTGACCTACTGGGCCGGTATCACCCAGCCCGACCGTGTCGAGGTCGTCAGCGCCTCCGACGACGCGCGCCTGCTCGAGGAGTCCCTCGCAGCCGGTGAGTTGCTTCCGGTTTCGGGTGACCGCTACTTCTCCCGCTCGTACTACAAGGACACCGCCCGCTCCGAGGAGCGCACGGTCGTCGCCACGAGCAACCCGGCCGACAAGGGCATCTACAACAACTGGAAGCCCGCCGAGGACACCGTCGCCACGCTCACCGAGCGGATGACCGGTCAGTCCAAGGGCAAGACCATGTACGTGATCCCGTACCTGATGGCTCCGCAGGGCAGCCCGCTGGAGGCGTACGCCGCCGGCGTCGAGCTGACTGACAGCCGACCGGTCGTGCAGCAGATGATCCGGATGTCGCGCGTCGGTGTGCACTACATCAACGAGCTCGCGGACCAGTCCTCGTTCGTCAAGGCCGTGCACGTCACGGGCGACCTGCCGAACCTCGGCCAGGGCACTGCCGACGACCAGCGTCTCTTCGCGACCGTCGCCGACCAGCGAACGATCCTGCACTTCGGCTCCTCGTACGGCGGCAACGCGCTTCTGGGCAAGATCGCCCACGGTCTGCGTCAGGCCTGCTACGACGGCCGCGCCTCGGGCAAGTTCCTGGCCGAGCAGTTCCTGCTCCTGGGGATCAAGGACAAGGAGACCGGCAAGACGTTCCACGTCGTCGGTGGTTTCCCGTCGGCCTCGGGCAAGACCAACCTGTCGATGACGATGTCGCCCGACGAGCTCGGTGACCGGTACGAGGTCACCTTCTACGGCGACGACATCGCCTGGATCTGGGTCGACGAGGACGGCAAGCTCCGCGCGTTCAACCCGGAGAACGGCGTCTTCGGTGTCGCCAAGGACACCAACGAGGCCACCAACCCCGGCGCCGTCGACGCGATCGTGCCGGGCACCGGCGCCATCTTCACCAACGTCGCGTACAACGAGAAGACGCAGGACGTGTGGTGGGAGGGCAAGACCAAGCACCACCCGGACGACCTCGACGGCTGGATCGACTGGAAGGGCGAGCGCATCGCAGCCCGCAACCCGGACGAAGCCGGCGACCCGTGGGCGCACCCGAACAGCCGCTTCACCACGACCATCGCGCACGTCCCGAACGCTGCCGATGACTACAACGACCCGGCCGGTGTCGTCGTTGACGCGATCATCTTCGGTGGGCGTACGCGTGACCGCGAGCCGCTGATCCGCGCGATCACCGACGTCGCCGAGGGTGTGTACGACGGTATGACGCTCGGCGCCGAGGCGACGTTCGCCGCGGAGGGTGTCGAGGGCATGCTGCGCTACGACCCGATGTCGATGCGTCCGTTCATGGCGTACGAAGAGGGCGACTACGCCGGCCACTGGCTGAAGATCATCGGTGAAGCCACGGTCAAGCCGATCTTCGCGCACGTCAACTGGTTCCAGCGCGGCACCGACGGCCACTTCCTGTGGAACGGCTACCGCGACAACGTCCGCGCGCTGCTGTGGCTGTGGAAGTTCCAGAACGGCGAGGTCAAGGGCAACCCGACCGCCGTTGGTGTCATTCCGACTGCGGACGAGCTCAACGTCGACGGCATGTCCTTCCAGCCCGGCGACCTCGAGACGCTGCTCTCGATCGACGTCGACCGCTGGAAGCAGGAGATGGGCTTCCGCGAGGAGCACCTCAAGCAGTTCAACCTGCCGGAGGCGATCTGGGAGGCCCACCGCCGCGTGGCGGGCGACCTCGACAAGGCCTGATCTCTCAGCAACTCGAAACAAACGTCGAAGGTTCCGGTCACGTGGTGGCCGGAACCTTCGACGTTCTGCATCCGGGCGCTTTCAGGATTCAGACAGGTTGAGTACGTACCGTCGGCGCGTGCGCCAGTTCGTAGCCCCGAAGGTCCCCGCCGTCCTCCTGTTCTTCTGGGTGACGAAGCTGCTCACCACGGGGATCGGCGAGGCGGCCGCAGACTTCATGGCCAACGACAGCGTGGTCATCGCCGCGGGCATCGGTCTGATCGGGTTCGCCGCTGCGCTGCTGTGGCAGTTCCGGTCGAACACGTACCACCCGATCCGCTACTGGATCACGGTGCTCATGGTCGCAGTCTTCGGCACGATGGTGGCCGACGGTCCCCACAAGCTCCTCGGGACCCCGTACTGGCTGAACGCGCTCGGCTGTTTCGTGGCTCTCGTCGCTGTGTTCGCCATCTGGCACCGCTCCGAGGGCACCCTGTCGGTCCACTCGATCGTGACCGAACTCCGGGAGGCGTACTACTGGCTCGCGGTCCTGCTCACCTTCGGCCTCGGCACCGCGCTCGGCGACCTGACCGCGTCGACGTTCCACCTCGGGTACGGCGGGTCGATCCTGTTGTTCGCGGGAGCGATCCTGGTCCCGCTCGTCGCCTGGCGCGGCGGGGTGAACAGCGTGCTCTGCTTCTGGGCGGCGTACGTGCTGACCAGGCCGCTCGGTGCCAGCGTCGCCGACTGGCTCGGCAAGCCGGCCGCGAAGACCGGCCTCGGATGGGGCGACGGCACCGTGACGATCATCGGTCTGGTCCTGTTCGCTGGGCTGGTGGCGTACGCGGCGATCACCCACAGCGACGAGGATCATGAGGCTGCGGCGGCGCAGTACGCGGAGCTCGCGAACTCCGGGGCGTAGCCCCACGGCGTTGGTGTCAGGGTCCAGACTGGGGCCGTGACCCACCTGCTGGAGCGGCTGCTGAACGTGCCCGACTGGGTCGTTCTGACGGTGGTCTTCCTGCTCCCTGCGGCCGAGGCGGCGATCCTGCTCGGCATGTTCATTCCCGGCGAGATCGCGCTGATCCTCGGTGGTGTGGCCGCGTCGGTCGGGCACGTCTCGGTGCTCTGGGTCCTGGTCTGCGGTGTGCTCGGGGCGATCATCGGCGATTCGATCGGCTACTTCGTGGGGGAGCGCTGGGGTATTCAGTTGCTGCATTCCACGCTCGGGCGCAAGGTCCCTATCGAGAAGCTCGATGCGGCTCGCGCCTTCATCGCCAGGCGTGGCGGTCGCGCGGTCTTCATCGGACGGTTCACCGCGGCGCTCCGGGCCCTGGTGCCGGGCCTGGCGGGGATGTCCGGCGTCCCGTACCGGGTCTTCCTGCCGTGGAACATCGCCGGCGGTGCGGTGTGGGCGTGCGGATCGGTCGGGTTGGGGTACGCCGCCGGTACGAGTTGGGAGCTCGCCGCGCACTACGCCTCGATCTTCGGGGCGACTGTCCTCGGGCTGGTGGCGGTGGCAGTTGCGCTGACTTGGTGGCGCCACAAGCGGAGCCTTGGCTAGTGTGCAAGCATCCAAGCGAAAGGCTTTCCAGTGAGCTATCCCCCTCCTCCGCCCCTCCAGCCGATGTACTCGGCCGACTCCAGCGCGCTTCGTGGCGCGAGCTTCGGACAGGCAGTCCAGCGCTTCTGGACGAAGTACGCGACGTTCGACGGTCGGGCGAGCCGGTCGGAGTTCTGGTACTCCGTCCTGTTCGGTGTGCTCGTCAGCATTGTGTTTGATGTCCTGGAGTTGGCGAGCAACGCCTTCTATTTCCTCGCGATCATCTATGTTCTCGCAGCGCTCGTGCCGAACATCGCCATCGGTGCGCGCCGCCTCCACGACATCGGCAAGTCGGGCTGGTGGCAGTTGATCGCGCTCACGTGCGTCGGCATCATCGTCCTCATCGTCTGGTTCGCCACCGCCGAAAAGGCTGAGGGCGACAAGTACAACGTGTGACCCGGCACGCGCCGGATCTGTCGGAGGTCTCCGTTAGGTTCGGCGCGTGACCATCCACCTCCATCGCGCATCGCGGACGGATCAACTCGCCGAGGGTCTCGGCGAACTCCTCGCGACGCCGCTCGCGGATCCGTTTGCGACCGATGTGGTGGTCGTGCCGACCCACGGTGTGGAGCGGTGGCTCTCCCAGCGGTTGGCCGATCGGCTCGGCGTCTGCGCCGGGGTCGACTTCAAGACTCCGTGGTCGTTGTTCGCAGCACTGCGTGACGACGACGATCCCTGGTCTCCCGACGCGATCGTGTGGCCCCTTCTCGACGTCATCGACGAATCCCTGGGTGAGGACTGGGCCGCGCCGCTGGCCCATCACCTCGGGGAGGACCGCGAGGGTGAGGAGCGCGAGCTGCGCCGCGGTCGGCGGTTCGCGACTGCGCGTCGGCTGAGTCGCTTGTTCGGTGCGTACGCGACGCAGCGACCGAGCCTGATCGTCGACTGGGCCGCGGGGAAGGACACAGACGGGGCCGGGTCCGTACTACCCACGGATCTTGCCTGGCAGCCGCGATTGTGGCGGGCTCTGGCTGGACGGATGGAGGCGGTTCCGCCGCACGTACGCCAGGCGGAAGCAATCCGCCAACTGCGCGAGGAGCCCGGGGCGAGTGACCTTCCGCCGCGGCTGTCACTGTTCGGCCACACCCGGATGTCCGTGGTCGATGCCGAACTGGTCGGGGCCCTGGGCGTGCATCGCGACGTGCACCTCTGGCTGCCGCACCCCTCAGCGCCGATGTGGGAGTCACTGCAGGACCTGAGCGGGTCCGTCGCTCGTGCGGACGACCGATCGCATGAACGCCTGGGCCACCCGTTGTTGCGGTCGCTCGGCCGTGACGTCCGGGAGCTGCAGCGCACCGTCGGCCCGATCGCCGACGAGGTCTCGGTGTTGCCTGACCCGGCCGCGACGGACACGTTGCTCGGCTGGTTGCAGAGTGACCTCCGCGCGGATGCCGTGTCGACACCGCGGACCCTGACGGCCGACGACCGATCGGTCCAGATCCACGGCTGCCACGGGCCGGCTCGTCAGGTCGAGGTTCTCCGTGAGGTCCTGCTCGGACTTCTCGCCGACGATCCGACGCTCGAGCCGCGCGACATCGTGGTGATGTGCCCGGATGTGGAGGCGTACGCCCCGCTGATCCTGTCGGTCTTCGGCTCTGACGGCACCCACCCGGCAGGTCGACTGCGACTCAGCCTTGCCGACCGCGCCGCGGACCAGATCAACCCACTGCTGGACGTCCTGATGCGACTGGTCGACCTGGCCGACGGCAGGGCAGCCGCGGACGTGTTGCTCGACCTCGCTGCGGCGGCCCCTGTGCGGCGCCGGTTCGGCTGGGACGACAGCGATCTGGAAACGCTGGAGGCCTGGGTGCGCGAAGCCGGGATCCGCTGGGGATTCGACGTGGCCCACCGCGCCGAGTTCGGCCTCGGTGAGTTCGTGTCGAACACCTGGGAGTTCGGTCTGGACCGGCTCGCGCTGGGCGCAGCGATGTCCGCGGACTCGCGGGCGTGGGTCGACCGCACCCTGCCTCTCGACGCGGTCGGCAGTGCGGATCTGGAGACTGCCGGTCGGGTGATGGAATTCGTCGACCGGGTCCAGATGGCTGCGGACTCGCTTCGTGGTTACGGGACCGCCTCCGACTGGCGCGACTCACTCGAACGAGCTCTGGACGCGATCGCGTCACCCACCGACACCTGGCAGCGAGGCCATGTGCAGCGGACGCTGCGTGAGCGGCTTCCAGCAACGAGCGCCCATCTCCAGTTGGCGGATGTACGCGCGCTGCTCGCCGACGCCTTCGCCGGTCGACCGACCCGCTCGAGTTTCCGAACTGGGGCGATCACGGTCTGCACGATGGCTCCGATGCGGTCGGTGCCGCACCGCGTCGTCTGTGTCGTCGGCATCGACGACGGTGTGTTCCCCCGCGTCGGCATCACGGATGGCGACGACGTCCTGGCTCGGGCCCCACGGACCGGTGAGCGCGACGTCCGCAGCGAGGACCGTCAACTGCTGCTCGACGCGGTGATGGCGGCGACTCAGACCCTGGTGATCACGTACACGGGCGCCGACGTCCACTCGGGTCAGACCCGTCCGCCGTCCGTCCCCCTCGGTGAACTGCTCGACGCTCTCGATGACACGGCCACGGCGGCCGGCGGCCGAGCGAGCGAGGTTGTCACTCGGCACCATCCGTTGCAGCCGCATGACGCGCGCAATTTCGCCTCGACCGCGCCCTTCAGCTTCGACCGGGTGGCCCTGGCGGCGGCACAGGCAAGCGTGGGCGTACGCACGCGCCACCTCAAGCCGGTGGATGACCAGCTGCCGGCGGAGACGGGCGACATCAACCTTGCGGATCTCGTCGCCTTCTTCGGAGGCCCGACGAGGGCGTACTTCAAGCAGCGTCTCGAGGTCACCCTGCCGCGGGACGAGGAGCCCCTCGACGTGGCCATCCCGATCGAGGCCGTCGGTCTGGATGAGTGGTCGATCGGCGACTGCGTGCTGCGCGATCTGCTGAGCGGTGCGTCGATCGAGGACGTACGCCAGCGGGAGTGGCGCCGGGGCGCGCTCCCACCGGGTCGACTCGGTTGGCGGCGGCTGACTGAGATCATCGAGAACGCCCTGCCCGTCGCCCGCGGGATCGTCGGGCACCGCCAGTCCGAGCCCCGGGTGGTCGATGTCGATGTCGATCTCGGGGCCGGTCGTCGGTTGCGCGGAAGCGTGGCGGATCTGTACGGCCACCGCATCGCGGCCGCGTCGTACTCACGTCTCAATGGCAAGGCTCGTCTGCAGTCCTGGGTCCGCCTCCTGGCTCTGACTGCCGCCGATCCCGATCACGCGTGGGCCTCCGTCACCGTCGGACGGGGTCGGGGCGGCACCGCGGAGATGTCCCAGTTCGGCCACCTCGACCACCGCGCCGACGAGTGGCTGCGCGAGCTGATTGCGGTGTTCGACGCGGGCAGGCGACAGCCGATCCCGCTGCCGTTGAAGAGTTCGTACGCCTATGCCGAGCAGCGACACAGTCGCCGGTCGGTCGAGGATGCCATCAAGCGCGCCGACACGTACTGGTACGCAGACCAGAAGTTCAACCGCCCGGGCGAGCGGGACGAGCCGGTGGCCGTGGCTGCGTGGGGCCACGGTGCCACGCTGCTCGACTTCGGTCCACCGCTGCCGGGTGAGGAGTTCCCCGGCGAGACCACGCGGTTCGGGGCCCTCGCGATGCGGGTCTGGAGCCCGCTCTTCGCGGCGGAGGTCGGCCGATGAAGACCTTCGACATCTGCGGTCCGCTGCCGACGGGGACGACGCTGCTCGAGGCCAGCGCCGGCACCGGGAAGACGTACACGATCGGCGCGTTGGTCACGAGATACGTCGCTGAAGGCGCAGCGCGCCTGGACCAGATTCTCGTCATCACCTTCAGTCGCGCCGCGAGCCAGGAGCTTCGTGAACGGGTCCGGCAGCATCTCGCTGAGGCGGACCGTGCGTTCGAGCGCGGCGCGTCGACCGACGCGCTGCATCAGTTGCTTCTGGACGGCAACGCGGGGACCGTCGAGGAGCGTCACCAGCGCGTACGCGACGCCCTCGCGAATTTCGACGCCGCGACCATCGCCACCACGCATCAGTTCTGTGAGCTGGTCAGACGCTCGCTCGGTGTCGCGGGCGACAGCGACACGTCTGCCCGGTTCGTCGAGTCGCTGGCGGACCTGACTCAGGAGGTCGTTGACGACCTCTACCTCAAGACGTTCGGCGGGCATGACACCGCCGACTTCAATGTGTCCGTCGCTCGACAGGTCGCCAGGGCCGCCGTCGAGGACCCGCATGCTGAATTGGCCGATGCCGACCCGAAGTCGGTCGTCGGGGTCGCTCGAGTGGAGTTCGCCCGCCAGGTTCGTGCGGAGCTCTCGCTGCGCAAACGCAGGGGCGGGTTGTTGTCGTACGACGACATGCTGAGTCAGGTGCGCGATGCGCTGGCAGTGGCAGATTCGCCGGCCGCACAGCGGATGCGTGAGCGCTGGAGGATCGTGCTCGTCGACGAGTTCCAGGACACCGATCCGGTGCAGTGGGACGTCCTCGACCTCGGGTTCCGTGGCCATTCGACGCTGGTGCTCATCGGTGACCCGAAGCAGGCCATCTACGGGTTCCGCGGCGGGGATGTCGTCACGTACCTGCGGGCTGCGGAGACGACATCGGAACAACACGCGCTGGGTAAGAACTGGCGCTCCGACCCCGGGCTGATCGCTCGGCTCAACGACTTCCTGTCGCCGGCGGAGCTCGGTGACCAGCGCATCGCGGTGCACCCCGTCCAGGCGGCGCACGCCGGACCAAGGTTGGAGGGCGCGCCCCGTCCCGAGCCACTTCGACTGCGCCAGGTGGGACGGGGGAAGCTGCCGCGGTCCAACGGAGGCTCGATCCTGGCTGCCGCTGCGCGACAGTTCGTGGCGACCGACTGCGCTGCCGACATCGCTGAGCTGCTGACCTCCACGGCCACGTGGGACGGGCGCAAGATCGCGCCCGGTGATGTGGCGGTGCTCGTCGCCAAACGCACCGAGGGCGCCCTGATCCAGGAAGCTCTGCGCGACCGAGGCATTCCTGCCGTCTTCGCAGGCGGCGACGACGTCTTCTCCTCCGAAGCCGGGGATGACTGGCTGACGCTGCTGAAGGCGATGGAGTCGCCGCAGCGTGGTCCGTTGGTCCGCGCCGCAGCGCTCGGACCGTTCTTCAACGTGCCGGCGAGCGAGGTCGCTCAGGACCCCGAAGGAGTGGCCGCGCGTGCGGCCGATGCCCTGCGTAGCTGGGCTGCGCTGATGCGTACGCGCGGGATCGCCGGCGTCATGGAGGCCGCAGAGGAAGCAGGCCTCGGTGCCCGGACCCTCGCCAGGGTCGACGGCGACCGCTTGATCACCGACCTGCGACACCTGGGCGAGTCACTCCATCATGCGGCGACGGTCCGGCGTCTGGGACTGACGGCGCTCATCCACTGGTTCAGCGACGAACGCTCCGCCGACCGCAAGGAACGTCCGAGGCGGCTCGAGTCCGACGCACAGGCGGTCCAGATCATGACGCTGTTCGCCAGCAAGGGGCTGGAGTTCCCGGTTGTCCACGTCCCGTTCGCGTTCGACTTCTACCGGATGCCGACCTCGGCGGTGAGGTTCCACGACGCGGCGGGCCTCCGTCGCATTGACGTCAGTGGCTCGGGAAGCACATGGAACGCCAACAAGGCACAGGCCGAGGTCGAGGAGGACGGTGAGGAGCTGCGCAAGCTTTACGTCGCCCTCACCCGTGCCCAGTCGCAGGTGGTGATGTGGTGGGCGCCGAGCAACAACGCGAAGTCGGCCTCCCTCCACCGGCTGCTGTTCGGGCGGATGCCCGGAAGTGGCGACGTGCTGCGCGAGGTCCCGGTCGGGCAGGACCAGGATGCGGCGGCACGTTTTGCGAAGATGACGGAGGTCGGCTGGCTGTCTGCCGAGGCGGCGGTCCCAGCGGCTGCCGGACCGTTCAAGACGCTCGCGGAGACCCCCGAGCTGTCGGCCCGCCGGTTCAACCGGACCCTCGACACGGTGTGGCGCAGGACCTCGTACTCCGGGCTCGTGCGCGCGGCTGAGGAGGCTGGTCCGGCCGTGAGTTCGGAGCCTGCAGCCGACCTGATGGCCGACGAGCCTGACGAACTCGCTGACGAGACGCCCGTCAACCCCGACGACCTGGCTCCGATCGGCCGGCTGCCGAGGGGAGCGACGTTTGGTTCGTTGGTGCACGCGGTCCTGGAGCATGCGGATCCTCAGGCCGAGGACCTGCTCACAGAGCTGGCGGCCCATGCCGCGGAGCAGTTGCGTTGGTGGCCGGTCGATGTGACCCCGGACCAGCTGGCCGAGGCTCTGCTGCCGGTCTACGACACTGATCTGGGTCCGGTGGCCGAGGGGTTGACCCTGCGCGAGGTCGGGTTCGGTGACCGGCTCCGGGAACTCGACTTTGAGTTCCCGCTCGCGGGTGGCGACAGACCGATCGCAGCTGAGGAGGTACGCCTCCGAGATCTCGCCTCGGTGCTGCGCGAGCACCTGGCGGCGGACGATCCGATGCGGGCGTACGCCGATGTCCTGGAGACCACGCTTCTCGGTGAACAGGCGCTCCGCGGGTATCTCAGCGGCTCGATCGACGTCGTGTTGCGGTTGCCCTCGGGCCGGTTCGTGATCGCTGACTACAAGACGAACTTCCTCGGCACCGGCCTACCGGAGGAGTACGAGCCACAGCGCCTCGCCGAGGCGATGCTGCACTCGCACTACCCGCTGCAGGCGATGCTCTACTCGGTCGTCCTGCACAGGTATCTGTCACTGCGACTCCCGGGGTACGTGCCGCAGACCCATCTCGGAGGGGTCCAGTACTACTACCTCCGCGGCATGACCGGCGTCGATGCGACCGGCGGCGTCTTCAGTTGGACTCCGTCCGCCGCACTCGTGACGGCCCTTTCCGACACGCTGGGAGGTGGCGCCCATGCTTGAGCGGTGGCAGTCCGATGATGCGTACGACGTCCGTCGAGCCCAGCGCGCTGATGGGCCCCTGGCCGCGTTCAACGCCGCCGGCATCCTGACCTCCGCGGACGTCCACATCGCCCGCCGCATCTGTGACATCGTCCGCGAGACGGACCCCGATGTCCTGCTCGCGCTCGCGTTGACGGTCCGGTCGGTGCGGCACGGGTCGGTCTGTCTCCGCCTGGACGAGTTGGACCGCGACCCCGACCTTCCATGGCCCGAGCTCGACGGTTGGACCGCGAAGGTGGCCGGCTCAGCGATCGTCGGCTCGGGTGCGGTGACTGTTGTCGACGGTGCGATCTATCTGGAGCGGTTCCACCGGGAGGAGACGCAGGTCCGCGACGATCTGTGGAGACGCCTCGATGCTCCGCCGCCGGTCGTCGGTGACCTCACCGCTGCAGCCGAGCGGCTGTTCCCAGTCGGCTACGACGAGCAGCGTGCGGCCGCGATGGCTGCGGCCGGCCAATGGACCACAGTTCTCACGGGCGGGCCGGGCACCGGCAAGACGACGACCGTCGCTGGCCTGCTCGCCCTGTTGCTCAGTGACAACCCCGAGCTGCGGATCGGGCTGGCGGCGCCGACGGGCAAGGCGGCCGCTCGCCTTCAGGAGTCCATCGACCAGGCGCGTACGCGGCTCGCCCCCGAGGACGCAGCCCGCATCGAAGGGCTCACCGCGAGCACCCTGCACCGGCTCCTCGGCCGCGAGCCCGGCCACACGACCCGCTTCCGGCACCATCGGAAGAACACGCTGCCCCACGACGTGGTCGTCGTCGACGAGACGTCGATGGTGTCCTTGTCGATGATGGCGAGCCTGATCGGTGCGGTGCGTACCGATGCCCGATTGATCCTGGTCGGCGACCCGGCCCAGTTGGCCTCCGTCGAGGCCGGTGCCGTGCTGGCGGATCTGGTCGAGGGATTGGAAGTACGCGCGCCGGGTGCCGTCGCCGCACTCACCACGACCCACCGTTTCGGCGGCGAGATCGGTGCATTGGCGGATGCGGTACGCCGCGGCGACGTGGACGCAGCCATGGACGTCCTGCGCTCCGGGACGAACGTGCGTCTGCTGGACTCGGACGCACGGACCACGGTCGCGTCGGTCCGTCGGGACCTGACCCGGCATGCGTTGTCCGTCCGCCGGGATGCGTTGACGGGCGACGCGTCAGCGACGGCGGCGGTGGCCGACGAGCACCGGCTTCTCTGCGCACATCGCGACGGCCCGTACGGCGCTGCCCACTGGAACCGTCAGGTCGAGCGCTGGCTGGCTGAGGAGACCGGAGAGCCGATCGGATCCGGCTGGGGGCGTGAGTGGTACGCGGGCCGCCCGGTCCTGGTCACGACCAACGATTACGGTCTCGGCCTGTTCAACGGGGACACCGGCGTCGTCGTCGCCCGCGACGATGCGCTGGCCGTACGGGTCGGCGAGCGGGAGTTCGCGCCGAGCCGCCTGATGGATGTCGAGACGGTTCACGCGATGACGGTGCACAAGAGCCAGGGCGGACAAGCCAGTCGGATCACCGTCCTGCTGCCCGATGTGGAGTCCCCGCTGCTCACCCGCGAGTTGCTCTACACCGCCATCACTCGCGCCGAGGAGAGCGTCACGATCGTGGCTCCGGCGGGGGCGGTTGAGGCCGCGATCACCAGGCCAGTCCGCCGGGCCAGCGGTCTGGCCCAGAGGCTGGGTGCCCGCTGAGACCTTCGACCGGCCGTAACAATCGAGGGCTAAGGTCGAGATCGTGCCGTACCTGCTTCGCGTTGAGTTGCCCGACGTCCCCGGTTCCCTGGGTCGTCTCGCGACCGCGATCGGTGAGGCCGGCGGCGACATCGAGGCCATCGAGATCGTCGAGAAGGGTCACGGCGGCACCGCAGTCGACGACGTGCTTCTGGAGACGGCGACCGGCGTCATGCCCGACTCCGTCGTCTCGGCCTGCAACGCGCTCGACGGCGTACGCGTCATCTGGATCAGCCGGTACGCGGCGGGCGGCAACCTGTTCCTCGATCTCGAAGCCGTGGAGACGATCACCGAGAGCCCGTACGACGCCCTGAACCGGCTCGTCGAGGTGCTGCCGGTGACCTTCCGTTCGGACTGGGCCATCCGGGTCCAGCGCAGCCACGGCATCGTGTCGAGGACTGACGGCGCGCCGGAGACCCTGGAGTTCCCGGAGGTCGAGCGCGCCGAGCGCCTTCCCGAACTGGACGACGCGCTACGCGCCGCGGTACGCGTCGACGGCAACGAGGTGGTCATCATCGGCCGTCGTGGCGGTCCGGAATTCCTTGACAGCGAGCTGGCTCGGTTGAGTCACCTGGTCTCCCTCGCCTCCTCCATCGCCGGCTCGACGGTCTGACGGCGCGTCCGCTTCGTCGCTCCTCGCTCGACGGCCCGCAAAGGCCGCCTTCGCTCGGGCTTCTGGCGGCCGCGCGCGTCAGACCATCGAGCATTCACCGATAACGTGGCCGCATGAGCGCGCTCCCGTACGTCAGTGACACGTTCGACCCCGAGGTCTGGCAGGACGTCCCCGGTTTCGAGGATCTGACCGACCTCACGTACCACCGCGCGAAGGCACACGGCACCGTCCGGATCGCCTTCGACCGCCCCGATGTGCTCAACGCGTTCCGTCCGCACACCGTCGACGAACTGCTCCGCGTCCTCGATCACGCGCGGATGAGCGCGGACGTCGGCTGTGTCCTGCTCACCGGCAACGGCCCGAGCCCGAAGAACGGCAAGCACTCGTTCTGCACCGGCGGTGACCAGCGCATCCGGGGCCGCGCCGGCTACCAGTACGAGGCCGACACCACAGCGGCGAGCGACGCGACGTACGACGCCGCGAAGACGGGCGCCGAAGAGCCGAGCGTCATCGACAAGGCGAAGCTCAGCCGCCTGCACATCCTGGAGTGCCAGCGGATCATCCGGTTCATGCCGAAGGTCGTCGTCTGCGTGGTCCCGGGTTGGGCGGCCGGTGGCGGCCACTCGCTGCACGTCGTCAGCGACCTCACGCTGGCCAGCCTCGAGCACGCTCGCTTCAAGCAGACCGATGCCGACGTCGGCTCCTTTGACGGCGGGTACGGCTCGGCCTACCTCGCCCGCCAGGTGGGGCAGAAGTTCGCGCGCGAGATCTTCTTCCTCGCTGATGAATACAGCGCTGAGGACGGCATGCGGATGGGTACGGTCAACAAGGCCGTGCCACACGCCGAGCTCGAGGCGACGGCGCTGGAGTGGGGTCGCAAGATCAACGGCAAGAGCCCGACCGCCCAGCGGATGCTCAAGTACTCCTTCAATCTGCTCGATGACGGTCTCGTCGGCCAGCAGCTGTTCGCCGGTGAGACCACCCGGCTGGCGTACATGACCGATGAGGCGCAGGAGGGCCGCGACCAGTTCCTGGAGAAGCGCGAGCCCGACTGGAGCCCGTACCCCTGGTACTACTGAGCTTCCGACGCGCCTCTGGCGCGCAGAGCCGGGGACTCGCGTAGGCCGAAATGCCTAGCCGACACCCTTGGACGGCTGATGCGTCGCCGGTCGGCTCCCCGCTGGAATGTCACCCGGAGCAGCCTCCTGCCCTCCCGCAGGAGGCCGCTCCGCACTCTCCTCGGTCCGCGCTCTCCCCTGCTCGGACAGTCCGTACTGACGCACGTCCTTCCGCGTCGCCGTCGGCAGTAACGGCATCGGAAATTCATCGGAATCCGTTTCGGAAAACGCTGTAATCGTGGCCTGGATCACACGTCTAAGAGGTAGCCGAACCTCGTTCGCGAGGCCGGCTGGGGCGGGGGAGGCTGCCTTTCTTGGTGCTGTTGGCGACCTGTGTCGACAACAGAGGTAGATCGCAACGACGTGCGCGGAGGTCCCGCACACGCGTGAACTCTCGGAGGGAGAATTCGATGCTACTGAGCACAACTTCCCGCGCTCGACGCATGGCCGGCCTTGCCGGCATCGCCGCGCTCGCCACTGGCGCCGTCATGGTGCCCGTCGCCCCGGTCGCCGCGGCTACGCATGGTCACGGATCGTCGCAGGGGTCCGGTGCCATTCCGCCTGAGGAAGGCACCTACCACCACTCGCACTCGACCGTGCGCCACTACACCACCAAGAACCCCGCTGCCCCCCAGGCCGGCGCTGTCGGCACCACTGCAGGCAAGACGCTCTCCTGGCAGGGAGGCAGCAACATCAACGGCCAGGCGGCACAGGGCGTCACCAGCAGCACTCCGAAGGTCTATCTCGTCTACTGGGGCAACCAGTGGGGTACGCAGGGCACCAATGCTGCGGGCAACGTCACGATGTCCAACGACTACGCCGGCGGCGCACCGGTCGCGGAGGCTCTGTTCAAGGGCCTGGGCACCGGTGGCGAGAAGTGGTCGGGCGTGCTGACCCAGTACTGCGATGGCACCTCGGTCGCTGTCGGTGCGACGTCGTGTCCGGCTGCTGCCCCGCACGTCGGCTATCCGACCGGTGGCGCGCTGGCAGGAGTCTGGTACGACAACTCCGCTGCTGAGCCTGTCCCCGCATCGGGCGATCAGCTCAGCAACGAGGCCCTTGCCGCGGCTGCGCACTTCGGCAACACCACCGCAGCCTCCAACCGCTACGCCCAATACATCATCCTGTCGGCTCCGGGCACGGACCCGGACAGCTACAAGGCCGGGAACTCCGGGTGTGCGTGGCACACCGCCGCGTGGTCGAGCACCATGCAGACGCAGGTCGCGTTCACCAACCAGCCGTACAACATGGACACCAACTTCTGCGGCAAGAACTTCCTGACCGCAGGGTCCGGCGGCACCCTCGACGGCTACACGATGACCATGGGTCATGAGTACGCCGAGACCGTCACCGATCAGTACCCGAGCTCGGGGTGGGTCAACACCCAGGCCACCGACGGTGGTGAGAACGGTGACGACTGTGCGTGGTCGGGCTCCTCTGCGTACGTGCAGATGAGCACCGGCTCCTTCGCAATGCAGCCGACCTGGTCGAACGACACGAACGCGTGCGACATCTCGCACGTGATCGTCGGTGGCCAGCAGGCGAACACCGTGACGGTGACCAACCCCGGATCCCAGACCGGCACCGTCGGCACGGCCAAGAGCCTTCAGATCGCTGCGAACGACTCCGGCGGCGCGGCGATGACGTACGCAGCCACCGGCCTTCCGGCTGGCTTGTCGATCAACGCGAACACCGGCCTGATCTCGGGTACGCCGACCACGTCCGGCACCTCGAACGTCACGGTCACGGCCACGGACACCACCGGCGTCTCCGGGTCCACGTCCTTCGCGTTCACCGTCAACCCGGTGGCGCCGCAGGGCAACACGGTCACGGTGACCAACCCCGGCAACCAGACCGCCACGGTCGGCACCGGCAAGAGCGTGCAGATCCACGCAACGGACAGCTCCTCGAGCGCGACGCTGACGTACTCGGCCACCGGTCTTCCGGCTGGCCTGTCGATCAACGCGAACACGGGCCTGATCTCGGGTACGCCCTCAGCGGCGGGTACCTCGAGCACGACCGTGAAGGCCACCGACAACACCGGCGTCTCGAGTTCGGCCACGTTCTCCTGGTCGGTCAGCCCGAAGGCGGCCAACACCGTCGCGGTCACCAACCCGGGCAACCAGACGGGCACCGTGGGCACCGCCGCAAACCTTCAGATGCACGGCACGGACAGCGCCAGCGCAGCGCTGACGTACTCGGCGATCGGCCTGCCGGCTGGCCTGTCGATCAACGCCAGCACGGGTCTGATCTCGGGTACGCCGACGGCTGCAGCGACCACGACGGTCACCGTCAAGGCCACTGACAGCACCGGTGCCTCGGGCTCGGCGCCGTTCACCTGGACGGTCAACCCGAAGCCGAGCGGCAGCTGCACCTCGGCGCAGTTGTTCGCCAACCCGGGCTTCGAGTCGGGCTCCGCGAACTGGGCGGCGACCTTCGGTGTGATCAACAGCGACAACTGGATGTCCCGTTCCGGGAACGGTTACGCGTGGCTTGACGGCTACAGCTCGGCCGGGACCGACACGCTGAGCCAGAAGGTCACCATCCCGGCCGGTTGCAAGGCAACGCTGAGCTACTGGGCGTACATCTACACCGACCAGACCAGCGCCTCCGCGATCGACACCATGTCGGTCACCGTCAACGGCACCAAGGTGCAGACGTTGTCGAACGCCAACGCGAGCAACGACTACGTCCAGCACACCATCGATCTGTCGGCGTATGCCGGCCAGACCGTCACGGTGCAGTGGACGGGTGTCCAGGTCGGATCGACGTCCACGTCGTTCCTGATCGACGACACGGCGCTGAACGTGGCTCCGTCGGCGGCGAGCACGGTGGCGCGGCCGGCGAACGTCAGTGGCTCGTTCGCCAGCTGGTTCGGCTCGGTCTTCGGTATCTGATCGAGGCAAGCGGAACTGACCTCCCACAGAGGCCAAGCTGCGGCAGGACCGTCATCTCGGGCGGCGGTCCTGCCGCACAGGCATGTGTGGCAGGGCATCAGTAGTCAAGATGGGTAGTACGGAGATCGGCGAACGCATCTGTTGTCGAAGGAGCCGCGCATGGCAGGCTCGCAGGGCAATTCGGGTGCAACGGGGGTGATACGAGACGTGGACGAACCATCGATGGTGGACCCCCAAGCGACCCCGGTCGGCGCAGGTTCTGTAAGGGACCGTGACGCCGGACTGCTCGAGGCAGCGCAACGGGGTGATTCATGCGCCTTCGGCGAGCTCTGGACCCTGTACGAATCCACCGCTCGGCAGGTCGCCTCGGCCGTCACGGCGTCAGACCTGGTGGACGACGTGGTCGCCGAGGCGTTCGCGCGGGTGCTGACCCGGATGCGACGCGGCCATCAGATCGACCACTTTCGTGCGTACCTGTTGCAGGTGGTCCGCAGTGTTGCTGTCGACCACTACCGCGCGGTCGGGTCGAAGGTCGTCCCGATCGGCGGTGGGGACGAGTTCGAGCCGCTCACCCAACCATGGCTCCCGCCGGAGCCGGCTGACGGCACGTACGCACGCAGCGCCTATCTCGACTTGTGCAAGTCCGATCGCGAGATCATCCGGATCACGGTCCTGGAAGGGGCTCGGCCTGCCGAGGTGGCCCAGGCGCTGGGCGTGACTGCCGGCGCGGCCGCGGTGAGAGCCTTCCGGGCGCGCGAACGCCTGAGGGAACGGTGGCTCGTCGCGCACGCGCGGGCTGCGGAATCAGTGGAGTGTGCTCGCCAGCGAGCCCGCCTGGGCGCGTACAGCCGCGGGAATCTGGGGACCGCCCGAGTGATCGTGCTCGAGCGGCACCTTGCGTGCTGCGACTCCTGCGCGGCTGCGCTGGATGAGGTCACCTGGGTCAACCGCACTCTGCGCGCGTCGGTGACGCTGCCGGTGGCCGCAGTTCTGGCCGGCGGGAGCCTGGCCCCGAAGGCACTGTTCGGGTCGTTGGCCCATGCCTTCGCGCGGCATTCGGCTGTGCCGTTCGCGACGCGCCCGTTGCGGATCGTGTCGCGCCACGGGTGGGCTCATGCCGCCAGCGGCGGGTGGCTCGTACCGGCGGCGATTGTCGTCACCCCAGCGATGATCGGCGCACTGGTTCTGCCGGTTGCTCCGACGCGAACCGAGTCACAGTCCTCCGCAGCGGTCCAGCCTGTTGCGGTCAGGCCGAAGGTCATGGCACATCGGACTCCCGCGGTCGTGCCGCCTGCCCCTACGCACAAGTCCGTGCCCGCGTCGGCGCCGACTGAGGTGCCGACAGTGCGACCCGTGCCGGTGCGGCCCTCCTCGCCGGCGGTGGTGATTCCCGCTCGTCCGACGCCGCGTCCGACTCCGACGGCGACGCCGACAACGGGGCCGAATCTCGTCGCTCAACGGCGCTTCAACAACCCGTACGTCTCGAACAACGTGGCCACCTTCTGCTCTCCGACCACTGCCGTGACGACGTGCGACGGCACCTCCCTCGCGGGCTGGTCGGTGTCCGGCGACTCGGTCGACCTCAATGCGGCCTTCTACGTGCCGGCGCCGCCGGGCGACCCCGCGGGTACGCAGTGCGTGGACCTGATCGGTCAGGACCAGAACGAGAGCGGACACGACGGTCTGGCACAGACCTTCGCGACGGTTCCCGGCGGGACGTACATGGTGAAGTTCGCGATGGCGCCGGACCCGCGCGCCAACGTGCCGACGTCCTCGGCCTCCATCCGGGTGGCCGGGACCGATGTCGCCAACCTCACGTTCGACAACACGTCGGCGAGTACGGCCAGTTCGCAGGCCATGGGCTGGACGACCAAGGTCTATCGGGTCGTGGCGACCTCGTCGTCCACCACCGTGGAGATCTTCGCGACGAATGCGGGCGACGGCGGTCCGGAACTCACCGACGTAACCTTCCAACGAGTCGGCTGACGTCGCAGAAACTGTCCTTCGCGAACAATTTCGTGAGGATCGATTCACTCCTGAGGCACATGCGTTATCTCGGCTGAGCGCGCACGCTGGACACATGACCGCGATTCAGAAGTTGGCCGACAACCCGATCGCCCACCTCACCCCTCAGGACATTCAGGCGATCGGTGAGGAACTGGACGCGATCCGCCAGTCGGTCATCGACACCCGCGGTGAGCGCGACTCGGCGTACATCCGCCGGGTCATCAAGACCCAGCGCTACCTCGAGATCGGCTCGCGGGCGGTCCTGCTCGCCAGCGTGTTCCCGCCGGCGTTCGTCGCCGGCACCGTCGGTCTCACGATCTCCAAGATTCTCGACAACATGGAGATCGGCCACAACATCATGCATGGCCAGTGGGACTGGATGCGTGACCCGAAGATCCACTCGACGACCTGGGAGTGGGACAACGCCACCCCGTCGGACCAGTGGAAGCACAGCCACAACGAGCTGCACCACACGTACACGAACGTGCTCGGCAAGGACAACGACCTCGGGTACTCGATCATGCGGGTCGACGAGGACCAGCGCTGGCACCCGTTCTTCCTCGCGCAGCCGTTCTGGAACGCGCTCAACGCGTTGATCTTCGAGTACGGCATCGCCGCGTACGACCTCGAACTCGGCAAGAACCTGCCGATCCCGAAGCACAAGCGCAGCCAGGAGTTCAAGACCGCCGCCGCGGGCGTACGCCGCAAGATCCGCGGCCAGGTGATGAAGGACTACGTCATCCACCCGCTCCTCGCCCTTCCGTTCGGCGGAGCGCTCCCGACGCTGGCCGCCAACGCGATCGCCAATGTCGGCCGCAACCTGTGGACCCACTCCGTGATCATGTGCGGGCACTTCCCCGAGGGCGTCGCAGTGTTCGAGAAGGCCAGCATCGAGGGCGAGACCAAGGCCGAGTGGTACCTGCGTCAGATGCTCGGCTCGGCCAACATCACCGGCGGCAACGCCTTCCATATGATGACCGGCAACCTGAGCTTCCAGATCGAGCACCACGTCTTCCCGGACCTGCCGTCCAACCGCTACAAGGAAGTCGCGCCGCAGGTGCAGGCCGTGTTCGAGAAGTACGGCCTGCCGTACGTCACCGGTCCGTTCCACAAGCAGCTCGGCAGCGCCTGGAAGAAGGTCGTACGGCTCTCGCTGCCGAACGGCTTCCTGGCCTCGACGACGACCAAGAACGCCCCGAAGCGGGTGGCGCAGCTCTACAAGATGTCGACCGGTGGCGGGAAGGTACGCCGCGAGATCGGCGCCCAGATCGAGGCCGAGGCAGCCTGATCCGCCGTTCCTGATCACCACGTCCGCCCCGTTGACGGCCGTGGCAGGATCGCCCGCATGCGCAATGCCCTCGGTGCTCTGGCGGCCGTCGTCCTCATCGGAGTGGCCGCCTGCGGCAGCAACCCGACCGACTCGTACAAGAAGACGGACCCGGCGACGATCGCGGCCGATGCGCTCACTGCGCTCAAGGCCACCACGGGCATCCACCTGGCTGGCACGGTCCAGTTGGGCAGCGAGACGATGACCGTCGACCTGACCTCGGACCTGTCCGGTGGTGTCACCGGCACGGTGGTCCTTGCGGGGTCGACGTTGCAGATCCTCGGCACTGGTGGGCCCAGGCGCACGGTCTACATCAAGGCCGGGACGGACTTCTGGGGGAAGATTGCGCCGGCATCCAGCGCACAGCTCGCCGGGAAGTGGGTCCAGAACGTGACCCTGCTGCCGGACGTCATCAAGCAGCTCACGCTGCCGAATCTGATGGCGAATGAAGCCAAGTACCCCTGGGAGTCGGCGAAGCCGCAGCTGCTGGGCATCGGGAACGTCAACGGCACCGCGTCGGTGCAGATCACCGTCACCGACAGAGCCAGCACGAACGGCGCACAGGAGACCTTGGACGTCTCCGCTTCGGTGCCGCACCGTGTGCTCCGGGAGTCGGAGGGAACGGCGTTCAGCCTCACCTTTGATCGCTTTGATGCCACCGTCAGCGCTCCTGCACCCGCAGCGGCCGACGTGGTCGACCTGGTGAAGGTGCTCGCGAAGAAGTAGCCGACCACGTGGTTACTGGTGGGTAGGCCGTCGCGCTCAGGCCGCCCTACACTGAGCGCCATGAAGCGCGAGATCTACAACGAGGACCACGAGGACTTCCGCAGCGCGGTGCGCTCGTGGCTCGAGCGGGACGTGATCCCCAACAGCGAGCAGTACATCAAGGACAAGGCGCTGCCGCGCGAGTTCTGGCTCAAGGCCGGCGAGAACGGCTTCCTCGGCCTGGCGATTCCCGAGGAGTACGGCGGCGCTGGCGCTGACGACTTCCGGTTCAACGCGGTCCTGGCGGAGGAGCTGGCCAAGGTCAACGCGGCCCTGCCCACCTGTGTCGGCATCCACTCCGACATCACGGCCCCGTACCTCGTCGAGCTCGGCACCGAGGAGCAGAAGCAGAAGTATCTGCCGAAGGTTGCCTCCGGGGAGTGCCTGCTCGCGATCGGCATGACCGAGCCGTCTGGTGGCTCGGACCTGGCCGCGCTCAAGACCACGGCCGTACGCGACGGCGATGAGTGGGTCATCAACGGCTCGAAGACCTTCATCACCAACGGGTACTCCTGCGACCTGGTGATCACTGCGGTGCGTACGGCTCCGGAGCTCGGGCCGAAGGGCATCACGCTGTTCGCGATCCCGGCCGACGCCCCGGGCTTCTCGCGCGGGCGCAAGCTCGACAAGGTCGGCATGGAGGAGTCAGACACCGCCGAACTCTTCTTCGAGAACGTACGCCTGACCGACGCCGACATCGTCGGCGAACTCAACAAGGGCTTCATCCACATGATGGTGAAGCTCGCCCAGGAGCGCATTGCGTGCGCCGTGGCGAACACCGCCCACGCGAAGCAGATCCTCGAAGAGACGATCAAGTACGCGCACGACCGTCAGGCGTTCGGTCAGTCGATCGGCAAGTTCCAGCACCTGAAGTTCTGGATGGCCGAGCTGGTCACCCAGATCGAGGTCTGTGAGGCGTACATGGACAAGTGCGTCGAGGCGCACACCAAGAAGGAACTCACCGCGGTCGACGCGGCGAAGGCCAAGTGGTGGTCGTCGCAGGCGCAGGGCGAGGTCCTGGACGCGTGTGTCCAGATCCACGGTGGCTACGGCTTCATGAACGAGTACCGCGTGGCCCGCGCCTGGCGCGACGCCCGCGTGACGAAGATCTGGGCCGGCTCCAATGAGATCATGAAGGAACTGATCGGCCGAGAGCTCGGCTTCTGACACCTGTGTGAGGAAGGCCCGCCCCACGGGGCGGGCCTTCCTCATTCCCGGGGTTGCTCAGAGGTGCGAGCTCAGCATGTCGGCTCTCCGTGCTGGGTCTTGACGGAGACGGCATCCCATGCGGCTTTCACGGTCGCGTATGCGCTGCAGCCGTAGAGGTTCTTGGCCGCCGTCAGCGTCCAGATCCGGTAGCGGGGGTAGCTCGCCCCGGTGGTCTTCTGGAGCATCGCGTTGTACATGATCGTGATCGCCTTCTGGATGCCCAGTCCGTGCACGGTCCCGCGGTTGCAGGTCGGGCTGGCCGGTTGACCGTCACGCGGTGAACTGCCTTCGGCCACGAGGTAGAACCAGTGGTTCCCCGGTCCTGCGGCGGCGTGGACCTCGGTCGAACTGGTCTTCGACGAATAGCAGTCACCGTCGCCGGCCAGCGAGGGGTGGTACATGTAACGGATCGGTCCCTTGCCGATCACGTTGACCTTCTCCCCGACCGTGAAGTCAGGCGTGTCGTACGGCGATGACTCGTGGGCAAACCACTCCGCCGCGGCGCCGAACGTGTCGGCGACGAACTCCTGGGTGCCGCCTCCGGAGATGCCGCCCGGGGTCGTGTCATCGATCCCGTGCCCGAACTCGTGCGCGACGACGTCGATCGAGCTGAGCCAACGCTTCCCGGTCGATGAATGTCCGATCGCGACGCGGCTGCCGTCGTAATAGGCGTTGACGTCATCGAGCCCGACCTGGACCGGCACCCATCCGCCCGCGCCGTTCATGCCGTTGCGGCCGAGCCACTTCGTGAGCATCGCGCGAAGGGTCTGAGCGGCGAAGAGGGCGTCGACGCAACCAGTCTCCCGATTCGTCGGATCACCGTTCCCCCACGTGTCGTCCGGCCCCGTGAACGTGGCCCTGCCGGTGAAGTCCTGGCATCGGAGCGACGTCGCACCGGGCGTCGTCAGGGAGAAGGCTGCGTGCGACTGGACCGTGTCGAGATGGACCGGACTGGGGCCGTTCACGGCGGCCCGACCCTCACCGGCCAGCATGTGTTCCCGTGTCGCCAGTACATGCGCCGTCTGCGCGTCGACGTACACGGTGAGGCGCGACGGCCGACCGTCTCGCGTGCCGCGTACCGACTGCTCCCACGCCAGGCGCGGCGTGGCGATCCCGTCGGCGAAGACCACCAGTCGACCGAGGCCGTCGGCCACGGGAATGCGTACCCTGCCCGCTGCGACCTGCGCGGCGCGCGTACGGCTGACGGCGGGTGTCGTCGATGCCACCGCGACCTGCCGCCGCGCGACCGATGTGCCCACGACGTGCCCGGTGCCCTTGAGCATCACGACGAAATCTCCACCGATGACCGGGAGGTTCCGGTACGCGCGCCGATAAGGCACGTACGTCACGCCGTGCGAGCTCTGGAGCCGCTCCTGGGTCACTGAGACACCCGGAGCCGTCAGACCGGCGCCGCCGCCGGCGACGAAGCCGGCTGCGGTGCGGGCGGCAGCTGTCGAGTCGGACGTCGGACTGGTCGCCTCGGCGCTGACTCCAGGGCTGAGGGATGCCATGGCGAGGGTCGTGGTGAGAGTGAGCAGGGCGGCCGTTCGGCCGCCGGTGATGCGGTGCACAGGAACTCCAGGCTTCGATTCGTGGGACAGGGGAGTCCATTGCAGGCCGCGCTTCGGGATCCGGCCCCACGGACTGGCGCGCCCTGTGGACAACCGTGTCCAGGTCCGCAGCTGTGGGCAGGACGTGGATGGATGGACGCGGTCCGGCCTCCCGCTAAGCCCAGCCTCGCCTTCGTTGCAACGCCTCCCCGGACCCGGAAAACTGGACCCATGACGTCTGACGTGATCGACCTGTCCCAGCACGAGCACGGCGACGTCGAGGGCCTGAGCAACAAGCTCAACTGGCTGCGCGCGGGCGTACTCGGTGCCAATGACGGCATCGTCTCGGTCGCTGGCATCGTGATGGGCGTCGCAGGTGCGACCAGCAACAACACCGAGATCCTGATCGCCGGGATTGCCGCACTGGTCGCTGGCGCACTGTCGATGGCGGCTGGCGAGTACGTGTCGGTCTCGACCCAACGTGACGCCGAGTTGGCCCTCTTGGAACACGAGCGCCACGACCTGGCGAACATGCCGGAGGAGGAGCTGCGCCACCTCGCCCAGATGCTCGAGGAGAAGGGCCTGAACGCGGAGACGGCGATGCAGGCTGCGATCCAGATCCACGAGAAGGACGCCCTGCGGGTGCATGCGGAGTTCGAGTTCGGCATCGACATCGACGATGTGACCAAACCGTGGGGTGCGGCGATCGCGTCAATGAGCGCGTTCGCGGTCGGCGGTCTGCTGCCGGCGCTGACGATCCTGCTGCCGGAGCCGGAGCGGTTCTACATCACCGCGATCACGGTCGCCGTGGCCCTCGCTCTGACCGGCTACGTCTCGGCCAAACTCAGCCGTGCCAGCACGACCCGCGCGATCTTGCGCAACGTGG
Organism: Nocardioides baekrokdamisoli; assembly: GCF_003945325.1. Lineage (NCBI taxonomy): Bacteria > Bacillati > Actinomycetota > Actinomycetes > Propionibacteriales > Nocardioidaceae > Nocardioides > Nocardioides baekrokdamisoli. The sequence continues at coordinate 1,911,749 of NZ_AP019307.1, forward strand.
TGGGGGGGGTTTTCGCCATGGGCGTGACGCTTCTGGTCGGTCACCTGGTCGGCACCGCCGTCTGATTTCGGCGCTGACTGCGTTCTCGTCGACTCGCGGTGCCACCGCACCGCTTCGCTCCTCGGCCTTGCCAGGCGCCGAAATCCTTGTGCGTCGGAGCCACCCATGCGAAGTTGTGCGGGTGCGTTCGACGATGCAGACCCCGCCGCTCCTGATCAGCCAGCTCCTCCGCCACGGTTCGACCGTGCACGGTGCCAGCGAAGTCGTCACCTACACCGGTGACGGCGTCCGCAAGCAGACGTACGCCGAGGTCGGCCTGGACGCTGCCCGGCTGGCCCATGCCCTCAAGGGCCTGGGTGTGAGCGGTGACGATCGTGTCGGCACGTTCATGTGGAACAACGCCGAGCACCTGATCGCGTACCTCGCGATCCCGTCCATGGGCGCGGTCCTGCACGCCTGGAACATCCGGCTCTTCCCGGAGCAGCTCGCGTACGTCGCCAACCACGGCGGGGCGAAGGTGGTCATCCTCGACAACACCCTGGCCCCGCTGGCGGCTCCGTTGTTCCAGCATCTGCCGAAGATCGAGCACATCGTCGTCAGTGGCCCGATCGCCGACGAGACCCGCGATGCGCTCGCCGCCAGCGGCAAGCAGGTGCACGACTGGTCCGCGCTGCTCGACGGCCAGCCGACCGAGTACGCGTGGCCCGAGGACATCGACGAGAACGACGCGGCTGGCCTCTGCTACACCTCGGGTACGACCGGCAACCCCAAGGGCGTCGCGTACTCACACCGCAGCAACTGGTTGCACGCCATGGGGGCGGCGACCTGCGTCGGTTACAGCTCCAAGGACCGGGTGCTGGCCGTCGTACCGCTGTTCCACGCGAACGCCTGGGGCCTGCCGTACGTCTCCTTCTTCCTGGGCTTCTCGCTCCTCATGCCTGACCGGTTCCTGCAGGGAGAGCATCTACTGCCGTTCATCCAGATGGAGCAGGCGACGTTCGGCGCGGGCGTCCCGACGATCTGGAACGACATGCTCCGCAAGGCGGACGAGGGGACGTACGACCTCTCGTCGGTCAAGGGCTTCCTCATCGGTGGCGCCGCGGTGCCACCGGCGCTGCTGCACGGATTCTGGGACCGCCACGGGATCGACATCATCCAGGGCTGGGGGATGACCGAGACCTCGCCGCTCGCATCGACCGCCGTCGAGCCGCTCGGGATCGAGCGTGACCACCCCGACTACTACGACTACCGGCTCTCGCAGGGTCGGATCGCCGGAGGCGTCCAGCTGCGGCTCGTCGACGTCGACGGCAAGGTCGTGCCCTGGGACGGCGAGAGTGTCGGCGAGATCGAACTCAAAGGTCCGTGGATCACCGGCTCGTACCTGGCGATGGGTGGTGAGTCCGACGCCGAGATCGCCGACATGGCCTCGAAGTTCGACGACGGCTGGTTGCGTACGGGCGACGTCGGGACCGTCAACGAACGCGGCTACATCCACCTGACCGACCGTGCCAAGGACGTCATCAAGTCCGGCGGCGAGTGGATCAGTTCCGTCGAGCTCGAGAACGAGATCATGGGGCACCCGGATGTCATCGAGGCTGCCGTCATCGGTGTCCCGGACGCGCGCTGGGACGAGCGTCCGCTGGCCTGCTACGTGCTGTCCGAGGGTGCCACCGCGACGCCTGCCGTCCTGCGCGACTTCATCGCCACCAAGGTTGCGAAGTGGCAGCTGCCCGAGCGCTGGGCGCAGATCCCCGAGGTGCCGAAGACGAGCGTCGGCAAGTTCGACAAGAAGGTGCTGCGCCAGCAGTACGCCGACGGGGATCTCGATGTCATCACGCTCGCCTGAACGCGGCGCCGACAACAGGGGTTGGACAGGGCGACAACCTCTGTCACGCTTGACCCATGTCTGAGCAGTCTGGCGACATCGACTTCGCCCTCGCCGCGTACCGCGAAGAGGGTGTCTGGACGCTTGCCGAACTGGCCCAGGACGCAGTCGTCGACCTGGACACCCTCGCTCACGCGCTGCGCCGCTTCCCCGGTGACGGTGGCGCGATCGGCCTGATCGGTGTGGACGAGGACTTCTTCGTCATCGCCCGTGTCGCCGGCGCGAACGTACGCGTCCTCCTCTCGGACGTGACCGCCGCGGAGGAGTGGGAGCTGGCGGACTCGATCGTGGAGTTCCTCGGCCTGCCCGACCCCGAGGACGACGACGAGTCCGAGCCGGCCGGTGACCTCGCCATCTTCGCGGACGCCGGTCTGTCGGCGATGGATCTGGGCATCATGCTCGACGACAATCTCTACCCCGACGAGGCCATCTCGGAGATCGCCGGCCGCCTCGGTTTCGGCACGCTCTTCGACAGTGCCATCGGCCTGACGAACGCGTGAACCACGCGTCTGCGATGGATTCCCACGACGTGATGGGGCTCGCGCTGGATGAGGCGCGGGCCGCCCTGGAGACCGGGGACGTCCCGGTCGGCGCGATCGTCGTCGGAGCCGATGGTCAGATCGTCGGGCGCGGCCGCAACATCCGTGAAGCGACCCACGACCCCACCGGCCACGCCGAAGTGGTCGCGCTGCGGTTCGCCGCGGAGGCACTGGGGCGCTGGCGCCTCGAGGACTGCACTCTCGTCGTCACTCTCGAACCGTGCACCATGTGCGCCGGCGCGATCGTCCAGTCGCGGATCAGGACCCTCGTGTTCGGCGCGTACGACGAGAAGGCGGGCGCCGTCGGATCGCTGTGGGACGTCGTACGCGACCGGCGCCTCAACCACCGTCCCGAGGTGATCGGTGGCGTACGCGCCGAGGAATCAGCGGCGTTGCTGCGCGACTTCTTCGACCGCATCTGAATTTCGTCGGTCGGTCGCTCCACTTGTAGGCTGCCCCACGGTTGCGTGTCCGAGAGGCCGAAGGTGCATCACTCGAAATGATGTGTGGGGTTAAACCCACCGTGGGTTCAAATCCCACCGCAACCGCCGTACAAAGGAACTCCCGGGGGAATTTCCCCGGGAGTTCCTTACATTACGGAGCGACCTGCAGATGCCGTTGTCGAGAACCTTCACCGTCTTCCGTGTGCTGTCGGCGAGCACGGTTGCCCGCATGCGGAGTGGGCACGAGCCTGCGTGAGGAATATGCCGGTGCGGGAGCGCATGTCACACTCGCCAGCCAGAAGTCGAATCTTGGGGGGAACCTTGATCGCGATCCGTACGGTTGCGGCTGCCGCCGCGACCGCAGTGGTGCTGTTGCTTGCTGCGCCTGCGCATGCCGCTGACCCGAGCAGCAACACCTCGGCGAACGGCCTCTACAACTGCGACGTCAACAGCAGCCAGATCACCGGGGCCTGCCTGAGCGGTGCCGTCTCCGACTTCAACCGTGCGCGCGCGAAGGAAGGGCTGGGCCCGATCAACCTGCCCACGAACTTCCGGTACCTCCCGTTGAGCTACCAGTTGCTGATCCTGGCGAACATCGACCGCGCGGACCGCGGGTTGGCTCCCTTTGTCGGTCTCTCCGCGACGCTCAACGCGTACGCCATGCAGGGTGCACGGACGGACACCGATCCGCCGTTCCCGTCCTGGACGATGTACGGCGCCGGGAACTGGGTCGGATCCGTGAATGCGTTCTGGGCAGAGTTCGAGTGGATGTACGACGACGGCCCGGGCAGCTCCAATCTGGATTGCCCGTCCTCGGGTGGACCCGGCTGCTGGGGTCATCGTCACAACATCATCATGAACTGGCCGGACGCGATGATCATGGGCGCGGCCACCGCGCACGGCGGCGCGGCCACAATTGTTCTGGGTCAAGACGGTCACGACCGGGCCGACCAGTACCAGTGGGTCTCGGCGTTCCGGTACTTCAACAACCGACCGCGTCCCAACGTCGGGATCAGCTTCGCGAGTGCCAGCCCGCAGGTCCTGTACGTAAACATCTTCCGTCACAGCCGGACGACGCTGCTGATCCAGCGCTACTACGGCGGTGCCTGGCACACGGTGAAGACGTACGTGACTCCGGGCGCGGTCGCGGGCAACGTCACCTGGCACGGGCACTTCAACGGGATGACCCCTGGCACCTACCGGGTGGCGTCGAACGAGAACTCGCGCTTCCTCAAGCAGCTCTCGAACTCGACGATCGTCCGCTGAGCCGGGAGACTGGCCTCATGATCACCGCGATCGTGTTCGTCAAGGCCGACACTGCCCGGATCCCGGAGGTGGCCGAGGCCATTGCCTCCCTCGACGGCGTCAGCGAGGTGTATTCGGTGACCGGCCGGATCGACCTCATCGCGATGATCCGCGTCCGCTCCCACGATGACATCGCGGCGGTCGTCGCAGACAAGCTCAACAAGGTTGACGGCGTACGCGAGACCGTCACTCACATCGCCTTCCGCGCCTACAGCCGGCACGACCTCGAGGCAGCCTTCGCCATCGGCGACTAACGCCGGATCTTGTCGAACACCAGCGAGGTCGCCCACGACGCGATCGTGATGATCAGCCCACCTGCGACGGCCGTCCAGAACCCTGCCACGTGCAGGTGGAAGCCGATCGTGCTCTCGTTGAAGTGATTCGTGATCCTGGCCGTGAGGGCCAGCATGGCCGCGTTCACCAGCAGCAGGGCGAACCCGAGCGTCAGCACGATCGCCGGGATCGCGAGCACGGTGACGAGCGGGCGTACGAACTTGTTGATGACGCCCAGGAGTGCGCCGATCAGCACCACGGCGAACACGCGGCGGCCATCGCTCGGCGGGTGGTCGTACTGGATCGACAACCCGTCGAGAAGCGCCAGCGCGACGGTCAGAGCAATGATGTTCACGGCCAACCAGGTCACCCATCGCATGCAACCGATCGTAGGGCTCATCTGCGAAGATCGGTCGCATGCGTACTCCGACCGTTGTGGCTGCGGGTCTCCTCGCCGTGGGTCTGTCGGTCGCACCGGCTGCGGCAGCAAGCTCCGCGCCGAGACCGACCGCGTCGACAGCCACGCCGTCCGCCTGCCCCCTCGACGCGAAAGCGGCAGCGAAGTCGGCCGCCGTGATCGCGGAGGTAGTCGTCGCTCACCCCGCCAGACGGGCGGCCGACGGCACCCTCGTCCTGACGGTGACGATCGAGGACGTCCTCAAGGGCGCGGCGAAGAAGGGCCCCGCGTCCCTCGTTGCGAGCGGCACCGGCTGCGCCTCCAGGCTGCTCGCGGACGCGCAGCCCAAGGACGTACTGCTCGTGCTCGGAGCGCCCAGAGGCACCCAGATACGCCTGAACGGCGCTGCGCCGACGGTCCTGGTCGGCGACCAGGCCTGTCAGGTCGAGAAGGTCCTGGGGAAGGTCTGCGAAGAAGCCTCCACGGGCGTGGTCTTCAACAAACTCGACCCGTCCGACCCGCAGCCGTGGCTGCGCATCGCTGCGCCCGGTCTGGCCGCAGTCATCGTGTCGGTGCTGGGACTGCTCCTGCTCCGTCTACGCCGGAGGTAGCGCGCTCGCCGACCAGGTCGGCCGGAGCCCAGCCCGGCGGCTTGAAGAGGTACTGCATCTTCTCCTTGAAGGAGCGGGCGTTGCGTACGTCCACCCACAGATCGGCGTAGTGGCCGTACTGCAGTTTCCAGACGTTGTACGTGCCGATCGGTGTCGTCAGGCCGTACTTCGGACGCTGGATCTCCTTCTGGAACGTGCCGAACATCCGGTCCCAGATGATGAAGATGCCGGCGTAGTTCTTGTCGAGGTAGAGCTCGTCCGAGCCGTGGTGCACGCGGTGGTGTGATGGCGTGTTCATGACGAACTCGATCGGCGGCCAGAGCTTGTCGACCAACTCGGTGTGCGTCGTGAACTGGTAGATCAGGTTGAAGCTGAAGACGGCGAAGATCGCCCACGGCGGGATGCCGATGAGCGGCAGCGGCAGCCAGAAGATGACGTCGAACCACGGGTTCCACTTCTGCCGCAGTGCGGTGCCGAAGTTCATGTACTCGCTGCTGTGGTGCGCCTGGTGAGCAGCCCAGCCGACGCGGGCGCGATGCAGGAAACGGTGGGTCCAGTAGAAGGTGAGGTCGACGGCGAGGACGGCGATGACCCAGGACCACCAGTGGTTCATCGGCAGATGCCACGGGGCGACGTAGAGGTAGATCCCGATGAAGGCGACAAAGGCCAGGACCTTCACCATCACGGTGGTCACAATGGATCCCAGGCCCATCAGCAGGGAGGCGCGAGTGTCCTTCGGCTCGTAGCCGGTCACGTCGTCGTGGTCCAGGAACTTCAGCGCGGCCAGTTCGATCCCGACGAACAACAGGAAGAACGGGATCGCGTACGTCACTGGGTTGCTCCAGGGACTCAAGAGGTGGGTCAGGTCGTTCATGGGGGTCCTCACGTCGATATGACCCTAGGGTAAGTTACTGCAGGGTCAGATATCAAGTAGGGTGATGCACATGGCACGGGACCGCGGCGTTTCCACGAGCCGTGCAGGTACCAAGGGTGTCCCACGGGCCGATCGAGAGCAACAGATTCTGCTCGCGGCCTGTGAGGTGTTCGGGACCGAGGGCTACGCCGCCACGTCGGTCGTCACCGTCGCCGACCGCGCCGGCATCTCCAAGCCACTGATCTACCAGTACTTCGAGTCCAAGGAAGGTCTCTTCACCGCGGTCATCCACTTCGGCGGGGCGATCCTCGCCGACGAGATCGAGCGGATCGCGCGTACGGACATCGTTGGACTCGAACGCGGTCTGCAGACCCTGCGCGGGATCTTCGCAACGTTGGCTCCGAGGCCGTGGCTGTGGCGGCTCTTCTTCGACCCCTCCGCGCCGAGCAGCGGCCCCGCCGCCGCCGAAGTGGCCGGGTACGTCTCCCGGATCACCGTCCTGGCCGAGGAGGGTGTGGCTGAGCTGATGCATCTGGCCGGCAACGACGACGCCCTGGACATCTCCGCCATGACCGCTGTCTGGATGTCCATCGTCGACGCGCTCGTCACGTGGTGGCTCGACCACCTCGATCAGACGGCGGACCAGATGACCGATCGATGTGCCCGGCTGTTCCTCGCCGTGGTGGCGGCCGAGGTCCCGGCCGGGCTCTAGCCGAAAGGTGAGGGATTCCGGGCCGAGAGGTGAGGAATTCCGGGCCGGGGAGCGCCGGGATGTCAGGCGGCGGACCGATCAAGGGCATGGCCGGAGCGCCGTAGCCTTTCGGCGGGGATTTCCTCACCTCTCGGCGGGGATTTCCTGACCTCTCGGCGCGTGCGTGATCCGGTAGCGGACGAAGCTCGGCACCAGGATCGCGCAGGCGACGATGCCGATCACCACGAGGACGCCTCCGCCGGCAGCTGCAGCTGCCGTTCCGACGGCCACTGCGGCGCCTCCATGAGCGACGTCGGCAATACGCGGCCCGCCGGCGACCACCACGATGAACACACCCTGGAGTCGACCCCGGACGTTGTCGTCCGCGGCCTCCAGCAGCATTGCCTGGCGCATCGACGCCGAGGCCATGTCCGCTGCGCCCCCGATCACCTGGCACAGGACTCCCAGCCAGAGGAACAACGTCAGCCCGTGTGGCGCCAGCCAGACGGTGATGCCGAAGCCGGCCATCGACGCGCCCCAGATGCCGATGCACCAGAGCACCACGTACCCCTGTCGCTCGACCCTCGACAGCCAGCCCGAGAACACCCCGCCGAGGACGGCACCGGCCGGGATCGCCGCGAACAGGAGTGCGAGCGCGAGGCCGCCGGCCGCCGGGCCGTGGAAAGCCTCGTGGGCGATCTGCGGGTAGAGCGCGCGCGGCATGCCGAAGACCATCGCGATCAGGTCGACGACGAACGACATCAGCAGGACGGGTTGCGTACTCAGGTAGGCGAAGCCTTCCCAGACCGCGGAGAGCCCGGGTGTCTTCGCGGCGGCGTTGAGGACCGGTAGCGGGGGTAGCCGGAGCACCGAGTAGAGCGTGGCCAGCAACGTGATCGTGTCGATCAGGTAGAGCCAGGTGAAGCCGGTGAACGGGATGAGGACGCCCGCGACCAGCGGTCCGACGATGGCGCCGAACTGGAACACGGTCATGCCCAGGGCGTTGGCGGCCGGCAGGAGGTCGGTCGACAGCAGCGTCGGCAGGATCGCCGACCGGGCGGGGGAGTTCACCGCGAAGAAGGCCTGCTGCACCGAGAACAGACCCAGCAGGAGCCACGGGTTTCGATTCCCTGCAGCTGCCTGAGCCCAGAAGAGCGCCGAGGTGCCGATCAGACCGACCGTGGTCACGATCAGCACCCGGCGGCGATCGAAGTGATCGACCAGCGCGCCGCCGTACAGACCGAAGATCACCAACGGCACCAGCCCGAACAGCCCGGCGAGGCCCACGTACGCACTGGAGCCGGTGTCCGCGTACAACTGCGCGGGGACGGAGACGACGGTGAGTTGGGCGCCGATCATCGTCACGATCTGGGCAACCCACATCCGACGGAAGTTCGGGTCCTGCAGCGGACGTGTGTCTGCGACGATCGCCCGCCAATTCACTGAACTTCTCGAGCGAGCCACGACGACCTAACCTGCCACACCGCCCGGGTCTTCCCGCCAGTGAATATTTTCGGTTGGGTTGTCGTATCCGCCCCGACTCGTTCGTGGAACGGGTGAGAGCGGCTACCAGGGCCATCCGACGAAGGAGCAGATCATGACGCAGTACTTGCTTTCCGTGTACGACCGTCCGGGCGACCGTGAGCGTCCGCTCGAGACCATGCAGCCCCTGTTTGAAGCAGTCGACCGCTTCAACGCGAAGCTGCAGGCCGAGGGCCACTGGGTGTTCGCCGGCGGTCTCGCCGACCAGAGCACCGCCACCGTGGTCGAGGCCAAGGGTGGGGACGTCGTGGTGACGGACGGCCCGTTCCTGGAGACGAAGGAGTACCTCGGGGGCTTCTGGATCATCGAGGCGGCAGATCTCGACGTCGCTCTGGGTCTGGCCAAGGAAGGCGCGATCGCCTGCACCAACCCGGTCGAGGTCCGTCCGTTCATGGCCGAGGACGAGCTTCCCGTCGAGTGATCGAAGAGGCGTTTCGCGACGAGTGGTCGCGCGTGGTCGCGTCGCTGGCGCGCCGCTTCGGTGATCTGGACATCGCCGAGGAGGCCGCTGGCGACGCATTCCTCGCAGCTGCGGAGCGGTGGCCGATCGACGGCCAACCGGCGAATCCGGGTGGGTGGCTCATGACGACCGCGACCCGCCGGGCGATCGACCGGCTCCGCCGCGAGAACGTACGCGATCAGCGCCATCGAGCCGCAGCCATGATCACGCACCAACCGGACCCGGTCGGGATCGTCGAGGACGATCAACTCCGGCTGATCTTCACGTGTTGCCATCCGGCGCTGGCGCCGGAGGCACGGACGGCCCTGACTCTGCGACTCGTCGCAGGTCTGACGGTGCCGGAGATCGCCCGGGCGTTCCTCATACCGGAGACGACGCTGGCCCAACGGATCACCCGCGCGAAGTCCAAGATCCGTGCTGCGGCTATCCCGCTGAGGGTTCCGGAGCGGGAGGATCTGGCCAACCGGCTCGCCGACGTCCTCGCGGTGATCTACCTGATCTTCAACGAGGGCTATCTCCCCGGCGAGCCCGGACATGCTGATCTAGCCGCGGAGGGCGTACGCCTCGCCCGGCTGATGCGTGGTCTGATGCCGACGGACGGCGAGGTCGCCGGGCTGCTGGCGTTGATGCTGTTGACCGAGTCACGGCGCGGGAGCCGCTACGGCACCTCCGGCGAGCTGGTCACGCTCGCTGATCAGGGTCGCGGGGGCTGGGATCACGCTCTGATCGCGGAGGGGCATGCGCTGGTCCGCGAACGGCTGGCGTCAGGGCTGAGCCCCGGTGTCTATCAACTCCAGGCAGCCATCAACGCCGTCCACACCGACGCCGGCGACGCACGCGACACCGACTGGTCACAGGTGGTCGCACTGTACGACCAGCTGTACGCGCTGCAGCCGACGCCGGTGGTGGCGCTGAATCGGGCGGTGGCCATCGCCGAGATGGACGGACCGGAGGTGGCGCTGGCGATCGTCGAGCCGCTGGACCTCGTCGGCTACCACTCGTGGCACGTCACTCGGGCCGACCTCCTGCGTCGACTGGGTCGGTCCCGTGAGGCGCGGGCTGCGTACGCCCGGGCCATCGAACTCGCCGTCAATCCGGGCGAGATCGCGTACCTGACCCGGAGGCTCGGCGAGCTTGTCGGATGAGCGTGGCAGGCTAGCCCGCATGACGCCCGCACCACTGGTTCTGCCTGCCGAAGCCGACGCCCAGCAGTGGCTGGAATTGAGGCGTGACGCCGCGCTGACGATCGCGCGCGAAGCGGCCGCGGAGTTGAAGTCCGTACGCCCGACCGACGCGATGGCGGTGCTGCGTCGGTGGGACGACGCCGAGCTGGCGCTGCACGGCCTGAGCGGGATGGCGTCACTGCTCGCGAGCGTGCATCCGGTGGAGGCGGTGCGTACCGCCGCCGAGGACGCCGAGGCTGCTGCCGACAAGCTCGACACCGAGCTTTCGCAGGACCCCGAGTTGTACGCAGTCTTCGCCGGGTTGAGGACCGACGGGCTTGACCCGCTCGCGGCGAGGTTCCTGGAGAAGATCCTGACCGACTTCCGCCGTGCCGGAGTCGACCAGTCCGAGGAGGTACGCGCCGAGCTCACGGCATTGGAGGAGCGGCTCACTGAGCTGGATCAGGAGTTCTCGCGCATCACCCGCGACGACGTTCGGTCCATCAAGGTGACCGCCGACCGGCTGGCCGGTCTGCCGCAGGACTGGCTGGAGGCGCACCCGGTCGGCGCGGACGGTCTGGTCACCGTCACCACCGACTATCCCGACACCCTCCCGGTTTTCACCTACTGTCACGACGCCGAGGTGCGACGTGAGCTCCGGCTGGCTTTCCTCAACCGGGGTTACCCGGCGGCGGACAAGGTCCTGCACGAACTCTTCGACGCTCGCCAGCGTCGCGCCGAACTCGTCGGCTACCCGGACTGGGCCTCGTTCGACGCGGCGGTGAAGATGATCGGATCCGGCCCCGCCATCCCGGAGTTCGTCGACAAGATCGCAGCCGCGGCCGTCGACCCGGCCCAGCGCGACCTGGCGATCCTCCTGAAGCGGTACCGGGAGGACAACCCGGAGGCGACCGAGGTGCAGTGGTCCGACAGTGCGTACTACGGCGAGATCATCCGCAAGGAGCAGTACGACGTCGACGCGCAGGTGGTGCGGACGTACTTCGACTTCACCAAGGTGCGCGGCGGTCTGCTGGAGGTCACCGGCCGACTCTTCGGCCTGCGGTACGACGCGGTCGACGTCCCGACGTGGCATGAGGACGTGGCGTCGTACGACGTCGTCCGTCTGGAGGACGGAGCCAGCCTCGGCCGCATCCACCTCGACCTGCATCCGCGCGAGGGCAAGTACAAGCATGCTGCGCAGTTCGATCTCGCTCCCGGCGTCAACGGCAAGTCCGTGGCCGAGGGCGTCCTGGTCTGCAACTTCCCGCGCGGACTGATGGAGCACGACGACGTCGTCACGCTCTTCCACGAGTTCGGCCATCTCGTCCATCACATCCTCGGCGGGCAGCAGGACTGGTCACGCTTCTCCGGGGTGGCAACGGAGTGGGACTTCGTCGAGGCGCCGTCGCAGATGCTCGAGGAGTGGGCGTGGGACGCCGACATCCTGGCGTCGTTCGCCACGAATGCCGCAGGCGAGCCGATCCCAGCCGCCCTCGTGGCCAAGATGCGCGACGGCGAGGAGTTCGGGAAGGGCTACACGGTCCGGATCCAGTGCTTCTACGGGGCACTGTCGTACGCGTTCCACCAGGAGCGTCCGGCAGATCTCACGGAGCGACTCCGGGAACTGCAGGGCCAGTACGCGCCGTTCCCGTACCTGGACGGGACGCATTTCTACGCAAACTTCGGCCACCTCGGTGGCTACTCGAGCGCCTACTACACGTATCAGTGGTCGCTGGTGATCGCGAAGGACTTGTTCAGCGCCTTCAAGCACGACGACATGTTCAATGCCGAGATCGCGGGCCGCTACCGCGACAACATCCTGGCGCCCGGTGGGTCGAAGCCCGCCGCGGAGTTGGTGTCGGACTTCCTCGGCCGCCCGTTCAGCTTCGACGCGTACGCCGAATGGCTGGCTCGCTGAGCCAGCCGGAGGGGTTCAGTCGCGCTGAGGCGTGGCGTACGGGGCTGGTGCGTCGGCGAGCGGGACGAGCTTGCCGAGCGCCGGCACCCAGTGCACGACCAGTTCGGTCTCGGTGGAGCGGGTCTCGTTCATGTCTGTGCCTTTGATCGGGGAAGAAATGCACCGCCCCCGCTGCGTTGAACACAACGGGGGCGGCGGTGCCGCGTCTGCGTGGGTGCAGTGCGGCGCTGGTCTGGGGAGCCTGGCGTCAGGCGACCGAGGCAGAGTGGTCAGCAACCTTCTCGCGGCTCCACGAGCCTTCGAGGTGGAACTCACCGTTTGCATCGAGAACCGGAACCCAGTGCATCTCGAGAACCTTGCGGGTCGTCTTCTGGACCTTCATCGGACACCTCCTGTTTACCGTCCGTTCACCAAATGTAGCGCCTCCCCACTTGAGATGCAAACAACGGGCGTGTCTGGTGGGTCACGCTCCACTTTCGGGATGCTTTTGGGGATCTTGCCCGGTGTGACCGCTCCCTCGTACGCGTGGAATGTCCGAACGCCCCACTCAGCCCGTACCGTTATCAAGTGACCATGGACAACGCCCCTGCCGCCGATGCCCTGACCTTCGCGGAACTCGGCCTCGCGGATGGCGTACTTGCCGCGGTCACCGCCGCCGGGTACGAGACCCCCAGCGCCATCCAGGCGGCCACCATCCCGCTGCTTCTGCAGGGCCGCGACGTCGTCGGCCTCGCGCAGACGGGTACTGGCAAGACCGCCGCCTTCGCGCTCCCGATCCTCAGCCAGCTCGACCTCGCGGTGTCCGCGGGCGCCCCGCAGGCTCTCGTCCTCGCACCGACCCGCGAGCTCGCCCTCCAGGTCGCGGAGGCCTTCGAGGGATACGCGTCGCAGCTGCCGTCGCTCAAGGTGCTGCCGATCTACGGCGGCCAGGGCTATGGCCCGCAACTGACCGCGCTGCGTCGCGGCGTCCACGTGGTGGTCGGTACTCCGGGCCGGATCATGGATCACCTGGCCAAGGGCACCCTCGACCTGTCGGAGCTCCGGTTCCTGGTGCTCGACGAGGCTGACGAGATGCTCAACATGGGCTTCGCCGAGGACGTCGAGACGATCCTCGCCGACACCCCGGCGACCAAGCAGGTCGCGCTGTTCTCGGCGACCATGCCGCCGATGATCCGCAAGCTGTCGCAGAAGTACTTGAACGACCCCGAAGAGGTCCAGGTCAAGAGCGCCACCAAGACCAACGCGAACATCACCCAGCGCTACCTGATGTGCTCGTACCCGCAGAAGGTCGACGCCCTCACCCGCATCCTCGAGGTCGAGAACTTCGAGGCGATGATCGTCTTCACGCGTACGAAGTCGGAGACCGACTCGCTCGCGGAGAAGCTGCGCGCTCGTGGTTTCAGTGCGTCCGCGATCAACGGTGACGTCGCTCAGGTGCAGCGTGAGAAGACTGTCAACCAGCTCAAGGACGGCTCGCTCGACATCCTCGTGGCGACCGACGTCGCCGCTCGCGGTCTCGATGTGGAGCGCATCTCGCACGTCATCAACTACGACCTGCCGACCGACCTCGAGGCGTACGTCCACCGGATCGGCCGCACCGGGCGTGCCGGCCGCAAGGGCGACGCGATCTCGTTCGTCACTCCGCGCGAGCGCTACCTCCTCAAGGCGATCGAGAAGCACACCAAGGCCGCGCCGGTCGAGATGAAGTTGCCGAGCGCCGACGAGGTCAACGCGACCCGGCTCAGCCGGTTCGATGACGGCATCACCGCGGCGCTGAGCGACGAGAAGGTCGCCTTCTTCCGCGACGTCGTCTCGCACTACGTACGCGAGCACAACGTGCCCGAGTTGGACGTGGCAGCAGCTCTGGCCGTGGTGCTGAACGGTGCCGCGCCGTTGCTCCTCGAGGACCAGCCGGAGCCCGTGCGCCGTGAGCGTCCGGTGCGCGACGACCGGGACGAGCGTCCGCAGCGTGGCGACCGATTCGACCGCGACCGTCCCGGTCGCGACGCCCGCCCGAACCGCGACAACGGCCAGCCGATGCAGCAGTACCGGATCGAGGTCGGCAAGCGCCACCGTGTCGAGCCGCGCCAGGTCGTCGGCGCCCTCGCCAACGAGGGTGGTCTGCGCCGCCAGGACTTCGGCAACATCACGATCAAGGAGCACTTCTCGATCGTCGAGCTCCCGCAGGACCTGGACCCGGCGATCTGGGCTGCACTCGAGCAGACCCGGATCAGCGGCAAACTCATCGAGTTGAGCGTCGACAAGGGCCCGAACCTGAGTGCTGCTCGCGGCGGAGACCGTCGCCCGCGCCGCGACTTCGGCGACAAGCCGGCGTACGGCGGGGACAAGTCCCGGACTCGCAAGCCTCGTCACTGATCAGACCGTACGTCTGCCGCGTCAGGGCCGGATTCCGGAACTGTCAGGGGTGCCGGATAGTTTTGCCATCGTGCGCCGCCTACTGATCTCCGCTGCCCTGGTGGCTCCGCTCGCCCTCGCGGGTTGTGGTTCCGGTCCTCAGGCCGACTACAGCGCCGTGCAAGCCTTCGCCAGCGGCCTTGCCGGCGGCAAGGTCACCGTCGCGGGGGCTGGTGCGGCGAAGGAGTATCAGTCGATCCTCACCGCGATGGGGACGAAGCCGACGGTCACCGCCGGAGCAGTCGCCAGGGGCAGCGCCACGCTGCACTGGTCGTGGTCCCTGCCGGGCGGCACCTGGACGTACGACACCTCGGTGTCGGTGGTCGACAAGGGCAGCAACGTGTGGTCGCCGGTCTGGTCGCCGGCAGCCGTCATCCCCGGCATGAGCACCGGTGACAAACTCGCGGTCACCCATCCCCGTGGCGCTCGTGGCACGATCCTCGCCGCAGACGGCCGTCCCGCTCCGGTCGGATCGCTCGCCGGCGTCCTGAGTGGCATCGAGAAGGACCAGGACGACAAGCTCAACGGGATGCCCGGCACGAAGGTGGAGTTGACCCACGCGGGGCACGCCACCGAGCTGGCCTCGTACGCGCCGACGAACGGGAGCAACCTCAAGATCACCGTTCGACGCGACTGGCAGCAGATCGCCGAGGGGATCCTCAACCAGTCCGGACCGCCGTCGGCGATGGTCGCGATCCAGGTGAGCACGGGCAAGATCCTCGTGGCTGCGAACAACAACGCAGCCGGCGGATTCCCGTACGCGACGATGGCTCGGTCGCCCTCGGGTTCGACGTTCAAGACCGTCGACGCGCTGGCGCTGATCCGGCACCGTCATTTCACCGCGGACTCCACGGTCACCTGCCCGCTCCACTTCACGGTGCTGGGCTTCCAGTTCAAGAACGACAAGTGGTACCCGCCATCTTCCCTGGGCAACATTCCGCTCAAGGAGGCGATCGCTCAGTCCTGCAACACCGCGCAGGTGAGCCAGCACGCCTTCGTGCCCTACGCCAGCCTCAAGGACGCCGCTCGGACGCTGGGCCTCTCGCAGGACTACGACCTCGGGTTCCCGGCCTTCCTTGGCCAGCTGCCGCCTCCGGGCAACGAGTTCGTCAAGGCTGAGGACATGATCGGTCAGGGCGATGTCCTCGTCTCGCCGCTGACGATGGCCACCGTCATCGCCTCGATCCAGGCCGGTCACACGGTGGTGCCGTGGATGATCGACGGGATCCGACCGAAGGTCGCAGCCGGTGTGACGCCGATGTCGGCTCATGAGGCTGCTGAGCTCAAGACGATCTTCCGGCAGGTCGTCCTGGACGGCACCGCCCTCGGCCTCAGCGGCATGTCCGGTGCACCGATCATCGCCAAGACCGGCACCGCCGAGTTCGTACGCGGCGGTCAGGTGCTGACCCACACGTGGCTGATCGCCGCACAGGGAGACATCGCGGTCTGCGCGTACGTCGACGTGGGCCACACCGGCGCCGCGACGTCGCTGCCGCTGGTCCGCCAGTTCCTCAGCGCGATCGGTCCCCAGTAGCGCCGAAACCCGACATCCGTCAGGCCGAAACCCGACATCCGTCAGGCGAGCGTCCAGACCAGCAGGATCACGTCGGTCGCTGCGGTGACCGTGACCGGGTCCTGATCATCGATCAGGTACGCGTCGCCCTGGCTCAGCGGCTCGGCGAGCGAGTTGCGCACCAGTGATCCGGACGCCATGAAGACGAACCGACGCGTGCCGCCGGCGATCTCGACGGCGTCGCCAGCGGCGAGCACGAGCCGCTCCAGACGATGCGGTCCGACCGCCAGACCCTCGCTGAGGTCGTCCACCGCGTACGCAGGCTCCTCGGCCTCCGAGGTGAGCCAGAACTGTACGAACCGCGTCGCGGAGGCGGCCGCGATCTCGCTGTGGGTGACGCCGCCCGCCGTCTCGAAGATGCCGACCTGCCCGGGGGAGACGACACGCTCGTTGCCGAGTGAGTCGGTGTGGCGTACGGCTCCTGCCGTCGGAACTGTCACGATCGTCACCCCCTGATGCGGGTGTGTCGAGAATCCCTGACCGTCGCCGAGCAGGTGCTCGTCGCACAGCACCAACGGACCGAAGCTGACCCGGGCCGGATCGTAGAACGGCCCGAAAGAGAACGCATGCCAAGTCATTCGGCCCTGCTCGCGTTCGGTGAAGCGGTCGCCTGAGCGCAGGATCGTGACGGTCACAGCGCGAACTTCGCGCCGAGTGAGGCGAGTTCCTCGGCCGACGCGGGCTTCGGGATCCACGGGTGTCCCACGCGGTCCTTGTCCGAGCCCGTGTAACGCGGGATGACGTGCACGTGGGTGTGGAAGACGGTCTGGCCCGCCGGTGCGCCGCAGTTGTTGATCACGTTGACGCCGTCGCAGTCGAGGACTTCGTACGCGCGCCGCGTGAGCAGCTGAGCCGCGGCGAACACCGCGCTCAGGTCGGCGGGCTCGACTTCGCGAATGTCGTGCGAATGCGCCCTCGGGATGACGACCATGTGGCCTTCGCTCCCAGGCGCGATGTCGAGGAACGCGTACGTCCGCTCGTCCTCGTACACCTTCGTCGAAGGGATCTGACCTGCAGCGATGGCACAGAAGACGCAGTCCATGACCACGACCCTACCCAGACGAGAATGTCCGGCCGAGATGGTGCTCGGCCGGACATTTGTCGGGTCTCGGCCTGACAGATGCCGGGTTTCGGCGCGTCAGAGGCTGGCCGCGACCTCGGTCCCTTGCCGGATCGCGCGCTTGGCGTCGAGTTCGCCGGCGAGGTGAGCGCCGCCGATGAGGTGCCAGTTCGGGATTGAGTCCTCGGGAGAGCCCGACCAGAGGGATCGCACCGACTCCTGGCCAGCGCACAGGACGATCGTGTCGGCCTCGATCACTGAGGGCTGGCCGTCGACGGTGATGTGCAGGCCCTCGTCGTCGATCCGGTCGTACGAGGCGCCGGTGATCATCTTCACGCCGTCCTGCTTCAGGTGCGCCATGTGTGCCCAGCCCGAGGTCTTGCCGAGGCCGAGGCCGATCCGGGTCTCCTTGCGCTGGATCAGCGTGATGTCGCGCACCGGCGTACGCGGCTCGCGCTCGGTCAGGCCACCACGGTGCTCGGCAGGGTCGCCGACGCCCCAGTGCGCCATCCAGTCGGCCAGCGATTCCTCCTCGTGCGCCAGCGCGACCGAGACGTCGACGCCGATGCCTCCGGCTCCGACGACGGCGACGCGCTTGCCGGGAACGACCCGACCCGAGAGCACCTCGGCGTACGTCGCGACGCTGCGGTGGTTGACTCCCGGGATCGACGGGATCCGCGGCTCGACACCGGTCGCGATGATCACCTGGTCGAAGCCGTCGAGGTCATCGGAGTTGGCCTCGGTCTTGAGTCGTACGTCGACGCCGAGCACCTCGAGGCGCCGGGCGTAGTAGCGCAGCGTGTCCTGGAAGTCCTCCTTGCCGGGCACCATCATCGCCAGCCGGAACTGGCCGCCGAGCTCCTCGCTCTTCTCGAACAGGGTCACCGACAGGCCGCGCTCGGCGGCAGAAACTGCGGCGGACAGACCTGCGGGGCCGGCACCGACGACGGCCACGGACTTCTTCGACCGCGTGGGCGCCAGTACGAGCGTGGTCTCGTTGCAGGCACGCGGGTTCACCAGGCAGGAGGACTTCTTGTTCGCGAAGACGTGGTCCAGGCAGGCCTGGTTGCAGGCGATGCAGGTGTTGATCTCGTCGGCGCGGCCGGCCGCGGTCTTGTTGACGAAGTCCGGGTCGGCGAGCAGCGGGCGCGCCATCGACACCAGGTCGGCCTGACCGTTCGCGATGATCGACTCGGCAAGCTCGGGGGTGTTGATCCGGTTGGAGGCACAGACCGGCACGGTCACCTCAGCCTTCAGCCTGGCCGTGTAGTCCACCCACGCGCCGCGCGGCACCTGGGTGATGATGGTCGGGACGCGGGCCTCGTGCCAGCCGATGCCGGTGTTGAGGATGGAGACGCCCGCCTCCTGGAGGCCGTACGCGAGCTCGACGGTCTCCTCCCAGGTCTGGCCGCCCTCGACGAGGTCGACCAGCGAGATCCGGAACATGATCGGGAAGCCCTCGCCGACCAGTTCACGCGAGCGTCGCACGATCTCGATCGGGAAACGCATCCGGTTGACCGCCGAGCCGCCGTACTTGTCGGTGCGCTGGTTGACCCGCTCGGCGATGAACTGGTTGATCAGGTAGCCCTCGGAGCCCATGATCTCGACGGCGTCGTACCCGGCCTTCTTCGCCAGCGCGACCGACTTGGCGAAGTCATTGATGGTGTCCTCGACACCCTTGGTCGAGAGAGCCGACGGCTTGAAGGGGTTGATCGGCGACTTGACCGCCGACGCCGAGACAGACAGCGGGCTGTAGCCGTACCGGCCGGCGTGCAGGACCTGGAGCGCGATCGCGCCGCCCTCCTCGTGCACCTCCCCGGTGATCTCGCGGTGGCGCATGGCCTGGACGCGGGAGGTCATTTCCGAGGCGAAAGGCTTCAGCCAGCCGCGCTTGTTCGGTGCGTACCCACCGGTGACGATGAGGCCGGTGCCGCCGGCGGCGCGCTCGCGGAAGTACGCGGCGAGCTTCGGGATGTCACCGCGACGGTCTTCCAGGCCCGTGTGCATGGAGCCCATCACGATGCGGTTGCGCAGCGTCAGGTCGCCGACGGTCAGCGGCGAGAGCATGTGTGTGAACTGACCAGTCTCGTATGTCATGAGTGTGCCTCCAGATATTCGGTGAGCCAGCTGATCCAGTACTCCTCCATGCGGATGCCTCCGCGCAGGACGAGGTACTGGTCGAGTTCGTGGTCGATCAGGGTGGACGGGTCCGGGTAGTCGCGACGTTGCATCGCTTCGTAGTGCGCCAGTCGGATGCGGTGTTCGGCCACGAGTTCGGCGAGCTCGGACAGCAGGTGCGTCCGGTCGCCGAAGGAGGCGGCGCGCATCTTGACCGCAAGATCGTTGCGCGTCTTCTCGGGCGGCGTGGGTGAGCTGATCCAGTCGGCGAGGACCTGATCACCCAGCGGAGTGAGCGTGTACGTGGTCCGCGCCTGATCGGCGTCGCCCTCGATCCAACCGTCCGCAGCCATCCGGTGCAGGACCTTGTAGATCTGCTGATGGGTGGCGCTCCAGAAGAAGCCGATCGACTTCGCGAAGCGTCGCGCCAACTCACTGCCGCTGGCGGGGTGCTCCCGCAGCGAGACGAGGAGGGCGTGTTCGAGGGCCACGACGCAAGTGTGCGACATTGCAACTCGATGTGCAACTAGTTGCATCGTCGAAGGTGAGGATTTCCCCGCCGAAAGGTGAGGTTGTCTGTCGACCTTGCGTAGAACGTCACCTTTCGGCGGGGAAATCCTCACCTCTCGGCGAGGCCAGGTCACGCAGCCAGCCCAGTGTCCTGTCGAGTGTGCAGTGGTCGGCGCTGACGACGAGCTTCTTGAGGATGTCGTGGCGCAACTCCGGGAACTCGCGGAGCCGGGACTCGGCCAGCGCAGCAACTGCCTCGATCGCAATCCGTTGGGACTCCAGAGCACCCGGATCATTGGCTTCGGTTGCCTCTCGGGCGACCGCATCGCGCGCGCGTTGGAGGCCAGCCTCGTGGATCCGCTGGCGCGCAAGGTCGATGTCGCTGGACAGGTCGAGGGCCTGCTGGAGTGCGGCCAGTGTCCGCTTCTGCGGCATCCCGCCCTTGCGCAGATTGGTCAGCGTCTGAGGGGAGACGCCGGCGCGTACGGCCAGGGCCTCAAGGCTGAGACCGAACTGGTTCCGGCGCAACTCGATGAGGTTCAGCCACTGCGCCGCGACGACCACGCGCGGGTCGAGCGGGGCGAGTGCGGTCGGCATGGATCGATTCTTCCACGAGAGGGCAGAATTGCTGGGGGTTGGGGCAACATTTCTGGGGTTTTCTGACGCAATGTGATTCGTTGTACCCCAGAATTGAGCCGCTGACGGTCGAAAAGCCCGCCTGAAGAGCGTGTGAGAGATTGTGTGGCGGCTCCGCCGCGGGGCTTGTGTACCCCAAGAAACGCGTGTTAACGTCTCCATGTCGCACATTGTGCGCCACGAAAGTCCCTGGGGTACCCGAGAGCCTCAGGGGCTTTCATTTTTTCCGAGCCGATCGAGGGCACGCAGACCCGCGGGTGGTACACGCTGTACCCTCGCCGCCATGGGACCACTTCACGGCATCAAGGTTGTCGAGCTCGCTGGTATCGGCCCTGGACCGCACGCGTGCGCGATCCTTGCTGATCTGGGTGCGGACGTCATTCGGATCGACCGACCCGGCGGCCAGATGATGATGACCGGCCCGCACGACCTGCTGACCCGCAACCGGCCGAGCGTCGCCCTCAACCTCAAGGACCCGGCGGCCGTCGAGACCGTGCTCCAGTTGATCGAGTCCGCCGACGTACTCATCGAAGGCCTCCGGCCCGGAGTGACCGAACGCCTCGGCCTCGGACCCGACGCCGTGCACGCCCGCAACCCCCGGATCGTGTACGGCCGGATGACCGGCTGGGGCCAGGACGGCCCGCTGGCCCAGGCGGCCGGCCACGACATCACCTACATCGCGACCACCGGCGTCCTGAGCCAGCTGGGCCAGGCCGAGAAGCCGCAGTTCCCGATCAACCTTCTCGGCGATTTCGGCGGGGGCTCGACCTATCTGGTGATCGGCATCCTGAGCGCCCTGCTGCACGCTCGCGCGACCGGCGAGGGCCAGGTCGTGGACGCGGCGATCGTCGACGGCACCGCACACCTCGACCTGATGGCGAGCGGGCTGCGCGCCATGGGCCTCGCGAGCCAGCCGCGTGGCGCCAACATGCTCGACGGCGGCGCGCCGTACTACGCGATCTACCCGACCGCCGATGGTCGCCACGTCGCCGTCGGTGCTCTGGAACCGCAGTTCTTCGCCGTGCTGGTCGAGACGCTCGGGGTGAAGGACACCTGCCCGGGTCAGTACGAGTTCACTCGGTACGCCGAGATGCGCGAACTCTTTGCCGCGACGTTCGCCAGCAGGTCGATGGCGGAATGGGCCGAGATCTTCGAGGGCACCGACGCGTGCGTTGCCCCCGTCCTCACCCCCGCCGAGGCCGCTGAGCACCCGCACATGAAGTCCCGGGCTGCGTACATCGAGGTGAACGGCGTGATCCAGCCGGCGCCTGCGCCGCGCTTCAGTCGTACAGTCCCAACGACTCCGGTTCCGCCCGCCACTGTCGCTGGTGCCGACACCACGACGGCGCTCACGGCGTGGGGCATCGACCCGGCCCCGCTGTTGGCCACTGGCGCGGCGGTCCAACCGGAGTAAGTTCACGCCCATG
Organism: Nocardioides baekrokdamisoli; assembly: GCF_003945325.1. Classification (NCBI taxonomy): domain Bacteria; kingdom Bacillati; phylum Actinomycetota; class Actinomycetes; order Propionibacteriales; family Nocardioidaceae; genus Nocardioides; species Nocardioides baekrokdamisoli. Next base: position 1,933,589 of record NZ_AP019307.1, read on the forward strand.
ACGACTCCAGTTGAGCAGGTCGACGTACTCATCGTCGGAGCCGGGTTGTCCGGCATCGGCGCCGCCGCCCAGCTGGGGGCGAACTTCCCGGACAGGAAGATCGTCGTGCTGGAGTCGCGTCAGACCAACGGCGGGACATGGGATCTGTTCAAGTACCCCGGCATCCGCTCGGACTCGGACATGTTCACGTTCGGCTACAAGTGGGACCCGTGGCCCGGTGAGCAGGCGCTGGCCGACGGTCGCCACATCCTGTCCTACCTCCGCAAGGTCGCCGACAAGTGGAACGTCGACGAGAAGATCCGGTACGGCCACAAGGTGGTCTCGGCCGACTGGTCGAGCGCCGACAAGCGCTGGACCGTCACGGCGGAGACCGCCGACGGACTGACGACGATCGCGACCCGATTCCTCTGGTCCTGCGCCGGCTACTACGACTACGACCACGGTCACGAGCCCGAGTTCCCGGGGCGCGCGAAGTTCAAGGGCGAGTTCGTGTTCCCGCAGTTCTGGCCCGAGGACCTCGACTACGCCGGCAAGAACGTGGTCGTCATCGGGTCCGGCGCCACGGCCGTCACCCTGATCCCGAACATGGCCGACGAGGTCGGTCACATCACGATGCTCCAGCGCACGCCGACGTACATCCTGAGTCGCCCAGGCAAGGACCTCGTCGCGGTCGGCATCGGCTCCACGGTCGGCAAGCTGCCCAAGATGGTGCCGTTCCGCAACCTCCGCGAGCGGGCCGGTTTCGAGGCGGTCCGCTGGGCCAACGTGATGCTGCAGATCTCGACCTTCAGCCTCGCGCGTACGCAGCCGGACACGGTCAAGAAGATCATCCGCGAGGGCATCATCCGCAGTCTCACGGGTCTGCGCGAGAAGTACATGACGCGAGACGAGGCGATCGAGATCGTCGAGGCGCACTTCACCCCGCCGTACCAGCCGTGGGACCAGCGCCTCTGCTTCGTCCCCGACGGCGATCTCTTCAAGGCGATCCGCACCGGCAAGGCCTCGGTGGTCACGGATCGGATCAGGACCTTCGTCGCGGACGGCATCGAGTTGGAGTCCGGGGACAAGCTGCCGGCCGACATCGTGATCGCCGCGACCGGATTGAAGATCAAGCTGTTCGGCGGTGTCCAGCTGCACATCGACGGCAAGCCTGTGGCGGCGAGTGACACCCTTGCGTACAAGGGCCTGGCGCTCTCCGGGATCCCCAACCTGCTCTTCACGATCGGCTACACGAACGCCTCCTGGACGCTCAAAGCCGATCTGGTCATCGACTACGCGGTGAAGCTCCTCAAGCACATGGACAAAAAGGGGTACGAGCAGTTCCTTGTCGAGCGCGACTACGACGGGGAGGTCCGGCCTCTGATGGACATGCAGTCGGGCTACCTCCAGCGTGCTGCTGCCGAGATGCCACGGGCTGGTGACCGGGCCCCGTGGGGGCTGAAGCAGAACTATCTCGTCGACGTGAAGACGATCACCGGGTCGGTCGTGGACCGACCGCTCACGTTCGCCTAGCCAAACCTCACGGTTCGGCTACGCCTGGGGGTCGAGTCTCAGGTCCTCGGGGACCTGGATGCCCACCGAGTTCAGGGCGTCGCGTACGACCGCCTCCGTCTGTCGGGTCAGTCGATTCACCATGGCGTCCTGACGTTCGTCCTGGTGGTCGAGCCACCAGACAATGGTGCCGTCGGCCATGCCGATCAGCCCGGCGAGCAACCCCTCGGGCACGGAGACCGTGATGTCGGTCCCGCGGAGGTAGGCGCCGATCGAACTTGCGACCACGTCGAGGAACCGGGTCCTTCCGAAGCGTGCGCTGTGCTCGCCCGGGGTCTGCGGCCGCTGAGCCATGAAGCGGTAGAGGTTCGGGTGCGCGGCAGCCCACTCGACGGTCGAGGTCAGGATGCCGTGGACGATCTCGTGGCCCGTTCCCGGTGTCAGGAATGCCGGACGGACGTGATCAAGCAGCAACGTGGCGGCCTGTCGGGCCACCAGCGCGTCGAGGTGTTCGCGACTCTCGACGTACCGGTAGACGTGTGGCCGGGGGATCCCGGCCCGCTCGGCGATCTGCGCGGTGCCGACGGAGACGCCGAGCTCGTCGACCGCCGCGGTCGCTGCTTCGACCACCTGCGTGCGGCGCGCGTCATCTGCCATGGTCGGACAACCTACAGGTACACCCTGTACCATCGGCCGCATCACCAGTGGTACACCGTGTACCACTCCTGCCCGAGAGGACTCCCGATGGCTGGAGCATCCCGACGCTCACCCTGGATGGACACCGAGCTCGACGACCTGCGCGACATGGCGAAGACCTTCTTCGAGAAGGAGGTGACGCCCAACGTCATGCGCTACATCGAGAACAAGCAGGTCGATCGTGACCTGTGGAACAAGGCCGGCGACCAGGGCCTCCTCTGCATCGATGTCCCCGAGGAGTACGGCGGCGGTGGTGGCAACTTCGCCCATGAGGCTGTCCTGATCGAGGAGCAGGCGTACGCCGGCGACAGCTCGTGGGGCGCCTCGCTGCACACGGGCATCGTGGCCCACTACCTCCTCGCGTACGGCACCGAGGAGCAGAAGACGTACTGGCTGCCGAAGATGGCGTCGGGCGAGGTCGTCGGCGCGATCGCGATGACGGAGCCGGGCACCGGTTCGGACCTGCAGAGCGTCAAGGCACGGGCGATCCGTGACGGCGACGAGTACGTCATCAACGGGTCGAAGATCTTCATCACCAACGGTGGCCAGGCTGACATGGTCCTCACGGTCGTGAAGACGAACCCCGAGGAGGCGGCCGCCGGCATCTCGCTGGTCATCGTCCCGACCGACACCCCGGGCTTCGCGCGCGGCAAGAACCTCAACAAGATCGGGATGAAGGGCCAGGACACCTCCGAGCTCTTCTACGACAACGTCCGGGTCCCGGTGAGCAACCTGCTCGGCGCCGAAGAGGGTCAGGGCTTCGTTCAACTGATGCACCAGCTCCCGCAGGAGCGCCTCATCGTCGCAGTGTCCAACGTCGCCGCGATGGAGGCGATCTTCGAGGAGACGATGCGGTACGTCCACGGTCGGCAGGCGTTCGGCCGCTCGATCTGGGGCTTCCAGAACACCAAGCACCGGATGGCCGAGGTCGCCACCGACATGCGGGTCGCGCGCTCGTTCCTCGATGAGTGCATCGGGCTCCACCTCAAGGGCGAGCTCGACATCCCGACCGCCGCGATGGTCAAGCTGCACTGCTCTGAGAAGGCCCAGCAGATCGCGGACAAGTGCCTGCAGTTGCACGGCGGTTACGGCTACATGGAGGAGTACCCGGTCGCCCGTGCTTGGGCCGACCTTCGCGTCTCGCAGATCTATGCGGGTACGAGCGAGATCATGAAGGAGATCATCAGCCGCACACTGCCTGCGCCGAGCTGACGCCTCGGACGTTTGCCCCAAACCTCTTTACTGTGACGCTGCGTCGCATATAGTTCCATGAAACGTGGGACGCCGTGTCACGGATAAAGATCAGCAAGGGGAGTGGGCCGATGGGTGCAGTGGGCGGAACGGTGACGTTGGCCAGGAAAGCGGTCGGCACGGGCGTACGCGCGGTGGCGACGCCGTCGAAGCGGCCCAGTGACCAGGAGTACTTCGAAACCCTGCAGACGCTGTCCCAGGCATCCGTCGACCAGTTCTTCCTGGCGTTCAAGGACGTCGACTGGGACAACCCGGACTACTCGGTCGAGAGTGCGGCGCACGACCCGCGCCTGATCCTCACCGATGCGGACGTCATCGGGGCCCACCCCTGGTACAAATCGCTCCCGCGCGAGGAGCAGATCCGCATCGGCGCGTACCGCTTCGCCCAGGTGGCGAAGGTGGGTCGACAGTTCGAGCAGATCCTGATCGCCGGTGTCATGCACAACCTGATCGGCATGGGGAACCAGAACCCTGAGTTCCGGTACGCGATGCATGAGGTCACCGAAGAGACCCACCACATCCAGATGTTCCAGGAGGCGGTCAACCGCTTCGGGGAGCCGGTCCAGGGGGCGTCGTCGATCTGGGTCAAGCTGACCCCGTTGGTCACCGCGTTCGGCCAGTGGGTGCCCGAGCTGTTCTTCATCGGGATCCTCGGTGGCGAGGAGCCGATCGACCACATGCAGAAGGCGATCATGCGAGCCGGCGGCGGACACCCGCTCATCGACAGGATCATGCAGATCCACATCGCCGAGGAGGCTCGGCACATCGGTTTCGCCCACCAGTACTTGTTGCACCACTGGCCGCAGATGGGCTTCGTACGTCGCCAGGTCCTGACCTACATGTTCCCGGTCGTGATGCGAGTGCTGTGCGACGTGATCATGATCCCGAGCCGGGCCGACATGGAGGCCATGGGGATCCCGAAGGATGTCGCCAAGGAGATCTGGTGGGACTCCGAGGAGTCGCAGAAGCGAATGCGCGACATGTTCGGCGACGTACGCATGCTGGCCGACGACCTCGGCATCCGCCGTGGGCCGGCGCGTGTGCTCTGGAGAGCGATGGGCATCGACGGTCGCCGGAGCCGATTTCGCAGCGAGCCCGCCGTGGCCAAGGCCTGACGACTCGCCGAATTGATATGCGCGACACCGTGTCTCGTGTACCTTGGTGAGTGGGACATGACGTCCCACCTATTTCGGTGAAGGGCGTGAACATGGGTGCTGTCGGCGGTTCCATTGGTCTGGCCAGAAAAGTCGTGGGCACGGGCGTACGCGTGGCTGCGGCACCGCTGGCGGTCGTCCCACTTCCGTCGCTGTCACGCATCGGTGGCGGCAAGCAGGATTACTTCGACACGCTCCGCACGTTGTCCCAGGCTTCGACGACCGGCCCACACTTCGAGGCGTTCATCGACGTCCCGTGGGATCAGCCCGGGTTCGGCCTCGACAAGAACGATGAGCGCTGGCAGCTGCCTGGCATCGACCCGCTGGCTCACACGGACTGGTACCAGTCGCTGAGCAAGGAACGCCAGATCGAGGTCGCCCGTCAGCGGATGACGGCGATGACCAAGACCGGGTCACAGTTTGAGCAACTCCTCCTGCTCGGAGGCACCCAGTTCCTGATGGGTCTGCAGAACGAGAACCCGGAGTTCCGGTACTTCATGCACGAACTCACCGAGGAGTGCCACCACATCCAGATGTTCCAGGAGTTCACCAACCGGTCGGCTCCCGAGATCACCGGCGCGCCGGCGTGGCTGCTCAAGACGATCCCGGTGATCGCGTTGCTCGGATCCGTCTGGCCGACACTCTTCTTCCAGATCATCCTGGCTGGGGAGGAGCCGATCGATCACGTACAGAAGAACGCTCTCCGCGCTGGGGGTAGCCATCCGTTGCTCGATCGAATCATGGCGATCCATGCCGCCGAGGAAGCGCGGCACATCGGCTTCGCACACGCTTGGTTGGAGCACCACACTCCGGAGATGGGCGCGGTGAACCGGTTCGCCGTGGGCCTGCTGACGCCCCTGATCATGCGGATCGCGATCCAGATCATCATGGTGCCGAGCAGGGCTGACGCCGAGTTGATGGGCATCCCCGAGGATGTCATGCGGGACACCTTCTCCCGACGCAACGAAGCCTTCCGCCGGATGATCTCGGACGTCTCCGCGGACGTACGCGCCGGATGTGAGGACGCCGGCATGCTGACGGCGCGTACGCGCTGGGCGTGGCGGAAGTGGGGCGTCGACGGACGCCCCTCCCGCTTCCGCGGCGAGCCGGTCTCGTCGGCAGCCTGAGGTGCTCGCACACGAGATCCACGGCTCCGGTGATCCGCTCGTACTCATCCATGGCCTGACCCACCGTCGGCAGGCCTGGTATCCGGTGCTGGAGCATCTGACCGACCACCGCGAGGTGGTCCTGTTCGATCTGCCGGGGCACGGCGAATCGCCCGACCTCGTCGTACGCGACGGCGACGTCCAGGCCACCCTGCGCGACGATCTGGTGGCGGCTATGGACGCCCTCGGCCTGGATCGTCCGCACATCGCCGGCAACTCCCTCGGCGGCCGGATCTCGCTCGAGGCGGCTGCGGACGGGCTCGTACGCAGCGCCACCACCCTGTCTCCGGCGGCCTTCTGGTGGGGTCCGCTGGATTTCGTCTACATCCGGTCGTTGTTCGCCTGGCTGACGGCGAGCGCGCGGCTCGTGTCCCCGGCGGTTCCGGTCCTCGCGCAGTCCGCGACGGCGCGCCGGGTGATGGGTGCGATGGTGTCGGCGCATCCGGAGAACGTGCCCCCGGAGGCGTTCGTCGGCGACCTGCGGGCGATGAAACGGGCCATACCGGCGATGCGTCGGATCTTCCCGGCGGCGGAGATCTTCGACCGGCCCATCTCAAATGACATCCCGGTGACCATTGCGTGGGGTGAACACGACATGATCCTGTTGCCATACCAGGCCCGCATCGCTGCGCGCCGTATGCCGCACGCTCACCATGTGACGCTGCCCGGCTGCGGTCACGTACCGATGTCGGACAACCCGGAGCTGGTCGCGAGCGTGCTGCTCGAGGGCAGCTCCGTTGGGACACCGATTGGAGCAGCATGATTCCGTCTCGCATCAACGAACTCGCGCACCGCGCAGGCCTCGAGGCCCGGTCCCTGAGCGTGATGGCTCGCGCCGGCCTGATGCCGGTCAAGGCGCCGCACAAGCTGCCGCAACTCGCGTTCCAGATGAAGAAGTACGGCCCCTTCGGTGGTGCCGTCGCGGCTGCCGCAGTGCAGCACGCCGCTTACCCGGCGATCGCCGACGAGCGTGGCGAGATCACCTACGGCGAATTCGACACCCAGATCAACCAGCTGGCCAACGTCTTCCGGGAGAAGTACCAGCCGGGCAAGACGGTCGGTCTGCTCTGTCGCAACCACCGGACTCCGCTGCTGGCGGCGTTCGCGGCCTCGCGCGCCGGCCTCAACACGGTCTGGCTCAACACGGCGTTCTCGGCGAAGCAGGCGGCTGAGGTCGCCACCCGCGAGGGCGTCGACATCCTGATCTGCGACGCCGACCTCGCTGCCGCCGCCGAGGACCTCGACATCCCGGTGATCATCGCGGACATCACCAAGCCCGAGGACGAGCTCACGGCGATGGTCGCCGCCGGTTCTCCCACGCCGCCGCCGTCGCCGGCCAAGCCGGGCCGGATCATCATCCTGACCAGCGGCACGACCGGTACGCCCAAGGGCGCTCCGCGTACCGAGCCGAAGGGCTACACGCTGCCGGGAGCGCTCCTGGACCGGATGCCGATGCGCTCCCGTGAAGCGACCGTGATCGGTCCGCCGCTCTTCCACGGCACCGGGCTGATCATGACGATGATCACCTTCGGCCTGGGTTCCAAGGTCGTACTGCGCCGCCAGTTCGACGCCGAAACGTTCGTTGCCGACATCGCCCAGCACAAGGCGACCGCGCTGTGCATGGTCCCGGTGCTGATCCAGCGCATCATCGCGCTCCCGACCGAGGTGACCAGCGCGTACGACACCTCGAGCCTGAAGGCTGTCTTCTGCTCCGGCTCTGCCCTCCAGGCGGCCGTGTCGAAGGAGTTCCAGGACCGCTTCGGTGACGTCGTCTACAACCTGTACGGCTCCACCGAGGTCTCGCTCGCCACGATGGCGAACCCCGACGTCGTCCGCGCGCACCCCACCTCGGTGGGTACGCCGATGCTCGGTGCACGCGTCGCGATCCTGGATGACAAGGACCGGCCGGTCACGCCGGGCGACAAGGGCCGGGTCTTCGTCGGCACCGTGACCCCGTTCGAGGGCTACACCGGCGGCGGCCACAAGCAGATCGTCGACGGCATGCTCGCCACCGGCGACGTCGGCCACTTCGAGGGCCCGCTGCTCTACATCGACGGGCGTGACGACGACATGATCGTGTCCGGCGGCGAGAACGTCTTCCCGGCCGAGGTCGAGGAACTGCTGATCTCGCACCCGGCCGTCCGTGAGGTCGCGGTCGTCGGCGTCGAGGACAGCAACTTCGGTCAGCGTCTGCGTGCCTTCATCGCGCTGAACGAGGGCGCCTCGCTCAGCGAGGACGAGGTGCGCGACCTGGTCAAGGAGAACCTGGCCCGTTACAAGGTCCCGCGCGACGTCTTCTTCCTCGACAACCTGCCGCGGAACCCCACCGGCAAGGTGCTCAAGCGCGAACTCGTGACCTGGGAGTAGCACGAACTTCACCGGAGCGGGCGACTGCGACCTCTAGGGTTGGCGGCATGGACGGTCGCTCGGTGCGTTGGGAGGCCCACAACGCTGCCCAACGTACGCGCGTCGTCGAATCGGCCATTGCCCTGATCGAGCTGACCGGAGACCTTCCGCCGTTGCTGGAAGTCGGTACGCACGCGGGCGTCAGTCGGTCAGTGCTCTATCGACAGTTCGCCGACCGCAACGATCTCGAGCACGCCGTGCGTATCCGCGGCATGGAGATGTTCTGGGAGGCCTTCGAACCGGTCCTGACGCTGCAGGGAACCGTCCGTGAGTCGCTGAAGCGGGGCGCAGCGGTGTACGTGACGTGGGCGATGGAGCACCGTCATCTGCACCAGCGGGCCGACCAGAACCCGACCGAGGGTTCGGAACTGGCGCGCAGCATCGACCTGGTCACCGACCAGATCGCGGCGCTGCTCGTGATGTCCTTCAGGTCAGCTGGCGCGGATGTCTCGGATGCCGATGTCGAGGCCACCGACCCGCTGACGCACGGCCTGGTCAACGGCATCTATGCGACCGTGCGCCGCTGGCTCGCCCGAGGTGGACGAGTGCCGGACGCGGAGCACCTCATCGATCTGGTGGTCGAGGCCATCGAGGCACTGATCGGCTCGCGCGCCACCGCCTTCGGGATCCCGGTGAACTTCGATGCGCCGGTCTCCTCGATCATCCCTTCCGTGCAGTGAGGTAGGCCAGGGCGCCCGACGGTTGCAGGTCGATGTCGGTGATGCCGAGCTCCGCCAGCCAGCCGACGACTTCGGTGGTCGAGGCACTGCGGCCGACGAGCCCGCCGCGACGGCCGACGAAGAACATCGGGTAGGTCCGCAGCGGTGCATCGGTACGCATCCAGCTGAGGATCAGCGTGCCGCCCGGCTTGAGGACGCGGACGATCTCGCGGAGCGCGAGGTGCGGATCAGGGAAGCAGTGCAGCCCGGTCAGACTCATCGCCACGTCGAAGGTGGCGTCGATGAACGGCAGGTTCTCGACATCGGCCTCGCGCAGTTCGACCTGGTCGGCGATGCCGCGCTCCTGCGCCGCCCGGCCGGTGTGCTCGAGCATCGCGGTCGAGATGTCGGCGGCGATGTAGTGCAGGCCCTGACCGGGGCGTACACCTCTGAGTGCAACGCCTCCGCCGCAGGGCACGTCCAGCACGAGGCTGCCCTTCGGCAGGGCACCGAGAGCGGCCGTGGCGCTGTAGAGCAGACGCAAGTCGGTGGCCAGCAGGGCGTACGCGCCGGGGACACCGACCCACGAGTGGTCGATCGCGTAGGGATAGAAGAAGGACCACGGGTGGCCCACCTTCCAGACGTCACTCACGGTTCGGCGTGCCATGACGACAGCCTCCCAGATCGGCCTCTCAGTTCAAGCGGCCCGGGCTAGGGTGCGGTCATGCGCAGTGTTCCCACCCTCGAAGCCAGCATCGAGATCGCGGCCCCGGTCGCGAAGGTCTGGGCGATGGTCTCCGACGTACGCCGGATGCCGGAATGGAGCCCCCAGGTGCAGTCCACCCGACTGCGTACGGGCTTCGACGAGGTCGGGCTGGGCGCCCAGTTCACCAATCGGAACGTCAATGGCGAGGCCGTGTGGACCACGCATGCGGAGATCGTCCGCTTCGAGGTCGAGCGTGAGATGGCGTTCCGGGTCGAGGAGAACTGGCTGATCTGGTCGTTCGTGCTCGAGCAGACTGCCGCCGGCACTCGACTCACCCAGCGTCGCGAACAGCCCGAGGGCATCTCGGAGTTGTCGCACGAGCTGACGGTCGGCTTCTTCGGCGGGCACGACGCCTTCACCGAGGTGATGCGCGCCAGCACCGCGGACACGCTGACGGCACTGAAGGCGGCCGCGGAGGCCTGAGCTGGTCAGCCGAGGTTGAGGCTCCGGCCGATGATCTCCTTCATGATCTCGGACGTGCCGCCGTAGATCCGCTGGATCCGGTTGTCGACGTACGCCCGGGCGATCGGGTATTCGAGCATGTAGCCGTACCCACCGTGCAGCTGGACGCACGCGTCGACGACGCGGCCCTGCAGCTCGGTCGTCCACAACTTCGCCTTGGCGGCATCGGCCACCGTCAGCTTGCCCTCGAGCAGCGCCTCGACGCATCGGTCGACGTACGTCTGGGTGATCTCGACCTCGGTGACGAGCTCGGCGAGGCGGTGGCGGATGGTCTGCAGCGAGCCGATCGGGCTGTTGAAGGCCTTGCGGTCCCGGACGTACTGCATGGTGTCCTCGAGCGCCTGCTGGGCGCCGGCGATGGAGGCGACCGCGATCGAGAGGCGCTCCTGGGGCAGGTTGTTGGTGAGACCGAAGAAGCCTTCGCCCTCGTTGCCGATCAGGTTGGCGGCGGGGACGCGGCAGTTCTCGAAGATGAGTTCGGCGGTGTCCTGGGCATGCATGCCGACCTTCTCCAGGTTGCGGCCGCGGGTGAAGCCCGGCGTCCCGTCCTCGATCACCAGCAGTGACAGTCCCTTGTGCGGGTGCTCGCCCGTACGGACGACGGTGATCACGATGTCGGCGTTGATGCCGTTCGTGATGAAGGTCTTGGCGCCGTTGACGATGAAGTCGTCGCCGTCCCGGACCGCCTTCGTACGGATCCCGGAGAGGTCGGAACCGGCGCCCGGTTCGGTCATCGCGATCGCGACCACGGACTCACCCGTCGCCACCTTGGGCAGCCAGCGTGCCTTCTGCTCCTCAGTGGTGAGGTCGAGCAGGTACGGCATGCAGATGTCGGCCTGAAGGGTCGGCCCGAGGAGGGCGGGGCCGACACCGTACGCCGCCGCCTCCTCGCTGATGATGGCGTTGTAGCGGAAGTCGTCGATGCCGACGCCGCCGTACTCCTCGGGGACCGCGGCGAAGACGCCGAGCTCGCCGAGGCCGGCGAACAGCGACTTCGGCACGATGCCGGCGCTCTCCCAGTCGGCGTAGTGAGGCACCACCTCGCGCTCGATGAACGCCTTGACGCTGCGGCGGTAGTCCTCGTGCTCGGCCTCGTACAGGGTGCGGTCCATGACCGAGAGATTACGCGACCAAGGATCGTCCGCACCAAAGCCCGGATGACAGTGGGACTGGCACAGTTGCGGGCGCATCTGGCTAGAGTGTGGGTCATGAGTGCGGAGCCGGTCGAGCGGGACGTGTCGTTGCAGACCGTCGACGAGTTGGCGGCGGCGACCGGCTTCACGGTGCGTACGACCCGGTACTACGCCAGCCTCGGGCTCATCCCCCCACCGATCCGCAAGGGCCGTGTCGGCTACTACGGTCCCGACCACCGGGCGCGCCTCGAGTTGATCCGGGCGCTCCAGGATCACGGCTTCACCCTGCAGGGAGTCGAACGGTTCCTCGACGGTCTGCCCAAGGACGTCACTGCCGAGGATCTGGCGATCCAGCGTGCGCTGATCACGTCCTGGACCTCGGACTCAGCAGACGAGATTTTCGTCCGGATTGCGCGGGAACTGCGGCGGATGGGGCTGCCCAAAGATGCCCTGGCCCAGGCGCAGGAGATCTCCACCCGCTACATGGAAGGCCTGGTCCACGAGCTCAGCCGGGTGTTCCGCGATCAGGTGATCGAGCCGTTCCGGCAGACGCACCATTCGGCCGCTGAGGTGGAGCGGTTCGAGCAAACCCTGCCGCGGTTGCGTGACCTCACCGTGGAGGCGATCGTCGCGGCCTTCCAGGAGGCGGCCAACCGCACCATCAGTCGGAGTCTGGAGATCGGCATCAAGCCGTAGGTCACCGCTTCGTGTGACTCCGTTCACACCCCAGTCTCTTGATCGTGACAGTAGAAGTGTCACAATGGCGGCATGGCTGAAGCATTCATTTACGACCACGTGCGTACGCCCCGTGGTCGCGGTAAGAAGACCGGCGCCCTCCACGAGGTGAAGCCGATCGACCTCGTCGTCACCCTGATGAACGCGATCGAGGACCGCAACACGACCCTCGACACCGCCGGCATCGACGACGTGATCCTGGGCTGTGTCACCCCGATCGGCGACCAGGGCTCCGACATCGCCCGAGTGGCCGCGCTCAAGGCCGGTCTCGCCGAGACCGTCGCCGGCGTTCAGCTGGACCGGTTCTGCGCGTCGGGCCTCGAGGCCGTCAACCAGGCAGCTGCACGCGTCCGCTCCGGCTGGGAGGACCTGATCCTCGCCGGCGGCGTCGAGGCGATGAGCCGCATCCCGCTCGGCTCCAACGGCGGAGCCTGGGCGAGCGACCCGAAGACGAGCCTCGACACCGACTTCGTCCCGCAGGGCATCGGTGCCGACCTGATCGCCACGATCGAGGGCTTCACCCGTACCGACGTCGACGCGCTCGCCGCGCAGTCGCACGCCCGTGCCGCGAAGGCGTGGGCCAACGGCTACTACGACGACTGCGTCATCCCGGTCAAGGACCCCAACGGTCTGACCATTCTCGACAAGGACGAGCTCGTACGTCCCGACACGACGGTCGAGTCGCTCTCCGGCCTCAAGCCGTCCTTCGTCCAGCAGGGCCAGGACGCCGGCTTCGACGACGTCGCGCTCGCGAAGTACACCGAGGTCGAGGCGATCAACCACGTCCACCACGCCGGCAACAGTTCGGGCATCGTGGACGGCGCCTCGCTCATGCTCATCGGCAGCGAGGAGGCCGGCAAGAAGCACGGCCTGACTCCCAAGGCGAAGATCGTCGCCGGCGCGGTCATCGGCTCGGAGCCGACGATCATGCTCACCGGCCCGGCACCGGCTGCCCGCAAGGCGCTGGCCAAGGCCGGACTGACTGCCGACGACATCGACCTGTGGGAGATCAACGAGGCGTTCGCCTCGGTTGCCCTCCGGTTCATGAAGGACATGGGCATCAGCCAGGACGTCGTGAACGTCAACGGTGGCGCGATGGCGCTCGGTCACCCTCTGGGTGCGACCGGCGCGATCATCCTCGGCACTCTCGTTGACGAGCTCATCCGCCAGGGCAAGAAGCGCGGTCTGGCCACGCTCTGCGTCGGCGCGGGCATGGGTATCGCCACGATCGTCGAGATCGTCTGAGCCGGACAGAAAGACAGAGAGATACAGACATGACTGAGACTGCAGTCCGTTACGACATCGATGCCGACGGCATCGTCACCCTGACCCTGGACGACCCGAACCAGTCGGCCAACACCATGAATGCGCTCTACCAGAGCTCGATGAAGGCCGCCGTCGAGCGCCTCTACGCCGAGCAGGAGAGCGTCACCGGTGTCGTCGTCGCATCCGCGAAGAAGACCTTCTTCGCCGGCGGTGACCTGAACCTGTTGATGCAGGCGCGTCGCGAGAACGCCGCGGAGGTGTTCGAGGAGGTCGAGAACCTCAAGGACGTCCTGCGCAAGCTCGAGACCTTCCCGAAGCCGGTCGTGGCGGCCATCAACGGCGCTGCCCTGGGCGGTGGCCTGGAGATCGCGCTCGCGACCAACCACCGCATCGCTGTCGACGGCTCGTACCCGATCGGTCTGCCCGAGGTGAAGCTCGGCCTGCTGCCGGGCGGCGGCGGGGTCACCCGTATCGGCCGGATGTTCGGCCTGATGGCATCGATGACCGAGATCGTCGCCACTGGCGCCGAGTTCAAGCCCGCCGCTGCCCAGGCCAAGGGCCTGGTCAACGACCTCGTCGCCACCCAGGACGAGTTGATCCCGGCCGCGAAGGCGTGGATCAAGGCCAACCCCGACGCGATCGCGCAGCCGTGGGACCTGCCCGGCTACAAGATCCCGGGCGGTGCGCCGTCGAGCCCGGCTCTCGCCGCGTTCCTCCCGGCCTTCCCGCCGATGCTGCGCAAGCAGCTCAAGCAGGCCGACATGCGCGCGCCGAAGGCGATCCTGGCCGCGACGGTCGAGGGCCTTCAGGTGGACTTCGACACCGCGTCGCGGATCGAGTCGCGCTACTTCACGACGCTGGTCACCAGCCAGCAGTCGAAGAACATGATCCAGGCGTTCTTCTTCGACCTGGGCTCGATCAACTCCGGCGCCCTGCGTCCGAAGGGTGTGGAGAAGTACACGCCTCAGAAGGCGGTCGTACTCGGCGCCGGGATGATGGGCGCGGGCATCGCGTACGTGCTGGCGCGTGCCGGTGTCGAGGTCGTCCTCAAGGACGTCGCGATCGAGGCTGCGGAGAAGGGCAAGGCGTACACCGCTGCTCTGAACGAGAAGGCCGTCTCCCGGGGCAAGCTGTCCCAGGAGAAGTCCGACGAGATCCTGGCCCGGATCACCCCGACCGTCGATCCGGCGGCTGCGGCTGGGTGCGACCTGGTCGTGGAGGCGGTCTTCGAGAACGTCGAGCTGAAGCAGAAGGTCTTCAACGAGGTCATCCCGTTCCTGGCCGAGGGTGCGCTGCTGTGCTCCAACACCTCGACGCTGCCGATCACCGAACTGGCCAAGGGCATCGACGGCACTGACGCTGCTGCCCGGTTCATCGGTCTGCACTTCTTCTCACCGGTCGACAAGATGCCGCTCGTCGAAATCATCAACGGTGCTGAGACCTCGGACGAGTCGCTGGCCAAGGCGTACGACATCACCCTGCTGATCAAGAAGACCCCGATGATCGCCCACGACTCACGCGGTTTCTACACCTCGCGTGTGATCGGGACGATGATGGACGAGGGAGTCTCGATGCTCCTCGAGGGTGTCCACCCGATGACGCTCGACCGCGCGACCACGCAGGCTGGCTACCCGACTGGCGTGCTGCAGTTGGCCGACGAGCTCAACCTTGAGCTCATGAAGAAGATCGCCGTCGAGACTCGTGCTGCCGAAGGTGGCGAGCCGAACAGCATCGAGATCGTCGCGACGAAGATGATCGACCTCGGACGGGCGGGCCGCCTCCGCGGCGCCGGCTTCTTCAACTACGCGGAGGGCAAGCGCGCCAACCTGTGGGAGGGCCTGACCGAGCAGTTCCCGGTCGCCGACACGCAGATTCCGCTGGCTGACATCAAGGAACGGATGCTGTTCCGTCAGGCGGTCGAGACTGCGAAGACGTTCGAGGAGGGGGTCGTCACCTCGGCCGCCCACGCGAACATCGGCTCGGTCTTCGGCATCGGCTTCCCGTCGATGACCGGTGGCGCGGCGCAGTTCATCACGGGTTACGACGCCGCTGACGGCACGTACGGCATCGAGGCGTTCATCAAGCGCGCCGACGAGCTGGCCGACACGTACGGCGAGCAGCTGCGCCCGACGCAGTACCTGCGTGACATGGCGGCGAAGGGCGAGTCCTTCCCCGCCTGATTCGCTGTCGAAAGGTGAGGATTTCCGTGCCGAGAGGTGACGGAATCCCGCCAGATGATTGTGGCCCCCGAGGTTCGGCTCGGGGGCCACAATCATGTCTTGCCGAGACCCGACATCTGGCACGCCGAGACCCGACATCTGGCGGCGTACGGCTCGCCGGCACGGACGGGCTCGTCGCTCGCCCGGGCAGCCAGAATTCGGGTTTCGACTGACAAACGCCGGGTTTCGGCGTGACCGATGCCGGGTCTCGGCAGTAACTAAAAGTCAGGCTTGACTGTTTGTATGTCATGGGACAGGCTGTACCCGTGACCCAGGCCGTCGTACGCGTTCCGCAGGAGGAGCGGACTCGTGTGATGCGCCAGCGGCTGCTCGACGCGACCGCGGACCTGCTGGCCACTGAGGGTTTCGCCGCGACGACCACCATGTCGGTCGCCGAGCGAGCAGGAGTGTCACGCGGTGCGCTGCTGCACCACTTTCCGTCGAAGAATGACCTCGTCGTCGCTGCCGTTGCCCACGTGATGAGCAGCCGTGACGACGACCTTCGTGCCAAGGCGGACCGGATCACCGGCGCGCGTACGCGTCCCGTGCTGGAGATGCTGGCTGATCACTTCACCTCGCCGGTGTTCATGGCCGCACTCGAACTTTGGGTCGCGGCCCGGACGGACGAGGCGTTGCGGGCTGAGGTGTTCCGGCTCGAGCGGGAGGTCGGTCGGCAGACCCATGCCTTGACCGTCGAATTGCTCCACGCGGACGAGTCCCGCTCAGGAGTACGTGAACTCATTCAGGCCACTCTCGATCTGGTCCGCGGACTCGGTCTGGCCAGCGCACTGAGCGACGACGCTGCGCGTCGCAACCACATCCTCGACCAGTGGGCACTGACCCTCGAGAAGGAGTTGGCATGAATGCGAGCGAGCAGCGACGCGGAGCGTCGCCCATCGTTGATGAGGTCCTCGCTGACCTCGCGGCTGAGGGGGCGGCCGTCGAGTCGCTCGTCTCGGGCCTGACCGAAGAGGGCTGGCGCACCATGACCCCGGCGGATGGCTGGGACATCGCCACCACGATCGCCCACCTCCTGTGGACCGACGAGAATTCGGTGCACGCCATCACCGGCACCTTCGGCGACAAGGACGCCTGGGACGCGGTCGTGATGAAGGCGATCGCCGACCCGACGGGCTTCGTCGATGCCGAGGCGTACGCGCTCGCGAAGGAACTCACGGGCACTGAGTTGCTGGCCCGGTGGCAGGCCTCGCGCGCGGACCTGGACGCCAAGCTGCGGACGGTCCCCGACGGCCAGAAGATCATGTGGTTCGGCCCCCCCATGTCCGCGGCCAGCATGGCGACGGCCCGCCTGATGGAGACCTGGGCGCACGGGCTCGACATCGCCGATGCTGTCGGCGTCACGGTCGCGCCGACCGATCGGCTCCGCCACATCGCCAGCATCGGCGTACGTACCCGCAATTTCGCGTTCGCCAACAACGGTCTCGAGGCGCCCGCCGACGAGTTCCGGGTTGACCTGGTCGGGCCGCACGAGGACGTGTGGTCGTGGGGTCCGGAGGACGCGAAGCAGACGGTCACCGGCAGTGCGTACGACTTTGCACGCCTGGTCACCCAGCGCGTGAACCGCGCCGACACCGATCTGGTGGCGAGCGGCGCGGACGCCGAGCAGTGGCTCGGCATCGCCCAGTGCTTCGCCGGCCCTGCCGGCGGTGGCAGGCCCGTACAAGGAGGCAACGCATGATCCGCGTCGGCAACTGTTCCGGCTTCTACGGCGATCGCCTCAGCGCGATGCGCGAAATGCTCGAGGACGGCGAACTCGACTACCTGACCGGCGACTGGCTCGCCGAGCTCACCATGCTGATCCTCGGCAAGGACACCTTCCGGGATCCGAGCCTGGGTCATGCGCGTACGTTCCTCACGCAGATCAACGACTGCCTCGAGCTCGCGATGAGCAAGGGCGTGAAGATCGTCTCCAACGCCGGCGGGCTCAACCCCAAGGGACTTGCCGAGCAGATCGAGGCGCTGGGCACCAGCGCCAGGGTTGCCTACATCGACGGTGACGACCTGCGCGGCACGGAACACTTCCCTGGAGCGCTTACAGCCAACGCCTACCTCGGGGCCTTCGGCATCGCCGAAGCGCTCAGGGCCGGCGCCGATGTCGTCGTCACCGGCCGCGTCACTGATGCCGCCGTGGTGATGGGCCCGGCGATCGCCGCCTTCGACTGGAAGAAGGATGACTACGACCAGCTCGCGGGCGCGGTCATCGCCGGCCATGTCATCGAGTGCGGTACGCAGGTGACCGGCGGCAACTTCAGTGGGTTCCTCGACATCGACTTCTCCAAGCCGCTCGGCTTCCCGATCGCCGAGATGGCCGCGGACGGCTCCTGCATCATCACCAAGCACGCCGGCACCGGCGGCAACGTCACCGTCGACACCGTCACGGCGCAGTTGATGTACGAGATCCAGGGCTCGGCGTACCTCAACCCCGACGTCACCACGGACCTCACCACGATCCGGCTGGAGCAGGTCGGCGAGGACCGTGTCGAGATCACCGGCACGAAGGGCTCCGCCGCCCCAGACAAGACGAAGGTCGCGGTCAACAACGTCGGCGGCTATCGCAACACGGTCGAGTTCGTCCTCACCGGCCTCGACATCGAGGCCAAGGGCGCGCTGATCAAGCGCCAGGTCGAGGACGTGCTGCCCGACGGGCTGCGCCATACCTGGACGAGCTTCCGCGTACCCGCCCCGGACTCACCCACCGAGGAGGGCGCGGCCACGCTGCTGCGCCTGATCGCCTGGTCGACTGATGAGTCAGCGGTGGGCAAAGCCTTCACGGGTCCGGTCTTCGAGCAGGTCCTGGCCAGCTACCCGGGCTTCCACGTCACGGCGCCTCCGGGCAAGCCGTCCGTCTACGGCGTCTACACCCCCGGCTACATCCCTGCCGGGACCGTCACGGAAGAGGTGCATCTCCTGTGGGCATGATTCGAAGCGAACTCGGCCAGCTCGCGTACGCGCGCTCCGGCGACAAGGGCGGCAACGCGAACGTCGGCCTCTGGATCCCCCAGGGCAAGCCCGACGCGGCGGTCGACTGGCTGCTGGCCACCGTGACCGAGGAGTGGGTGAAGACCCTGATCCCGGAGGCCGCCGACATGCCCGTCGACATCGTGCCGCTGCCGAACCTTCGCGGGGTCAACGTCGTCATCCACGGCTGGCTCGGCGCCGGTGTCGCCGAGGGCGTCCGCTTCGACCCCCAGGCCAAGGGCCTCGGCGAGTGGCTGCGAGCCCGCATCATCGACATTCCCGAAGACCTTCTTGGAAAGGACGCCCTGTGACCGACTACGCCAAGGCTTTCGACTACGGCCTCACCGAGGAGCAGCTTGCGCTGAAGCACTCGGCCATTGAGTTCACCAAGCGGGAGGTGTCGCCGCACATCGAGCAGTGGGAACGCGACGGCGAGATCCCGCGTGAGTTCCAGAAGAAGCTCGCCGCGGCAGGTCTGATCGCGGTCGGTCTCCCCGAGGAGGCCGGTGGCGACGGCGGCACCCTGACGGACCTGTGTGTGATGCAGGAGGGCTTCATGTCGGCCGGGTGGTCCGGCGGGCTGATGGCCTCGGCCTTCACCCACGGCATCGCCCTGCCGCACCTGATCCAGCACGGCTCGCCCGAGCTGATCGACCGCTACGTACGCCCCACGCTGGCCGGCGACATGATCGGCTCGCTCGGCGTGACCGAACCCGGCACCGGATCCGACGTCGCGGGTCTCACCACCCGCGCCGTGCGCGACGGCGACGAGTGGGTGATCAACGGCGCGAAGATGTTCATCACCTCCAGCGTCCGTGGTGACTTCGTCACCACTGCGGTGCGTACGGCCGACACCGGCGCGCACGGCATCTCGATGATCGTCGTCCCCGCCTACGGCCCGGATGGTCAGCGGACGCCCGGCTTCTCGGTCTCCCGCAAGCTCGACAAGATGGGCTGGCTGGCCTCTGACACCGGCGAGCTCACGTACGACAACGTGCGAGTGCCGTACTCGAACCTCATCGGCGAGGAGAACCACGGCTTCTACTACATCGCCGAGAACTTCGTCGTCGAGCGGATCTGGCTCGCCACGATGGGCTACGGCCACGCGATGCGCTGCCTGCAGCTCGCGGCGCAGTACTGCCAGGACCGGGTCGCGTTCGGCAAGCCGCTGGCCGCCAACCAGGTCGTACGCCAGAAGCTGACCGAAATGCACCGGCAGGTCGCGGTGGCGCGGTCGTACACGCTTGAAGTTGCGCGCCGGCACGACGCCGGTGAGGTTGTCGTCGCGGAGGCCTGTCTGGCCAAGGAGACGGCCGTTGACACCGCGGTGGCGGTCGCCGACATGGCGGTTCAGTTGCACGGCGGGATGGGGTACATGCGGGAGACCGAGGTCGAGCGGCACTTCCGCGACGCGCGTCTGCTCCCGATCGGTGGCGGCTCGACCGAGGTGCTGGCTGATCTGGCCGCACGCCACCTCGGTTACGCGGCGGCACAGGGATGACGGAGGCAGTGATGACAGCAGAACTGACGGTCGAGGAGCAGCGTCGCGAGGCGATCACGGCCAAGATCGCCCACATAGATGACCTGCACCAGCAGAGCATTCATGCCGGCGGCGACAAATACATGGTCCGCCACCACGAGCGCGGCAAGTTCTGGGCGCGCGAGCGCATCGAACTGCTGATCGACGAGGGTTCGGCGTTCCTCGAACTGATGCCGCTGGCCGGTTTCGGACAGAACCAGTCGCTCGGCGGCGGTGTCGTCACCGGCATCGGTGTCGTCGAGGGCGTCGAGTGCATGATCATCGCCAGCGACCCGACCGTGAAGGGCGGCACGCTCACCGCGATCGGCCTGAAGAAAGGCTTTCGCGCGAGTCAGATCGCCAAGGAGAACCAGCTCCCGGTGATCAACCTGGTCGAGTCCGGCGGCGCCGACCTGCCGCACCAGAAGGACATCTTCATCCCGGGCGGCATGGCGTTCCGCAACATCACCAACGCGAGCGCGAACCGGCAGCCGACCATCGCGGTCGTCTTCGGGAACTGCACTGCCGGCGGCGCGTACATCCCCGGCATGAGCGACTACGTCGTCATGGTCAAGGAGGGCGCCAAGGTGTTCCTCGCCGGCCCGCCGCTGGTCAAGATGGCGACCGGTGAGGTCTCCGACGATGAGACGCTCGGTGGTGCCGAGATGCACTCGCGCGTCTCCGGTTCCAGTGACTACCTGGCCGAGGACGAGAACGATGCGATCCGGATCGCGCGTCGAATCGTCTCCCGCCTCAACTGGCGGAAGAAGGGCTTCGTCCCGCCGGCGACGTTCGCTGACCCGGACCTCGACGTCGAGGGCCTGCTCGACGTCATCCCGACCGACCTCAAGGAGCCGTTCGACCCGCGCGAGGTGATCCTGCGGATCGTCGACGGCACCAGTCCCGACAACGAGCAGCCGTACGACGAGTTCAAGCCCCTGTACGGCTCCTCGCTCTCCACCGGATGGGCGCGTCTGCACGGTCACCAGATCGGCATCATCGCCAACGCGCGCGGTGTGCTCTTCTCCCAGGAGGCCCAGAAGGCGGCGCAGTTCATCCAGCTGTGCAACCAGAAGGACACCCCGATCCTGTTCCTGGTCAACACCACCGGCTACATGGTCGGAGCGGAGTACGAGCAGGGCGGCATCATCAAGCACGGCGCGATGATGGTGAACGCGGTGGCCAACTCGAAGGTCCCGCACCTGACCATCAACATCGGTGGCTCGTTCGGCGCCGGCAACTACGGCATGTCGGGCCGTGCGTACGACCCGCGCTTCCTGTTCGCGTGGCCGAACTCGAAGTCGTCCGTGATGGGCTCGGAGCAGCTCGCTGGCGTCATGGAGATCGTGTCCCGCGAGGCTGCCGAGAAGAAGGGCGTGCCCTTCAACGAGGAGGAGTTCGCCGGGATCAAGGCGTTCGTGACCGCCTCCATCGACGAGCAGGCGGTCCCGGAATTCATGTCCGGGATGGTCTACGACGACGGCGTCATCGATCCGCGCGACACCCGTACCGTCCTGGCGATCTGCCTGTCGGTCATTGCCAACCTCCCGATCAAGGGCGTCGAAGGCGGCTTCGGCGTCTTCCGAATGTGAAGGACGATCATGACCACCCTTGTACGTAGTCAAGACTCTGCGCGCCAGATCGGCACCCTCCTGGTGGCGAACCGTGGCGAGATTGCCCGGCGCGTCTTCCGTACGTGTCGCGAACTCGGCATCCAGACCGTGGCGATCCACTCCGACGCCGACGCCAACATGCCGTTCGTACGCGATGCGGACGTGGCCATCCACCTCCCCGGCAACACTCCTGCCGAGACCTACCTGCGGGCCGACCTCGTCATCGAGGCCGCCAAGCGGGCAGGCGCCGACGCGATCCACCCGGGCTACGGCTTCCTGTCGGAGAACGCCGCCTTCGCCCAGGCTGTACGCGATGCGGGCATCGCCTGGATCGGACCGGACCCGTCCTCGATCGAGAGGATGGGCTCGAAGATCGAGTCCAAGAAGCTGATGGAAGCCGCCGGCGTGCCCGTCCTCGGCAACTTCGTCGCCTCTGGCGACGAAGCAAGCGGGCACGGCGGCGTCGACACGGCGACCGTCGAGGACCTGCCCCTACTCGTGAAGGCCAGCGCCGGTGGTGGCGGTCGCGGCATGCGGATCGTGCGCGACCTCGACAAGCTCGCCGACGAGATCGCGATCGCCCAGTCCGAGGCCGCGTCGGCCTTCGGCGACGGCACGGTCTTCGTCGAGCCGTACATCCAGTCCGGTCGCCACATCGAGGTCCAGGTCATGGGCACCGTGGACGGCGCCATCGTCTTCGGTGAGCGCGACTGCTCGGTCCAGCGTCGTCACCAGAAGGTCATCGAGGAGGCGCCGGCGCCGGCTCTGCCGCAGGCGACCCGTGAGGCGCTGCACGAAGCTGCCCGCAAGGCCGCCGAGGCCATCGACTACCGCGGCGCCGGGACCGTCGAGTTCCTGTACGACGTCCAGAAGGACCGCTTCTACTTCCTGGAGATGAACACCCGCCTCCAGGTGGAGCACCCAGTCACCGAGGCCATTTTCGGTGTCGACCTGGTGGCGATGCAGATCGCCGTGGCCGAGGGCCGCTCGCTTGCCAACGTCCAAGTCGGTGAGCCCCGCGGCCACGCGATCGAGGTACGCCTCTACGCCGAGGACCCGTCGCACAACTACCAACCCCAGTCGGGCCGGATCACCCGGTTCGAGGTGCCCGGCATCGTCAGCGAGTTCGAGACGCTGCGCCACGGCGTACGCCTCGACTCCGGGGTCGACAGCGGCGACGAGATCGGTACGTTCTACGACGCGATGATCGCCAAGGTCATTGTCTGGGCCGACAACCGCGACGAGGCGCTGCGCCGACTTGCCGCCGCGTTGGCGAATGCCGAGATCCACGGTCTCAAGACCAACCGCGACCTGCTCGTCAACCTGCTCCGCGACCCGGTCGTCACCGGTGCCACGATGGAGACGACCTGGCTCGACGGCGCGGATCTCGCTCAGCTCGGCGCCAGCCCCGTCGATGCCGACGCGCTTGCACTGTCCGGCTTGGCCGCATCGGTGGCACTCGCCGAGTACGCCCGCGCCCACTCGACGTACCAGTCGAGGATCCCGGCCGGCTTCCGCAACGTGCCCTCGCAGCCGCAGACCACCGGGTTCCTGGTGGGGGATGAGGACTTCGACGTCCGCTGGTACGGCGGGCGCGCGTACACCTCGCCGGACCTCACGACCACCAAGGTGATCTCGGCCGCTGCGGATGCGGTCGTCCTGGAGACCGACGGCGTACGCCGGGCGTTCGTGGTCCATCTCGACGGCGCCCATGTCGACGTCGAATCGGCGCTCGGACACGTGGCGCTCAAGCGTCGGCCGCGGTTCATCGACCCCGCCACCCAGGTGGCGGTCGGATCGTTGCTCGCTCCGATGCCTGGCAGCGTCATCTCGATCCGCGCCGCGGTCGGCGACCGGGTCGAGGAAGGTCAGCCCCTCGTGGTCATGGAAGCCATGAAGATGCAGCACACCATCGCCGCGCCGTACGCCGGCACGGTCACCGAACTGGACGTCCGCGAGGGCAGCCAGGTGGACGCCGGCGCGGTGCTGGCCGTCGTCACGCCCGATGAGGAGTCAGCCGAATGACCAGCTTTAGTGAGACCGACGAGCGCCTCGCGCTGCGGGAGTCCGTCAAGGGCATCGCCGGCAAGTACGGCCACGCGTACATCGAGAAGCAGGCCAAGGAAGGTGGCAAGACCACTGACCTGTGGCTCGACATGGGACGCAACGGCTTCCTCGGGGTGAACATCCCCGAGGAGTACGGCGGCGGTGGCGGCGGGATGGCCGACCTAGCCGCAGTCCTCGAGGAGACGTCGGCCGCTGGCGCCCCGCTGCTGATGATGGTGGTCTCGCCTGCCATCTGCGGCTCGATCATCAACCGCTGCGGCACCGAGGAGCAGAAGAAGCGCTGGCTGCCGGCCATCGCCGACGGCTCGCTGCTGATGGCCTTCGGCATCACCGAGGCCGACGCCGGCTCGAACGCCCACAACATCACCACCACCGCGACGCGTGACGGCGACGGCTGGGTTCTCAACGGGCAGAAGACCTTCATCTCGGGTGTGGACGAGGCCCAGTCGATCCTCATCGTGTCGCGTACCGCCGATGCCAGGACCGGCAAACTCAAGCCGGCGCTTTTCGTCGTCCCGACGGATTCGGAGGGCTTCAGCAAGCAGGTCATCCCGATGGGCTGGTCCGCTCCGGAGAAGCAGTTCACGCTGTTCCTGGACAGCGTACGCGTCCCCCACGACGCGCTCGTCGGTGACGAGGACGGCGGCATCTGGCAGCTCTTCGCGGGACTCAACCCCGAGCGCATCATGGGCGCCGCGCTGTCGTGCGGCATGGCACGGTACGCACTGGACAAGGCCGTGACGTACGCCAAGATCCGCTCGGTCTGGAAGGACCAGCCGATCGGTGCTCACCAGGGCATCCAGCACCCGCTGGCGAAGGTCAAGATCGAACTCGAGCAGGCACGTCTGTTGTGGCAGAAAGCCGCGGCGCTCTACGACGCCGGCGACGACTTCGGAGCCGGCGAGTACGCCAACATGGCCAAGTACGCCGGCGGCGAGATCGCCTGCAATGCGGCCGATGTCGCGGTGCACACCCATGGCGGGAACGGCCTCACGGTCGAGTACGGCCTGGCGAACATGCTGGTCGCAGCTCGACTCGGCCGGATCGCTCCGGTCAGTCGGGAGATGATCCTCAACTTCATCGCCATGCACTCGTTGGGCTTGCCGAAGTCGTACTGATCAGCTCGTGTGCGCACCAGCGCGCGCCATGGCACCGGCTGGTGCGCACAAGGCGCTGCAACGGGGTCGGTCAGACCTTCTGGGCCTCGATCACGACCGTGCCGACGATCATGTCCGCGAAGGTCTGGTGCTTCTTGTCCCACAGCGGCCAGAAGTAGCCGATGTAGCACGGGAGCGCGTCGAGGATGTGAAGGAGCGCGCGACCCAGGGCAAGCCAGGCTCCGATCGGCTGACCGTTGTCCTCGCGGATCAGTTTGATGCCGACGATCCCCTTGCCGAGGGAGTAGCCGGTGCGGCCCTGTCTGATCATCAGGTTCCAGATGCCGAAGGCGAGACCAGCGACGACACCGATGATGATCAGGACGATCGCAAGGCCGAGCATGCCACCGGACAGGTCGAACTTCATGGTCGGCTCGGTGTAGGCGTAGCCGTCCGAATACCGAGTCACCGTCTGATCGGTGTGCAGGTGGCTGAAGATCATGATGTAGCCCACCCACAGCGGCGCGACGGCGAGCGAGCTGAACAGCCCGTCCAGCAAGTGCGCCGAGGCGCAGGCCCCAGTGCGCGTACGTCGTGGACAGCGGCGGTGGGGGTGGCGGAACGGCGAAGTCGGTCATGCGGGTCATTGTGTCCGACCACGCGGCGGCGTGGGACCCAGATACGCTGCACCGGTGGGGATGTCCGAGCGATGGGATCGCTATCAGCGCACCCATCCGTGGATCGGATTCCCGCTGAGCGTGGTCTACAAGTTCTTCGATGACTCGGGGAACTACTTGGCCGCGATCGTCACCTACTACGCCTTCATCGCGATCTTCCCGTTGTTGCTGTTGGGGGCGTCGATCCTGGGCTTCTTCCTGCGTGGCAACGAGGACCTCCAGAACCAGTTGCTGAACTCCGCCCTGAGCCAGTTCCCGATCATCGGCAACGATCTCAAGGCTCAGAGGTTGCATGGCTCCACGGTCGGTGTGATCGTCGGCGCGGTGGCCGCCACGTACGGTGCGCTCGGCCTCGGGCAGGCGATCCAGAACACCGTGAACATCGCGTGGTCGGTGCCGAAGAACAGCCGCTTCAACCCGATCGTCACCCGCCTGCGGAGCCTGGTGATGCTGGCCACTGCTGGGCTTGCGCTGCTGATCGGATCGATCCTCGCCACGCTCGCGACGGACACGAAGGTCTGGGGAACTTCCCTGTCCGCGCCGATCAGTTGGGCCTTGTCGTTCGTCTCGCTGCTGCTGACCGGGTGCGTGCTGACGCTGCTCTTCCGGATGGCGACCACGCGTGAACATCCGCTGCGCAACGCGGCCCCCGGTGCCTTCTTCTTCGCACTGTCCTGGTTGGGCCTGCAGTGGATCGGCGCGTTCTACGTCGAACACGTCATCCGGGGCGCGT
This sequence comes from Nocardioides baekrokdamisoli, assembly GCF_003945325.1. NCBI lineage: Bacteria > Bacillati > Actinomycetota > Actinomycetes > Propionibacteriales > Nocardioidaceae > Nocardioides > Nocardioides baekrokdamisoli. The sequence continues at coordinate 1,959,678 of NZ_AP019307.1, forward strand.
CCGGAATGAACAAGGACTTCGGCTTCGTCCTCGGGTTGATGGTCTTCATCTATCTGGCGGCGATCTTCAGCGTGATCGGCGTCGAGATCAACGTGGTCCTCGCACGGCGACTCTGGCCGCGGGCCCTGCTGACACCGTTCACCGACAAGGTGGACCTCACCGACGCCGACCGCCGGGCGTACGCCTCCTATGTGCTGATGCAGCGACACAAGGGGTTCCAGACCATCGCGGTCTCGTTCGACGGCCGCGACGGCACCACGTACGACGTCGTCATGGACCCCACCTGGATGCAGAAGGTGGGGCGCACCGTACGCCGCCGCACCGGAGCAGGATTCAAACGCAGCCGCATTCCCGACGACCATTTCGGGCCGCACGAATCGTTCGGCCCCAGTGAAGGAGACCCCCGTGAGTGAACTCGTCCACCTGAGCGTTGCCGACGGCATCGGCACGATCACTCTCGACTCCCAACACAACCGCAACGCGTTGTCGCGCCAGCTCGTGACCGAGCTGTTCGACGCGCTCGCGGCCGCCGAGGCCGATGAACATGTCACCGTGATCGTCCTCGCCGCCGAGGGCAAGGTCTTCTGCTCCGGCGCGGATCTGTCCGAAGCCGGGTCCGGTGACATGACCGAGGGCCTGCGCGCCATCAACCTCCTCCAGCGCACGATCGCGACGTCGGCCAAGCCGGTGGTGGCCCGGATCCAGGGCCCGGTACGCGCCGGCGGCCTCGGCATCGTGGCCGCGACCGACATCGCCATTGCCTCGTCGGCGGTGACTTTCGCGTTGACTGAGGTCCGGCTGGGGCTGGCTGCGTACTCGATCTCGTTGTCGATCCTCCCGAAGATGGCACCTCGTGCCGCGTCCTACACCTTCCTCTCGGGTGCGACGTTCACCGCGGCTGAGGCAGCCGAATGGGGCCTCATCACGACAGCGGCCGATGATCTGGACGCCGAGGTCGGCCGCGTGGTCGGCGAACTCTCGCAGGGTGCGCCGTCCGGACTGCGCGAGACGAAGAAGCTGCTCAACGCCGACCTGGTCGCGCGGATCGATGCGCTGGGTGAGGAGATGGCGACGTCGTCGGCCGCACTGTTCGCCTCGGATGAGGCTCGGGCCGCGATGACGGCCTTCTTCAGCCGGCCCAAGGGCTGACGAGCGAGGCTGAATGCCGCGCTCGCGCGGGCAATCGTGCCGAGCGAGGAGGTCCCGCCGCGGAAGGCGGCAGTCGTAGTCGACTCAGGCGACCAACGTCCGTCTAGGTGTCGTGAGACCCTTCGGGAGATCCAGCGTCTCGCGCCACGCGGCGGCGATCCGGGTCACGGCCTCGGTCATCGTCTCCGGCGGCAGTGCGTACGGCACTCGCAGGTAACGGTCCATGCCGCCCTCGGGCGCGAAGGCTGGTCCGGGCGTCAGCAGTACGCCGTGTCGGGTCGCCTCGCGGGCCAAGGCCGACGCCCCTGACTCCGGCAGCTCGCACCACAGGCTCAGGCCGCCGCGTGGCCGGGCCACCCGCCAGTCGGGCAGGTGGGTGGCGAGCGCGGAGAGCGCAGCGTCGCGGGAGGCGCGCAAGGTCGTACGCCGGTGGGCCAGGGTCTCCTCGCGGCTCTGCAACAGCTCGATGGCCACCAGTTGCTCGAACACGGGCGTCCCGAGATCGAGGCTCAGACGCGCGCCGATGAGGGCGTCCATCCGGTCTCGGGGAGCGCGGATCCACCCGACCCTGAGGCCACCCCAGTAGCCCTTGCTCATGCTGCCGAGCGTGATCGTGTCGGCGGCGTACGCGGCGAATGGCCGCGGCAACGGGCCACCGTCGAGATCGACGTCGAGCATTGATTCGTCGACCACGGCGGTGGTGCGGCCGCGTACGAGCTCGCGGGCGACGATGTCGCGGGCCTCGTCACCGATCAGTGCTCCGGTCGGGTTGTGGAAGTCCGGCACGAGGTAGGCGAGTCGAGGGCTGACCTGCCGGATCGTCGCGGCCATCGTCGTGGGATCCCAGCCGCGGTCGGAGGTGTCCACGCCGACGACGCGTGCGCCCGCCTCGGTGAGAGCCGCGATCGCGTTCGGATAGGTCGGGCTCTCGACCACGACCCGGTCGCCTGCGGACAGCAGGGCCCGAGCGGCGACCGCGAGTCCGGCCAGTGCGCCCGGGACGACCAGGATCTGATCGGCGGACGTCGGCACGCCACGATCGGTGAAGGTCGCCGCCACCAGTTCGCGCAGACTCGGCAGCCCACTGGGGTAGTAGCCCGTCCCGCCGAGGTACGGAGCGAGCTCGGCCGTGGCGCGCTCGTACGCCCGCATCAGCCCGGGGCCGGGTGAGGGCGCGGCGCAGGTGAGGTCGATGACGTCGCCCGCGACGACTCCGCCGTCGGTGGGCCGCAACAAGTGGTCGCCGCGGTGGGTGTCGGACTGCGGGAGGACCGCGACGGACCCGGAGCCCTGACGTGATTCCAGGAAGCCGAGCTCGCGCAGCAGTGCGTACGCGCGGGCGACGGTCGTGCGGCTGACGCCGAGGGCTTCGGTCAGCTCGCGCTCGCTCGGGAGGCGGATGCCCGTGGGGATGCGGCCGGCGATGATCAGGTCGCGCAGTCCATGGGCGACGCCCTCGTACGCCGGCGATCGGTCGAAGTCGCCGATCAAGGCGGCCACCCGAGTGGCATTGAGCACACGCTTCATGAGGCCAGTATGCCTCAAGTGGCTATTTCAAGAAAGGCCACTTCGAGATTTCATGGACCGTATGAAGTCCACATCAGCACCCGTCCTGGGTCGCCTCAGCCCCCGTGAGCAGCTGACCGCGGGCCGCCTGCCGCGGCGGCTGGTCCAGCTCGTCGTCGGGCTGGTCGTCTATGGGTTCACGATGGCGTTGATGGTCCGCGCGAAGCTCGGCAACGACCCCTGGGACGTGTTCCACCAGGGCCTCTCGGTCCGCATCGGGCTGAGCTTCGGAACCGTGGTCATCCTGGTCGGAGTCCTCGTCCTGCTGCTGTGGATCCCCCTGCGGGAGATGCCGGGGCTCGGAACGGTGCTCAACACGATCCTGATCGGCGCCGCTGCGGATGTGGCACTCCACCTGATCAGTACGCCGCACGCGATGTCCGGGCGAATCACCTTCGCGGCTGCGGGCATCGTCGGCAACGGAGTCGCCACCGCGATGTACATCGGTGCCCAACTCGGTCCCGGTCCGCGCGACGGCCTGATGACCAGCCTGCACCGTCGTACCGGATGGCCGATCGGCGTGGTGCGTACAGGCCTGGAGATCACGGTCGTGGTCGTCGGGCTGCTGCTCGGGGGTGTGTTCGGCGTGGCCACGCTGGCGTACGCGCTCCTCATCGGTCCGCTTGTCCAGCTGATGTTGCCGCGATTCATCGTCGACCTCGCTCCCGCCGCATTGCGCCAACCAAGGGTCCGACGCGACCCCGACCCGTACGGCAGTTGGCTGTGGTCGGGTCGGCAGTTCAGCGAGGGTTGGCACTGAGTCCCAGCGGGATGTGACGCACGGCTCCCGCTCGCGAGGCGACGCAGAACCGTGTCGGTTGCTAGTCTGGATCGCTCGATTTTCAAGCGTAGGGACTGCCTTGACCACAGCTTCACAGGACGACGTCGCACAGCGCGAGATCGCGCAGGAGCAGGCGTTCGTCGACCGCGTCTACGTGCAGTTGGAAGCCTCGGCTGAGGCCGCTGCGGACCTGGCCAAGGAAGGCATCGCCCGCGGCAAGTTGGGCCACGAGGGTGGCCTGGTCGAACGTGACGCCATGGTCTTCCAGGCGGCCAAGCGCATCGCCCAGCTCGATGCTGCTCACGAGGGTCTGGTGTTCGGCCGGCTCGATCTCCGCGCGGAGCTCGATCCCGCTCCGCGCTACATCGGCCGCATCGGGCTCCGCGACGACAGCCGCGACTCGCTGCTGATCGACTGGCGTGCGCCAGCGGCAGCGGTCTTCTACCAGGCGACCGCCGCCGAGCCGCAGAGTGTCGTACGCCGCCGCGTCCTGCGTTCCGCGGGCAAGCAGGTCGTCGCGGTGGAGGACGAGTTGCTCGACGACACTGTCGGGACCAACCTCCCGATCGTGGGCGAGGGTGCACTGCTGGCTCAGCTGAGCCGCGCTCGCGACCGCACCATGCACTCGATCGTCGCGACCATCCAGGCTGAACAGGACAAGGCGATCCGGGCGCCGGCCAAGGGTGTCACCTCGATCTCGGGCGGACCTGGTGTGGGCAAGACCGTGGTCGCGCTGCACCGGGCTGCGTACCTGCTCTACACCGACCGCCGGAAGTACGAGGCCGGAGGCGTCCTGGTCGTCGGGCCGTCCGGGGTCTTCATGCGCTACATCGAGCGGGTGCTGCCCTCGCTCGGCGAGACTGCGGTCGCGCTTCGCAGCCTCGGTGAGGTTGTCGACGGCGTACGCACCGTCCGTCAGGACGACCCGTACGTGGCCGAGGTCAAGGGCTCCGGCCGGATGGCAGAGGTGATGCGGCGTACCGCGCGCCAGGGCGTCCCCGGTGCGCCGGAGAGCTTCCGTCTCTTCTACCGCGATGACGTGCTGCAACTCGACCGGGGCCGGCTCAACGATCTGCGCCGCACGATCATGTCCAAGGGCCGTCGCAACCAGCAGATCCGCAGCGTCCCGCAGACCCTTCTGGACACCCTGTGGCGTCAGGTCAAGAGCGAGCGTGGACGGGAGCGCGGCAAGGAGGCGTTCGAGGACACGCTGCTCGACGATCCGCGCTTCCTCGACTTCGTGGCCGCGTGGTGGCCGCCACTGGATGCGCGTCAGGTGCTCGGGTGGCTGGCAGATGAGGCCTTCCTGGTGCGAGTGAGCGATCGCATCCTCAGCCACGACGAGCGAGCGCTGCTGGTGAAGTCCTGGGCCGGGGCGACCGACCTGTCCGTCCAGGACATCCCGCTGTTGGACGAGTTGCGGTACGCCCTGGGGGACCTCCCCGAGGTGGTCGACGAACGCGACGAGGAACTCGGCATCAACGTGTCCGAGCTGCTCACCGCCGCCGACCGCGAGTACGCGACCGGCCCCGGCTGGAAGGCGCCGACCTTCCGGATCGACGACGACGGGTACGCCCACGTCCTGATCGACGAGGCGCAGGACTTGTCACCGATGCAGTGGCGGATGGTCGGGCGGCGCGGGCGTACGGCGACCTGGACGATCGTCGGAGACCCGGCGCAGTCCTCGTGGCCGATTGCCGCCGAGGCGGCCGAGGCTCGGGCCACGGCGCTCGAGGGCAAGCCGGTCCACTCGTTCCACCTGTCCACGAACTACCGCAACAGCTCAGAGATCTACGCCTTCGCTGCCGCGTACGCCGAACGGGTCGGGCTCAATGCCGACCTGCCGACGGCGGTCCGGCGTACAGGTGTCGAACCGACCGTGACCGGCCCGGTCCACGACCTCGAAGCCGCCACCCGGGCGGCGGTCGCCGAGGTCGCTGGCCAGGTCAGTGGCACGGTCGGCATCGTTGTCCCGGCCGCACGGCGGAGCGAGGTCAACGGGTGGCTCTCCTCGTGGGACGACCTCGCGCCGGACGCGCCCTCAGCGGCCGCGGCAGCCGCAAACCGCTCGCTCGCGCCGTCCGGGTCCGACCGGATCGTCGTCCTGACCGGTCTCGACACCAAGGGTCTGGAGTTCGACGCCATCGTCGTCGTACGCCCTCAGGAGATCGAGGACGAGGCGCCGACCGGTCGATCGACGCTCTACGTCGTCCTGACCCGCGCGACCCAGTTCCTCACGACCGTCAGCTGAGGGCCTGGGGGAGGTACGCGCGCGGCCGCAAGGAGCGCGAGCGAAGGCGGCCTTGAGGGCCGTCGAGCGAGCGGCGACGCCGCGGACGGGCCGTACGTCCCTCAGGCGTACGGACTCGAGGCGGCGAGCTGCTTGGCGCGCGCTGGCAGGAACGGCCACGCCTGGTCCTGGTTCCACGGGCGACCGATCCACAGGTCGGCGTCCTGGAGTCGCAACGCGTAGTACGCCTGCGTCGACGTCAGACCGATCCGCGGATCGGTCACCTGCCACGTCGGCGGTACGCCCAGCGTCACGCACGGCGCACGCGAGGACTTCGAGGCACACACCGCTCGGCTCGGGTCCTGACTGAAACCGAAGCCGCGCCCGTTGTCGGAGGTGTCGACCACGAAGTGCCGGCCGGGGTAGCCGAGCGATCCGAGCGCCTTCACGATCGCCGTGCCCTGCATGACGTCGGACCCGACCGTCGAGTAGTGGGTGTCGCCCAGCGCGAAGCCCCGCGCGTACTGGATGCCGGACGCCTTGAGCAGGTTGGCTGCCTGGGTCGGGGTGAGCCAGTCGGCGTCACCTGCAGAGAGGTACACCGTGGCCCTCGGGTTGTGGCTCTTGAACCAGTACGCAGCCCAGTTCGTCATCTGCTGGCGGGTCGCGGCGTTGGTCGTACGCGGGTTGGTGGTGATCGCGAGGTCGGGCTCAAGGACGATGGCCACCCGGGTCTGACCCAACGTCTGGGCGACCGCGGTGATCCAGGTGTGGTAGTTCGCGACCTCGGCGCTGGTCATCGGGGTGTGGATGTAGCCCTCGCCACCCTGGACGGAGAAGATCCCGAAGATCGCCAGTTGGGTCAACGCCTGCGGGTTGCCGTTCTGGCTCGCGGCGATGTACTTGCGCAGCATGTCCATCTGGGTCGAGATCTGCGAGGAGATCGGCGTACGCGACTTGTCGCTGGGACCCGGCAGCCAGGTCACCCGCGGCCGGTTCTGGATCGCCGCCGGGGCGTACACGGTGCCGTTCTGGCTCACCCACGCCGGTCCGTCCCATTTGTACTGGTACGGGCCGTTCGGGGGGTTCCACGGGCCGCCAGCCAGAGGATTGGCTGGAGCCGGAGGTGTCGACGCGGAGCTCGGGGCCGAGGGCAGCCCCATCAGAAGACTCACCACGGCAGCAGCGATCGTGATTCTGCGCATGGACTCAACTATGGCGGGAGTCGTGCTCGAGGTGGAGGACCGAATGGCTCGAGATCTCACGCGTACGGACTAGATGCCGCCAACTGCTGCCCGAGCGCCGGGGAGTACGCGCCGGATTGCCACGGGAGCCACGGTCGGCTGAACCAGAGATAGCCGTCGAGCTGACGGATCGCGTAGAACTTCTGCGAAGCGGTGAGCGGCAGGGCAGTGTCGGTCACCTGCCACGTCGGCGGAACGCCGAGGGACGCGCACGGTGCCGGCCCGGTCGTCGTACGGCAGGGAGCCGCGTTGTTGAACGAGCCGCCGCCGAACTTCGCCGCGTACTGGGCCCAGGTGAACCCCTGCCCGTTGTCGGCGGTGTCGATCACGTAGTGCGCGTTCTTCGCCGGTACGCCCGCGTCCGTGAGTGCCTTCACCATGGCGGTGCCGTACGTGATGTCGTCGGTCGCCGTCGCGTAGTGCGTCGCGCCGAGGGCGAAGCCGCGGGCGTACTGGATGCCCGCCAGCTTGAGCCACGGGACCATGGTCTTGACGCTCTGCCAGTCGCTGTCGCCGGAGTCGAGATAGATCGCGGCGTTGGCGTTGCGAGCCAGCAGTTGTGTCGCCCAGCCGACGAGTTTGGCGCGTACGACGGGGTCGGCAGTGTTGAGGCTGCCGGTCATCGCCTTCGGCAGCTCGGCCAGATCGGGCTCCATGATGATCGCGACCCGAGAGGTGCCGATCGCGCCGGCGACCGCGGTCATCCACTTCTTGTAGTCGGCCTGCTGGGTGGCTGTGAGCGGCTTGTTGCGGGTGTCCTCGCTGAGGCCGTCGATGGTCCAGATCGTGTGCAGCGTCAGCGTCACCAGCGACTTCGGATTGCCGTTCTGGACGGCCGCGATGTAGCCCTTGACCAGCGACGCCGCCAGCGACGGTGAGTTCCAACCGCCGAACCAGGTCGCCCGCGGTCGGGTCGCGATCTTGGCCTGGAGGGTGTGTGCCGTCCCCGTCGAGTGCACGTAGTCCCAGACGAGGTCGTGGTCCCAGCCACCGGCGCTCATGTCGGCCGGCCACAGCTCGCCCGCGAGCGGGTTGGAGGGCTGCAGCCGCAGCGCTGGAACCGTCACGATCGTCGTCGTGTAGCCCGGCTGGTTGGACGGCGTGGCCGTCACCGTCAGTCCGACCATGGAGCCCAACTGATTGGGCACGAGGTACGACGCGGTCGTGGCGATCGCTTGCCCGTCGAGGGTCCACTGGTAGGTGAGGGTGGTCCCGCTCGGCCATCCCGCGGTGCGGGCGTACCAGGTCTGTCCCGCGGTTGCGTTGCCGCCGATGTACGCGACGCCGGGCAGCGGTGCCGGGCTGATCGATCCGGTGCTGGCTCGTTGTTCGGCGGAGTCGATGTAGCCGGGGCCGGTGTTGTTGCTCACCCACATCGACACGGTCAGCTGCTGGCCGACCAGAGCCGGATCGGCGATCCGGAAATGCACGCCGGTCGCGTTGGCGATCGGCGTCCCCCCGGCCGACCACTGGAACCGGTAGATGGAGGTGCTGCCCCAGGCGTACGGGACTGCGGTCAGGGTCTGCAGGTACTGCTGCGTGCCGGAGATCGACAGCGTGCCGTGGGTGGGCAACACGGTCTCCGTGGCGATCGTCGGGGCTGAGGACGCCCCGGGACCCGCGATGCCATTGCTGGCGATCACCGTGAACGTGTACTTGGTGCCCGGCGTCAGGCCGGTGAAGGTCCACGACGTTGCCGCGCCGGGCTGTGCGCTCGGACCTGCCGTCGAGGGTCCGTCCGGCGGGGTCATGGTCGACGTGATCGTGTAGGTCAACGACCCGCCACCAGTGCTTGCCGGTGCCGACCACCACACCGTGATCTCGTCGGCGGCCGTCGCATGGGCGACGACGTTCTGCGGAGCCGTGGGTGCCGTCGCGGCACTCGCGCCCGCACCGATCCCCAGCAGGAGGCCGATCGTCACGGCGACGACCATGATTCTGCGCATCGGATCAGCATGCCGTCACACGCGTCCCGTGTCAGTCATACGAACGGTTCGACCTCGGTGGTCCCCGATCCACACGTCGATATCCACGCGAATCCGGGCGGGGCCAGCAACTACGCTCGGCGCATGACTTCGACCACCTCCGCCAGGGACGCCATCGCTGCGATCCAGGGGCACGAGGCCTGGGCGATCATCCGCCGCTCGACCCGCGCCGGTGACATGCCGACCGTCGGCGTACTCGGTGGCGCCCGCCACGAACTCGCCTCCCTGATGGACATTCCGCTGGAAACGGGCGTACCCGCTCCGGGCCGTGTCGCCGACCGGTTGGTCGCCGTACCGTTCCGCCAGGTCGCCGAGCGCGGCTTCGAAGCGCACGACGACGGCACGCCGCTGGTGGTCGTCGACATCGAGACCGAACTCGAGTTCTCCGTCGAGGACGTGATCGCGGCAATCGACGAGGTGCCGATCACCTTCACCGACCGCGGCGGTTTCGACACCTCCGACGCGGGGTACGAGAAGGTCGTCGAGGCGATCATCCGCGAGGAGATCGGTCAGGGTGAGGGCGCCAACCTGGTGGTCGGCCGCCACTACCGAGCCCAGGTCGAGAACTTCGGAGCGCAGGTGGCGCTGTCCGTGTTCCGTCGCCTCCTCGAGCGCGAGCGTGGGACGTACTGGACCTATGTCTTCTTCACCGGTGACCGGTTCCTGATCGGTGCCTCCCCGGAGCGTCACGTGTCGGTGCACGGTGGGGACGTACGGATGAACCCGATCTCGGGGACCTTCCGAGTGCCGCCGACCGACGTCAAGCCGGCGCTGATCAACTTCCTTCGCGACGAGAAGGAGATCTACGAGCTCTTCATGGTCGTCGACGAAGAGCTCAAGATGATGTGCGACATCTGCACTGAGGGCGGCACCGTGCTCGGGCCGTTCCTCAAGCCGATGTCACGTCTCGTGCACACCGAATACCTGCTCGCGGGGCGTACGACCAAGGACCCGCGCGAGGTCCTGCGCGACACCATGTTCGCAGCGACCGTGACCGGTTCACCGGTCGAGAACGCCTGCCGGCTGATCAAGCAGTACGAACCGGAGGGCCGCGGCTACTACGGTGCCGCGCTCGCGATCTTCGGGCGCGACGAGACCGGTGCGCCGATCGTCGACAGCCCGATCGTGATCCGTACCGCCGACGTCTCCCTCGACGGTGCCCTCAAGGTGACCGCTGGCGCCACGCTCGTACGCGACTCCGAACCGGCCTATGAGGTGGCGGAGACACACGCGAAGGCCGGTGGCATCCTGTCGGCCTTCGGCCTCGTCGAAGCCGCGCCCGCCTCGGCCTCGTCCCTGGCTGAACTCGTCGTCGACGAGGACGTCATCATCGAACTCGGCCAGCGCAACCGCCGGCTGTCGTCCTTCTGGCTGACCGACCAGTCGGGTGCCGCCGAGGATCCCGCGCTGGTGGGCAAGCATGTGGTGATCCTCGACGGCGAAGACCTGTTCATCAACATGCTGCGGCACATCTTCGGCGTGATGGGGATGACCTCGTCGGTCGTGCGTGCGCGTGAGGACTACGACGAGTCGTCCTTCGCCGGCGCCGATCTCGTCGTCGTCGGCCCGGGCCCGGGTGACCCTCGGGATGCCTCCGACCAGAAGATCGCGAACATGCGTGCCGCGGTCGACAAGCTCCTCGGAGGGTCGACCCCGTTCCTCGCTGTGTGTCTGGGACACCAGACGCTCTGTGACCGCCTCGGCATCCCGCTGGCGTACAAGGACATCGTCTTCCAGGGCACCCAGTCGCCGGTGTCGATCTCCGGGAGAACCGAGCGGGTCGGCTTCTACAACACCTTTGTGGGCAAGCACGGTGTCGGTGGCCAGCTGCCGGCCGGGGTCACGGTCGAGGCGGATCCCGAGACCGGCGACATCCACCTCGTACGCGGAGACGGCTTCGTCGGCATCCAGTTCCATGCCGAATCGATCCTCACCGAGCGGGGCTTCGGCCTGCTGCACGACCTGGTCGGTGGCCTCCTCGGCTGATGTACGAGTCGTCGTGGTCGATCACCGCGACTCGTACACCTGGAACCTCGTGCACCTGATCGCCTCGGTCACGGGGTCCCTGCCCGACGTGGTGGAGCACGACGAGGTGTCTGCGCAGGAGTTGGCGGCGTACACCCACCTCGTCCTGTCGCCTGGCCCCGGCCATCCCGACGAGTACGACTGGTCGGTGCTCGATCTGGGTCGTCCGGTCCTCGGGGTGTGTCTGGGGATGCAGGGGATCGTCACGCACTTCGGCGGCGCGGTCGCTCGTGTGCGGCCGGCGCATGGAGAGGTGGCGTCGGTGACGCACTCACAGGTGTGTGAGTTCGACGGCATCCCGTCTCCCTTCGAGGCCGTGCGCTACCACTCACTCGCGGCGGTAAGGATCCCCGAGATCATCGAGGTCACCGCGACGTCAGGGGACGGCGTGGTGCAGGGCGTACGCCATCGGGAGCGGCCGATCAGCGGAGTCCAGTTCCACCCGGAGTCCATCCTCTCCACGCACGGCGCGCGCCTGATCGAGAACTTCCTCAACGCCCAGGCGCCGAGATGACTCGGCATTTCGCCCAGGTCGCCGCGCTCAAGTCGCGATGCTTCTGGCTCGACGGCGGTGGCGCCCAGGAATGGGCGGGCACGACCTCGCTGATCGGCTGGCTCGAAGACTCCGACCCCTCGCTCACCTATTCGGCGGCTCGCCGTGAGGTGACCCTCCACCGCGATGGGCGCGCGGAGGTGATCGGCACCGACATCTTCGATGCTCTGGCGGCGTTCATGGGGGAGGGCGGCCAATGGTTCGGATATTTCGGGTACGCCTGCCGCACCGATCTTCCGGCTCGGCCCTCCGCCGACGTCCCGGACGCAGTCTGGATGCGGCCTTCGTACGTGCGACGGTCGGAGGCCGGCGAGTTGCTCGTCCCCGGATCTTCCGAACGTTCGGACGGTGCGGCGGCGGCCTTCCGAACGTTCGGAAGATCGGGAGAGGTGCCAACTGAGTACGCGCAGGCCTTCCGACAGGTGCAGGACCAGTTGCTCGCCGGCAATTCGTACGAGACCAACCTGACGTACCGGATGACTCGGCACTCGACCGATGACCCCGCCGAGATCTACCTCCGGCTGCGTGGACTCAATCCGGCTCCGTACGGCGGCTACTTCCAGCACGACGTGCCGGGCGCCTCGGCCTGGCTGCTGTCGAGCAGCCCGGAGCGGTACGCGCTGATCACGGCACCCGACCGGACGGGCGACCGCTGGATCGAGACCCGGCCGATCAAGGGGACCGCGCCGCGCGGAGCGACCCCCGAGGAGGACGCGGACCTCGCTCATTGGCTGCAGACGGACCCCAAGACGCGTGCGGAGAACCTGATGGTCCTGGATCTGCTGCGCAACGACGTCGGCATGGTCGCGGAGCCCGGAACCGTCAGCGTCCCGGACCTGATGAAGGTGGAGTCGTACGCCTCGGTGCATCAATTGGTGTCGACCGTACGAGGTCGCCTCCGCGACGGAGTCGACACGATGGCCGCGCTGCGGGCGCTGTTCCCGGCCGGGTCGATGACCGGCGCGCCGAAGGTGCGCACGATGGAGATCATCGATGCGGTCGAGACCACCGCGCGAGGGGCGTACTCGGGCGCCTTCGGCTGGATCTCGTCCGACGGTCGCGCTGATCTCGGGGTCATCATCCGTACGCTGACCAGCGCCGATGCGCGAACGTGGTCGCTCGGTGTCGGCGGCGGGATCACGGTGCGCAGCACCGTGGATGAGGAGTACGCCGAGGCCGAACTCAAGGCGGTCCGTCTCCTGGCCGCCCTGGGAGAGAGTTGGCCCGAAGTTCGGGCACCCGGCGCTTTGTGACATGGGATAGAAACGTCTTGTGGGTACAACGGACGATGTGGTGCAACCTCAGGTAGTGGTGCTGTTCGGTGCGACGGGCGATCTCGCTCGGCGCAAGTTGCTTCCGGGCCTGTACCGGCTGATGTTGAAGGGTCTCGTGCCGCAGTTGCGCGTGGTCGGCACGTCGTTGGACCAGCTCGACGCCGACGGGTTCCGGGCCCTGGCGAAGAAGTCCTGTGCCGAATTCGCCAAGGGCGGCATCTCCGAGGAAGCGTGGGCGAGATTCGAGTCGTCGTTGACGTACGTGCCCACGGGGGCTGGCCCCGAGCAGTTGGCCGAGGTGGTTCACGCGGCACGGGCTGAGCTGGCCGGTCGGGGCGAGGTCGGCCTCCTGCACTACCTGTCAGTGCCGCCCAAGGCGGCGCTCAATGTGATCAGGCAACTCGAGGACGGTGGCCTGGTCGAGTCCTCCCGGGTGATCATGGAGAAGCCGTTCGGCACGGATCTGCGCAGCGCCAAGACGCTCAATGCCGCGATCCACGAGGTGTTCGACGAGAGCCAGATCTTCCGCATCGATCACTTCCTCGGCAAGGAGGCCGCGCAGAACATCCTGGCGTTCCGCTTCGCCAACGGTCTGTTCGAGCCGATCTGGAACCGCACGTTCATCGATCACGTGCAGATCGATGTGCCCGAGACCTTGGGTCTCGACGGCCGCACGGACTTCTACGACGCGACCGGCGCGTACAAGGACATGGTGGTCACCCACCTGATGCAGGTGCTGGCGTTCCTGGCGATGGAGCCGCCGACGTCGCTGAAGTCCGGGGAGATCAGCGTCGAGAAGGACAAGGTCTTCCGTTCGATGAAGCCGCTCCTGCCAAGCGATGTCGTCCGCGGCCAGTACGACGCGTATCGCGGATACGAGGACGTCCCTGCGTACTCCGACACCGAGACGTTCATCGCCCTGAAGGTGGAGATCGACAACTGGCGGTGGGCCGGCGTGCCGTTCTTCCTGCGTACGGGCAAGCAGTTGGCCGAGGGGCGTCGGATCATCTCGATCGCGTTCAAGGAGCCGCCGCGGTCGATGTTCTCCGACTCCTCCAACGCGGGCGCCGCCGGCCCTGACCACCTCACCTTCGACCTGGCGGACCAGTCGAAGATGTCGTTGTCGTTCTACGGCAAGCGGCCCGGTCCGGGGATGCGGTTGGAGAAGCTGTCGATGCAGTTCTCCACCAGCGAGACCACGTCCGCGCCCGATGTGATGGAAGCGTATGAGCGGCTCATCCTGGATGCGATGAACGGTGATCGTTCTCTCTTCGCCAACGCCGAAGGCATTGAGTCGCTGTGGGAAGCCTCGCAGCCGCTGCTCGACAACCCGCCGCCGGTGCGCCTGTACTCGCCGGGCTCCTGGGGTCCGAATGCGATCCATCAACTGATCGCCCCGCGGACGTGGCGATTGCCGTTCGAACGCTCCTGGCGCGACACCCCTGACCCGAGGTCAGGCTGATGGCGGCGCCCCGCTGCCCGGGAGCCGGAGCACCAGGCGAGCGCCGCCGGCCGGTGATCGCTCGGCAGTGACCGAGCCGCCCTGGCGCTCGGCCACCTGGCGGACGATGGCGAGGCCGAGTCCTGAGCCCACCATGCTGCGGGCCTCGGAGGAGCGGTAGAACCGTTCGAAGATCTGGCCCAGCTCTGCCTCGGGGATGCCGGGGCCTTCGTCGTCGACGGTGAGCGTGCCGTGTGTGAGCCGGACTGACACGGTGCCGGTCGGCGGGCTCCACTTCGCGGCGTTGTCGAGCAGGTTGGTGATCGCCCGTTGGAGGCCCGACAAGTCGCCCATGACCCACCACGGCTCGGATTCGACGGCCCACGTCAGTCTCGGCGCTCGACGGCGTACGCGATCCAGCGCACCGTCGAGGAGGTCGGCAATGTCCACGGTGTCGATCACCGGCGTACGGGGCTCGTCCCGCGCGAGTTCGACGAGGTCGCCGATCAGGGCGGTCATCTCCTCGGCCTGTGCCCGGAGGTCGGCGAGCAGGTCGTCGCGTTGTGCGTCCGGCAACGAGCCGCCTGCCTGAGCGAGGAGATCGACATTCGTACGCAGCGACGTCAGGGGCGTACGCAGTTCGTGGGAGGCGTCGGCGACCAGCTGTCGCTGGCGGTCTCGAGAGGCTGAGAGTGCGGCCAGCAATTGGTTGAACGACACCGAGAGCCGGGCGACTTCGTCCTCGCCCAGGACCGGGATGGGTGAGAGGTCCTCGGTCCGCGCGATGACCTCGAGGTCGGCCGACAGCCGTTTGATCGGCCGCAGACCGCTCGCCGAGGCGAGCCCGGCTGCCAGACCGACGAGCAGGATGCCGACCGCGGCGAACCCGATGGTCACGACGAGGACCCGGTCGAGGATCGCGTCCTCGTCGTCGAGGGATTCGGCGAGGAGGAGGACGGTCTGGGTGCCGACGACCTTCACGGCCGCGACGCGATAACTCGTCCCGTTCAGGTCGGCGGTACGCAGTGACGTCGTCTGCTCGTCGCGCAGGACGGCGAGCTCGGCCTTGCTGGGCTCGGGGAAGCCGCCGCCGATGGTGTCGGGCACCAGCACCCTGCCATCGGGTTGCAGGAATGCTGCCCGGAGGCCGGCGGCACCCAACGCCCAGGTCGGGACCAATGTGCCGCCGCGCAGGTCGTTGAGGACGTCCTTGTCGATGGCGGCGGTGTGCGCGCGCGTGAGCAGCGACTTGTCGAGCGAGTGGCTGATCTGGCGGCTGACGACGAAGTAGAGCCCGATCGACAGCGCGATGATCGCAACGCCGACCGCACACGTGGTCAGGGCGGTGACTCTGGTGGCGAGTGACCGCCGGAACGGCAGCCTCATGACTCCTTGAGCACGTACCCGATGCCGCGGACCGTCTGGATGAGGCGCGGCAGCCCGTTGACCTCCGTCTTGCGCCGGAGGTAGCCGACGTAGACCTCCAGGGAGTTGGCACTGGTCGCGAACTCATAGCCCCAGACCTCGTCGAGGATGAACTGGCGATCCAGGACACGACGCGGACGACGCAGGAACATCTCGAGCAGCGTGAACTCGGTGCGCGTCAACGGGATCCGCTCACCGCCGCGCAGCACCTCGCGGCCACCGACGTTCATCGCGAGATCGGCGAACGTCAGCCACTCCTCGCCGTCGGTGCTGTTGGGCGTCGCGCGACGCAGGAGAGCGCGTACGCGGGCGAGCAACTCCTGCAGGTCGAACGGCTTCGGCAGGTAGTCATCGGCCCCTGCGTCGAGGCCCTCGACACGGTCTCCGACGGAGTCGCGAGCCGTGAGGACGAGGATCGGGACGTCGTTGCCCGCCGAGCGCAGCGCACGGGTCATCTCGAGCCCGTCCAGGCGCGGCATCATGACGTCCGCGATCAACAGGTCAGGCGCGATCGAACTCAGGTTCGCGAGTGCTTCGGCCCCGTCGGAAGCCAGCGCCACGTCGAAGCCGTTGAACTCGAGCGATCGCCGCAGCGAGTCGCGTACGGCCTGGTCATCGTCGATCACCAGGATGCGCGGATTCGGAGCCGAAGTCATGGGGACACTGTGCCATCCGTGCCCGAGCCCTGCCTGAGACTGCGCTGAGTACGCGTACGCTCCCGCATGTGACGTGGTTCGAATCGCCCTCTGCTGCGCTGACCGCACTCGGCTCGTCCGGGTACCTCGCCGACCAGGCGACAGCGACCACTGCCTTCCTTGCGGGGGCTGTCGGGAAGCCGCTCCTGCTCGAGGGTCCGGCCGGTGTCGGCAAGACCGAGTTCGCCAAGGCGGTTGCTCGCGCGACGGGCGCGGAACTCATCCGTCTGCAGTGCTACGAGGGTCTGGACGAGGCTCGGGCACTGTACGAGTGGAACTACAAGAAGCAGTTGCTCCGGATCCAGGCCAGTGATGCGTCCTGGGACGACGCCCGCGACGACATCTTCAGCGACGAGTTCCTGCTCTCGCGCCCGTTGCTGACGGCGATCCGCCGACCTACGCCGACGGTGCTGTTGATCGACGAGGTCGACAAGACCGATGTCGAGGTGGAAGGCCTGTTGCTGGAGGTGCTCTCGGACTTCCAGGTGACCATCCCCGAACTCGGCACGATCGAGGCCGTCCATCGGCCGTACGTGGTGCTGACCTCGAACGCCGCCCGCGAGTTGTCGGAGGCGCTGAAGCGACGCTGCCTTTACCTGTACCTCGACTACCCGAGCGCCGAGCGTGAGCGGGAGATCATCACCAGCCAGGTGCCGGAACTCTCCGACAAGGTGGCTCGTCAGTTGGTCACCGTGGTGGCTCGACTGCGCGAACTCGAGCTCAAGAAGTCGCCGTCGATCGCGGAGTCCGTCGACTGGGCGCGGACGCTGATCGCCCTTCAGATCCGGTCGCTCGACGACGAGGCGATCGACACGACCCTCGGCGTCGTCCTCAAGCACGCCTCGGACCAGGACCGCGCTGCTCGCGAGTTGCGACTGCCGAGTCACGACAGCCGCAAACGTCGATGAGCCTGCTCGACCGGCACGTCGCATTCCTGGAGGCGCTGCGCGCCGCCGGCCTGCCGGTCTCGCTCTCCGAGGACCTCGACGCGGTCTCGGCCCTCTCGGCGGTGGCTTGGTCATCCCGCGACACCGTGCGTGACGTATACGCCGCGACGCTGGTGAAGCGCCAGTCGAACCGGGCCACCTTCGAGTCGCTCTTCGACCTCTACTTCCCGCGTCTCGTCGGGGACGGGACGCGGGCGCAGGACCCGAGCCTTGCCGATGAGGATGCGGCGGCAACCACCGCGGCGGTCGTTGGCGAACTGCGCGAAGCCCTGATGGAAGCTGCCGAGGCCGGGGACACCGACCGGATGCGCGAGCTCGCTGCACAGGCGATGGCGCAGTTGGGTGCGATGCCGGGTCGGGGTCCGGGTCTGTCCTCCTGGTCGTCGTACACGGCCCTGCGGCGGATCGATGCCGATGAGTTGATCGGCCAACTCGTCGAGGGCCTGATGGCCGCCGGTTGGACGCGCGAGGAGGCGGAGCGTACGGCTTCGCGTCGTCTCGGACAGTTCACCGGTCTGGTCGAGGCTGATGCCCGGCGCCGGATCGCGGAGGAGAAGGGCCCCGATCACGTCGCCCGGATCACGGTCCGGCCGTCGATCGACAGGCTCGACTTCCTCTCGATGCGGCGCACCGACATCGAGGAACTTCGTGCCGAGGTCTACCCGCTCGCCCGTCGGCTCGCGACGCGTCTTGCGCGCGAGCAGCACGCCAGGCGACGGGGGCCGCTCGACTTCCGGCGCACCGTCCGGGCCTCGTTGGCGTACGGCGGGGTGCCGCTGGAGACCCACCACAAGCCCAAGCGCCCCCATCGCAACGAACTCGTCGTGCTCTGTGACGTCTCCGGCTCGGTGGCGAACTTCGCGTCCTTCACGCTGCTGCTCGTGTTTGCGCTCCAGGAGGCGTTCACGCGGGTCCGCGCCTTCACGTTCGTCGACCGACTCCACGAGGTCACCGGAGAATTCAAGGCCGGCGGCGATGTGGTCGACACGATGGAGCGCCTGGTCGCCTCGTCCGAGCACGCGGCCCGCGTGGGCCGTACCAACTACGGTCGGGCCTTCGCTCAGTTCCGCAATGAGCACTTCGACGCGCTGACCCCGAAGACGGCGCTGCTCATCCTGGGCGATGCCCGCTCCAATTACTCCGACCTGGCTCTGAACGA
Organism: Nocardioides baekrokdamisoli; assembly: GCF_003945325.1. Lineage (NCBI taxonomy): Bacteria > Bacillati > Actinomycetota > Actinomycetes > Propionibacteriales > Nocardioidaceae > Nocardioides > Nocardioides baekrokdamisoli. The sequence continues at coordinate 1,978,152 of NZ_AP019307.1, forward strand.
CCTCCGGGCGATGGTGGGCGCAACCCGCCACGCCTTCTGGCTCAACCCCGAGGTCCGGCGCCAGTGGGACACCGGTGACTCCGAGGCGACCGCGTACGGCAACATCGTCGACATGGTCGAGTGCAGGAATCTGACCCAGCTGCAGGAGTTCATCCACGATCTGGCGTAGCCGCTCGGGTCACCCTGAAGACGGAGTCGGACACGTCGCCACCCTGGGCGAAGAAGGGTGCGATTGCCTCGACGGCTGTGCGTACGGCCGCGTCGCGGCTGGCGTCCACCGCTGCGGCGCCCCGCTCGTACGTGCTCACCTGGTGGTTGCCGACGATCGTGTCCTCGCCACTGGCGAAGGTCACGGTCGTTTGTTGAGGGCTGACGCGGTTTCGCTGACCCTCGAGCTGCGGCACGATGTCTCCGCTGGATTCCAACGACAAGACGTGGCTCGTCGTCGGAAAGCCACGTTCGACCGCGGTCGGCGAACCCGCCGTGATCACGTTCGTCACGTTGAACGAGGTGCCTTCGCTGAGAGCTTTCGCAGCGACCATCCCGCCGAGGCTGTGTCCGGCGATCAGCACCGGATCGTGGGGAGAGATCCCAGCCTCGCGCATCGCCTTCTCAACACCCTCGAGGTACGCCGAGTGCTGGCCGCTGGCGACCCGGAGATCCTCCTGGACGTCGCGGATGTCGCTGTCGGATGAGAGCGGGTTCAGATCGTCGGTGCCCGGCAGATAGACCACGTGCCGCGTCTGCCCGTGCCCGTCTCGCCACGACTGGATCTCGATGAGGCCCGGGTCCGGAGCGTCGCTCAGTTCCCGGAGATGACGCACGACATCCGCGACGCAATGCGGTTGCCTGCGACTCTCGGCGATCGCAGTGGCATGGCGTTCGACCCGGGCGTCGCCCTCGTCGAGATAGATCCCCGCCGCGACGCCCGCAGCACCGCCACCGGGTCCTGTTCCCCAGCCGCCGAGAATGCCGTCGAGGGTCGCGGTGGTGTCCCGCACGAGCTCGGGGCGCTGTGCGAGCGTCCGCTCAAGACCTCGTCGGGCACGGGCTCGTTCCTCCGGGGTGGAGGACATCCACCAGACCGCGCCTCCTGCGGCAACTGGCAGTGAACCGAGGACCACCAGACCGGGAACGGTGCGGAGGCCGGCACCGATGACCCGGCCCAGCTCGGTTTCGAGAAGGCGCCGTACCTCGTCATCGCCTCCGCCGAACCATTGCCCGACCGTCTCCACCAAGCCGGCCAGGACTCCCCACTCGAGCGCCGCCGTCCCGAGATGGCTGACGGCGGAAAGGACCGCACGTTCGGCGTCCACGTACGTGCTCGGGGAGAGTGGAGCGGACGCGATCAATGCTGGTTCGACCATTCCGATCGCGTCCGATCCAGCCCACCGGGTCAGCTGCCAGGCCGCGTCGCCGAGCTCGCCGGCCAAGCGTTTGAGGTCATCGGTCTGCAAGGCCAGCACTCCACCGCGTACTCCTGTGATCTCGGCCGGTGTCTCGCTCACAGGAGTCCTCCGACCAAGGACGCGAGGCCGTCGACGGCACCCACCGCTTCGTCGGCCATGTGCCCGACGGGGTTCATGAGCGCCGCCTGATGGTGCCGTTCCAGCACGGCTGCGGCATCGTCATGGAGACGGGCGCAGCGCCTGAGTTCGGCGATCGCGGTGCCGGCCCGTCGGCGCATGGCGTCGGCGGCGGTCCCTTGCCAGGCGATCGTGCCGACTCGATGGGCGAGTCGGTCCGCAGAGTCCTCGAGTGCTCGAGCGCGGTCTCTGAGGTCGGTGATGGTGGCGTACACAAGGCTCCGTTCGTTGGTGAACGGGAGCGATCAAACGCCGTACCGCCGACGGCAACCGGCCGCCCGCAGCGGGCCTGTGGACAATGGGCCGTGCAGAGGGCGCTGTGGAGACAGAGTGGCTAGCGCGGCTCCGCCAGCACGTGCACGCGAGCGTGTACGACGTGCCGCTGCTGCAGGGCAGCGCGCAGCGCCCGGTGCAGCCCGTCCTCGAGATACAGCTCGCCGCGCCATGACACGACGTGCGCGAAGAGATCCCCGTAGAACGTGGAGTCATCGTCCAGGAGCGAATTCAGCTGGAGCCATTCCTTGGTCGTGACGAGTTGATCCAGACGCACCTGCGTCGGCGGGATCGTCGCCCACTGACCAGCCGAGAGGCCATGCTCGGGGTAGGGCTTCCCGTCGCCGACTCTCTTGAAGATCACACGCCCGAATCTAGCGCGAGCTGGATGGCGAAGCCGGGAGCGATCAATCCGTGCCCGGGTTTGCGGGGCACACCCGCTGCGAGGTGTCGGTTGACCTCGCTCTCGAGCGGGTCGCCGAGACGGAGCTCGATCCGGCTTCCGAAAAGATCGCGTACGGCCGGGCGCAGATCGGACCAGCGGTGGGTCGCGACCGCGAGGTGGATGTCCGCGGCAAGCCCCCGCTCGGCAATCTGGTGCAGCGAATCCATCCAGCGGTAGTTGTCGCGGATCGCGCTCCACGAGTCGATCAGCAGCACGATCGGCGGCGACGCGCCCGTCTCGCACCTCCTGCGCAGATGGCGTAACAGTCGATCCACACGCTCGGGCGTCTGCGCGGTGGCGATGCGCTCAGCCGGCAGTGCTCCAGCCAGGCCGCCCGTGAGGTCAAGAGCCAGCAGACGTACGTCAGGTGTGCTCCGGCGAAGGGCGGCCGCGAGCGTTCGCAGTGCTGTCGACTTGCCGGTCCGGGGTCCACCGACGACGGCGACGTGACCTCCGGCTCCGGTCAGGTCGAGGTTGAGTGCGTCGATCCGCTGGTCGCGGGGTCGGTCGACGATGCCGATGGTGGCATGCATCCGGCCGCCGACCGGGAGGTCCGCGAGTACGGGCGGGGCATTCAGCGGTGGCAACCACAGGTGGGGCGCGGGCGCTCCCGCGGCACTGCGTACGCGGGCCTCCAGGACGGTGAGGTCCTCGGTCGCTGATGTGCAGAGCGAGACGACCTCAACCCTCGGTGCCGATGGGACCTTCGTCGCCGGATCCGGTGCCTGGAAGGGTTGCAGCGCGCCACTGGCGGCCAGCAGCCCCGAACCGGGACGCCGCGGCAGCTCCGCAGCGAGAGGGGATCCGATCGCCAATCGGGACTCGGTCGCGCTGAACGTACGCAGCGCGATCCGATAGGACAGGTGCGCCTCGAGCCCGTGGAGGCGGCCTTCCTCCAGGCGCTGCGTACTCAGCAGGAGATGGATGCCGAGCGAGCGGCCGAGCCGACCGACGCGACTGAACAACTCGCTCATCGCCGGATCCGTGGCCAGCAGTTCGGTGAACTCGTCGATCACGATCAGGAGGCGAGGCAGCGGGTGCTCGCGGACCGAGGAAGCACCGGCAGCGGCCAGGCTGCTCTGACGGCGGACGAGCTCGCCCTCCAACGCTTCGCGGAGCCGGCGGGTCGCCCATGACTCGGCCAGATTGGTCACGTACGCCGCGACGTGAGGGAGGCCCTCGAACATTGCGAAGGCGGCACCTCCCTTGAAGTCGATCAGCGCCAGATGGAGTTCCTCAGCCGGATGCGTGGCGATGAGTTCGCTGAGGACCTGCCGAAGGAGTTCTGACTTGCCGGATCCGGTGGCACCGACCAGCAGTCCGTGCGGGCCGACGCCGCCGTCCGCCGCCTCGCGAAGGTCCAGGTGGACGGGACCCTCCTCGCCCATCCCGAGCGTGACGGTCCAGGCCGCGCTCGCGCTGGCTGTCCGGAGCGGTGCGGCAGCGAGTTGTCGGGCTCGAACAGCCGCCTCAGCAGGACCGCAGCGGAGCGGCTCGTACGCGGCCGTTGTCGCCGGTACGACCTCAACGACGGTCGTCGGCGGCTGCACGTTGGGGGCTGGGTGCCCGTCGACCACCAGGAGTCGGTGCGTGCCGGCGGCGTCGTGATGAGGAAGGAGCGCGATCCATTGCCAGGCCGCGTGGTCGTCGGTGTGAATCCGGATCCCGAGTACGTCGGGCGGAAGGCTCTCGGCGGCCTCGAGGATGATCGCCCGTGCGTGTGCCCGGTCGGCCCGGATGCTGCGGGTCGTCGCCAGATCCAGGAGGTGACGTGCGTCCGGGAGTGTGGCGTACGTCTGCAGGAAGCGGTCACGAGCCGCCACGCACACGGCGTCGGCGCGCGGGTCGTCGTCGTACGTCGTGAACTCCGGCTCGTGGACGGCAGTGCCCACGACGATGTTCAATCCGTGGTTCGTCGAATCGACCGCGACGAGGTCATTGCGGACGCGATCCAACTCGCGTCGGTAGTTCTCGCGGCTGGCCCGCAACTGCCGGCGCCGCGTCGTGCTGGCTGCCCCCGTCTGCAGGGCCATCGCCCCCAGCGTGGCGATCATCAGGACGAGCCCGATCAGCATCTGCCGGCGTCCCCCGCTGATCACCAGCGCCACGGTGCCGAGGCTGCCGACGACAGGGATCGCCGCCGTTGCCCACATCGGTGGAGCGTCGGGGCGCAACGGTGGTGAGGGGACTTCGAATGGCGGCATCGGCTGACGGTACGGGCCCGAGCCGACCGATCACGAGAGGGGAGAAGACGCCTGTGGATAACCCGGACCGGCTGAATCACCGTGGGTACTTCCATTCCTGACAACGTCTTCGAAAGGAACGGACATGGCAGACACGATTGGCTTGACCACAGGGGCGCTCGACCGGGCGGCCGCTCTCGTCGGTGCGGCACGGGCGGACCTTCTCGGTCTCGGCGGGCGGCTGACGGCGCGCCTTGCGGAGAGCCAGACGGGGTGGCGTGGAGATGGTGCACGCTCGTTCTCGTCGTTCCAGATCACGTGGAGTGAGCGACACCGGGAGATCGTGGGAGCCCTTGACGGATTCGAAGCCGCGCTGCGTTCGTCGGAGGCCATCACTCAGCGCACGGATGTCGAGCAGGCACAGACCTACGCCGGCGCCGCGGCTGGGTTGGCGTGATTGCGATGGATCTCGTCGTGTCCCAGGCAGCACTGGCTCAGACCGCTGACGATCTTGGCGCCACCGTCACGGCCATGGCAGCTCGGCTTGCCCAACTCGATCAGGAGCTGTCACCGCTGAGGACTGAGTGGATCGGCAGTGCGCAGGAGGCGTACGTGGTGGCTCGGGCGCGTTGGAATGCAGAGATCGAGCGACTCTCGGGCGTACTCGCTTCTGCCAGGTTGTCGGTGATGCAGTCCGCGGCGGCGTACGCGGAGGCCGATCGCCGCGGTGCGGCCATGTTCGGTCGATGAGGCTGCTGGTCGGCGTCGCGGTCGAGGACCGCGTCATTGAGATGGCCCTTCCAGCCGACGTGCCTTTGGCGCATCTCCTGGCCGACGTTCGTGCCGCTGTCGCCGAGGAGCTCAGGCAGAAGGAGACGGTCCGATTGATGCCGCGGCTGGTGGACGGGACGTGGCTCGATCTCGAGCGTTCGCTGAGCCAGCAAGCGGGTGCGGTCGGAGGCCTGATCTGCCTCGAGCGGCGTGAGACCCGCGGTCTGGTGCGCCATCACGACCCCGTCACTGAGATCGCCGACCGTGGGCCTCCGGTGGAACTACTGCCCGACACTGCCGCGACGGTTGCGGTCGGCGCGCTCGGCGGCGTTCTGCTGGCCGTATACGGGGGCAGCACGGCAGCAGTCGCCGTCCTTGCCGGCGCACCAGCCTTCTGGGCCCTGCTGCCAATGCTGGGAGGCATCGCAAACGTCGCGTCAGCCGCCTTGGTTCGCCGGCTGCTGTCGATGGTCTCGGTGGCTGTCGGAGCCGCCGCGGTGGCCGTGTCGGGGATCGTTGCGTGGACCGGACGTGCCGGGTCTGGCCTGGCTGCCTGCCTCGGCGTGGTGGTGCTGGTTCATGTCAGCCGCAGGAGCCTCAGGAACGCACTCCTACGGGTCACCCTCACCGCTCTGGAATGGTTGTCGCTCGCAGCGGTCCTGCCGCTGGCTGCCTTGTCGGCGGGTTGGAGCGGATGATGACCGATCTCGAGCGACTGGCTGTGGCCTGGGAGTCCTGGTCCAGGAAGCGTGCAGCAGTGGTGCACGGACTGCGCCTCGGGCCGCTGATCGCGGGAGCCGTTGTCACGAGCGCGATGGTCGGTGGGGCGGTGGTGAAACCGATGTTCGGGTGAGCATCCGGCTCACGTCACTGACGCCGGCTGGGTGATTTCAGCCCATGGCGGCCGCGTACGTCCGGTACGTGAATCGGCGCTCTAGCTGCAATGAGGAACGGCCTCCAATCCACGTTTCCGCAGGTCAGAGGCCGTTTTCCATCGGCGGATCTGGGGGGATTCGAACCCCCGAGGGCGTTAACCCAACACGGATTCCAGCCGTGCGCCATAGGCCACTAGGCGACAGATCCGTGAGCGAGGCTACAAGTGCCGCCCGTCGCCGACCAAAACGCAGGTCAGGTGGTGGTCGGCCGATAGCAGGTCAGGTAGTGGTCGCCGGCGCTCCAGCGAACGCTGCTCACCCCAGTGAGGTACCACCGAGAGGTCCGCACGATGGGTGGGCAGTGCGCCTGTGCCACAGCCAGCCAGGTCGAGCGGGAGGGGTACGCGGAGCCTGGGACCCAGACAACTCCGGCTGCGCGGTAGGAGTGCGGCGCCGCACAGGCAACGGGCAAGCCGCCCTGACTGGTCAGGTGGATGCAGCGCGACTGGCCCGGCGACAACGGGGATGCCAGCGGGTGCTGGTTCGGAATCGGGTAGAGGTGGCCTGCGCCGGGGAGGCTGACATCGCAGCGGAACCAGCGCGCGCCGGCGCCGTACTCGGCCGACGTCGGCACGAAGAAGGAACCGTCGTACCCGGCGACTGCGACGGTCTTCCAGGGGCCGATGGCCTGCTGGGTCGGGACCAGGCACTGCTTCACCATGTACTGGATGATCTTGGGGTCGTTGAGCATCGACGAGTACGCCTCGTCCGTCCACAGCCGTCCGACGAAGACGGTACGAGCGACGTGCGGCCCACTGCACGACACCGGGGCAGAGGAGTCGCTCACTCCGAGGAACGTGTTCCAGTCGTAGGTGTGGCAGGAACCGACGGCCGGTGCCGGCGGCGCTGAGGCTTCGGCGGCGAGCGGCGTGAGCAGCGGCGCCATCAGCGCAAGAACGGCGACGATCACGAATCGCAGGGTGCGGGTCCTACCAGGCATCGGGTTTCTCCATTTTCGGAACGGCGGCACCAGGATCGTACGACCGGGTCAGGTGGCCCCGCAGGTGATCAGGACCGATCCGGCTTTGGAGCCGGAAGTAGTGCCACCTAGACTCGGGGCAACCCCCCACGTGGCGCCATCTCGCCGAACCTCCCCAGGGCCGGAAGGCAGCAAGGATAAGCGAGCTCTGTCGGGTACGTGGGGGGCCTTTGCGTCCCCCACGATTCTCAGCGGCCCTTCAGCCAAACCTGCCGGTGGGACGACAGAATGCGGGGATGACGTTCGCGCAGCTCTCGGTGATCTGCCTCGTCGCGATCCTCGGCCCGTTGCTTGCCTTCCCTCGCGCTTGGCACCTCCCAGTCGTCCTTGGCGAGTTGCTCGCCGGGATCGCGCTGGGGCGTACCGGAGTCCACTATCTGCATTCGGACAACGCCACCTTCGCGTTCCTGGCCGACATCGGGTTCGCGCTCGTGATGTTCGTGGCCGGCACGCACGTGCCGGTACGCGATCCCGCGATCCGACCGGCCCTGAAGTCGGGCATCGTCCGGGCGGTCGTGGTCGCCGTGATCGCAGGCATTCTCGGGACAGCCATCGCGTACGCCACTGGTGTGCACCACGCGCCCCTGTTTGCGGTGCTGATCGCCTCGTCGAGTGCGGCCCTGATCCTGCCGATCGTCGATTCGTTGGGTCTCAAGGGCGGCGGGGTCGTCGGGCTGCTGCCGCAGATCGCCATCGCGGACACGCTGTGCATCGTCGCCCTCCCGCTGGCGATCGATCCGAAGCACGCGCTGCGGGCTGCGGGCGGTGCGGCGGCCGTCATCGGTGCGGCGGCCGTCGTCTTCCTCGCCCTGCGCGCGGCCGAGAAGGCTGGCGCGCGCAAGAAGGTGCATGACGTCTCCGAAGAACGCAGGTTTGCGGCCGAACTCCGGATCCAATTGGTGATTCTCTTCGCGCTCGCAGCCCTGGCGAAGAGCACCCACGTCTCGATCATGTTGGCCGGATTCGCGTTCGGTCTCGGTGTCGCCGCCATCGGAGAACCCCGGAGGCTGTCGCGGCAATTGTTCGCCCTGACCGAGGGATTCCTCGGCCCACTGTTCTTCGTGTGGCTCGGCGCGGAACTCAACCTGCGTGAGCTCGGCGCCCACCCGAAGATGATCGGGCTCGGGGTCGCGCTCGGAGCCGCGGCCGCGCTCGCCCATGTCGTGCCGCGTCTTCTGGGCCAGGCCATCCCGTACGGGTTGTTGGCTGCAGCTCAGTTGGGCGTACCGGTCGCGGCTGCCACCGTCGGCAGCCAGCTCAACGTGTTGCAGCCCGGCGAGGCCTCTGCCCTGATGCTGGGTGCCCTCATCTCGATCGCTGTTGCCGTCGCCGGCGGCAGCATGGCCAGCAAACTCAGTTCGTCGACGGAGGCAACCGCATGAGTTCCGCTCCGAAGATCACCCACGACTACGAATCGTGGCTGCGTCGGCAGATCCCTGTGATCGACGCCGATCTGGAGACCAAGCACGCCCAGATGAAGGCGGACGGGTTCACCTTCTTCCGTGCGACCTACTACCTGTGGCTGGCGCGTGTTGCCGAGCAGGTGCCGGAGGTGCTGAGGGCGACGACAGCGCCGATCGTCGGCGATCTGCATGCCGAGAACTTCGGCACCTGGCGCGACGATTCAGGCGATCTTCGCTGGGGTGTGAACGATCTCGACGAACTCGCCCGCGGTGCCTGGCTCCTCGATCCGCTGCGCCTTGCCGCATCTGCCGCGATGTCGCCCCATCTGGATCTCAGGACCAAGGACATCGCCGACCTCGTGCTCGAGGGATATTCGACCGCCGTCGCCGGACCCTCGCCCCGTCTGTCCGGAGCCAGGCATCTCGCGGCACTGGTGCCGACGTTCAAGGACAGCGATGCCTTCTTCAAGAAGCTGACCGCCGGTGCCGCGACCGCGGACGTTGACGAGGCCGTACGCCAGGCCGCAGCCGCGACGGTTCCGGGCGACTGGTCGCCGAGCTGGCACGTACGCCAGGCGGGCGCCGGAAGCCTCGGCCATCGACGGGTGGTCGGTGTGGGTCGGACGGCAGAGGGATGGGCAGCCCGCGAGGCGAAGCAGCTGGATCCGGGGACGGCTGCCTGGGCCCGGTCGTACTCAGATCACCTCCCGATACCGGCTCCGGACCTGTATCCCGCAGTCGTCAGGACTCTGGACGCTCCGCGTGCATCGGCCCGGGTGGCCGGGTGGCAGCTCCGGGCGCTGGCGCCGGACGAGGTACGGATCGAGCTGAGTGGCCTCGCGGACGCCGATGTGACGCTCGTGCTCAAGTCGATGGGGGCTGCCATGGCCTCAGTGCACGGGGTGGATCGGCAGGCGTTCGAGGCGGCCCAGAGGGAGGCGAGAGCGCTGGATCCGGACGTTTTCCGCGGCTACGTGAAGACCATGAAGCAGACAATCGAGCAGGACTTCGAGAACAGTCGGTAGCGACGACTAAGGTCGTCTCGATGGACGCCCCCCTCGCTCTTTACCGCCGCTACCGGCCCGAGACGTTCGCCGAGGTCATCGGCCAGGAACACGTCACCGGGCCTCTTCGTGCTGCTCTCGCGGCCAACAGGGTGAACCACGCCTATCTGTTCAGCGGTCCCCGCGGCTGTGGCAAGACGACCAGCGCCCGGATCCTTGCGCGCGCCCTCAACTGCGAGCAGGCTCCGATCTCGGATCCGTGTGGCGAGTGCGACTCCTGCCGCGACCTGGCGCGTGGTGGCCCGGGCAGCATCGACGTGATCGAGATCGATGCGGCGTCCCACGGTGGTGTCGACGATGCGCGTGACCTGCGGGAGAAGGCGTACTTCGCTCCGGTACGCAGCCGCTACAAGGTCTACATCATCGATGAGGCCCACATGGTCACCACGCAGGGCTTCAACGCGCTGCTCAAGCTCGTCGAGGAGCCGCCGGAGCACCTCCGCTTCATCTTCGCCACGACCGAGCCCGACAAGGTCATCCCGACCATCCGGTCGCGTACGCACCACTATCCGTTCCGGCTGATCCCGCCGAAGTTGCTGGGCAGCTACCTCCAGGAGATCTGCGAGTCCGAGGGCGTCCAGGTCGCGCCGACTGCCCTTCCGCTGGTCGTACGCGCCGGCGCCGGGTCGGCTCGCGACACCCTCTCGGTGATGGACCAGCTGCTGGGCGGCGCCGGTCCCGAGGGCGTCACCTATGACCTCGCTGCCGGACTTCTCGGATACACCCCGGACTCGCTGCTCGACGAGGTCATCGACGCGTTCGCCGCACACGATGGCGGTGCCGTCTTTGCGGCCGTCGACAAGGTGATCGAGACCGGCCAGGACCCCCGCCGATTCACCGAGGACCTGCTGCGCCGACTGCGCGACCTCCTGATCATCGCCGCCGTCCCGGATGCTTCGGCGACGGGCCTCATCGACGTGGCTGAGGATCAGGCCGAGAGGCTCACATCCCAGGCGCGCAGGTACGGCGCACACGAGTTGTCCCGGGCTGCCGATCTGGTGGCGCTCGGGCTGACCGAGATGCGGGGTGCCACCGCCCCTCGGCTGCTGCTCGAGTTGGTCTGCGCCCGGGTGCTGCTGCCCGGGGCCGATCACGGGACCGAGGGGCTCGCTGCCCGCCTCGATCGCCTGGAGCGGCGCGTGGCTGCAGGAGTGCCTGCCCCGTCGGCGCCCACGGCGCCTGCCGACAGCGAGGCGACCGCCGACCGTGTCCGCAAGCGGGACATCATCGAGGAGGCCGCCGTGTCCGCGGTCTCAGCCGTTGCGTCGGCGTCCGATCAGGTCGATGCCGTACGCGCGGCCGCCCGGGAGGCCGGCGTCGACGCGGTCCGGAGCGCGCGGTCCGCTGTCACGAAGATCGCCAGCCGAGTCGTGCCGGACGTACGCCCTGAGCCGACCCCGGAGCCGACTCCAGCCTCGTCGGCCGCCGCAGAGCCCTCGAAGCCAGGGTTCGGAGTCGCCGACGTACGCCGGTTGTGGCCGGACGTGATCGAGCAGGTCAAGGGTCTGCGCCGGATGGCCTGGATCCACCTGTCGCAGAACAGCCAGGTCGTCTCCGTGGCCGACGGGCTGATCACGCTCGGCTTCCCGAACGCGGGCGCGCGTGACTCGTTCCTCGCAGGCAAGCACGACGAGGTCGTACGCGACGCCGCGAGCAAGGTGTTGATCGGCAACTGGCGCATCGAGGCAATCGTGGACGGCTCAACGGTCGTGACTCCGGCACCCGGGCGCGAGCCGGAGGCTCCGGTTGAGCCGCCTGCGCCCGAGGTGTCGGTCGAGGTCGCACCGAGCCAGGCCGATCGGCTCAAGGAGGCCATGCGGGCGCCGGCGGAGGAGCCGGAGCCACCCGTCGATCTCGACAGTGCGGCAAGCCCGGATGACCCAGAATTCGACGGTCCGACCATGAGTGGCACGGAGCTCCTCGAGCAGGAGCTCGGGGCGCAGCTCGTCGAAGAATTCCCCCACCAGCAACGATGACGGTGGAGATCCCGAGAGTAGTGAGAGGTTGGACCCATGACTGAGAACCCCTTCGGCGGCCTCGACATGAACGCGCTGATGCAGCAGGCACAGCAGATGCAGCAGCAGTTGGCCGAGGCGCAGCAGCGCCTCAATGCGGCGACCGTCGAGGGCACGTCGCTCGGTGGGGCCGTCACCGTGACCGTCAACGGCGTCGGCGAGTTGACGGACGTCAAGCTCGGCGACCAGTTCGTCGGCGCGACCGCCGAGGACCTCGAGGACCTGGCCGCAGGCATCGTGGTGGCGTACCGCGACGCCAAGGCGAAGGCCGACGACCTGGCGAGCCAGTCGCTCGGCCCGCTCGCCGGCGGTTTTGACGCCCCGGGTTCGCCGTTCCAGCTCGGCCTCTGACGACTCGATCCGGGAGGGGTGCGCCGTGGCGTACGAAGGCGTCGTCCAGGATCTGATCGACGAGCTCGGCCGGTTGCCCGGTGTCGGGCCGAAGAGTGCCCAGCGGATCGCGTTCCACCTGCTGCAGGCGGAGTCGGTTGACGTGCAGCGGCTGGCGGACGTACTCGTCGAGGTCAAGCGACGGGTGAAGTTCTGCGCGATCTGCTTCAACGTGTCCGAGGAGGACACCTGTCGGATCTGCCGCGACCCGCGACGCGACGTGAGCGTGATCGCGGTCGTCGAGGAATACAAGGACGTCGCGGCGATCGAGCGGACCAAGGAGTTCCGCGGGCGCTATCACGTCCTCGGAGGAGCCATCAGCCCGATCGACGGCATCGGCCCCGAGCAGCTGCGGATCACCGAACTGATCCGTCGCCTCGCCGACGGCGCGGTCCAGGAGGTCATCCTCGCCACCGACCCGAACCTCGAAGGCGAGGCGACCGCAACCTACCTGACCCGTCAGCTCAGCCCGTACGGCCTCAGGATCACCCGGCTGGCGAGTGGTCTGCCGGTCGGTGGCGACCTCGAGTACGCCGATGAGGTCACCCTAGGAAGAGCCTTCGCCGGCCGCAGATCGGCCACCTGACGGCGCGTCTGCTGCGTTGCTCTTCGGTCGCGGGCCCTCGAGGCCCGCTTCCCTCCGGCGCCTTGCAGCCGCGCGCGTCAGGCGGCCGCCTGTCTCATCACCATCCACCCTGAAAAGGGGAGCCGCGCCAGCGCGTCCTGCAGGTATGTGATGAAGAGCGGGGGAACTGTCTCAAGGAGATCTCAGATGCCGCTCTTCATGGATGTCCACACCCTCGGCGACAAGGTCACGATGGATGACGTCGCCGGCGCCCATCAGGCCGACCTGGCCACGCAGGAGGCGTACGGCGTCAACTACCTCAGATACTGGGTGGACGAGGCCAACAGCAAGATCTTCTGCCTGGTGGATGCGCCCGATGCCGACGCGGCCAACACGGTGCATCGGCAGGCGCACGGGCTCGTGGCCGACGAGATCTGGCAGGTCCAGGAAGGCCGCTGATCTCGTACGCGCACAACTCGGTCGGCCGATCCGGCCCTGATCGATAGAATCGCTCACGAACAACACCGGCTGTAAGGACCAATTCGTGGGCATCATCGTCCAGAAGTTCGGCGGCTCGTCGGTCGCCGACGCCGCTGGCGTCAAGCGCGTCGCCCAGCGGATCGTCAACACGAAGAAGCAGGGACACAACGTCGTCGTCGTCGTCTCCGCAATGGGTGACACCACCGACGAGTTGATCGATCTCGCCAATGAGGTGAGCCCGCTGCCTCCTGCACGCGAGCTCGACATGCTGTTGACCGCCGGTGAGCGGATCTCGATGGCGGTCCTCTCGATGGCCATCAACGACCTCGGTCACGACGCCCGCAGCTTCACCGGCAGCCAGGCCGGTGTGATCACCGACGCCGAGCACGGCCGCGCGAAGATCATCGACGTCAGCCCGGGCCGGATCGAGGCTGCGATCAGCGAGGGCGCGATCGCGATCGTCGCCGGTTTCCAGGGCGTCAGCCAGACCACCAAGGACATCACCACGCTCGGTCGCGGTGGCTCGGACACCACCGCCGTGGCCCTGGCGGTCGCGCTGAAGGCCGACGTCTGCGAGATCTACTCCGACGTCGACGGCATCTTCACCGCTGACCCGCGGATCGAACCCCGCGCTCGCAAGATCCCGCGGATCTCGTACGAGGAGACCCTCGAGATGGCGGCGCAGGGCGCCAAGATCCTGCACCTGCGCTGCGTGGAGTACGCCCGCCGCTACAACATGCCCATTCACGTCCGCTCGTCCTTCTCGGAGAAGGAAGGCACCTGGGTCGTCAACGCTGAAGACGTCGCCCAGGAGAGCACCGACAAGGAGAACACCGTGGAAGAAGCGATCATCACCGGCGTCGCGCACGACCGCAGCCAGGCGAAGATCACCGTCGTCGGGGTCCCGGACAAGGTCGGCGAGGCCGCAGCGATCTTCCGCGCTCTCGCGGACGCCGCGATCAACCTCGACATGATCGTCCAGAACGTGTCGGCTGCGACCACCGGCCTGACCGACATCTCCTTCACGCTGCCGCGTACGCAGGGCCAGGTCGCCATGGGCGCGCTGGCCAAGCTGCAGGGCGAGGTCGGGTACGACAAGGTCCTGTACGACGACGGCGTCGGCAAGGTGTCGATCGTCGGCGCCGGCATGTCCAGTGCGCCGGGCATCTCGGCCCGCTTCTTCGAGTCGTTGTCCGCTGCGGGTGTGAACATCGAGATGATCTCGACTTCGGAGATCCGGGTGTCGGTCGTCGTCGCCGAGCCGCAGGTCGAGGCCGCGGTCAACGCCGCGCATGCCGCCTTCGGTCTGGGATCCGACGAGGTCGAAGCAGTCGTGTACGGAGGGACCGGCCGATGAGTGCTCGTCCGATCAACGTCGGCATCGTCGGCGCCACCGGTCAGGTCGGTGTCGCGGTCCGTCAGATCCTGCTGCAGCGTGACTTCCCGATCGCGAACATCCGTTTCTTCGCCTCGCCGCGCAGCGCCGGCAAGGAGCTGGCGTTCGGCGACCGCACCGTCGTCGTCGAGGATGCGTTCACCGCGGACCCCGCCGGGCTCGACATCGCGATCTTCTCGGCGGGCGGCGACGCGTCCCGCGCCCTCGCTCCGAAGTTCGCCGAGGCAGGCGTCATCGTGATCGACAACTCCAGCGCGTTCCGCAAGGACCCGTCGATCCCGTTGGTCGTGTCCGAGGTCAACCCGCACGCGATGCAGTCGGTCGTCGACGCCCGTCAGGGCATCATCGCCAACCCGAATTGCACCACCATGGCCGCGATGCCGATCCTCAAGGTGCTGCACGAGGCCGTGGGCCTGGAGCGTCTGATCGTGTCGACCTACCAGGCCGTGTCCGGGTCGGGGGTGGCCGGCGTCGAGGAACTCGTCTCGCAGGTGACCGCGGCGGGGGAGAAGGCACGCGAGCTGGCGTACGACGGCAGCGCCGTCACCTTCCCGCAGCCGGAGAAGTACGTCGCGAACATCGCTTACAACGTCATTCCGTACGCCGGCGGTCTGGTCGAGGACGGTCTCAACGAGACCGACGAGGAGCAGAAACTCCGCAACGAGTCCCGCAAGATCCTCGAGATCCCGGACCTGCGGGTCAGTGGTCTGTGCGTACGCGTGCCGGTCGTGACCGGTCACTCGCTGGCCGTCAACGCCGAGTTCAGCCGGAGTCTGACGCCGGAGCAGGCTCGTGACCTCCTGAAGGACGCTCCGGGTGTCGAGCTGATGGACGTTCCGAATCCGCTGCACGCGGCGGGGCAGGACCCGTCGTACGTCGGGCGGATCCGCCAGGACGAGGGTGTGCCGGACAACCGCGGGCTGGCGATGTTCATTTCGAACGACAACCTCCGCAAGGGCGCTGCGCTCAACACTGTGCAGATCGCGGAACTGGTCGCCGCGCAGCTCTGACCAGACGGATCGAAGGCCCCGCTCCGGCGGGGCCTTTGCCGTTCCCGTTGCGCTCCACGTCTCGTCATACGGGCGCGCGTCTCAACATTCGGTCAGCCGTTTTGCTGTCCGAAATCAAAGTCTAGTAATTTACCCGTCATTACGAATCTACCCAGGTACAAGGAGTATTCAGATGAAGGCATCGATCAAGTACGCAGCAGTCGCGTTCGCAGGGGTCGTGTCGCTCACCGCCTGCGGTAGTTCCTCGAGCGCCAACTCCATCAACCTCGTCGGCTACAGCGTCCCGAAGCCGGCGTACGACGCCCTCGCGACGGCGTTCCAGGCCACCCCGGCGGGCAAGGGCGTCTCGTTCAACGCGTCGTACGGTCCGAGCGGCAGCCAGGCGAAGGCTGTGGCCAACGGGAACATCTCTGCTGACTACGTGAACTTCTCGACGAGTTCCGACCTCAAGAAGCTGGTCCCGGGCCAGGTCGCCGAGGGCTGGGACTCCGGTGCCACCAAGGGCATCGTCGCCGACTCCGTCGTCGTCATCGTCGTACGCAAGGGCAACCCGCTCCACATCACCGGCTGGAACGACCTGATCAAGCCGGGCGTGAAGATCGTGACCCCGGACCCGGCCTCGTCCGGCTCGGCGAAGTGGAACATCCTCGCTGCGTACGAGCACGTGATCTCCGACGGTGGCACCAAGGACCAGGCGAAGGCGTACCTGACCGCGTTCTTCAAGAACGTGACGAGCCGGGCCGACAGTGGCTCGGTCGCGACGCAGCAGTTCCTCAACGGCACCGGCGACGTCCTGATCTCCTATGAGGCCGAGGCCATCGCGGCTCGCGCCAAGGGCGCCGACGTCGACTACATCGTGCCCAACGAGAACATCCTGATCCAGACCCCGGCTGCGGTGACCACGACGGCTTCCCAGAGCGCGAAGGACTTCCTCGCGTTCGCCGAGAGCGCCGCCGGGCAGGCCATCTTCGCGGCGCACGGCTTCCGCCCGGCACTCACCGGCGTCAAGGCCGGGACCGTGAACGGTGCGGCGAACCCGGCCGACCCGTACCCGACGCTCACCAAGCTGATCACCATCAAGCAGCTGGGCGGCTGGACCGCGGTGAACGCCGAGTTCTTTGGCGACCATGGTCTGGTGACCGCCATCGAGAGCGCTAAGTGAAGGTTGCGTACGGCCCTCGCCCCGGACTGGGGCGGGGGCCATCGCTTGCGTTGGGGATGGTCACCCTCTGGGTCAGCCTCGTCGTCCTGATCCCGCTGGCAGCGGTGGTCGCCAACGCCTTCGGCCACGGGGGCAGCTCGTTCTGGCATGCGGTCAGCAACCCGGAAGTGGTCGCCGCCCTCAAACTCACTGTCGGCCTCTCCGTCGGTGCTGCTCTGGTGAATGCGGTTGCCGGAGTCGTCATCGCGTGGGTCCTGGTCCGCGAGCGGTTCCCCGGTGCGAAAGTCCTGGAGTTCCTCGTCGACCTGCCGTTCGCTCTCCCGACGATCGTCACCGGCGTCGTGATGCTGGGGCTCTACGGCGTGGACAGTCCGCTCGGGGTCAACCTCCAGGGGGCTCGGGCCGGCCTGTTCGTCAGCCTGCTGTTCGTCACCCTCCCCTTCACCGTGCGCACGGTGCAGCCGGTGTTGCTCAACCTGGATCGTGACGCTGAACTTGCGGCCAACTCGCTCGGCGCGAGCCCGGCCACGACGTTCCGTCGGATCGTGGCCCCCACGCTGCTGCCGGCTGTCTGCACCGGGCTCGGTCTGGCTCTCGCCCGCGCGCTGGGCGAGTACGGCTCACTGGTCCTCATCTCGAGCAATCTTCCGTTCAAGACCGAGGTCGCATCTTCGCTGATCTACGGCAAGCTCCAGAACGCCGACGATCCTGCGGCTACTCAGCAGGCGGCCGCGATCGCCACGGTTCTGCTCGTCGCTGGCGTGCTCCTGTTGATCGCTCTCGCGGTCATTCAGAGAAGGGCGGTGCGACGTGGTCAGGCCGCGTAGTGCCCGGATCGCGCCGAACCTCCTGCGCCTCGTCGCGGTCGGTTACGTCACGCTTCTGGTCGGGCTGCCCGTGGGCGTACTCGTCTGGCGGACATTCCAGCCCGGGCTGAGCGCGTTCTTCAACGCGATCACCGACCCGGCCTCGGTCAATGCGTTCGAACGTACGCTCACGGTCGCCGCCATTTCGACCGCGATCGATGCTGTGTTCGGTGTGGCTGCCGCGATCCTGCTCGTACGCCGCCGGTTCATCGGTCGCAGGCTCCTGGACGCGATCATCGACCTCCCGGTGGCGGTCTCGCCGATCGTCGTCGGGCTGGCGTTGATGCTCGTGTACGGAGTGGGCGGTTGGTTCGGTCTCGGTCGTGGTGATGTCATCGGAAGCACTCTCGGGATGGTGCTGGCGACGGTCTTCGTGAGCTTCCCGCTCGTGCTCAGGGCGGTGGCCCCGACCCTTGAGGAGATCGGCACCGATCAGGAAATGGCTGCCGCCTCGCTCGGCGCGGGCCCGGTCACCGTGTTCCGGCGGATCACCCTTCCAGCGATCCGGGTGGCGCTGGGGTACGGCGTCGTCCTCACGCTCGCCCGATGCCTGGGCGAGTTCGGCGCGGTGCTCGTCGTCAGCAGCAACTTCGCGCGGTCGCAGACCGCGCCCCTGCGGATCTCGACGCTGCTCCAGGTCGACTTCGAACCACACCAGGCGTACGCCATCGCCTTCGTCCTGATGGTGGTCGCGGTGCTCGCGATCGCCCTCGTCTCCTTCTTGCAACGTTCCAGGAGCTCCTCATGACCATCGACGTACGCAATGTGACCAAGCGCTACGGCGACTTCGTCGCCCTCGACGACATCAACCTGACCGTCCAGTCCGGCGCGCTCACGGCGCTCCTGGGCCCCAGCGGCGGCGGCAAGTCGACGTTGCTGCGGATCATCGCCGGCCTCGACACCGCCGACAGCGGAGTCGTCAGCATCGACGGGTCGGACGCCACCAAGCTCCCTCCGCAGAAGCGCAACGTCGGCTTCGTGTTCCAGCACTACGCGGCGTTCAAGCACATGAGCGTGGCGAAGAACGTCGCGTTCGGGCTCGAGATCCGCAAGCGCCCGAAGAAGGAGATCAAGGCCAAGGTCGACGAGCTCCTCGCCCTGGTCCACCTGACGCAGTTCGCCGATCGCCTGCCGTCGCAGCTCTCGGGCGGGCAGCGTCAGCGGATGGCACTGGCCCGCGCGCTGGCCGTCGAACCGTCGGTGCTGCTGCTCGATGAGCCGTTCGGAGCACTCGACGCGAAGGTCCGCAAGGAACTGCGCGACTGGCTTCGCCGCCTCCATGACGAGGTGCACGTGACCACCGTCTTCGTCACCCACGACCAGGAGGAGGCGCTCGAGGTGGCCGACGAGATCGTCGTGATCAACGACGGTCGGATCGAACAGGTCGGGTCACCGGACCAGCTCTACGACGAGCCGGCGAACGACTTCGTGATGAGCTTCCTGGGCCCGGTGACGACCCTGGAGGGCCGACTGGTCCGACCCCACGACATCGACCTGTCCGACCGCTCCGTCGGCGGCGCGGTCGCGGGACGGATCCAGCGATCGACCCGGGTCGGTTTCGAGACCCGATTCGAGGTGCGTACCCACGCCGAGGACGTGGCGGTCAGCGTGACCGGAGCACACGGACGTACGCTCCGCGTCGGCGACGAGGTGTGGCTGGTGCCGCCAGCCGTCTGACAAGACGGGGAGCTGTCAGTCGCTGGTCGCCTCGCGGGCGATCCGATGGGCGGCCACGTACGCCACGGCTGTGGCGACCACGACGATGATCCCGCCTGTCAGCGTCTGCCACCGGTCGGACGGGAAGAACATCAGCACCACGGCGACGAGGCCGACGCCGAGGAACGAGATCGCTGCGCCGTGCTTGACCCGGCTGAGGACCAGCAGGATGAACCCGGCAACGATCGCGGCCACGAATGCGCCGAGCAGTTCGAGCGCGTTGATCGAATCGGTCTGACCGCCCCACCGGTTGAACGCTGCGACAAGCCCGACCAGAACACCACCGGAGCAGGCGCCCGCGATGCTCGTCGGGATGAAGGCCGGGATCCGGCGCGTACGCGCCGCCTTCTCGGGTTTGGGAGCTTTCGGTGCCTTGGGCTCCTTGGCTGGCTTGGGTTCCTTGGCCGCCTTGGGGGCCTTCGACTCCTTCGCAGGCTTGGCAACCTTCTCGCGCGAGGCCCTGACAGATTCGCGGATGTCCTGCGGCTCCTCACTCACGCGAGCGAGTACGGCGCTCTCGCTGGCACGCTGTCCGTGATCCTCCTCGACCTCCTCCGCCGCTACTGGCGAGGGCTCGATGGCGACGGGAGCCGGCTGGACGGATTCGGGCTGCTCCTCGGGCGCCGCGGCGGCGGGCTCGGCGTCCGGTACGGGAGCGGGAACCGGCGGTGGTGTGGGCACGATGGGCGGCGCTGCGACCGGAGGCGGGGTGGGCTGAGGCGCAGGCGGTGCCGGCGCGGCGTACGGCTCCACCCACTGCGGGTTGGCCTCCCGCTCTTCCCTCTCACGCCGCTTGCGGGCGAAAACGCCGTCGAGGGACGGCGGCTGCAGCTTGTCCGAGTCCGATTGCTCCACGGTTGGCAGTCTGCCACTTGACCGTACGACGCGAGTCGGGAGTCCGTCTCATGCCCGCTGGTCCGCAGGTCAGAGGCGGGCGCCGCTCATGGTGTGCGGGAAGCCTGCACTCCACCGGGCGTACTCCTCGACAGCCCACTCGGACACGTGGCCGGCGCTGCCGAGGGGGAGCAGTCTGATGAGGTCATCCCACCAGGTGTCGACCACGTCGAAGCGCGCGTCGGTGACGCGACGCATGGCGACGGACATCGGGATCCGCACCCGGATCCGTTCGGTCGACCCATCAGCGAAGCGCAGCTCGTACCCGGTCGTCCGCAACGTCGCGCTGATCTGGGTGACGGTGTCGATGGTCGCGCAGTCCCAGGCTCGGCTGCCCGACTGGAGCCAGATCGTCCCGCCGGTGACGTACAGGGCCAGGAACTCTCGCCCCCCGTCAGTCGCGTACCCGTGGCACGGCTGACCCGGCTCGAGGGCGATCGGGTGCCAGCGACCCTCGTGCGCGCGCCAGCCCCGACCGAGGCGGCTGTGGTCAGCCACGGTCGTTCCTGGTTCGGGCGCGCACGTACGCGGCCACTTGCTCCCCACTCCCACGCCGCCCAGCCTTTCACGAGCGTCCAAGAATGCTGACACCGACGTGGCTGCCTTCGGTGCGGCTATGGCGTCCGTCACGTTCTCGCAGGTCAGTCGTTGTAGCCGTGTGACGCACTGATACGGGACAGGTGCACCGCCTGAGGAGGCATCGTTGAACGACCATCGTGAGGGTCAGCGTTGAGCCGCGTACCCGCGCGACTGCAGCCCTTGTGGCCGATGTTGCGCTTTGTGTACCGGCGCCTGAGCCTCCTCATCGGCGCGCTCGGCCGCATCGCGGGGCCGCTGGTGGGGGAGCGCCGTCTTCCACGTCGCGCGTACGCGTCGGCAGCCGAGGCGGCCGCCGCTGAACCCTCTGCGACCACGTTCCATCCCGGACCGGCTGTCGCGGTGGTGGAGCGGTCCGCGGTCCACGGGATCCGGCGCGACCACTGGGCCTTCGACGTGGCGCGCCACCGTCAGTTCCCCGCGCTGAACACGCTGGAGATCGCTGGTGGGATCGTCGTCGGCGACCTCGGCGCGGTGATCACGCCGGGCGGCGGCATCGAGATGGCTGCCAGCGAGTACTGGGACATGCGCAGCTGGCACGAGCACCCGATCAACTTCGCCGGACGCCTTCCCGAGATCACCGACGTCGAAGGGTCGGTGGCCGTGCTCGCTGCCCGGGGAGGCGGGGCGAACTACTACCACTTCCTCCTCGACGTTCTGCCGCGCATCGGGGTGCTCGAGCAGTCCTTCGGCGACAAGGCTGACCGATGGTTCCTGCCTCAGTCGACGCGCTACCACCGCGAACTGGTCCGGCTCGGCGGATGGGATTCCAACGAGCTGATCAACTCCTCGATCGCCGGAGCGGTACGCGCCGAGCGTCTCCTGGTGCCGAGCCTGCCCAACGACAACGAGATCACCCCGCCCTGGGTGGTCGAGTGGCTGCGGGACCGCTTCCTGACCGGCGACACCGATGCTCGCGCGTCTCGCATCTACGTCACCCGCGGCACCGCGAAGAACACCCGTCGCTATGACCAGGAAGCCGAGATCTGGCCTGAGCTGGAGCGCCGCGGTTTCGTACGCGTCGACCCCGGCACCCTCTCGGTGCGGGAACAGATCGACACCTTCGCTGCCGCCGACGTGGTCATCGGCGTCCACGGTGCTGCGCTGACCAATCTGGTCTGGTCGCCGGCGGGCGTACGCGTCCTGCACCTGATGGGCCCCACGTTCGTGAAGCACTGCTTCCAGTCACTGGTGGACAACGTGTCGGGGTCGCAGTACCGCTACCTCATCGGCGACGGACCTGCGGTGCCACCGGGCGGCTCCATGACTGGGTTGATGTCCGACATCTCCATCGATCCGGCGGTGTTGCTGGCGGAGCTCGACCAGCTTCTCTAGCTGGGAATCCTCGACGTCGCCACCCGCGGACGACCACCAAAAAATCACCCCCTCCGACCCGCGTTTCCGCTGGTCAGAGGGGGTGTTTGGTCGGGCTGACAGGATTTGAACCTGCGGCCTCTTCGTCCCGAACGAAGCGCGCTACCAAACTGCGCCACAGCCCGCCGTGGGTCGGTGCCCACAAGCAGAGGAGCATAGCCGAGGCCTGAGTTGGAGCCGTAATCGAGGGCCCCTTTTCGGCTTAGGCGGCGGTCAGGGTGAGCATCACGGCTTCGGGTCGGCACGCGATCCGGAACCGGGTGTACGGCGAGGTGCCGAGCCCCGCGCAGACGTTGAGCCAGGAGTCGTTCCACCGGTGTAGCCCCCGGGCGTACTCGGTCGGCAGATCGCAGTTGGTGGTGAGCGCACGGCCGCCCGGGAGGCACACCTGCCCACCGTGAGTGTGCCCGGCGATGAGGAGTTCGTTCCCGGATGCGGAGAAGGCATCCAGGACGCGGACGTACGGCGCGTGGGCCACACCGATCCGGAGATCAGCAGTGGCGTCCGCGGGGCCGTCCACCGCAGCCAGTTGGTCGAATTCCAGATGCGGGTCGTCGACGCCGGTGAAGGCGATGCGGGTGCCGTTGACCAGCAGGTGCCCGGCGGCGTTGTTGAGGTCGAGCCAGCCGGCCGAGCGGAAGGCCGCGGTCATCTCGCGCCACGGGAGTTGGGGCCCGTCCACGTACCGCGTCCCGTCGTCAGCCATGAGGTAACGGAACGGGTTGCGCATGCTCGGCTCGAAGTAGTCGTTGGACCCGTTGACGAAGACCCCGGGGACGTCCAGCAGCCCACCGAACGCTTCGAGGAGCGGGCTGACGGAGTCGCGGTGGGCCAGATTGTCGCCGGTGTCGATCACCAGGTCGGGGCCCAGATCGGCAAGGGCGCTGACCCACTCCAACTTCGCGCGCTGGGTCGGCACCAGGTGCAGGTCCGAGAGATGCAGCACCCGGATGTCGTGTGCTCCCGCCGGAAGGATCGGCAGGACCTCGTGCCTGAGTCCGTACTGACGGGCTTCCCAGAAGCCGTACGCGCCGAGCGCTGCTCCGGCCGCGACGCCGCCACCGACGGTGGCGCCAAGAATCCGGGAGAGGCTCACGCGGTCACGATGCCACAATGGGCGGGTGACCCTCAAAGAACGCCTTCGTACCGACCTGACCGCTGCCATCAAGGGCCGGGACGAGGTCCGGTCGGCGACCCTCCGGATGGTGCTGGCCGCCCTCACGAACGCCGAGGTCGCCGGCAAGGTTGCGAAGGTGCTCACCGATGACGAGGTCATCTCCGTGCTCTCCACGGAGGTCAAGAAGCGTCGCGAGGCAGCGACAGCCTTCGCCGACGGTGGCCGTCCGGAGTCCTCCGAACGCGAGTTGGCTGAGGCTGCCGTGATCATTGACTACCTGCCGGCCCAACTCTCGGCCGAGGAGATCAGCGGCATCGTCGCGCGCGCCATCGCGGAGTCCGGAGCCACCGACGCCACGGCCATGGGTCGCGTGATGGGTCTGGTCACGCCGCAGGTCAAGGGCCGTGCGGACGGTGGAGCGGTGGCCGCTGAGGTACGCCGCCAATTGGCCTGATCTTCTCCACAGGCAGCGGCCCTGATCGGGTTCTCCCCAACCGGGCAGGCTGACGCGGCGAGGCCCCGTCGATCTGGGGTTCCCTGCGATTGCCGGACGGTCACAGTGACCGTCGGCAGACGCACAGGGGGATCTCATGTCCAGGTTTCGTATGACGGTGGCGGGGTTGATCGTGGTGGCCACGACCGGACTTCTCGGCGTGTCCAGCACAGGTGTCGCGGCGGCTTCGCCGTCTCTGCTCGGTCCGCATCTCTCTCTGCTCGGGCCGCATCTCTGCTGCTGACCCTGGCTCTAGGCAGGGGCCGTGCTGCGTTCCATCTGGCTGAACGGCACGGCTCCTGCCGAGATCGCGGCCCGCTTGTACGCGTCGATGGCCGCTGTGCCGTCGCCGGTCGACTCGAACGTGCTGGCGATCTCGTACCAGAAGTTCGTCAGGGTGCGGTCGACTCCGAGTGCGGACGCCGTGAGCACGGCCGCACCGAACGCTTCGGCTGCTCCCGGACGGCCCGCTTCGTGGAGCGCCTGGCCACGCGTCAGGGACGCCTCGGCGCGTACGTGGGGGTTCACCGTCTCGCGGCGCGCATCCAGGCGGTCCAGGATCTCGAGGGCCTCGTCGAAGCGGCCCGCGAGGCGATGGACCTGCGCGATCGCGAGATGGTTGCGTTCCTTGTCGGCCACCGTTGCGGCGCTGCTGTCCATCAAGGCGTTGGAGGCGTGCAGGTTCGACAGCGCCTCGTCGAGCATCGGCGTGGGTGCCCGCATCTGGAACATGCCCAGGTTGGCCAGCAGACGGGCCCGGCTCAGGACGTCGGCGTCCACGTCGAGGTGCTGCAGCGCCCGATCTGCGAGGTCGAGCGCTTCGGTCACGTTGCCGGCCATCGACTCCGTCGTGCTGGCCGACCAGTAGGCCGAAACGAGCGCGGCATGGTCTGCCAGGCTCTCGGCGATCGGGAGGGTGTCACGCGAGACCCGCAGGGCGCTCTCGTAGTCGCCGGCGACATGGAAGGCCGACGCCAGCGTCAGGGCGAGCTGGACCGATTCGCGGGTCGGCGGCAGACCGACGTCACGATGTCTCGCCAGCGCGGCCTCGGCGCTTCGGATCGCCGCCTCGATGTGCCCGGCCTCGCGGAAGACCCGGCACAGCGCGACTTCGGCGCGCAGCCACAGGGTCGGGTAGCCCGTAGCCGTCTCGGAGAGCCGGCGGAGTTGGTCGGACGGGTCCTGGCCGAGGGCCTCGGCCGCGAGTGCATCGAGCAGGACAGCGGCGTGAGCCAACTGCTCGTCGTCGACGACGCCGAGGGCTGAGATCCGGTCGCGCGCGGCTTGCGGAGAGCCGGTGCTGAGTTCGAGTTCTGCGTAGTCGAGTTCGAGTTGGACGCGGGCTCGCAGAGGCGTGGACTCACCGGACAACAATTCGCGGGTGGTGATCCCGAGGTTGCGGGCGAGGCCGTCCAGGACGTCGATGTCCGGTCGGCGCTGACCGGACTCGATCCTGGAGACGTAGGCCACCGAGGCGACCTCGGCGGCCATGGCGGACTGTGTCATCCGACGTTCGATGCGTGCGGTCTTGATCCGCCGTCCCAACTCAGCCGGGTCGATCTCCCGCAGCGCAACTGCGGTGGCGTCACTCATGAGGGTGATTCTGCCTCAAATTGCCCGACTGGTGGGCCTCAATGCCGGTGCTTCCGCGTGGGGGAGCCCGTCGGTGTGGGCGGGGTCGTCGTCGGCGGCGGGGACGGTGGCGCCTGGCCGGCGGACACCGTCAGTGTGATCACGGTGCCGGACGGAGCGCCGGACGCCGGCGACTGCGCCACCACGGTGCCGGCCGGATAGTCGGACAGCACGCTCGGACCGCGTACGACGGGGTAGCCCGCCCCCGAGAGGATCGACTGCGCCGAGTCGTAGGTGAGCCCGGTGACGTCCGGCTCGATCATCCCCGGGATCGCGGTCGTGGTCGGCTGCACCACCGGACTGCCGGAAACCAGGTTCGCCGGCGGCTTCACGAAATCAGTCGAGGGGAGCCACTGCTGGATCACCTTCATCGCGTCGCCCCACATCGGGCCGGCGGTGGTCGAGCCGTGGGCCGTGGCAACGTACGTGCCTCCCAGCCGTTGTCCGTTGAGCGTGAGCCAGTCGCCGTTGCCGGCAGCTCCAGCGATCATCGACACCGTGGCCAGGTGCGGCGTGTATCCGTCGTACCAGACCGACATGTTGGCCTCGTTCGTACCGGTCTTCGCCGCCGAGGGGATCTTGAGCTGAAGGTTGTTCGCATACCCGAAGCCGCCCGGCTGCTGGAGGCCGCGGAGGACATCGTTGACCGCATCGGCGACACCTTGCGGCATCACCTGCTCACACTTCGGGTCGTACTTCTTCACCACCGCTCCAGTGGAGTCGTCGATCTCGGTCACCGGGAGCGCGCTGCAGTGCAGACCGCGCGCGGCGACGGTGGCGTACGCCTCCGCCATGGAGAGCGGGTCGGTGCTGTCGACGCCGAGGGTGAAGGTCGGCACCCGCTGCGTCGGCGGATCGGTCAGGGTCACGCCCATCTTCTGAGCGAGCTTGTACGGCGCGCAGAGGCCGGTCTTCTGCTCCAGCTGGGCGAAGTAGGTGTTCACCGACTCGCGGGTGCCGACGTAGGCGTTCATTCGCCCGCTGATCGTGGAGTTGTTCCAGGTGTGGGAGCCGCTGAACAGTCCGTCGCCGGGGCAGTCGTTGAACGCCGAGTTCGGGAACGTCATCGACGGCAGCGCGTTGAAGGTCGTGCTCAACGCGAAGCCCTGCATCAGGGCGCTGGACAGCACGAAGAGCTTGAAGGTCGATCCGGCCTGGAATCCGGCCGAGTCGCCGTACTTGGTCGGCACGGCGTAGTTGAGGAACGTCTGTCCCTTCGACGCCTTCGCCCCCATCGGCCGCGACTGGGCGATGGCGCGTACGTAGCCGGTGCCCGGCTCGAGCATGGCGAGCGCACCGATGGCATTGTCGGTGGCATACACGTGCCTGTGGACCGAGGCGTCGGCCGCCGCCTGGAACCGCAGGTCGACTGTGGTGTGAATGGTGAGGCCGCCGGACTGCAGGAGCTTGAGCCGTGCGGCCGGGGTGGCGCCGAGGGCCGGATCGTTCTGCAGGTAGCGCACCACGTACGCGCAGAAGAACTCGGCCGGGGAGCCGACGCACCCGTTGCCGACGGGGTGGATGTCGAGGCCGAGCGATTGCTTCTCGAGGTGGGTTGCCAGATCGCTGGTGATCACGTGCAGTACGCCCAGCTGGTGGAGCACGATGTCCCGACGTTCCTTCGCCGCGGTCGGATACACGGCCGGGTTGAAGCCGGTCGGGTTCTTCACCAGGCCGGCCAGCAATGCGGCCTGGGGCCAGTTGAGTTTGCTCGAGCTGATCCCGAAGTAGTGCCGCGCCGCGGCCTCGACACCGAACGCCCCGTCGCCGAAGTACGCGGTGTTCAGGTAGCGCTCCAGGATCCACTGCTTGGAGTGCGTACGCTCCAGCGCGATCGCGTAGCGGAGCTCCTTGAGCTTGCGGGTGTACGTGTCCGCGATCGCGTCAGCACGCTGCTGGGGCGTACGCGCCTCGTTGAGCAGCGTCAGCTTCACCAGCTGCTGGGTGATGGATGAGCCACCTTGGACGGCACCGTTCGACGCCGTGTTCCGGATGAACGCGCGCAGCGTGCCCTGGATGTCGAGGGCGCCGTGCTGGAAGAACCGAGCGTCCTCGATCCCCACGATCGCCGTCGACATCTTCGGCGAGATCTTGGTGATCGGCATGTAGATGCGGTTCTGGGCGTACAGGTTGGCGATCAGTTGGCCGTGCGCGTCGACGATCTTCGTCGTCAGTGGCAGGGTGCCGGTCTCGAAGTTGGCAGGCAGGTGATCCATCGCCTCCGCCACCGTCGAGGACATCGAGCCGACGAGCGCGGCGAACGGCAGGGCAGCGCCGACCATGAGGACGCCGAGTGCGGCAGCGATGATCGCCATGGCCCCGACGCGGGGAGTCTTGGCGCCGGGTTGCGACATGCGCACAGCGTACGCGGTGGGGACTCTAAGTCTTTCGGACTAACAAGACCTAGTCATTAATGACCTGTCCAGACCACCTAAAGGATCGTATGTTCAGTCAGGCACGGTCCAGTTTGACCGGCATTGCCAAGTTGTCGGGGGGCAAACATGTGGGACAACGAATGGTCTTCAAAGGCCGCCTGTCGGGGCACTGAACCCGATCAACTCTTCGTTTCCGGTGCTGACCAGCACAAGGCCAAGGCCATTTGTGCGGCGTGCCCGGTGCGAGTGCAGTGTCTGGCCGAGGCCTTGGACAACCGCATCGAATGGGGCGTCTGGGGCGGGATGACCGAGCGCGAGCGCCGCGCCCTGTTGCGCAGCCGTCCGGTCGCATCGTGGTCGACGGTGCTGCAGCAGGCTGCAGCGGCTCAGGTCTCGGCCTGAGCCATCAGGTCGCCGACCTGGCGGAGTCCGTCGAGGTCATGGACGTCGCCGGCGAGCGCCGGGACGACCACCGTCGGCACCGTCGGGTGACCGGCGGCGAATCGCTGACGTAGCGCCACCTGTCGCGCGGCCACCTTCTCGCGGCTCGCATGCAGGTCGAGCAAGCCTGTGGTGATGCCACCGCCACCTCGCAGCCGCTCCGCCGCCGCTGCGGCCGCAGCAGCAGTGAGCCCGGCAGTGTGGACCGGAGTCGCGCGATTCACCACCAACCCCCGCAGAGGCATCCGGTCGGCGGCGAGCCGATCGACGAAGTACGCCGCCTCACGCAGGGCGTCGGGCTCGGGGGCAGCCACGACGACGAAGGCCGTCTGGCGAGCCTGGAGAAGTGCGTACGTCTGCTGCGCGCGAGCGCGGAAGCCACCGAACACGGTGTCGAGGGCCGTCACGAACAACTGCAGGTCCTTGAGGATCTGCGCGCCCAGGATCTTCGTCAACGCGTTGGTCACCATGCCGACCCCGGCGCTCATCAGGCGTACCGGTCCGCGTGCCGGCACCAGCATCAGCCGGACGAACTTCCCGTCGAGGAAGCTCGACAGCCTCTCTGGAGCGTCGAGGAAGTCGAGTGCGCTCCGGCTCGGCGGGGTGTCGACCACGATCAGGTCGTACGTGCCGTGCTCCTGCGCCTCGGCGTACAACTGCCCGAGCTTCTCCATCGCCATGTATTCCTGCGTCCCGGCGAAGGAGCTCGACAGGGCGATGTAGAAGGGGTTGGTGAGGATCTGTCGCGCCTTCTCAGGCGTTGCCTGCGCCTCGACGACCTCGTCGAAGGTGCGCTTCATGTCGAGCATCATCGCGTCGAGGGAGCCTGCGATCCCGTCGAGGGGAACCCGTCGCGGGGTGTTGTCGAGTTGCTCGATCCCCATCGACTGCGCCAGCCGTCGTGCGGGGTCGATGGTGAGCACCACGACCTTCCTGCCCTGTTCGGCGGCGCGCAGGGCGAGTGCCGCAGAGGTGGTCGTCTTGCCGACGCCGCCGGAGCCGCAGCACACGATGATGTGGGTGTCGCGGTCGGCGAGCAGCGCGTCGATGTCGAGGTGCTCGGTGCGTACGTGCGAGCTCATGCCAGCCCCTGCTTCACCAGTTCGGCGGCGATGTCGTAGAGCCCGTCCACATCGATCCCGCCCGGGATGAAGTCGAGTTCGTACGTCGGGCGGCCGATCGCATGGACGATCTTCGCCTGCTCCGTCTCCAGGGCGCTGCGCTCGGCGTACGCCTGGCCGTCCTGCAGCAAGGTGTCCAGCAGGGTGTCGGTGGCGTCCAGGCCCGCCCGCTCGAGGTCCGCGCTGATCGCGGTGCGGTCGAGCGTGCCGGCGAGGGCTGCGGGAAGGTAGTCGGAGGGCAACACCCCGGTGCGGACCTGATTCACGATGATCGATCCCACCGGCAGATGCGAGGCGATGAGGTCGGCGACCCCGTCGGCGGTCTCCTGGACCGGCATCTCCTCGAGCAGGGTGACCAGGTGGACGGCGGTCTGCGACGAGCGGAAGAGGCGGGTCATGGTGTCGGCCTGGGTCTTCACCGGCCCGACCTTGGCCAGGCCCGCGACCGACTCACTGACGTTGAGGAACTGGGTGATCCGCCCAGTGGGCGGTGCGTCCATCACGATGGCGTCGTAGGTCCGCGCGCCCTTGTTGCGGGTGTTGCGCTCGACGGCCTCATAGATCTTGCCGGTCAGCAGCACGTCGCGTACGCCGGGAGCGATGGTGGTGGCGAACTCGATCACGCCGAACCTGTCCAGCGCCCGGCCGGCGACACCGAGCTTGTAGTACATCTTCAAGTACTCCAGCAGCGCCGATTCGGCGTCGATGTGGAGGGCGTACACGGTGCCCGCCGGCGCATCGCCGACTCGTAGACCGCTGGCCACCCGTGTCTCCGCGTACGGCAGTGGGTCGGTGC
Source organism: Nocardioides baekrokdamisoli (assembly GCF_003945325.1). Classification (NCBI taxonomy): domain Bacteria; kingdom Bacillati; phylum Actinomycetota; class Actinomycetes; order Propionibacteriales; family Nocardioidaceae; genus Nocardioides; species Nocardioides baekrokdamisoli. Next base: position 2,008,231 of record NZ_AP019307.1, read on the forward strand.
CGAACATCTTCGCAATGCCCTGGCGTCCCTCGACCTCGCAGAGCAGGACGTTCTTCCCGTCGCGGGCCAGTGCCAGCGCCAACGCTGCAGCGACAGTCGACTTGCCGGTCCCGCCCTTGCCGCTGACAACGTGCAGGCGTACGGCGGTCACGCTCGAACGATAGTGGGTCGGGGCGTCGGCGTCAGCCGCGCCCGAGATACGCGAGCTGGGCGCGTACCGACAGTTCGGCCGCTCCCCACAGGATCGGATCGACGTCGGCGTACACGATCTCGACGATGGTCCGTGGCAGGTCGTCCGGCAGCACGTCGAACGACACGAGCCCCAGCGCGGTCTGGACCTGCTCCAGCCGCGACTTCCGGTGGGCGACGTAGTAGTCGAGAGTGGCGAGCGCATCCTCGATCACGGGGCCGTGGCCGGGCCAGATCCACTGCAGATCGCGCTCGTCGGCGAGGTTGCGAAGGCGGTCGAGGGAATCCAGGTACGCACCCAGATTGCCGTCGGGGTGCGCGACAACGCTGGTGCCGCGACCGAGCACGGTGTCGCCGGTGAGGATGGCGCGATCCTCGGGGACGTAGAACGTCAGCGAATCAGCCGTGTGACCCGGGGTCCCGATCACGTGGACCGCCAGGTCGCCGGCGGTGATGACGTCGCCGTCGTGCAAGCCCTCGCCCCCGAGGACGTACGCGGGGTCCAGCGCGCTGACCGGCGCGCCGACCCGCTCGCCGAACGCCTTCGCGGCCTCGCTGTGGTCGACGTGGTGGTGGGTCAGCAGGACGTGCTGCACGTCGCCGGCCACCGCCTGGACGGCGTCGAGATGTGCGTCCATCAGCGGGCCGGGGTCGATGACGATCGAGCTGTCACCGTCTCGCAGGACCCAGGTGTTCGTGCCGTCGAGCGTCATGAAGTTCGCGTTCGGAGCGAGTACGCACTCCGCCCGCGGCCCGAAACGCCCGCCGGTCCACATGGGTCAGTCGACCTGAACGATCAGTTCGACCTCGACAGCGGCATCCAGCGGCAGTACCGCCACCCCAACCGCCGAACGGGCGTGGATGCCGGCGTCGCCGAACACCTTGCCCAGCAGCTCGGAGGCGCCGTTGACGACGCCGGGCTGTCCGGTGAAGTCCGGGGTCGAAGCCACGAAGCCGACGACCTTGATGATCCGCTGGATCTGGTCGAGACCACCGGCGATCGAGGCGGCGGCCGCCAGCGCGTTGAGGGCGCACTGCTGTGCGGCGTCGTAGGCGGCTTCAGGGGTGACCTCCGCGCCGACCTTGCCGGTCGCCAGCAGGACGCCGTCACGCATCGGCAGCTGGCCGGCGGTGTAGACGAGGTTCCCGGTCCGGGTCGCCGGGACGTACGCCGCCACCGGCGGGACGACCGGGGGAAGGGTCAGGCCCAGCTCCGCCAGAGCCGCGGTGGGGGTCATGCGATCGGCCGCTTGAAGAAGGCCACATAGTTGCCCGACCCGTTGTCGGACAGGGTGACGAGTTCCCAGCCGTCCTGACCGAAGTTGTTGAGGATCTGTGTCGCCGCGTGGTTGAGGACGGGCGCGACCTGGTATTCCCACTGAGTCATGGGAAAACACTAGACCCGCCGAAACCGGAGTCTCGGCGGGTCTGCGTACGGGTCGATCAGCGAGCGCGGCGCGCGAGCCTTTCGATGTCCAGGATGACGACGCTGCGGGGCTCGAGGCGTACCCACCCTCGCGACGCGAAGTCGGCGAGCGCCTTGTTGACGGTCTCCCGGGAGGCGCCGACGAGTTGGGCGAGCTCCTCCTGGGTGAGGTCGTGGTGCACGTGGACGCCGTCGTCGGCGGTACGTCCGAAGCGGTCAGCCAGGTCGAGGAGCGCCTTGGCCACGCGGCCGGGCACGTCGGCAAACACGAGGTCGGAGACGACGTCGTTGGCTTTGCGCAGGCGGCCAGCGAGCTGAGCCAGGAGCCCGCTGGCGACGACCGGACGAGCCTCGAGCCACTTCAGGAGTTCGTCGTGCGAGAGCGACGCGAACGTGCAGTCGGTGATCGCGGTGACCGTGGCCGAGCGCGGGCCCGGGTCGAACAGCGACAGCTCACCGAACATCTGGCCGGGGCCGAGGATCGCGAGCAGGTTCTCGCGGCCGTCCACCGAGGTGCGGCCGAGCTTGACCTTGCCGTCGAGGACGATGAAGAGCTCGTCGCCGGAGTCCCCTTCGTGGAACAGCACGTCTCCGCGCCGGATCTTGACCTCGCTCAGCGACTCCGCCAACGCCGACGCGGCGTCGTCGTCGAGCGCGCCGAACAGTGCGGCCTGACGCAGTACGTCGTTGTCCACTTCTGCGACCTCCCCAGTCTGACTCGTCCACCGGACGAGCAATGTGTCGAATCTTAGTGGTGTCGTAGGTCACAACCGCTAGCGGGGAGATTCCAATTCCTGAACCGTGGACCTTTTTCCACGTGGAGAACGACGATCCGGGCGTTCGGGCGCGGGATGCCGGGTTGCTGGTCATGGGTCGGTACCGTGGCAGCTGTGTACCGCCGAGAGCGCCCGTGCCCTTCTGGAGCCTGAGGGTGCTGGTGTGGAGTGCGACGACGACGGGCAACACTCCCGGCCAGTTCGTGTTGGGTCAGATCGCCCAAGTGGCTCCAGAGCCGGTCGGCCTCCCGAGCCAATCGTCAAGGAAGTGGAACACGATGATCCCCCGTCTCTGGGTCGTTCTGGCTAGCAGCGTTATGTGCGCGGCCCTCCTTGCAGGATGCGGCGGCTCGCCCGGAGGCGGTTCGTCTGCGCAGACGGCGTGCTCGGAGGTACCGGCGTCTGCGGTAGCCAACATCTTGTCTACTGCTAGGACGCATTTCCTTACGGGTCGCGTTGAGAATGACCACATGACCTTTCGGTCGGCGGCTCAATATCCGATGCCGTCGAGCATCCAGTCGTTTGGTATGACCAGGTTTTATGTCTTCGTAATGACGTACTGGTTCAGCAACCCGAAGTCTGCCCAACTCGGCGGCACGACAGGATGGGCCATATTCGGGTCAAGCGACGATGGCGCGACAGTCTATCCGTTGGATGACGTGACGGCCGCGGGATTCGCGCTCCCCACACCCATCGGACCTTCTTGGCGCGAATGGCAACGTCGCAATGTTCCCGAGTCCGCCACCCTTGCCAGTCCGGCGCTGGAAAAGGCCCTCGAATGCGCTCCAATTGACCCCTCATCGTGGGGAAACGACTGATCGAGGGGAGTGTCGGGATTGAAGCATCCCGGGTTTCGTGGGGGACTCTGTCTTGGCCCAGGTCCCGTACTCGCATGAGATCCGTGTGGGAGCGTCCGGCTAGCCTTGCAGGGTGCTCGAGACTCCGCTGGCCCTGACTCGACGTGCCCGCCGGATGAATCGTGTGCTCGCCGAGACCTACCCGGACGCACATTGCGAGCTCGACTTCGACAATGCGTTCGAACTTCTCGTGGTCACGGTGCTGTCGGCCCAGACCACGGACAAGCGGGTCAACACGGTCCGGCCGACCCTCTTCGCCGCGTACCCGGATGCGCGCTCCATGGCGGCCGCGGAGCGCGAGACGCTCGAGTCGATCGTGGGCCCGCTGGGCTTCTTCCGCGCCAAGACCGAGTCCCTGCTCAAACTCAGCGCAGCGCTGGTCGCAGATCACAACGGTGAGGTGCCCGGGCGCCTGGAGGATCTGGTGAAGCTCCCGGGGGTGGGGCGCAAGACCGCGAACGTGGTCCTCGGCAACGCCTTCGACGTCCCCGGGATCACCGTCGACACCCATTTCGGTCGGCTCGTGCGTCGCTTCGGGTGGACCGAGGAGACGGACCCGGTCAAGGTCGAGTTCGCGATCGCGGAGGTCTTCCCGAAGAACGACTGGACGATGCTCTCCCACCATGTGATCTGGCACGGCCGGCGCTGCTGCCACGCCAAGAAGCCGGCGTGTGGGGCTTGCCCGCTCGCGTCGATCTGTCCGTCGTACGGCGAGGGGCCGACCGATCACGAGACGGCGGCGAAGCTGCTGCGTACGGAGGGCCCCAACTAGTGAGGCACGGTCTGGTCCTGGCCATCGCGGTCTGCGCCCTGTCGGCGTGCGGCTCGTCCCCCTCCGCGGGCCCGTCGAATACCGATGATGTGTCGGCCTCGAGCATCAATGTCGCGACGCCAGCCATGGTCGCCAAGAAGGCTGGGAGCGGCATCCAGTCCTGCCCAGCGGCACAGACCAAGAGCGGCGGGCTGCCGCACCTCACGCTGAAGTGCCTCGGCGGTGGCAGGAGTGTGGACCTCTCGACGCTCAAGGGGCCGCTCATCATCAACATCTTCCAGTCGGCCTGCGGACCATGCCTTGAGGAGGCGCCCGCGGTCGCGGCCTTCTACAAGCACCACGGAGCGCAGTACCCGATGCTCGGCATCGACGGATCCGACACCGTTCCGGGGGCGGCGCTGAACGAGGCGATCGCGGCGGGAGTCACCTACCCGCTCGTCGCCGACCCGGGCGATGACCTCGGTGGCACGTCCCTCAACTACCTCGGTTACCCGACCTGGTACTTCCTGGCCGCCGACGGAACCCTCACCAAGGAGACCGGCCCGAAGAAGACCGAGGCTGAGATCCTTGCGATGGTCACCCGCCAGTTCGGTCCGCGACCTTCCTCGGGCAACCACACCTCCGACGACCTGACCATCGCAGCCGTGGGCATTGCGGTGGCGGCCGGCGGCGCCGCGTACGCGGTCAGGCGACGATCTGTCGCCAGACGACGGGGTGAGGCGGCATGAGAGCCGAACGCCCCCAGTGGCTCAAGCCGGTCGTCGACTCCTTCGAGGGTGTCGCCGTCACGGATCTCACGGCCTGGGCGCCGCCGCCGGACTCCAACCCGCGCCAGTCCGCGGTGCTGATGCTGTTCGCGGAGGATGAGGGCGGCCCGTACGTGCTCCTCACGGAGCGGTCGCACACGATGCGCTCGCATCCAGGTCAGGTCTCCTTCCCCGGCGGGAAGCTGGACAAGAACGAGACCCCAGTCGAGGCTGCATTGCGCGAGGCGTACGAGGAGATCGGGCTTGAGCCCTCGGGCGTCGACGTCCTCGGGGCACTGCCGACGTTGTGGGTGCCGCCGTCCAATTTCTCGGTCACCCCCGTCATCGGTTGGTTGGCTGAACCGACTTCCGTATTGGTGAAGAGCGCCGACGAGGTGCACGCGATCCACAAGGCGACGATCAAGGACCTGTGCGATCCGGAGTGGCGCATCCGGGTCCACAGCCCGCGTGCACCGGGCTTCGTCATGCCCGGGTTCCTGATCGGCGAGGACCACGACGTCATCCTCTGGGGTTTCACCGGAGGCGTGATCTATCGCTACTTCGCCTACATGGGCTGGTTGAACGACGTCGACGAGGCGCCGTTCGTCGAATTGCCGGACTACATGCTGAACGGAGAAGGCCGATGAACACCCTCGACTGGATCCTCGCCCTGATCGTGGTGATGTACGCCCTCGCCGGCTACTGGCAAGGCCTGATTGCGGGCGCCTTCGGTGTCGTCGGACTCCTGCTCGGGGGCTGGCTGGGCATCGTGGTCGCGCCGACGGTGATGGGCCACGGCGGCTCGGTCGGCACCTCGCTCGGCGCCTTGTTCATCGTGATCGCGTCCGCGTCGATCGGGATGGCGCTGTTCCAGTTCGTCGGCGTCCAACTGCGCGATCGGCTTCTCTGGCAGCCCGTACGCCTCCTCGATCACATCGGCGGGTCCGCGCTCAGCGCCGCGGCCGCCCTGGTGGTGGCATGGGCCCTCGGCGTCGGAATCCAGGGATCGCTCCAACTCGGTTCGTTCTCCCGAGAGGTACGCACCTCCGCGCTCCTCGGTGAGGTCAACAACCTGATGCCCGGCGGTGCCACCGGCCTGTTGCGCAGGTTCAACGATCTGATGGCGTCGTCCAACTTCCCGCAGTACCTGGATCCGTACGCTCCGGAGCGGATCGTCTCCACGGGGCCGGTCGATCCAGCGATCCTGGCGGACCCGGAGATCCGGCGAGCCGGGGCCAGTGTCTACAAGCTGCGCGGCGCCAACTCGTGCGGCCGTGGCGTCGAGGGCACCGGCTTCCTGATCGCGCCCGGTGCGTTGATGACGAACGCCCACGTGGTCGCGGGTGTGGGTCAGCCGACGGTCCTGATCAACGGGACGTCGGTGGACGCTCAGGTCGTCTACTACAACCCCGACGTCGACATCGCCATCCTGCACTTCTACGGCACCGCCGGGGCTCCGCTGCACTTCACCACGAGTGCGGTGCCCGATCAGAAGGTCGCCATCCTTGGCTACCCCGAGGACGGGCCCTTCAATGTCCAGGCGGCGCGAATCCGTGCCGAACAGCGGCTCCGGTCGCAGAACATCTACGGCCAGGGCACGGTCCTGCGTGACACGTTCTCATTGCGCGGGCTGATCCGTCCGGGGAACTCGGGCGGCCCCGTCGTGGACACCAACGGGCACGTCGTCGGGGTTGTCTTCGCTGCGTCCGTGACCGACGCCTCCACCGGGTACGCACTCACGGCGAGCCAGGTCGACGGGTATCTCAAGTACGCCGGCTCGCAGCCCGACGGTCAGCCGTGGCCCACCGTGTCGACTGGCGACTGCGCGTCGTAGGCGACCGCCGTCAGCCTCGCTTCAGGGCGCCCGGGATCTGCTGGGCCTGTGCAATCGCCTTCTGGGGCCCGCGTACCTTCATCAGCTTCTTCACGCCGATGAAACCGAGCAGTCCCGCGATGACCACGTAGCCACCGAAGACGATCAGGAACGACCACATCAACGAGAGCCCGTGGCCCTCCCAGTTGATGAAGAACGCGATCGTGATCGACAGGATGATCAGCGACAGCAGCAGGATGAATCCCGCCACGATCAGGAGCGCCGCACCGAGGCCACCCTTGATCGCGCTGACCTTGAGCTCGCTCTTGGCGAGTTCGATCTCCTTGGAGACGAGCGTCGAGATGTCCCGGCTCGCGCTGGCGACGAGCTGGCCGATCGTCGGCTCAGCGGCGGTGGGCGTGGTGGTCTCAGTGGCCATGGTCGGTACCCTATCCGGCCGCGCGGCACCTGACATCCCGTCCCGCGACGGGCAGCGTCGTCTTCGTCGGCATCCTAAATACAACTAAGTTACGCGACTTACGGTATACATTTCTTCATGAAGCGTTTCAGCCGTACGCAGTGGTCCGTCAGTGTGGCGATGGCGGCGTTCATCGGACTCGGGCTCGCCCAGGCGCCGGCCACGGCCGCGCCCCTCCCCGTCCTGCCGCCGACCCCTGCCGGTGCGCCGCTGGCCCAGGCTCTGCGCACCCTGACCACCTTCATCACCGACCACTGCGCCGGCGTGACATCGTCTGACCCGGGCTTGTACAGCGTGTGTGTGCAGGCGGCCGAGCAGATCGGCATCGATGCGTACACCTATGGCATCGCGCCCATGGAATTCCTGCACCAGCGGCAGCAGCAGACCAGCGTGACTGTCCCCAACGACCTCTCGGACGCTCCGCTGAACCAGTTCGGCTCAGCGCGCAATCTGGCGACCGCCGACCCGAACCATCAGGTTTTCGTCCAGCCGAACACCGACACGCTCTACACGATGGCCCACCTCTCCCTGAGCGCCCAGCCACTCGTCCTGCGCGTGCCGGCGGTGGCCAGGAACCGCTACTACGTGCTCCAGTTCCTCGACCCGTGCACGAATGTCTTCGCCTACGTCGGAACGCGGGTGACGGGCACCGGCGCCGGTACGTACCTGATCGCCGGCCCGCGCTGGCGTGGCGCGGTGCCACGCGGCGCCACGCTGATCCGGGCTCCGTACGACCGGATCTGGATCGCCGGTCGGACCCTGGTCAACGGTGCGGCGGACCTGCCGACCGTGCACCGGATCCAGGACGGATTCCGGTTGATCCCACTCTCCGGCTGGTTGCGTCAGGGGACCGCGTGGCGGCCCGCCGCGCCGCGGACCGTGATCACCCGGCACGCCTCGGTGCCGCGCCCTGTCGGACTCCGATTCTTCGACATTCTCGGCGATGTGCTCCGACAGAGCCCGCCGCCGGCTGCTGACGGTGCGGTGCTCGCCGAACTGCGCAAGGTCGGCATCGGCGCCGGGTTGCACCCGTCGACCGAGAAGCTGTCGCCAGCGATCAAGGCCGGCCTCGCCGCCGCAGGGAACGAGGGTCGGGCTCGCCTCTCCGACGGTCGGACGACCTACGGCGTGCCCTCGGTGCTGGCGCACCACGGCTGGTTCGTCCCGCCCGCCGACACGGGTGCCTTCGGCACTGACTACACGTGGCGTGCTCTGGTGGCGGTCTTCGGTCTCGCGGCGAACCGCCCGGCTGAGGCGGTCTATGTCGTCGGCACGACCGACCAGTTCTCAAAGAAGCTCGACGGCAGCCGGTCGTATCGGATTCACTTCGCCGCCGGCGCGCTCCCGCCAGCGCGGTACTTCTGGTCGCTGACCATGTACGACGCCAACTACTACCTGGTCCCCAACCGCCTGCATCGTTACGCGCTCGGCAACCGCAGTCCCCTGCACTACAACGCCGACGGGTCGCTGGACCTCTTCCTCGGCGCGACCGCGCCCGCGGGTCATGAGGCGAACTGGCTGCCGTCGCCGGCCTCAGGCGCCCTTGAGGTCACCCTGCGGTTGTACGGGCCGAGCGCAGCGGTGCTGAACGACACCTACACCTACCCGACGATCACCAGCACGTGAGGCGAGGCCGGTCAGTCCTCGGTTGAGGTGGCCTGCCCGGCTGCGATCTTCGACACGATGTCGGCGTCCATCAGCGTGGTGGTGTCGCCGACCTGCCGACCCTCCGCCACATCGCGCAGCAGTCGGCGCATGATCTTGCCGGACCGGGTCTTCGGCAGTTCCGGGACGATCATCAGGTCGCGCGGCTTCGCGATCGGGCCGATCACGGTGCGGACGTGGTTGGCCAGCTCCTTCTCAATGCCCTCCACGGATTCCGGGGACTCGCGAAGGATCACGTACGCAACGACCGCCTGGCCGGTGTCCGGGTCGGAGGCTCCGACGACTGCCGCCTCGGCCACCCGCGGGTGCGACACGAGAGCCGATTCGATCTCCGTGGTGGAGAGTCGGTGGCCGGACACGTTCATGACGTCGTCGACGCGGCCGAGGACCCAGATGTCGCCGTCCTCGTCCTTCTTGGCGCCATCGCCGGCGAAGTAGTACCCCTGCGCGGCGTACTTGGACCAGTAGGTGTCGACGTAGCGGTCGTCGTCGCGCCACAACGTACGCAGCATCGACGGCCAGGGAGATGTGACCACGAGGTAGCCGCCCTCGCCGTTGCCGACCGGCGTGCCGTCCTCATCCACCACGTCGACGTCGACGCCAGGGACCGCCAGCATCGCCGAGCCCGGCTTGCCGGAGGTGACACCGGGTAGTGGCGTCATCAGCGTCGCACCGGTCTCGGTCTGCCACCACGTGTCGATGATCGGCGTACGCCCGCCGCCGATCGTGTCGCGGTACCAGACGTACGCCTCGGGGTTGATCGGCTCACCCACCGAACCCAGGATCCGCAGCGAGGACAGGTCGTACGAGTCCGGGACCGCTGACCCCTGCTTCATGAACGAGCGGATCGCGGTCGGCGCGGTGTAGAACTTCGTGACCTTGTGGTCCTCGATGATCTTCCACCAGCGGCCGCGCTCCGGGGAGTCGGGCGTGCCTTCGTAGAGGACCTGTGTCGCACCGTTGGCCAGCGGCCCGTACACGATGTAACTGTGCCCGGTGACCCAGCCGATGTCGGCGGTGCACCAGTAGACGTCGTCGGCCTTGAGGTCGAACTGGGCCCAGTGGGTGTACGCGGCCTGCGCCAGGTAACCGCCGGTGGTGTGCAGGATGCCCTTCGGCTTGCCGGTCGTGCCTGAGGTGTACATCACGTAGAGCGGCTGCTCGGCGTCCATCGGCTGCGGCACGTGGATCTCGGAGGCGTGGTCCACCACGTCGTGCCACCAGATGTCGACGTCCCCGTTCCAGGCAACGTCCTGACCGGTCCGGCGGACCACCAGCACGTTCTCCACGAGACCGCGGTTGGCATTGTCGAGCTTGATGAGCGCCTCGTCGACGGCCGGCTTGAGGGCCGAGGCGGAGCCGCGCCGGTAGCCGCCGTCCGAGGTGATCACCAGTTTTGCCTGGCAGTCGTCGATCCGGGTTGCGAGCGCGTCCGAGGAGAACCCACCGAACACGACGGTGTGAACCGCGCCGAGTCGGGCGCAGGCAAGCATCGCCACGACGGCCTCGGGGATCATCGGCATGTAGATCGCCACCCGGTCGCCACGTTCGACGCCAAGCTCCTCGATCGCGTTGGCAGCCCGGGAGACCTCGTCCTTGAGCTGCGCGTACGTGATGTCGCGTCGGTCCTCCAGGGGCTCGCCGACCCAGTGGATGGCGACCCGGTCGCCGTTGCCGGCTTCGACGTGGCGGTCGACGCAGTTGTACGCCGCGTTGAGCTCGCCGCCGACGAACCACTTGAAGAACGGAGCGTTGTCGTCGTCGAGTACGCGGTCCCACCGCTTGGTCCAGGTCAGCCGGTCGGCAGCCTCGGCCCAGAAGGCCTCGCGATCGCTCGCGGCGCGGGCGTACGCCTCCGCCTTGACGTTCGCCTCGGCAGCCAGAGCGGCCGGCGGAGCGAAGCGGCGCTCTTCGTGGAGCAGGTTGGAGATGGTCTCGTGTGCCATGCCTCACACGCTAGCGGCAGCGACTGAGGGTGATGACGCGCACGCCATCCGCACAGACGCGCGCGGTGCCAAGGAGCCCGCGCGCAAGGCGGCCTGCGGGCCGTCGAGCACGGTGCGACGCCGGAAACGCGCCGTCTAGTTGAAGTCGATCAGGATGATGCCCGAGTCGTCGCCGGTCGCGATCGGCGGCAACTTGCTCGCGGTCGAGGTGTCGGTGATGGCGGCAGGGGAATGCATGATCGGGGACGAGCTACTGATGTAGTTCTTCGCGAGCGCGATCGTGCGGTAGCAGTTCGTCATGTAGGGCAGTTGCATCCCGTCCATGCCCCGGTCGTACTCGTCGTAGAGCCGCTTCGCCGCGACCAGCCGGGCGTTGCGCTCGTCGTCGGGGAGCGTGGACACCACCGAGCGTGAGTTGGCGAGGTCCAGGATCGACTCCTGGTTGATCGTCTGCCAGTGCTTGAACGTGGTGTCGTCGATGGCGCTGAAGAGGCCGGAGTCATCGACCACCTTGACGGCGACCGCCGCCCCCTCCGTGCTGGGCGGGTCGCCGAGGGCAGCCTGCAGGCGCTTGACCCAAGGAATCCGGGTGTCGAAATGGTTCCAGATCAGGGCCAGTCGACCGCCCGGCCGCAGCACCCGGACGATCTCCGGCAGGGCCTTGTCCAGGTCGAACCAGTGGAACGCCTGGGCCACGATGACCACGTCGACACTGCTGTCCGGAGCAGGGATCTGCTCGGCGGTGCCGACCGTGGCGCGTACGTCGGGCAGCCGCTCCGACAGGATGTCGAGCATCTGGTCGTCAGGGTCCGTGGCGAAGACGTCGTGGCCGAGCGAGACCATCGTCTCGGTGAGTTTGCCGGTGCCAGCTCCCAGTTCGAGGACGCTGACCGGGGTGGTGCCGAGCAGCCACTCGACGGCTTCGGTGGGGTAGCCGGGACGGCCACGGTCGTAGGCCGCGGCGACGGAGCCGAAGGACAGGCTGGGATCGGTCATTTGTCTCAGGCTAGCCGTCCGTAGGCTGCATCCTCGTGAGCACGGACCGGATGGCTGAGTTGGTGTCGCTGGAGGGCGTCGCGTCTGCGTACGCGGCCACCCGCGACGGGATCGACGCGATGCTGCGCGATCGCGGCCTGCGGAAGACCTCTCCGGAGCTGACTGCGGAGTCCCTGTTGCGGGGCGCGCACGCCTCCGCGGTGCTCGAGGGTTCGGTCTCGACGCTGGAGGAGGTACGCGAGAGCGGCGGCGACGCGATCGCGCAGGCGGCCGTACGCGTGTCCGCCGAACTGCTCTCTCTGGTCCCGGTGCTGCGTACGCAGCCCCTGCGCGCGCTCGCCCGCGTACACGCTCTGGCCGGCCTCGGCTCGGTGGCCGATGACGAACTCGGACGCCCGCGCAACGCTGAGGCCGCCACCACCCTGCGCGAGGTGGGCAACGCGCTGACGGCACCGACGTCGGCACCTGCGCTGGTGGTGGCGGCGATGGTGCACGCGGGGCTCGCGACGGCGTCACCGTTCGCGTCGCACAACGGCATCGTGGCCCGCGCCGTGGAGAGGTTGGTGCTGGTCGCCCGCGGGGTCGACGAGAAGTCGCTCACCGTCCCAGAGGCCGGGCACGCGTTCCTGCGTCGCGAGTACGAATCGAACCTGCGTGGCTTCGCCTCGGGAAGCCCGGGCGGCCTGCACTCCTGGCTGCTCTACGGCGCCGAGGCGTACGCGGCGGGGGCGGAGGCATCCCCCCTTCGCCGGTCCTGACGACTGCTGGACCAAGCACGCAGATGCTGTCCACCATGCGCCTCAAACTGGCCTAAATCAAGGCTTGTTTACTCACCGATCGCGGCGTTTGATGGAGATGAAGAACTTCACATGGGCCGTGGAACCCACGCTGCGATCTACCCGTCTTGCTGGGGTGCTGACCGGTCGGGGACACAACCCGAGGCAGCAGTTGGAACGTGCCACGCTTGGTATCCCAACGGTCCATGTGTACGGCGGTGGCGCCCAGGTCCCAGACCCGAGCGCCACCGCTCTTGTGCGCGCTGATCAGGCGCGATCGCGGTTGCGGCGACCGGTCCACCACAAGGCGACCGTTGCGGCGCCGGCTCCGATCGCGAGCCCGGCCAGGGCGCGGTTGCTCGGCAGGTGGTCCCGCAACCGGACCGGTCGGGTGAAGACGAGGGTGGGCCAGTCGCGTTCGAGTGCGATCCGCCGCAGATCCTTGTCCGGGTTGACCGCGTACGGATGCCCGACGGCGGCGAGCATGGGCTCGTCGGTGCCCGAGTCGCTGTAGGCGTACGACGCACCCAGGTCGTACCCGCGGGAGGCGGCGAGTTCGCGCATCGCATCGGCTTTCGTCGAGCCGTACGCCCAGAACTCGATCTCGCCGGTGTACTTGCCGTCCTTCTCCTCGAGTCGGCTGGCGATCACGTGGTCGACGCCGAGGAGTTCGCCGATCGGGCCGACGACCTCGGATCCGCTGGCGCTGACGATGACGACCTCGCGGCCGGCTTCCTGGTGCTCACGGATGAGGGCGAGGGCCTCGGCGTAGACCAGTGGGTCGACGGTGTGGTGGAGGGTGTCGGCGACGATCGTGCGTACGGTCTCGACGTCCCAGCCCGTGACGAGGAGCGACATGAACTGGCGCATCTTCTGCATCTGTTCGTGGTCCGCGCCCGCCATGACATAGACGAACTGGCTGTACGCGGTCCGGATCAGCGTGGTCCGGCTGAGCAGCCCCCCAGCCTGGAACTGCTTGGTGAAGGCAAGCGCGCTCGACTTCGCGATGACCGTCTTGTCGAGGTCGAAGAACGCGGCGGCGCGGGTCACCTGGCCATCGTAGGGGCCACTGTGTGTCCACAAGCGCGTTCGGAGCGGCCGTTGTCCCCAGGGTGTGCGTCGGATCTCAGGGCCCGTCGGCCCGGCCGGACAAGGTGGCGCCATGACCTCGGCCCTGGTGCTCACCCGCAATGCGACGCTGCGCGATGAGGTGGTCCGGTTGGCCTCCGCCGCGGGCGTCGACGTACTCGCTCCCACGGACCCGGCCGGGGCGGGGGCCGAGTGGCGACGGGCCCACATGGTCGTGGTGGGAGCCGACGTGGCGGCCGATGTGGCGGACAGACGATGGGTACGCCGAGGTGGCGTGCTGGTCGCGAGCTGGGGCCCGCCGGCCGATGCCGTGTTCCGTCCGTCGCTGGATCTCGGGGCGGAGGCGGTGCTCGACCTGCCTTCGAGTGCGCCCCGGTTGGCGGAGAGGTTGGCCGATGCGGGGGAGGGGCGGGTGTCCCGCGCCCTGGTCGTCGGCGTCATCGGCGGATCAGGAGGTGCCGGCGCGACGACCTTCGCGCTCGCGCTGGCCCAGTCCGCCGCGCGCGAGCGTCGGGTGCTGCTGGTCGACACGGACACGCTCGGACCAGGCCTGGATGCCCTGCTCGGCACGGCCGAGGTCTCGGGTGTCCGCTGGTCGGAGATGCACGGATCCACGGGCCGTCTGGGTGGGCGGACCGTACGCGAGGCACTTCCGCACGTCGGTTCGTTGCCGTTCCTGACGTGGAGCGGGATCGGAAGGATGCCGTCTCCCGAACTGCTCCGGGAGGTGATCGCCTCGGCGCGAAAAGCCAACGAGCTCGTGGTGCTGGATCTGTCTCGAGCACTGGATCCGCTGGTCGCTGAGGCGCTCGCAACGTGCGACCTCGTCCTCGTCGTCGTCCGGCCGACCGCCGACGGTGTGAGTTCAGCCCGGCGTCTGATCACGCAGCTCCCGGATCGGGCCCGGGTCCGAGCGGTCCTGCGCGGTCGGCAGAGTCCAGTCGTCGAGGATCTGGGCGTCCCGGTCGTGGTCCGGATGCGCGACCATCGCGGGATCGACGAGGCAGTCGCCCTGGGTCTCGGACCGCTCCGACATCGCCGCGGCCCGCTCGGTCGTGGTGTCGAGACCGTCCTGGAATGGCTGCAGGGCGGCGCCGCATGACGCTCGATCTTCCTGTCGAGCTCGTCGACGGCGTACGCGACTGGCTCGCCCGCGAACCCGGCGACGTGAGTGTCGCTCGGGTGGCGTCGGCGTTCCGGGCACTGGGCCGTCCGGTCGGTGACGCGACCGTGCTCGCGGTCCACGACCACGTCCGTCGTGAGGTGATCGGCGCCGGTCCTCTCGAGTCCCTGCTGCACCTGCCCGGCGTGACCGACGTGTTGGTGAACGGACCCGCTGAGGTCTACGTGGACCGCGGCGAGGGTTTGGAACTGACCGAGGTCCGCTTCGCCGATGACCAATCGGTTCGGCGCCTCGCGCAGCGGCTGGCGGCCTCGGCCCATCGTCGACTCGATGACAGCGTTCCGTACGTCGACGTTCGTCTCGTTGACGGGACCAGGTGCCATGCCGTGCTCTCGCCGGTGGGTCGGCCGGGGACGCTGATCTCCCTTCGCGTTCCCAGCGCACGGGCGTTCTCAGTCGCGGACCTCGTCGACGCCGGGACCGTCACTCCTGCGGGCGCGAAGCTGCTCGAGGCGTTGGTGTCAGCCCGCGCTGCGGGGGTGATCAGCGGTGGCACCGGCTCGGGGAAGACGACCCTTCTGGCTGCGCTGCTCGGCATGGTGCCTTCCGATGAGCGGATCGTGATCGTCGAGGATTCCAGCGAGTTGCGGCCCGACCATCCGCATGTGGTGGCGCTGGAAGCCCGATTGCCCAACGTCGAAGGTGCCGGAGCCGTGGACGTACGCACCTTGGTGCGTCAGGCGCTCCGCATGCGTCCGGACCGGCTCGTCGTGGGCGAGGCCCGTGGGCCCGAAGTCGTCGATCTGCTGACCGCCCTCAACACCGGCCACGAAGGTGGTCTGTGCACGGTGCACGCCAACGCTGCCCGCGATGTACCGGCTCGGTTGGAGGCTTTGGCGATGGGGGCCGGCCTTGACCGTGCGGCGACACATTCGCAGTGCGCCTCGGGCATCGATGTGATCCTTCATGTCGCTCGAGTCGGTGGCCGGCGGCGGCTGGAGGAGATCGCCGTCCTTGAGCCCCGTCCCGACGGCCTGGTGAGGGCCCGCAGCGCCATTCGGTTCGGTCCCGCCATCATTCGCGGTCCTGGCTATGACCGCCTCATGGAAATCGCGTACCCGCGGTGACGGTCCTTCCCGCGGCGCTTGCAGCCGGGAGTGCGGTTGCCCTGTTGCTTCCGGGCGGGCCAGGTCCGGTCTCGCGGGGGTGGCTCATCGCCTTGCTTCCGATGGCGCTGTTCGTGCCCGGCCCACTCGTCGGCGCGGCCTGCGTCCTCGGCGCGAGCGCGATCGGAGCGTACGCACTCCTCGAGCGTCGTCGCCGGCGAGCGGCGGCCGATGCGCAGGCGGCTCAGGTCCGCGACCACTGCGACCAACTCGCTGCCGACCTTGCCGCCGGCGCTCCGACACGCCTTGCCCTCACCAGGCTCGCGGACCGCTGGCCGGAAGTGCGACGCGTGGTGGAGGCGGACAGATTCGGGCTGGATGTCGCGGCCGCGTGGCACTCCCTCGCGGCTGAGACCAGGCTCGACAGCCTCCGCTGGGTGGCGCTGGCCTGGAGCTACGCCCAACAGACCGGAGTCGGTCTGGCAGTCGCCATGCGTCACGTCGCAGACGGGCTGGCGGCGCAGGCGCGGGTCGATCGGACGGTTGCCGCGGAACTGGCATCCGCTCGCGCGACTGCCTGGCTGGTCGCGCTGCTGCCGATCGGTGTGTTGGCCATGGGATCCGGGTTGGGCGGGAATCCCTGGCGCTTCCTGCTGCTGACAACACCGGGGGTGTGCCTGCTGGGCGCCGGACTGGCCCTGATCTGGGCGGGCCTGTGGTGGCTCGAGTCGATCATCGAGGGGGTGCGCCGGTGATCGTCGCTGTGGCGCTTCTCCTCGGCTGCGCGGCAGCCTTGGTGCCGCCGCCGGTTGTGCTGTCGCGGCATCCGGCCCGGCCGTGGTCGATCCCCTTCCGGCCGATGGGGGCCGCGGTCGGGCTGTTCGCCCTGATCGGTGGCCCGTGGGGACTGGTCACAGGCATGGTCGCGGCGGTGGTGATCGCCCGGCGCAGCCGGAAGGAGATCGGCGTCCAGGATCCGTCGTGGGGCGGAGCTGCGCCGGTTGTGGTGGCGCTGATCGCTGCGGCCACCCGCGCGGGTGTCGCGGCGCCCCGCGCGGTGGGTACGGCCGCAGGCGTACTCGATCCGATGCACGCGGCTGATCTCGTTCGGGTGGTCGAGCGGTGGCGGTACGGGCTGTCGTCGGTCGACATCGAGGTGGACCGGCCGACCCGGTTGGTCGCCCGCGCGATCGAGCAGGCGCAGGACAGCGGGGCCGCCCCAGCTCTTGCTCTTGAGCACGCTGCCACGGACCTAGTGGCAGAAGACGCGGCCCGAGCGCAGGAGCGCGCTCGTCGGGTCGGTGTCCGAGCGGCTGTGCCCCTCGGAGTCTGTCTGTTGCCCGCGTTCCTGTGTCTGGGCGTGGCGCCTCTGGTGGCGAGTCTGATGGCGGATCTGTCGCGATGATCCGCCACTTCTCCTCCACAGGCGTCCCGGACCCGCGGAGGGTCCCCAACCTGTCGGCTCCCCGTGGCCCCGGCGCCGATGACAGCCGAGGCTGGCAACTCCACGAACGAGAGGAACGACATGGCCATCAAGGACGAACGCGGGATCACCACGGCGGAGTACGCGGTCGGCACAGCCGCCGGGGCCGGTCTGGCGATGCTGCTGTTCAAACTGCTGACCGGGAGTTTCGGCGAGGAGATGCTGCGCACGTTGTTCGACCACGTGATTCAGATGTTGGGGATGTGAGGACGCGCGACCGCGGGGCCGCGACAGCTGAACTGGTGACCGCGCTGCCACTGCTGGTCGTGATCACCTGGGCGATGGTCTGGTTGATCAGCCTGGGCTCGACTCAGGTTCAGCTGGTGGACGCAGCCCGAGAGACGGCCCGGGCGTTGGCCCGCGGCGAGCCCGAGCCGGTCGCCATTGCTCGTGGTCGGCAGTCGGGACCTCGGGGCACCACGATCACGGTGAGTCGAGAGGGAACGACACTGCGGGTCGCCGCGACGGTCGATGTGCCAGCACCCCTGACGACCTTCGGTGTCTTGGTCGCCCACCAACATGCCGAAGCCACGACCGAGCAGGAGCCATGCGCAGCATGTTGACCGATCGGGGCTCGGCAACCATGTTCGTCGCGGTCGCGCTGACCGTGGTCCTGTTCGCTGGTCTCGCGGTGGCGACGGTCAACGGGCTTGTCGTCGTTCACCGGCGCGCGCAGAGTGCTGCAGACCTTGCCGCGCTCGCCGGTGCCGGTGCGCTCATGACGGCGTCTGATCCGTGCGCCGCGGCTGGTCGGATCGCTGCGGCCAACGGAGCGACGGTCGAGGACTGCCAGCCGACGCCCGATGCCGTCACCGTCGTCGTCTCGGTCCCCGGGCCTGAGATGGTCGGGGGCCTGGTCCGCCTCCGAGCCCATGCTCGTGCCGGTAGGTGAACCGATGTCAGTCCTTTTGAGCCCGCTTCGCCTGCTTCTCGGACTTCCGCTGCGCCATGGCGTTCTTCACACCGCGCACGGCCGCCCAGCGGACCAGGCGTACGCCGGCGATGATCGCGACGGCCGCAGCCGCCCCAATGACCAACGCGGTGTGGGTTCCGATGTGCCAGCCGACGAAGCGGCCACTGTCGGAGAACAACCCGATGAGCAGCGCAGCCGCGCCGCCCACGGCGAGTACGAATCCCAGGGCGATCATGACGTCAGATTAGTGCCTCGGGCCCGTCGAGGAGGATGCGCAGCAGTTCGACGGCGCCGTTCTTGTCGAGCGGGTTGTTCTGGTTGCCGCACTTCGGCGACTGCACGCACGAGGGGCAGCCCGACTCACATGTGCAAGCCATGATCGCTTCGCGCGTGGCAGTCAGCCACTCGCGGGCCGCCTCGAACCCGCGTGCGGCGAGTCCGGCGCCTCCGGGGTGGCCGTCGTAGACGACGACGGTGAGTTCGCCGGTGTCGGGGTGTCGCACCGTGCTGACTCCGCCGATGTCCCAGCGGTCGCAGGTTGCGACCAGCGGCAGCAGCCCGATCGAGCAGTGCTCCGCCGCGTGCGCCGAGCCGCCCAGGTCGTACGGCGCCATGGTCGACAGATGCTCAGCCGGGATCACCCACCACGTGCCGGCCGTGCGGAGCGTACGCACCGGCATCTCGAGAGGCTCCTCGGCGAAGACCTCGCCGCTCGGTTGCTTGCGCTTCAGGTACGAGACGACCTGGCTGGACACCTTGAGCTCGCCGTAGGACACGGTCGCGGCACCCCATTGCCGGGATTGCAGCGTGCTCAGCAACCTGAAGTCCGTGACGGATCGAGCCATCGTCGAATAGCCGGGATCCTCGACCCCGACCACAGCCACGTGTTCCTCCAGATCCAGCCGTCGGACGACGTAGGTCTGGCCTCGATGGACGTAGACCGCGCCCTCGTGTGCCTGGCTGTCGGCCGTGGAGCCATCCATCGTTCCGACGACGCGGCCAGTCCCCTCCTCGACCAGTTGCACCGCCTGGCCGGCGGACCGCAGATCGATCTCGTCGACTGCTCGCCGGTCGCTGGTCCAGAACCAGCCTCGGGAGCCACGCCGCCGGAGTCGGCCGTCGTCAACGAGTCGATCGAGCAGATCCGGCAGCGCCTCGCCGAAGAAGTCGACGTCGTCGAGTGTGAGCGGCTGCTCCTGGGCGGCGGCACACAGATGCGGAGCCAGGACGTAGGGGTTCGTCGGGTCGAGGACCGTCGCCTCCACCGCCGCATCGAGCAGCACGTCCGGATGGGTGACGAAATAGGTGTCCAGCGGATCGTCGCGGGCGACCATGATGGCCAGTGCCGGATCCGTCCCGCGGCCGGCGCGACCCCACTGTTGCCACAGTGCGGCCCGGCGGCCCGGATATCCGGCGACCACCACGGCGTCGAGTCCCGAGATGTCGATGCCGAGTTCCAGAGCGTTCGTCGCAGCCAGGCCGAGCAGGCTCCCGTCGCGCAGCGCGTGCTCGATGTCGCGCCGCTCTTCGGGGAGGTACCCGCCGCGATAGGCGGCGACCCGCTGCGGCAGTTCGGGGTCGACATCGGCAAGGAGGGATGCGGCGCTCCTCGCAACTGACTCGACCCCCGCTCGCGAGCGTACGAAGGCCAGCGTCCGGACATCGGAGGCGACCAGATCTGCGAGCAGGTCGGCGGTCTCGGAACCGGCGGACCGGCGTTGCGGGGCGCCGTTCTCGCCCGTGAAGGAGGTCAACGGCGGTTGCCACAGGGCTGTGGTCAGCGGCCCGCGCGGCGAGCCGTCGTCGGTGACGGCTGTGACCGGCTCCCCGATCAGCGCAGCAGCGGTCGTTTCGGGCTCGGCAACCGTGGCAGAGGCGAGGACGAAGGTGGGCGAGGAGCCGTGGAGTTCGCACACGCGACGAAGCCGTCGGAGCACCTGCGCGACATGCGAGCCGAACACCCCGCGGTAGTGATGGCACTCATCGATGACGACGTATTCCAGCGACCCCAGGAACGACGACCACCGTTGATGTCGCGGCAGCAGCGAGCGATGGATCATGTCCGGGTTGGAGAGGACGTACTCGCCGTGGTCGCGTGCCCAGATGCGCTCCGCGTCGGTGCAGTCGCCGTCGTACGCACAGATCCGGACGTCCAGGTCCAGGGACTGGAGTCGGGCCCGCTGGTCATGGGCCAGGGCCTTCGTGGGAGCGAGATAAAGGACCGAGGCTCCCCGCTGTTGGCGCGGCCCGCGAGCGGCCCGGATCGCCGACAACGCTGGAAGGTGGAATCCGAGCGACTTCCCGGAGGCCGTCCCGGTCGAGAGCACCACGTGACTGCGCGACCACGCCAGTTCGGCGGCCTCGACCTGGTGCGAGTACGGCATCTGGATGCCGCTCGCCTCGAACGCCGATCGGACATCCGGCGCCACCCACGTCGGCCACGGCGCGAAGACGGCGTCCCGAGCCGGGCGCTGGACCAGGTGCGTCAACCGATCCGGCCGCGCGTCCGCGAGCCGCTGGATCAGCGCGGCGAGGTCCGGAGGGGGCACCGGAGCATTCTGACGCGGTCCGCCGACAGTCTCGAGCCACGCGTCCGGACAGGCCGGTAGCGTGAGTGCCCTGATGAGCCTTCCCGTACGCCTCCGCGACGCCCTGGTCGCTGCAGACTTCACCTACGACGCCGTCGCCGAGCGCCTCGGCCCGGTCGCGCATGCCGCATTGAGCCGCAACGAGACCCTGCCGGGTCGACGACGTACGCGCGAGCACGACGAGCTGGACACCTTGATCCGACTCTTCCTGCTGCAGACGCCGGTCAAGCTGTCCGACGCCGAGAAAGCCCTGCCCGGCCTGATCGACAAACTGGCGGTCGAAGGCGTCCTCAGCGCTTCGGTCGGTCAGGTCGCGGCGCGGATGGATGTCCGCCCGTACGCCACGGACGACTCCCAACTCTGGGTCCTGTCCGACCTCACCCCGGGGCTGGACGGCAGCCCCAACAAGGTCGGCGCCAACCACGTCCTCGGGATCAGCCCGGCCTCGACCAGCCTGGCCCAGCAGACCATTCGCGAGCCGTTCGGTCGCGCGCTCGACCTCGGCACTGGCTGCGGAGTCCAGGCGCTGCACCTGGCCAGGCACTGCGACGAAGTGGTCGCGACGGACGTCAACAGCCGCGCGCTGTGGATGACCCGCTTCAATGCTGCGCTCAACGACGTGACGGTCGACGTCCGCGACGGTTCGTTCTTCGAGCCGGTCGCCGGCGAACGGTTCGATCTGATCACCACGAACCCACCATTCGTGATCTCCCCCGCGACAGGTGAGCGGCTGGTGTATCGCGATTCCGGGCTCCCGGGGGACCGGGTGGTCGAGGACATCGTGCGTGCAGCACCCGACCACCTCAACGACGGCGGCTGGTGCCACATCCTCGCCAACTGGATCATCGCCAAGGACGTCCCGTGGGACGAGCGGCTCGGCCGGTGGTTCACCGACGAGACCGATGCCTTCGTCGTCCAGCGGGAGATCCTCGACCCGGCGGCGTACGTCGAGCTCTGGCTCAAGGACGCGGGCCTGCACGGCGCGCCGGACTACGTGCAGCGGTACGACACCTGGCTCGACTGGATGGACCGCCAGGGCATCGAGGGCGTCGGCTTCGGGTGGATCAACCTCCACAAGACCGGTCGCGGACGGCGCGAGCTGCTCGAGTGGCCGTACGAGGTTGAGCAGCCGATCGGTCCGGCGATCGCCGCCTGGGGCGACGCAGCCATGGACATCACGCTCGCGGACCGTCTCGTCGCCGCTGAGGACCTGCAGCAGGAGACGCTCGGTGCCCCGGGCGCTGAGGACCCGGCGTACGTGATCATCCGACAGCAGCGGGGCCTGCGCAGGGCGCGCCAGGCAGACACCGTCGAAGCGGCTCTCGTCGGCGCGTCCGACGGCGATCTCACGCTGGGCCAGATCCTGGACGCGATTGCGCAACTCACGGATCGCGATGCCGAGGAGACGCGAGCGACCTATCTCCCGGTGGCCCAGGAGTTGGTCGCCCACGGCTTCCTCAGTCGGCTCTGACAGCGCATCAGGGCACCAAAGCCCTGCGAGCGTGCGCCCCGGTACGTAAACTGCGGGCGCCCATCAGAGCGAGCGGACATCGCTCGATGGGATGTCACACGCCATCGGGGGAGGCTCAGTGTCCACAGATGTTGCCGTCGTGGGGGCGGGGCCGTACGGCCTCTCCGTCGCTGCCCACCTGAAACACCGCGGGCTGTCGGTACGTACGTTCGGACGACCGATGGACACGTGGTCGCACCGCATGCCCGCCGGCATGTTGCTGAAGTCCGACGGCTTCGCCTCCAGCCTGTGCGCTCCGGTCCCGGGATGGACGCTCGGCGAGTACGCAGCCCGGAGCGGCATCGCGTACGGCGACCGTGACCCGCGGGTCGTGCTGGAGCTGTTCACCGAGTACGGACTGGCCTTCCAGGAGCACTTCGTCCCCGACCTGGACCAACGGCAGGTCACCGGGATCGTGCGCGCCGACGGCGGGTTCGCGCTGACGCTCGACGACGGCACCGACCTGGCGGCTCGTCGGCTCGTGGTCGCCGCCGGCATCACCCACTTCGCCCACGTGCCGGAGCCGCTCCGCGGAGGCGGCGATGTGGTGAGCCACAGCAGCGACCATCGGACGTTCGAGCGGTTCGCGGGCCAGTCGGTCGCCGTTGTCGGAGGCGGCTCCTCGGCAGTCGAGGTCGCCGCCAGCCTGCTCGACGCCGGCGCGGACGTTCATCTGCTCGCCCGTCGCGCGATCGAGTTCTGGCCGGGCCCGACGCCGGCGCACGTGCCGCTGTGGCATCGCCTGCTCTGGCCCGAGAGCGGAATCGGGCACAGTCTGATGTCCAAACTCTGTCAGGACCATCCCGACCTGTTCAGGCTCCTGCCGACCCGGATCCGGCTCGCGATTCTTCACCGTCACCTGGGCCCGGTGTCGGGCTGGTGGGTGCGTGACAAGGTCATGGAGAACGCGCGCGTACGCACCGGCCTCACCGACATCGGGGTCCGAAGTGCCGACGGCAGGGCCGTGGTCACGCTGCGCGGCGAACGCGGGTCGACCGATGAGGTCCGGGTGGACCACGTCATCGCGGCCACGGGCTTCCGCCCCGACGTGGATCGACTCGAGTTCCTTGCCCCGGACCTCCGCGCGGACATCCGGCGCGCCGGACGGAACCCGATCCTGTCCAGGAACTTCGAATCGTCGGTCCCCGGCCTCCATTTCGTCGGCGTCGTGGCCGGAGGGACCTTCGGTCCACTGCTGCGCTTCATGGTCGGCTCTGAGTTCGCAGCACCCAGGGTCGCGTCCCACATCGCACCTCTCTGAGCGTGTGACTGGCGCCTCAAGGGTGGTCGTGTGTCACGAGGACTGGACACGACCCCTTAGAGTTCGCGCCTGTAGGGATCGTCCGCTGCGCGCCGCGTCAGCACGCCCTCGGCATCGTTGTCGTCAGTCGCCGGGCCATCCGGCCCGACTCATTCCTCCGCCTTGCCGAAGACGCACTGCCACCGCCCCGCTGGACGCCCCTGCAGGCGCGAACTCTTACAGTGTTGGCGGTTCAGTAGTGGAAGGACGCCCGTGACCCACAAGCTCGTCATCGTCGAGTCTCCGACGAAGGCCAAGAAGATCGGCGAGTACCTCGGCAAGGGGTACGTCGTCGAGTCGTCCCTGGGACACGTACGCGATCTGCCCGAGAGTTCAGCCGACATCCCGGCGTCCATCAAGGGCCAGCCGTGGGCCCGGATGGCGGTCGACATCGACAACGGTTTCCAGCCGTACTACGTCGTGTCCCGCGACCGGAAGTCCCACCTCGCCGAACTCAAGCGCCTGCTCAAGGATGCCGACGAGCTCTACCTCGCCACCGATGAGGACCGCGAGGGAGAGGCCATCGCGTGGCACCTTCTCGAGGAGTTGAAGCCCAAGAAGGGCATCCCGGTGAAGCGGATGGTCTTCCACGAGATCACCAGGAACGCGATCCTCGAGGCGGCCTCCAACCCGCGCGAGCTCGACATGGACCTCGTCGAGGCCCAGGAGGCGCGGCGCATCCTCGACCGTCTCTTCGGGTACGAGCTCAGCCCGGTGCTGTGGAAGAAGATCGGCCAGCAGGCCAAGTCCGCCGGCCGCGTCCAGTCGGTCGCAACCCGACTCGTGGTCGAGCGTGAACGTGAGCGGATCGCGTTCCGCAGCGCCTCGTACTGGGACCTCGAGGGCTCCTTCGACGCCGGTGCGGCGTACCAGCCCAGGATGTTCCCGGCGAAGCTCTACAGCCTGGATGGCGTACGCGTTGCCCGCGGCGGCGACTTCAACGACGACGGCACGCTCGCCGCGAAGAACGTCGCCCATGTGGACCGCGCCCGCGCCGAGAGCCTGGTCGCATCACTGGCCGATGCCGCCTTCGACGTCCTGAGTGTCGAGTCGAAGCCGTACAAGCGGACGCCTCCTCAGCCGTTCCGCACGACCACGCTGCAGCAGGAGGCCGGCCGCAAGCTCGGCATGAGCTCCGCGGTCGCGATGCGCGTGGCGCAGTCGTTGTACGAGAACGGTCTCATCACCTACATGCGTACCGACTCCACCGATCTCTCCGCGACCGCGATCGCTGCGGCGCAGGCGCAGGTGACCGAGTTGTACGGCGCTGAGTACGTCGCCACCAACGTCCGGAAGGGCGCCAAGGCTGCCGGTGCCCAGGAGGCGCACGAGGCGATCCGCCCGTCCGGCGAACGCTTCCTCACACCGAAGCAGACCGGTCTGAGCGGCGACCAGTTCCGGCTCTACGAGCTCATCTGGATGCGTACGGTCGCCTCCCAGATGAAGGACGCTGTCGGTCAGACCAGCACGATCAAACTCACCGCGACCGCCCTCACCGGCGAGGACGTGGTGTTCTCCGCGTCCGGCACCGTGATCACCTTCCACGGCTTCCTCAAGGCGTACGTCGAGGGCAAGGACGACGCGGACGAGCAGTCGGATGACGCCGAGTCTCGGTTGCCTGCGGTGGTCGAGGGTGACCGGGTCAGCGCCGCCAGCATCTCGGCCGAGGGTCACGAGACCAAGCCGCCGGCGCGCTACACCGAGGCCTCCCTGATCAAGGCGCTCGAGGACCGCGGCATCGGTCGCCCGTCGACGTACGCCTCGATCATGAGCACGATCCAGAACCGCGGCTATGTCACGAAGAAGGGCTCGGCGCTCGTGCCGGCCTGGGTGGCGTTCGTGGTCATCCGATTGCTGGAGGAGAACTTCGCCCGGTACGTCGACTACGACTTCACCGCGCTCCTGGAGACCGCGCTGGACGAGATCGCCGGTGGTCGCTCGACCCGCGTGAAGGAACTCGACGAGTTCTACTTCGGGTCTGACCGGCACACCGGGCTCAAGACCCTGGTCGACGGCTCCGGAGAGATCGACGCGAAGGATCTCAACACCATCCCGATCGGCGAGGGCATCGACCTGCGCTCGGGCCGTTACGGCCCCTACATCGAGACCGTCGGGGACGACGGCACCCCGGGAGGGAAGCGCGCATCGGTCCCGGACGAACTGGCACCGGACGAGCTCACCGTGGCCCGGGCGAGGGAGTTGCTGGCCAACCCGGCCGGCGAGGAGATCGCCCTGGGTACGCACCCGGAGTCAGGGCTGCCGATCGTCGCGAAGAGTGGTCGCTTCGGACCGTACGTGACCGAGGTCGTCGGTGAGGACGCGCCGAAGGGTACGAAGGGCCGCACCGGCTCGCTGTTCAAGACCATGTCGCTCGACACGATCTCGCTGGACCAGGCGTTGCAGCTGCTCTCGCTCCCGCGCGTGGTGGGCACCGCCGAGGACGGCGAGGAGATCACCGCCCAGAACGGCCGCTACGGCCCGTACCTCAAAAAGGGCGTCGACTCCCGCACGATCGCGTCGGAGGACCTGCTCCTCACGATGACGTTGCCTGAAGCGCTGGCGATCTACGCGCAGCCGAAATATGGCGGGCGTCGTGCGGCGACGCCACCACTCAAGGAGTTCGGGGCGGACCCGGTCTCCGGCAAGCCGGTCGTGGTCAAGGATGGTCGCTTCGGCCCGTACGTCACCGACGGTGAGACGAACGCGACCCTGCGCAAGGACGACCCGATGGAGACGCTCACCGCAGAGCGGGCGTACGAGCTGATCGCGGAGAAGCGCGCGAAGGGTCCGGGCAAGAAGACGACCCGCCGGAAGGCCCCGGCGAAGAAGAGCGCTGCCAAGAAGACGGCCGCCAAGAAGACCGCGGCGAAGAAGACGACTGCCAAGAAGACAGCGAAGAAGGCCTGACGCCAGGCTTCGCGCCCTGCAAGGCGGAGGAGGGAGGCGGGCCGGGAGCCCGTCGACCGACGACAACGCCGCAGGACGCGAAGACCGGCGTCAGGGGGTCGTCGGCAGGTCCAGGGTCTGACCCGCACCGCCCGTGATCGTCACCGTCGTCGGAATGGTCCCGCCGCGGTAGTTCGTCGAGCCACCGGCGACGATGAGCCGCAGGGTGTGACCGGCAGCGAACTGGTGCACGATCCCCGGCATCGTCACCGTGAACGGCGCGTTCACGTTGGGGACCCGGATCGGTGCGATCGAGCCATAGATGTCCGAGGCGGTTCCGTTCGGAGCCACGTCCTGCAGGCGTACGAACACCACCAGTTGTCCGATCGGACCGGTGCCCTGGGTGAGGGCGGCGAGCGGGTCAGACACCGAGAGGTGTACGACCGGGCTGCCGACGACCGTCAGCGGGCTGCTGAGGGCCGCGGTGTTCCACTGCGCCGAGGTGCCGTTGAGGTCGATCTCGGGGATTGGCAGCGGTAGCGCGGCCGACAGGACGTCGAGTGGGTTCGTGGACGTCGGCAGGCCGGCGACCGTCGTCAGGAACGTCTGGCTGCCGCTGAGCAGCGGAGCCGTGCTGGTCAGCGCGTTGGTCCCGAGGTAGTACCGGTTGGTACCGCCGACCGGGAACTGGTTCGAGGTGGCGTACGCCGGGGCCGCGTTGCCGCTGTAGCTGACCCAGTCGCGGAAGTACGCGAAGTTGGGGCCGAGGTTGGTGTCCGCGCCCTTGAGGTAGTGATCGAACCACGCCACGACGCGGTCGGTCTCGTACGTCTGACCCGGGGTCAGGTCGGCGAGGTTCATCTCGCCGGGAGCCGGGGTCCCGTGGGAGTGGCCCCACGAATGCCAGATCATCTTCACCGGCACGTGGTTGGCCTTGAGAGCCTGGTAGGTGGCGGTCGCCTCATTGAGGTTGAACAGGGTGTCGTTCTGGCCCTGCATCAGCAGCGTCGGGATCTTGATGTTCTGCACGTAACTGGCCACCGACGCGTGGTGCAGGTTGGCTGCCGAGGTGGAGTCCAGGGCGCCGGTCACCACGGCATTCGCGAGCGCCGGGCAGACCCAGGCGGCGAAGTTCGGGCAGGGGAGCAGACGGCTTGGCTGTGCCTGCGCGCCGGCGATGCCGTCCACGATCGCACCCTCGGCCGAGAAGCCCGCGGCCCAGAACAGTTTGGCCGCCCCCGGCGTACTCGTCTGGACGCCCGAGCCGGTCGAGGCGGTGTTGTTCGGGTCCAGCGAGTAGTTGAGGTCGTTCCACGTGATCATCGGGACGATCGTGTCGACGCGCGCGTCCTGCTCCGCAACTGCGAACTGGATCTCGCCGCCGTACGAACCGCCGATCATTCCGACCACCGGGTCGTACTGCTGGGCCACGCCGTTGTGGTCGTGCGCCTTGTGCGTGACTGCGGTCAGCGCGGGAGCTGGCTGCGTGTGCGCCGAGTCCAGGTACGCGATGCCTGGCGCGCCACCGAGGTAGGAGACGAGCTGGCTGCCGGCCTTGCCGTCCCAGTCCGGGTCGTCGAGCGTGATCTGGCAGGTCGAGCCGCTGCCGGGGGTGAACGTGGGCGGCGTGAGCCCGTCCGCGGACCCGAAGCCGAGGCCGGAGTACGCGAGGAACGCGTAGCCGTCGCCAGCGAAGGCCTTGCCCTCGGCGGCGAGGTCGTCCTTCGAGCCGCCGAAGCCGTTCGTGGCGAGGATTGCCGGGACGGGATTGGCCGATGACGCGCCTGTCGGCAGATAGAGGTCGCCGACGATGTCGCACTTGACGTCGTTGTTGGGTCCAACCGTGACTGCGAAGTGCAGGGTCTGTTGGGTGTACGCCGCGGTGTCGGCGTGTGAAGGAGCAGCGCCGGCGAGCCCGCCGATGGCGGCGAACGAGGCCGCGGTGATGCACGTCACAAGTCTCTTCATGAGGCGACGATAAGCGATTCGCCCCCCTAAAAGTTACTGGTCAGTCACATCCGTACAAAGACCCCGACTGACCGCACGCCGATGGACCCTCGGGAAGCGTCGGTGGCGCCCGTTAGGTTGTCTGTCGTGGAGTTCCCCGGCGCGTACGCAGAGACGGGCGTCTTCGTCTGCTTCGAGGGCGGCGAGGGCGCGGGCAAGTCGACCCAGTCCGGGCTGTTGAGCGACTGGCTGCGCGCTCGCGGCCGCGAAGTCGTGCTGACTCGTGAGCCGGGCGCGACCGCGATCGGCAAGGAACTGCGGCGGCTCGTCCTCAGCCCTGAGACGGGCGTACTCGACGACAAGACCGAGGCGTTGTTGTACGCGGCCGATCGCGCCGAACACGTCGCCACCGTCGTCCGTCCCGCCCTGCGTCGTGGCGCAGTCGTCATCACCGATCGATATGTCGACTCTTCCTTGGCCTATCAGGGTGCCGGTCGATCGCTGGATGTCGCCGATGTCGACCGAATCTCGCGCTGGGCAACTGGTGACCTGCGCCCGCACCTGACCGTGGTCCTCGACCTCGCGCCGAGTGAGGGCTTCGGCCGGTTCGAGGAGCGCGATCGGATCGAGGGGGAGTCAGTCGAGTTCCACACCCGGGTCCGGGAGGCCTTCGTACGGATGGCGCGTGCCGATCCGGCGCACTACCTCGTGCTTGACGCTCGCGCGCCGATCGACGACATCCACGCTGCGATCGTGGCTCGCGTGCAGGATTTGTTGTGACCGTCTGGGACGCCCTCGTCGGGCAGGCTCACGTCATCGACACGTTGCGTACTGCTGTCGCCAACGGCCCGAGCCAGTCCTGGCTCTTCACCGGCCCTCCGGGCTCCGGGCGCTCCAACGCCGCCGTTGCCTTCGCCGCTGCACTCCAGTGCGAGCAGGACGGCTGCGGTGAATGCCACGAGTGCCGGACCGTCCTGGGTGGGAGTCACGCGGACGTCCAGTTGCTCTCGACCCAAGGACTGTCCATCGGTGTCGACCAGGTGCGCGCACTGGTACGCACCGCCTCGCTCTCCCCTGCCTGTGGCCGGTTCCAGATCATGATCGTCGAGGACTCCGACCGCGTCACCGAGCAGGCGCAGAACGCGCTGCTCAAGGCGGTGGAGGAGCCTGGCGCGCGGACGATCTGGTTGCTCTGTGCGCCGACGGTCGAGGACGTGCTCCCGACGATCCGGAGCCGGTGCCGACTGGTCACGTTGTCCACGCCGACCGCCGAGGACGTAGCGGACTTCCTGACCCGTACCGACGGAGTCAACCCGGCTGACGCCCTGCAGGCCGCGCGCGCGAGCCAGGGGCACATCGGTCGGGCCCGCGCGTTGGCCCGGGACGAGGGCGTACGCGCGCGGCGCCGGTCGGTGGTGAGCATTCCCGTCGGTCTGGAGTCGCTTGCGGCGTGCCTGCAGGCCGCCGAGGAACTGGCGGCCACCACCAAGGCCGAGGCCGACGAGGCCACGACTGCGCTGGACGCACGGGAGAAGGCGAGTCTGGATGCCGCCTTCGGCGTGGAGCCGCGCGGCCGCAAGCCACGTGAGTACGGCCCGGCTCTGTCGAACCTCGAGAAGGAGCAGAAGCGCCGCGCCACCCGCCGTCATCGCGACGTCATCGACCGCGCCTTGGTGGACCTGATGAGTGTGTATCGCGATGCGATCGCGCACGGCGTCGGGGCCCGCGAGCTGATCAACGAGGACATGAGGGCCGACGTCGAGCGGTTGGCGACCACATCCTCGCCCGAGGCGCATCTGCGCCGGATCGGCGTCATCCAACAGGCACGTGAGCAGTTGCTGGAGTTCAACGTCACGCCGCAGTTGGCACTGGAGTCCATGATGGTGGGGTTGGTGACGGAAGGGGCCCGATGAAGAAGCGTTGGCTGATCGCCGCCGTTGTGCTTCTCGTCGTGGCGGCCGCTGCCGGGGCGGTGGCTCGTCTGATCATCAGCACTCCCGGGACCGCGTCCTCGCCCACGGTGACCTTGACGCCTTCGTCCACGCCGGTCGGCGACTCGACGGCGGCCCCGTCGGCGGAGTTGGCGTCGTTCTATCGCCAGTCGTTGGACTGGGCACCGTGTCGCAGCGGCGACTTCTGTGCCCACCTGACCGTGCCCATGGATTACAAACGTCCCGACGGTGCCACGATCGCGATCTCGCTCCTGAAGGTGCCGGCGACGGACACGGCCCACCGGATCGGTTCGCTGGTGGTCAATCCGGGAGGTCCCGGGGAGCCCGGGACGGACTTCGCCGCCGAGAGCGCGGTGTACTTCGGCTCCGCAATCAGCGCCCGCTATGACGTCGTCGGGTTCGACCCGCGCGGGACCGGCACCTCGGATCCGATCCGGTGCCTCCCCGACGCGCAGTTGACCGCGATGCTCGACGCGGACCCCGACCCCGACACGCCTGCAGCGGGCGCTGCGTACCAGCGAATGTCCGAGGCGTTCGGCCGCGGTTGCGTGAGCGAGTCCGGGCCGCTGGCCTCGCACGTGTCGACCGTCGAGGCGGCCAAGGACATGGATGTCCTGCGCGCTGCGCTCGGCGAGCAGCACCTGACCTACTTCGGCGCCTCGTACGGCACCAAGCTCGGCACCACCTACGCGGACCTGTTCCCCAGGCGCGTGGGTCGGTTCGTCCTCGACGGTGCGGTTGATCCGAAGTTGACCAACTACGCGACGGTGCTGGCGCAGGCCGGGGGTTTCGAGACGGCGATGCGGGCGTACGTCGGCCACTGCGTGGATCAGGGCGACTGCTTCCTTGGTGCCACGGTGGAGGCGGGTCTCGCGCGGATCAAAGCCTTCGTCAACGGAGTCCAGGCCCATCCGCTGCGTGCCGGATCACGGATGCTGACTGGAGGCGACGCCTTCGTTGCCGTCCTGCTGCCGATGTACAGCCGCGCGTCCTGGCCGTACGCCGACCAGGCCCTGAAGGCCGCCTTTGCGGGTGATGGCACCGATCTGCTGCTGTTCGCTGATGAGTACGCCGGTCGCGACGGCGCCCACTACGTCGACAACTCGATGCAGGCGCTCTCGGCCATCAACTGTCTGGACGATCCGAGTGCGGTGCCGGCCGACAAGATCCCGTCGCTGTATCCGGCATTCGAGAAGGTGTCGCCGACCTTCGCCGAGGCATTCGCCTGGATGGTGAACTCCTGCATAGGACAGGTCGCCAAGTCGGACTCCCCGGCTCCGCCGATCGGTGCTCCAGGTGCGCCTCCGATCGTCGTGATCGGGACCACGCGCGACCCTGCCACCCCCTATCAGTGGGCGGTCAACCTCGCCCACGACCTGTCCTCAGGGGTTCTGATCACGCGCGACGGCGATGGCCACACCGGCTTCCACTCCGGCAATTCGTGCGTGGATGGCGCGGTCGAGGCGTACTTGCTCCGCGGCGTCGTCCCGGCGAACGGTTTGCACTGCTGACGCGGTTTGGCCAGATCGGCGAGGGCTTGCGTAAGATCCTCGCGTTGCGTGGCAGTGCCGCGTACGCCGCCTTAGCTCAGTTGGTAGAGCAGCTCACTCGTAATGAGCAGGTCGTCAGTTCGAATCTGACAGGTGGCTCCATCAAAGGGTCTCTGACCTGCAGAAACGTGGTTGGACGGTTCCATCGCCGGCGTGCCCGCGGAGGCTCTGTCACCTTTTGAGCGTGGATCTTGTCACCTGATGCACCTGATGCACCTGCTCACCGGTTGTGATCAAAGTCGATGAAGTTGTCGCCATCTCCCCGCGATCAAGGCTAACCAGAGATCGGCTGCCGCAACTTCTTGGCGTGATCGAATTGGATAACGAGGCGTACGATGCTTGGTATGGGCAGCAACTACCGAGCCCCAGTCAGGTCGGCCATGCGAGAGGCCTCAGCGCTATCCGGCATGAGCCAGGCGCAGTTCGCGCGCGCCTTGGGTACGTCCGCCTCGCGGTACTCCACCTACGCCACGGGTGCGACGGTCCCGAACGCGGAGTTCTACGTCCGCGCCAAGGCGATTGCGGCCGGTATCGCACAAGCGCACACGCAGCGATTGACGTTCCCGCTCGCTGCAGCCGACATCCTCCGCGTCAGCTTGAAGGCTGGGGAGTTGGAGTGGGCGTGGCGGATCGTCCTGCAATGCCGCGATCACACGCAGCTCGCTATTGCGGCCGATGCGTCACATCGCCTTGGTCCTGTGATCGACGCATGGGATGCCATTCCGGCTGCAACCGGCGATCCCGGGTGGGATGCGCTCCTGGCCGCGCTGGTCCGGCATGCGTTCGACGAATCGGACTTGGAGCCGCCCACCTGGACCCAAGAACGCGTCTTGACCCAGGCATGGATCCCAGACCATCCGTTCTTGGACGAGCCGCGGGTCATTGCCCAGACCCCGGCCTGGTTGGCTGCGCAGAACATCTTTGTTCCAGCACGGGATCTGGTGACGGCGTGAGCAGCCCGGCGGGCCGGCACGAATTCGCTGTCGAGGAGATCGGTGAGCTGCTGGCCGAGCTCGATCGTCGCTTGCGTACGGATGGGGTCGCGGCCCGCGTGTTCATCGTCGGGGGTGCCGCGGTGGCGATGACTGGTCTCGTGGACGGTCGCCGGACGCTTGACGTAGACGGACTGTCGCTGCAACTGCAGGTGTACGAGATCGCACGCCAGATCGCTGCCGATCGTGGACTGCCGCCCGACTGGCTGAACGGGGACGCCCGGATGTGGGTGCCCTCTGTTCCGGAGGTGTACGCCCCTGCCCCAGATAGGCCGGGGTTGGAGGTCGCGTATGCCGATGATCGCTTCCTCTTCGTCACCAAAGTCATCGCCCAGCGCGCGAAGGATCACGGCGACCTCATCGCGGCAGCCGCCCGCGCGGGCCTGGCTACGGCCACCGCAGCCGAGATCGAACAGATCATTTGGGACTACTGGCGCGATGATCTGGGTCGTCTTGAGTTCGTCATCACCGCATCGGCCACGTCTGTCGAGGACGAGGTCCGCTATCTCGCGCGCGACGCCGCCCGGGCGCTTGGCAGAAGTGACAAGGGGTGAAGCAAGCAGCCCGCGCGATCCGGATCGGCGGCGCACTCTCGGCGGCAGAACAGAGCGTGCCACGTCGGATGCCCGCTACGGAAGGACGAGAGCAAACACCGCCCTGACGGTTTCGATATCGCCAGTCGCTGCCCAGGCTTCGTAGACAGCTTCGGCTGCGTCGTGTTCCAGATCGGCCGAGATGGCGAACCCGACAGCAGCCGCCGCCCGCGCTCGGGAGAATGCCGCCAAGTAACTTGGCGAGTCACCTTCGCGGTCATGAACGTCGAAGGCCCGCCCGTCCAGTCCGATGACAACCCGCTCGACGGCTGCAGCCAGATCGGCGCTGACGGTCTCGCCAGTGACAAGACAGCCGAGCGCACGCGCTGTCGGGGTCTCGCTCAAAGTTGAACTGACCGCGGCATGAGCAACAACGGCCCACACAACGCGGCGCAAACGGATCGGATCGCAAGCCATCAAGACGCTCGATAGTTCTGGGGCAATGGTGTCTAGCCGCGAGGTCACGGTTACATCCTGCCCCGGTCGCGAATATGGGGACCGCGTATCGGCTGTGCCAACTCCGATTCGGCGCGTCCTGATCTCGGCAGGTTCGCGGCTACTAAGAGACTTCCGGTCAGGACCGGTGTCTGGCCAGACTCGGTCTAGGTGCCCGGCGGGACGCTCTCTTCGCGGCTGCCCACCGGTTGGTGTGGCTCTCATTTGGTCTGCTGCCCGCCGGGCCCCGTTGACGAGGCGTGGCTCAAGAAGGGACTGCCCAGCTCGTAGTAGCAATGCCCACCTCGCCGTTTCATCCCATCCGGAATCGAAGCGAGGAAGCAGATGTCATCAGTGATCATCGGGGTTGATCCCCACAAGCTCTCGGCCACGATCGAGGTCGTCGACCACCACGGTCGCCGTCTCGGCGGTGGCCGGTATCCGACCGACAACGACGGCTACAAGCGGGTGCGGAAATACGTCGCGCAGTGGCCGGACCGGGTCTGGGCGGTCGAAGGCGCGAACGGTGCCGGCCGACCGTTGGCGCAACGTCTGCTGGCTGATGGTGAGTCGGTGGTGGATGTGCCGGCCAAGCTCGCCGCCCGGGTCCGGTTGTTCGACACCGGCCACAACCGCAAGACCGACGCCACCGATGCTCACTCAATCGCTGCGGTCGCGGTCCACACCAAGAACCTGCGAGTCCTGTCGGCTGATGGGGCACTCGAGGCGATCCGGATGCTGTGCGATCGGCGTGATGAGTTGTCCCATCAGCGGGTGCAGACCGTGAACCGGATCCAACGCCTGCTGAGTGAACTGCTGCCTGGCCAGCGCAAACGTGACCTCTCAGCCGATCAGGCCAAGGCGTTGTTGGCGACGGTGAAGCCGCGGGATCTGGCAGGGAAAACCCGCCGACGGATCACAGCTGAGGAGATCGCCGACCTGGTCGCGATCGACCGGAAGCTGAAGAAGATCAACACCGAGTTGAAGACCTCAGTTCTGGAGCGTGGATCAGGGCTGATGGACATCCACGGCATCGGCCCAGCCGTGGCTTCCCGGATCTTGGCCGATGTGGGTGACGTTGCACGGTTCGCTGACCGGAATAGGTTCGCCTCCTGGACCGGCACCGCACCCTTGGATGCCTCCTCTGGTGAGCAGATCCGACACCGGCTATCCCGGGCAGGGAACCGTCGGATGAACCACGTCATCCACATCGCCGCGATCGTGCAGATCCGCAACGACACCGAAGGCCGGGCCTACTACCGGCGCAAGCTCGCGGCCGGGAAGACCCCGATGGAAGCCCTGAGGTGTTTGAAGCGACGGATCTCAGACGTCATCTACCGCCAACTCGTCGCCGACGCGGATGAGGCGGGCCCGGGAGGGCACTGCGGGGCGACTCTCATATCCAGCGCGGTCGACCTGCCCCCGCACATCGACACTTCGGATCAGCCACTTCCCGGACCCGTACCAGTCACGCTACGCCCGGACGCGTCCGCCGACCAGAGGCATCATCCAGCCGCCTCTTGACACAGAAGGGAGCCAAATCAGGGCGATTCTCGAAAGGTCGCTCTGTCACGCTCTGCATCTTGGCGGGACTGGGCAACGAGTTCGCGGTAGGCGGCGTCCGTCATTTGATGAACCTCTGTCCAACTGACTTCGGCGTGACCATTGGCGATCGTTCCGCGGGCCGTCGCCGCAAGGACGCGGTGCCCATCGGCAGCGGCCAGCCGCGTCACCATATAACTCCAGACGCTCGTCGCATCGAGGTAGAGACCATCCCCACCGTCGCGATGCTCAATCATCCCTGCGGGTGCTGCTGGCATCGTCGGCTCTGGATCGGCTGAAGAGAGTGCCGTGACGGTCGCCTCCGTTCGGGCGGGTTGGTTCCGCCACCAACTGTCCGACACCTCCTGAGCTTCGAGAGCGTCAGAGCGCCTTACCACGTGATCGACGAACTCCGGAGGCAGCCGGACTGAGTGCTCATCCACGTAATGCGATAGCCCCTCGGGCCATACATATGTCCCATCGGTGTATTCCGCGGCGCCGTTGTTCCGGCCGCAGATCCGGCATGG
Source organism: Nocardioides baekrokdamisoli (assembly GCF_003945325.1). Taxonomy (NCBI): domain Bacteria; kingdom Bacillati; phylum Actinomycetota; class Actinomycetes; order Propionibacteriales; family Nocardioidaceae; genus Nocardioides; species Nocardioides baekrokdamisoli. Next base: position 2,044,207 of record NZ_AP019307.1, read on the forward strand.
GGAGAACCCCATGTACGCGCGCAGGACGGTTCCTGCGGAGAGGTACCCGCCAACAATGTGCCGCTCACGCGAATCCCAGGCAAGGTCGATCCACGCACCTGGATGGGGATACGCCGAGTTCGGATCCCCGTTGACACGCCAATAACCAATAAGCCGCAGGTCCGTCACGGAACCACACTGCCACCTGGCGGTTGGGCATCGAGGCCAAATGCGACCGACCGCGGCAGAACAGGGCGGTTCTACGTAGTGAGTTCTCCTTCCCACAGGCGCAGTTTCAGCCGGTCCGACCCGAAAGACAGGTCGACTCCTATGCGGTCGGCCCTTTCATCCACAATGCTCGACATCGCGGTGAACATCTGCCCGACAAACGAAGCAAATGGCTGCTCGTTCGTGGCGTCCCGAGCGATGTGTTGCCCGGTTCCCACGTCGCCCGAGAAGGGACGCCACGACGTGTCGCCGGACGCGGTTTGTTGGAGGATCAGGGTCCAGTCAGCGCTCCCCTCGATCAAGAGACCAGCACCTGATTCAAAGATCAGATGCGCGGGGCCAACGCCCAGGTTGGCAACTCCATCCGCAGGGATGAACGCCCAGCGCTCAATGGACGTCAGCTTCTGCCCATACAGCCCAGCGGTTCTCACGAGCAACAGGCTAGAACTCGCTGACACACTCCGCGCGGCAGATCAGTGCGTTGAGACCGGATCTCTCACTGGCCGTATGAATACCGGAGGTCAGCGAAGAGGAGTTGGTTGAGACGGCGGCGCAGGTGACCTGTTCTGCTCTGGTCAGGCAGCTCATCTGGCGTGAGCAGCGTGAATCGCAGCGACGTTCCGCTGTCGAGTGGGGCGAGCACGAAATGTACTTGGTCGTTGGGCCTGCTCGGCCACAGCGATGACCAGATGACTAGGTATGGCTCGTGGGCAGCCAACACCCTTGGTTCAACTTCGTCGGGAAGCAACGCCAGCCAAGCACGCGCACCTGGCTGGTGTGGGTCAACGAGGGAAGTCCAGACCACCGAAGGCGGCGCAGGTAGTGCGCGCGCACGTGAGCCGATCTCCTCCACACGGGGGAGCGTACGGCTCGCACCGGCTGGCCCACATCCAAATATCGGCGGCAGATGAGGGCGTTCGCTCCGCTACGCCGACGCGTCCAGTTCAGCTTGGAGCTCCGTGATCGTTCTTGCAAGACGCTCTCGCTCGGTGACGGTCCAGCGGAAGAGTTGGATGTCGAGAACGGCCCGCGCCTCCCAGTCTGACGCCCCGAGCAGTTCTTCGAGCTTGCGGCAGGCTTCGTCGCGGTCCGTCGCCACCTCAATTGCCGCGAGAATTTCTGCGCGGCGGTCGAACGCGATCTTCAGAATGCGCTGAATCTGCATGTATTGCGTCAACTGCGCGAGTCGCTCGTCACCCATGGCGGAATCATCTCGGACGACTCAAACTTGAAGGCAGCGAATGCGAGTGCTTTGCCGTTCGAAGTCACGTCGGTCGGCCAAGATTAAGCCATGAGGATCGCGACGACACGTCGGCTGGCAGTTGGAAGCATTGCAGTGCTCGTTCTGGTCGGATTCGCCATATTTGCCTACTGGTGGACGCACCCGACACGGTTCAGCGGCGTAGGCGGCGCAGAGGGATATACCCGCCCCCTTCGTATCGGACATGGCAGCCTCAGCGAAGGTGTCCTCGTGTTTGACGGAATGGGCGGAGGAGCAGCTCTCCGGATCCGAGGCGCATCAGCCCATTTCGCACCAAACTCAGCTCAAGCCCAGGTCACGTTCCACATCTGCACCGGGCAGCCGATAGGTCTGGTGCTCGACGCTGCCAGTTACTCGCACCAAGCTCGAAGGCCTGCCGGCGACGGTGAGCCTTCGTGCCGGGAGCCGCCAATCGCTGATCATGACTATCTCGCCCACTTCAGCAGGCCAGGTCATGGTCGACGCAATCAGCGTGAGCTATCGCCAAGACAGTTCCGAACTGTGGCAGCGGGGAAGCCAGTCCATCCCGCTGTCCCTGACTTTCCCCGCAAGCCAGTAGCGGCAGCACAGTGCGATTCGGAACCTGTCGAGGGTCGGCGGCGTCATAGTGAACGAAGGACGACTCGGGGAGCATCGATGAAGAGGTTTGAAGTCTCGGTCGCGGCCGCTTTGCTGCCTGCGCTCTCCCTTGTGGCGTGCAGCAGATCAGTCACGGCGGAACCCGGCCGACCCTCGACCGAAGCGACAAGCTGCGCCAGTGGGTCTGTCTGCGTACATCCGGTGGTTCAGATCCGTGGAGAGGGCCCAGCCCCGGTTCGTGTCACCGTTCGCGTGCTTGGGTACGGCGGTGCATATGACCCAGCAACCCGTCGAACCGCCATGGAGGGGACGCCGCTTGGGCACCAGCAGGTGAAGATCACCATTGGCCAGTCAGGAGTTTCAACGCTGACAGACGCCAACGGTGTGGCGACCTTCGGATTTAGTGAGCCCGTGACTGCGTCAAATGTGCACAGCTGCGGCCAGGCGTTGTTGCGGGCGAGCAGCAAGTCCGGGCAGACATTCATCGTCAACTGCTACTTCCCGTAACTTGCACCGTCGCATGAACTCGCCGACCCTTCGCGGCAGAAGAGTGCGTGTCGACTACCGCAAAGAGTCCGGCCCTGCCGGCTTCGTTCTCAGTCGATGGGTCGCGCCGTTGGCAGTTTCGATCATGATGAGCCGTGCGTCGAAGTCTGCCCAGTAGCAGTCGCCAGCATCTACGAAGACCGGCTCCTCAAGCTCCAACCATGCGACGGCAGAGACCAAGGTGAGCCGATCAACGAAGACCGTTTCAGAGCGCCCTGACATGTCTCGACTCTAACGACCAGCTCGCGGCAGATCAGGGCAGCGGCGCAGCTGCTCGGGAGGTTGCAGAGATGACATCGGTAGCCCGTTGGGTGGAAGTGCGTGCGCTCCAGACCAAACCGACAGCCGCTCCGAACCCAAGTACAACAAGACCGATCGGACCGCCGAGGATGAATACGCAGGTCAGCATCGCCAGCGTCAACGCCGGGTACAGAACCTGCTGCCACCAGACGATGCGAACCGTGCCGACGATCGAGGAGCCACCCGCACCGTTCGCAACTACTGTGCCGACAAGCTCGGGTCGATAGCCGCGCTGGAACGCGCTCACTCGCAGAGGCGCCTGCAGGTGGAAGGCCATTCCCGAAACTGATCCCTGCAGCGGCTTCACCGGTTCGGTGTCGGGCATGTACCCCTCGAAGGGGCCGGCGAGCGGGCGGCCGACGCTTTGGTGCAACCGTTCCGAGAGTTCGTTCGGGCCGAAAGGAGACTCGATTCGGACCTCGCGACCTCGCCCCCAAATTTCAGCGAAACGGACCCGATCATCGACCACGACCGAAGTCTGGCACCGGCGCTCTGGAACCGCACCCACATCGGAACATTCGCGCCATCGGCGGCAGAAGAGTGCGAATCACAGGATGATGTTCGGGTGGACCCGGAGTCGCATGCTGCCAGTCAGTTCACAACCATCGTTGTCGAGTTGGTTCCCCATCGGTCACAAGCAACGGTCGCGACGCTCGGTGTTCTGGCATTCCTCATCAAGGCGACCAGTTGGACGGTGTTCGTGCCCAAGCAGCGGTTTGTGGTTCGAGTACTCCGGCGTGCGGATGGGAAGGAGCTTGTCCGTTACGACTACGTCCACATGAGCGATGCACGATTTCACGCCTCATCCCTCATGGGGCGAATGTCGTCATGGGATGTCAGCGATCTGTGCGCCCAGCTCGGGCCTTTGCGGTCGACGTTATGGCGGACTGACCGGCCGCGAACCGATCGCGGCAATTGAGTGCGTCTCGCATGCACCCTCGACCTACCAGCCCGACTCCGAGACGGTGATCGTTAGGTGACTCCATGGGTCTGGATACGTGATCCCGGCGTCATTTGGCCCGATGCCGTTGTCGCATGTGACGTCGGCAGAGTGCGTATGGGAGTCCGTGGCCTGAGCAAGCGTTGTTGCCTTAGAAACTCTGACGCTGTCGTAGAAGACCGAGATCGCACGGTCTGGCCACGTGACACCGGTGTACAGATACGGCGCTTCGCCGTCAGGACCCGGTCGGAAAATCAGGATGGTCCATCTACCCGCACGCAGGGCGGCGATCTCGTCGTCGCAAATGGTTCGGCGTGGCGGTCTAACGACCCAGTCGGCGTATGCGCTTGCACTGTTCTCCAGCGACCCCGGCGTGTAGTAGTCGAGACTCGGCTTGCCTGCGTAGCTGGGCACCGGAACCTGGTGGACGAATCCTTGCAACTCTGACGCAGACGGAGCGGAAAGGCTGTCTGCTTCATAAACAAGGCCGACGAGGAGAAACGGCGCAAAGACCAGGAGAAGCACCGCGCACACCGGAATGAGCACGGCGACGAGAACCACAACGGTAATCGCGGTACGCCGACGCTTAGGTCGGGTACGCAGTGAAGGCGCCACCGGCACTCCTAACGGTTGTCGCCATGTTAGCTGCGGCGCGTCATGCCAGAGACGTGAAAGCCGTGCGCCTGCTGGGCCATCGCGGTGCTCGGTAGCGTTCGCGGAGGGCCCTGATCTCGGCAGATTCGCGGCAAATCAGCGCGTTTGCTGTCGTCCAGTCTCGTAGACGAAGCGACCGGCTTTCTCACCGGCAGACAGCGCATCCGCAACGGCCTGCGCGGCGGACCGTTCACATCCCAGTCCGAGTAGGCGATCGCTGTACGGCTCGATGGAGCAACCCATCTCTCCGAACTCCCGAACGAGTTCGCGCATCACCGAAGCGTCGCCGTCTTCGAGCCAGACTCTGAAGGTGTATCTGCCGTTGTCTGTGACAACATCGGTAGCAACCAAGGCCCCCTCGTCGGAGGATATGACAGCCACCTCGTCGCCGTAGTTCAAGTCGTATGCGAAGAGCGGAATTGCTCTGACCTCCGCACGGTCTATGTCTGACGGCCGATATGCGAGGAGGCCCTCCCAGACTTGCTCGTCCCCATCCGCGGTTGGCAGCACAAACCAGACGGTCTCATTCGCTTCCAGCGCAGAAGTAAGCGGGATGAGGGTTCCATTTACGAGGCGGGACGTCTTGGAAGGGTGTTCCCTGAACTGATCGGCCACGACGTGAACCCTATGCGCATGGTGGCAGGCCCTTGGATTAGCGGCGCATTCGCGGCAGAACCGGGCGCCTTGCTACTGAGTCGTCTCGTCCAGCCACATTGAGAACTCTGCGTATTCGCCGGACCCGTACTTGTGGAGGCTGCCGGTCTCCTTTTCGACCACAAGCGGGCACGTGCCGACCAACTGATCTGAGAACGCGCGCGTCCGCACCCACCTTCGGCTCGCGAAGTGGAGGATCCAAGCCCGGGAGTGTGTCTCGATGTCAGTGACCACAACCTCATCGTCGGCGTCCGGAGAGGTCGCATGGGGATCCTTGAGCCTGTTCGGTGTCAACGCCCTGTTCCACCGCGCGAGTTCGGCTTCCGCGATTCGCCTGGCGTCGTCGACATCCACTGTCGGAGCATAGAACGGCCAGCGAGTCGCGCTCGCTCGTCGGCAGATTCGCGGCAGATCCGGACGCCTACTGTCCCCAGAACTGCACCGCGTCGTCTCCGACGCCGTAGTGGCGACCTGCGGCTAACTGCATTTGGTAGTCGACGAATCGGCCACCATCTACCGGTGACGGAGCCAACTTCGTTCTACGGGATTGACGGAGGTCACGCGGTCGGCCCTCGTGCACGTAGACGGCTGCCAGAGCACAGGCCTTGGCGATCATCATGCTGCGGCCGGTCGCGGTCGTCGGGCCGTCATAGAGCAACCAGTCCGCGACCGAGCAGACCCGAACGAACTCGTCGTCACTGCAGTCAAGCATCCACGCCGCAGCCTCTGGCTCCCCGAACTCGAGAAGGTCGTGCGCGATGTCCTCCGCCTTCGTTCCAATCACAACACGACCGTAAGGCCCCATGGCTGCCACGGCCGCCAACTCGGAGGCCCGATTCGCGGCAGATCAGGATATTTGCTGTGCCAACCTGACCGTCGCTAGTGGATGATCGAAACGTGACAAACGATCCTTCTGACGATCGCGAGGCGTTCGAACAAGCGGCGCGCTCACTGATCGGCCGCCGGGTCGACGCCGTCGACTATTGGGATGTCCACAACCACCGACCGGAACCCGCCGCATGGGACTACGGCGAATGGCACCACGCGATGATGGGGCTCCAGCTGTCGACCGATCGTGGCCCCGTCACAATCACCTGGACGAACCGGTTCTATCCGCACGGCGTCGAGGTCTTCCTGGAACCCATCAGCCGGTACCTACTGATGAGGGAGGACGGCCCGGAGCGCGTGGGCCCGGACAGCCCGTCGCGGTGGGCGCTGCTGTTTGAGCGTCCGATCAACGACGTCAGTGTTCACTGGGAGCGCTTGAGCCTCAGTGCGGCGACGCGCTCGGACGGAACGGTTGTCAGCCCGGATCGGGCCATTGACGTTCCCACAGCGATTCGTGTGCGTTTCGGTGGGCATCCCGTTTGGTTCGTCGCTGCAATCCCTCAGTGGCCGGCTATGACGGATGTCTTTATCCCAGGCGACGAGATCATGGTCGTGTTCGAGCCCGCCAAGCTCGCCGCGATGGGTTTCCCGGTCAGTTTTGCGTCCTAGCAGCGGCAAATCCGGACGCTGACGTCCCGATCCGAGGTGCGTTCTCGGTGCAACGCAGGCCCTACGGAACCGCGCACGTGACCTGAACCAACGCCGAGGTGTGCACCGAAATGGAGATGTTCGAGTACGAGCGGCAGCCCCAGTTGCCGGTAGGTCCGGGGTATCCGGCGAACGTGTACACACCTCGTGGGATGCGCAGCGTTGCGTTCCCCGATGCGTCAGTCCTAGCAGCAGCGATGCTTTGGTTGCCGTCAATGGACAACGCTTCGACAGAACCGGCAAGTGGACTCGGCGGTGGCGGATTCGAACCTCCGCCGACCCGGAGCAACTGCAACCTCACTGATACGAGAGTCGCTGGTACCGCTGACGGCTGGCTCGATTGACTGCTCTGACAGGCACTCACCGTGAGGGCTGAAAGTACCGACAAGACTGCGGCGCCTATTCGACGACTCGTGCCGTTCACGCGGTCTCCTTGGTGACGGATGGCGACTCAGCTTAACGACGCCAGGCACGGCTGATCGGTTCCTCCGACGACCAGACGCTCAGCAAACATGATCCGCTTCGCGGCAAATCAGCGCGATTGGGCACGCGCCCAGTATGCGCGGGCGTCGTCTCGCACTGGGTAGTTCTGCGCGACGGCTGTATATCCATGCGAACTAGGGAATCGTTGCGGCGTACCGGATGGGACTTCCTCGATCCGCACGCGGCGGGCTCGCTTGAGGTCTCTCGGTGCTGCTTCATGGATATAGATGGCGGCGAGCGACAACGCGGTTGCGAGGAACATGCTGGATCCGTCTTTTGCCGTGGGGCCGTTGTAGATCAACCATGATGCGACGGCGCAGACGCGTGCCAAGTCGTCGTTGCTGCATACGAGAATCCATGCCGCAGCAGCCGGTTCCCCATACGCCCGAAGGTCGGCGGCTATCACCTCGGCTGAGGCCAGGATCGGGCGGTACATCTCGAGTTCTGTGACCGGACGCTCGGCTTGCGCGCGCTCCGGAAGCTCGATCCCAGTTCCTTCGGCGAGGGTTTCAAAAGCGTTGACAGTCGTCTCGCGCGTCCAGCCCAGACGACTGGTCATGATGTAGTCGCGGACTCGCAGGAGACGCTGGTATCTCTCGTCAGCGCCGCCAAGCGCTTCGCCGAAAAGCACATAGCGGACGACGTGCATAGTGCTTCCGCCGACGGCGCGGCTAGTCAGATCCAAGGCCAAGGTGTCGTCGGCGGCGACATCTTCAAGCCAAGGCTGTCCGTACCGGATGAACGCGGCGAGGATGGCAGCCGCTACTTCGGGCGCATTGTGCGCGTTCAGCCGGGAGGCGGGGAGCGCGTCCTTGGGGCACAGCTGGTGGAGCTGGCGCAGGATCGTGCGAGCCTTGTAGTCGGAGCGAATGCTGACGAAGTTGGCGGCCTGCTGTTCCACGTCGTCATGACGGAGATCAATGTTGAGACTCACGTCGACAATGGCCGGATTGCCAGTATTCGAGTGGGTGACGCAAACGACGCCGGTCCATCCCCGCCCAAGGTCTTTCGTGAACCAGCCCGCGGCCCGAGGTTTCCACCCGATCGACTCGAAGGGTTCACGGAACGCCTTTCGAGCGATCTGCACTCCGGTCGGCTCAGCCATGGCAACAGTATTTAGCCTGTAGAACCGGAGGCGACGCGAATGCGGCAGATCCGTTTGTTGATCAGACCGCTAGAGCCAGGTTCGCGATCTTCAGGAGGCGTTCGTAGTACGGCTGTGCATCCGCGGGAAGTGCCCCGAGCGACCGGGCCAGTTGGTCACGGGCCTCCGCGAGCCGTGTTCGGTCGAGGCCCGACAGCCCTCCGGCTCTGGTCGCCCAGCCGTAGATGTCTGCATCGATCATGACGGCATCGACCTCGCCGTACGCCTCGCCCTTCACGATCGACTGTGGGAACGGATCGGCGAGATGGCGCTTCATCTGCTGCTTGAGTTCGCTGATCACGGGTCCAGATTAGTTATCGCGAGACACGTTCATAGCGGCAGAAGAGTGCGTGTCGACTACCGCAAAGAGTCCGGCCCTGCCGGCTTCGTTCTCAGTCGATGGGTCGCGCCGTTGGCAGTTTCGATCATGATGAGCCGTGCGTCGAAGTCTGCCCAGTAGCAGTCGCCAGCATCTACGAAGACCGGCTCCTCAAGCTCCAACCATGCGACGGCAGAGACCAAGGTGAGCCGATCAACGAAGACCGTTTCAGAGCGCCCTGCCATGTCTCGACTCTAACGACCAGCTCGCGGCAAAACAGGATGTTTTGCGGTACCGCCGCCTGCGAGGATCTACGGCGTGGTCACCGAGGATGAGCGAGCGCATTTCGAGGGGCGCGATGCGGAGCTCGGCAGCCTGCTTCTTGCTTGGGGTTTGCGCAACAACGTGCCAGTTGACGGTCCACTCGACGTCCCGGGAATGGATCCGCGTTGGATTGCGCGGATTCGATCCGATGCCTTCGAAGCCGACCTGATGATTTTCTACGGACCGGTCATCGACGTGTCTGCTTCTCGACCTTCCGCACCCGAACCGGGCTACTTCGTCGGAGGTGAAGTCGGCCTCTCGGATGAACGCTTCATTGAGATGCTCAACGATCTTGCAGCAGCCGTCGCTGGTGGTCCGGACCCAGGATGGCTCCGCGTCGTTCAACGCTAGTAGCGGCAGATAAGGATGGTTACCTTCCGACGGAACGGGTCGCTGAGTCGCAGGTACCAATCCTGGAGATCAAGACTCGCAATGCGGCGCCGGTCCGCCATGACAGGCACCCCAAGTTACGTCCGTCCACCGAATCAACCTCGATCTGTTGGGGGTTGCTGTTTTGGTTGAGCGTGAGGCCCGCAGATTCGCCGGGGTGTAGTTCTGCTCGTGTCGGGGCCCGCAGTACTACGGATACATGGCTGTCGTTCACAACGGTGGTTTTGAACCATTGGTCGCCGTCAGTCTGGGCGGAGCACGCCGACAATGTGGCGACGATCAGCGCCGCAGCCACGGTCAGCCGAGGGATCACACAACTAGTCTCGCGCCTCGCGCAAGCAGTCGGATCAGCCGAAAGGACGATTCTGAGTTCGGCAGATTCGCGGCAGATCCGTGCGTTTCGGCGCTGGCCCGCCGGTCATCAACGATGATCTCTGCATGACTCCGGAGAGCCTTGTCCGCGGGATTCACGACCATTGCTTTGAAACCGCAATCGCCGATACCGAGGCGACCCTTCTAGCGCCGGCTGGTCGGGCGCCGAGAGCCCGGCTCGTGGCACTCAGCGGCTGGTTCGTCGAGCTCGGCGAGGACGACCGAGTGCGAGTGATGGAGGTAGCTCGCATGGCGGCTCACGGCGCGACGTTCGGAGTGCTTGCTGCTCTGGACGGTTCAAGGAAGATCGCGGACGGCGAACTCCGACTGACCGACGAGTCCGGTCACGTGCTTGCCGCCACTGAATCCTCTACGGAGTTGCACGACCTATTTCAGGCTGAGGTCGGTGACTGGCTGACGGCGTGACCTCGTCGCGGCAAATCAGGATGTTCGCTGGCGTTACTGCGCCAGCTCAACCAACTCCGCAATGATCCAGAACGCCGAGGGCTTGGACCTTGGATCGAAGCCTGGGTGCTGTTCATCGAGCCTGTCCACGAAGCCTGCAGCCAGCACGCGTCGTACTTCAGCTTGATCACCGGGGCTGAGGTCTTGGAGGTTCAGAGCACCGAGGTGTTCCTTCTCGATCTCCTCGCACTGTGCCCGTAGCGTTGTCGACGTCGTCTGGCTTGCAATTGTTCGCATCACGGCGTCGAACAGCCAAGTGCTGGCCGTCCATGCGCGATCGTCGATCTTGATCCAACCTCCCACGCGTTCAGACTGCCGTACCTCGACCCGCAGGGAACACCCGTCGCGGCAGAAGAGTGCGTTTCAATCCGTCGTGGTCAAAGATATCGACATGCCCGACGACGCCCCGGAGCTGCCGGAAGGCATCGACCCCAGCCTTTGGATCCGCACCGCCGGCTGTGGGTGGGCCGACTACCTCTTCGGCAACCCTCACACCTTCCCCGGCCGGATGCATGCGTACTGTCCGCATCAACGGCGTAACTTTGCCGTTTCGATGTCTGAGGTCCTCGATGCGTCGACCGAGGCTAGATATTGGATCGTCGGTTATCTCCACGGGAACGAACCGGAGCGGCCGGAGGGTGGTGACGAGGACCGTCGTTGGCTCTCGGACCGCGAGGCATTCCACGCCGGTGGCGACTGGCCGCGCTGACGCACCCATCCGCACGGCGACAGATCAGCGCGTTTGCTGACGCCCGGTCTCGTACACAAAGCTGCCACTCTTCTCCCCAGCAGACAGTGCATCGGCAACTGCCTGCACGGAGGCGCGCTCACAGGCCAGCCCAAGTAGGTGATCGCGGTAGAGCTCGATGGCACAGCCCATCTCGCCAAAGTCGCTGATCACCGCATGCATCACCTCAGCGTCGCCGTCTTCGCGCCAGACTCTGAACGTGTAGCGACCCTTGTCCGCGACGACACTTGTAGCGACCAAGGCACCTTCGTCGGACGACATGACGGCCACTTCGTCGCCGTAGTTCAAGTCGTACGCAAAGAGCGGAATCGCTCTGACCTCCGCCGGTCGCTGCCGGGCGATCGATGTGCGCGAAGGCCCTCCCAAACCTGGTCGTCTCCAACTGGAGTTGGGAGGGCAAACCAGACGGTCTCGCTCGCTGCGCCTGCCGAATCAAGCGGAATGAGAGTTCCATCCACGAAGCGGCACGTCCTCGAAGGGTGTTCCCGGTACTGATCGGCCACGACATGAACCCTAAGCCGCTGACCGTCGGCGTCCTTGTACGCACCGGCAGATTCGCGGATGCCGACACACAACCGGCGGCCTGAGCGCGCCGGTCAGAGACGCGTCCAACGTCCCAGTTCTCCGGGATCATCACCTCGCGTGAACGCGTCGACAACGGCCTGGGCGCGGTCGGCGGTGCAGATAAACGCCCCGCTGAAAGTCACATCGAGGTCGAGGATGTGGAACTTGCGAAATTCCTGCTCGTCTACCACCCGATCACCGTCGAGGAGGAAGCACGAATCCGGGTCCGGGAAGAGATGCACCACCGCCAGGCCGTCGGTAGTCGAGATCGACATCATCGGGTGGGCCTCTCCGGATCGAGACGCCTCGCGATACGTGGTTTCATTCACGTCGGCAGCATCACATCGATGACCGCTCCGCGCCATCGGCGGCAGAACAGTGCGCTTTTTCCGAGAGGGAACGAAGATGCTGAAATGCGGCGTCTTCCAAATGTGAGAGCGATAGTCACGATCCGGTTCGGCGTGTCCGGACTCGTGATGTTGGCCGCGGCAACAGCCTGCGGGACTAGTACCCCCACGAGTTCGAGGCTGCCGGCATCAACGGTCACGGTGACGGTTCACCTCCGTGGGTTTGGCGGGGCGTACGACCCGGTGAAGCATCGGACGGAGATGAATGGCGAGCCCATGACGCACCAGGAGGTGCAGATTGGCGTCGGGGCAGCGGAGCACCTAGCAGTCACAAACCACGCCGGTGATGCGACGTTTGTGCTCCCGTCGGCCGTTGCAGCGGCAGATGTCCACAGTTGTGGGATTGCTCGCTTGGTGTCGGCTTCGAAGCACGCCCAGACATTCGACGCCAATTGCTACTTCCCCTGAGCGCGGCAGATCAGTGCGGGTTGCTCACGTAGTAAGCGCCGTTGTCACGCGCTTGGAGTAGGCCTGATTGACGGCCAGTTCCACTGAGGGTCCGGTCGGCCACTGCAGGAGAACGATCTCCATGAGTCCCGGCTTCAGATATGGGAGGTCCTGCCGATCGCTCGCTCGCTGAACGGTGACTGATACCCCGTCCAACTTGACGGTTGGGAGCGGCTGGCGTCGCCAATAGGTCGACATCTCGAGCGTCGTTCCATTGATCTGCGCTCGGACTTGGCGCCATGTCGGTTTGCCCGAGCGATTCTGTGACCGGAGGCAGGCCCCAAATCGCATCGTCGATGCGTCGTGGTCAGCGGCAGTCGGGGCTGCTCCGTCGTCAGCCCGGATCCGCCGGAACACGGGGACGAACATCGTGATGCCTACAAACAATGCCAAGGGCGCGCTCCACACGGCCAGAAACGCTGTGGCGAATAGAACGGACCAGAACTCCCACCGTCCGACGACGAGCCTCAACAGGCCGGGCACAGTCGCGCCGGGGTCAAGGCGCGCACCCCTGTGGCTGTGATGTGACACGACAGCGACGGTAGTGAAGACGCGGTCGGACGCGCATCCTCCATTTGGCCATTGCGATCCTTGCAAATCTCGACAGATTCGCGGCAGAAGAGTGCGCTTGATCGCTTGCGGGGCGATACTCGGCCGTGTGCGACTTGTCCCGGCGATCGTGTTGCTCGGACTCATGTCACTAGCAGCGTGTAGCAGCTCCAACGCAGCCACGTACGGAACGGACGCGACTGGCCGTGCCGCGTTTGGATGCTCACTCGCGCGTTGGGCCGGCAGTCAAGACGCCCAGATGAAGCACTACACGAACATTGCCGTCCGGGACCTGTTCGTCGCAGCACTCGAGGACGACCACACTTATCGGCTCGCCGCCCAACTCTGGAACGCCGACGACGGCTTGCAGATCAGCGAAGGCGGTCGCGACGGGTTGCTATCGATCTGCGGCGGCGCCGGATTCGGCGGAACTGCGGACATCGCGGATCTGCACACGTATGCGTGTGCAATGAATGCGGCCCTCGCTCAATCGCGCCCGACTATCGATTCGTTCGGACCTGTGGACACCGCGAAGGCCCCTGGCGATCCGAAGCGGGATGACGCGTCGTTCCTCGACGCCGCCTTCCTCCTACTCGCCTTGAAGGAGAGTCCGGGATGGCTATCAGCCGCCACCCCAGGGATGGCCCTAGACGCAGGCAAACAGGACGGATACGCAGCGTCCCTGGCCAACTACGCCGGCCTCTGCGCCAATCCGCCGAAGGTCACTGAGTAGCGGCAGATCAGGATGTCTCGGCGGGGTTGCGTCACCGCCAGAATGTCCACGCGTTGGGGTTGATCGAGATCCCGGACTTGAGCTTTTCCCGCCACGAAGGCTCCGGCGGCTCGGGATCAGGTCCCTGTTCCTCGAAGTACTGCGGCATGAGGCGAGCGTAGAGGAATCCGGATGCTGCGGTCCCGCGCAAAGGTCAGTGCTGCTGGACGCCACTCGTACCGAAGGTCCGGACACGCTGGGGCCGGCGACCTTGTACCTTTGGGCAACCTGTTGTCGCTCCCCTCGGAGGGAATTGTGGCCCGACTGTCTTCTGTTGCCGGTCGATCGGCGTTCGCTATTGCGGTGGCATTCCTTGCCTTCGCTGCGCCACCGGCGTCGGCTGCCATGCCTTCCGGCAGTGTCGTGCTGGCGAATGCATGTCAGCACATGAGCAACGTGGCGATTACGGATGGCGACTTCACGGTCTCGGCTGTTGGCGACCAGTTCACGATTTCGGACAACATCCAGATCGGGCCAACCAACGGCTTGGCGGGAGTCAGTTGGGAGCGGTGGGACACGACCGGCCGCTACAACAACTGGCGGGACCGGTCCTACTTGACCGTCTCCTGCAACGGGGACGTGGATTTCTGGCATGCCAGGTATGTCCTGTTGTGGCACTCCAACACCGCTGGGCAAGGCGGCGTCCATCTGATTCTGACCAACACTGGCGAACTTCGCCTCTACAACTCGGACTGGTCCCACATCGTGTGGCGCTCGTGGTCCGGGCAGCGCTACCTCGCGGCTGGAACCACGTTGCCCAGCGGTGGCAGGCTCGCGAGTGGTGGAGCCGAGCACCGCAACTACACGATTCGAACCCTTGAAATGCTGGCGAACGGCGATCTGGTCTACCGCGTGGGCGGCAATATTCGCTGGCAGTCGGGCACTCATGTGCCTGGTGCGCGCGCCGTTCTTACTTCCCACGCGCAGCTCAAGGTGCTGTCTCCATCCGGTCAGGTGCTGTGGTCGAGTCGTCCCCAAGGCAGTGCGGACTCGGCTCTCGATGTGGAGTTCATGCAAATCACCGACTTGGGCAGCGGGATGGGCCGCACGGTGTGGCAAGCGCCCGGCGTGTCCTGACTCCACCAACGCATCTGGTTGGCCGGGCCGATCTGGCACATCACGTCGGATCGGAGCCAGACAGGTGTTGTACCGAGCGCGGCAGATCCGTATTTTTCGGTTACTCCGCGGGTCTGAAGATCAAGAAATCGAAGCATCCATAAAGGACGAGCGTCGCCACTAGGCCGCTTAAGACCGAGACCCGCCATATCGCGATCCGCCGAACGCGCCCAACCACGTTCGTTGTCTTGCGGCAGTTAGTGACCGCCAACGCCAACCCCGTGATGCAGATGGCCAGAGCGCCGGCCAGGACGACGAAGTCAAGGAACTTGGCGATAAGCAAGCCAACAAATGCACCGGGGCCGTCGGCCTGTCCGTCCGACTGCGGCACGGGTCCCGACATGTACACCTCAAGACCTATCGCGAACCATAGCCAGAAGCCAGTAGCAAGCGCGCCGAGGAGGCCCCACCACGCGAACGCTCGTAACGCCCGGCGAGCCATCACCTGCTCGCCGCCCGACGCCACATCAGCCAAGTCCGTCACGACACAAGTATCGGCTAGAACGCTGCATCCTCAATTGGGCGGAAGCAACAGGGCCGTTTCGCTCAATCGCTCGGCGGCAGAAGAGTGCGCTAGACCGCGGGTCGTCGGGAGACGTCGTACGGGTCCCAGTCCAGCTCCCAGAACGCCTGAAGTCCTCGCTCGGCGATGAACTCTCGCTCTATGGCATAGGTCGGATACATGCCGGCGATGTTGATCGGAAGGTCGTCGCCGACATCCACCCGAGCGTCGTCAGGGTCAGCTGCCAGCGGCGCGAAGACCACGAAGCCATCGAGCCTTGAGTTTGCGGCAATCGGCTCTCCGAAATTGATGGGTCTGCCCCCAGTTGAGTTGACACCTGATCTCTGAGGTTTCGGCCTCGGACGGAAGGATGTCCCTGTGGCGAAGGCATACCCGAAAGAGTTCCGCGACGATGTCGTGGCCGTGGCCCGTAAGGGCATGGCGCCCCTGTCTCAGATCGCGAAGGACTTCGGTATTTCCGAAGGGTCGCTGACGAATTGGATGAAGCGGGCCGACATTGAAGACGGCACACGTGCCGGCCTGACAGAAGCCGAACGCAAAGAGCTGCGTGAGTTGAACAAGCGGATCCGGCTCCTGGAACAGGAGAACGAGGTCCTGCGTCGCGCAGCGGCCTACCTGTCGCAGGCCAATCTGCCGGGAAAATAGTCTTCCCGCTCGTCCGTGAAATGGCCGCGGCCGGTGCCCGAATCAGGGTGCCGGTCGCGGTGGCGTTGCGGGTCCTTGGCCTGTCCCGGCAGGGCTACTACGACTGGCTGGCCGAACCCGTATCCCAGCGGGACTGGGACGACGCCCATCTCATCGACAAGCTCTACGACCTTCACGCCGATGACCGGACCCTGGGCTACCGGTTCCTGACCGACGAGCTCGAACTCGAACACGACCTGAAGGTCGGCGAGAACCGGGTGCACCGACTCTGCCGGATCGCGGGGATCCACGCCTCGCACCACAAGAAACGATCCAAGGTCGGATCGACCGGGCCGGCACCGCACGACGACCTTTTGGCCGTGGTCGACAGGCACGGTGTGGTCCGGCACGAGTTCGTCGCCGATGCCCCGAACAAGGTCTGGCTTTGGGACATCTCGGAACACCCGACGAGGGAAGGAAAGCTCTACATTTGCGCGATCAAGGACGTCTTCAGTAACAAGATCGTCGGCTACTCCATCGACTCACGGATGAAGTCGAGCCTGGCCGCGTCTGCGATGCGCAACGCGATCGCGCTGCGATCACCGGTCGCGACGGTGTGCCATTCGGACAGAGGCGGTCAATTTCGCGCGAAACGGGTTCAGCGACTGCTCGCGAACAACGGGCTCGTCGGATCGATGGGCCGCTCCTACGGTGCCGGCGACAACGCCTCCATGGAGAGCTTCTTCTCCCTGCTCCAGAAGAACGTCCTCAACACCAGGCGGTGGGAAACCCGGGAGGAACTGCGCCTGGCGATCGTGACCTGGATCGAAACCAAGTACAACCGTCGGCGTCGTCAACGCGGCCTCGGGAAGCTCACCCCGGTCGAGTTTGAGATGATCTACCAGGCCGCAGAAGCGGCCTGATCAACGCAAACCCTGCGTGTCAACCAAAGCGGGGGCAGACCCAAACAAGCAGCGGCCGACCGCTATGGCAATCGGCCCTAGTTACGTTCGCCCTGTGCGTCGTGCTGGTGTGGATGGGCATCAGCTACGCCGACCACGGGCGCGTGGAGTTCGGGATCTTTCTGATTGTCCTTGGGTCGATCATGCCGGCGTTCACTCTGCTTGTGGGCGTCCTAGTAGCGGTCGCGAAGTACCGGCGCCGACGTCGCGCAAATAGTCAAGAGCGCTAACCTCTGCGGCGCAGACGCCGAAGCATCTCGCTGACGTACCCGGGCTCATCCCGGTACTGCGGGTCAACGGCCCAACGAGGACGGTTGAACAGTGCGACAGAAGCGATCAAGAGCAGGCTCGCCAAGAACACTGCGACCGGGACCAGATCAACGACGCGCCACATGCCTCCGGCGCCATTCGCAGCCCATCCCACGAGGATGATGACCGAACCACTGATGCCCGCCGCCGTGCACGCTCGCCCAATTCGAACCCAGACGCGGCCGCTCCCAGTCGGACCTACGACCGACCCGAGCAAGCTCTCGCCCCGACGTCGGATAGGGGTGACAAGCGTCAGAATTGAGGCGCCCAAGACGAACCATGCGGCGAGTACCTGCGGCGTTGACGGGACGAAGCTGTGGGTCGCACTCAACACCGTTACTCCGTGGATCATGTTAGGCATTATCCCGGACGCAACGCCGTGAAAAGCGGCCTGCTGTCGACGCACTGACATCGGCAAAACAGTACGCATCCGCACTATTCCGATCGGGCGAGACGTGCCGCTCTCCGGATGAACCGCTGTCACCTTCTTGTCACCCGAAGCTCCGCACCGGGCGCGGACCGAGGCATTGAAAGCGGTGCATGCGATGCACCTGCGAGCGGGGTGTGCGCTCGCTTGCTCCCTCGTAATGAGCAGGTCGTCAGTTCGAATCTGACAGGTGGCTCGGAAAGCTTAGGAGGCCCGAGAGCGAAGCTCTCGAGGCCTCCGGCTGCTTTCCGAGCCATTCTGTGCGGAGCACAGGGAAGCACAGGTGGCTCCAGCGAACCCGGTCTGACCTGCGGAAACACGCAGAACAGGCCGGGTTTCTTCGTTGTTCTGGGTTGCCGACCGCGTTGGTCCCGCCGCTAGTCCGACGGTGTTCGGCGCTACCTTCGCCCGGCGCGGAGGGCTGCCGCCGACGCCTTGATGCGGATCTCGTCGATGGTGACTGGCTCACCTGTCTCGCACACCAAGGTTGCCGTCACCTCGCTGCCGCATGGCTCGTGCGTGAGTTGGAGCGGTGCCGATCCGCCAGGGGACAGATGCGCCCCGCCCCACTGGTAGAGCCCGACCATGGCCGGCGCGAAATCTCGACCCATCTGGGTCAGTTGGTATTCGTACCGCGTCCGTTGGCCAGGTTCCTTGTAGGGAACGCGCTCGAACAGGCCAGCCTGGGTGAGCTCGCGCAGTCGGGCCGCCGCCACCGCTTCGGTGATCTCGATGCGGGCGACGAAGTCGTCGAAGCGGGTGGTTCCGTAGAACGCCTCGCGCAGGATCAGCAGCGCCGATCGAGTGCCGACGATGTCGAGTGCCTTGACGATCGGGCAGTCCTCGCCCGTACGCCACCTGGATCGATCCGCAAGCCGCTCCTCGAACGTCGCGACACCTGTGGGATTGGTCATGTTGCCGATTCTAACTTGAATTGACCATAGTCAGGGACGTATCTTGCTAACTATGCATAACAAGAGTCAGCGTCCCGGTGTGGCGCTCGCGGTGTTGTCGCTGGCTGCCTTCATGGCGAGCCTCGATGTGTTCATCGTGAACGTCGCCTTCGACGCCATCGGCACGGACTTCCGCGGAGCCGACCTCACTGAGCTCTCCTGGATCCTGAACGTCTACGCGATCCTGTACGCGGCGCTGCTGGTGCCGGCCGGACGACTGTCCGACCGCTACGGACGCAAGGCCGGCTTCCTCCTCGGGCTGCTGCTCTTCACTGCGGCCAGCGCTGCCTGTGCGGTGAGCGGTGACATCTGGTGGCTGGTCGCCTTCCGGGCGCTGCAGGCGGTCGGCGCTGCGATTCTGACTCCAGCGAGTCTGGGTCTGGTGGTCGCGACCGCTCCGGCCGAGCGGCGTACGCAATGGGTCCGGACCTGGGCCGCGACCGGTGCCCTCGCCGCCGCACTCGGTCCCGCAGTCGGCGGCATCCTGGTCGAGGCGTCCTGGCGCTGGGTCTTCCTGGTGAACATTCCGATCGGGCTGTTCGCCGTCGCCGCCACGATCGCGTGGGTCCCCGACTCGCGCGACATCTCCATCACCCGGAACCCGGATCTGCGGGGTGCAGCCCTCTTGGCGCTCGCCATCGGTGGGCTCACTCTGGGCATCGTCGAAGGGCCGTCGTGGGGTTGGGCATCAGGGCGTACCGACATCGTCTGGGCGGTCACCGTGCTGGCGCTGATCGGGTTCTTCGCATCGTCGGCCCGGCACCCCGCGCCGGTGATCGATCCCGCGATGGTCCGGGTCAAAGCCTTCGCCTGGTCGAACGTCACCGCCGTCCTGTTCTCGATCCCGTTCGCCGCCGCGCTGCTCACGCTCATCTTGTGGATGCAGCAGGTCTGGCACTACTCGGCCATCCAGACCGGCTTCGCGGTCTCGCCCGGACCGCTGATGGTCCCGCTGTTCGCAGTCGTGGCGCACCGTCTCGCAGCCCGGATCCCGGTGGGCCTGATCGTCGCCGTGGGGTGCGCGCTCTTCGGCATCGGCAGCGTCGTGATCCTCACCCGGGTCGGCGCCACGCCCGACTATGTGGGCGACGTCCTGCCCGGCTGGCTGATCGGTGGCGCCGGTGTCGGCCTGGCCCTCCCCAACATCCTCTCCTCAGCCACGGCAGACCTCCCGCAGGCGCAGGCCGCGACCGGAAGCGCGGTCGTCAATATGAGCCGTCAGATCGGCACTGCACTCGGCGTCAGCCTCGTGGTCGCCGTACTCGGCATACCGGCTTCCTACGAAGCAGCGCACACCGTCTTCGTTCGTGCCTGGTGGCTGCTGGCAGGAGTCGCCTGGCTCGGCGCCCTTGCGGCTCCACGCATGACACCTGCGCCCAGGCTCGTCCCCACCGTCGCCCCCGCCGACGCCCGCGTCTGATCAACAAGCACAAACAAGGAGCAAGTCATGAAGAACGCCGTCATCGTCGACGCTGTCCGCACACCGCTCGCGAAGGGCAAGCCCGGCGGCGCGTACTCCGACATCCATCCGGTTGACCTGCATGCCGTCGCGCTGAAGGCGCTGGTGGAGCGGACCGGTATTGACCCCGCCGTCATCGACGACGTCATCAGTGGTGCCGTCGGGCAGGTCGGGGAGCAGTCGGGCAACACCGCCCGCTGGGGTCTGCTCGCTGCTGGCTACCCCGAGTCCGTCCCGGGCGTCACGGTGGATCGTCAGTGCGGATCCAGCCAGCAGGCGCTTCACTTCGCGGCGCAGGGAGTGATGGCCGGTGCGTACGACGTGGCTGTCGCGTCCGGCATCGAGTCCATGAGCAGGATCCCGATCGGCTCGCAGTTCCTTGGCAAGGACTTTGCGGGTCCGACGGTTCAGGGTCGGTACGCACCGGGGCTCATTCCTCAGGGGGTCAGCGCCGAGCTGATCGCCCAGAAGTGGGGCTTCTCGCGTGAGCAGCTGGACGAGTTCGCTGCCGAGTCGCACCAGCGCGCGGCCCGGGCGTGGAAGGACGGGCGCTTCGACAACGAGACTGCCTTCGTCAACGACCTGCGTACCGACGAAACCATCCGGCCCGACACGAGCGCCGAGGGCCTCGGCGCCCTTCGCCTGGCGTTCAAGGACGACCACTGGTCCGAGCGGTTCCCCGAGATCGACTGGAAGGTCACCGCAGCCAACAGCTCACCGGTCAACGACGGCTCGGCGGCGGTGCTGGTGACATCGGAGGACGCCGCGGCGTCGCTCGGCCTGCGACCGCGGGCACGCGTACGCGCCTTCGCGGTGGCGGGCGATGACCCGATCTACATGCTGACGGGCATCATTCCGGCCACCCGGAAGGTGCTGGCGAAGGCGGGGCTGTCGATCACCGACATCGACGCCTTCGAAGTCAATGAGGCTTTCGCGAGCGTGGTCCTCGCCTGGCAAGCCGAGACCGGTGCGGATCTTGCGAAGGTCAACATCAACGGTGGCGCGATCGCCATCGGCCACCCGTTGGGTGCTTCGGGAGCTCGACTGGCGACGACGCTGGTCAACGTCCTCGAGCAGACCGGCGGACGGTATGGACTGCAGGTCATGTGCGAAGCCGGCGGGATCGCGAACGCGACCATCATCGAACGGTCATGACTCGGCTGAGGGGTGGACGGTCGCTGTGCCGCCCACCCCTCACGAGGCCGTCGTTGCGGCGGCGAGGACGGCGTCGTTGATGGCGGCCGGTGTAACGGCGGTGAGTGCGAGTTGTACGCGGCTGAGGGTGTCGGTCCGGTAGCGGCGCCGCGGGTGTCGCGACGTGAGCGCGCGATTGACAGCGGCCACGACCTTCTTGGGGTCCCCGGCGAGTTTCTGCATGCGCCCCAGGAGCTTGCGGGTGCCGACGAGGTGGGCTGCGTACAGCTCACGGTGCTCGGGGCTCAGTTGGCTGGTCATTCGGTCGTAGTCGACGAGTGCGTCGCCCCACATGTCGGTGCGGATCGGGCCGGGCTCGATCAACGAAACGGAGATCCCCCATGGTCGGAGTTCCATGCGCAAGGCGTCCGCCAGTGACTCCACCGCGTACTTCGAGGCGCTGTACGCACCGGTGCCGGGCAGGGTGATCAACCCGCTGACCGATGACATGAACACCACTCGGCCTCGGGCCCGACGGATGAGCGGAAGTACGGCCTGGGTGACCGCGATCTGGGACGTCACGTTGACGTCCAACTGTCGCGACAGGTCCTCCACCGATGTCGCCTCGACCGGACCCTGGACGATGATCCCGGCGTTGTTGACCACCGCGTCGAGCATCGGCGGGAGGTACTCCGGCAGGCGCGCGACGGCATCCCGATTGGTGATGTCGAGGGGGACCGGATGCACGCCTGGCAGCGTGCCGAGCTCGCGCAGGTCGGCGTCCGACCGGGCCGTGGCGTACACGTCCCAGCCGTGGCTGCTCAGATGTCGAGTGATCGCTAGCCCGATTCCCCGGCTGGCACCGGTCACCAATACAGACGGCACGTCATCTCCTCATTTCCGGACGGTGGATCATCGTGCGGAGGGCTTGAGCTGCGGGTAGAGCCCCTCGATCGGACCGGCGAGGCCAGCCTTGACCTGGCCGGATAGTTCATCGGCCAGCACTTCGTACGCACCGCTCTCGATGCCGTCGTAGGCCTGTCGAACCACATCAGCCGGGTCGTTCTTGTCGACGTCCAATCCGGCGGTCATCGGGGTGTCGGTGTAGCCCAGATGCAGTGAGGTCACGAGCGTTCCCGCAGGTGCGAGCGCGATGCGTTGGGTGTTGGTCGCCGACCACAGCGCAGCCTTGGTGGCGCTGTACCCGTCACCGACTCCGATCCAGGAGAGAACCGACAGTACGTTCAGCAGGGCGCCGCCGCCGTTGCGCGCCAGAGTGGGTGCGAACGCACCTGCAACGGCGAGTGGGCCGAAGAAGTTCACGTCGAACAGTTCGCGCAGTGGCGCCGAGTCCCCGATCACGGTGGCGCCGTTCGCGGCCCCGGCGTTGTTGATAACGACGGTGACGTCGTGTGCGACGGCGGCGGCTTCGGCGACCGATGCAGGATCGGTCACATCCAGTGCGAGACGGATGATGCGAGGGTCCTCCCAGGTCTGGGGGTTGCGGGCCGTTGCATAGACCTTCGTTGCGCCGCGTTCGAGGGCTTGGCGCACGAACTCGGTGCCGAGGCCTCCGTTGGCGCCGGTCACGAGGACGACTGCATCCTTCAGCTTGACCCCGGAGCTCATCGTGTCACCACGATCTTGCCGCTCGCCTTGCCCTGCTCGACGTACGCCATCGCCTCGATCGTGTCGTCGAATGCGAACGTACGATCCACGACGGGTCGTAGCGTGCCGCTGTCATAGAGGCCGGCGAGAACCTTCAGTTGTGCGCCGCTGGCTCGCATGAAGAAGAAGGAATAGCGGACCCCGAGCTTCTTCGCGCGCGCACGCACCTTGCGGCTGAGGACTGCCATCACGGGCCGCAGGGCCGGCTGGCCGAGTTGGCGTGCGAAGGCCGGGTCCGGTGGGCCCACGACGCTGATGGCCAGGCCGCCGGGCTTGAGAACGGTGAGCGATTTCTCCAGGCTCGCGGCTCCGAGGGAGTCCAGCACGACGTCGAAGCCCGACAGCACCTGGGCGAAGTCGGTGGTGGTGAAGTCGATGACCTCGTCGGCGCCGAGCGTCCGTACCTTGTCGAGATCGTTCGTGTGAGCGGTGGTCGCGACGAAGGCCCCGAGGTACTTGGCCACCTGGATCACCGTCGAGCCGAGTCCGCCGGCGCCTGCGTGGACCAGAACCTTCTGGCCGGGCTTGATCTCGGCGACGTCCACCAGTGCCTGCCACGCGGCCAGCGCGACGAGCGGAACCGCCGCGGCCTCCACGAAGGACAGCGACGAGGGCTTGAACGCCACGTCGGCAGCGTCGATCGCGATGGACTCGGCGAAGGTGCCGATCCGCAGGTCTCGTGGCCGTGCATAGATCTCGTCCCCGACCTTGAAATCACGCACGTCGCTGCCGACCCGCGTGATCACTCCGGCGACATCGTGGCCCAGGACGAAAGGCCGCTTGTACTTGAGGAGCTGCTTGAACTCGCCGTTGCGCACCATCTTGTCCAGAGGGTTGATGCTGGCGGCCTTGATGTCCACCAGGACATCGTTCGGTCCGACGACGGGAGCGAGGACGTCTGTCAACGCGAGTCCGTCCGTGCCGTACTTGGTGACGACGAACGCCTTCATTTCGAGTCCTGTTCAGTGGTGGTGGGAGTGCGGGGCGTGATTCCGGCCAGAGTCATGGCATTGGCGTACGCGGCGGCCAGGATGCGGTCAGACAGGTCGGGGTCAGTCACCGCGCGGGCGAGCTGCAACGAGCCGATGAGGAGTGTGTAGAGACCGATCGCCGCCACTGCTGCGTCGTCGCGGTCGCCGGAGTCGAGATGGCGGGTGATCGCTCCGATCATGTTGAGCGCGCCCTGCGTGTACGCCTCGCGGGCCACTTCGCTCGAGCGGGCGATCTCATCGAGCAACGCAGCAGAAGGACATCCATCCGCCAGGTCGTCGCGGTGCTCGCGGGAGAGGTACTGCAGCAGGAACGCGTCGACCGACTCGATGCCGGCGGGAAGCTCCGCGACTCGAGCGACCTGCTGGGCCAACTGTTCCTCGACGACCGAGGCGATGAGTTCGTCTTTGGAGTCGAAGTGACCGTAGAACGCGCCGTTGGTCAGACCGACGTCGGCGACAAGTGTGGCGATCCCGGATCCGTCGAAGCCGTCGCGCTTGAACCGGCGGCCAGCGCTTTCGACCATGCGGCGACGAGTCGCTTCCTTGTGATCTGGGCTGTATCTCGCCATGTTCCTCGGTCTCCTTCACTGCGGGCTTGATCAAACGATAGCAGTATGGTCATAATATTACGAACGTACGACAATAACGATTTGGAGTATTCGCATGGCTTCGCTCACCGACCCGCTCGACCTACCGTGCGGCCTCAGGCTGCCCAACCGCCTGGCGAAGGCGGCGCTCAGTGAGGCGCTCGCGGACGCGGACAACTCGCCCGACGACCGTTTGGTCACCCTCTACCGACGGTGGGCCCAGGGTGGGTACGGCCTGCTGGTCACCGGCAACATCATGGTTGACCGCCGTCATCTCGGTGAGCCGGGCAACGTCGTCATCGAGGATGACCGTGCGCTGCCGCAATTGCTTTCCTGGACGAAGGCTGCGCACGACGGCGGCGCAGCGATCATCGCCCAGTTGAACCACCCGGGCCGGCAGTCCAACCTGCTCGAGATCGGCCACACGCCGGTGGCGCCGAGCCCGGTCGCGTTGTCCCTTCCGGGGGCAGCGACACCGCGCGAGCTCACCGGCGCCGAGATCGAAGACATCATCGAGCGTTTCGCGGCGGCAGCACAGGTGTGTGAGGCAGCCGGATTCGACGGCGTCCAGATCCATGCCGCTCACGGCTATCTCGTGACGCAGTTCCTCTCGCCGCTCACCAACCTGCGCGAGGACGAGTGGGGCGGCGACGCCGCGCGACGTATGCGGTTTCTCATCGAGGTGATCCGTCGGGTCCGCGGGCGCGTGACTCCTTCGTTCGCGGTCGCGGTGAAGTTGAACTCGGCCGACTTCCAGCGAGGCGGATTCACCGAGGACGACTCCCGCGCCGTCGTCGCAGCTCTCGCTGCAGAGGGCGTCGACCTGATCGAGGTGAGCGGCGGCAACTACGAGACGCCGGCGATGTCCGGCTCTGAGGCATCCTCGACCCGCTCCCGCGAGGCCTACTTCCTTGAGTACGCCCGCTCCGTCCGGGCCGAAGCCGGCCAGGTCCCGTTGGCAGTCACCGGAGGCTTCCGGACCCGCGAGGGCATGACCGATGCCCTGGCGTCGGGTGACTGCGACATCGTCGGCATTGCCCGGCCGACCGTCACTACGACGGATGCGGCCATTGCGATCCTGGAAGGTCGCGTCGACACGCTCGTGACCCACGAGATCCAGGCGGGGATGCGGCGGGCCCTCGGGCGAGTCGCCGACCTCAAGACACTCGACGGAGTGCTGAATCTGAGCTGGAACACCGACCAGATGCACAGGCTCGCCCGGGGGCAGGAACCCGATCTGGGTCGTGGTCCGTTGCGTACTGCCGTGTCCATGGTGCGGCGCAACGGACGCGTCTCCCTCAAGCCGCGGCGAGGCATCGCATGAACCGCCAACGGTACGACCTGGCCGACAAGGTCGTCCTGATCACCGGCGGCAACGGTGGCATCGGCGGAGCCACGGCACGCGAGCTGTTGCGGCGCGGGGCCCGGGTCGTCATCGCCGACATCGATGCGACAACTCCGGAGCGCGCAGCCACGTTGTCGCCCGAGCGTGCGCTCGGCGTTGTTGCGGACGTCAGGAACCGGGCCTCGTTGGACGCGGCCGTGACGCAAGGTGTCGAACGCTTCGGTCGAATCGACGTCGTCATCGCCAACGCCGGGCTCCTCGCCAAGGCCGCCACGCTGCGCAACACCCCGACGGCTGACATCGAGGCCACCCTGGCGGTCAACGTGACCGGGGTCGCGAACACGGTCGCTGCCAGCCTGGAGCAGGTCATCGCGCATCAGGGCCAGGTCGTACTGATCAGCTCGGTGTTCGCGTTCATCAACGGCATGGGAACGATCCCGTACGCCATGAGCAAGGCGGCCGTCGAGCAGCTCGGCCGAGGCCTGCGCATGGAACTTGCCGACGACCGGGTCTCGGTCCTCACCGCGTACTTCTCGCTGGTCCAGACCGACATGATCGCCCGCGGCGTCGACGAGGACCCCGTCGTGATGGAACTCCTGGGGACACTGCCGAAGGCGATGCTCAAGCGCATCAAGCCAGCAGATGCTGCCAACGCCATCGTCGACGGGCTGGAAGCACGCTCGACCCGCGTCGTACGCCCCGGTCTCTGGCGGCCGGTGTCCGCGCTGCGCGGGGTCGTCGGTCCTGCTCTGGACGACCGCTTCGTCGCCGACCGTCGAATTCTCGACGTGCTCGTCCGCCTCGATGCGCGCGGCTCGACGAAACCCGTACCCATCAACCCCACCCCGAAAGCACGGAAGAAGGAACTCGCATGACCACCTGGCGCACCACCCCCACCAAGACGATCGACGTCGGCGGCGTCTCCTACGCGTACCGAGAACTCGGAGAGACGGGAGGGGTCCCCGTGGTGTTCCTGCACCACTTCACCGCCGTGCTCGACGACTGGGACCCACGGGTTGCGGACGGCATCGCCTCCCGCCACCACGTGATCGCCTTCGACAACCGTGGCATCGGTGCCACCGGCTCGAAAGTGCCGAGCGACCTCGAGCAGATGGGCGCAGACGCGATCGCATTCATCCGCGCTCTCGGCTACGACCAGGTCGATCTCTTCGGCTTCTCGTTGGGCGGCGCGGTGGCGCAGATGGTGGCCCTGCAAGCGCCCGATCTCGTACGCCGGATGGTTCTCGCAGGGACCGGGCCGCGTGGCGGAGGCGGGATCTGGAAGATGCCGTTCATCGTCGGCGGCGCGTACACCAAGGCCTTCCTGGCCCGTAAGGACCCGCGACACTTCCTGTTCTTCCCGCGCAACGCCCAGGGGAAGAAGGCGGCCAACGAGTACTTCGCGCGCCTTGCCGAGCGCACGGAAAACTTGGATCGTCCGATCACCGCGCAGGCTCGAAATGCTCAGTTGCGTGCGATCACCAGTGGCGGAATGCACGCGCCCGACGACCTCTCCCGGATCAAGATCCCGGTCTTCGTCGCGAACGGGGACAACGACCTCATGGTCTCCAGCGACCACTCCGCCGACATGGCGGCCCGCCTGCCGAACGCCAGGCTCCGGATCTACCCGAACTCCGGCCACGGCGGCGTGTTCCAGTACCACCACGAGTTCGTACCGGAGGTTCTGGACTTCCTGAACGAGTGAGGTCAGGCGGCGGGGAGCGGGACTCGCCCGAGGGCATGTTCGTGAGAGCGGAGTGCGGCTTCCCGCTCGGCGCCGAGACCGGTGCAGAAGGTCACTCCCATCGGCAGAAGGACCTGCCGGACGGGATCTTCGAACTCGGTGAAATGGTTGGCGAGTTCGAGCGTGACGTAGCCGTGCACGAAGCTCCATAGTGCACCCGCCACAGCGATGGGATCGGTGATCGACATCGGCCCGCGGCCCGCCAACCGCGTGCACGCACCGGTCACGTGTGCGTACGCAGCGTTGAAGGCCGGTGAGTGGCCGGCCAGGCGGACACCTTTGTCCGTCGGCCGGTAGGTGGCGCGCGTCGACAGCCCGAACATGGCGTCGTAGAGGTGCGGGTTGGCCCGTGCGTACGCCAACGTCGTGAGGGCCATCGCGAAGAGATCGGCGATCGGGTCGTCGGTCACGTCGAGCTTCGCGAAGGCGTCACCGATCTGATCGAAGCCGTGATCCACGACGGCGTTGAGAAGTTCGGGGACTCCGCCGAAGTAGTTGTAGACGACCATCGTCGACATGCCGGCCGCGGCGGCGACGGTACGGGCCTTGATGGCCGATGGTCCCTCGGTGGCCATCAAGGTCACGGCGGCATCGATGAGCCGCTCCGGAATGCCCCCGGCGACGGAACCGTCCCGAACCCGCTCCTCTGTCATGGTGGCTATCGTCCCAAACCGTTGGCCGCGACATGCGCCATGGCGTGTTCAGCCATCGCCGCGATCGTCAGCGCGGGGTTCACGCCTGGATTCGCCGGCAACGCGGCTCCGTCGCACACGAGCATGTCCCGATAGCCGAAGACCCTCAGTTTGTCGTCGATGACACCCTCGATCGGGGATGCTCCGACGGCCGCGCCGCCGAGGACGTGAGCCGTCATCGGCATGTTGCCGAATGCCTCGAAGACGCTGCTCTGCGGGATGCCGCCGGTCTGCTCGGCCAGCCACGTCGCCGCCGTGTGGCCGACCTCGAGATGGGTGGGAGCCGGACGGTCGGCGTCCACTGCCGTGGCCAGCTTGTAACCACGCCCGATCAGACGCTTCTTGGCTCTGAAGCGGATCGCGTTGTCGCGTGGCTGCATGACCAGCATCATCACTGTGCGCCGACTCCACCCGGACCGAAGCGTTGCGGCCCACTGTCGCGGGTGGGCGACCACGCTGCGTATCCACTTCAGCAGCCGCGCAGGTGCAGGGCCCGCGCCGACGAGGGTGGTGAACATGAACCTCATGAAGTCGCCGTTCGGCCCGTACGTGAGGAACTCGATCTGGGTGTCGCCGTCGACCAGCACCCGACTGCTGGCCGTCACGTCCCTCCAGGTCTCGCAGTCCTGGGGCAGCAGCACCGACACGACGGCTTCGCTGTTGGTGCGTACGAGTGTTCCCAGACGGTCGCTGATGTGAGGAAGTGTGCCCCGGTGTTTGCAGTCGGCGAGAAGTTCGTTCGTCGCGACGGCGCCGCCTGCGAAGACCACCCCTGCGGCCGTCATGGTGCGACGTCGGCGACGCAGTCCTGGTCCCTGGCTCCGAGTCGCGATCCGGTAGCCGTCTGCGCCGTCCGCGGCACCGATCGCAGTGACATCGACCACCTCGGTCTCGGCGAGGATGGCGACCCCCAGTTTCTCCGCGAACCAGAGGTAGTTCTTGGTCAGGCGGTTGGCGGCGCCGATCCGGCACCCGGTCATGCATTGACCGCAGCGCGTGCACCCGGTGCGATCAGGTCCCTCGCCTCCGAAGTACGGGTCCGGAACGGTCTTCCCGGGTTCCCCGAAGAACACCGCGACCGGCGCAGGCATGAAGGTCTCCGGGCCGTCGAAGTGGTCGGCGAGTTGCCGCGACAGGCTCATGCTCACTGATTCCCACGGCGTGCGGTCGGCACCGAGCATCCGCTCGGCCGTTTGGTAGTGGCTGCTGAGCACGCCCTCCCAGTCCGCGAGGTCTCGCCACTGGGGATCGTCGTAGAACGGTGCTTGTGGTCGGAACAGCACGCCGCCGTAGACGAGGCTTCCCCCTCCGACGCCGGTTTGGGTCGAGCTGAAGACGTGCCGGAAGAGCACGCTGCGCATGATCCCGCGCAGCCCTAGCGCAGGAGCCCAGAAGAACCTGCGCCGATCCGAGGTCGACCTCGGGAGGTCCTCGTCGGCGTACGCCTTGCCACGCTCCATCACTGCGACCCTGTAGCCCTTCTCCGCCAGCCGCAACGCGGCGACGCTCCCGCCGAAACCTGACCCGACGACTACCCAGTCGTAGTCCGTCGCGGGGGTCTTCCGGATCGATGAGCGCTTCTTCATGCGGTTCCTCCTGAGAGCCTTGCACGATCACAATAACTTCGTTATCTTGGAACGGCAAGCAGCGCGACGCACGGCACAAGGGATTTCTCATGGCAGAAGAAGTACGCGGGAACATCGAGGTCGAAGACCGAGGAGCGGTGCTCCTGGCGCGCATCGACGGCGGCCCACTCGGCCTCTTCGGGAACGACATCGCCGAGCAGTTGGACGAGTTGGTCGATCGTGCGGATCGCGACCCGCGCATCCAGGCCGTGGTCTTCACGGGCACCCATCCCGGCCGGTTCGTCTCTCACGCCGAGGTCCGCTGGCTGCAGGAGGGCGGCGCCAAGGTTCCGTCAGTCGGGGTCAAAGGTGCCGGCGCGCTGGCACACGTGGCGCGCGGCGTGAATCGTGCCGGAGGGCTCAAGGGTGCCCTGGGGACGACGCCGTTGTGGCCGGCGGTGCAACTGGAGCGAGTTCACCAGACGTTCTTGAAGATGAACCGCAGCGGCGTGATCTTCATTGCGGCTATGAACGGATCAGCGCTCGGGCTCGGAGCGGAGTTCTGCTGGGCCAACGACCTCAGAGTCATGTCGCGGGGGGACTTCTTCATCGGACAGCCGGAGGTCCTCCTGGGCATCATGCCCGGCGGAGGCGGTACGCAACGACTGCCTCGTCTGGTTGGCAACCACCAGGCCCTGATTGCCATCCTTTCCGGGAAGCCCTTCACCCCTGAACAGGCGCTGGAAATCGGCGCCGTGGACGACGTGGTCGACCCGGATCAGGTGGTATTTCGCGCACTTGAACTCGCCGAGTACCTCGGTTCGAGGCCGAAGACGTCCAGGGCAGCTGTGAAGCGGGCCGTCTACTTCGGAGGCTCGGATGGGCTCGAGGACGGACTGCATGTGGAGCGTGCCGAGTTCCTGGCCACCGCGTTGTCCGACATCGGCCAGGAACTGATGCTCGACTACATGGCGAACACCGACGCCAGCGGTGAACTGCCGCTCTACCAGACCGGCGCGTACGAAGAAGTCCTCAGGACCGGCACCACACGTGGTGCCGGAGCGGCAACGAAGGCAGGCGTGCAATGACGGTCCACACGGTCACACGACACGACATCTCGTTCGACTCCAGTGGAGACACTTGTGCGGCCTGGCTCTTTCTGCCCGAAGGAGTCGAACGGCCGCCGGTGGTGATCCTGGGCCACGGGCTCGGTGCCACCCGCGAGATGCGGTTGGACGCCTTTGCGGAACGATTCGCGCAGGCCGGAATCGCCGCCATTGCGTTCACCTATCGCCACTTCGGTGACTCCACAGGCCAGCCGCGCCAGCTCCTCTCGATCAAGCGCCAGTTGGCCGACTGGGACGCAGCCATCGCCCACGTGAAGACCCGCGGTGACGTGGATGGCTCGCGGCTCGCGGTCTGGGGGAGCTCCTTCGGCGGGGGTCACGCCATCGTCGTAGCCTCGCGCCACCCGGAACTTCGCGCCGCTGTCTCGCAGTGCCCCTTCACCGATGGGCTTGCCTCCGCGCGCGCCCTCGGCCCGGTGGGCACGATGCGGCTGCTGCCCACAGTCGCGGCCGACGTCGCCGCCCAGGCGTTCGGCAGGGCCCCAGTCATGCTGACGCTCGCAGGCGCCCCGGGGCAGAAGGCCCTCATGACCGCCCCGGACGCACTCCCCGGATACCTCGCGCTGGTACCGGAGGGCACCACCTTCATCAACGAGGTTGCAGCCCGTGTCGCACCCACGATCACGTCGCACCGGCCCGGCAAGGCGGCCAAGCGCGTCAGGATGCCGATCCTCTTCTGCATTTGCGATCACGATTCCGTGACGCCGCCCGAGGAGACCCTGGCGTACGCGAAGACCGCCCCGAAAGGCGAGATCAAGCGGTACGACGCCGGGCACTTCGACATCTACCTCGGTTCAGCATTCGAAGCTGTCGTCGCGGACCAGACCGACTTCCTGGCCCGCCACCTGGAGGCATGACCGTGACCTTCTCGACGCTGATCGATCACCGGGCCGCGGGCGACCCAGCGGGCGCGGCCGTGGCCGACTCCGCACAGAGCCTGACCAACGCCGAACTCCTCGTGCGGGTCCGTGCTGCTGCCGCCCAACTGACCGAACTCGGGGTCCTGCCCGGCGACGTGGTGGCGCTCAAACTCGCGAATCGAGTCGAGTTCGTGGTGCTTCTCTTCGCTGCCTGGAGGATCGGCGCCACCGTGACGCCGGTCAACCCTGCCCTGACCGAGCCTGAGGTCCTCCGCCAGCTCGAGGACTCCGGTGCGAGGTTGCTCGTCGTCGAGGACGGCAGAGAAGGTGTCGGCGAGGTTCCGGTCATCTCGGTCTCCGACATCCAACGCGAAACCCCGACTTCCGACGCCCCGCCTGTCGTCGACCCGACTGCGCTCGCCCTGTTGATCTACACCTCCGGCACCACCGGCGTACCCAAGGGCGTCATGCTCGACCACGCCAACCTCGACGCGATGACGGCGATGGGTCGTGAGGCGCTCCAGTTCAGTGGGTCCGACCGGTGCCTGTTGATCCTCCCGCTCTTCCATGTGAACGGGATCGTGGTCAGCGTCCTCTCGCCCCTCCTGGTCGGAGGGAGCGTTGTCATCGCCGACAGGTTCAACCCGCAGTCCTTCTTCGATGCGATCGAGGAGCACCGTCCCACGTTCTTCTCCGCGGTGCCGACGATCTACAGCATGCTCGCGGCACTCCCGGACGAGGTGAAGCCCGACACCTCGTCCGTCCGGTTCGCTGTCTGTGGTGCCGCGCCCGCGTCGGCCGATCTGCTGAGCCGCTTCGAGCAGCGTTACGGCTTTCCTCTCGTGGAGGCGTACGGCCTGTCGGAGGGCACCTGCGGCTCCGCCACCAACCCGGTCGACGGGCTCAGGAAGCCCGGCACGGTCGGCCTGCCGTTCCCCGGACAGGAGATCAGGATCCTCGGCGTCGACGGCGACTCCCTTCCGCATGGTGCCGCCGGCGAGGTGGTCGTACGCGGCGCGAACGTCATGCGCGGCTACCTCGGACGCCCCGACGAGACGGCCGCCGTCATCAAGGACGGCTGGCTGCACACAGGCGATGTGGGTCGGTTGGATGAGGACGGCTACCTGACGATCGTCGGACGCTCGAAGGAGATGATCATCCGCGGTGGGGAGAACATCTATCCGAAGGAGATCGAGGACGTTCTCGCCCTCGACCCGACGGTCCTGGAAGTCGCTGTCGTCGGTGTGCCTGACGAGAAGTGGGGCGAGGTGGTCGTCGCGTACGTCCAGCCCCGCCCCGGGTCGACGGTCGACCTGGAATCCATCGCCGCCCTGTGTGAGCAGCGGCTCAGCGGCTACAAGCGGCCGTCGGCGGTCCATGTGCTCGAGACTCTCCCCAAGAGCGCCGTCGGGAAGCTCGACAAGTTGGCCCTGCGCACCGCTGCCCTCGTCGCGAACTGACCACTGTCCAGCCCACACCATCGGAGACTCCATGAGCACAGCTGACTTCGTCACGATCGACGCCTTCGACAAGCCGCCCAGCGGGCGGCTGCGGTGGCGCAAGAGTCTCCGCACGGTGGTGGAGTCCGGCATCCCGGGCCTGCGCGGAGCGAGCGTCAACTACACCAACAACGCCACGCACTCCTTGGTCCCCGCACTGGTCCCGGGCGGCAGCGCGTTGGTCGCCGCCTGGAATTCGCCCGAGGCGGCCGAGGCTGCGTTTCGGGGCCCGTTGCGGTCGGCGATCGACGGTGAACGTCGATTCAGTCTCGACGGCGAGGTCGTCCGCGTCCGCATCGACTCCGAGTCCGAACGCGATCATTGGCACGGCTGGACGCCTCGATCCGAAGGCGCGGAGCCGCTCGCCAAGGACGAGCCGATGGTCGCCATCGTGCACGGGATCCTGAGGCGCGGCGAACTGTTCACCTTCGTCCGCAACAACCTCCATGCCGCCAGCCGTGCGGCGCACCATCCCGGTCATCGCGGAAGCATCGACATCTCGTCGGATCTGCCGTTCGAACACACCTCCATCAGTCTGTGGAAGACGTACGCGCTCGCTCAAGACTTCGCCTACAAGCCCGGTGGCCACGCCTCAGGGATGAAGCACGCCCTGACGGCCAAGACGCACCGCGTCGGTGTCTTCATACAAGTCCGCCCTCTTGCCGCATCCGGCACTCTCGGGATCGAATCGTCGCCGTTCCCGGGCCTGCCTGCAGCGAATCGTGGTGGGATCTAGCCCGCGTCCCATTTCACACTGGCCCGCTGCCGCTGAGTCGTCGGGAGGCGCAGGTTCTCGGAGCGATGGAACGGCGTGGCGCGCGGCGGTGCGACCGTAGGCGTACGGCGAGGTTCCGTGTCTGCTGTCATTCTTGTCACCCCTCGGCTGCTGGAATTGCGCACTGAAAGTGATGCATGTCGTGTGCTGACAGGCGTGCAGTGCGCACCGATGCTCCCTCGTAATGAGCAGGTCGTCAGTTCGAATCGGACAGCCATTCTGTGCGGAGCACAGGTTTGCTCCGATCATGTGCGGATTTCGCAGGACGTACGCGATCGGTTCGCCGATGACGGCATGAGACAGAAGTCCAAGAATTCGTCGCGCGTGGGAAGTCGGTCTACGTCGAGGTCGGCCCCTCAGGCGTGGTCGAGCCGTTGGACGCGTAAGTCGCGGTGGGCCGGACGTAGCGAAGAGCGGGCCTTCTGCCATGTGACTGTCGGAACAAAAAACTCCGACGCCGGCGTCATCAATCGATCCTGTGCAACGTCTATGCCTGTTGCCTCTGATGGCTGGGCGACGCAGTCGTCATCGGAGAGGCACACATCATGAGCAGGCGCCGACAGAATTCGTCCGCACGTCGCAGGTCCCAGCGGATCCTCATCCCCGTGATGGCCCTTGTGGGCCCGCTTCTGGCGTCTGGGGCTGCGCAGGCGGCGACCTCGGGGTCCATTTCCGGTGCGGCATACATGGACCTCAACGGCACCATGAGCCGGGACGCGGCCGAGTCGGCGGTGCCGGGCCTGACTGTCAGGCTGTTGGATTCGAAGGGCGCCGCCGTTGCGTCGACGACCACCGGGGCGAACGGTTCGTACACGTTCTCGGGATTGACCGCCGGCTCGTACGTCGTGAACGTGGTGTGCACGGCGGCACTGTCCGACGCATATCCAGGATGCGGTTTCGCCTCGAGCGTCACGGCTGGCAACCAGATCACGACGAGTGGCAGTGACGGCGGGCAGAACGTCGGCTCGGCCAAGCCGATCTCCGTGGCTTCGGGTCAGACCGTGACCGGGATCGACGCGGCAGTTCAGCCCACCCGGGTGGTGTTCCAAGGCAGGTTGTGGAACGACTGGAACGGCAACCGGACCATCGACGCCGGCGAGCCCGGGCTTGCGAACGTTCCGGTGTATCTCGCCTGTGGCTACTACGACAACGTGTCATGCGCTTCCACTCGCACTGATGCGAGCGGCCACTACCGCTTCGACGTCTCGGCCACGGGCCTCCCGTTCTGGACGATCGTCGAGACCACGTATCCCGGCCCCCTCACGAACGAGCTGTTCGGGGGCGGAAATCTGATGGGCGGTCTCACTGATCCGAGTGGCGCCGTGCGCGGCAACTGGGCCGACATCAACGGTCTCAGCCCGGTCACCGCGAACTCCGGTTGCTACGTCACAGAGGCGGACCTCGTCGCCGATTGCAACGGCGGGGGCACGTTCGTTCCTGCGGGCGCGATCGAGACGGTCGACGGCGCCTACGCCTCGTCGATCGCGGGTACGGCCTGGTACGACCTCAACGCCGACAAGACCCGCCAGAGCGGGGAGCAGCGTGCGGCGGGTGTCACCGTCAAGCTGCATGACGCATCGGGCGCCGTGGTCGCCACGACCACCACCTCGGCCGATGGCACTTACACCTTCGCCGTGCAGCCGCCGGGTACGTACCGAGTGCAGGTCGTTGCTCCGCACGGATGGTCCTTCCCCGACAAGGGCGGCAACAACGATGTTGTCATCAAGGATCCATCGGCCACTCCGCAGACCGGGTCGGCCACCGTGACCGTGGTCGCTGGTCGGACGACGACGGGGATCGATGCGGGTCTGATCCGACCGGCTGCGGTGGTGACACCGACCAAGCACCCCGCTTCCCCGGTGACGCCCAGTTCAGCGAGCGGGAAGACCATCCGGATCGACGCCGGCGTCCCCGCCGCAGCGTCCTCGGACGCGACGAACGCCGATGTGTTGATGGCGTTGTACATGCTGGGTGGTGCGCTGGTTGTGGTCGGTGCGTACGGCCTGCGCAGACGTGCCTCGGCCAACTAGGCCCGTTCGAACCATCAGATGCGCCCCGTCAAACGCCGAGTCCGGGCAACGATCGCGGTGTCGATCGGTGTCGCCTTGCTTGTCCTTGCCGTCAGCCTCAGCTATGACGCGTACGGCGGCCACGGAACGCCGCCGAGACCTGCGCCGATGACAAGCGCCTCCGCCGGACAGTCATTGGCCGCATCTCTGGGTGGTCCGGAGCCTCGGTTGGCGGACGCCACTGTGGAGATCCCGAGCCTCCGGATCGGCGCACCGCTTGAGCCCATCGGGGACGTGAACGGGAACGTATCGGTGCCCGGCGACGCCAAGGTCGTCGGAATCTACGACGGCGGCTCGAGCCTCGACATCGACACCGGGACCACGGTCCTGGTTGGCCACGTCACCAACGGTTGGATCCGCGGCGCGTTCTTCACCCTTGCCACCGTCACCCCCGGCATGACCGTCTACACCCGGTCTGCTCAGGGGCTGCAAGAGCGCTGGACCGTGATCTCGGTGAATGCCTACCCGCGCGACGCCCTCCCGCAGTCGTTCTTCACCGTCAGTGGGCCTCGACGCCTCGCACTCGTCACCTGTGGAGGCTCGATCTCCTACCACGCGGGTGCCCGCAGCTACGCCGACAACATCGTCGTCCTGGCCACACCGGTCAGATGACTGGCAGGAGGGGCGATGGTCAGTCGGGCAGGCGACGGCTGACGATGCGGACTAAGGCAGTGCTCGCCTGATCTCGCCAGTGAGGGTCGGATACGGATCGGAGACGGGTTCTCGCCCCGCCCGCAGTTCAGTCTGGATCTGTCGGAGGGTGTCGCCTGCGACGTAGTGGCGCCCACGCCTTTCGCCGCGGGCTTCAAGAAGGCCAAGATTTGCCGCGTTGACCAGATCGCGGGTGCCCGTTCGCTCGTCGAGGTCCGTGAGTTTCAGGTAGGACGGGCGGGTGACACGTAGGCCGAGCATGGCGTCGAAGAGCGCGGCGCCGAGCCGTTCGTTCAGTCGGTGCTCGGAGAGGAGGTCGTCGATCCGTCGCCATTGGATGTCGGCTTCGTCGAAGCGTCGCCGCATGGTTTGCGCCTGCATATGGTGCGCCCGGAGATTGAACTTGACCCACAATGTGGCGTCGTTCTCGGGATTCCAGCTGCCCTGGCCGGTCGCGGCAAGGACGTCGTAGTAGTCCTGCGTATTACTGCCGAGCCACTCCTCGATGCTCGAAAAGGTCGGCTCCACCACATGGTCCTGTGCGAGCACCATCGTCTGTAGGGCGCGAGCCATACGCCCGTTGCCGTCGCGGAAGGGGTGGATCATCACGAGGTTCAGATGTGCCATGGCGCCGCGTACGAGTGGATCATCGGCGGTCGGGGTGGACAGTGATGCAGACAGGGCCTGCATCAGATCGGGTACGAGGTCGCCGTCGGGGCCGGCGTACACATTGACCTCGCGTTTGTCGTCGCGGACGAAGATCTCCTTGGTGCGGTAGCGTCCCGGAGCCTTCGACAATTCATGGTCGAGCAACATGAAGTGCATCGATCGCAGGACGACGTCGTCGATCACGAAGCCCGGCTCGGTTGCCACGTTCAGTACGTAGGTGAGCACGCGTCGGTAGGCGAGAATCTCGAGCCAGGTGGCCTCATCGGCGCTGAGGGGTGGTTCGTCATCGACTGCAGCGACAGCGTCCTCCTCGCTGATCGTGTAGCCCTCGATCGTGTTGGATCCCTGGATTGCCCGGGCCGTCGACGTACGCCGCAACACTCCGTTCCAGCGCTTGGGCGCGCGCAGGTAGTCCGCGAGCGAAGCGCGAACGGCGTGGATCTCGCCGATGACCTGTTGGTCCTCGAGATCTGGGTCCGGGGTGCTGTACAGGTTTGTCATGTCCTTATGTCCTTTATTAACTGACAAGAGTACGAGTATCGATGTCCCTTTGTCACTTAATAAGAGACACGATTGATGAAATATGCCTCCCCGTCACATCCGCCTTTTGAGTTCCTTCCCACCTCATGGCACCGTGACGTGGGACACAATGTCCTCGTTGGACACCGTGGGCCTGCCGTACAGCCGGTCCGGTCCCGGGTG
Organism: Nocardioides baekrokdamisoli; assembly: GCF_003945325.1. Taxonomy (NCBI): domain Bacteria; kingdom Bacillati; phylum Actinomycetota; class Actinomycetes; order Propionibacteriales; family Nocardioidaceae; genus Nocardioides; species Nocardioides baekrokdamisoli. The sequence continues at coordinate 2,082,320 of NZ_AP019307.1, forward strand.
GAGGGGAAGTCTTGAAGTTCTTGTCGCGACGCAGGGTCGCCGTGCTGTGCATTGCAGTCGCGCTCGTCGCCGCCTGCAGCACGACGTACGCCCTGGGCGTCGGCATGTTCGAGCGGGCGACCGTCATTGTGCCGCCGCAGCCGATGGCCGCTGCGACGGTCCTGCCGGCTCCGATCAAGGTGACCCAGCCGCCGGCGACCGTCTCCAAGCCGGTCAACGTGGACCGGATCCTGACGGAAGCCAGCAGCCTGACTCCGTCGGGCATTCCGAAGGCCGCACTCGACGCCTACAAGAACGCGACCCGATGGGCCAACGGCCAGGGCTGCCAGATGCCGTGGCAGATCCTCGCCGGGATCGGCCTGATCGAGTCCAACCACGGGCGCGCCCAGCACAACACGCTCACGGTGCAGGGCATCTCGATGCCGGGCATCTTCGGTCCGGCGTTGAACGGTCAGAACGGTTTTGCGCTGATCCGCGACGACAACGGTGACTTCGCGCGCGCTGAGGGCCCGATGCAGTTCATCCCCTCGACATGGGCAGTCGTGGCGCGCTCGGCGACCGGCAAGACGCCGAATCCCCAGAACATCAACGACGCTGCCCTGTCCGCAGCGGCATATCTGTGCCACGGCGGGCGCAACCTGTCGACCTCCGGCGGCGTTCTCTCGGCGATCTTCAGCTACAACCACAGCAACAACTACGTGAACGCGGTTCTGGCCGTGATGCGCGCGTACGGCGACTCGAACGTCCCGGCCCCGCTGCCTCCGGATCCGTCGGCTTCCGCCTCGGCGAGCCCGTCGGCATCGGCCAGCGGGGCAGCCACGGCGGCGGCGAAGCCGACCAAGAGCACGGCGCCTACCGGCACCAAGGGAACCGCAGGTGGGACCACCAAGCCGACCGGTGGCACGTCGGGTACGCCCCAGCCGACCGGTACCCCGACACCGACCCATTCGCCGACGCCCTCGCCAACACCCACGCCGAAGCCGACGTGCAATGTCGTGCTGGGGATCCGGCTCTGCTGAGCCGGACATGACACAGCGGCCCGGGACGCGCGAGCATCCCGAGCCGCTGCTCGCTGCTCAAGCGCCGGGAATCGCCAGGAACTCGTAGGTGTCGATGGTGCCGCCCTGGGCAACGTGCGGGTGGCCCTCGAGCAGCGTCGCGAGTGCGGCGGAGTCGGCAGCCTCGAGGATCGAGTAGCCGCCGATCGTCGAGTCTGCAGTGGCAACCGCGGCCACGGGTGAGCCGAAGTCGACGATGGCCGGACCGGCCTTGCCGCCCCAACTCATCCACGCTTCGTTGGTGGCTTCCATCTGCTCGGGCGTGAGCTCCGGCATCGGCTCGCCGGTGGTCTTGTAGACCAGAAGATATTTCGCCATAGGTGGCTCCTCAGATGTGATCGACGCCCAGTACGTCGATGCTGAAAAACCTAGGGGCACCCACCGACAAAATCAGTGGGTGCCCCAGAAGTTCATCGAGATCTCAGGATCAACCCAGAGGCTGCGGCTCCGCGATCTTGAGGGCCTTCGCCGTACGCGCGAGCGCCTCCAGCGTCGACGTCTCGTCGGTCCAGTCCGTACGCCCGTAGCCCGGCGCCAGTTCAGCGATCTTGCTGCCCCAGGCCTCCCAACGCTGCGGGAAGCAGCGCTTGATCAGGTCGAGCATGATCGGCGCGGCCGTCGATGCGCCCGGCGATGCGCCGAGAAGGCCGCCGATGGAACCGTCGGAGTGCGTGATGACCTCGGTGCCGAACTGCAGGTCACCGTTCGGACGGATCACCTGCACCCGCTGCCCTGCCGTGATCTTCTCCCAGTCCGATTCCTTGGCGTCGGGGAAGAGGTCGAGCAGGTCGGTGAACTTGCGGCCTGAAGAGGAGAGCACCTGAGTGATCAGGTACCAGGTGAGCGGAACGTTGTGCGTACCCGTCTTCGCCATCGGGAACAGGTTGTGACCCTTGATCGAACCGAACAGGTCGAGGAAGGAACCCTGCTTGAGGAACTTCGGAGTCCACCCGGCGTACGGCCCGAACATCAGGTACGACTTGCCGTCGACGACGCGGGTGTCCAGGTGCGGCACCGACATCGGCGGGGCGCCAACTGCGGCTTTGCCGTACACCTTGGCCTGGTGCTGGGCGACGATCTCCGGTTTGTCGGTGCGCAGGAACTCACCCGACACCGGGAAGCCACCGAAGCCCTTGATCTCGGGGATGCCGGCCTTCTGCAGCAGCGGAAGCGCGTACCCGCCGGCGCCGACGAACACGAAGTCGGCGGTGTAGTGGAACGGCTTGCCGTCCTGCTTGCCCATGACGTGCCACAGGCCGTCGTTGGTCCGGTGCAGATCCTTGACCGCTGCCCGGTAGTCGACGGTCGCACCCTTGGCGATCATCGTGTCGGCCAGGATGTTGGTGAGCGCACCGAAGTCCACATCCGTACCGGCATCGGTGAAGGTGGCGGCGATCGGCTCGCCGGGCTTGCGGCCCTCGAGCAACAGGGGGGCCCATCTGCGGATGACCTCCGGGTCATCGCTGAACTTCATCCCGGAGAAGAGCGGGTGCTTGCTCAGCGCCTCCCAGCGGGCCTTGAGGTACGCGACGTTGTCGGCACCCCAGACGAACGAGAGATGCGGGGTCGTACGCACGAAGGCCGCCGGGTCCGGAATGCGACCGTTCTCGACGAGGTACGCCCACACCTGACGGGTGACCTGGAACTGCTCGTTGACCACGATCGCCTTGGAGATGTCGACGCTGCCGTCGGCGTTCTGAGGCGTGTAGTTGAGCTCGCACAGCGCCGAGTGACCGGTGCCGGCGTTGTTCCAGGGGCCCGAGGATTCCTCGGCCAGGGCGTCGAGGCGCTCGAGCATCTTGATGCTCCAGGTCGGCTCGAGCTCCTGAAGGATGACGCCGAGCGTCGCGCTCATGATGCCGCCGCCGACAAGTACGACGTCGAGATGCTGATCGATGTCCACGGGGTCATTTAACTCGTCCCGCGTCCGGGTGGGCGACTCGGCGCCCGATTTCGGGCAGTCAGCGCCAGTCGGAAAAAGAATTCTCGGTTTCGCGTCACGCCTTCAGGCCTGCGCCGTCCCACTCATATAAGCGGGGTCGTCCACCGGTGGGGGGTGGATGACCCCGCTTGTCTTGTTCCGGCGGCGGGTCAGGGAGGATGGCGCCGTGGCACTCCTTGAACTCGTCGCCTGGATCGTCGGCGCGTACGGCGTCTTCGTGGCGGGCGCGGGGGCGTTGGCGGTGTGGCGCAAACTCGAGCGGCCCCGCGCGGTGGACCAGTTCGCCTGGATGCTGACCTTCCTCGCGTTCGTCCTCGCGCTGCTGTCCCTCGGTCGCCTCGGACCGCATCCGTCCTCGACCCACATCGGGTACCTCGGCGCCTCCGTCGTGGTGATGCCGTTCGCGATCGTCACTGTGCGCCAGGACCGCTCGCCGTGGAGCTCGGGAGTGATCGCCGTCTGTGCGCTCGCAACTGCCGTCGTGGCCTGGCGCGTCATCGTGACCGCATGAGTAACGTCACACCGGTCAAGTCCGGTCCGCATCTGGTCCTGGTGGCGCTCTACGGCCTCTTCATCCTCGCCGCTGGGGCGCGTTCAGCGGTCCAGATCAGCACCAAGTTCCACACCGCGCCGCTGGCGTACGTCCTCTCTGCCGTTGCTGCCTGCACCTATGTCGTAGGGCTGATCGCGATCCGCCGCGCTGCGGCCGGAAAGCCCGGGATGGCTCGGGTGACCCTCTGGCTCGAGCTCGGTGGGGTGGTCGTCATCGGCACGCTGAGTTGGATCCACCGGTCGTGGTTCCCGGACGCGACCGTCTGGTCCGACTACGGCGGACCGTTCAAGATGCCTGACGGCAGTTGGAACGCCGGGTACGCCTTCGTCCCGGCCGTGCTGCCCCTGCTCGGCATCTGGTGGCTGCGTCATCAGTCCCGACGGGCTGGGGCATAGACTCCTCGGGTCCGACAGGGGAGCCCCGTACCAAGGGGGCTGAGAGTGCCGAAGAGGCAGACCCTAAGAACCTGCTCCGGTTAGTACCGGCGAAGGGAGTTCGCGTCATGCGGCTTTTCACTCACACCCGTCCCATCCTCACGACGGCCGTCCTCGGCCTGGCCACCACAGCGCTCGCCGCTTGCGGATCGTCGTCACCCACCACGGTTCCGCCAGCGAAGATCAAGAGCGTCGTCCTGGTCACCCACGACTCGTGGGTCATGCCCAAGGCCGTCCTGGCCGACTTCACCAAGAAGACCGGGTACGTCGTGACGGTCCGGGCAAGCGGTGACGCCGGTCTGCTGACCAACAAGCTGATCCTCAGTGCCGGCAACCCGGACGGCGACGTGTCGTTCGGCGTCGACAACACCCTCGGCAGCCGCGCCCTGAGCAACAACGTGTTCGCGGCGTACACGCCGTCGTCGATCCCGGCGGGAGTCGCTGCGTACAACCTCGCCGGCGACAACGGCTCGCACCTCACCCCGGTCGACCACAGCGCCGTCTGTGTCGATGTGGACCTCGACTGGTTCAAGGCACACAAGCTCGCCGTGCCGACCGGCCTCGACGACCTCATCAAGCCCGCGTACAAGAACCTGCTGGTGACCGAGAGCGCGGCCGCGAGTTCGCCCGGTACGGCGTTCCTGCTGGCGACGATCGCCGCCAAGGGCACCGGCTGGCAGGACTACTGGAAGGCGCTGTTGGCCAACGGCACGCAGGTCGCAGCTGACTGGACCGCGGCGTACGAGGGTGGCTTCACCCAGGGCGGCGGCAAGGGCACGCGTCCGATCGTCGTCTCCTACAACTCCGACCCGGCCGCTGCGGTCTCCAACGGCCAGACCTCGATCGGGGTCGTGAAGAGCACCTGCTTCGGACAGGTCGAGTACGCAGGGGTCCTCGCGGGCGCCAAGAACGCCCCCGGCGCGCAGGCGTTCATCGACTTCCTGCTCACCCCTGAGGTGCAGAAGGAACTCCCGGGTTCGATGTATGTCTTCCCGGTCGTGGACGGTGTCGCGCTGCCTTCGGACTGGACGAAGTTCGCGTACCAACCGACCCAGACGCTGACCGTGCCTGCGGCCGATATCGCCGCGAACCGCGATCAGTGGCTCCAGACCTGGAACGACATCGTCTCGACCCACTGATGGTGCGTCGGCGGCGTCACTCTTCGGTCGCGGGCCCTCAAGGCCCGCTTCCCTCCGGTTCCGTGCCGCCGCACGCATCAGTGGGCCGAGATCGACACCCGTTGGCGCTGATTGTCGCGCTCGCGGCGGTCCCGGTGGTCGTCGTCGCGGTCTTCTTCCTGCTCCCGGTGAGCGGGATGGTTGACCGCGGCCTGCGCCCGGGTGGGCACTGGGATCTTGACGCCGCCTTCGCCGTGCTCGGTCGACCGTCGGTCCGCAGCGCCATCTGGCTGACGGTGTGGACGTCGGCGACCGGGACCGCGATCAGCGTCCTGCTCGGGCTTCCCGCCGCGTACGGGCTCCACCGCCTGTCGTGGCCGGGGCGCCGACTCGTCCGTGCTCTGCTGATGATCCCGTTCGTACTCCCCACCGTCGTGGTCGGGATCGCCTTCCAGGAGCTGCTCGGCGAGGGCGGCCTGCTCGCCGGCCTGGGGTGGATGCACACCGGCTGGGCGATCATTCTCGGACTGGTCTTCTTCAACGTCGCCGTGGTGATCCGCGCGGTCGGTGCCAGCTGGGAGTCGATGGACGGCCGCCCGGCAGAGGCCGCGGCCTCGCTCGGGGCATCGCCGTGGCGGGTGTTCCGCACGGTCACGTGGCCGATGTTGCGCCCGTCGGTGATCGGCGCAGCGACGGTCGTGTTCCTGTTCTGCGCGACGGCGTTCGGTGTCGTCCTGATCCTCGGAGGGGTGAGGTACGCGAGCGTGGAGACGGAGATCTATCTGCTCACCGCCCAGTTCCTCGATCTCCGTGGAGCCGCCGCCCTGAGCCTGGTGCAGCTCGTCGTGGTCGTCCTCCTGCTCGTCGTCGCGGGAGTGTCCCGGCGGGTGGCAGACCCGACGGTGGTACGGGTGCCGGCACGTCCGATGCCTTTGCGGTGGATCGCTCGGCGCAGCCCGGGCGCGGTGGCCTTGTCGGTGCTGTCGTTCGCCGTCGTGACAGCGCTCATCGCTCTGCCGATGGGCACGATGCTGGTGCAGTCGCTCCGCGTCGACGGGCAGTGGTCACTGGCGAACTACCGAGCCTTCAGTCAGCCGAATCCGATCCTCGGGGTCTCCGGCTGGGATGCGCTGCTCACCTCGCTCCGGTACGCGGGGATCGCCTGCATGATGGCGCTCTCCCTGGGGCTGACCATCGCGGTGGCGGTGACGCGGCCAGCTCACTCCCGACTCGAACGCGGCCTCAGGTCCGGCATCGACGCCCTGGTGATGCTGCCGCTCGGGGTCTCGGCGGTGACGTTGGGCTTCGGTTTCCTGATCACCCTCGACAAGCCCCCGGTCGACTTCCGCGATGCCTCGTGGTTGGTGCCGCTGGCCCAGGCGCTGGTCGCGTTGCCGCTGGTCGTACGCACCATCGTGCCCGGGTTGCTGGGCATCGACGACCGTCAACGACAGGCCGCGGCGACACTCGGCGCTGGCCCGTGGCGTCGGTTCTGGACCGTGGATGCGGCTGTCACCTGGCGGCCGTTGGTGGCCGGCGCGGGTTTCGCGTTCGCCGCGTCGATGGGGGAGTTCGGCGCGACGTCGTTTCTGGCGCGGCCGTCGTCACCGACGCTGCCGGTCGTGATCTTCCATCTGCTGGGCCACCCGGGGACCTTGAACCTCGGGACCGCGCTTGCCGGCTCGGTGGTGTTGGCCCTGATCGCCGCGGCCGTGATGGCTCTAGTGGATCTCGTACGTGTGCCGTGGTTGGGGGCGTTGTGACTCTTCAGGTGTCGGACCTGCGGGTGATGTATGAGAAGTCGGTCGTCCTCGACTCCCTCGACATCGCCGTCGAGCAGGGCGAGATCGTCGCCGTACTCGGCCCGTCCGGAATCGGGAAGTCCACCTTGTTGCGAGCCATCGCCGGGCTCGAGCCGTACACCGGCGTCATCTCGTGGGACGGATCCGACCTCGGGTCCGTGCCGGCTCACAAGCGCGGGTTCGCGCTGATGTTCCAGGACGGGCAGCTCTTCAGCCACCTGACGGTCGAGCGCAACGTCGGGTACGCGATCCCGCGCGGACGTACGCGCCGCGACCAGGTGGCGCAGTTGTTGTCGTTGGTCGGCCTTGCCGGCTTCGAACGCCGCCTCCCGCGGACACTCTCGGGCGGAGAGAAGCAGCGGGTGGCGCTGGCTCGCGCGCTTGCGGCGCGGCCACGGTTGTTGCTTCTCGACGAGCCGCTGTCCTCGCTGGATCGCGAACTGCGCGACCGGCTTGCCGCCGATCTGGCACGAATCCTGCGCGAGACCGGTACCGCGGCGATCCTCGTCACCCACGACGAATCAGAAGCCAGCACCATCGCCGACCGCCTCATCCGCCTCTGACGTTCGGACGGCGTCTCTTCCGCGTTGCACCTCAGTCGCGGGATCGGTCGGCCCGCTTCCTTCGAGCGCCCTGAGGCCGCGCGCGTCCAAACGCCAGAGGAACCCTCTGAGAAACGCCGAAACCCGGCGTATGTCAGTCGAAACCCGACACATGCCGGGTCTCGCGTGACATACGCCGGGTTTCGGCGGACTCACTGACTCAGTGAGCGGTGTTCTTGAACCGCTCGATCGAGGCCTCGATCTCCTTGACCGCGGCGTCGCGGCCGACCCAGTCGGAGCCCTTGACGTGCTTGCCCGGCTCCAGGTCCTTGTAACGCTCGAAGAAGTGCTTGACCTCGGCGAGGATGTCCGCCGGGACGTCCGCCAGATCCTGGATGTGGTCGAAGCGCGGGTCGGTCGGGACGCAGAGGACCTTCTCGTCCTGGCCCTTCTCGTCCTCCATGACGTACATGGCGACCGGACGGGACTCGACCAAGATGCCGGGGTGGATCGGGTACTGGGTGATCACCAGCGCGTCGAGCGGGTCGCCGTCACCGCCGAGGGTGTCCTCGATGTAGCCGTAGTCGGTCGGGTAGACCATCGACGTGAAGAGGACACGGTCCAGGCGCAGACGGCCGCTCTCGTGGTCGACCTCGTACTTGTTGCGCGATCCCTTGGGGACCTCGATCAGGACGTCGAATTCGAGCGACACACGTGCCTCCAGGCGTACGGCCGGCGCTGAAGGACCGGCATAAATAACGGAACTGCGCGTACGGGCTCGCCCCGACGCACCGGGCAACGATACCGAGTTTCCCGCGGTGCCCCGTGGTCGACGGAGGAACTCTTCGCACAGGTGGGTAGGTTCGACCCGTGGCCACCGACGAATCCACTTCCGCGATCGACTGGGAGTTCGCCGCGTCCGTCGGCGGACGGCTTGCCGGTACCGGGCCGATCCTGCCTCCCGATGAGGCGGCCGAGACGGTCGCCGAGCTCCGCGAGGACGCCGCCATTGCCACCGGGCACGTACGGAATTTCACCCACCTCGTCGCCCCGTACGACGTTGCTCCGGTGCTCGTCGTGGATCGGCAGCGCTGGGTCAGGGCGAACGCCCAGTCGTTCCAGAGCCTGATGCAGCCAGTCGTGGACAAGGCCCTCGGGTCCCGCCCGTCGCCCGCGCTCGTCAAGGCCGCCGGTGCGAAGGTCACCGGTGCCGAACTGGGCGGCATCCTCGGCTTCCTGTCGAGCAAGGTGCTCGGCCAGTTCGACCCGTTCCACGGCGAGGCCGGGCGGCTGCTGCTGGTGGCGCCGAATGTCGTCCACATCGAACGTGAACTCGAGGTCGACCCGCGCGACTTCCGGCTCTGGGTCTGCCTCCACGAGGAGACCCATCGCGTCCAGTTCACCGCGAATCCCTGGCTCGCGGCCCACCTCAAAGCCGAGATCGCGAACCTCACCGGCACCCTCGACATGGCCACGATCCTCGACGAGGGCTTCGGGAGGATCGTCGAAGCCTTCAAGCCCGGCGGCCCGACGCTGATGGAGGTCCTCAGCACGCCGGAGCAGCGCGAGGTCATCGATCGCATCACCGGAGTGATGAGCCTGCTCGAGGGCCATGCGGACGTGGTGATGGACGGCGTCGGCCCGGCAGTCATACCGAGCGTCGATCACATCCGCACGGCTTTCACGGGTCGCCGCAAGGGCGTGGGCGTGCTCGACAGACTCATCCGCCGCCTCATGGGCATGGACGCGAAGATGGCTCAGTACCGAGACGGTGCCGCCTTCGTGCGTACCGTCGTCGACAAGGTCGGGATGGACGACTTCAACGCGATCTGGACCGGGCCGGACACCTTGCCGAGCAAGGCCGAGATCTTCGACCCGGAAACCTGGGTCAAGCGGGTGCTCTGATGGCCCTCGATCCGGCGGTCGCCGCGGTCCGGCTCGGCGTACGCGCCGCGCTCGCCGATCTGGAGGCCGGTGCGACGGTGCTGGTCGCCTGTTCAGGGGGCGCGGATTCACTCGCTCTCGCGGCGGCGACCGTGTTCGAAGCCCGGGCGCGAGAACTCAGGGTTGTTGGTGTGACCGTCGATCACGGCCTCCAGGAAGGCTCGCACCAGCAGGCCGAACGTGTGGTCGCCCAACTCGAACTCCTCGGCGCGGACGAGACCGCCACGGCCCGGGTGCACGTCGAAGCGGCCGACCTCGGCCCGGAGGCCGCCGCGCGCGAGGCGCGGTATGCCGTCCTCGGCCAGATGGCGGAGAGCTTCAGCGCCGCCGCAGTCCTGCTCGGGCACACCCGGGACGACCAGGCCGAGACCGTCCTCCTCGGGTTGGCGCGGGGGAGCGGCGGACGGTCGATCGCCGGCATGCGGCGTGCGTACGACCTGTATCGCCGGCCCCTGCTGGACGTCACCCGCGCCCAGACCCGCGCCGCCTGCGAGGCCGAGGGTCTGCAACCGTGGGACGACCCGCACAACAGCGATCCGGGCTACGCCCGGGTCCGCGTACGCGAGCGCGTCCTGCCGGTCCTGGAAACCGAACTCGGCCCGGGAGTGGGCGCCGCGCTTGCCCGCACCGCCGACTTGCTGCGCGAGGACATGGAGTTCCTCGACGCGCTGACCGATGAGGCCTGGACCGGGTCACTCGAGGTCGCCGTGCTGGCCGCCTCACCGAGGCCGATCCGCACGCGGCTGATCCGGAGGGCGGCGTTGGAGGCCGGCGTCCCCAGCGATCGCCTGACCGCGACCCACATCGCCGAGATCGAGGCCCTGGTGACGCAGTGGCGAGGCCAGGTGGGCGTGGATGTGCCCGGCTCGATCCGGGTCGTACGCCGCGAAGGAGCAATCGAGTTCGTCTCGTGCGCATGAGCGCGCGCTCTGACACCCGCTGGTGCGCACGAGGTGGCAGCATCGGTCCATGGACCTGAGTCGACGCGACGTCCTCCTCGGTGGGATCGGCGCTGCAGCGCTCGCAGCCTGCGGCGGAACGCCGTCCGCGCCTCTGTCGGCCACCACCTCGACAAGCGCCGCCGGACCGGTCACCACTCCCGGAGGTCCCACGAGTTGGGCGGACCTCGCCCGCACCCTCAAGGGCCGACTGCTCCTGCCCGGCTCCGCCGACTACGACACCGATCACCTCACTCCGAACTCGCGCTACGACTCCGCGCGACCGACCGCGCTGCTCGAGGCTGCGAGCGAGAGTGACGTCGCCGCCGGGATCGCGTACGCCCGGAGTCGACGCATCCCGGTCGCCCTCCGATCGGGAGGCCACTCCTACCCCGGCTGGTCGGCGGGTGACGCGCATCTGGTGATCGACTCGCGGAAGCTCTCGACGATCACGTGGTCGGGGACCGACGTGACGGTCGGTGCGGGCGTGAAGCTCGGGCATCTCTATCCGGCCCTCGCCGCGAGCGGTCGTGCCCTCCCGGGTGGCTCATGCCCCACCGTCGGGGTCACCGGATTGACGCTGGGCGGCGGTGTCGGCGTGATGACCCGGGCGTACGGACTGCTCTGCGACCACCTCACCTCGGCCCGGGTCGTGCTCCCGACTGGCCAGACGGTGACGACGTCGGCAACCGAGCACCCGGATCTGTTCTGGGCGCTCCGTGGCGGGGGTGGTGGCCACACCGGGGTGGTGACGTCACTGACCTATGCCACGGCCCCGGCACCGACTGTCTCCTCGACCTATCTCACCTGGCCGGTGAGCCGGGCAGGTGACATCGTGGGAGCGTGGTTCGGTGCGTTGGGATCGGCGGACTCGCGGCTCTGGTCCACGCTGAAGATCCTCGGCGGCTCCGCCCACCACGGAAACGCGAAGCTCGGTGCCACCGTCACCTGGGTCGGCCCGACATCAGGCTTCAACGCGGCACTTGCGCCCCTGCTCGCCACCAACCCCACCGGCCGGTACGACGCCGTGCACTCGTTCGGCGACGCGATGACCTACTTCGGTGGAGATCCGGCGAGTCGGGAAGCCTTCGCAGCCGCCTCCCACATCGCGTACTCGCCGCCGAAGCCCGGCGCGATCGCGCAGACCGCCCAGTTGATCGCGTCGACTCCGGGCCAGATCCACGAGAGCGGCATCTCGATCGATGCCCTCGGCGGGCAGGTCGCTGCCGTTGATCGGGGTGCGACCGCGTTCGTCCACCGCAAGGCGTTGGCGACTGTCCAGTACACCGCCACGTACGACCAAGGGACCGCTGTCGTCCCGGCCACCTTCGTCGGGCAGTTGCGCGCTGCGATGACCGACAGCTGGGGCGCGTCGGCCTACGTGAACTACTCCGATGCCACCCTCACCGACCCCGGCACCGCGTACTTCGGCGACAACTGGCCCCGCCTGCAGCAGGTACGCAGGGCGTACGACCCCGACGGGTTCTTCACCCAACCCCAGTGACGACGTAACGCGATGGGTGGGGCATGCATAAGCAGGGTGTGAACGCACCGTCTGAGAGCTCAGCGCCGGATTCGGAACTCCTGCTCCGATCCCGCACCGATGCCGACGCCTTCAGCCTCATCTATCAGCGCCATTCAGTCGCCGTGCACATGTTCCTGGCGCGCCGACTTGGTCGCGATGCGGCCAACGATCTCCTCTCCGAGGTCTTCCTGCGTGCGCTCGAGGCTCGCCACCGGACGCGTCCGCACGAGAGCGGTTCGGCGCTGCCGTGGCTCTACGGGATCGCTCGCAACATGGTGCGCACGCACGTACGCGCCTCGAAGGTGCGGCCGATCGACGATCCGTCTCCGCCGTTCGACTGGGGAGCGGTGGATTCGCGGCTCGATGCGGATGCGATGTCCGCCGAGTTGCGGATCGCCATCGGCGCTCTCACGGACCTCGAACGCGAAGTGTTGCTCCTGGTCTCGTGGGAACAGCTCCCCATCGGCGAGGTCGCCGCGGTGCTCGGCATCTCCGCGAACGCCGCCCGCCAACGTCTTCATCGTGCTCGAGCGCGTGCGGCCGCCGCGCTCGCGGCGGTGACACACCCGTTCCAGAACCAGGAGAACTGACATGAATCTCACCGAACTTCTCGACCGCGCAGGCGCGGTCGACGGCCCCTCGTCCGCGGTGGTCGCCGCGGTTGACGCTCAACTCGCCATCGCCGCAAGGAGCAATCTGGCTCGACGCGCCGCGCTCGTACGTCGGCGGCGGATCGCGCGGGTCGGCTCTGCCGTCGTCGGGGTGACTGCAGCAGCAGCGGTCGTCGGAGTCGTGGTACTCCAGCCAGGGGCGCAAGCCCCGGGCCCGCAGTCACGGCCGTCGGTCTCCACGCCACCTGTCGCGCCGCACTTCACCACGGTCGCTCAGGTCGTCGATGCAGCGGCGGCGGCGACCTCCGACGTCGATCCAACGGCGGCGCCGTACTGGAAGGTCGTGACCCGCGACCACAGCATTGGCTGTCTCGTCGGAATGCCTGGCCCGGCGCAATGCTCCTTCACCACCAGCGTGCACACCATCTGGATGGGTAACGGCCGCACCGGAGTGGTCCAAGGCGGCAGTGAAGGAGCGGGCGGGGCTCCCGGGTACACGGTCGGGATCCCTGAGGATGCGACCAGGATCGGCGGCCGCATGATGACGTGGCGCGAGATCAATGCGCGGAGTTGGACGATCGCCGAACTCGCTCCCCTCGTCGGCGATCTGATCGCCCCGGGCCAGCCGGGCCGAGCTCCCGCGAACTGGTACGTCTTCAAGAACACCGGCGACCTCCTCATGAACGCGCCGGTCTCACCGGCCATCCGCGTCCAGCTTTGGCACTACCTCGCGACCGTCCCCGGGGTGCGGCTCGACGGCAGAGCCACCGATTCCCAGGGGAGGAACGGTTGGAAACTTTCGATCTCGATGCGTGACTTCGGCATTCAGTCGTACATCGTCGACCCTGGGAGCGGACTCATCCTGGAGTCGCTCCTCCAACTGCCGCAGGACAAGCAACCGAGCACCATCACCCTGATCTCGGCCGGTCCCGCGGCCACGGTGCCGACGTTCACGCCGGCGGACGGCCCACACGCCGGACCCGAATGGCGGGCTTGGGTGAAGGCGCACCCCTCGGCGACGTTAACCCCGGCGCCGGGCCAGTCCGGCGGCCCGATCACGGCGACTCCGTAGCGGCGGTCCCACGGGTTCCCCGCTCGGCTTCGTGGTCGGGCGGGGAGCCCGTACCCTTGACGCGTGCGAGCCGAAGACGTCAAGGATGACCTGGTCAATGTGCTCTTCACCGAGGAGCAGATCCACGGCAAGCTCGCCGAGATGGCCAAGCAGATCGAGGCTGACTACGAGGGCAAGGACCTGCTGATCGTGGGTGTGCTCAAGGGTGCCGCGATGGTCATGGCCGACATGGCCCGGTCCTTCACCCGTCACGTCGACATGGACTGGATGGCAGTCGCCTCCTACGGCTCCGGGACCAAGTCGAGCGGCGTCGTCCGGATCATCAAGGACCTCGACATCGACATCCACGGACGCCACGTGCTGATCATCGACGAGATCATCGACACCGGCCTCACCCTGAGTTGGCTGACTTCGAGCCTGCGGGCGCGCGGTGCCGAGTCGGTCGAGATCGCGACCCTGCTCCGCAAGCCCGATGCGCTGCAGATGCCGGTCGACCCGAAGTACGTCGGCTGGGACATCCCGAACGACTTCGTGGTCGGATACGGCCTCGACTACCGGGAGAAGTACCGCAATCTCCGCGACATCGGCACGCTCGCTCCGCACATCTACAGCTGATCAGAGCGCGGTCTGGGACCGTCCTGAGAGAATGGGTGGGCACGATCGCGCGCACCCGCGCGTTGTACGGTCGTACTCCACCGTCCGGTGGGCGGCGCGGTTGCGTCATCTGTCTGTCCTGCATCGACATGTGCAGCGTTGAATTTGTGAAGAGTTGCCTGTGAAGCGAATCGCCAAGGGTCCTTGGTTGTGGGTCGGGATCGTCGTCGTAGCGGTCTTCCTCGCCCTGCAGTACTTGGTGCCGCACTCGGGTGGGGACCAGATCTCCACCACGGAGCTGACGAAGTACCTGAAGGCGAACGAGGTCCAGAAGATCACGTTCACCGACGGCGACCAGTTGATCACCGCGACGCTCGTCGACGGTGCCCGGTCGGGCAACAAGAACGTGCAGACCAACTGGGTCGACGGCGACCAGGAGCGGCTGATCGAGCTCGCCAACAACGCGGCGAACACCAACCTCAAGGACGGCGTGAACTCGAAGGTCGCCAAGCCGTCGATGTGGGGCTCGATCCTGCAGTTCATGCTGCCGATCGTGATCATCATGGGTCTCTTCTGGTTCCTGATGAACTCCGCCCAGGGCGGTGGCCGCGGCGTCATGCAGTTCGCCAAGTCCAAGGCCAAACTCATCACCAAGGACATGCCGAAGACAACGTTCGCCGACGTCGCCGGCGTGGACGAGGCGATCGAGGAGCTCCAGGAGATCAAGGAGTTCCTCGAGGAGCCGGCCAAGTTCCAGGCGGTGGGCGCGAAGATCCCCAAGGGCGTGCTGCTGTACGGCCAGCCGGGCACCGGCAAGACCCTGCTCGCCCGCGCCGTTGCCGGTGAGGCCGGCGTGCCGTTCTACTCGATGTCGGGGTCGGACTTCGTCGAGATGTTTGTCGGTGTCGGCGCGAGTCGCGTACGCGACCTCTTCGAGCAGGCCAAGGAGAACGCCCCAGCCATCGTCTTCATCGACGAGATCGACGCCGTCGGTCGTCACCGTGGCGCTGGCATGGGTGGCGGTCACGACGAGCGCGAGCAGACCCTCAACCAGCTGCTGGTCGAGATGGATGGCTTCGACGTACGCGGCGGCGTGATCCTGATCGCGGCGACGAACCGTCCCGACGTCCTCGACCCGGCCTTGCTGCGTCCAGGCCGTTTCGACCGTCAGATCCAGGTGGATGCTCCTGACCTGGCCGGCCGTGTGCAGATCCTCAAGGTGCACTCGCGTGGCAAGCCGCTCGCCGGTGACGTCGACCTCGAGGGTGTCGCCCGGCGTACGCCTGGCTTCACCGGCGCCGATCTGGCCAACGTCCTCAACGAAGCCGCGCTGCTCACCGCTCGTGGCGAGCAGAAGTTGATCACGAACGTCTCGCTCGACGAGGCGATCGACCGTGTCGTCGCCGGTCCGCAGAAGCGGTCGCGCCTGATGAGTGACCAGGAGAAGCTAATCACTGCCTACCACGAGGGCGGCCACGCCCTGGTGGCTGCCGCTCTGCCGCACAACGACCCCGTGCAGAAGATCACGATCCTCCCGCGCGGTCGCGCCCTCGGCTACACGATGGTCATGCCGGACGAGGACAAGTACTCCCAGACCCGCAGCGAGATGCTCGACAAGTTGGCGTACATGCTCGGCGGCCGTGCCGCGGAGGAGCTGATCTTCCACGATCCGACGACCGGCGCCGGCAACGACATCGAGAAGGCGACCGCTCTGGCGCGCGCGATGGTCACGCAGTACGGCATGACCGAGCGACTCGGGGCGATCAAGCTCGGCCAGACCAACGGTGAGCCGTTCCTCGGACGCGACCTGGGCCACCAGCGCGACTACTCCGAAGAGGTTGCCGGGATCGTCGACGAGGAGGTCAAGAAGTTCCTCGCCACCGCCCACCAGGAGGCGTACGACATCCTCGGTGAGAACCGCGACGTGCTCGACGCACTCGTGCTGGCGCTGCTGGACAAGGAGACCTTGCAGAAGGAGGAGATCGCCACGATCTTCGAGCCGCTGCGTCGTCGTCCGCAGCGGCCGGCGTGGACCGGTTCGCCATCACGTGTGCCGTCCTCGCTCCCGGCGGTGGAGATCCCGGCCGAGATCCGTGATCGCGCGATTGCCCTCAAGGCCGCAGCCGACGCAGCGGCCGGGAGGGCGCCGATCGCCTCCAGCGACGCGCATTTCGACGCCGGCCACAAGGCCTGAGCGATGGCCGACCCGATCAGTCTCAGCGAGCCCGCTGAGCGTCCGGCGTTCGATCAGGCGCGTGCTGAGGCGGCCGTACGCGAACTGTTGATCGCGATCGGGGAGGATCCCGATCGTGAGGGACTTCTGGAGACGCCGGCGCGGGTCGCCAGGGCGTACGAGGAACTCACCTCGGGCCTGCGGCAGAAGCCGGACGACGTCCTCACGACAGTCTTCGACATCGGTCATGACGAACTCGTGCTGGTCCGCGACATCGAACTCTGGTCGATGTGCGAGCACCATTTGGTGCCCTTCACGGGCGTCGCGCACGTCGGTTACATCCCGGCCGAGTCCGGCAAGATCACGGGCCTCTCCAAGCTCGCCCGCCTGGTCGACGTGTACGCCAAGCGGCCCCAGGTCCAGGAGCGGTTGACCACGCAGGTCGCCGACGCGCTGATGGAGATCCTCGAGGCCCGCGGCGTGATCGTGGTGATCGAGGCGGAGCACCTCTGCATGACCATGCGGGGCGTACGCAAGGCCGGCGCCCGGACGATCACCTCGGCCGTACGCGGCTCGATGCGGTCGAACGCCTCCACCCGAGCAGAGGCGATGAGCCTCATCCGCGGCGGGACGCGGTAGTCGCTGTCCAGGGTGGCGCCGCCGGCTCGCTGTGATAGGGCACTCCCAAAAATCTGACAGACATGTCTGTCTCCTCCGATGCGGCTCCGGCAAAGGGACTCTTAGATCTGACAGACATGTCTGTCAGATTTTTGGGAGTGCCCTATCACAGCGAGCAGACGGCCTCATCCAGCGGACCGGATAAGTTCCTCGCATGAGCTCGCTCCTCGACGGCATCGGTCGGCCGCGCGTGCTGGGCGTCCTCAACGTCACGCCTGATTCGTTCAGCGATGGCGGCCGGTTCGACCGGTTCGATGCTGCGATCGCCCATGCCGAGCAGATGTGGGCCGAGGGGGCCGATCTGATCGATGTCGGCGGGGAGTCGACCCGTCCGGGTGCGGTCCGCCCGACGACCGCGGACGAGCTCGACCGGGTCGTGCCGGTCGTCCGCGCGCTCACCGACCGCGGGATCGCGGTCTCGATCGACACCATGCGCAGCGAGGTTGCCGCGGCCGCCGTCGATGCGGGGGCGGTGCTCGTCAACGACGTCAGCGGTGGACTCGCCGACCAGCAGATGCATGCGACGGTCGCTCGCAGCGGCGCCGCGTACGTGGCCATGCACTGGCGTGCCCAGAGCACGGTGATGCAGCAGCACACGAGCTATCCCGGTGGAGTCGTGGCTGACGTGATCCGCGAGTTGGGTACGCAGGTCGATGCGGCGCGTGCAGCCGGTATCGCCACCGTGGTCGCCGATCCCGGCCTCGGGTTCTCCAAGATCGCTGCCCAGAACTGGGAGCTCCTGGCGCATCTCGACGAGTTCGAGGCTCTCGGACCGGTGCTGATCGGCGCCAGCCGCAAGTCCTTCCTCGGCGCCCTCCTCGACGGCCGTCCCACCGACGAACGCGAGGCCGCACATCTGGTCATCGTCACCCGGTGTGCGATCGAGGGAGTCTGGGGCCTGCGCGTCCACGACGTACGCGCCACCCGCGACGCGATCGCCGCCGTCGGGGCTTGGAACGATGCGGCAGGATCGCAGCATGGATGAGTTGGCCATCATCGGCATCGACTGCTTCGGACACCACGGTGTCTTCGAGGCAGAGCGCCGCGACGGCCAGCCGTTCGTGATCGACCTGAAGTTGAGTGTGGACACCCGTCTCGCGGCCAGAACAGATGACTTGCGTGACACCGTGGACTACGGAAGTCTCACTCAGGAGGTCAAAGCCGCGGTCGAACGGGATCCCGTCGACCTGGTGGAGACACTGGCCCAGCGCATCTCGGATCTGTGCTTGAGCAAGGACGGCGTCACCACGGTGACGGTGACCGTGCACAAGCCTCAAGCGCCTGTGGGCGTTCAAGTAGCCGACGTTGCGCTGACCGTCACTCGACACAGGTACAGCTGAGCAGAGGGAGCAAAGCCATGACCGAGACGCCCAACCCGTACATCGTCGATGCCGACACCCTGACCGGGGAGATGCGCCCGATCCGTAAGGCCGTGCTGGCTCTGGGGTCGAATCTGGGCGAGCGACTCTCGACACTCCAGGGCGCCGTCCAGGCCATCGCCGACACTCCGGATCTCTGGGTTCAGGCCGTCTCGCCCGTGTACGAGACCGACGGGATCGGGACACCTGAGGGTTCGGACACGTTCCTCAACGCCGTCGTCGTCCTCGACACCGCGCTCAACGCCGAGATGCTCCTCGACCGTGCCCACGCGATCGAGGACACCTACGGTCGTGAGCGCAGTGGTACGCCGAACGAGCCGCGCACCCTCGACATCGACCTCATCGTGCTCGGCGAAACCGCGAGCCAAGGCGATCCGATCCTGCCGCACCCCCGTGCGTCCGAGCGTGCCTTCGTGCTGAAGCCGTGGCACGACGTGGAGCCGGAGGCAGTGCTCCCGGGCCACGGTCCGATCGCCGGCCTCCTGGCCGCGGTGTCGGGACAGGTCGTACGCCGTCGTGACGACCTGACCCTCCGCGAGGAGTGAAGCGACAACCCCTCGCGCCGCTGTCGCAGCGCGCGATCACCCTGGCCGGGGTCGTGGGCGTTGCGTGCGGCTGGCTGGCCCACCGTGTCTGGGACGGTACGAACTCCACTTCCGCTCCGTTGGTGTCCTGGCTCCAGCCGGTGTCGCTGGCGGTCATCGCCGCGATCCTGCTCCTGCTGGCGGTGATCACGCGCAAACAGGTCAGGGAACGACATCTGCTGGAGCCGCAGAAGGCGGTCAACCGTCTCGTCCTCGGGCGGGCCGGCGCGCTGGTCGGTTCACTGGTGACCGGCGGTTATCTGGGGTACGCGATCTCGTGGCTCGGTTACTCGGGGGACCCGTTGGCGTCGCGACGGATCTGGCTCAGCCTCGCCGCAGCTGCAGCTGGTTTGCTGATCGTCGTGGGCGGACTCCTGCTCGAGCGGGCGTGTCGCATCGATCCACCAGAGGCGGATCGCGCTTAACTGAGCGCATGGCCGTCACAACTGTCACAAACGTCACAGACGTAACAGCGTCCACGACCGCCTCCCGCGGCCACCGTGGTGGTAGCAAGCGCCTTGCCGCCGCCGCCCTCCTGACCCTCCTCGCCGTCGTCGTCGTGGCGGCAGCGATCCCGACCGGTTCGTGGCTGATGGCGGCGCTGGCCGGGAGCGCCTGCGCGCTGCTCGGGGTCGTTGCCACGCGCCTGACCCGTACCGAGGTGCTCATCGCCCGCCGCGACGCGGCTCGTGACCGCGCCGACCAGGCGAAGGCGTACCGCGATCTCGCCAATCTGCGTAGCGCCGAGACCGGCGCCACCATCAAGCGGCTCAGCACCGAGATCAGGGACCGTGAGGCCGACATCGCGGCCCTGCAGGACGCTCTTGTCGAGTCGCACCAGTCGCTGGCTGCCTCCGCTCGTGTCCGCGAGGGTGCTGAGTCCGAGGCAGCGGTGCTCGCCGAGCGCGTACTCGAACTCGAGATCACCGTCGAGAGCCTGCGCGCCGAGTTGGACGCCGTGACCGCCCTTGGTCTTCGACGCACCGCCTGATCTCAACCCCCGCTAAGGTTGCGAGCGTGAAAATCGCGCTCACGATGATGGTCCGGGATGAGGCCGACATCATTGTTCCGATGCTCGAGTTCCATCTCGCGCAGGGCGTTGACGTCCTTCTGGTCACTGACAACGGTTCCGTCGACGGCACCGCGGAGATCCTGCAGGGCTATGCGGACAAGGGCTTGATCGTGCTCGCCCACGACCCGGTGCAGCGCAAGCAGCAGAGTTCCCTGGTCACGGCGATGGCTCGCCGGGCGCGTACGGAATTCGCCGCCGACTGGGTGATCAATGCCGATGCGGACGAGTTCCTCTTCCCGATCGATCGCACGAAGACCATCAAGCAATGCTTCGAGGCGATGTCGCGTACGGCGGTGTCGTTCTATGCCCCGGTGACCAACTACGTCGGCGTCCCCGCTCAGCGGGGCTCCGGGATCGACCGGCTGGTCTACCGGGACCATCGCACCGAGGACGAGCTCAAGTCTGTCGGGATCAACTCGCAACCCACCCCGAACTGCCTGCACCGTGGTGACCCCAGCGTGAGTGTCGTCCAGGGCAACCACTTCACCGACCTCGCCGTCGCAGGGGAGGTGCCCGAGGGCTTCGAGATGGAGGTCCTGCATCTCCCGTGGCGGTCCTGGGAGCAGTTCGAGCGCAAGGTCACCAATGCCGGCGCCGCGTACGACGCCAACCCGGACCTCACCCCGAGCCCGAACCACCACGGGATGATGGATTACCGCCGGTGGCAGGCCGGCCGTTTGCGTCACTCGTTCGTGACCCGCCTCCCGTTGCGCGACGCGCTGGAGAATGACCACGAGACCTACACCAAGGACACGTCGCTGATGACGTACCTCCACGCCCTGGTGCCGCATGCGGTCTTCCCCGACCTGCTCGCAGCCGCCCTGGACAGTTCGAAGGATGAAGCCTTGACCGACGAAGACCACGCTCACAGCGCAGACCTGGCCCACCAGTTCATGGATCTCGAGGGCGAGATCCGCGAGTTGCGTCAGCAGGTGAAGGACGCCGAGGCGCTGGCCGAGTCGTACCGCCTCGAGCGCGACTACGCCCGCCAGCAGGCCGACAAGGCGATCATGAACGTGCCGACGCGCGACCTGGTCGGCTACACGTCGCGCACGCTGGCGCGCAAGGTGGTACGCCGGGCTCTGGGTGAGGTCCGCCGGCGCCGTGGCTGACCTCGACAAGGAGGTCGCCTGGCGGGCGGCCTTCAAGGGCAAGCGCATCCTGAAGAAGACGATCGCGCCGTACCGCGACGTGACCACGCTGACGGACTCCCGCCTGTTCGACCACGACTGGTACAACCACGTCGCGGGCACGTCCTTCACCCGCCGCGGGGCTGCCGCGGACTATCTGCGGCACGGACTCGCGCGCGGCCTCACACCGAACCCGCTGTTCGACGGTCGCTACTTCGAGGAGCGATCCCCCGAGCTCACGATGGCGGGTGTCGACCCCTTCCTCCGCTACATCCGTGGGCGCTTCTGGGGCAGTCCGACCCATCCGCTCTTCCCGATCAGCTACATCGAGCGCAACCCGCTCGCGCTCGATCACTCCGCCGGCCCGATCGGCCACTACCTGGAGTTCGGTGCGCCGCTCGGCGCCAAGGTGAACTGGTGGCTCCCACGGATTCCGTACGAGCAGCCCCGAGGGCTCGTCGACTGGCTGTGGAGCAGGGTGGACGACTACCGCGCCGCTCGGGCGCGTCCCCTCGGTTGGTGGGGACCCGAGTTGCCCACCGGGTACGCGGCGACCGGTCAGATAGCCGGCACCGTCTCGGTGGTCATCGCAGCGCAGTACGACCCGTCCGCGGTCGCGTCGATGATCGCGCAGGCGTCCGCCCAGACCGGCGTCGACGTCGAGGTCATCGTGGTTCCGGCGTCGGACATCGTCCTGCCAGATCTTGCATCGGCGGTGCGAGTCCTCGAGCGGGCTGACGGCCCATGGGCGGCGCGCAACGCCGGTGCGGCTGCCGCCACCGGCGACTGGGTCGTCTTCCCGGACGAGTCGGACACGTGGGAGGGCGGCCGCCTGGCCCTTCTGGCTGCGGCCGTTCCCGCCGGCCGGTGGGGACATGACGTCGCCGAGAACACCTCGGGCGCCGGCCGGTTCCTGCGCAGGGCGTACGCGCCGGAGGCGATCATCCATGGCGCTCCGATCGAACTCGGTGCGTTCATCGTCGACCGACAGGTGTTCGCCCAGGTCGGTGGCTTCAACCCGGCACGCCACGGTGCCGCCGCCGAGCAATTGCTGGCTGATCTGGCGCGCACCGGTGAGGGGGCCTTCGTGCCGGCGCTCGGGATGCGGTTCGACGGCGCGGCCCGCAAGCAGCGTCTGGTCGTACGCCCCGGTCTCAAGCCGTGGTTGGACCACAACGACGTCCTCGGTCATCACGACGAGGTGCTCAATGACGTCCTGATCGACTGGGCTGCCGCAGGCGAGCGGACGACCGACGACGACGTCGTCACGATCATCATCCCCACGTACGCGGACCTCTCCATGACGACCGACGCAGTGTGGTCCTGCATCCGGGCCTCTGAGGCCGCGGGCGACCGGATCGAGATCCTGGTCGTCGACAACGGCTGCACCCCGGAGGTCGCCGTACCGCTGCTCGCCCTCATGGAGCAGCGCGATCAGGTCCGGGTGATCAGCCTGCCTGAGAACTACGGTTTCGCGCTCGGCAACAACGTCGCCCTGGCCGAGGCCGCCGGCTCCACCGTGGTCTTCCTCAACAACGACACCCTGGTCTTCGAGGGCTGGCTCGATCCGATCCGCGAGGCGCTGAAGGACCCGCAGGTCCTCGCCGCGCAGAGTCTGCTCATCTATGACACGGGTGCGATCCAGTCGGCGGGTGTCGCGTTCTCCGCGACGGACTCGCCTCCGCATGCCGTGCTGCAGGGCTACCCGACCGAGGACGCCGCCGGACTCGCCGGCGTCGACCTCAGCGCCCTCACGGGTGCAGCCCTCGCCGGCCGCTACGCCGATCTGGTGCAGGTACGCGGCTTCGACGCGGTCTTCCGCAACGGCATGGAGGACGTCGACCTGTGCCTGCGCCTGGCTGAGCTGCGTCCCGGTGGCTGCCGCCTTCTGCCGGATTCCCGGGTGATCCACCTGGAGTCGCGTACGCCGGGTCGCTTCACGCATTCGCTGGTCAACCGCAAGGTCTTCCTGGAGCGCTGGGTCGGCCGCCTTCCGGTCGATGATCAACGCGTCTGGGCCGCGGCTGGCTACACCGTGACGGGTCGTGCGATCCGGCAGCGGGCGTCGGAGGACAACCGGGTCAACGTCCTCGAGCCGGTTGTGGAGCGTACGGTCCGCGCATCTGTCACCGAGCCTGCTCCGCGGCTGCGCTGGGCGATCAAGAACCCGGCCCCGTACGGCCCCGAGGGCGTCCACTGGGGCGACACGTACTACGCCCAGCACCTCGCGGAGTCGCTCGAGCGCCTCGGCCAGGACGTGATCATCGACTACCGGCCCGAGTTCATGCGGGAGTCGGCGCGGCACGATGACGTCGTCCTGTTGCTGCGCGGGCTCGCTCCGTACTTCCCGGTCCCCGGCCAGGTCTCGATGATGTGGGTGATCTCCCACCCGGAGATGGTGTCCGAGTCCGACGGTCTCGGTTGGGACCGGATCTACGTCGCCTCGAGTGCGTACGCCCCGAAGCTGGCGGCCCAGTGGGGACGCCCGGTGATCCCGCTCCTGCAGGCCACCGATCCCAGCCGTTTCAACCCGGATGTCGCTGAGCCGGACACGGGCTACCCGTTGCTGTTCCTCGGCAGCTCGCGCAACCAGGCCCGGCCGATGGTCATGGATTCGGTCGACCGCAATCTCGGTGTCAGTGTGATCGGCAAGGACTGGGACCAGTTCGTACCGCCGGGAGTCGTCCGGTCGGACTTCATGGCGAACGACGCGGTCGGCGCCGCGTACCGGTCGGCCGGCATCCTGCTCAACGATCACTGGGACGACATGCGCGAGGAGGGCTTCATCTCCAACCGCCTCTTCGATGCCGTCGCCGCAGGTGCTCGGGTGATCACCGATGACGTGGTCGGACTTCGCGAGATCTTCGGTCCGTCCGTCCAGGTCGCCACCAACGCCGACGAACTCGAAGCACTGGTACGCGCTGAGAACCGAGACGAGATCTTCGGGACGGACGCTGAGCGTCGTGCGGCGGCTGAGGTCATCGCCCGCGAGCACTCCTTCGACGCTCGGGCTGCGGTCCTGCTCGAGGATGCGGTCGCGAGCTGGCGGCAACGGCAGGGTCAATGACACCGTCTCGACAGGCTCGACGATCGGTGCCTGAGCTCGTCGAGGGCCAGCCCGTGTTGAGCGTGATCGTCCCCGTCTTCAACGTCGTGGACTATCTGGTCGAATGCCTCGACTCGATCGTGGCGCAGCCGTTCGAGGGCGTCCATGTGATCATCGTCGACGACGGGTCCACGGACGGATCGGCCGAACTGGCCCGGGAGTACGCGGAGGGCCGCGCGAACTTCGAGTTCTTCGAGCAGCCGAACTCAGGCGTCTCGATCGCGCGCAACACCGCGCTCGAGCGCGTACGCACGCCCTATCTGACGTTCGTCGACCCGGACGACGTCTTGCCGCCGGACGCCTGGTCGACGATGTTCTCGACGCTGCGAGCGTCCGGCTCGGACTTCGTCGTCGGCGCTGTGGAGCGGCTCGAGGGGGACCGGCGTTATCAGACGCCGTCGATGATCCGGACTCAGCGACTGACCGGCCGCCGACAGACGATCGAGTCGGTGCCGTTGATGCTCACCGACGTCTTCGTCTGGAACAAGATCTTCGTCACCGACTTCTGGCGGGAGGCCGGGATCATCTTCCCGCCCCGCACGCGCTACCAGGATCAGGTCGCCCTCACCGATGCCTACCTCAAGGCGTCCGCCTTCGACGTCATCGACGAGATCGTGTACGAGTGGCGCCACCGGCCGTCCGAGAACTCGGCCACCCAGACCCGCAAGACCCTGGCCAACTTGCAGGAGCGGATCAACACCAAGCGGATGACCCTCGAGCTCGTCGAGGCGTACGGCAACGCCGATGTCACCCGGGTGTTGGAGACCGAGATCCTGCCGGTCGACATGTGGGAGTACTGCGAGGCGGCGCACGACTGCTCCGACGAGTTCTGGGACCTGCTGGTGTCTGCGTTCCGGGAGTTCTGGGGTGGCGATCGGATCGCCTTCACCGAGGCGATGATCCCGCCGCACGAGCGACTGATGGGGTGGCTCGCCAGCCAGGACCGTCGCGCCGACCTGATTGCACTCTTCGAATGGCTCCCGACGCTCACCGAGGCGCCGATCAGGGACGACCTGCTGATCCATCCGTGGTTCGACGAGCCCGGGATGCCCCTTTTCCCCGAGGTCCGCTACCCCGAACCGCGACGCTCCGTCGCTGACCGCGTCCGCGCACGTCTCCGCCGACGGGGCTGACGCCGAAACCCGACATCCGTCGGGCCGAAACCCGGCATCCGTCAGGTCGAAACCCGACATCCGTCAGGCCGAGTGTGACCAACCCCACGGCCGCCGCCGATTCCCGCTCGTCACGCCGCCCGCGTACGATCGTCAGTAGTCAATGAGTAGTCCGGTACCCCTGGTGGACTGGAACGAAAAGGATGAGTCAGATGACCCGTATCGGGGTGATCGGAGCAGGCCGCGTCGGCGCGGTCCTCGCTGCCGGTTTTGCGCAGGCTGGGCACGAGATCGTTGCCATCGCCGGTGAGTCCTCCGCATCGCGTACGCGCGCGGCTGCCTTGCTCCCGGGTGTGCCGATCAAGAAGCCGACCGCCGTTGCCAAGTCCGCGGACGTCCTGTTCCTCACCGTCCCCGACGACATGCTCGCCAACCTCGTGACCGTACTGGCCGACAGCGGCGCCATCCGCCCGGGTCAGATCGTCATCCATACCTCGGGTCGCCACGGCCTCGCCGTCCTTGAGCCCGCCCGAAAGGCCGGTGCCACGACCATCGCGTTCCACCCGGCTCTCACCTTCACCGGCACCGAACTCGACCTCGCCCGTCTCCCGGAGTGCGTCATCGGACTGACCGCGGAGGAGGGCGTACGCGAGTTCGCCGAGGGCTTGGTCGCCGATCTCGGCGCTCGACCGATGTGGGTCGAGGAGAGCGCGCGGACGCTGTATCACGCAGCTCTCGCCCACGGCTCGAACCACCTGGTCACGCTGGTGACCGAGGCGATGGAGATCCTCAGCGCCGCCGGCGCCACCGACCCGGCCGGCACCCTGCGACCGCTGCTGACGGCCGCCCTCGAGAACGCACTCGAGAAGGGTGACGCCGCCCTCACCGGACCGATGGTGCGCGGCGACGCCGGTACGATCAGCGCCCACCTGACCGAGTTGGAGGAGCACGCCCCCCAGACGGTCTCCTCGTACGTGGCCCTGGCGAAGGCCACGATGAGCCGGGTCGTCACCGACGGCCGCCTCCTGCCGATCCGTGCCGCGAAGATCGCCCGGATCCTCAGCGACCACACGCAGGCCCAGCCGACCGAGTCCGACCTCATCGAGGCCGCGCCTGGATCCGGCGGCGCCACGCCGGCCGTGGCTCGCTTGAGCCGCGCCCTGCCTTCGTTGTCGGGCCTCGACGGGCCGCCGGCCCGCCTTCGGCCCTCCGCCTCGTCAGGACACACCTCAAGCGAACCGCGGGACGGCGGGCGCCGCCGGATCCAGGCGGAGGTCCGCCAGTGACGCTGCCGACGTTGCTCTCGAGCACCGCCGACGTACGCACCTTCCGTGCCGCGTCGCGCGACCAGCGCATCGCCTTCGTCCCGACGATGGGCGCACTGCACAACGGCCATGCCAGCCTGATGAAACTCGCCCGCGAGCGCGTCGGCGCAGACGGCATCGTGATCGTCTCGATCTTCGTGAACCCGTTGCAGTTCGGCGCCGGGGAGGATCTGGACCGGTACCCGCGCACGCTCGAGGCCGACCTCAAGGTGTGCGAGCGCGAAGGCGTCGACGCCGTGTTCGCCCCGGCTGTCGATGATGTCTACCCGGGGGGTGAGCCGCAGGTACGCATCACTCCGGGGCCGCTCGCCGACATCCTTGAGGGTGCCGTACGCGAGGGCCACTTCGGCGGTGTCCTGACCGTCGTCGCGAAACTGTTCGGACTTGTCCAGCCCGATGTCGCCATCTTCGGCGAGAAGGACTACCAGCAGTTGGCCCTGATCCGCCGGATGGCTCAGGACCTCAACATGCCGATCGACATCGTCGGTGCTCCCACCGAGCGCGAGCCGGACGGGTTGGCGCTCTCGAGCCGCAACGTCTACCTGAGCCCCACGGACCGCCAGGTGGCTGCCAGCCTGAGCAGGGCGCTTCGCGCCGGTCAGGCCGCGGCGGCCGGTGGCGCCGAGGCCGCCGGGAAGGCCGCCAGCGCTGTCCTGGCGGAGGTCGGGATCGCCCCGGACTACCTCGTCGTGACCGCGAAGGACCTGTCCCAACCCGTACCTGGCGAAGGCCGGATGCTCATAGCTGCTCGAGTGGGAACAACCCGCTTGATCGACAACGTTTCACTCACCATCGGAGGTTGACGTGCTGCGAACCATGATGAAGTCCAAGATCCACCGCGCGACGGTGACTCAGGCCGACCTGCATTACGTCGGCTCCGTCACGGTCGACGAGGACCTGCTCGACGCCGCCGATCTGCTGGCCGGCGAGCTGGTCCACATCGTCGACGTCACCAACGGCGCGCGACTGGAGACGTACACGATCGCGGGCCCGCGCGGCTCCGGCGTGATCGGCATCAACGGTGCCGCCGCCCACCTCGTCCACCCCGGCGACATCGTCATCCTGATCGCGTACGCACAGGTGACGACCCAGGAGGCGAAGGAACTCGAGCCGCACGTCGTCTTCGTCGACAGCGACAACAAGATCGTCCACCTCGGCATCGACCCGACCGAGGCGTACGCGGATCTTCTGACCGGCGCAGCCGACTACCGCTGACGTCGCGCCAGCTCCTTCGTCAGATACTCCTCACATGGTGCGCATCCTCCCCGGCCGACTCGTCGCGCGCGAGCCCGGCTGGACCGAGTGGGCCGATGTCGTCATCGTCGGCTCCGGCATCGCCGGTCTGACCGCTGCGCTCCGACTGCGTGGTCAGGTCGAGCGGATCGCCGTCGTCACCAAGGACGTGCTCGCTGCGGGTTCCACGCAGTGGGCCCAAGGCGGCATCGCGGCCGCTCTCGGCGACGGTGACACCCCTGATCAGCACGAGGCCGACACGTTGGTTGCGGGGGCGGGAGCCTGCGATCCGGCTGCGGTGCATGTCCTGGTCAATGAGGGGCCGGCCGCGGTCCAGGAGCTGATCGAGTGGGGGGCCCTGTTCGACCACGACCCCGAGGGCAACCTGTCGCTCACCCGCGAAGGCGGCCATCACCGCGACCGGATCGCCCATGCCCACGGCGATGCCACGGGCGCGGAGATCCAGCGCGCGCTCATCGAGGCGATCCGCCGTGCATCTGACATCGCCGTTTACGAGCACGCCATGGTGGTCGACCTCGTGCCGTCCGCTGACGGTGGCATCGCCGGCCTGACGATCCACGCCAACGGCGTCGGCCTTCCTGATGGCGTGGGCCTGGTGCGTACGCGTGCGGTGATCCTTGCCTCCGGCGGACTCGGCCAGGTCTTCTCCCAGACCACCAATCCTGCGGTGTCGACCGCTGATGGGATGGCGATCGCACTCCGTGCCGGTGCGACCCTGCGCGATCTGGAATTCGTCCAGTTCCACCCGACCGTGATGTACCTCGGCCCGGACTCACGCGGTCAACAGCCACTCATCTCCGAGGCCGTACGCGGCGAGGGCGCGTTCCTGGTGGACTGGGACGGCAAGCGGATCATGGACGGCGTCCACGAACTGGGTGATCTGGCCCCGCGCGACATCGTGGCGAAGGCGATCCAGTCCGCGATGCTCGCCAGCGGGCACCCGAACATGTGGCTGGACGCGCGCCACCTCGGTGCGGAGTTCTGGGAGCGCCGGTTCCCCGGCATCCTCGCGTCCTGCCGCTCCCATGGCGTCGACCCGGTGCGCGACCTGATCCCGGTGGCGCCCGCGTGCCACTACGCCTCCGGCGGAGTGCGTACGGACCTCTTCGGCCGCACCGACGTCCCGGGGCTGTACGCCACCGGCGAGGTTGCCTGCAGCGGCGTCCACGGAGCCAACCGGCTGGCGTCCAACTCACTGCTCGAAGGCCTCGTCTTCTCGCGGCGCATCGCCGAGGTCCTCCCGGGCGAACTCCGCGACCTGCCCGAGGAGACGATCGACCGGCGTCCGGCGGGCATCGCCGCCGCCGACGTACGCCCGCGCCTGCAGGAGTTGATGAGTGCCCAGGCAGGTGTGTTGCGGACTGCCGCCGGACTGTCGGTGGCTGTCGACGAACTCAACGAGATGGCAGCCGAATCCCACGACGTGGCCACGCCGACCGCCTGGGAGAACACGAACCTGCTGTCCCTCTCCGCGGCCCTGGCGACCGCTGCCCTCCAGCGCCGGGAGACCCGCGGCTCGCACTGGCGTGAGGACTTCCCGGAGCGCGACGATGAGCACTGGTCGGGTCACTTCGACTCCGTGCTGCGCGATGGCGAACTGACCGTGACGTACGAGGAGACCCGATGACGCCGTACGACGAACTCCCGGCCTCGCTGATCGCGGAGATCATGGAGGCCGGTCTGGACCCTCATGATCTGTACGCCGACATTGCGGACGCGCTGCGCGAAGATCTGCCGCACGACGGCGACGTCGATGTCACCTCGGTGGCGACGATCTCGGCGGATGCGCGCGGGCGCGGAGTGTTTGCGGCTCGCGAGCCCGGTGTGGTGGCGGGCCTGGCGGTGGCGGAGCTGGTGTTCCACTACGTCATGGGTGACACCGTCACGGTGACCCACCGGCTGCCCGAGGGTGCCGTCGTGAATCCGGACGACGTCGTGATGGAGGTGGCCGGCCCGACCCGCGGTCTGCTGACGGCCGAGCGGACCGCCCTGAACTATGCGAGCCATCTCTCCGGCGTCGCCACGGCCACCGCGAAGTGGGTCGAAGCCCTCGCCGGGACCAACGCCAAGGTGTTGGACACCCGCAAGACCCTGCCGAACTACCGCGCCCTGGAGAAGTACGCCGTCCGTGCGGGCGGTGGTCACAACCACCGGATGTCCCTGGCCGACATGGCGCTGGTCAAGGACAACCATGTGGTGGCCGCCGGGGGAGTCGTGCCGGCGTACAACGCGGTGAAGGCGATGTGGCCAGACCTGCCGATCGAGGTCGAGGTCGGCACCCTGCAGGAGTTGCGTGAGCTCCTCGAGGTCGGCTGCGAGCGGATCATGCTCGACAACATGACGGACGCGCAGATGACCGAGGCGGTCGCGATCACCGCCGGCCGGGCGACCCTGGAGGCCAGCGGTGGTCTGACACTCGAACGCGCTCGGGGCGTCGCCGCGACCGGTGTCGACTGGATTTCTGTCGGCGCGCTCACGCATTCGGTGAAGGTTTTCGACATCGGCCTTGATTTGCAGGACGGCTGACATGGGAGTTCTCGCAGTAGACGTCGGGAATTCGCACACCGTCCTCGGGATTGTCGATGACGGCGAGGTGCATGGTTACTGGCAGGTGCGGACCGACCAGCGGCGTACGAGTGATGAATGGGCGGTGCTTCTGCGCGGTCTCATCGGCGACGAACTCGCCGGGGTCGAGGGCGTGGTGGTGTGCGCAACCGTGCCTGCGGTGCTCGCCGAGTGGCGGACCATGTTGCACCGGCACTTCGCTTCGATTCCCTCGGTGATCCTGGAGCCCGGCGTACGCACGGGTCTGCCGATCCAGGTGGACAATCCGCGTGAGGTCGGCACCGACCGGATCGCAAACGCGTTGGCGGCGTCGGTTCGCTACGGCGGCCCCGCGATCGTGGTCGATTTCGGCGGGACCGCGACGACGTTCGACGTGGTGGCCGCCAGCGGGGCGTACGTGGGCGGGATCATCGCCCCGGGCATCGAGGTTGCCGCCGAAGCGCTGTCGCGTGCGGGCGCCCAACTGCGTCGGGTCGAGATCGCCAAGCCGCGCGGCGTACTCGGCAAGAACACGGTCGAGGCGGTGCAGGCTGGCCTGGTGTACGGCGTCGCGGCCCAGGTCGACGGGCTGGTCGCGCGCCTCATCACAGAACTCGGCGCCGAACCGGATGTCGTCACGGTGATCTCCACCGGATATCTCGCCGATGTCGCCCGCGAATTGTGCACGTCATTCACCGCACATGTTCCGCATCTCGGCCTTCAGGGCCTCGAACTGATTTTCAGACGCAATTCCGGATAATCATTTCGTGTGACAAACTGGACGGGTCGATGAAATTGTCGGCCTTTGTCTCGGTAAGGAATGCAAATGGCTCAGCGCGTCAGTATTGAACTCGTGGACGATCTGGATGGATCGGCCGCCGACGAGACGGTGTCCTTCGCTCTCGACGGCACCTCGTACGAACTCGACCTCTCCGCGGCCAACGCCGCTGCCCTGCGTGAGGCGCTCGCCGGCTACGTCGGTCACGCCCGCCGGGTCAGCTCCTCCTCCACCCGTCGCACCAGCAGTTCCCGTCGCCCGACTGGCTCCTCGGACGCTCGCGCGATCCGCGAATGGGCCCGCGCCAACGGCCACAAGGTCCCGGAGCGCGGCCGCGTCTCCTCGGAGGTCAAGGCGGCGTACGAGGCTGCTCAGCGCTGATCGTTGAACTCAGTCAGCACCGCCCCGCAGGGATTGTCCCGCGGGGCGGTGCTGATTTCTGGGCAGGATCCCTCGCTCGGGGGAGGCGAAATCGCTCGCCAGTGGGTGGTCGTACGCGTCCCGTGCAGGTGAGGATGAGTCCCATGAGGGCGATCAGGGAGTACTTCACGTCTGTGCCAGTTCCGTACGTGGTGTTGGCGGCACTGGCGGGAGCAGTGCTGTACCTGGCGGAGCGCGCGACGCCATGGGCGCCGTTCTGGAGTGCCAACAACACCGAGGCCGCGGCGTTCGCTCACGGGTTGCTCGCGCTGTGGGCGGTCGGACTTGCCGCTGCGCCACTGCTCGCAGTGCGTTGGCCGGTTGTCGGCGCGCTGCTGGCGTCGGCTCCCCTGGTTCTGGGCGTGATGGCGGAGCACCAGTGGCCCTTCGTGATCTATGTGGCGCTCATGGTCATCGCAGTCGTCGCGAGTTGGAGTCGCCCGCGAACCGCGGTCCTGATCGCCCTTGCCGCGCTCGCCCCGGTGCTCAGCGTGGCGGTCGGCAGGAGCGAGATGATCGTGCCGTACGGCGCACGGATCGACGCGTGGGGTTCTGGCCCGGTGGATGTGAGTCTTGTGGTCGGCTATGTGGTGGCGACCTCGGTGATCGCCGTCATCGCCGTCATCTTCCGGCGGCGCGTCGGGCGTGCGCTCAGGAAACGTGAGGCGGTGCAGGCGGCCGCTGACACCGACGGCAGGGCCGATGCGTCACAGTCGACTGCCTTGGTCGAAGCAGTCGCGAGCCTCAGCCGTCGGGAGCACGAGGTGTTCCTTGAACTCGCCGCGGGGCGATCGAATGCGGAGATCGCAGAATCTCTCCAGATCGGGGTTGAGACCGTGAAATCACACGTCGCGGAGATCCTCCGCAAGCTGGGGCTTCGCGATCGCGTCCATGCCGTCGTCTACGCGTACGAGAATGGACTCGTCGCAGTACGTCATCCGTGAGCGACCTCATCCCGGCGACCTGTTCGCTCTGAGCGCACGCCCCGAAACCTGTCGGCGGGAACGTCTAGGCTGTGCCAAGGGTTGAAGTACCTGACGGATTCCTCCGCACGGAGCGGTCCGGACCCGCAGTTTGAGGAGCGTGCCCATGTTCGAGCGGTTTACCGACCGAGCTCGTCGAGTCGTTGTGCTGGCCCAGGAAGAGGCCCGCATGCTCTCGCACAACTACATCGGGACGGAGCACATCCTTCTCGGCCTCATCCACGAGGGCGAGGGAGTCGCAGCCAAGGCACTGGAGTCGCTCGACATCTCGCTTGAGGCCGTACGCGCCCAGGTCGAGGAGATCATCGGCCAGGGCCAGCAGGCGCCTGCCGGGCACATCCCGTTCACTCCGCGCGCCAAGAAGGTGCTCGAGCTGTCCCTGCGCGAGGCGCTGCAGCTCGGCCACTCCTACATCGGGACCGAGCACATCCTGCTCGGCCTGATCCGCGAGGGTGAGGGAGTCGCGGCCCAGGTCCTGCAGAAGCTCGGCGCCGACCTCAACCGCGTACGTCAGCAGGTCATCCAGTTGCTCTCGGGTTTTCAGGGCAAGGAGGGCGCGAACGGTCAGGGCCAGCAGCCGTCGACCAGCGGTGCTCCGGAGCAGAACGCGTCGACGAGCCTCGTGCTCGACCAGTTCGGCCGCAACCTGACCCAGGACGCTCGCGAGGGCAAGCTGGACCCGATCATCGGTCGCGAGCAGCAGATCGAGCGTGTGATGCAGGTGCTGTCGCGGCGTACGAAGAACAACCCTGTCCTGATCGGTGAGCCCGGCGTCGGCAAGACGTCCGTGGTCGAGGGTCTGGCGCAGGACATCGTCAAGGGCAACGTGCCCGAGACGCTCAAGGACAAGCAGATCTACACGCTCGACCTCGGTGCGTTGGTGGCAGGAAGCCGCTACCGCGGTGACTTCGAGGAGCGCCTCAAGAAGGTGCTCAAGGAGATCAAGTCACGCGGCGACGTCGTGCTCTTCATCGACGAGATCCACACGCTCGTCGGCGCCGGCGCGGCCGAGGGTGCGATCGACGCCGCCTCGATCCTGAAGCCGATGCTGGCTCGTGGAGAGCTGCAGACGATCGGTGCGACGACCCTCGATGAGTACCGCAAGTACCTCGAGAAGGACGCGGCGCTCGAGCGTCGCTTCCAGCCGATCCAGGTGCCGGAGCCGTCGGTCGCCGACACGATCCTGATGCTGAAGGGCATCCGCGACCGGTACGAGGCGCACCACCGCGTGACCATCACCGATGAGGCGCTGGTCTCCGCAGCGACGCTCGCCGACCGCTACATCAGCGACCGGTTCCTTCCGGACAAGGCGATCGACCTGATCGACGAGGCGGGTTCGCGGCTGCGGATCCGGCGGATGACTGCGCCAGCCGACCTGCGCGAGTTCGACGGCAAGATCGAGGACGTACGCCAGCGCAAGGAAGCGGCTATCGATGGCCAGGACTTCGAAGCTGCCGCTCGTCTGCGTGACGAGGAGAAGCAGCTCATCAACGCCAAGGATGAGCGTGAGAAGGCCTGGCGCGAGGGTGACCTCGACGTGGTCGCCGAAGTCGACGAGGAACTCATCGCCGAGGTGCTGGCGGTCGCGACCGGCATTCCGATCGTGAAGCTCTCTGAGGAGGAGTCCACCCGTCTGCTCAAGATGGAGGACGAACTCCACAAGCGCGTCATCGGTCAGGACGAGGCCGTCAAGGCTCTGTCGCGGGCGATCCGGCGTACGCGTGCAGGTCTGAAGGACCCGAGGCGCCCGGGCGGCTCGTTCATCTTCGCCGGCCCGTCGGGTGTCGGTAAGACGTGGCTGTCCAAGACGCTCGCCGAGTTCCTGTTCGGTGACGAGGACGCGCTGATCCAGCTCGACATGTCCGAGTACGGCGAGAAGCACACCGCGTCGCGGCTGTTCGGCTCGCCTCCGGGTTACGTCGGCTACGAAGAGGGCGGTCAGCTCACCGAGAAGGTGCGCCGCAAGCCGTTCTCGGTCGTCCTGTTCGACGAGGTCGAGAAGGCCCACCCGGACATCTTCAACAGCCTGCTGCAGATCCTCGAGGAAGGTCGCCTCACCGACTCGCAGGGTCGCGTCGTGGACTTCAAGAACACCGTGATCATCATGACCACGAACCTCGGTACCCGCGACATCGCCAAGTCGGTCCACCTGGGCTTCAACCAGAGCGGCGACGCGGCAGGGTCGTACGAGCGGATGAAGGGCAAGGTGACCGAGGAGCTGAAGCAGCATTTCCGGCCGGAGTTCCTCAACCGTGTCGACGAGATCATCGTGTTCCCGCCGCTGACGCAGGAGCAGATCGTGGCGATGGTCGACAACATGGTTGCGTCGGTCGACAAGCGACTCAAGGATCGCGACATGGGTCTGGAGCTCACGCCTGCAGCGAAGGCGCTGCTCGCCGAGCGTGGCTTCGATCCGGTCCTGGGTGCTCGCCCGCTGCGACGTACGGTTCAGCGCGAGATCGAGGACAGCCTTGCCGAGAAGATGCTCTTCGGCGAGGTCGGCCCGGGCCAGATTGTGTTGGTGGATGTCGAGGGTGAAGGCGCGACCGCGACGTTCACGTTCGTCGGCCAGAAGCACGAAGCCGTCCCGGACGTTCCGCCCCTCGAGGTCGCCGGTGGCGGCGAGGAGTCGCCCGCAGACGCGAGTTGATCGTCTGAGTCATTGAAGGGGTCGGATCCTGCGGGATCCGGCCCCTTCGGCATTCGGCGGACGGACCTCCGCACCAACTGTGGAACCGTGCCCGATCGGGCGGCCTGAGAACTGGCGCTTGTCCGCAGTTGGCGCTGAGGCTCAGCCGGGGAGGGCGTACGTATCCGGTCCGACCTGCTCGACGAGCGCGTCGGACATCAGTCCGGCCAGTGCCCGTTCCCGCTGTTCGGCATCCGCCCATGCTCCGTCGAGCACGGTGCGGTGCACCGGGCCGTCAGCGTCGCGCAGGACTGCCATCAACCGCCCGCGACACTGCCGATCGGTTCCTGCCCAGGCCTGACCACGTCGTGGGGGTCCGTCGTACGCGGGCGACCCGGCCAGCCGCCAGGCACATTGATCCGCGACCGGGCACGCCCCGCATCGGGGGTTCGCGGCCGTGCAGACAAGTGCACCCAGTTCCATCGACGCCACCGCCCAGAGCGGGGCGTCCTCGGTCGGCAACACCGCCTCGGCAAGCCGGCGCTCGGCCGCCGTCACGCTGGCCCCGGCGAACTCGTGACCCGCGACGGTACGCGCGAGCACCCTCCGGACATTCGTGTCGAGGACGACATGGCGCGCACCGTACGCGAAGGAGGCGACGGCGGCCGCCGTGTAGTCGCCGACGCCCGGGAGGCTCAGGAGTTCCTCGTACGTGTCCGGAACACGTCCGTCGAAGCGTTCCTCGATTGCGGTCGCGGCTGCGTGCAGCCGTAGGGCGCGACGGGGGTAGCCGAGTCGTCCCCACATCCGGATGGCTTCGCCAGTGGGTTCCGCGGCCAGCGCTGCAGGGGTCGGCCAGCGCTCCATCCAGGCCGCCCACACCGGTAGCACGCGTGCCACCGGAGTCTGCTGCAGCATCACCTCGCTGACGAGTACGCCCCACGCCGAGGCATCTGCGGAACGCCACGGGAGGTCCCGCTGGTGGCGGTCGTACCACCGTAGGATCGGCGCATGCAGCGTGGACACGAGGCCGATTCTCCTCGATCGGTAGTGGTCCGATGACCCGCCGTCCCACGCCCGCCGTCTACCGCCGCCGGCGGCTCGTCGTTGCTCTGGGTGCCGTCGCCGTCGTGGTCCTGCTCGTCTGGCTCGCCATCGCTGCCGTGAGTGCGTTGACCGGCAGTCATTCGAACGCGGCCGCCCAGGCCTCTGCCAGTGTGAGCGCTTCCGCGGAGGCCGATGACACCCCGACGATCTCGGTGTCGTCGGTCCCTGCCGGCGGTCGCTGCGATGCCGGCGACATCGTACTCAGACCGGTCGCCGCCATGGCGCATGTCAACGGGCCGGTGGCCCTGACGGTTCAGGCCTTCACCAGGCAGAACCCGGAGTGCACCTGGCGGGTGACCCACGGCAGCGTCCAGGCCACCATCAGCCTGGCCAGGACGCCATCGTTCTGGAGTACGGCCAATTGCCCGACTGCGGTCAAGGAGCAGACCGTGACCCTTCGTCAGGGGACTCCCATCACCCTCACCCTGGCCACCTGGGACGGGCAGGCATCGAGCCAAGCGGGCGGCTGCGGCCAACAGAACCCGTGGGCGAGGCCCGGCGTCTATCACGTGCAGGCCGCTGCCCTCGGAGGCAACCCGTCCTCGGCGACCCGGTTGACGATGGTCGCTCCTGGTGTTCCGTTGGTGCAGCCCGTGACGTCACCGACCGCGTCGCCGACGCCGACCGGCACGGGCAAGGCCAAGCCGAAGGGCACCGCGAAGCCGACCGGCTCGCCAACGCCGACGGCAGTCCAGACCTTCTAGCGGCCTGGCGTCATCCTCAGACGTAGCGCTCGAGGATCGTCGACTCGGCGAGTCGGCTGAGTCCCTCGCGTACCGAGCGGGCCCGCAGCTCGCCGACGCCGTCCACCAGCTGCAGGTCGTCGATTGACGCGCTCAGCAGCTTCTGGAGGGTTCCGAAGTGGTCGACGAGTCGGTCCACGACAGCACCCGGCAGACGCGGCACCTTCGCCAGCAGTCGGAACCCGCGCGGCGCGACTGCGCCGTCGAGCAACTCGGTGGTCGCCAGCCCCATGATCTGGGCGATGTTGGTCGGGTCGACCAGCTCGGGACCCGAGAGTGCGTCCAGTTCATCGAGTACCTCGGTGGCGCCGCGCTTCTTGCGGGTACGCGGGAGGTAGTCCCGGATGATCAGCTCTCGTTCGGCGTCGACGCCGGTGATGAGTTCCTCGAGCTGCAGCGAGACCAGGCGTCCGTCAGTGCCGAGCTCGAGCACGTAGTCCTCGACCTCGCGTGCGATGCGGGTGACCATCTCGAGCCGTTGGAGGACGACGGCGACGTCGCGGACCGTCACCAGGTCCTCGACCTCGAGTGCCGACAGGGTCGCCGCGACCTCGTCGAGACGCAGCTTGTAGCGCTCGAGGGTTGCGATCGCCTGGTTGGCGCGGGACAGGATCCGGCCGGAATCCTCGAGTACGTGACGCGTCTCGCCGACATAGGCAGCAATGATCTGCATCGACTGCGACACCGAGATGACCGGGAAGCCGGTCTGCTTGGCGACGCGGTCCGCGGTGCGGTGGCGGGTGCCGGTCTCGTCCGAAGGGATCGTGTGATCCGGCATCAGGTGGACGGCGGCGCGGACGATCTGGTTCTTGTTGGAGTCGACGATGATGGCGCCGTCCATCTTCGCGAGCTCGCGCAGACCAGTGGAGGTGAACGGCACGTCCAGTTCGAAGCCGCCGGTGGAGATGTCGTCCACCGTGGCGTCGCGACCCAGCACGACAAGCGCGCCAGTACGTCCGCGAAGGATGCGCTCGAAGGCGTCTCGCAGGGGGGTGCCCGGAGCGATCAACGCCAGCGTCTCGCGCAGGCGTACCTGCTCCTCGGCCCGGTCCGTAACCACGCCCGAAGTGTACGGGCACGATCAGGGCCGCGTCCCCAGAGTTTCCCTACTGTCGGAAGCGCAGTGCGTCGAGGACATCCGGCAGCGAGAACGCCTCAAGGATCTCCAGCCCGGGGCGCTTCTTCAGTGAGCTGTTGGTGTCGGCCGGAACGATGGCGTGCGTGAAGCCCAGTCGGGCTGCCTCATCCAGCCGCGCGTTGATGTCGCGTACGCGCCGCAACTGGCCGGCCAGGCCGAGCTCGCCGATCGCCACGACGCCTGTGGGGACCGCAACTTCGCTGAACGAGCTGGCGAGGGCGATGGCCACCGCCAGGTCGGCGGCCGGATCGAGGAGCCTCATCCCGCCGACGGTGGCTGCGAACACGTCGCGCGAACTGAGCCGCAGACGCCGATCGCGTTGCAGCACGGCCAGGATCAGCGCCAGGCGGGAGCTGTCGAGTCCGGAGGTGGCACGCCGCGGCTTCTCGGTCTCCTGAGCGGAGACGAGAGCCTGGACCTCGGCCACGAGTGGTCGACGCCCCTCCATCGTGACGGCCACGCACGTCCCTGATACAGGGATGGTCCGTGCCTCCAGGAACAAGCCGGTCGGGTCGGTGACGGGCACGATGCCGTCGGAGGACAGATCGAAGCACCCGACCTCATCCACCGGGCCGAACCTGTTCTTCATCGAGCGCACCATCCGCAGACGTGACTCGCGCGAACCCTCGAAGTTCAGCACGACGTCCACGATGTGCTCGAGCACGCGCGGGCCGGCGATCGAGCCGTCCTTGGTGACGTGACCGACGAGGATCGTGGTGATGTTGTGAGTCTTCGCGGTGCGTACGAGCGCGGCAGCGACCTCCTTCACCTGGCTGACTCCGCCGGGCACGCCGTCGGAGTCGCTGGTGCCGATCGTCTGCACGGAGTCGATCACCAGCAACGCGGGCTGCGTGTCCTCGATGTGGGTCAGCACCGCGCCGAGGTCAGTCTCGGCCGCCAGATAGAGCTCCGCCTCGACGGCACCGGTACGGTCCGCCCGCAGACGGACCTGCGAGGCCGACTCCTCGCCGCTCACATACAGCGTCCTGCGTCCTGATCGTGCGGTCTGGGCAGCCACCTCGAGCAGCAGGGTGGACTTGCCGACGCCGGGCTCGCCGGCCAGGAGAATGACTGCTCCGGGGACGAGGCCCCCGCCCAGGACCCGGTCGAGCTCGGACACCCCGCTCGATACGGACGTTGCGGCCTCCACAGCCACGTCACCGATCGGAACCGCCTTGGTCGTCACCGCTCCGGGCGCCACCCGCAGCGCCGGCGCACCGACCTCGGCGACCGATCCCCAGACCTGGCACTCGCCGCATCGGCCGACCCATTTGGCTGCTTCCCAGCCGCATTCGCCGCAGCGGAACATCGCTCTTGGACGCTTTGCGGTGGCCATGCGGATCACCGTACGACCCGCCCCTGACAGTTTCGCCGACCGGGCCCCGAAGCCTCAGAGCCTGTGCACTGGCCCGAACGCCGAAACCGACGCAGAATGGAAGTGCGGCGGGGGACGCTGCGCATCAGCGAGCACCGGCGCCGCCAGACTCTGAGGAGGGTGCTGTGGTGACGAGAACTCACGCGGTCGCCGGGCCAGGCCACCCGGCAGAACACCATCGGATCGCCTACTCCGTCGAGGCGATCGTCGGAATCGGTCTGGTCGTCGCAGGCGTCGCGGCGGCCGTCGCCGTCGTCGGATTCTTCACCGGCAGTTGGTTGCTCGGCTCCTTCGGGTTCCCGGCCCTGATGATCCTGGTCGTGCTCTACGCGATCTGGACGGTTGGTCGTGGCGCCAGGCACGAGGACTCGGACAAGGAACTGCACGACATCGAGTAGCGCTCAGAACCGCTTCCACCACAGATTGACGGCGTAGTCGACCGCCAGCCCGGGGTGGTCGACCAGAGCGGCTTCTGCGACGGTCGGGGGGAGTTCCAGGCGTACGACCGCCTCCAGATCCTCACGCGACTCGAAGCGCCATCCCATGTCGACCTGCTCACGTGCCCAGCCGCGCTCCGCCCAGAACGACTCGACCGCGGCCGCGTCGACCGTGGGGAAGCCCTCGGCGAACCATCGCCCGAAGGTCGACCGGGTCGGATCGTTGTCGATGATCAGGGCGGTGCCGCCGGGGGCGATCACCCGGTCGAGTTCAGTCAGCCCGGGTTCGCTGCCGGGGCCGAAGAAGTACGCCCACCGTGCGTGCACGACGTCGACCGACGCGTCGGCGAGCGGGAGTTGCTCGGCCAGTCCTTCGATGACGTCGACGGACGCGAGTCGGCGCGTACGCCGTCGGGCGAGGGCGACCAGATCAGGATTGGGCTCGACACCGACGACCGACCGAGCGGTCGAGGCGAACAGGGGCAGATGGAACCCGGTGCCGCAGCCGAGGTCGAGGACGTCCCGATCAGCCCAGGAGGCGATCGACGACATCGCCGCCCAGAGGGCTCCGTCCGGATCGGCCGCGCGGTTCTCGATCTCGTACGTCCCGGGGTGATCCCAGATGTTGGGAGAGCGCCGCGGCTGAAAGGCTTCGATCCGCCTCCCAGCGGCTACCGAACGCGACTCGACCGGTGCGCTGTCTGCGTCGCCGTCGCTCGGCAGGCCACCAGCCTGCCTTCGCGCCGGACTCCTTGACATCACACCACTCGAGTCTCGCTCGGCACGCCGCTGGGAGGCGGATCGAAGCCGAGAGGTCAGATGCGCACCAGGCCGTCGGGCGTACGGAACTGCGCAGCCACGAGTCCCGGGGTGCCGTGCTCGGCAGTCCACTGGATCTTGACGTCCTCAGCGGGCTGGCCGGTGTAGTAGTCGATGCGCTCGTCGAGCTCGTCGCCCATGAAGTCGCGTACGCGCTGCGGGTCACCGGAGATCTCGAGGGCTTCCAGGGTGATGTCGGAGCCGGCGTTGCCCGGGTGCATCTCGAACGGGGAAACCCAGTGCAGGAAGTACGGCAACTGCGGGTCGGCGATCAGGTCGTTGATGCCGATCTGCTTCCACTCAAGCAGCGAACCATCAGGCAGTTTGCGGCTGGCGTCCACCGCCTTGCGCCCCAGGCGCTCCTCCTGCTTCTGCATGTTGCCGGTCGCCAGGACCCACGCCATCCAGCCGCCGCCGAGTGCCGTGCGGGCCTTCACTGCCTGGCCGAAGGGCGCCTTGTCCGAGGCCGGGTGCTCCAGCGCCGCCACGACTTCGAGATAGAGACCGCCGCGCAGAGGCAGGATCTTGTTCTCGGTCCCGAAGCGCGGGTGAATGCCGCCATCCTGGAACGGCATCCCGAGGAGATCCCCGAGCCGCTTGGCCGTCTTGTCCAGACCGTCAGGTCCGGCCGCGTACGAGATGTGGTCCAGTCGCATAACTGATTCTGAACATGTCCCGTTTCCGGGCGTGCACGGGGGTCACAGTGTCTCGACATCGAGACACTTTTGGATGCCACGTCGTCCCGCTGAACGGCTCCCCGTGAGTAACATCCGAGACCATGTGCGAGACCGCGTTCACCGTCGATGCCTCCCGAGTTACGTTCGGTGCGGGTGCGCTGGCCGAGGTCGGTCCGCGGATGGCGGCACACGTACGCGCCGGCGCGCGGGTCGCGCTGATGACCGATCCCGTCGTGGCGGCCCACGCCTGGCCCGGTGAGGTGGCCGCCTCGTTGCGC
Source organism: Nocardioides baekrokdamisoli (assembly GCF_003945325.1). Classification (NCBI taxonomy): domain Bacteria; kingdom Bacillati; phylum Actinomycetota; class Actinomycetes; order Propionibacteriales; family Nocardioidaceae; genus Nocardioides; species Nocardioides baekrokdamisoli. The sequence goes on from NZ_AP019307.1 coordinate 2,124,194, forward strand.
GACGCCGGTTTTGACGTCGTCACCTATGACGCCGTCGGCGTCGAGCCGACCGACGAGTCCGTGCTTGACGCAGTGGCCTGGGCTCGCGAGACGCGACCGGACGCGTACGTGTCGGTCGGCGGCGGTTCGGTGATCGACACCGCGAAGATCGCCGATCTGCTCGCCAGCCAACCGGGCGAACTCGCGGACTACGTGAACGTACCGCTCGGCGGCGGCAGAGCCGTCGCCGCACCCATCCGGCCCCACATTGCCTGCCCCACCACCAGCGGCACCGGCTCCGAGGTCACCGGGATCGCGATCTTCGATCTGTTGAGCAAGCACGCCAAGACCGGCATGTCCTCGCCCCGACTTCGTCCGACCGAGGCGGTCATCGATCCGCGGGTCACTGCGACCCTGCCTCCGGCGGTCGTCGCCGCGAGCGGTCTGGATGTGCTCTGCCACGCGGTCGAGTCCCTGACGGCCCGTCCGTACACGTCGCGGCCGGCGCCGTCGCCGGTGACCGCGCGGCTGGCAAGCCAGGGTGCGAACCCGTGGAGTGATGTCGGTGCCGAACAGGCCCTGCGGGTCATCGGCGCCAACCTCCGGGACGCCGTGGCCGGGGACGAGTACGCGCGACACCAGATGATGTGGGCCGCGACTCTCGCCGGGATCGCATTCGGCAACGCGGGCGTGCACGTCCCGCACGCGATGGCGTACGCCGTCGCCGGTCGGGTGCGGGACTACTGCCCCGAGGGCTACCCGCAGGGCGCGCCGCTGGTGCCGCACGGGTTCGCGGTGGCCGTCAATGCTCCCGCGGTCTTCAGAGCCACGGCTCACACATCGCCTGTCCGTCATCTGGCTGCAGCGGAGGCGCTTGGCGCTGCCGACATGGCGACTGTGGGGCCGGACGAAGTCGGCGAGGCGCTGGCCGCGGCCGTCACCGATCTGATGCGCGACATCGGGGCGCCGAATGGGCTGGTCGGTGTCGGCTACACCGAGGCGGACATCCCGGCTCTGGTCGAGGGCTCCGCCCCGCAGCGGCGCCTGCTCGACAACGCCCCGCTGTCGGTCGGCGAACCCGAGTTGGCCGAGTATTTCCGGGCCGCACTGAGTTGTTGGTAGGAGTGAATTCGTGACCCGACCGAGCATCGAGGACTACCCGTACGTCATTGACATCACCACACGGTGGATGGACAACGACGTCTACGGGCATGTCAACAACGTCACCTACTACTCCTACTTCGACACCGCCGCGAACACCTTCCTGATCGAGCGAGGCGGCCTCGACATCCACGGCGCCGACGTGATCGGGCTGATCGTGGAGTCCGCCTGCAGCTATCACGCTCCGGTGGCGTTCCCCGACCAGCTCCGTGCGGGCGTACGCGTCGACAAACTCGGCAACCGCGCGGTCACCTACGGGATCGGGATCTTCGCCGAGGGCTCCGACGAAGCCGTCGCCAACGGCCACTTCGTCCATGTGTTCGTGGAGCGGGAGTCCCGCACCTCGACTGCGATCCCGGCCCGGATCCGGGCCGCGCTGGAGACGATCGTCCGCTAGTCGGCAGCGAGTGAGGCCGGGTGGATCGCCAGTCGGCTGCCGGAGCGTACGTGCTCGTCGCAGTGCTGGACGAGTTCCTCGTACGCACCGGCACCGATCATCGCGATCAGCTCCGCGCGATGTGTCAGGTAGACCGGCGACGGCGCGATGTGCGCCTCGGTGTTGGCGGTGCAGTACCAGTCGAAGTCGTGACCTCCGGCGCCCCACCCAGCCCGCTCGTACTCGGTGATCGTCACCTCGAGGTACGAGGTCTCGTCCGCCCGCTCGACGGTCCGGAACGCGCGGCGCAGCGGCAGCTGCCAGCACACATCCGGCTTGGTCTCGACGTGACTCACCCCGAGTGATCCCGCGAGGACGTGGAGCGCGCAACCCGCGCCGCCCGCGAACCCGGGCCGGTTCGCGAACACGCAGCCCTGTTCGCCGTCGACCTCGTGCGTCCGGGTCTTCCGTTCGCCCTCGTCGTCGAGCTCGATCCAGTCGCCCTTCTTGACCTTCCGGCCCGGGTGGAACTGCCAGTTCTCCGGGGTGAGTTGCGCGACGAAACCGGCGGTCCGGGCCTCGTCCTCCTTGCCGGCGAAGTGCGCACCGAGGGTGCAGCAGCCCACGCTCGGCGAGGTCGCATAGATGCCGCGGCAGCCCGACCCGAAGATGCAGGTGTACGAGGACGTCAGCCACGTCAGATCCGCGCGTATGACCTCGCCCTCGTCATCGGGATTCGGGAACTCGAGCCACGCGCGGGGGAAGGGCAACAACACCTCGGGCATCCCCGAAGCGTACGGCTGCATCGCGTTTCATGGCGGAAGGCGCGTGCCGGTACCGTGGAGCCATGCGTCTGAGCGTCCTGGACATCGGTTCGAACACGGGGCATCTGCTCGTGGTCGACGCTCATGACGGTGCCGCGCCGCTGCCGGCGTACTCCTACAAGGAGCCGCTGCGGCTTGCCGAACACCTGGGCGACGACGGTGCCGTGACCCGCGAGGGGATCGACAAGCTGATCAGCTTCGTTCGCGCAGCCGTCGTCGTCGCCGACGACAAGGGCTGCGCGGACATGCTCGCGTTCGCGACCAGCGCCGTACGCGATGCGGTCAACAGCGACGACGTGCTCGCCGAGGTCAAGGCGGAGACCGGTGTCGACCTCGAGATCCTGCCCGGCGAGGACGAGGCGCGGCTGACCTTCCTGGCCGTACGTCGTTGGTTCGGCTGGTCGGCCGGACGCCTCGCCGTCTTCGACATCGGCGGAGGGTCGCTGGAGATCGCCGGCGGTTCGGACGAGGCGCCCGATGTCGCGTGGTCGTTGCCGGTCGGCGCGGCCCGGCTGGCGCGGCAGTATTTCGCCGACGGCGCCACCCAGGAGGCCGTACGCAGCATGCGCCGCGAGTTGCGGGCGACGCTGGCCACCGACGCCGGGAAGTTGCTGCGCTACGGCGCACCTGACCGGGCCGTGGCCACCTCGAAGACGTTCCGGAGCATCGCCCGCATCTGTGGGGCGGCACCGTCGGACGAGGGCATCTGGGTACGGCGTTCGATCCCGCTGGCGGAGCTGCGTACCTGGATCCCGAAGCTCGTCGAGATGTCCAACAGCGAGATCGCTGAATTGCCCGGCGTGAGCCCCGATCGGGCGCACCAGATCCTCCCCGGTGCGATCGTCGCGGAGGCGATCCTCGACATCTTCGCCCTCGACGAACTCGAGATCTGCCCGTGGGCCCTTCGCGAGGGCGTGATCCTCGCCCGGCTGGACTTCCTGGGCGCGGACGACTGATGGGGAGGGGCTGATGGCCCGCGTCGGCCTCTCGACCAGCAGCGTCTATCCGGAGGGCACCGCCCACGCCTTCGCGTACGCGAAGAAGATCGGGTACGACGCCGTCGAGGTGATGGTCGGGATCGACTCGCTCTCCCAGAACATCCCGGCGGTCAAGCAGCTCGCTGACCACCACGGCATCCCGGTGACGGCCGTACACGCCCCGTGCCTGCTCTTCACCCAGCGCGTCTGGGGCACCGAGCCGTGGGGCAAACTGCAGCGCTCGGCCGAGATGGCCCATGAGGTCGGTGCCGACGTCGTGGTGGTGCACCCGCCGTTCCGTTGGCAGAAGGAGTACGCGACCGGCTTCATGGACGGGATCGCCGCCATCGAGGAGTCGACCGGGATCGCCTTCGCTGTGGAGAACATGTATCCGTGGCGCGCGGCCAAACGGGAGATGGAGATGTATCTCCCCGACTGGGATCCGACCCACGGTGACTACGCCAACATCACCATCGACCTCTCGCACGCCTCGATCGCCGGCGACGATGTCATCGAGATGGCCGATCGCGCCGGCTCGCGCTTGAGGCACATCCACCTGACCGACGGCACAGGTTCGGGCAAGGACGAGCACCTGATCCCGGGCCGCGGGACCATGCGCGCCGACGCCTTCCTCCGCCACATCGCCGCGGCAGGTTTCGCCGGCGAGATCGTCCTCGAGATCAACACCCGCAAGGCGACCCCCGGCGAGAGTCGGGAAGCCGAACTCCGGGAGGCGCTGGAGTTCGCGCGTACGCACTTCCGGGCCTGAATCGGCGCGCGTACGCTCAGGCTCGTGAGTGCTGTCGAGGTCCGCGCACTGACCGTCGTACGCGGCTCGACGACCGTGTTGGACGGACTCGATCTGGACATCCCTGCGGGGTCGGTGACCGGCCTGCTCGGCCCTTCCGGTTGCGGGAAGTCCACGCTGCTCCGCGCGATCGTCGGCGTCCAGAACGTGCGCTCCGGATCGGTGAGCGTCCTGGGCCGACCTGCCGGTTCTGCCAGCCTGCGACACCAGATCGGGTACGTCACCCAGTCCGCCAGCGTGTACGACGATCTGACGCTCGTGGAGAACCTGTCCTTCTTCGCCCGCGTCCTCGGGCTCGGCGCCGGTGAGGTCGACCGGGTCATCGAGGCCGTCGACCTGGTCGCGTATCGCGATCGGGTGGTCGGTCGGATGAGCGGCGGTCAGCGTTCGCGCGCTTCGCTCGCGGTCGCGCTCCTGGGGGAGCCGCCGATGCTGGTGCTCGACGAGCCGACGGTGGGGTTGGATCCGGTCCTGCGTCGTGATCTGTGGGATCTCTTTCATCGGCTCGCGGACGCGGGATCCACGCTCGTGATCTCAAGTCACGTGATGGACGAGGCGGATCGGTGCGACGAACTCCTGCTCATGCGCGACGGCGCGATCCTCGCCGACGGCACCCCGGCGTCGATCCTGGCCACGTCCGGGGCCGACTCCATCGAGGGTGCCTTCCTGGCGTTGGTGGAGCGATGAGCGGCGTGTCGGGACCGGTGCGCCGGACATTGGCGGTGGCGCTTCGCGTGCTGCAGCAGGTACGTCGCGACCCACGGACGATCGCGTTGCTGGTGGTCGTGCCGTGCGTGCTGATGACGCTGCTGTGGTGGATGTTCAAGGACGTGCCGACCTTCGGTCAGCAAGGCACCTTCGAGCGTCTGGGCCCCGACCTGCTGGCGATCTTCCCGTTCATCGTGATGTTCCTGGTGACGTCGGTGACGACCCTGCGCGAACGATCGAGCGGGACCCTCGAGCGCCTGCTCGCGATGCCGCTGGGACGCCTCGACTTCCTGCTCGGGTATGGCATCGCCTTCGGCGTTCTCGCCGCGCTCCAGTCGGCCGCCGCCGTGGGCGTGAGCGTGGGCCTCCTCGGCCTGACGATCCACGGCCACGTCTGGCTCCTGATGATCGTCGCGGTCGCGGACGCCGTCCTCGGGTGTGCGTTGGGCCTCTTCGTCTCGGCCTTCGCGCGTACCGAGTTCCAGGCCGTCCAGTTCATGCCGGCGGTGGTGATCCCGCAGATCCTGCTCTGCGGGCTGTTCGTCGCCCGTGACTCGCTCCCGGGCGTACTCCATGGACTCAGCAACGTGCTGCCGCTGTCGTACGCCGTGGCGGCGATGCAGAAGCTGACCGCCGGCTCCGACGCCGTCGGGGGCGATCTGGCGATCATCGCCGCGTACGCCCTGGGGTGCCTGGCCCTCGGCGCGATCACCCTGCGGCGGCGTACTCCCTGATCACCCGGCGGGGCGCGCGGAACGCGACTCGGGGTTACACATAAAGTCGGGGCATTCCCGAGCGAGAGGAGGCCGCTGGTGAGTTCATTGCTGACCCTGGCCGAGCGACTGAAGGTCCCGGCCGCGGATCTGGCCATGCTCAAGACGTACGACGAGGCGCAGATCGCCCAGATCGACGGCGTCATCGGTGACGCCTTCGAGGCTGAGGACCAGGCATTCGGCAGGGCCGTGGAGGAGTCGCTCACCTTCCTGCCGCGGCTCATTCGCCCGATCGCAAAGAAGTTGATGCTCGGTGGGTGACGTCCTTCGCCAGCTCGAGCTCAACAAGCTGGCCCGCATCCTTGCCGTCGAACCGTCCTCGCTGGACGTCTTGTTGGCCAGCGACCCCGACGACATCCGTGAGCTCCGCACGATCGTGACCGAGCGACTGTTCTCCCTCCACGGCGGTCGCGTCGCCGCGCTGGCTCAGTTGAGCAAGAAGGTCCCGGCGGCCATCTCGGCGAAGATGGCTGAAGCGGCGTTCGGCCCGGTCCTGAGTGCCCGGATCGCCGGCGCCCTCGACCCGGCGGATGCCGCGAAGATGTCGGCGCTGCTCAGTCCTGAGTTCCTCGCCCAGGTCTCGCGCGACGTCGACCCTGCTCGCGTTGCCTCGATCATCAAACTGCTCCCGGATGACCTCATCATCAAGGTCGGCCGGATCCTGCTGCGCGAGCACGACACGATCGCCCTGGCCCGCTTCGTCGCGAGCGTCTCGCCGGCTGTCGTCACCGCGGTCCTGGAGGGTGCTGACGGCAACGAACTGTTGGAGCTCGCGCTCTACGTCGATGACCGGGCCGCGCTGGACTCGATCATCGCCGAGTTCTCCGACGAACGTCTCTCCGCCGTTCTCGCAGCGACCAAGGGCTTCCACGGTGCGACCGACAAGGAGATGGCGGATGCCGCTGTGGCGCTCGTTGCGGCGCTGACGCCCGCGACGCGGGCACGATGGTCGACATTCGCCGACCAAGCTCCGCCGGCGGTTGCCAAGGCCGTCACTGCGGCCGTCGCCGCCTCGAGATAGCGCGCCACACCAGCGACCCGCGGCTCAGTCAGCCCGGGCGTACCCAAGGGTGGACCGATGTTGCCTCTGATGCGGCTACCGGCGTCAGCGGCGCCTCAGGTGAAACAACGGTCCACCCTTGGGTACGCGGTCGGCACGGCTGTTGCCGCGGTGGTCGCCGCCTCGAGATAGCGCGCCCACGAGGTACTAGGCTCGGTCGACACCGAAGCGAAGGAGAAACCGTGGTCACCGCGATCATCGGAGCGGGCGTGATGGGTGAAGCCATCCTCGCCGGATTGATCCGTGCTGGGCGCGACGCCAGCACGATCCTCGTGGGTGAGCGCCGCCCGGACCGAGGCGCTGAGCTCGCTCAGAAGTACGGCGTGAAGGTCGTGCCGAACGTCGAGGCGGCTGTGGCGGACACGGTCCTGCTGGCGGTCAAACCGCAGGATCTCGCAGCCACGCTGATCGACATCGCGCCGAACCTGCGCGCCGGTCAGGTGCTCGTCTCGGTGGCTGCCGGCAAGTCGACTGCCTGGATCGAGTCGCAGGTCCCGGCCGGTGTCGCGGTCGTCCGGGCGATGCCCAACACTCCTGCCCTGGTCGGTGAGGGCATGGCTGGGCTGTCGCGCGGGTCGTCGGTGACCGACGCGCAGTACGCCGAGGCGGAGTCGCTTCTCTCCGGCAGCGGCCAGGCCATCGAGATCCCCGAGTACCAGCAGGATGCGCTCACCGCCGTCTCCGGCAGCGGTCCCGCGTACGTCTTCTATGTCGTCGAGGCGATGGTCGAGGCGGGCGTGCAGCTCGGCCTGGCTCGTGACGTCGCCACTGCGCTGGTCCAGCAGACGCTGTACGGCGCGGCAACGATGCTGCGCGAGACCCGAACCCACCCGAGCGTCCTGCGCGAGCAGGTCACCTCGCCCGGTGGGACCACCGCCGCTGCGCTGCGCAAGCTGGATGAGCACGGCGTACGCGCTGCGTTCAGCTCCGCGATGGAGGCCTGTCGCGACCGATCGCGCGAGCTCGCCCAAGGCAGCTGATGCCGGAGCGCGACGGCGCGACGAGGTGTGGTCCCGGTGCAGTCGTCTGGGACCCGACGCTGTGCGCGTACGACTTCGGGCCGAGCCATCCGATGGCACCGGTTCGCTGTGATCTGACCATGCGTCTGGCCGAGGATCTCGGCGTACTGCCGCGTGTCGTGTCCGCGCCCGTGGCGACGCGTACGCAACTCGAAACGGTGCACGGCGCCGCCTACATCGACGCCGTCGAGCGCGGCCATCCGGCACCCCGGTGGGGACTCGGAACCGACGACGACCCCGTCTTCGAGGGGATGCACGCTGCTTCAGCCAGGATCGCCGGGGCTTCGATCGAGGCCGCACGGCTGGTGGCCGCCGGAGAGGCCCTGCACGCGGCCAACGTGACCGGCGGCCTGCATCATGCGATGCCCGATCACGCGAGCGGCTTCTGCATCTACAACGACGTGGCGCTGGCCATCCGGTCGCTGTTGGACGAGGGCTTCGAGCGGATCGCGTACGTCGACGTGGACGTCCACCACGGTGACGGCGTCGAACGGGTCTTCTGGGACGACCCGCGGGTGCTCACGATCAGCCTCCATGAGACCGGCCAGATGCTGTTCCCCGGGACTGGCTTCGCCGGTGACGTCGGCGGCCCAGGCGCTGAAGGCCGCGCGGTCAACGTCGCCCTTCCGCCGGGCACCGGCGACTCCGGGTGGCTGAGGGCCTTCCATGCCGTCGTTCCGCCGCTTCTGGAGGCCTTCCAGCCGCAGATCCTGGTCAGTCAGCACGGGTGCGACTCGCACTCCGCCGATCCCTTGGCGCACCTGGAGCTCTCGGTGGACGGCCAACGCGCCTCGTACGTCGCGATCCATGAGCTGGCTCACCGGCACTGTGAGGGCAGGTGGGTCGCACTCGGTGGCGGCGGCTACGCGATCGTCGGGGTCGTGCCCCGCGCCTGGACGCATCTCCTGGCGCTGGTGAGCGGTTCCGACCTCGCCCCGAGTACACCGACCCCTGCCGGTTGGCGCGCGTACGTCGCGGAGAAGTGCGGTGCGACCGCCCCGGTTTCGATGACGGACGGCTACGAACCGACGTACCGCGACTGGAATGACGGCTGGGATCCGGACGTGTGGCTGGACCGTCAGATCAACGCCACGAGGGAGTCGGTCTTCCCGCTCCACGGGCTCCACCCCTGAGCGCCGGACGCACGCGACACGCCGCGAATCAAGACGACACGCCGCTGATCACAAAATTCTCATAGGAAACCTCTTCCCCACGAGTCACATGGGGCACTACTGTCCGTGTTCGCAAGGACGTTTGTTCGCCGGTGGGGAAGCCGGTGCCGTTCCTTGTCAGAAAGACCGGTGGAAGTCAGATGGCTGCCAACAACGTCCCGAACGAGCGCGCCGACGCGTTCCTCACCGTCGCCGAGGTCGCATCGATGATGCGCGTCTCCAAGATGACCGTCTACCGCCTCGTCCACAACGGCGAACTCGCCGCCGTACAGGTGGGCCGCTCGTTCCGCATTCGCGAGTCCGACGCCCACAAGTATTTGAGCGCCTCCTACTACCACGCGGGGTAATTGCCGCGATCCGCACGCTTTGGCTGCGTTGCTGTTCGGTCGCGGTGCCTTGAGCACCGCTTCCCTCACGCGCCTTGCCAAACCGCACGCCTCGCGACAATTACGGTGATCGGGTTCCACTGCAGGTCCCCGATCGGGTTTCATTCCAGAACCACGATTCTCTGCGGGTAGGCCCGGGCGGATAGTCTGGGCCCTCTCCCTGTCTTAGAAGAGGTACCTCGTGGGTTCTGTTATCAAGAAGCGTCGCAAGCGGATGGCGAAGAAGAAGCACCGCAAGCTACTCAAGAAGACGCGTGTCGCCCGTCGCAAGCTCGGCAAGTGACCCTCAGTCAAGACTGAGTTGCACTGACTGTGGCCGGCCGCGTCGTCCTCGTCACCGGGGTCTCCCGAGACCTCGGCCGCAGGGCCGCGCGCAGGGCCGCTGAACATCCCGCCGTGGAGCGGGTCATCGGTGTCGACGTGGTGCCGCCGCGAGGCGACATCGGCGGGGTCAGCTTCGTGAGAGCTGACATCCGCAACCCCGTGATCGCCAAGGTGATCGCTATGGAAGGCGTCGACACCGTCCTCCACATGAGTGTCCTGGCGACGCCGGGCTCCCTCGGGAGTCGTACGGCGATGAAGGAGCTCAACGTCATCGGCACGATGCAGCTCCTGGCTGCAGCGCAGAAGTCGGAGACAGTTGAACAGGTCGTGGTGAAGTCGACCACGCAGATCTACGGTGCGAGCAACCGCGATCCTGCGATGTTCACCGAGGCGATGGAGCCGCGCCGGGCCGCGCGGTCCGGGTACGGCAAGGACGTCGCCGAGATCGAGGGCTACGTACGCGGCTTCGCCCGCCGTCGGCCTGATGTGGTCGTGACGACGCTGCGCTGTGCGAACGTCATCGGTCCGAACGTGCGCAGCCCGATCACCGACCATCTGCGCCAGCCGGTGATCCCGACCGTTCTCGGTTACGACCCGCGTATGCAGTTCCTCCATGAGCGCGACCTGTATGCCGCGCTCGGACGTGTCCTGGAGTCACGGATCCCGGGGACCTTCAACATTGCTGGAGACGGCATCCTGACGCTGTCGCAGATCGCCCGGCGGATGCAGCGCTCCACCCTGCCGCTGCCCTCGATCGCCTTCGGCTCCGCCGGCGGATTCCTGCGGCCGTCCCTGGCGGAGGTGCCGCCGGAACTGCGGGACTACTTCATCTTCGGTCGAGGCATCGACACCACCCGGATGAAGACCGTGCTCGGGTTCCAGCCGCGCTACAGCACGGCCGACGCCGTCGACGACCTCGCGCTCGCGATCGGTCCCGGGAAACGACGACTTCCCGGCCTGCTCGATGCGCTCGAGGGAAGCCTCGACGCCGTCAGTGGAGCGTTGGAGGCGGCCCGTGGCTGACATCATTCCGATCGGCACCGGCGGCCGACCCGGCAGAGGATCCGGGCGTACGTCCTCCGCCGCGGCCCGTGGCCTCGCGGCGACCCAGGCATCGCGCACCTCGAAGCCCACACCCAAGGTCATCGACGCCGAACCGATCATCGCTCCGGCGCCGGCCAAGCCGATCATCCAGGCCGCCGAGCCGGGTGTCACTGCCGCACAGCTCGCCGCGGAGCCGGCACGGACCAAGGACCGCAGCCCGCTCGGCGGCATCCCGTTGGCCGACTGGCAGCACGCGATCCGTACCGGTGCCGCCGAAGTGTTCGGCGAAGGCTGGGAGCCGCAACTCGCGAGCTTCCTCGCCTTCCTGCGGCGTCGGCTGAGCGGGGCGTACGAAGTCGACGAGTTCGGGTTCGACCGCGACATCGCCGAGCGGCTCGTGCTGGCGATCCTGCGTCCGCTGAAGGAGAAGTGGTTCCGCGTCGAGGTCCGGGGTGTGGACAACATCCCCGCCGAGGGCGGCGCGCTGATCGTCTCCAACCACTCCGGCACCTTGCCGATGGATGGCCTGATGACCATGGTCTCGATCCACGATCACGCAGGTCGCGACCTGCGCCCGCTGGGTGCCGACCTCGTCTTCCGGTCGCCGTTCGTCGGCGCCATCGCCCGCAAGGCCGGCGCCACTCTCGCCTGCAGCGAGGACGCCGAGCGGATGCTCAGCAAGGGCGAACTCGTGGGTGTCTGGCCCGAGGGATTCAAGGGCATCGGCAAGCCGTACGCCGAGCGATACAAGCTGCAGCGATTCGGTCGCGGTGGCTTCGTCTCGGCGGCGATCCGGACCGGCGTACCGATCATCCCGCTGTCCGTCGTCGGTGCCGAGGAGATCTACCCGCTCGTCGGCAACGTCCCCGCGTTGGCCAAGCTCCTCGGCCTGCCGTACCTGCCGATCACGCCGTTCTTCCCGCTGCTCGGGCCGCTCGGACTCGTACCGCTTCCCTCCAAGTGGCTGATGGAGTTCGGCGAACCGATCCGCACCGATGAGTTCGATGCCGGCGCGGCCGACGACCCGATGCTCGTCTTCAACGTGACCGACCAGGTGCGCGAGTCGATCCAGCAGACGCTGTATTCACTGCTGATGCAGAGGCAGTCGGTCTTCAGGTAATCAGCCCACGCCGCTTGGACGAGGCGGCCGCAGAGGCGTCAGAACGGCAGGGTCGGAAGGACGGTCGGCAGCGGAACCGAGGGCGTCGGCAGCGGCGGAACCGTCGGGAGCCCGGTCGTCGAGGGCGTGGGTGTCGGGGTCGCCGGCACCGAAGCTGGCGGAGTGATCACCGGAACAGGTGGCGTCGAACTCCCCTGCGGGGTCGGGGAACCCGACCCGCTGCTGGGCTGCACCGTCGTGGGTACGTGAACCAGAGGCGCGACCGAGCTCGGCACCTGCAGCGGCGGGAGGCCGCACGTGGGACAGGCCGACTCTGCCGTCGTCGCGATGTCCACCAGCGTCTGAAGGGTCTCGGCATACAGAGGGGCCAGGCTCGTAGGGATCTGGGTGTGCAGCGCCGCCAACTCTGAGATCGCGGAGACCGCGAAGTCGTGCAACTCACGGATGGCCTGCGGGTTGCGTCCCGATCCGTACGCGGCGACCAGCATGTCGCGCAACTGGAGCGCCTGCGCGCGCAGCGAGGTCAGGCTCGCGGCGGACGGCTTGCCCGTCCGAATCTTCTCTGTGACGTCGGCCAACTGCGCGTGGACCGTCGACAGCTCCGAGGCGGCCGTGGACGGCGAGGCGCTGAGAGGCGTGTGCGGACTGGTCTGCAGCCCGGTGACGGCGAAGGCGACGCCGCCGGTGGCGAGCGCCACGGCAGCGGCAGGTGCGGCGATCGTCCAGCGCCGCTTCTTGCGGCGAGAGGGGTGGATCGGGGGCCCGGGTGCCAGCGCGCCCTCCCGAGCGGCCTGCAGCAGCGACGCCCGCAGGTCGGCGCTGAACCCTGTATCAGGACGTACGTCACGCGACGAGAGAGCCGCCGTCAGCGCCAGTTCGCTCGCGTACGCGTCGTCGGAGGAACCGCCGCGCAGGGCGCGGTCGAACTCCTCTGCTTCGCGGGCGATACGGGTGAACTTCACTTCTCGGACCTCTGTTCGGGGGCTCGTCCAGCCAACGAGGCCGGCACCGTCCGGGTTACGTCACTCATCGCTGATCCGCCGGCATTGCCTTGGCCAGATTGCGTACGGCGCGCAACTGCAACTGCTTGACCGCGCCCTCGCTGCGGCCCAGGACCTCCGCCGTCTCGGCGATCGACAGGGACTGGAGGAACCGCATGATGACGCAGTCGCGCTGGTCCTGCGGCAGGTCTGCCAGTGCGATGAACAGCGCCTCGGTCGTCAATGATCGGAGAACGTCGGTCTCGGGGCCGTCGACATCGCCTTCGTGGAAGCCCATGTCGTCGGTGGTGAGTTCGAGGCGCGTACGCGCCGCCTTGAAGTGATCCGCGGCCAGGTTGCGTGCGATCGTCGTCAGCCACGCTCCGAAGTCGCGCCCCTGCCACGTGAAGCTCGACAGCGAGCGCAATGCCCGGAAGAAGGTCTCCGAGGTGAGGTCCTCGGCCAGCGGTCGCGAGCGAGTTCGATAGAAGAGGAACCGGTAGATCGAGGGCTGGTAGTGGTCGTACAACTGCCCGAAAGCCTCGGCATCGCCACCCCTGGCGAGTTCGACCAGGGCCGTGATCCGGGGCTGGTGCTCGGTGTGAGGGGGAGCCACTTCGAGGGCCTGGTCACGCTGTCCTTGCGCGCCTGAGCCGAGCGCGGCGTGGCCGTGCTCATTGTCGGCAGCGTGCGGCGTCGACAGGAGGTCCCTCCAAGCCCGAAGTGGTGTGGTTACTCTACGCGGCTGCGCACGTCACGAGCTCAGTCGCGCCGTCCGCGGAAGGCGGCGCCAGTCGCCACCGCTCCAGCTGCGGCACCACCGACGGCGGCCGCAATGAAGCCGGCCTTCGCGACCTTCCGACCGCTGCGGTAGTCACGGATCCGCCAGCCCATCGCGCGTGCGTGGGCCCTCAGCTTCGCATCCGGGTTGACGGCGCACGGGTCGCCGACGAGTGACAACATCGGCAGGTCGTTGGAGGAGTCGGAGTACGCCGAGCACAGGGACAGGTCGAGGCCTTCACGTGCAGCGATCGCCTTGATGGCCTCCGCCTTGGCCGGCCCGTGCAGCAGGTCACCGACGAGCGCGCCGGTGTAGACGCCGTCGATGTGCTCCGCGACAGTGCCCAGGGCTCCGGTGAGGCCAAGACGTCGAGCGATGATCTGGGCGATCTCGATCGGTGCCGCGGTCACCAACCAGACCTGGTCGCCCTTGTCTAGGTGCAGCTGGGCGAGGGCGCGCGTACCCGGCCAGATCCTGGTCGCCATGATCTCGTCGAAGATCTCCTCGCCGACATCGATGACCTCGCTGACCTTGTGGCCCTTGATGAACGCCAGGGCCTCGGTACGCGCCTCAGCGATGTGGGCCGGGTCCTCGCCGACCACCCGGAAGTACATCTGCTTGTAGAGCGCGCTGACGATGTCCTTGGTGGTGAAGAACTTGCGCTGATAGAGCCCGCGGGCGAAGTGGAAGATCGTCGCGCCCTGCATGACGGTGTTGTCGACGTCGAAGAACGCCGCCTGTCCCGATCCGGGCTCGTCGGCCAGGGCGACCTCGACCTCGGCTGCGGCGGCGGCCGCCTCGCCTGCGAGCACGCTGCGTCGCTTCAGATCGAGGCGTCGGGCCTCGTCACGCTTGCGCTGGCGTTCCCGCTCGGTGCTCACACGCCCAACAGTAGTGCGAGAGACTAGGAGCCCTATGGAACCCCGCGTCACTCTGTACTCGCGTCCCGGCTGCCACCTCTGTGAGCAGGCCCGCGCCGTGATCGAGCGCGTCTGCGCCGACACCGGCGAGGCGTACGTGGAGGTCTTCATCGATGACGACCCGGCACTGGTCGAACGGTTCACCAACGAGGTGCCGGTGACGTACGTGGACGGCCAGCAGCACGACTTCTGGCGGGTCTCGGAGGAGCGCCTCCGCGAAGCGCTCGCGCGCTGAGCCCGTTACCCCGATTTCCTGAGCGTTCCGGACCACGTCTCATCCGTGGACGACGAATTTTTCCCAATCGCACAAAGTCCTTACAGTGAGTTGACGGCCCTGTGAGTGGGGCCGCGAGAGATGTGAGAGCGACGTGTCGGGACTTGAAGCATCCGGCTCCCCGCTGAGGGAGATCCCGGAAGCCACGGTTGCTCGGTTGCCGATGTATCTCCGGGCGCTCAACGCCCTTGCCGACGGCGAGCGTCTCGTCTGCTCGAGCGATGAGCTCGCCGCCGCTGCCGGCGTGAACGCGGCCAAGCTTCGCAAGGACCTCTCCTACCTCGGCTCGTACGGCACCCGCGGCGTCGGATACGACGTCGAACTGCTCCGGTTCCACATCGCGCGCGAGATCGGCATCACCCAGGACTGGTCGGTCGTCATCGTCGGTGCCGGTCACCTCGGGCAGGCGCTCGCAGGCTTCTCCGGATTCACCAGTCGCGGGTTTGAGATCGTCGCTCTTCTCGACGCCGACCCGACGCTGGCCGGTCAGCAGATCGCCGGCGTACCGATCCATGACTTCGCCGACATGCCGGCGATCGTGGCGGAGCGGCGGGTGACCATCGGCGTCATCGCGGTCCCGGCCGCGGCTGCCCAGCAGGTCACCGACGACCTGGTCGCCGCGGGCGTCACCAGCATCCTCAACTTCGCCCCGGCCGTGCTTTCGGTGCCCACCGGCGTCGACGTACGCAAGGTGGACCTTTCCAGCGAGCTGCAGATCCTGGCGTACCACGAGTCCCGCAAGGGTGCGGCGGCCGACAACGGTGCGGAGGCGACGGCATGAGCGTCCTCGTCGTCGGGATGAGCCACAACAGCGCACCGGTGGCGTTGCTGGAGACCGTCGCGCTGAGCGCCGACGACGTACGCAAACTCGCCGCCGACGTGGTGCACACCGATCACGTCACCGAGGCCACCGTCATCGCCACCTGCAACCGCGTCGAGATCTACGCCGAGGTCGACCGGTTCCACGGCTCGGTCGAGGACGTGTCGCGTCTGCTCGTCGAGCGCGCGAACAGTTCCATCGACTCGATGCTCCCGCACATCTACGTGCACTACGACGACGCCGCCGTCTCGCACCTCTTCCGGGTGGCCGCGGGTCTGGACTCGATGGCTGTCGGTGAGGCGCAGATCCTCGGACAGACTCGCCACGCGCTGCAGGTCGGTCAGGAGCAGGGCACGGTCGGGCCGGCGCTCAACACCTTGTTCCAACAGGCCTTGCGGGTTGGCAAGCGCAGTCACGCCGAGACCGACATCGACCGCGCCGCTCCCTCGCTGGTGAGCGCGTCGCTGGTCCGCGCCGAGAAGGTCGTGGGCCCCGTCGAGGGCCAGAAGGTCGTGGTCGTCGGGGCGGGCGGCATGGCGGGGTTGGCCGCTGCGACCGTCAGTCGTCTCAACCCGTCCGACCTCGTCATCGTGAACCGGACTCGAGCTCGCGCGGACTCCCTGGCGAAGCTGCATGGTGGTCGCGCCGCGAACATCGTCGAGCTCGCGACCGAGATTGCCGACGCTGCCGTCGTGATCGCGTGTGCGGGCGCAAGGGGCGTACTCATCACCGCAGAGATGGTGGGAAGCCGTACGACCGCGTTCATCGACCTGGCGCTCCCGCACGACATCGACCCCGGGGTCGCCGACGTCGAAGGTGCGACCCTGATCGGGCTGGCGACGCTGGCCGAGGAACTGCACGCGAGCGAAGCCGCGACCGAGGTCGAAGCCGTGCGCGGCATCGTCGCCCAGGAGGTCACTGCCTTCCTCGGTGCCCGCCAGCAGGCGGCAGTCACCCCGACCGTCGTGGCGCTCCGGTCGATGGCGACGAGCCTCGTCGAGGCCGAGATGGACCGACTCGATTCGCGGCTACCCGATCTGGCTGCGGACGTACGCGGTGAGGTCCTGCAGACCGTGCGCCGCGTCGTCGACAAGCTGCTCCACGAGCCGACCGTGCGCGTCAAGGAACTGGCCAACCAGGCCGGCGGCGTCTCCTACGAGCGCGCGCTCGCCGAACTTTTCGCCCTCGACCCGGCCGCGGTCAGCGCCGTGTCCCGCCCCGACCTCGGGGAGGCTCAGTGATGAACTTGCGTCTCGGCACCCGCGCCTCGCTGCTGGCCACCACGCAGGCCCGCACGATCGCTGACGAGTTGCGCGCGCTCGGCCACGACGTCGAGATGGTCGAGATCGTGTCCGAGGGCGACCTCACTCAGGCGGCCGGCACCTCGTTGGTGGGTTCAGCCACGGGTGTCTTCGTCAACGCCTTGCGGGACGCGTTGAACGACGGCCGGATCGATCTTGCGGTGCATTCGTTGAAGGACCTGCCCACCGCTCCGGCACCCGGCCTGGTGATCGCAGCGATCCCAGGCCGTGAGGACCCCGCTGACGCGGTCGTGGCCCGCGACGGCCTCGCGCTGGCAGACCTGCCGCTCGGTGCGCGCGTCGGCACCGGCTCGCCCCGCCGCATCTCCCAGATCGTCCGCCAGCGTCCCGACCTCGTCGTGGCCGGCGTCCGCGGCAACATCGACACCCGGATCAGCAAGGTGCACAGCGGCGAGTACGACGCGGTGATCCTGGCGCGGGCCGGACTGTCCCGGATCGGTCGCCTCGACCAGATCACCGAGGTCCTCGACCCACTCACGATCCTGCCCGCACCCGGGCAGGGAGCACTGGCGGTGGAGTGTCGGGCGGACTCACCGGCAGCTGCCGCGATCGCCGCCCTCGACGACGCGCATACTCGCGCAGCCGTCACCGCCGAGCGGACGCTGCTCGCCGAACTCGAGGGCGGATGCAGCGCCCCGATCGGTGCGTACGCCCGGATCGACGGCGACCGGCTCCTCCTCGACGCGATCGCGCTCAGCCCTCAGGGGACGTACGCCATCCGCCAGTCCGCCGAGGGTGACGCCGCCGATGGCGCCGCACTCGGTGCCCGTCTGGCCCAGAACATGCTTGCCGCCGGCGCGAATTCGTTGTCGGACGAGCAGTCCCCGCAGCCGACTGCTGCGCAGTTGAACACCATGGGCGGCGCCGCCGCTCCCACACAGGAAAGTGCACAGGCATGAGCGAACGTCGCGGATGGGTATCTTTCGTTGGCAGTGGGCCGGGGGACCCAGATTTGTTGACCGTACGCGCCACCGAACTCATTCGGGCCGCCGATGTGGTGGTCATCGAGACCCCCGATCAGGCTGACCTGATCCGGTCCCTGCGAACGGACGACGTCGAGGTGATCGACGGTGGCTTCGGTGACGACGGCCAGCCGCTGCCGAATGCGGCGCGGGCGAAGGCCGTCGTCAAGGCCGCCAAGCGCGGTCTTCGCGTCGTACGCCTGATCGTCGGTGACCCGTTCCTGTACGCCAGCGGCCCGGAGGAGGCTCAGGCCTGCGCCAAGGCGGAGATCGGCTTCGAGATCGTCCCCGGTGTGTCCTCGGTGCACGCCGTCCCGGCGTACGCGGGCATCCCGCTCACGACCAAGGATCACCGTGAGATCACAGTGATCACGTGCGGCGAGAAGGTCGAGTGGAGTCGGTACGCCGACGACCGCACGCTGGTGCTGCTGTCCGGTGTCTCGGTCATCGGTGACATCGCCGCTGACCTCATTGCTGCGGGCCGGCCGGCCACGACTCCTGTGTCCATGACGCGCGTCGGCACCACTTCGGAGCAGTCGACCGTCACGTCGACGCTCGAGCACATCGCCGCCGAGGCCCGCGCTGCCCGGATGACCGCACCTGCGGTCATCGTGATCGGCCAGGTCGTGTCGCTGCGGGACACGCTGTCGTGGTTCGAGACCAAGCCGCTCTTCGGCTGGCGCGTCCTGGTCCCGCGGACCAAGGAGCAGGCGCCGGCGCTCTCGGCCAAGCTGCGCGGACTCGGCGCGGTGCCGGAGGAGGTCCCGACCATCTCGGTCGAGCCGCCCCGGAACCCGCTGCAGATGGACAAGGCCGTACGCGGCCTCGTCGAGGGTCGCTACGAGTGGGTGGCCTTCACCTCGGCCAACGCTGTGCGCGCGGTCCGCGAGAAGTTCGACGAGTACGGCCTGGACGCCCGCGCGTTCTCAGGACTGAAGATCGCCGCCGTGGGAGACAAGACGGCTTCGACGCTGCTCGACTGGGGCCTGCGCGCCGATCTCGTACCGGACTCGGAGAACCAGTCGGCGGTCGGCCTCCTCGACGTCTTCCCGGAGTTCGATGAGCAACTCGATCCGATCAACCGGATCCTGCTGCCGCGTGCGGACATCGCCACCGACACCCTGATCGCAGGGCTCGTCGAGCTCGGCTGGGAGTGCGACGACGTCACGGCGTACCGCACTGTGCGTGCGGCGCCGCCGCCCGCGCCGACCCGGGACGCGATCAAGACCGGCAAGTTCGACGCCGTGCTGTTCACGTCCTCGAGTACGGTGCGCAACCTCGTCGGCATCGCCGGCAAGCCGCACCCCTCGACCGTGATCGCGGTGATCGGTCCCGCGACTGCCCAGACGTGCGAGGAGCACGGGCTTCGCGTCGACGTGATGTCCCCGGAGCCCTCGGTGGAGGCGCTCACGGAGGCGTTGGCCGACTTCGGTGCCTCGCGGCGCCTCGCGATGATCGAGCAGGGTCTGCCGGTCACCAAGCCGTCGGAGCGCAAGCCGACGTCGCGTCGTCGCGCAGCGAGCAGCTGAGGAGCACAGTCTGATGGCCACCCCACGGTTCCACCTGCCGGTCGTACGTCCGCGGCGACTGCGCGCCACGCCGGCGATGCGCCGGCTGGTGGCTGAGACCTCGGTGCGACCGCAGCAGCTGGTGCTGCCGGTGTTCGTCCGTGAAGGGGCGCTCGAGCCCACCGCGATCTCGTCGATGCCGGGGGTCGTCCAGCACACCCGCGAGTCGCTCAAGAGCGCGGTGGTGGAAGCGGCCGAGTTGGGTCTCGGTGGCGTGATGCTGTTCGGCGTCCCGGCGGCGAAGGACGCTGAGGGGTCAGGTGCGCTCGACCCGGACGGCATCCTCAATCGGGCGATCGCGGACGTACGCGGCGAGATCGGCGACGACCTGGTCGTGATGGCCGACCTGTGCCTGGACGAGTTCACCTCGCACGGCCACTGCGGTGTCCTGGATGCGCGCGGTCGGGTCGACAACGACGCCACGCTCTCGATCTACGCCGACATGGCCCGTTGCCTCGCCGAAGCCGGCGCGCACACCGTCGCGCCCAGCGGCATGATGGACGGCCAGGTCGCCGTGGTCAGGTCCGCCCTCGACATCGCGGGTCACTCCGACGTGTCGATCCTGGCGTACTCGGCGAAGTACGCGTCCGCGTTCTTCGGGCCGTTCCGCGAAGCGGTGAACTCCTCGCTCGAGGGTGACCGGAAGACGTACCAGCAGGACCCGGCCAACGCCCGCGAAGGTGTGCGCGAGGCCCTGATCGATGTCGAGGAGGGCGCCGACATGGTGATGGTGAAGCCGGCGCTCGCGTACCTCGATGTCCTGCGCGACATCCGCGAGGCCGTCGACGTCCCGATCGCGGCCTACCAGGTGTCGGGGGAGTACGCGATGATCGCGGCCGCCGCCCAGAACGGCTGGATCGACCGCGAGGCGGCGCTGCTCGAGTCGCTGACCTCGATCAGGCGTGCCGGCGCGGACGTGATCCTCACCTACGCGGCCGCGGAGATCGCTCCGCTGCTCGGCTGAGCGGCTTGGACCAACCAGAGAGACTCACGACGTGACGTACGACCCCGCGGGCTCTGTCCCGGCTTCCGAGGCGCTGTTCGCCCGCGCGAACGCGGTCATTCCCGGTGGCGTCAACTCACCGGTCCGCGCGTTCGCGGCAGTCGGTGGGACGCCGCGTTTCATCGCGTCGGCGCAGGGTGCCTACCTGACCGATGCTGACGGCAACCGTTACGTGGACCTGATCTGCTCGTGGGGCCCCATGCTGCTCGGACACGCCCACCCCGAGGTGCAGGCTGCCGTCGCGGCCGCAATCACACGCGGCACGTCGTACGGTGCCCCGACGCAGCCCGAGGTCGAGCTCGCCGAGGAGATCGTCGGGCGTACGCCGGTGGAGAAGGTGCGCTTTGTGTCCAGCGGCACCGAGGCCACCATGTCGGCCATCCGTCTGGCCCGTGGCTTCACCGGCCGAGACCTGATCATCAAGTTCGCTGGCAACTACCACGGCCATGTCGACTCACTCCTCGCTGCGGCCGGATCCGGCCTCGCGACGCTCGGCGTCAGCAGTACGCCGGGTGTCCCGGCGAGCAGCGCCGGCCAGACGATCGTGCTGCCGTACAACGACCGAGCCGCGGTGACGGCGGCATTCGCGGCCCACGGCGACCAGATCGCGGCCCTGATCACCGAAGCCTCGCCCGGCAACATGGGCGTGGTCCCGCCGGCGCCTGGCTTCAACGCCTTCCTCGCCGAGACCTGCACCCGGCACGGCGCGCTGTTCATCAGCGATGAGGTGATGACCGGATTCCGCGCCGCCCGTGAGGGTCAGTGGGAGTTGGACGGCAAAGTCGAGGGTTGGAAGCCCGACCTGGTCACCTTCGGCAAGGTGATGGGTGGCGGCCTGCCGGCCGCGGCCTTCGGTGGTCGCGCCGACGTGATGGCGATGCTGTCACCGGCCGGCCCGGTCTATCAGGCCGGCACTCTCAGTGGGAACCCGATCGCCACCACCGCCGGCCTCACCACGCTGCGTCTGGCGACCGACGAGGTCTACGCGCGCATCAACAGGGCCGCCGACCTGATCACCAATGGCATCGGTGACGCGCTCGGCAAGGTCGGCGTCGCGCACGCCATCCAGCGCACGGGGACGATGTTCTCGGTCTTCTTCTGCGACGGCCCGGTCACCAACTTCGACGAGGCCAAGCGCACCAACGACCAGGCGTACGCCGCCTTCTTCCACTCGATGATGAGCCAGGGTGTCTACCTGCCGCCGAGCGCGTACGAGGCCTGGTTCCTGTCCTCGGCCCACGACGAGACAGCCGTCGCACAGGTTCTGGAGGCGCTGCCGAGTGCTGCCGAGGCGGCTGGGAGAGTGATCGCATGACCGAACGTGCAGACCTGACGCCGGACACTGTCGTCCACCTGCTCCGCCACGGAGAGGTGCACAACCCCGAGGGCATCCTGTACGGCCGACGCCCGGGCTTCCACCTCTCCGAACTCGGCCTCGCGATGGCCGAGCAGGTCGGCGAGTGGTTGCAGGACCGCGACATCACCCATCTCGTGTCCAGCCCTCTGGAGCGTGCGCAGGAGACCGCGGCTCCGTTGGCGCGCCTCAAGGGCCTGACCCCGACGATCGACGACCGGGTCATCGAGTCGGAGAACTGGTTCGAGGGCAAGCGCTTCGGTGTCGGTGACAACGCGCTCAAGCACCCGTCGAGCTGGGCCAAGCTCTACAACCCCTTCAAGCCGAGTTGGGGCGAGCCGTACAAGGTCATCGGTGACCGGATGTTCGCCGCGATCCACGACGCCCGTGACGCCGCCCGCGGCCACGAGGCCCTGATCGTCAGCCACCAGCTCCCGGTGTGGGTGGCGCGGCTCAAGGCGGAGGGTCGCAGTTACTTGCACGACCCGCGCAGCCGCCAGTGCACGCTCTGCTCGCTCACCACGTTGCACTTCGCCGGTGACCGGCTGGTCCAGATCTCGTACGCCGAGCCCGTCGGCGAGATGATCCCCGCGAAGGACAAGAAGGCCGCCTTCTCGACCGGTGGCGCCTCCGAGGAGAACCGCGCCCGGTGAAACTGCGTCCGCTTTCGGGGCTCCTGGTCCTGCTCAGCCTGCTGCTGGTCACCATGACCGGATGCGGGTCCTCCAGCAACGGCGTCGTAAGTGGCGGCGGCCAGATCGTCGAGTTCACCACCGCAGCCCAACGGGGCACACCGATCAACCTGTCCGGCACCTCCCTGGACGGCAAGCCGATCTCGGTCGCCAACTACCGAGGCAAGGTCCTCGTCATCAACTTCTGGTGGTCTGGCTGTTGGCCATGCATCGCCGAGGCTCCCAAGCTCAAGGCGGCGTACGCCTCCGGGAAGGCGGCATTCATCGGGATCAACATCCTTGACAATTCCGCTGCCCAGGGACTCGCGTTCGAGCGCAGTCTCGGCATCCCGTACCCGTCGATCTACGCACCTGACGGCCAGGCCGTGCTCGCCTTCAACGGGTCCGTCTCGCCGCAGGTCATCCCCGCCACGATCGTGCTCGACCCGCAGGGCCGTGTGGCTGCTGTCGTACGCGGCCTGATCACGGGCAACGACACCTTGAAGGACCTGATCCAGGACGCGTCGAAGGCCGCCACGTGAGCGCCTGGTTCACCTCGACCGTGAGCAACGGGTCGATGCTGCTGGCGATGCCGATCGCGCTGTTTGCGGGCCTGGTGTCGTTCCTGTCCCCGTGCATCATCCCGATGCTCCCCGGCTACCTGTCCTACGTCACCGGACTCTCGGGTCAAGAGATCGCCACCGGGTCGGTCCGCCGGAGCCGGATGCTCGTCGGCTCGGTGCTGTTCGTGATCGGGTTCACCGCCGTGTTCGTGCTCATGTGGACGGCGTTCAGCGGACTGGGGCTCTGGCTGCTCGACGGCCACCGCCGCGAGATCATGAGCCGTGTCCTGGGTGGCATCGTCTTCATCCTGGGCCTGAGTTTCATGGGCCTCCTGCCGGTGCTGCAGCGTGACTGGCGGGTGCACAAGATCCCGTCGGTCGGCCTGGCCGCGGCACCGGTGATCGGCTTCCTGTTCGGGCTCGGCTGGTCGCCCTGCATCGGCCCGACGTTGGGTGCGATCCAGACCGTGGCCTCGCTCCAGGGCAGCCAGACCAAGGGCACGATCCTGGTCCTGCTGTACTCGCTCGGCATCGGGATCCCGTTCATCCTCTCCGCCGTGCTGTGGCGCCGCGCCGTCGTCGGCCTCGCCTGGATCAAGCGGCATCAGCGATGGGTCTCCGCGATCGGTGGGCTGATGATGATGGCGGTCGGTGTCGCCTTGCTCACCGGCGCCTGGGACACCGCGGTCCAGTGGCTGCAGATCCACCTCGTCGACAAGTGGCAGGGGGTCGCGGTGTGACCGAGGACCTCGCCCCGGCCGCGCTCGGCCCCGTCGCTTTCGCGCGCTGGATCTGGCGGCAGCTGACCTCCATGCGGACAGCCTTGATCCTGCTGCTCCTGCTCGCGATCGCGTCCATCCCCGGCTCCCTGATCCCGCAGGACGGCCTGGACCCGAACAAGAGCGCACTGTGGCGGTCGTCTCACCCGCACCTGACGCCGATCTATCGCCGCCTGGACCTGTTCAACGTCTACTCGGCGCCATGGTTCGCGGCGATCTACGTGCTGTTGATGGTCAGTCTGGTCGGCTGCATCATCCCGCGCCTCTTCGTGTACGCCCGAGCGATGCGCGCGCAGCCGCCGCGCACGCCGAAGCATCTAGGCCGGTTCGCGGACTCGATCGCGTACGTCACCGATGACGCACCTGCGGTGGTCCTCGACGAAACGGTTGCCCACCTGCGCGGTTACCGCCTCCGTCGCGACGACGCGACGAGCATCAGCGCGGAGCGCGGCTATCTGCGCGAGGCCGGGAACCTGATCTTCCACCTGTCGATCATCATCGTGCTGGTCGGCTTCGCGACGGGTCAGTTGTTCGGCTACAAAGGTGCGGTTCAGGTCGTCGTCGGATCGACCGTCCCCGCCGCGGCAACGCCCATCGCACCAGTCGTTGCTCCGGCGAAGCGGATCGTCCATGACCGGACGTACGTGGTGCGCCGTGGGGACTCGCTCTCCGTCATCGCCCAGCGCGAGCTCGGCGATGCCCGCGGGTGGCCGAAGATCTTTGCGCTCTCTCGCGGGCTGGCACAGCCGGGTGGCGGGCGCCTCAGCGATGCGAACCTGATTCAGACGGGCTGGCGTCTGCGATTGCCGGGCACGGCGACCCCGGTGTCCAAGCCGTCTCCGGCAACGTCGAGCCCATCGACCCCGGCGCAGGCACAGGCGAACTACGGCTTCTCCAACGAACTCACCCAGTACGACGACTTCAGCCGCGGCTCGCTGTGGAAGGCGTCGATGTTGGACCCGTTCACACTGCACATCAACAACTTCACGATGGACTGGTCACGCGGGGCGCTGGGTGGCGACTTCGATTCGACCGGCACCTACGACATCCCGGGCCAGACCTCCCAGCCCTTCGACCTCAAGGTCAACCATCCGCTCTCGATCGGATCGACCAACGTCTTCCTCATCGGGCACGGGTACGCGCCGATCATCACCCTGCGCGACACCAAGGGCCAGGTCGTGGCGTCGGGTCCGACGATCTTCCTGCCGGTCGATGCTGCGAACTTCCAGTCGGTCGGCGCGATCCTGGCGCGCTTCGCCAAGCCGAATCCGATCGGGCTGGAATGCACGTTCCTCCCGTTCGCCTCGGCTGATGAGATCAGCAGCATTTCGGGTGATCTCACAGCCGGTGGACACTACCCGCGCGGAGCGGGGGCGTTGCTCTCGTGCTTTGCCTACAAGGGCAACCTCGGGGAGTCCACCGCCTTCACCATCGACTCCTCCGGCGCGACCAAGGTGACCGGACCCGGCGGCCGCGCGTTCAACATGATGCTCAAACTCCCGGGCCGCTCGTCGGTGAAGCTCGCGAACGGCACGGTGCTCACCAACACGGTCACCCTGCCGGGCGGCCTCGGCTCCCTGAGCTTCGACGGCATCGCCGAATGGAACCGCCTCCAGATCAGCCAGCAGCCGGGTCGACTCGTCGCTCTCGGAGGCGTGATCCTGGCGTTGTTCGGCCTGATGGGGTCGCTCTTCATCCGTCCGCGACGGGTGTGGGTTCGTGCGACGACGACCGCAGGCGGCACACTCGTGGAGATCGCAGCGCTCGATCGCACCGGCGGTGGCGACATCGCCGCGTACGTGAATGCGCTGAAGGACAAGCTGACGACGAAGGAACTCACACGTGTCTGATCACAGTTGGGCCCAACTCAGCAACGAGCTGCTGATCGTCGCGCTCGTCGTGTACGCGAACGCGCTTCTGCTCACGGCGGCGGCGTCCTTCCTGCGTATCGACGACGAGGAGCGGCGGACCGTCATCGGCACCGTGGGCTACCGCGTCACCATCCTGGCGGTCGTTGCCCACTTCGGAGCCGACCTGTCCCGCGGTTTCGCCGCCCACCGGGTGCCGTGGGGCAACATGTACGAGTTCACGATGACCGGCTCGCTGATCGTCGCGGCGACGTACGTGATCTTGCGCCCGCGGCTGAAGCTCGCCTGGATGGGGCCGTTCGTGGCGCTCTTCGTCCTGGCTGCGTTGGTCGTCGACAAGACCGTGCTCTACACACCGGTGCTGACCGTGAGCGACTCGTTGCATTCGTACTGGCTGGTCGTCCACGTGGTCGCGCTCGCACTGGCAACAGGAGCGTTCACGCTCGGTGGCATCGCCTCGGTGATGTACCTCCTGAAGGTCCGCCAGCCGGAGTCAACCGGCTGGCTCAGCCGTGTCCCGACCCTGCCGACGCTCGACCGCACTGCGTACCGGATCCAGGCCTTCGGGTTCGTGCTCTGGACCTTCGGTGCACTGATCGCGGGGCCGATCTGGGCCCACGAGGCGTGGGGTTCCTACTGGAACTGGGACCCGAAGGAAGTCTGGGCGTTCATCACCTGGGTGGTCTACGCCGGTTACCTGCATGCGCGCGCGACGGCTGGCTGGCGCGGTCGCAACGCGGCGATCCTCGCGATCGTCGGCCTGGCCACCCTGTGGTTCAACTTCATCGGCATCAACTACTTCTTCGGCGGCGACTCGCAGCACTCGTACT
Source organism: Nocardioides baekrokdamisoli (assembly GCF_003945325.1). Classification (NCBI taxonomy): domain Bacteria; kingdom Bacillati; phylum Actinomycetota; class Actinomycetes; order Propionibacteriales; family Nocardioidaceae; genus Nocardioides; species Nocardioides baekrokdamisoli. The sequence goes on from NZ_AP019307.1 coordinate 2,150,620, forward strand.
ACAAGCCGGCAGCTCTGGAGGCTCGCACACCATGAAATCGTTCTGGACCTACACCGGTCTCCGGATCCTGCTCTTCGTCGCGACGTTCGCCGTCGTCGCGGGAGTCTGGGCCGGTGTCAACCACGGTGACGTGAACTGGTTCTGGGCCCTGATCGTCTCATTCCTCGCCAGCTTCCTGATGGCCTACCCGTTGCTGATGCGTCAGCGCGAGGAGTTCGCGGCTCGACTGCAGGTCCGGGGCGACCGGATGGTCGAGAACATGCGCTCGGGCGAGGACGACTGACTGCGCTCAGCGCAGCAGCAGGGGCAGGCCGACTCCGGCTGCCCAGACGAGTTCGGCCATCGAGGTCTGACCCAACGCAGGGATGAGAGCGGGCCCACGAGCCTCGCCGCTGACCGTGCGGGCACCCTGCGCCGCCGGGGCGGCGTAGGCCAACGACGCCAGCGTCCACCAGTTCTTGGTGATCACCGCGATGGCGATCGAACCCGCGATCGGCAGCGTGACCAGCAACGCATAGAAGCGGCGGGTGCCGGCTTCTCCGAGTCGGACGGCCAGCGTGACCTTGCCGGCGACGGTGTCGCCGGGGATGTCGCGCAGGTTGTTGACCACGAGCAGTGAGCAGGCGAGCGATCCGATCGCCAGAGATCCGATGAGCCCGGTCCAGGAGAAGTGCCCGGTCTGCACGAATTCGGTGCCGTTGACGGCAACCAGGCCGAAGAACACGAACACCGCGACCTCGCCGAGGCCGGCGTACCCGTACGGCTTCGAACCACCCGTGTAGTACCAGGCGGCGACGATGCAGACGGCGCCGATCGCGAGCAGCCACCAGGCCGACGTGGCCGCGAGCGCCAGGCCTGCGGCGGCACCCACTCCGAAGGCGGCGAACGCCGCGGCCTTGACGGCCTGCGGTGTGGCGAGGCCGGCTCCGGTCAGACGGAGCGGGCCGACGCGGTCGGCGTCCGTACCGCGTACGCCGTCGGAGTAGTCGTTCGCATAGTTCACGCCGACCTGGAGCGCGAGCGCGACCAGTAGCGCGAGCGCTGCCTTCCACCACACGGCACCATCGGCGTACGCGGCCGCGCCGGTGCCGACGAGGACGGGAGCGACAGCTGCTGGGAGGGTACGGGGACGGGCTGCCTGGAGCCACTGGGACGCTGATGCCATAGCGCCCCTATTCAAGCAGTGATCGGCGCCGGCTCGGTGAGTCCTCACCCAGGATCCGGGTCACGAGACTCAACGCCGTTGTCGGGCGCCGCAGCCTCAGCCGGTCACACGGCATGGCACCCGTCTGACCACTCACGGATATGTTTCGTCACATGGTTAATGCGTCTGAGCGGGACGGCGTGGTGGAGCGCATCCAAGCCGTACGCGCCTGGTGGGAGTCGGACGACCCCGCGCCGTGGATCGCGGAGACCTCGGGCTCCACCGGTCGACCCAAGCAGGTGCAGCTCTCCCGGGACGCGGTGCGCGCAGCGGTCGCCGCGTCGGCGCAGCGGATCGGGGCGACCGGTCGCTGGGCGCTCGCGGTGCCGCCGGAGTTCGTCGGGGGATTCAACGTCATCGTGCGTTCGCTCGCGGCCGGGCATGTGCCCGTCGTCGTCGAGGACCTCGACTTCTCCCGGGTCGATGCGGACTTCCTCTCGCTGGTCCCGACTCAGCTTCATCGAGTGCTGGACGCTCCGGACGACCTGCGCCGGTTCCACACGATCCTGGTCGGAGGCGGACCCTCGGACGCGGCGGTGCGTACTCGTGCGAAGGAAGCCGGCCTCAACGTGGTGGCGACCTATGGCATGGCGGAGACGTGTGGGGGAGTCGTGTACGACGGTCGCCCGCTCGAGGGGGTGAGGATCGGGATCGGTGACGACGCCCGGATCCGGATCTCGGGGCCGACGTTGTTCGACGGGTACGCGGGAATCCCCGGATCAGGCCCCGACGAGGGCTGGTTCACCACCGCCGATGCCGGTTCGTTCACCGACGGTGTGCTCGCGGTCTTCGGCCGGGTCGACGACATGGTGATCACCGGCGGAGTGAAGGTGGCCACCCCGGCAGTCGCCGCCCGGTTGAGGCAGCACCAGTGGGTCCGCACTGCCGAGGTGCTGGGCGTACCCGATCCCGAATGGGGCCAACGTGTGGTCGCCTTCGTCGTCGGCGAGGTCGACCTCGATGACGCGCGTGACTGGGTTGGGGAGACCCTGCCGCGGTCCTGGGCGCCGCGGCAGATCGTGCCGCTGACCCGGATGCCGCTTCTGGACAACGGCAAGGTCGATCGCCAGGCACTGTTGGAGCTCGCGTGACCGATCTCCCGTTCAGGACCCAGGTCTGGGCCATTCCGCTGCGCGACCGCTTCCGCGGGATCACCGTCCGCGAAGGGATGCTCATCGAAGGAACGGCTGGCTGGGCCGAGTGGTCACCCTTCGTCGAGTACGACGACGCCGAGGTGGCGAACTGGCTCCGTTGTGCGCTCGAGGCCGCGGCCGGGGACTGGGCTCCGCCGGTCCGGACCGAGGTTCCGGTCAACGTCACGGTGCCTGCCGCCAGTCCGGAGCGGGCCGCCGAGATCGTACGCACCTCGGGCCTGACCACGGCCAAGGTGAAGGTCGGCGAGGTGCTGGCCGAGGACGTCGAACGGGTCGCCGCCGTCCGGGATGCGCTCGGTCCTGCCGGACGGATCCGGGTCGACGTCAACGGGCTGTGGACGGTTGATGAGGCCCCGGCTGCCATCCGCCTATTGGACGCCGCCGCCGGCGGCCTGGAGTACGTCGAACAGCCGTGCGCGACCGTGCAGGACCTGGCAGCCGTCCGTCGCCGCGTGGACGTGCCGATCGCAGCGGACGAGTCGATCCGCCGCGCCGAGGACCCGTACCTCGTCCGTGAACTCGAAGCCGCAGACATCGCCATCCTCAAGGTGCAGCCTCTCGGCGGCGTACGCGCCTGCCTGCGGATCGCTGAGGACATCGGCCTGCCGGTGGTGGTGTCATCGGCGCTCGAGTCGAGTGTCGGGTTGGCGGCCGGGTTCGCACTTGCGCGAGCATTGCCCGAGCTCCCGTACGCCTGCGGTCTCGCCTCCGACGCACTGTTCGCGCCGACGGCCGAGTCGCACCCCGCGGCGTCGGCGGTGCGTACGCAGTGGTGGGAGGACCGGTTGAGGAGGGTGTACGCGCATGTCTGAGGCACGCTCAGGTGACGCAGTCTCGTCCGACGCGACCGTGATAGCCCGCGCGGTCGTCTCCGAACTCATCGCCTGCGGCGTACGCGAGGTCGTGATCGCCCCGGGATCCCGCAACGCTCCGCTGTCGTTCGCGGTGTACGACGCGGCACAGGCCGGGTTGCTCCGCCTGCACACCAGGATCGACGAGCGATCAGCCGGCTTCCTGGCTCTGGGTCTCACGAAGGCCGGGTCGCTCGCAGCCGTGATGTGCACCTCGGGGACTGCGGTGGCGAACCTCCATCCCGCCGTCCTGGAAGCTGCGCACGCCGGTGTTGGCCTCGTGGTGGTGACAGCCGACCGACCGGCCGCCCTGCGCGGGACGGGTGCGAACCAGACCACCGATCAGGTGGGCATCTTCGGCTCGGCGGTGTCGACGGTTGACCTGTCGACCGATGACGTCCCGCTGCTCGGCTCGTGGGTCACCCACTGGAACGTCCAGTTCACCGAGCCGCTCACGCCGGGGGATCGTTGGACTCCGGCGCCCGTGTCGTCCGCCGAGACCCCCCTGTCGTCCGATCTTCCGAACGTTCGGAAGGCGATGGCGGCGTCTTCCGAACGTTCGGAAGATCGACCTGGGACCCGCCTCGCTCAGGGCCCACGCACCGTCGTGGTCGCCGGCGATGACGCCGGGCCCCGTGCCCGCCAGATCGCCCGGGCCGGCGGCTGGCCGTTGTTGGCCGAGCCGTCTTCGGGGGCAAGGTGCGGTGACAACGCGATCCGTACCTACCGACTCCTCCTCGACGGCGAACTCGGGAGCCAGATCGAGCGGGTGATCGTCGCCGGCCATCCGACGCTGTCGCGGCCTGTCGCACAGTTGCTCGCGCGCGCTGAGGTGTACGAGCTGCCTGCCCGGGGCATCTGGCCGACGCGCCCGTTCGAGGTCTCCGGCGTGATCTCCGAAGACGTCCTGGTCGAGGAGGCCGGCGACGCGGCGTGGCTCGAGGCCTGGCAGGCGGCGGACCGCGACCTCGGCCGTCGGGTCGATGCGCACCTGGTCGAGGAGGGCTTCACTCCGCACGATGTCGCAGCGGCCGTCGGCAACGCCCTCAAACCCGGCGAGCAGCTGATCGTCGGTGCGTCGAACCCGATCCGTGACCTCGACCTGATGATGCGGCCGTACACCGTCGGCGAACGCCGCAAGGTCCTCGCCAACCGTGGTCTTGCCGGCATCGACGGGGTCGTCTCGACCGCGATCGGTGTGGCCCTGACCCGCGACACGCAGGCGTACGCACTGATGGGCGACGTCACCTTCCTGCACGACTCGAACGGCCTCATCCTCGGCCCCGACGAGCCTCGGCCCGATCTGGCGATCGTGGTCGTCAACGACGACGGTGGTTCGATCTTCGCGACGCTCGAGCAGGGCGCCGAGGCGTACGCGGACCGCTTCGAGCGACTCTTCGCGACGCCCCATGGCGTCAACATCGAAGCGCTCTGCGCGGCCACGCGTACGCCCCACCTCAAGGTCACCTCGCGCCTCGAGCTCGAGCAGGCACTGGCCCACCCCAACGGCGGCATCGAGGTCATCGAGGCCCGGGTCGGCCGGCGGGACCGGCGTGCTCTCGAGGCGACGTTGCGGGGCCTCGTCTCAGGCTGAGACGAGCTCCGGCTCGGCGTCCTCGGGGACTGCGGCGCGGGCGGTGGCGATGACACCGACGACGGCGATCACTGTGCCGACGCCGCCGGCCAGCAGGACTCCTGCCGTCCAGCCGCCGCGGTCGAGTGCCACCCCGATCAGCGGTGAGCCGACGGCACTGCCGAGCATCATCGCCGAGCCGTGCCACCCCATCGCCTCGCCTCGATTGGCCGAGGGCACCAGTTGCGACAGGGCATGGGTCATTGCGGTCATGGCCGGCGCGCAGAACGCACCGCTCACGGTCAGCAGCACGATGTAGCTCCACTGCTGGTCCGCGACCGCGATGAGTGCCGTCGACAGGCCCAGGAGCAACAGCAGCGTCGCCGCCGACGGGCGGCGCCGCAGGCCTCCGTACACGAGACCTCCGACCGCGGACCCGGCTCCCCACAACCCGAGCACCCAGCCGATGGCCTCCGGCCGACCCCAGCCGCGCATGGCTGCCACGACGGACATGTCCTCGCCGGTCAGGATGATGATCGCCGCGATCGACATCGCGAACACCGCCAGGATCGGCCAGGTCAGTCGCAGTCGATTCGTGCGCTCGGCTGGCGCGGATCCTTCCGAACGCAGCGGCGGGTTGACCCACCAGATCAGCATCGAGCCGGTCAGTTGTGTCATCGCGCAGATGAACAGCGCCAGTGGCGTCGGCAGTGTGGTGGCGGCGAGTACGCCGAGGACCGGGCCGACCATGAACGTGATCTCGGTGGCGATCGAGTCGATCGAGAGCGTCGTCGCCCGCTGGTCCTCGCGGACCGCGCTGATCAGGACCGTACGGATGATCGAGAACGCCGGCACCGTGAACAGCCCGGCCAGACCGTTGAGCACCAACAGGGGCCAGTACCCGACCCACGGCGCGATCGACCAGGTCGCCGCGAGGACGATGATGGAGGGCGCGATCGCGCGCCGTACACCGAGTTGGTCCAGTCGTCGGCCGCGCCAGGGCCCACTGATGCCGAGGGCGAGTCCGCCCACTGCGGCGACCAGACCCGCATCGGCGTAGCTGCCGTGCAGATGCGTCACCACGTGCAGCGTGATCGCCATTTCGCTGGCCCAGAGCGGGACACGGACCACCAGCCCCAGGATCAGGATCCGACGAACGATGGGGATGCGCAGCACGTCAGCGTACGTTGCGAAACCCATGCGTCGATTCTCCTGATACGGCGTTCAAAGCGCGACTGATTTACTGGCGCCCATGAGTGCAGAACGCGTGACGAAGTTCGGCCATTCCTGCGTACGCATCGAGTCGGGCGCGGCGCGGATCGTGATCGATCCCGGCATGTTCACGGATGCGGGTGCCGTCGACGGAGCGACCGCGATCCTGATCACCCACGAACATCCCGATCACTACTTGCCGGCCCATCTGCTGGCGTGCGATGCGCCCGTCGTCACCATTCAGGCGGTGGCCGACAAGATCCGTGCGGAGGCACCCGAGGCGTACGAGCGCGTACGCGTGATCGCGCCGGGGGAGACTGTCGATCTTGGCGTCCCGGTGACGGCCGTCGGTGAATTGCATGCGGTGATCCACCCGGAGATGCCGCGGTTCAACAACTCTGGCTTCCTGATCGAGGCGACGAAGACGTACTTCCACCCCGGCGACGCGCTGACCGCCCCGGACGGTCCCGTCGACGTGCTGTTCGCGCCGGTGTCAGCGCCCTGGGCTCGATCGTCTGAACTCATCGACTTCATGCGCGCGGTGAAGGCCCCGCAGAACCTCGCGATCCACGATCGGATCTACAGTGACCTCGGCGCCATGATCTTTGATGGCCACGTGAACGCATTCCTGCCCAAGGAAGGGCTGGCGTACACGCGACTCGGTGATGGAGAGGACTTCTGATGGGTCTGTTCGTGGTGCGGTACGACTACCGCGACGGTTCCGAGGCGACGCAGGACGTCCACCGGGCTGCTCACCGCGATTGGTTGGCGGCCCAGCCGGGCCTGCGCGCGGCTGGCAAGACCGACGACAACGGCGGGGTCCTCATCTTCGAGGACGCGGATGCTGAGTCGCTGGCGGTGCTGCTGAAGGACGACCCGTTCCTCGCCGTCGACGTCATCGGGTCCACGAAGATCTCCGGATGGGCGATGCCGCTCGGCACCTGGAAGGCCCCGCTCGGCCTCTGACGGCCCGTCGCCGGCGTTCTCCGCGCTCGCGGGCCCTCAGGCCCGCTTCGCTTGTGCGGCCTTGGTGCCGCGCACGTCACCCGCCGAGGGCGTCGCGTACCGGGACGAACTTGGCCTCAGACTCGATCCACTCGGCGTCGGCGTCGGAGGAGCCGACGATGCCGCAGCCCGCGAAGAGCCGAATCTGATTGCCGGTGATCTGGGCCGATCGCAACGCGATGCCCCACTCTCCGTCGCCGCTGGCGTCGATCCAGCCGACGGGGCCGGCGTACCGGTCCCGGTCCATGCCTTCCAGTTCGGTGATCAGCGCCAGCGCGGCTTCCGTGGGAGTGCCGCCGACCGCGGCGCTGGGGTGCAGTGAGGCAGCCAGTTCCAACGCGGTCGAGGAGTCGTGCGCGACACCGGTGACGTCCGTGGCCAGGTGCATCACGTTCGGGAGGTGCAGCACGTACGGCGCCTCGGGGACGTTCATCGAGGAGCAGTGCGCCTCCAGCGCCGAGGCCACCGACTCCACGGCGTACTCATGCTCCTCGAGGTCCTTGCTGGATCGCGCCAGGGCAGCCGCCAACGCCAGGTCCTGACCGTCGTCGCCGGTGCGCCGGATCGTGCCAGCGAGTACGCGGGAGGTGACCAGGCCACGTTCGCGGCGTACGAGAAGTTCGGGGGTGGCGCCGAACAGGCCGTCGACGTGGAAGGTCCAGGTGTTCGGGTATTCCGCCGCAAGCCGCCGCAGCGGCCCGCGTACGTCGATCGGTTCCGCGGTGGTGACGATGAGGTCGCGCGCGAGGACGACCTTGTCGAGGTCGCCGTGTTGGATCCGCGACACCGCGTTGCGGACCGTCTCGAGCCACGTCTCGCGATCGAGCGCACCGTCGGACCAGGCCAGGTCCGGCGTGGGTGCCACCGGTTCGGGCATCGGCTGGAGTGCGTCGTTGACGGTGGTGATCCACGTGGTCGCCCCGCGCCGGCCGATCACCATCTCGGGGACGATCAACGTCGAGTGTCCCGGCTCGTCGGCGAACGCGAAGGCACCGAAGGCGACCAATCCGGTGCCCGGCTCGTCGACCTCGTCGGTGACCTCCGAGCGAGCGGCCAGTTCGGCGAACCACTTGCCCGCGTCGGAGAAACGGGTAGGACCAGCGGTCCGGATCTCGGCGGCCCGGCCGAAGGCGACCAGGCCCTCACCGCGGCGTACCCATGCCAGCGGGTAGTCCTCCGGCAGATGGTCGAGCAGGTCGTCGGACGCGGAAAGGCGCGTCGTACGCACGATCAAGCTCACCCTTGGGAGCCTAACGGCTGCACCATCGGGTAGCGTCAGCGACCGTGACGAAGAAGTCGTACGTAGCCGAGAACGGCCTCACGCTTGGTTTGATCGGGCTCGCGGTGCTGGTGATCTTCGCGGTCGCCCTGCCGCGCTGGACACATCACCAGGACTTCAAGGCGATCAAGCTGCCCGCGACGATCGATGGCGGCTACACGCTGGTGGACGCCTCGGTGTCCCCGCAGCTGAAGCAGGTGCTGTCGCAACTGTCCGACTCCGCCTCGAAGGCCGAGGGCGTCGGTGCGACGTCCGCGCTCTACAAGTCGGCCGCGGACACCTTCGCGGTGACCGCCGTACGCAAGGGCTCCTCGACTGCGCCGATGATGGTTCCGCTGAGCGCCATCGGCACCTACAGCAAGGTCGGCGACGACACCTGCTTCCAGGCGTCCAGTCAGTCCAGCCCGTACACGGCCTGCTTCCGGTCCTCGGCCGAACTCACCGTCGAGGTCACCTCGAGCGCTGCGCCGGCCGATCTGGCCAAGCACCTCGACGAGATCTGGAAGAAGACCAGCTGACGTATGGCGCGCGCCCAGCTCGACAAGCAGCCGAGCGACGTACGTCGGATGTTCGACGCCGTCGCGCGTCGCTACGACCTCACCAACGACGTCCTCTCCTTCGGCCAGGACCGCCGCTGGCGCCGACAGGTGCTCCGGGTAGTCCAGCCTCTGCTGGGTGAGCGGATCCTCGACCTCGCCGCCGGCACCGGCACCTCGTCGGTGCCGTTCCGCGAGGCCGGTGCGTACGTCGTCCCGACCGACTTCTCGCTCGGGATGCTCTCGGTCGGCAAGGCGGCCCGACCCGAACTGCCGTTCACGGCCGGTGACGGGACCAAGCTCCCGTACGCCGACGACACCTTCGATGCTGTCACGATCTCGTTCGGGCTGCGCAACATCGTCGACCCGGTCGCCGGGCTCCGCGAGATGCTGCGGGTGACCCGTCCCGGGGGCCGGATCGTGGTGTGCGAGTTCAGCCACCCGACCAACGGTGCGTTCCGCAAGGTCTACCTCGAATACCTGATGAAGGCGCTGCCGTCGGTCGCCAACGCGGTCTCGTCCGCGCCGGACGCGTACGTCTATCTCGCCGAGTCGATCCGGGCGTGGCCCGACCAGCACGGTCTCGCGCGGATGCTGGCCGAGGCTGGGTGGAAGCACCCGCGCTTCGTCAACCTGAGTGGCGGCATCGTCGCCCTGCACCACGCGACCGCCTGACCCCGGCCGAAACCCGGCATCTGTCAGTCCGAGACCCGACATCCGTCAGGGTCGAGACCCGAACTTCGTCACCGACTCTGATCTCGCCTGAGCTGAGGATCCGGAAGATCGTCCCGGCCCGCCTGCTCAGCGCCCGCGCGGCTCCAGGCCCGATCGTGTCGTCGAGCAGACGGCACGGCGCCGCGATGCGTACGACCTCCAACTCGACGTCGCCGATCCGCAGCCGATCGCCGGGGACCCGGGGGATCGGGCCGACGTCGACGGTGATGTTGCGGCGGGTGAGTTCAGGTGCGAACGTCCGCCCCAGCTCGACCGCGCCCTCGTCCAGCGCATCCTGAGCCTGGATCGTCACGTGGCGATGCTTTGTCCCGTGATATCTGTCGCCGACCAACCCGACCCCGGCCTCGGCGAGCACTGACGACCTCGCGACCATCGGCAGCCGCACGCCTGGCGCGGTGTGGATCGCGATCACCTTCACGTCACCACGGTACGTGGCTTGTGATCGCATTCACGAGTGCGTTGGTGAGCGAGGTGTGATGCCGGGGCAATCGGCCCGTGACCTCCCGACCCCCGCCCTTGCTTGACTCCATTCGGCCCGGTGGCAGGATGTGACCTGAGCCACATTGTGATCTGTTTCACAAAGTCGGACGATGAGCGAGAGGAGGCGACGCGGATGTACGCACCAGTGATTGCTCTGGCTGCGCTCGCGCTCGCATTCGCGGTCGGCTCGGTCGCGATGAGTCAGCTCACCGGGCCGAAACGCCGCAACCGGGCGAAGCTCGATTCGTACGAGTGCGGCATTGATCCGACGCCTGAGGCGCTCGCCGGTCGCTTCCCGGTGAAGTACTACCTGATCGCGATGCTCTTCATCGTCTTCGACATCGAGACCGTCTTCCTCTACCCGTGGGCGGTCCGCTTCGACGCCCTCGGCTGGTTCGGTCTCGGAGAGATGACGGTCTTCATGCTGACCGTCTTTGTCGCGTACGCGTATGTCTGGCGTCGCGGCGGATTGGAGTGGGACTGATGGGACTCGAAGAGCAGCTTCCGGCAGGCGTACTCCTCACCACCGTCGAGGGTGTCGCCGGCTACATGCGCAAGGCCTCGCTGTGGCCCGCGACGTTCGGTCTGGCCTGCTGCGCGATCGAGATGATGACGAGCGGCGGCCCCAAGTACGACCTCGCCCGCTATGGCATGGAGGTGTTCCGTGCCTCCCCGCGCCAGGCCGACCTGATGATCGTCGCCGGGCGCGTGAGCCAGAAGATGGCGCCGGTCCTGCGCCAGATCTACGACCAGATGGCCAACCCGAAGTGGGTCCTGGCGATGGGCGTCTGCGCCAGCAGCGGCGGCATGTTCAACAACTATGCGATCGTCCAGGGCGTCGATCACATCGTCCCCGTCGACATGTACTTGCCCGGATGTCCGCCGCGCCCCGAGATGCTGATCGACGCGATCCTCAAGCTCCACGACGACATCCAGCACGGCAAGCTCGGCGTCAACCGCCGCGAGCAGATCGCCGAGCACGAGACCAGGGCGCTGCGTCAGTTGCCACTCATCGATGACACCGGGTTGCTGCGATGACCGGCCTCGAGACGCCGCTGAGCGGCTACTCGACCGGCGAGGTGGAGCAGTTGCAGCCTCTGGGTGAGATCAGTGAGTTCCGCGGCGAGATCACCGTGCGCGTACGCCGCGAGCAGCTGCTGGCGGTGCTCAAGATCTGTCGCGACGACCTGCGGTTCGAACTGTGCACGGGTGTCAGCGCGGTCCACTATCCGCAGGACCACGGTGTCGAACTGCACGCCGTCTATCACCTCCTCTCGATGACCTGGAACCGTCGCATCCGGATCGAGGCAGCCGCACCGGACAGCGATCCGCACCTCCCCAGTGGGGTTGCGCTCTACCCCACCCTCGACTGGCACGAGCGCGAGGCGTACGACATGTTCGGCCTGATCTTCGACGGACACCCGGCGCTCACCAGGATCCTCATGCCCGACGACTGGCAGGGCCACCCGCAGCGCAAGGACTACCCGCTCGGCGGAGTGCCGGTGGAGTACCACGGCGCGACCATCGCACCGCCGGACGAGCGGAGGTCGTTCCGATGAGAGCGATGTCGATTCGATCGCTGGCCGCACGCGTACGCGCGCAGGTCGAGGCTCAGCGCAAGACCCTCGACCTCCGGGCGGTGTCGCGATGACGGCGAAGCCCACCCGTGCGTACACGGTCACCGGTCAGGACTGGACCGATCTGGCCGACGACATCCGTGAGCACCATGACGAGCGGATCGTGGTCAACATGGGTCCGCAGCACCCGTCGACCCACGGCGTGCTGCGGCTCATCCTCGAACTCGAGGGCGAGTCGGTCATCAAGGCGCAGGCGGGCATCGGCTACCTGCACACCGGCATCGAGAAGAACCTCGAGTACCGCACCTGGACCCAGGGCACCACCTTCGTCACCCGGATGGACTATCTGAGCCCGTTCTTCAACGAGCAGGCGTACGTGATGGGCGTCGAGCGTCTCCTCGACATCGAGGATCAGATCCCGGAGAAGGCGCAGGTCATGCGGGTGCTCCTGATGGAGCTCAACCGGATCTCGAGCCACCTGGTCTGCATCGCCACCGGTGGCATGGAGATCGGTGCGCTGACCGTGATGACGATCGGGTTCCGCGAGCGCGAACTCGTCCTCGACCTGTTCGAGTTGATCACCGGCCTGCGGATGAACCACGCGTTCATCCGCCCCGGGGGCGTCGCGCAGGACCTCCCCGACGGAGCCCTCAAGGAGATCAAGGACTTCGTCAAACTCTTCCGTACGCGGCTCCCCGAGTACGCGGCGCTCTGCAACGCGAACCCGATCTTCAAGGGCCGGCTCGAGGGCATCGGCCACCTCGACCTCGAGGGCTGTCTGGCGCTGGGCCTCACCGGCCCGATCCTGCGGTCGACCGGGTACGCCTGGGACCTGCGCAAGACCCAGCCCTACAGCGGGTACGAGGACTACGACTTCGACGTCATCACCTGGGACACCGCCGACTCGTACGGACGGTTCCGGGTGCGTCTGGCCGAGATGGAGGAGTCGCTGCGGATCGTGGAGCAGTGCGTACGCCGGCTCGAACGGCTGGACGGCGCACCGGTGATGGTGGCGGACAAGAAGATCGCCTGGCCCTCGCAGCTCTCGGTCGGCACCGACGGCCTGGGCAACTCGCTCGACCACATCCGACACATCATGGGTGAGTCGATGGAGGCGCTGATCCACCACTTCAAACTCGTCACCGAGGGCTTCCAGGTGCCGGCCGGGCAGGTCTACTCCGCCGTCGAGTCACCTCGTGGGGAGCTCGGCGCACACGTCGTCTCCGACGGCGGCAACAAGCCGTACCGCGTCCACTTCCGTGACCCGAGCTTCACCAATCTGCAGGCCACCTCGGTGATGTCCGAGGGCGGGATGGTCGCCGATGTGATCGTCGCGATTGCCTCCATCGATCCCGTCATGGGAGGAGTCGACCGATGATCACCGACAAGACCCGCGATGAGCTGCGTGAGATCGCGGCCCGCTACCCCGAGGGCCGCTCCGGCCTGCTGCCGATGCTGCACCTGCTGCAGTCGGTGCAGGGTCACATCACCCAGGCCGGCCTGGAGGAGTGCGCTGCGGTGCTCGACCTGACCACGGCCGAGGTGGCCGCAGTGGCGACCTTCTACTCGATGTACAAGACCAAGCCGGTCGGCGACCACCTCGTCGGCGTCTGCACCAACACCCTGTGCGCGGTCATGGGTGGCGACCTCATCTACGAACGGCTGCAGCACCATCTGGGTGGGAACGAATCGGCCGATGGCGCGATCACGCTCGAGCACGTCGAGTGCAACGCGGGCTGCGACTACGCGCCGGTCGTGATGGTCAACTGGGAGTTCTTCGACAACCAGACTCCGGACAGTGCCGTCGAACTCGTCGACAACCTCCGCGCAGGCCACACCGTGACTTCCCCGCGCGGCGCTGAAATCACCTGCTGGCGCGACGTGGAGCGCGTACTCGCCGGGTTCGAGGACGGCCGCGCCGACGAAGGCCCCTCGGCTGGCACAGCCTCGCTCGTCGGTCTGCGCAAGGCCGCCGCACTCGAGGAGGAGGCCGGATGAGCCAGTTGCTGCCCGTCCTCACCGAGAACTGGGATGTCGAGCGTTCCTGGACGCTGGAGGGCTACGGCCCGTACGCCGCGCTGGACCGCGCGCTCACCCTCGAGCAGGACGCGGTCATCGAGGAGGTCAAGGCCTCGGGCCTGCGTGGCCGTGGCGGCGCCGGCTTCTCCACCGGCACGAAGTGGGGCTTCCTCCCGCCGTTGGGGGACTTGCCGCGCTATCTCGTCGTCAACGCCGACGAGTCCGAGCCGGGCACCTGCAAGGACATCCCGCTGCTGATGGCCTCCCCGCACACGCTGATCGAGGGCATCGCGATCTCCTCGTACGCGATCCGCTCGCACTCCGCGTTCATCTATCTGCGCGGCGAGGTCGTGCACGTCTACCGCCGCCTGCTGGCCGCCGTGCGCGAGGCGTACGCGGCCGGCCACCTCGGCAAGGACATCCACGGGTCCGGGTACGACCTCGACGTCATCGTCCACGCCGGCGCCGGTGCGTACATCTGCGGCGAGGAGACAGCGCTGCTCGACTCGTTGGAGGGTCGCCGCGGTCAACCCCGACTGCGTCCGCCGTTCCCTGCCGTCGCCGGCCTGTACGCCTGCCCGACGGTCGTCAACAACGTCGAGTCGATCGCCGCTGTGCCGGCGATCATCGGCCACGGACCCGGCTGGTTCGACAGCCTCGGCACCGAGACCTCGAAGGGTGTCGGGATCTTCTCGCTCTCCGGCCACGTGAAGGAGCCGGGTCAGTACGAGGCTCCCCTGGGCATCACCCTGCGCGAGCTGATCGACTTCGCCGGAGGCATGCGCGAGGGCCACACGCTCAAGTTCTGGACGCCGGGTGGTTCTTCGACGCCGTTGTTCACTGCTGCTGAGCTCGATGTCCCGCTCGACTTCGAATCGGTCGCCAAGGCGGGCTCCATGCTCGGCACCCGCGCCCTGCAGATCTTCGACGACAGCGTCTGTGTTGTCCGGGCGGTGCTCCGCTGGACCGAGTTCTACGAGCACGAGTCGTGCGGCAAGTGCACCCCGTGCCGCGAGGGCACGTACTGGCTCAAGCAGGTGCTCGCACGGCTGGAGAAAGGCGACGGCACGGCCGAGGACCTCGACCTGCTGCTCGACCAGTGCGACAACATCGCGGGGAAGTCGTTCTGTGCGCTCGGTGATGGCGCGACCGCGCCGATCATCTCCTCGGTCACCCTGTTCCGCGACGAGTACATCGCGCATTTCGAGCATGGTGGCTGCCCGTTCGACCGCGAAGCGAGCGTGGCCTGGTCATGAGCAACGTTTCTGAAGAGCGCAGTGTGACGCTCACCATCGACGGCCGCGAGGTCACCGTGCCCGAAGGCACCCTGATCATCCGGGCGGCCGAGCAACTCGGCATCGACATCCCGCGCTTCTGCGACCACGAACTACTCAAGCCCGCAGGTGCCTGCCGTCAGTGTCTTGTCGACATCCCGGATGCGGGCAACGGGCGCGGCTTCCCCAAGCCGCAGGCGTCCTGCACCATTCCTGTCGCGGCCGGCATGGTCGTCGAGACCGCGTCGCCGAGTGCCGCCAAGGCGCAGGCCGGGGTGATGGAGTTCCTGCTGATCAACCACCCGCTCGACTGCCCGGTGTGCGACAAGGGCGGCGAATGCCCCCTGCAGAACCAGGCGATGAGTCACGGCGCCGGGGAGACCCGCTTCGACGGGGTGAAGCGGACGTACGAGAAGCCGATCCCGGTCTCGGACACGATCCTGCTCGACCGTGAGCGGTGCGTCCTCTGCCAGCGGTGTACGCGCTTCGCCGAGGAGATCGCCGACGACCCGCGCCTGGTCCTGATCGAGCGCGGTGCCCGTCAGCAGGTCGGCACGGTCGACGGGGAGCCGTTCGACTCCCCGTACTCGGGCAACATCATCGATCTGTGCCCGGTCGGGGCCCTGACCAGCACGGACTATCGATTCCGCGCCCGACCGTTCGACCTGGTCTCCAGTGACTCGATCGCCGAACACGACGCCTGCGGTGCCGCCATCCGTGTCGACCACCGCCGCGGCAAGGTGATGCGGCGGGTTCCTCGCGAGGACGCCGAGGTGAACCAGCAGTGGATCACCGACCGCGACCGCTTCGAGTTCCGCTACCTCACCCGGGATCGGGTGAAGATGCCGCTCATCCGTGAGAACGGCGCACTGCGGGTGGCCTCGTGGCCCGAGGCTCTCGGGCTCGCGGCTGGCGGCCTCGCCGCTGGGCCGACCGCTGTCCTCACCGGCGGCCGCGTGACCCTCGAGGACGCGCGAGCGTACGCCACCTTCGCTCGCGAGACGCTCGGCACCGAGGACATCGACTTCCGCGACACCGCGACGCCTGAGGAGACCGCGTTCCTGCACCAGCACGTACGCGGTGCCGAACTGGTGACGTACTCCGACCTGATGGCCGCCGATGTCATCGAACTCGTCGGTCTGGACCCGAGGGCCGAGGCGGGGACGATCGACCTCTGGCTGATTCAGGCTCAGAGGGCCGGCGCCTCGATCTTCCGAACGTTCGGACGACCGCCCGCCGACCATCCGAACGTTCGGAAGATCGGCGGCGACCGCCCTCTCACCAGCCGGTCGGTGATCTTGGTGGGGCGTGATGCGGCGGCGACACCCGGACTCCTCGACGAGGCCGTCGCGGCTGCCGCCAACGCGAGCGCACAACTCGCCTGGGTCCCGCGCCGTGCAGGTGATCGGGGCGCGGTCGAGGCCGGCTGCTTCCCCTTGCCCGGGGGCCGGGACGTCGACGAGATCGTCCGTGCCGCGACGATCGGCCAACTCCGGGGTCTGGTCCTCGGCCGCGTCGACGCGACTTCCGAACTGATCGATGCGGCCACCCGTACGTTCACGGTCTCGCTGGAGACGAACCGCACGGACCTCGCCAAGGTCGCGGACGTCGTGCTGCCGATCGCAGCTCCCGCGGAGAAGGCCGGCACCTTCGTCACCTGGGAAGGCCGCGAGCGTCCGTTCGACAGGGTCTTCGACGCAGGTGCGTACACCGACGTGCGGGTGCTCGCCGAGCTGGCCAAACGGATCGAAACCGCCAAGGCGGTGAGCGCATGATCCCCAGCGCATCAACCATCCACGACCCCGCCTGGGTGATCACGATCAAGATGTTCCTCGTCTTCGGCATCCTGGTGCTGCTGACGCTGTTCAACATCTGGTGGGAGCGTCGCGTCGTGGCGCGGATGCAGCACAGGATCGGCCCCAACATGCACGGTCCGTTCGGCCTCCTGCAGAGCCTCGCCGACGGCGTGAAGCTGGCGCTGAAGGAGGACCTCACACCCAGCAGGGCGGATGTCGTCGTCTTCACGATCGCGCCGGTCCTGGCTGTCGTCCCCGCGTTCCTGGCGTTCTCGGTGATCCCGATGGGCCCGGTCGTACGCATCCCGTGGACCCAGACGTACACGGCGCTTCAACTCGCCGATCTGCCGGTCGGGGTCCTCTTCGTGATGGCACTCGGCAGCCTCGGGATCTACGGCATCGTTCTGGGCGGCTGGGCCTCGGGGAGTACGTATTCACTGCTCGGCGCCCTGCGCTCGAGCGCCCAGATGATCTCGTACGAGGTCTCGATGGGGCTGGCTCTGGTCGCCGTGTTCGTCTACTCCGGCAGCCTCTCGACGAGCGACATCGTCCTCGCGCAGGCGCACTGGTGGAACGGTGTCGTGCTCCTGCCGAGTTTCGTCATCTATGTGCTGTCGATGATCGGTGAGACGAACCGGGCGCCGTTCGACCTCCCCGAGGCGGAGGGCGAGCTCGTCGGCGGTTTCCACACCGAGTACTCGAGCCTGCGCTTCGCACTCTTCTTCCTCGCGGAGTACATCAACATGGCCACGGTGTCAGCGCTGGCGACGACGTTGTTCCTCGGCGGCTGGCACGGGCCGATCGAGTCGGGCGCCTGGCCGGTGTTGTGGTTCTTCGTGAAGGTGTTCGCCTTCATCTGGTTCTTCATCTGGCTGCGCGGGACGCTGCCGCGGCTGCGCTACGACCAGTTCATGGCGCTCGGCTGGAAGATCCTGCTCCCCGCCTCCCTGGTCTGGATCGGGGCGGTGTCGATCGCCCGGATGGCGGCGCTCAAGAACGGGATCGATGAGCGGCCATGGCTTGCGCTCGCGGGAGGTGTCGTCACCCTCGCGATCGTCTGGGTCATGCTGTCCAAGCGCGAGAAGGCGGCGATTGCCTCGCCTGCGCAGCACGCGTTCCCGACACCGGAGCTGCCGGCGGGCGGTGTCGTACGCGGTGCCGCAAAGCCGCTGACCTTCCCGACGATCGGTCGACCAGCGGCCCTTGAGACCAAGGAGGTCGACGCATGAGCGCCAAGGACGCGATTGCGGGGTTCGGCGTCACCTTCCGGACCCAGTTCAAGAAGCCGGTCACCGAGCAATACCCGAAGCAGAAGGAACCGACGGCTCCGCGCTTCCATGGCCGCCACCAGTTGAACCGTCATCCCGACGGCCTGGAGAAGTGCGTCGGCTGCGAACTCTGCGCCTGGGCCTGCCCCGCGGACGCGATCTACGTCGAGGGCGCCGACAACACCGAGGCGGAGCGTTACAGCCCCGGCGAGCGCTACGGCAGCGTCTATCAGATCAACTACCTGCGCTGCATCCTGTGTGGGTTGTGCGTCGAGGCCTGCCCGACCCGCGCGCTGACGATGACCAACGAGTACGAGTTGGCCGACGACAACCGTCGCGACCTGATCTGGGAGAAGAGCGACCTGCTCGCGCCGCTGCTGGAGGGCATGGTCGAGCCGCCGCACGCCATGTTGTTGGGGGAGTCCGAGCAGGACTACTACGCCCCGCCGACGAATGGGGAGGACGCATGACCGCGTTCTGGTTCCTGGCCCCGGTCATCGTGGTCGCGGCGCTCGGGGTGCTGTTCGCCAAGCGTGCGGTCCACGCCGCCCTGTTGCTGGCGATCGTGATGATCGGCCTGGCGATGCTCTACGCGGCGCTGGATGCGCCGTTCCTCTTCGCCGTCCAGATCGTTGTCTACACCGGCGCGATCCTGATGCTGTTCCTCTTCGTGATCATGCTCGTCGGTGTCGACGTCGCCGACGACGTCCGCGAGCAGATCGGCGGACACCGCGTCCTCACGGTCGTCTGCGGGGGAGCGCTCGCGGTGACGCTGGTCAGCGTGGTCGGCCAGGCCAGCCTCGGCACGGTGCGCGGCTTCGCGCCAGGCACCGCCGGCATCGCGCAGCTCGCCGACCTGCTGTTCAAGCCGTACGTCATCGCCTTCGAAGCCACCTCGGCACTGCTGATCACGGCGACCATCGGTGCGATGGTCCTGGCCCACAAGGAAAGGCTGGTCCCCAAGCCGGGACAGCCGGACCTCGCGCGCCGTCGCCTCGCCGCGTACGCCGTCACCGGGACGGGGCTGGGCCAGGCCCCCACGCCGGGCACGTACGCCACCGGCAACTCGGTCGACCTCCCCGCACTCCTCCCGGACGGCTCCAGGACCATTCCGGAACTACCCGGCCACACGACGAAGGGAGACGGGTCGTGACCCCGTACGTCGTCCTCTCGGCGCTGCTGTTCAGCATCGGCGTCGTCGGCGTGCTCACCCGACGCAACGCGATCGTGGTGTTCATGTGCATCGAGCTGATGCTCAACGCCGGCAACCTCGCGTTGGTCGCGTTCAGCAAGCAGCACGGCAGCCTTGACGGCCAGGTCGGTGCGTTCTTCGTGATGGTGGTGGCTGCGGCCGAGGTCGTGGTCGGTCTCGCGATCATCATGCAGATCTTCCGCACCCGGAAGTCCGCCGACATCGACGACGTCAGCGCACTCAAGTGGTGACGGCCGTTGTCGCAGTTCCGCTCGTGAGTGCGGTTCTCCTCCTGCTCGTCCCGCAACTGAAGCCCTTCGGTCACCTGATCGGCACCGCTGCGGCCGGGATCTCGTTCGCAATCGCCCTCATCCTGCTGGGGGAGGGGCAGCGTACGGAACACCTCGGCACGTGGTTCCACGCCGGTTCGGTGACTGTCGGAGCGGACCTGACGTACGACCATCTCAGCGCACTGTTCCTGCTGCTCATCACCGGAGTCGGTGGGCTGATCCACGTCTACTCGATCGGCTACATGGCCCACGACGAGCGGCGTACGCGCTTCTTCGCGTACCTCAATCTCTTCATCGCGGCGATGCTCACCTTGGTGCTGGCTGGCAACTACGTGGTGCTGTTCCTCGGCTGGGAAGGCGTCGGCCTGGCGTCGTATCTGTTGATCGGGTTCTGGCAGCACAAGCCGTCCGCGGCCGCCGCAGCGCTCAAGGCGTTCGTGATGAACCGGGTCGGCGACATCGGTCTGGCGCTGGCGATCGCGTTGATGTTCGCGAAGTTCGGGACGACCGACATCGGCCAGGTGGCGACTCACTTCGGTGGCTGGTTCAGCTACTCGCCGCTCGGGGATCAGCCCGACTGGTATCACCTCCCGATGAACTCGGGACTGGCCACCGCCCTCGGTCTCCTGCTCCTCCTCGCCGCCTGCGGCAAATCCGCCCAGGTCCCGCTGCAGGGCTGGCTCCTGGACGCGATGGAGGGTCCGACCCCGGTCTCGGCACTGATCCACGCGGCCACGATGGTGACCGCGGGCGTCTACCTGATCGTGCGCAGCCACTTCATCTTCGACTTCAGCAGCACCGCGCGTACCGCCGTCATCGTGGTCGCCCTCGTCACCATCCTCTGGGGCGCCGCGCTCGGCTGCGTGAAGGACGACATCAAGAAGGTGCTGGCCGGCTCCACGATGAGCCAGATCGGCTACATGATGCTGGCCGCCGGGATCGGCCCGGCCGGGTATCCGTTCGCGATCTTCCACCTGCTCACCCACGGCGCGTTCAAGGCGAACATGTTCCTCGGTGCCGGTTCGGTCATGCACGGCATGGGCGACGACGTGAACATGAAGCACTACGGCGCGATCCGCAAGGCGATGCCGGTCACCTTCGCCACCTTCGCCTTCGGCTACCTGGCGATCATCGGCGTCCCGCCGTTCTCGGGCTTCTTCTCCAAGGACAAGGTCCTCGAAGCCGCGTTCCACGAGCACTTCTGGATCGGTGCGGTCGCGACGGTCGGTGCCGCGGTGACGGCGTTCTACATGACCCGCCTGATGCTCCTGACCTTCTTCACCACTGAGCGCTGGGAGAAGGACATCCACCCGCACGAGTCCCCGAGGGTGATGACCGTCCCGCTGATTGCGCTCGCCGCCCTCTCGGCCGCCGGCGGTCTGCTCGTCATCAACGACTGGATCGTGCACTTCCTCGAGCCGGTCGTCGGACACACGCCCGTCCCCGGTCCGGACACCGGCCAGTGGCTGATCTCGGGGGCTGCCCTGATCGCTGTCGTGAGCGGTGCCGGTCTGGCCTGGCGGTTGTTCGGTCGCCGCGAGATCGACCGTGGAGTGACGAGGTACGTACCCGTCCCGCACATCGAGGACATCATCGTCCCCGGCTTCAGCCAGGTGGCCACCATGACCCGCACCGTCGACACGTACGGCGTGGATGTCCTGGTCTCTGGTGGCCCGGTCGCGGTCGCTGCGCTCGCCGGTGAACTCAGGAAGGGCCAGAACGGCTACGTCAGGTCGTACGCCCTCACGATGCTGGTCGGGGTCCTGATCGTGACCCTCGCGGCTCTGGCGGTGCACTGGTGAACGGGCAGTCAATGAACGCAGCCATCTGGATCCTCCCGCTGGTGCCGCTGCTCG
Organism: Nocardioides baekrokdamisoli; assembly: GCF_003945325.1. Taxonomy (NCBI): domain Bacteria; kingdom Bacillati; phylum Actinomycetota; class Actinomycetes; order Propionibacteriales; family Nocardioidaceae; genus Nocardioides; species Nocardioides baekrokdamisoli. Next base: position 2,171,921 of record NZ_AP019307.1, read on the forward strand.
GCAGCGGAGTCACCTTCCTCACCCGCAACCGCAGCGCTGCTCTTGGGTCGGCGCTGTTGACCCTCGCGGCAGGCATCGTCGCCGTCACTGGCGACAAGCACGTCGATGTGATGTGGATCCGCGACTTCGGCGTGCATTTCGCGCTCGGCCTGGACGGCATGGGTCGACTGATGGTCCTGCTGACCGTGTCGCTGGTGCCGATCGTTCTGGTCGCCGCCCGCAAGCACCCGCCGATGTGGATGGCCTGGGCGCTGATCCTGCAGGCGACCGCACTCGGCGTCTTCCTGGCCGAGGACCTCTTCACCTTCTACATCTTCTTCGAGGCCACGCTCATCCCGGCCTACTTCCTGATCGGACTCGTCGGTGGTCCAGACCGCGGCCGCTCGGCGATGAAGTTCCTGATGTATCAGGTCGGTGGCGGCCTGGTCCTCCTCGGTGGGCTGGTCGGCTACTACGCCGCCGGCGCGCACAGCTATCTGCTGAGCGATCTCCACCAGGTCCACCTGAGCACGACCGCCGAGCGCTGGCTGTTCGTCAGCTTCTTCATCGCGTTCGCGGCGAAGGCGCCGCTGGTCCCGCTGCATACCTGGCTCGCCGACACCACTGAACAAGCCACTCCGGCGACCTCGATCCTGTTGGTCTGCATCCTCGACAAGATCGGCACGTTCGCGATGATCCGGTATTGCCTCGGGCTGTTCCCGGACGCATCGCGCTGGGCCACTCCCGTCGTGCTCGCGATCGCGCTGATCTCGGTCGTGTACGGCGCCGTGCTCGCCCTCGCCCAGACGAACGTGCTGCGGCTGATCGGTCTGACCTCGTTGTCGCACTTCGGTCTGATCACGGTCGGCGTGTTCGTCGGGACGGCGACCGGCCTGCAGGGGTCGATTTCGTACATGGTCAACCACGGCATCGTCACCGGGGCGCTGCTCGCCGCCGCCGCCATGGTGATCGCACGCACCGGCACCCCGGAGTTGAGGGCGTACGCGGGGCTCGAGGGTCGCGCACCGCGGCTGGCGGCAGCGTTCCTGATCACCGCGCTCGCCACCGCTGGCCTGCCCGGTCTGTCCCAGTTCGTGTCGGAGGTGCTCGTCCTGATCGCCGGCTTCGCGTACTCACCCTGGGTCGGCGCGATCGCGGTCACCTCGATCGTGCTCGCAGCCGCGTACGCCCTGTGGACCTATCAGCGGATCTTCACCGGGCCCGCCACGACCCGTGAGGGCGTCGTGGACCTCACCGCTTCCGAGGGACTGGTGCTCGTGCCGCTGCTGTCGGCGATGGTCGTGTTCGGTTTCTGGCCGCAGCCGATCCTGGATGCCGCGCACGCGGCGGTGGGGGTGCTCCGATGACGATCGACGCTGGGCACATCAACTACGGAGTGCTGTGGCCGACGCTGACGGTCTTCGGTGCTGCCTGCGTGGCCGTCCTGGGTGAGGCGTTCCTCCCGCGTACGGCCCGCACCCGGTTGCAGCCGCTGCTCGCTCTCGCCGCGCTCGTCACGGCCTTTGTCGGAGTAGCCGCCAGCCACCCGAGCCACACCACCGAGCTCACGCTCGACGGCCCCGGGCTGGTCTGGCAGGGGCTCGCGCTGCTCGCCTCGATCCTCGGCGTACTCCTCTTCACCGAGAACCGCCTCGACATCAGCCCGTTCGTCGGGCAGGCCGCTGTCCTGCCCGGAACGCGCGAGGAGGCCGCCGCCACCCACCGCCTCATCCACACCGAGGCGTACGCGCTGCTGCTCTTCGCCGCCGGCGGGATGATGCTGCTCCCGGTCGCGAACGACGTGCTGCTGCTGTTCGTGGCGATCGAGGTGCTCAGCCTGCCGCTCTATGTGCTGACCGGTCTGGCCCGCAAGCGTCGCCTGCTGTCGCAGGAGGCCTCGCTCAAGTACTTCCTGCTCGGTGCCTTCGCCTCGGGCTTCCTCGTGTACGGCATCGCACTGGCGTACGGGGCGAGCGGCTCGATGCAGCTCGCGGACCTCGGCAAGGCTCATGGGGCGCTGGCGTGGACGGCGCTGGCTCTGCTCGCCGTCGGGCTGTTGTTCAAGGTCGGCGCGGTGCCGTTCCACACCTGGACCCCGGACGTCTATCAGGGAGCGCCGACGCCGGTCGCGGCCTGGATGAGCGCCGCCACCAAGGTCGCTGCAGCCGGTGCGTTGACTCGCCTGCTGTGGATCGGTTTTGGTGCCGACCCGTCAGCGTGGCGGCCGGTGATCGCGATCATTGCGGCTCTGTCGATGGCCCTCGGGTCGGCTTTCGCTGTTGCGCAGACCGATGTTAAGCGACTCCTCGCGTACTCAGCGATCGCACACACCGGATTCCTCCTCGTCGGCATCCTCGGCACCACCAGCGGCACGATGACTGCTTCGCGTGCGGTGATGCTCTACCTGGTGGCGTACGTGCCGTCCTCGATCGGCGCCTTCGCGCTGGTGTCGCTGGTGCGGAAGTCGAGCGGGGAATCCACCGACCTGGACTCGTGGGCGGGCATCGGCCGTCGGCACCCCTGGTTCGGCTTCGCGTTCGCGATCCTGCTGATCTCCATGGCCGGCATCCCGCCGACGGTCGGCTTCCTCGGCAAGTGGGGCGTCTTCGCGACCGCGCTCGCCGCGCACCAGTACGCGATCGTGATGATCGGTCTGGCCTGCAGCGTCGTCTCGGTCTTCTTCTATGCCCGGGTCCTGCTCACCATGTTCTTTGCGCTGCAGCCGGGCCGCGGCCTGGTGCACCGGCCGGCCTGGCCGACGGTCGCGGTGATCGCGGTGTGCGTCGCGGCAACGCTGGCTTTCGGGTTGATCCCCGCCCCGATGCTGTCGGTACTGCGTCATGCGGGAGACTTGTTGGTGTGAGTTCGAGCACCTTGGCGATCGCTGTCGCGGACGAGGCTCTTGAGGCGCGCCTCCGGGCCCGGTTGGCCTCGGTCGAGATCGCGTTGGCGCAGGACGTACGCTCGCGGGCGCCGTTCGTCGCCGAGGCCGCATCGCACCTGATGGCCGCTGGCGGGAAACGCTTCCGCCCGCTGCTCGTGCTCCTCGCCGCCGAATGCGGCCCGCGCACCGAGTCAGCCGATGTCGAGGTCGCCGCGCGGGCGGTGGAGCTCGTCCATCTCGCCTCGCTCTATCACGACGACGTCATGGACGAGGCGCTCGTACGCCGCTCGGCCGACTCGGCCAACGCCCGCTACGACAACCGCGTCGCGATCCTCACCGGCGACTGGCTGTTCGCCCGGTCCTCCGAACTCACCGCGCAGCTCGGTCCCGAAGCAGTCAGGATCCAGGCCGAGACCTTCGGTCGACTGGTCGAGGGACAGATCCTTGAAGGCGTGACACCGACCGGTGACGCGGTCGAACACCACCTCGAGGTCGTCGCGGGCAAAACCGGCGCGCTGCTGGCCACGTCCGCGCGCTACGGCGCGATGTTCTCGGGGGCGTCCGCGGAGATCGTCGCCGCCCTGACCGAGTACGGCGAACTCATCGGCACCGCGTTCCAACTGTCCGACGACATCCTCGACATCGCTTCCGACGAGTCCGGCAAGACGCCCGGAACGGACCTGCGCGAAGGCGTACCGACGCTACCGACGCTGCTTGCCCGGGCGAACGGCGAGACGGCCGTACTCGATGCCCTCGCCGGGGATCTGACCCAGGACGCCCCGCTCGCGGCGGCCGTCGCCGTCCTGCGCGAGTCCAAGTCGCTGCAGGCTGCGCGCGAATACGTCATCGGCGAGGCCGAGCGCGCGAAGGCCGTCCTCTCGGTGGTGCCTGACGGCTCGGTCCGCACGGCGCTGGTGGCCTTCGCCGACGCCGTCGCCACCCGCACGCGCTGACGGACGGCGCGTTCGCCGCGTTGTCGGACCACTCGACGGCCCAGGAGGCCGCCTTCGGGTCCTCCGCCTTGCGACCGCGCGCGTCCGGCACCGCGTGAACCGCTGATCCGCCGAGACCCGGCATCTGTCACGCCGAGACCCGGCATCCGTCACGCCGAGACCCGGCATCTGGCGGGGTGCCGCTCGCCGGCGAAACATTTCAGGGCATGTCGCGGACCGACGCACATATGTCCTCGACCCGTCGCATGTCCTGAATAGTTGCGGGGGCTCGCCGCGGCCAGGTCCCTGCCGCGGTCTTGAATCGGTTCGCGCGTTCGGTGCCGCCGCAGATACGTTGGCGGACATGGACACGCGCCGGGGCATTGCGTACGGCGTCGCGGCCTATGTGATGTGGGGTCTGGTGCCCCTGTTCTGGCCGCTGCTTCAACCCGCCGGCGCGATCGAGTTGTTGTCGCACCGGTTCGTCTGGTCGCTGCTGCTCATGGTGTTCCTGATCGTCGCCCTGCGGCGCGTACGCCCGACGCTGGCTCTCGTGCGAAACCGCCGAACTGCCCTGCTGCTCGCGGTCGCCGCGGTCACGATCACCTCGAACTGGGGCTTCTACATCTGGGGCGTCAACACCGGCCGTGTCGTGGAGACGAGTCTGGGCTACTTCATCAATCCGCTCGTCTCGATCGCGATGGGGGTCCTGATCTTTCGCGAGCGCCTCCGCCGGATGCAGTGGCTTGCGCTCGGCGTCGCCATGGCAGCGATCGTCGTCCTCACGGTCGACTACGGGCACGCGCCGTGGCTGGCACTCGTCCTGGCGTTCTCGTTCGGGACGTACGGACTGGTCAAGAAGGCCGCCGGCGCGGGTGCCTTCGACTCACTCACGGTGGAGACCGCGTACGTCGCCCCGCTCGCGTTGGTCTACCTGATCGTCCTCGGCAGCCGCGGACACTTCGCAGGGAACCCCGGCCACATGCTGCTCTTCGCCGCCACCGGCATCGTGACGGCGTTGCCGCTGATCTGCTTCGGCGCAGCTGCGACTCGCGTCCCGATGGTCACGCTGGGACTGCTGCAGTACCTCGCGCCGATCCTCCAGTTCGCGATCGGCGTGTTGATCCGTCACGAGCCGATGTCGACCGGGCGCTGGATCGGCTTCTCGATCGTGTGGGTCGCACTCGCGATCTTCGCGTACGACGCGGTGCGCGTGGCTCGCTCAGTGCGAGGTCCAGGCGTCCTCGTCAGCGGTCCGGGCGGTGACCTCGGTGGGCAGTTCGCCGGTGGCGAGCGCGGCGATGGAGACCTTCTCGAAGACGTCGCGCAGGGCTGACCGGGCGGCGATCCAGACGTGCTGGAGTACGCGGGCCTCGCCGGCGTACTCGACCAGTTCCGGCCGGAGGCCGTACACGCTGACGAGCGGGCCGTCGACTGCGCGGATCACGTCGGCGATCGAGATGTCCTCGGGCTTGCGTGCGAGCCGCCAGCCGCCGGACTGGCCGCGCTGGGAGATCACGATGCCGCTCTTGCGCAGGTCGGCGAGGATCGCCTGGAGGAAGCCGTGCGGGATGTCCTGCGTACGCCCGAGTTCCTCGGCGCTCACAGCCTTGCCGTCCTCGCGAACGCTGATCGCAATCAACGCCCGGAGGGCATAGTCAGACTTGGCCGAAACACGCACGAGTCCATCATTTCAGATGTGTCGATCAATCTGATCGACATTCGGGCCGGGCAGCGAGCTGACCTCAGCTGGACGCTCCGTGATCGCTGTCCACGGCACGTCGGAGCAGCAACGCCCGTTCGCTCTCGTTGTCGGTCAGCTCGGCTGCCTCACGGAAGGCTGAGGCCGCCTCCGGGTGTCGGCCAGCCCGGTCCAGCAGGTCGCCGCGCACGCTGGGCGGCAGGTGCGATCCCGGAAGAGACACGCCTTCCAGGATCGCCAGGCCTTCCTCCGGCCCGAAGGCTCGCCCGTACGCAACCGCTCGGTTGACCTCCACGACGGGTCCCGGGGCGGCTTGCGCGAGGACGTCGTACAGATCGGCGATGGCGCGCCAGTCGGTCTCCGAGGGATCGGCGGCGCGGGCGTGATGGGCGGCGATGGCCGCCTGAAGGTAGTAGCGGCCGACCGGCTTGCCGGTCGCAGCGAGCCGCGACGCGCGATCCAGCGCCGCCAGGCCGCGCCGAATGAGCAACTCGTCCCAGAGGCTTCTGTCTTGGTCGTCCAGGAGGACCGCATTCCCGGTCGCGTCCACCCGTGCCGGGCTTCGTGAGGCCTGCAGCTCCAGCAGAGCCTGCAGCCCGTGGACATCCGGCTCGTCGGGGATGAGACCTGCCAGCATTCGCGCCAGCCGGATGGCCTCGTGCGTGAGTTCGGGACGCATCCAATCCCCGCCGGCGGTGGCGGTGTAGCCCTCGTTGAAGATCAGGTAGACGACGGTCATCACGTCGTCCAAGCGGGCTGCGCGCTCGTCCCCGACCGGCAACTCGAAGTTGGCGCGCGCGTCAGCGAGTGTCTTCTTCGCTCGTGAGATTCGCTGACCCATCGCGGACTCGGCCACGAGGAAGCTCCGGGCGATCTCCCCGGTGGTGAGGCCCCCGACGAGCCGCAGCGTCAATGCGGCCCGCGAGTCCGGGGTGAGCGATGGGTGGCAGGACAGGAAGATCAGCCGAAGGACGTCGTCCTCGATGAAGTCGACCTGCGAGGTGAGGTCGGGCATCCCGTCCTCCTCTGTGAGGCCATGACCGAGCAGTTCGGTCTTGTGGCGCAGGTTCTCGGCGCGCCGAAAGGTGTCGATGGCACGGCGCTTCGCGGTGGTCATCAACCAGCCGCCGGGATTGTCGGGGACCCCAGCGGTGGGCCACGACTCGAGCGCGCTCAGCAGCGCATCTTGGGCGAGGTCCTCCGCGAGGTCCAGGTCCCGGGTGATCCGCGTCAGCGCGCCGACCAGCCGGGCGGACTCGGCACGCCAGACCGCGGTGATGGTGTCGACCACGGTCTCGCCCATGCGGTCAGCGTAGAGAGCCGACCGCATGGGCGCATCAACCGTCAGGCGTCGGAGGACTCCGGCTGCTCGTCGGAGATCTGGCGCAGAGTCGCGACCATCCGGCACTCGGGCCAGTACGTGGCGTGCAGGTCCGCGAACTCCTGCTGGCCCGCGATGGCCTCCTCGAGGGTGTCGTACTGCAGCAGTGCCCAACCGCCGACCACTTCCTTGGCCTCGGCGTACGGGCCGTCCACCCGGGTGACCTCGCCCTTCTTCACCACGAAGTTGACCGCGTCCTCGGTGCCGAACAGGCCGCCACCGTCCAGGAAGTGTCCAGCTCCGGCCTGCTCGCCGATGTACTTGTCCATCGCCTCGAACAGAGCCTGCGGCGGCAGTCCGCCGCCCTCTTCCATCTTCACGAATCCCATGAACCGCGGCATTGCTTGCTCCTCACGATGGTGGCCGCCGCTGTTCGGCGGCCCGGTTGCTCATACGTCGAACGGCATCCTGCGATTTCGACACGAGCTGTTGAAGATGTCGTACGGGCTTGGTCGGTGCGGGTCAGCGGTAGTTGACGAACTGGACCGCGAAGTCCCAGTCGGCACCGCGTACGAGCGTCTGCACGGCCTGCAGGTCGTCGCGTGACTTGGAGGAGACCCGGAGTTCATCGCCCTGGATCTGTGCCTTGATCGACTTCGGCCCCTCGTCCCGGATCAACTTGGAGACCTTCTTGGCGTCCTCCTGGGAGATGCCCTCCTTGAGCGAGATGGCGATCTTGGAGACCTGCCCGGACTGGCGCGGCTCGCCGGCGTCGAGGATCTTGAGCGAGAGCTGGCGCTTGATGAGCTTGTCCTGGAAGACGCTGAGTACGGCACTGGCGCGGTCGTCCGCCGAGGCGCTGATCTCGATGGCGGAATCGCCCTTCCACTCGATCGTGGCGCCGGTGCCCTTGAAGTCGAAGCGCTGCGAGATCTCGCGGGCGGTCTGGCCGAGAGCGTTGTCGACTTCCTGGCGGTCGTACTTGCTGACGATGTCGAATGAGCTGTCGGCCATGGGTCCTCCTGAGGCAGTGACGTTTTCGGGCGTGCGCCCGACCTGCGCTATTCTTCCGAACCGTTGCCTACCTTGTGTAGGCGGCATGGCAGATTGCCCGAGCGGCCAATGGGAGCGGACTGTAAATCCGTCGGGAAACCTCCGAAGGTTCGAATCCTTCATCTGCCACGGACTGGCCCCGAACGAGAGTTCGGGGCCTTTTTCGTTCCTGTTTCCGTCAAGTTCTCTTGACTCATTCCAAACTGGCTGTAGGTTGGAGGCATGACCTCCACCGAATCGCACTCCAGCGAGCGGATTCGTGCCGCGGGTCTTCGCGCCACGCTGCAGCGGGCCTCGGTCCTCGACGTACTGGCGTTGCAGCCGGGCCATCACACCGTCGAGACCGTGCACGGCTGGGCGGAGGACCTGCTCGGCTCGATGAGCATGCAGGCGACGTACGACGTCCTGGGCGCGCTCGCCGAGGTCGGTCTGGTGCGGCGGATCGAGACCCCCGGCCAACCGGCGAGGTACGAGGCTCGGGCCGGCGACAACCATCACCACTTCGTGTGTCGTACGTGTGGATCCACGATCGACATCGACTGCGCGACCGGCGCCGCGCCCTGCCTGGTGCCCTTCGAACTTCCCACTGGTTTCGTCGTCGACGAGGCCGAGGTGACCTATTGGGGCCAGTGCCGCGACTGTGCGGCGGCCCCGGGTGAGGGGAGTGACGCGACCTCGCCCGACTGATCCACCCGCACGACCGACTCTGTTCCCATTTCAAACCCGAAGGACTTGTCATGACCGAGACCAGCAACGCCGCCGGCTGCCCCGTCGCCCACGGAGGGCGTACGCACCCCACGAGCGGTTCCGCCAACACGGAGTGGTGGCCCAACAAGCTCAACCTGAGGATCCTCGCCAAGCACCCCGAGGCGACCAACCCGCTCGGCGCCGACTTCGACTACGTCAAGGCCTTCGAGGCGCTCGACCTGGCCGCGGTGAAGGCTGACATCGCCGTTGTCCTCACCGACTCCAAGGACTGGTGGCCGGCCGACTTCGGTCACTACGGCCCGCTGATGATCCGTCTGGCGTGGCACGCGGCGGGTACGTACCGCTCCGGCGACGGCCGCGGTGGCGCAGGTACGGGTCAGCAGCGCTTTGCGCCGCTCAACTCGTGGCCCGACAACGTCAACCTCGACAAGGCCCGTCGTCTGCTGTGGCCGGTCAAGAAGAAGTACGGCCAGTCCCTGTCCTGGGCCGACCTCTTCGTGCTGGTCGGCAACGTCGCGCTCGAGGACATGGGTCTCAAGACATTCGGCTTCAGCGGTGGCCGCGCCGACGTGTGGGAGTCCGACGACGACGTGTACTGGGGCCCGGAGAAGGTCTGGCTCGACGACGAGCGCTACACCGGAGACCGCGACCTCGAGGCTCCCCTGGCAGCGGTCCAGATGGGTCTGATCTACGTCAACCCGACCGGCCCGAACGGTGACCCGGACCCGCTCAAGGCGGCCGTGGACATCCGCGAGACGTTCCGCCGGATGGGCATGGACGACGAGGAGACCGTCGCGCTGATCGCCGGTGGCCACACCTTCGGCAAGGCTCACGGTGCCGCGGACGAGGAGCACAAGGGTGCCGATCCGGAGGCGGCGTCGATCGAGGAGCAGGGCTTCGGCTGGACCTCCTCGTACGGCACCGGCCACGGCGCCGACACCATCTCCTCGGGCCTCGAGGTCACCTGGACCCAGGCTCCGGCGCAGTGGACGAACTACTTCTTCGAGAACCTCTTCGGGTACGAGTGGGAGCTCACCGAGTCGCCCGCCGGCGCCCCGCAGTGGGTCGCGAAGGACGCCGAGGATGTCATCCCCGGTGCGCACGGTGAGGGCTCCAAGAAGCCGACCATGCTGACCACCGACCTCTCCCTGCGGATCGACCCGGCGTACGAGGCGATCTCGCGTCGCTTCCTCGCGGACCAGGATGCCTTCGCGGACGCGTTCGCCCGTGCCTGGTTCAAGCTCACGCACCGTGACCTCGGCCCGAAGTCGCGTTACGTCGGACCGGAGGTCCCGGCGGAGGACCTGATCTGGCAGGACCCGCTCCCGGCACAGACGGCAGCGACCGACGCGGCCTCGATCGCCACGGCCAAGGAGCTCATCGCAGCTTCCGGCCTCAGCGTCGCCGACCTCGTCTCCACCGCGTGGAAGGCCGCGGCCACGTACCGCGACTCCGACAAGCGCGGTGGCGCGAACGGTGGTCGTCTCCGCCTCGAGCCGCAGGTGTCGTGGAAGGTCAACCAGCCGGAGCAGCTCAAGCCGGTCATCGCGAAGCTCGAGGCCGTTGCGGCCGGGTCCGGCCTGTCGTTCGCCGACGTGGTCGTCCTCGCTGGTGGTGTCGGTGTGGAGCAGGCGGCGGCAGCTGCCGGTGCCAGCGTCGAGGTGCCGTTCACGGCGGGTCGTGTGGATGCCACCCAGGAGCAGACCTCGGTCGAGAACTTCGCCTGGTTGGAGCCGGTGGCCGACGGCTTCCGCAACTACGACAGCGGCTTCCTGAACCTGCCGAGCGAGTTCCTGCTGATCGACCGGGCCAACCTGCTCGGCGTCAGCGCACCGGAGCTCACCGCGCTCGTCGGCGGTCTCCGCGTCCTGGGTGCCAACTGGGACGGTTCGGAGTACGGCGTGTTCACCGACCGACCGGGCCAGCTGACGAACGACTTCTTCGTCAACCTGCTCGAGCTGGGCACCACCTGGACCGCGCTCGACTCCGGCGCCCACGCCTTCCGTGGCACGGCCGAGGGTGGCAAGCAGTGGACGGCCACCCGCGCCGACCTCGTCTTCGGCTCGAACTCCGAGCTCCGCGCGCTGGCCGAGGTGTACGCCTCCGACGACGCGAAGCAGAAGTTCGTCACCGACTTCGTCGCCGCCTGGGTGAAGGTCATGAACGCGGATCGCTTCGATCTCGCGTGAGTTGATGCACGAAGGGCCCCTGACCTTGATCGGTCAGGGGCCCTTCGTCGTTGCGTCAGGAGATCACAGCACGAGGCGGCGTACGTCCTCGACGATCCGACCGAAGTGGGCGACGAACCGGGCGGCCAGCGCACCGTCGATGACCCGGTGGTCGTACGAGAGCGACAGCGGCAGCATCAGCCGCGGCACGAAGGCCTCGCCGTCCCAGACCGGCGCCATCTTCGACCGGACGACCCCGAGGATCGCGACCTCGGGCGCGTTCACGATCGGGGTGAACGAGGTGCCGCCGATGCCGCCGAGGCTGCTGATGGTGAAGCTGGCGCCCTGCATCTCGGCACCGCTCAGTTTGCCCTCGCGAGCACGTGACGACAGGTCGGCCAGTTCGTGGCTCAGCTCGGTGATGCCCTTGCGATCCACGTCGCGGATCACCGGCACCACCAGGCCGCCCTCGGTGTCGACTGCGACCCCGATGTGGACGTAGTCCTTGAGAATCAGGTTGTCGCCGGAGAGCGAACTGTTCACCTCGGGGAACTTCCTCAACGAGGCGGCAGCGGCCTTCAGCAAGAAGCTCAGCAGCGTGACCCGATAGCCCTCGGCCTTCGCTGCCTCGTCGAGTTCGCGACGGTACGCGTCGAGGTCGGTGATGTCGGCCTCGTCGTTGTGGGTCACGTGCGGGATGTTGAGCCAGGAGCGGTGCAGGTACGGTCCCGAGATCTTCTTGATTCGCGACAGCGGCACTTCGTGGATCGGGCCGAACTGCGAGAAGTCGACCGCCGGGATCGGCGGGATGCCCGAACCGCCGCCGGAGGCGCCGCGGGAGGTGTCGTACGCGGTGAGCACGTCCTGTTTCGTGACGCGGCCCCGTCCGCCCGAACCACTGACGCCGTCGAGGTTGATCTCCAGGTCGCGAGCCAGGCGGCGTACGAGCGGAGTGGCCCGCAGCCCGTCTGTGTCGCCGGCGTCGACAGCCGTCTCGGACGTGGCCCTCGTCGCGGTGGCTCCGCCGCGCGCGCCTTGCTCGCTTCGCTCGCTCGTGGGCGCGTCCTCGCCAAGGCTCCTGCGGGCCTCGTCCGAGACGACCGCCGACGCCGGCGCCCCTTCAGAGGCTGCTGGCGACTCAGTCGCCTCTTCGGGCTCGCCGATCGCGATCAGGTCGCCCTTGTTGAGCTTGTCGCCGAGCTTGACGGTCAGGCTGGTGATGGTGCCGGCGAAGGGTGCCGGGATGTCCATGGTGGCCTTGTCGGTCTCCAGGGTGACGAGCGGGTCCTCGGCCGCGACGACCTGTCCGGGCTCGACGAAGATCTCGATGACAGCGACGTCGGTGAAGTTGCCGAGGTCGGGAACCTTGATGTCCAACGAAGTGTCCTTACGCGTGGGCCGGGGTCGGCCGGTCGGGGTTGATGCCGTACTTCTCGATCGCCGCGGCGACCACGTCGCGGGTGACGACCCGCTTGTCGGCGAGGTTGCTGAGCGCGGTGACCGCGATGAAGTAGCGGTCCACCTCGAAGTGGCTGCGCAGCTTCACGCGGTAGTCCGAGCGGCCGAATCCGTCGGTGCCCAGCGCTGTGAACGAGCCCGGCACGAAGCCGGAGATCTGGTCGGCGTACGACTTCATGTAGTCGGTCGCCGCGATCACCGGTGCCTTGCTCTTGCCCAGGCTCTGCTCGACGTACGACTTCCGCGGCTTTTCCAGCGGGTGCAAGGTGTTCCAGCGCTCGACCTCGAGTCCCTCGCGGCGCAACTCGGTGAAGCTGGGCACGCTCCACACGTCGGCGGAGATCCCGAAGTCGTCGCGCAACAGGTCGGCAGCGGCGATCACCTCGCGCAGGATCGTGCCCGAGCCGAGCAACTGCACCTGAGCCGTCTCCGCCGCCGGGCGCAGAAGGTACAGCCCCTTGAGGATGCCCTCCTCGACACCCTCGGGCATCGCCGGATGTTCGTAGTTCTCGTTCATCAGGGTCAGGTAGTAGAAGACATCCTCCTGATCGGCGTACATCCGTCGCAGGCCGTCGGCCACGATGACCGCGAGCTCGTAGGAGTACGTCGGGTCGTAGGAGACGCAGTTCGGGATGAGTGCGGCCTGCAGGTGACTGTGGCCGTCCTCGTGCTGGAGGCCCTCGCCGTTGAGGGTCGTACGCCCCGCGGTGCCGCCGAGGAGGAACCCGCGTGCGCGCATGTCGCCGGCGGCCCAGGCGAGGTCGCCGATCCGCTGGAACCCGAACATCGAGTAGTAGATGTAGAACGGAATCATCGGGGTGTCGCTGGAGGAGTACGACGTCGCGGCAGCGATCCAGGAAGACATCGCGCCGGGCTCGTTGATGCCCTCCTCGAGGATCTGCCCGCCGGCCGCCTCCTTGTAGAAGGCGAGCTGCTCGGCGTCCATCGGCTCGTACAACTGGCCCTGCGGTGCGTAGATGCCGACTTGGCGGAACAGTCCCTCCATGCCGAACGTACGCGCCTCGTCCGGGACGATCGGGACGATCCGCTTGCCGATCTCCTTGTCGCGCAGCAGTTTCGTGAGGATCTGGACGAACGCCATCGTCGTCGAGATCTCACGCCCGTTGGACCCGGCCACCTGAGCCGCGAACGCCTCGATCCCCGGCACAGCCAGAGCCATCGACGTACGTCGGCGCTGGGGGAGGTAGCCGCCGAGATCGGTGCGGTGCGCGTGCAGGTACGCGTGCTCGGGGGAGCCTTCGGGGAACGTGAGGTACGGATAGCTGAGCAGGTCCTCGTCGCTCACCGGCACCGCGAAGCGGTCACGGAACGACCGCAGCGAGTCGTCGTCGACCTTCTTGGCCTGGTGCGCCGTGTTCTGCGCCTCGCCCGCCTTGCCGAGGCCGTACCCCTTGATCGTCTTGGCGAGGATCACGGTCGGCTCGCCGACATGCGCATGGGCCGCCGCGTACGCCGCGTACACCTTCTGTGGGTCGTGGCCACCACGGGTGAGGCGCCAGATCTGGTCGTCGGTCCAGTCGGCCACCATCGCGGCGAGCACGGGGTCGGCGTTGAAGAAGTGCTCGCGCACGTACGCACCGTCGCGGCTCTTGTAGGTCTGGTACTGCCCGTCGACGGCCTGCATCATCCGGCGCTTCAGCGCCCCGGTGGTGTCCTTGGCGAGCAGCTCGTCCCAGCCCGAACCCCAGATCACCTTGATGACGTTCCAGCCGGAGCCGGCGAAGTCGCCCTCGAGTTCCTGGATGATCTTGCCGTTGCCGCGGACCGGACCGTCGAGGCGCTGCAGGTTGCAGTTGATGACGAAGACGAGGTTGTCGAGGTTCTCGCGGCCGGCCAGCGAGATCGCGCCGAGCGACTCCGGCTCGTCCATCTCGCCGTCGCCGAGGAAGGCCCAGACCTTGCGGTTGGAGGTGTCGGCCAGTCCGCGCGCGTGCAGGTATTTGAGGAAGCGTGCCTGGTAGATCGCCATCAGCGGACCGAGGCCCATGGAGACCGTCGGGAACTGCCAGAAGTCCGGCATCAGCCAGGGGTGGGGGTAGGACGACAGCCCGTGACCGCCGGTCTCCTGGCGGAAGTTGTCGAGCTGGTCCTCAGTCAGGCGGCCTTCGACAAAGGCGCGCGAGTAGATGCCCGGTGAGCAGTGCCCCTGGATGTAGACGAGGTCGCCGCCGTGGCCCTCGGCCGGCGCGTGCCAGAGGTGCTGGAAGCCGGTCTCGTAGAGGGTCGCGGCCGACTGGTAGCTGGCCAGGTGGCCGCCCAACTCGCTCGACTCCTTGTTGGCGCGCAGCACCATCATCATCGCGTTCCAACGCACGACCGCCCGGATGCGGCGCTCCATCTCGATGTCGCCGGGGTACGCCGGCTCCTCTTCGGGCCAGATCGTGTTCACGTACGGCGTGGTCGCGGTGAACGGCACTCGCGCGCCGAGCCTGCGAGCCTCTTCGACCAGCTGTTCGAGCAGGAAGGCCGTACGCGGTTCGCCGTCGAATTCGAGCACGCTGGCGAGTGCTTCGCGCCATTCGGCTGTCTCGACGGGATCGATGTCGGTCATGAACGAGCCCCTTGAGGGTGGAGGGTGACGTGCGTCACCATCCTTGCCTCATCGGGGTCGCGCGTCCAATGCCGAATTGGCGATCGACACATGCGTTCCATGCATGAGTATTCGGAAATACATGTCGCATGCGATGAGTGTCGCCGTCACGAACGCGCAGCCAGCGCCTCCCGGGCGTGCGCCGCGACATGCGTACGGAAATGCTCGGACGCGGGCGGCAGTCGCCGGTCCTTCATCCAGGCCAGACCGATCTCGCGTACAGCCTTGACGTCACTGATCTGCAGATGCGGAGCGGTCGGCGCACCCCCGCTGTGCGGGGCCGGCAGCAGCGCAACACCGAGGCCGGCGGCGACAAGGCCGCGGATCGTGTCGACCTCCTCGCCCTCGAACCCGAAGGTCGGTTCGAACCCGGCCTGGGCGCAGAGCGTCGTGGTGACGTCGCGCAGGCTGAAGCCCGGTTTCAGGGCGATGAAGGTCTCCCCGGCGGCCTCCTTGAGGCGTACGCTCTTCCGCTCGGCGAGCCGATGATTGGGCGGGACCACCAGGCGCAGCGGCTCCTCGAGCAGCCGGATGCTCTCGATCTGGGGGTGCGTCGGGCGGTCGCCGGTGATGGCCATGTCGACGACGCCGCTCAGAAGGTCGTCCACGAGGCCGGCGTCACCGTGCTGGCGCAGGTCGAACCTGACGTCGGGGCGCTCGCGCCGGAACTGCTGGACGAGTTCGGGAACGAGCCAGGTGCCGAGGGTGTGCAGGAAGGCGACAGGGACGAATCCGCCGTCGGGCGCCGCCATGTCCTGCACGGCGCGCACGCCTCGGTCATAGGCCTCGACGATGCTCCGTGCGTACGGGACGAGCTCATGACCGGCGGGGGTGAGGACGACGCCCCGGCCGACGCGCTGGAAGAGCTCGGATCCGGCTTCGCGTTCCAGGCGCGCGAGGGCGCGAGACATCGCGGGCTGGGTCCGATTGGCCAGCTCGGCGGCTTCGGTCACCGTACGGCCGTCAGCCACGGCGAGGAATGAGCGAATCGTGTCGATCTCCACGAACACATGCTCTCAGTGCATGAGTCAATCGACCAGCAGTCGACGGGTGATCGCGTCACGAAGTTCGCCGAGCCGGTCGCCGACTCCGCCCGCGACCTCAGCGAGGTCAGCGGAGATCGCGGCTCGTTCGACCTCGGTCAGGACCAGATGATCGACGACGTCGTGCGGGTCCCAGCGGTCGTACACGATGCACTGGAATCGTGCCCCGTCGCGCGTACGCCGCTGCGCGATCCCGACCGTCTTTCGGCCGGCGATGAGCACCTCGCCCGGGCCGTTCGCGCCGAAGCACACCAGTCGTCCCCACGGGGTCTTCTCCAGGCCCTCGTCGTACACCTCGCCCTCGATGCCGATCGAACGGAGGGCCTCCGCCCACGCGCGGCCCAGCCAGTGGGAGGAGGTGCGTACGTCGTCGCTCCAGCGTGGATCGGTCGGTGGCACGATCACGTCCAACCACAAGCTGCGGGCCGGGTCGACGAAGACCGCTCCGCCACCGCTTCGGCGTCGGGCGACATCCATCCCGGGCGCGGCCTCGGCCAGGGCGACGTCTTGCGCGCTGCCCATCACCAACACCGGTCCAGGTGCTTCGAAGAACCACGCCTCTGCCTCGCTCAGCCCCGACGGGATCGGTCGCTCGAGGAACGTCGCGACAGGTTCGGTGAACCGGTGGATCTGCATGAGGTTGATTGTTGCTTGCTGAGCCGCAGAGGAGCGGGTCAGCCGGCAGCACGCGGCTGCGGCACACCCGCCCCAGGCACGATCACCACCACCGCGTCGCCCTCCTGGACGATCTGCCCCGGCTCGACCGGGATCGAGGCGACCACCCCGGCGACCGTCGCGAAGATCGGGATCTCCATCTTCATCGACTCCACGACCGCCAACATCGAGCCAGCCTCGACGTGATCGCCCACCGCGACTTCGATCTTCCAGACCGAGGCCACGATCGGTGCTACGTGAGGGACGGTGTCGCTCATGCGGTCAGCATCCGCAACGACGCCACCAAGCGGTCGCGGGTCTCCTCGGGCAGGATCACGTCGTCGACGATCCCGGCCTCGGCCGCGATCCACGGGCGGGCGACGTTCTCGCGGTAGTCGGCGGCCAACGAGTCGCGCAGCGCGGCCGGGTCCTCGGCGGCGGCGAGTTCGCGCCGGTTGAGCAGCGCCACCGCGCCACCGGGACCCATCACCGCGATCTCCGAACCCGGCCACGCCCAGCACGCATCGGCGCCGAGCGACGGCGAACCCATCGCGATGTACGCACCGCCGTACGCCTTGCGGACGATGACGGTCAGCAGCGGCCCGGTCGCCTCGGCGTACGCACGCAGCAACGTTGCGCCGTACGTGATCACGCCGCGGCCCTCCTCGACCGTTCCGGGCAGGAAGCCCGGGACGTCGACGAAGGTGAGGACGGGGATACCGAATCGGCCGCAGTAGTCCACGAACCGCGACGCCTTGACCGAGGTCTGGGTGTCGAGGATGCCGCCGCGGGCGTTCGGCTGGTTGGCCAGGATGCCGACCGGCTTGCCGTCGAGGCGGGCGAACATCGTCAGCACGCTGGGGGAGCGCGTGGGCATGATCTCGAACATCGAGCCCTCGTCCACGACACCGGCGATCACCTGCGTCATGTCGAAGCCGACGCTGGCCTTCGACGGCACCACGTACGGGAGCTCCGCAGCCGCAGCCGCGTCCGGGCCGACCGGCAACGACTCCGGCAGCGGGCCGCCGGCGTACGTCGGGGTGAAGGAGAGGATCTTGCGCGTTGCCTGGATCGCCTCGGCCTCGGAGTCGACCGCGAGGTGCGCGACGCCGGAGGTCTGGGTGTGCATGTCGGCGCCGCCGATCGCCTCGGCGGTGGCGTCCTCGCCGGTCGCGGCCTTCACGATGTCGGGGCCGGTGAGGAACATCTGCCCCTGCTCGCGGACCATGATCGTCCAGTCGGTGAGGGCAGGTGAGTACGCGGCGGCACCGGCACACGGGCCGAGGATGACGCTGATCTGGGGCACCCGACGGGTCGCCTTCACGTTGAGCCGGAAGATGCCGCCACAGCCGTGCAGCGCGTGGATGCCGTCGTGGATCCGCGCGCCGCTGGAGTCGTTGAGGTAGATGATCGGGTAGCCGTGGTCGATCGCGAACCGCTGCGCGTCCTGGACCGCGTCTGCGAAGACGGCCCCGATCGCGCCGGCGGCGACTGCCGCGTCGTGGCTGATGATGACCACTGGCCGACGGTTCACGGTTGCCCATCCGGTGAGGACGCCGGCGCCGACGCCCGGCTCACGTGACCGCGCCGGGGCGAACGCCACGAAGGTGCCCTGGTCAGCGAGCTGCTCGGCGCGCTCCTTCGCGGTGAAGGTCCGGTTGCCCCGCGGCGCAACGCGTACGGCCTTGGCGGCGCGACGAGTGAGCAGGGCAGCGCGCTGCGGGTCCTCGTTGAAGTCGTCCAGATCCGCGGGTGCGGTGAGTTGCTGGGTCATCGGTGGTCCCTCCGGAGGTGCATGTCATCCATGGAAACACAAACATGAGGGTTTCCTCAAACTAAATGCGAGGAAAACCTCATATTTATCTGCGCTCGAACGCGGAGTTCGATGGCTACTCCTCGGTAGCATCAGCGCATGACCGAGGAATTGCTGGAGCCGCGGCGTCGACCGACGCAGGATCGGAGCCAGAAGAAGTTCGACGAACTGCTGCGCGTCGCGCGACGTTTGTTGATCGATGTGGGCTTCGAGTCGTTCACCTGTGAAGAGGTCGCCCATCGCGCGGGACTGCCGATCGGCACCCTCTACCAGTTCTTCGCCAACAAGTACGTGATCGTGTGCGAGCTCGACCGGCAGGATGCCGTCGACGTCCGCGAGCAGGTCCGAGAGCTGACAGCCCAACTCCCGACGCTCGACTGGCCGGCCTTGGTCAACCAGGTGGTCGATCGGATGGCGGCGATGTGGGTGGCCGATCCGTCGCGTCGTGCGGTCTGGCACGCCGTACAGTCCACGCCTGCGACCCGGGCCACGGCGACGGTGATCGAGCGCGACCTCGCGGCCAGCGTCGCCCGTACGCTCGCACCCCTGACGCCCGGCACCCCCAGGGAGCGCCGCACGATCATCGCCGAGGTGCTGGTCCATGTCGTCTACTCGATGCTCAACTTCTCGGTTCGCGACGGGCAGGAGCACGCCGAGGCCGTCACGGAACTCAAGCGACTGCTCGGTGCGTACCTGCATGCCGCCGAGAGCACCACGTAGGCCGCAGCGATCGGACCGTCGTGGCTCAGGGAGACCTGGATCTCGTAGTCGCTGAGCTCGAGCCGCAGTGCTCCGTGGGTCGCGAGCCGTGGTCGTCCCCAGCCGTCGCTGACGACCTCGACGAGTCCGAGGGAGTCGTCGGCCAGGATCGGCGGGCGGCCGTAGAACAGCGTCGACCAGGCCTTGATGAGCGCCTCCTTGGCGGCCCAGCGGGCGGCCCAGTGCTCAGCTCCACCGCCGCGGGCGGCGATCTCGGCCCTCTCGCCGGTCCGGAAGAACGTGCTGAAGCGCGACCCCGGCAACGCCAGTTGCTCGGCGAACGACGCGACGTCGACGACGTCGAGTCCGACGCCGACGACGTGGCCGTCGATCGCCTCGGGTGAGAAGGCTGTCAGCGGCATGCGTACGCGCCGTCCTGAGCCAGTCGCGCCGTCGGGTTGATCAGGACCTCGGCCTCGCGCTCGCGGTACCCGGCTGCGTCGCCGAGACGGCGACCCTTCGGGCGTACGTACGCCGGCTCGTCGAGCATCGCCCGGGTGATCCGGAGACGGCCGTCGACCTGGCGGGCGCGGGCTCGAGCGCGGTAGTCTTCACGTTCGTCGGCCGGGAGACTCTGGATGAACGCCTCCGGGTGGACCACCGCGACCAGGCCGGAGACGTGTCCGAAGCCGAGGCTGGTCACCAGGCCGGCACGAAGCGGGCCGGTGTGCAACGGCTGGCGCAGCCACACGAGTCGGCGGTACTCCTCCAGAGCCGGGTCGAGACAGTCCAGGCTGCGGTTCGGCGGGACGACGCCCTGCGTCAGGACCTGGCAGAGGCCGATCAGCTGGAACGCCGCGGCACCACCCTTGGCGTGACCGGTCAGCGACTTCTGCGAGACCACCAGAAGGGGGTTGTCCGCGTGCCGGCCCAACGCGTCGGCGAGACGTTCGTGCAGCTCGGACTCGTTCGGATCGTTGGCGGCCGTTGACGTGTCGTGCTTGGAGATCACGGCGACGTCGTCGGCGGTCAGACCGAGGCCGTTCAGGGCCTTCGCGAGCATCGAATCCTGCCCGCCGAGGCCGGCGCTCAGCGCGCCCAGGCCAGGGGCCGGGATCGAGGTGTGGATGCCGTCCGCGTACGAACCGGCGTACGCCACGACGCCCAGGACCGGCAGGCCCATCCGGGCGGCCACGTCACCGCGGGCCAGGAGCAGGGTGCCGCCGCCCTGGGACTCGACGAACCCGCCGCGGCGGCGGTCGTTGGCTCGGCTGATGTATCGGTCCGATATACCTTGCGCTCGCATCGCCTCGGTGTCGGCCGTCGCGGACATGGCCGCGAAGCCCACCACGCCCTCGGTGCTCAGGTCGTCGAAGCCTCCTGCGACGACGACATCGGCCTTACCGACACGGATCTTGTCGACACCCTCCTCGACGCTGACCGCGGTCGTGGCGCATGCCGCCACCGGGTGCACCATCGCGCCGTATCCGCCGACGTAGGACTGCATCACGTGCGCGGCGATGACGTTCGGCAGAGCCTCCTGCAACAGGTCGTTCGCCGTCGACTCGCCGAGCAGCGTGTCGACGTACAGCGACTGCATCGACGTCATGCCGCCCATACCCGTGCCCTGCGTGTTCGCCACACGAGCCGGGTGGACCCAGCGCATCAACTCACTCGGCGTGAAGCCGCTGGAGAGGAACGCATCCACGGTGCAGACCAGGTTCCACAGGGCGACCCGGTCGATCGCCTCGACCATCTCGCCGGGGATGCCCCAGACGCGCGGATCGAAGCCTGTCGGCAACTGACCACCGACGGTCCGGCTGACACTCACCCGTCGCGGGACCCGGATCTCCGTCCCGGCCCGACGCGTCACTGTCCACTCGCCGTCGGCGTTGGTGGCGATGGCGGTGTGCTCGGGGTTGGCCTCACGCATCGCCTGCGCCTCGGCCTCACTGCTCACCGTGAACGTGAGGTCCTCGGGCAGGAACACCGACGCCAGCAGGGGAGCGGAGCCCGGGGTGATGGCACCGTCCTCGACATAGTCGCGTACTCCGCACCGCTCAAGCACGGCGTCGTTGTAGCGATCGAAGATCTCCGCCTCGTCGACTGCCTCGTCGGAGGCGACGTCGAACCAGCTGCCGGCCACCGCGTCCCAGCGCACCAGGCCGGTCGTCCAGGCGAGTTCGAGTACGCCCGCGGCACTTAGTTCGCCGCTGACCTCGACCTCGAAGCGAGTCCGCGACGAGCCATACGGACCGAGCTCGCCCGCGCCGACGATGACCACCAGGTCCTCGGGTCGCACCTCGAGGGTCGGCCACTCGGGGATGTGCGGTTCGTGCAGGTCGGCAGGCGATCCGGGGAGCGCGTCGATCCGAGACACGGTCTCGGCGGCGACTTCGTCATCGGCGCTTGCGGAGTCGGCGACCGACTTGGCCAGTTCGCGCAGATTGATCGCGTCGAGGCCTCCGGTCAGGTCGACGGTGAGCGGCTCAACCGCTGCCTTCTCCCGAGCTGCAACCGAGCAGAGGGCCAGCAGCTCGGCGGCCATCTCAGCGTTCGACCAGGTGCGTACGCCGGCTGCCTCGACGGCCTCGACGAGCGGGTCGTTGCTCTTCATCAGGCCGGTGCCGCGGACCCAGCCGATGATGGCGTGGGCCAGCGTCACGTTCTCGGCCCAGTCGCGCTCGGCCTTCCATCGGGTCACGAGTGCATCCAGGGCGGCCTTTGCCTCGCCGTACGCGCCGTCGCCACCGAATCGGCCGCGGTTCGGGGAGCCGGGGAGGACCACGTGCAGCGAGCGGCCCCAGTCGGCGGTCACGAGTCGCTCGACGGACCACAGCAGGATGCGGGCCTCGACCTCAGCGCGTGGGCCGACGTCCGCGGCGTCGCCGCGTACCGATCCGGCTGCGAACGGGAGCAGCAACGTCGGGCGCAGAGCCGGCTTGGTCACCTTCGTGGTCGGACCCACGGCGGTGGTCTGCTCGCCGGTGACCCAGGCGACGAACGCGTCGATGTCGGCGAACGATGCCATGTTGGCCGGCACGACCCAGAGCTTCGCCCCGACCTGTGCGTGCTCGCGGTAGAGCTGCTTGAAGAACGCCAGCCGGGCGTCGTCGAGTCGCGACGTGGTCGCGATGACGGTGGCGCCACCGGCCAGGAGCTCACCGGCGACCGCCGCCGCGATCGATCCGACCGAAGCCCCGGTGATGATCGCAGTGTCCTCGGCCCAGGTACCGACCTGAGTCGTCTCCGCAGCGCTGGCGACGTCGTCGAGTTCGAGCCAGCGGGCGATCGCGGCCGCGTTGTCGCCAGCCGCGTCGATGTTGGCCGAGTCCTGCTCGCCGTACGCGATGCGCACGATGTCCTCGCGCACGCTGGCCCAGCGGTCGTCCAGCAGGACGGCGCGCTTGGCATCGAATGCCGGCGCGGTCGCGGTGATCCACCCGGTGCCGAGCTCGCGTTCGACGTGGGCGATCAGGGCAGCGTCGTCGTTGGCGTCCTCCGCCGTTGCGACCGCAGCCGGTTCGAACTTCGCGAGCAGGTGCTTGGCCGTCGACACCAGTGCATCGGTGATGCCACCGGTGATCCCGGCGAGCGCTCCGGCGTCGACGGAGGCACTCTCAGCCACCGGCGCCGCGACACTCACGCCGTGGCGTGCTGCGACCGCGGTGACCGCCGCGTCGATGATCGCTGTGGCCTCACCCGCGTTGCCTGGCGCAGCACCGGCGGCCAGGTCGCCACCGCGTACGCTCGCGCCCTCGCGGGTCCGCAGCGCCACCTCGACGAGGACGTGGTGCGCCCAGCCTGCGCCCAACTGCCAGTGGCCGGTGACGCGGTCGGCGATGGCCGACTGGCGTACGCCTGCAGGACCGAGAACCTTCTTGAGGTGGTCGGCCAGAGTCACGGAGAGCACCGGGCCGAACGGCTTGTAGCCGCGCGCAAGAGCGTTGACCTGGCCGGACAGCGTGCCGAGATCGGCTTCGGCGGCACCGTCGATCGCGCCGAGGGAGAGCTCGGTTCCGAGGTCGACGAGCAACTGGTTGCGGCGCGAGGAGGCACCATCGGTGAGAGCCTCGATCGAGTCGTTGCCGGCGAGTTGGTCGGCACGGATCTTGGTCCACCAGGTGAGCAGCAGACGTGTGGCGTCCGCGGCGGTGAAGGGGAGGTCGGCGATGTTGGCGGAGGCAGCGGCCGGTGCGGCGGCGACGGGGGCGGCTGCCGCAGGGGCCGAGTCGGCCGGGGCCGCAGCCTCCGGCTCGTCGTCGTCGATCACGACGTCCTCATCGGTGGAGAAGCACCGTGCGGCGTCGCGCTCGAGGTTGTACACGTCAACGGCGCGGTCCAGCCGTACCCGCACGCTCGGGACCTTCAAGGTCTGCGAGGCGAGGTTGGCCAGGGTCGGCGACTTCCCGACGCCGACCTCGATCAGCTGGGTCACGCCCAGGCCGCCGTACGTGGTCGAACCGAAGAAGAGGTCCTGGGTCTCGATCCACCGCACCGGGCTGGCGAACTGCCACGCGAGCAACTCGACCAGCAGGAGCCGGGTCAGCGCGCCCGGCCGTGCGGCCCATGCGGCGAAGTCCGCCAGGGCAGCCTCGATCGGCTCCGCAGGCGCGACCTCGAGGATCGATCGAAGGAACTCCTCGTCGAGCGAGAACGGACGGGCGACCAGGTTCGGCACGTACCGACCCAGCAGCAGGGCCGGGTCGATCTCGGCCGGCAGGAGCGCCTCGAGGGAGGAACGGAAGTCCGGGACACCGGCGCGCAGCACGGAGGAATGGAACGGCACGTCGATGCCCGGTACGAGAACGAAGGCGCCACGGCCACCGGCGGCGGCGCGACGGCGCTCGACCTCGGTCTCCAGGGCCTTGCAGCCGGCGACGGTGCCGGCGATCGCGTACTGCGAACCGCGCAGGTTGTAGTTCACGATCTGGAGGAACTCGCCGGACTCCGCGGAGACCGTCTCGACGAAGGCGAGCACGTCGTCATCGGCGAGGTCGATCTGGGACGGACGGATGGCGGCGAGGCGGTAGTCGCTGCGGCCCTCGGCGTCGCGGGGCACGAGTCGGTGCATCACCGATCCGCGCTGGTAGACGACCTCGACGACGGCCTCGAGCGAGATCACACCGGCGACGGCGGCGAGCGCGTTGTACTCACCGACCGAGTGGCCGGCGACGTACGCGTCCTCGACGACCAGACCGGACTCGACCAGTTCGGCCATCTGCGCCGAGGCCAGGACGGCCATGGCGACCTGGGTGAACTGCGTGAGGAACAGGACGCCGTCCGGGTGCTTGTGGCGCCCGTCGGCGGCGTCCAGCTCGGTCGGGTTCGTACGCACGACCTCGAGGATCGAGAAGCCGAGGCGACTGCGGGTGTGCGCGTCCGCGCGGTCCCAGATCTCGCGCGCGGCCTTGCTGCGGCCGTACGCCTCCATGCCCATGCCCGGGTGCTGGATCCCCTGGCCGGGGAAGACGTACGCCGTGGTCGGAGCGCCGACCAGTGCCTGGCCGGAGAAGACGGTGGTGCCGTCGACGGAGGCGACCACGGTGAGCAGTTCGCGCCCGGCGCGTACGCCGATCCGCGCAGCCTGGATGGTGACTTCCTGACCCGGCATCACCGGGGCGAGGAACTGACCGCTCCACGCCTCGATCGGGCGGTCGGTCTGTTCAGTGATCACGCGCTGGGCGACGGCGGAGATCCACATCCCGTGCACGATCGGGCCCTCGAGCCCGGCCAATTGCGCGACGGCGACGCTGGTGTGCAGCGGGTTGTGATCGCCGGTGACAGCGGCGAAGGCGTGCAGGTCGGTGGGTGCCGTGACGGTGGCACTGACGCGTACGACTCGCGGGGTGTCGCGGACGTCGGGAGCGATTGCGGTCGGGGGCGTCAAGCGCGCCGCACCGCTGCGGCCGCGGATGGCGAATCGCTCGTGGAGCGTGGCGACCGGAGCGCCGCCCCGGGTCAGTGAGACATCGACGGTGACGACTCGGCCGACCTCGGTGTCGGTGACCGAGACGATCTCGGCTTCAGCATCCAATACGCCCGGCTCGGTGGGGATCGAACCGGTGATGACGTGGTCGAGGTGGACCAGGTCGAGTACGCCCTCCACCACGTCGGGGCGCGTCGCCAGGGTGTGGAACACGGTCGGCCAGGTCAGTCCGACGAGCGCGTCCAGGACCGCGTCGGTCCCGTGGGCGCCGGTGTCGGTGACCAGCGCGTGCTCGGTGGCCAACCCCGGGTGGAACTGGGCGTGACCGCCGCTGCGCTGACCGGCCATGGCATTGAGCAGGCCGATCATCGACTCGGCCGCGTCCTCGACGACCGGCGCTGCGCCAGTCGGCGTCCCATCCGTCGTACGCAGGATCAGGGTGATCGCGGAGTCGCCGGTCGGGATCTGCAACTCGACGCTCGTCGGGCTGGTGGCGCTCAGGGTCGCTCCCGTTGCACGCTGCTCGGCTCGAGCGGCATCCACGACGTGCCAGTCCCCACCCAGTCGGTGGACCGGATTGGTGACGGTGCGCTCGCCCCAGACGACGTCTGGCGCGGCGAGTACGAGCGAGAGCGCGTCCTCGGCGTGCTCGTCGCGGCGGCGGCCCACCACGCGGGCCGGCCAGTCGCCGTCGGCCAGGACGGAGTCGACCACGGCGTCCTCG
Source organism: Nocardioides baekrokdamisoli (assembly GCF_003945325.1). NCBI lineage: Bacteria > Bacillati > Actinomycetota > Actinomycetes > Propionibacteriales > Nocardioidaceae > Nocardioides > Nocardioides baekrokdamisoli. The sequence goes on from NZ_AP019307.1 coordinate 2,197,599, forward strand.
AAACGCTGCAGCAGGTCGGCGACCGGCTCGTCGACCCGGGTGATGCCCGCGATCGCCACCGGACCGGGGATGACACAGACGGCATCGGCGTCGTACCGCTCGTCGTGGGCCTGCCACAAGGAGTCCGAACGCCACCAGCGACGTACCTCCGCGTCCAGGACCGGGACGAACGGGACGGGCTTGCCTGCCGTGCGGCAGACCTTCACGAAGAAGGAGACGTCCACGGGGTGGAGTTGGACGCTCTCCGCGGACGGGTAGTGCTCGATCAGGGCTGCAATCGCCGCGGCGCCGTCCTCGATCTCGGCCGATTCGGCCCACAGGGTCGGGATCTGGCCGTGGTCCTCGGGGGCGAGCCGCGCCTCGGCGCGCTGCAGGAGCGTGTGGAAGCGATCCCGCAGGGTGCTGTCGAGCCAGGTCGGTGTTCCGGCGAGGTCCACGAACCGCGTGAGCCATTCGGCGTACGTCATCTGTGCGGCGTCGCCGAAGTACGGCTTCGCGGTCTGGTTCAGCGCCTCGATGATTTCCCCGGCGCGCGCCTTCACGGCGTCGGCGTCGCCGGCGACCTCGTCCAGGAGGCGGCCGACGCGGGAGGCGGTGTTGTCGATCTCGTGGATGTCGGCGCCGAGCTGGCTGTGGCCCGATGCCATGCCGTTGCGGGCGGTGCCAGCCTTGACCCAGCCGTCAGTTCCGGGGGTGTCGACGAGGAGCTGCTTGACCTGGGGGGACGTGGTCGCCTCCAGGCAGGCCATCGCAGCCGTACCGATGAGGACACCGTCGAGGGGCATCGCCGGGTGGCCGAGCGCGATCGACCAGTCGCCGGTGATGTATCGGGCCGCTATATCCGGCGTTCCGATCCCGCCACCGACACACACCACCACGTTCTCGCGAGCACGGAGGTCGGCGTAGGTCTTGATCAGGAGCTCGTCGAGGTCCTCCCACGAGTGGTGCCCCCCGGCCTTACCGCCCTCGATCTGCACGATCAGTGGCGTCGGGGCGACCTCGTCGGCGATCGCGAGTACGTCGCGTACCTGAGCCAGCGTGCCCGGCTTGAAGGCGACGTACGGAACCCCGACCGCACGGAGGTCACCGACCAATCGCACCGCATCCTCCAGTTCGGGGACACCAGCCGTGACGATGACACCGTCGACAGCGGCGCCGGCCGCGCGAGCGCGGGGGAGCAGTCGCTTGCCCTCGACCTGCAGACGCCAGAGGTACGGGTCGAGCAGGAGCGAGTTGAACGCCCACGTCCGACCCGGCTCGAGCAGGCCACCGAGGCGATCGACGTTCGCGGCGAAGATCTCCTCGCTGACCTGACCGCCGCCGGCAAGCTCAGCCCAGAAGCCGGCGTTCGCGGCTGCTGCGACGATCGCCGGGTCGACGGTCGTCGGGGTCATGCCTGCGAGCAGGATCGGTGAGCGACCGGTGAGTCGCGTGAAGGCCGTCTCGGCACGGGTGCTGCCGTCAGGCAGCGTCACCACCGTCGGGGCGTACGCGGTCCAACTCCTGGCGGGGGCAGGCGCGCCACCGGGCACCGTGAGCTCGCGCAGGCCGCGGTTCAGGGCGGTCGGGACCACGGTGAGGCCGTGTGCGCGAGCGTCGGTTGAGGTCAGTCGGCTGGCGACATCGGTCGGGCCGAGATCGAGGACCCAGGTCGCGGCAGACGACGTCAGGGTGGCCACGTCGGCGGCCCAGTCGGTCGGTTGCACAATCGCGCTGTCGGTCAGGCGTCGCGCGGCGTCCGGGTCGAGTCCGCACGCAGCAGCCCAGGTGGCGGCGAGATCCGACGCCGCGGCGAGCTCGGAGTGGTGGTACGCGGCGCCGATGTGGAGGTCGTCGATCACGGCACCGGGGATGAGGTCCTCGAGATGCCGCAGTTCCGCCGCCGGGCCGGTCACCACATGGCTCGTCGGACCGTTGTGCAGGCCGATCTCCAGACGTGACGGTTGCGGCGCAGCGGCGAGTGCCGCCTTGAGCTCGCTGTGCGAGGGCCCGGACACGCTACGCATCCCCGCGCCCAGCAACCCGTGCTCGCGAGCAGTCCGCTCGACGGCCGCGCCGATCAGGATCGCGTACGCGAGGGCCTCGGCCTCATCCATGCCGCTCAGAAGTTCGACGGCGAGCCGTCCTTGGGAGTGCCCGATCGCCACGGTCGCGGCGGCTGGGTCCAGTCCGAGGCGACGCAGCCCGCGTACGAGTGCGATGTGTCCCAGCAGTACGCCCGGGATCGAGAGCGACGGTGCCACGACCTCGTCGGCCGAGGGCGCCGCCGAGGCGTCGTCGGACTCGATCGACTCGCTGTCGGCGAGTGCATTCAGCCACGGGATGGGGTCGAAGCGTTGTCCCGAACGCAGCAGTTCGCCGCCCACCGGGCTGGTCCGCTCCTGGGCGGCGGCGACCAGCGGTCCGACCTCGACGGCGTGCGTACGCACCAGCTCCGCCAACCCGGTCAGCCACGGCGCGCCCTGGCCGCCGAAGATCACCGAGAACGGAGTCCCGGACGCCAGCTGGTCCAGGAGCGTGCGTGAGGTCGAGGAAGTACGCGGAAGCGGGGGAGCGATCGACATGCCGTCCATGAGAACATAAACATGAGGGAAACCTCAAATAAAACGCGAGGAAAGCCTCATATTGAGAGGGAATTCACTCCCGCGACGCCTCCGGGCCGGTGATCGCGACAATTCAGGACATGTTGCGCGCCGGACGCACATACGCCCTTCGGTCCCGTCATGTCCTGAATTGTTGAGCGGTCACCTCGGTCGGAGACGCAGGGCACGCCTTAGGGTGAGGCCATGACCGCTCCCGTACGCGTCCGCGTCGTCCACCGCTTCTCCAGCGACCCCGCCACCGTCTTCGCCGCGCTCGGTGAGCACGAGAACCTCGGCAAGATCTTCGCTCCGTTCAAGATCACCCGCCTGAACGACGGCTCGACCTCGCGCAACGGCGCCGGCTCGGCGCGTACGCTCCGCCTCGGCCCGGTCGCCTTCGTCGAGACGGTCACCAACGCCGTTCCGGACGAGCTCATCGAGTACGCGATCACCAGCGGTGTCACCCCGTTGCGAGGCCACTGGGGCAAGCAGGTTCTGGCTCCCACCTCCGACGGCGGCACCGAACTGATCTACACGATCGGCTTCAACGCGATCGCCCCCGGTCTGGCCGCAGCGATCGGCGTGGGCCTGTCGAACGGCATCAAGCGCGGGCTCCCCAAGCTCGTTCCCTGACGGTCCTCGATGACCATGGGAGCGTTCCTCCCATGATGGAATGGCCCTCGTGACCATCTCGTACGCACCTGGTTCCTGGATCCTCATCGCCGGACGTGACGTCAACGTCCTGCTGCCGGAGTCCGAGAAGCAGCGTGCTGCGTCGGTGTGGGCCACCATCGACTCCGGTGCCGGATTCTCGGAGGCTCTGGACGCGATCGTGAGCGCGGGCCTGGCCGGCTTGAGTGCCTTCGCGCTGGTGGCTGAGGAGGGCGATCTCACGCGCGCGGTCGTACGCGGCGACCTGCGCGTCGAGTTGCGGACCGCTCACGACAGCACGGTGGTGGCCGGCACCGGCACGTGGGCCGAGGAGTCGCTCAGCGGCGTGCAGGGTGTGTCCGTCTGGGCCGAGTCGGCCGGCGAGGCTCGACTGACGTTGGCTGAGGGGCTCGTCCGCGCTGCTGGGTATGAGAGCGGAACTGCCATCGCGGCTGCTGCGGATTCGTCCCCGCTCGCTGCGCCCGTGCCTGCGGCTCCTGTGCTGTCGCTGGTCCCGTCCGTGTCGCCGTTCGGCCTCGGGTCCCCTGCGGGCCTGGCTGAGGACGAGTTCGACGAGGACGTCAATGACCTGAGCGATTCCGCGGAGGAACCGCTGGATGCGCCCGAGATCCTGGGCGACGCGGACTACTTCGATGACAGCGCCACCGACGACTTCGGTGCGCTCGGCATCCTGCCCGAACCCGAGCCCGAACCCGAGCCCGAGCCCGAACCAGCTCCGGACTTCGGGATGATTCCCCCGCCGCCGGCTTTCCCGCCGCCGGGCCCCGCCCACGATGTGGTTCCGGTGCACGCGCCGGAGCCCGTGGTCTCGCAGGAATCCGTCCGCCTCGCGTTCTCCCACGGCGACAACGTGGAGGTCACGGGTCCGGTGGTCGTGGGTCGTGCCCCGCACCCCGACCGTTTCAGCCATCTGGTCGACCCGCTGGTCGTACGGGTGCCGAGTCCGCACCAGGAGATCTCGGGCACACACGTCGCGATCGCGCCGAACGATGACGGCGGCGTGCAGGTTACTGACCTCGGCTCCACGAACGGGACCCTGATCATTCGCGGCGGGGGTGCGCCGGAGGAGCTTCGTCCGGGCGTGGGCGTGAGCATTGCCCGCGGAGACGTGATCGACCTGGGCGACAGCCTCACCATCCGCGTCGTCTGAGGCGTACGCCCGGCGTCAGCGTCCGTCAATTGATGCTGGCGAAGGCGCTGGGTCGACTCAGGAATTTGAACCGATTGGCCGGCCACAGCACTGCGACCACCTTGCCGACGATGTCGTCGATCGGCACGAACGCGGTGATCCCCGAGCAACTGGTGACGAGAGGGTGACTGTTCGCCGCTGCGGCGTCGTTCGTCGGCCTGCAGAGGTGGGCTGCCGAGTCGCGTGAGTCCGCTCGGTTGTCCCCCATCACGAAGACGGTGCCTGCTGGGACCTTGACCTTCCACCCGACCACACACGGCTGGACTCCCAGGCCCGAAGCGTCGATGCCGTCGCAGCTGTACGGCGGCATCACCGCGTTGAGGCCATCTCGTGGCGCGAGGAACCCGCTGCCGTCCAGCAGATGGCCGTTGATGATCAGGTCACCGGTCTTCTTGTCGCAACACACGATGACGTCGCCACCGATGCCGATCACCCGCTTGACCAGGTGGCCACCGCCGGGGAACAGCCCGATCGTGGCCATCAGGCCGGTGAGACCGTGGGTCGGGGTGGAGGACTCCTCCCCGCTGAGCCAGCCGCCCGGGTCCTTGAAGACCACGATGTCGCCGCGCGAGGGTCCGCCGAACCAGTACGACGGCTTCTCCACGAGGATCCGGTCCGACTTCACGCCCGACCCGCCCTGGAGCGTGGGGTACATCGAGCCTGACGGGACGTAGAACGCCTGCACGAAGAACGATTTGATGAACAGGGCGAGGCAGACCGCCACGACAACGAGCACGACGGCTTCGGCACCGGCACGTGCGGGTCCCGGGAGCCGGCGGAATCGCGTACGCGTCGACGACAGGTTCACGAGGCCCGAGACTATCCGCCGATGACAACCGGGGCGGCACCGCCGGGCCGCCGCGAATAATCCGGTACCGGGACCTCGCTCGCTTCGCCGAGCGCCCGATGGGCGCTGGCTCACTCGCTCGGCGCCCGTGCACGCATAAATGCGGCACGGGACCTCGCTCGCTTCGCCTAGACTCCTAGGTCGATCAACGTGCCGCCGCTGTGGCGGCACACCGCGTTTACAGAAGAGGTCTCCCCGTGCCGACTGGCAAGGTGAAGTGGTTCGACGTCGAGAAGGGTTTCGGCTTCCTGTCGCAGGACGGCGGTCAGGACGTGTACGTACACGCCGACGCGCTGCCGGCGGGCACTGCGGCGACCCTGAAGGCGGGGACCCGCGTCGAATTCGGGATCGCCCAGGGCCGTCGGGGCGACCAGGCGCTGCAGGTACGCCTGCTCGAGGCGCCCACGTCGGTGACCCGCAACCAGGCTGCCGCGCGTCGTCGCAAGCCGGAGGAGATGGTCCTGATCACGGAGAACGTGATCAAGCTGCTCGACGGCATCCGTGAGGGGTACGAGCACGATCGTTCGCCGTCGCGCGACATTGCGAAGAAGGTCGCTCCGGCGCTGCGTGCGCTCGCGGACGAGTTCGAGCTCTGATCTCTTCAACGTCGAAGCTTTCGTCCACCACGTGGCCGGAATCTTCGACGTTGATTCATGTCGGCAGGACCGGTGCCGGCGTCGCCGTGCGTCGGCTGAGCACGTACGCGCCCCAGCCGCTCAGCACGACGCCTGCTGTCCAGAACCCGATGTGCGCGTTGTGCGTGAGCGGGAGGGCGATGCCGACGAATCCGCCGACCACCCACGCGAGTTGCAGGGCAGTCTCGGCACGCGCGAACGCGGACGTCTGGATGTGGGCCGGGATGTGTTGCTGGATGGTCGAGTCGAGTGCGAACTTGGCGAGTGACTGACCCAGTCCTGCGACGAGCGCGAAGGCGATCACCGTCCAGGTGTTGAACGCGATGGCCGCGATGATCGCGACCACGGCGTCGGCGACGACCACCACGGACACCGTCAGACGCGGCGGCACGTTGCGCAGCAGTGACGCTGCCGTGACGCCGATCAGGTTGCCAAGACCCGCGGCGCCGGCCAGGAGTCCGAGCGACATCAGGATGCTCAGGCCTGGCAGCGGGTACTTCTGCAGGTAGAACGACATGAACATCAACATGAACCCGCTGGTCCACTTCGGTGCGCAGTTCGCGCGCAGTGCGTACGTGACCGGCGGCGGGATGCGCAGTCGACCGCCCTCGAGGCCGCGCAGGTGGGAACCTTCTTCGCCGGCGCTGTGATCGACCTGCGCAGGCAGCCTGATCGCGGCAATGGTCGCGAGGACGAAGAGCAGGAAGCCCCATCGCAGCACCCATTCGGCCCCGATCAGCGACATCAGCCCGGCCATCGGGGCTGACACGGCGACGCCGACCATGCCGGCCATCGAGACGCGGCCGTTGGTCTTGACCAGCGTGAATCCTGCAGGGATGAGTCGCGGGACCGCCGCCGCTTTCGTGACGCCGTACGCCTTGGACATCACCAGGATCCCCAGCGCCGCGGGGAACATCCACACCGTTTGGTGCGGCAGGGCGGTGGAGAGCACCCAGCAGAGGAACGCGCGCGCAGCCATCGATCCGCCGATGGCCCAGCGGCGCCCGTGGGCGAACCGGTCGAGGAAGGGCCCGAGCAGCGGGGCGACGACGGCAAACGGCAGCATCGTGAGCAGGAGATAGAGCGCCACGCTGCCGCGTCCGCCGTGGCCGCCCGTCGCGGGCGTGGCGAACAGCGAGCCGGCGAGCGAGATCGCCACGGCAGCGTCGGCCGCTGCGTTGACGGCGTGGACCTCGAGCAGGCGGTTCAGTCCCGAGACGTCGGCGCCCTGCGCGTCAGCTGCGCGGCGGGCCGTACGCGCCGCCCAGACCCCGGTCCGCCCGAGGCCACGAGCCACCGCAGCTCCGCGCCGCCGGCGACGAGCCTCCTGCTCGAGCGGAGGTGGCGGGTCGCCGTACGGGGGAGGAGGGGCCTGCCAGGACATGAGGTACATCCTGCCGCGCGCCGACACGTCTGGGTCGCACGCGCCGTGCCGAACTGACATTTCCTCTCCGATGGTCGATCATGGCGCGGTGACCTCCACGACTTCGCCGACCGACGCCGCTGCGATTGACGCTGCACGCGCGGCGCTGGTGGAGGAGGCCGGCATCCCGGACATCGGGGAGCACCTCGACGCCGTCGCCGAGGACACTGGTGCGGTCACTCATCGCTTCGCGAGTCTGCGCGCCGGTTACGTCGGCTGGGCCTGGTCGGTCACGATCAACCAGCTTCCCGACGCTGCGATCACCATCGATGAGATCGTGCTCATGCCCGGCGAGGGTGCCATCACGGCCCCGGCCTGGGTTCCGTACCGCGACCGGATCAAGCCGGGCGACCTCTCGCCGGGTGACCTCCTCCCGGTGGCCGACGACGATCCGCGCCTCGTTCCGACGTACTCCTTCGGCGACGACCCGCTGGATCAGGACGCCCGCGGTCAGATCCGTGCGGTCGGCAAGGACCTCGGTCTGGGGCGCGTACGCACCTTGGGCCAGGAAGGTTTCGACGACGTCGCCGAGCGCTGGTACGACGGTCAGGGCGGTCCGGACAGTGCGCTGGCCCAGGCGGCGCCCGACCAGTGCCACAGCTGCGGGTTCCTGGTGCGTCTCAACGGACCGTTGGGCCTCACCTTCGGGGTGTGCGCGAACGGCGACGCCAACGACGACGGCCGCGCGGTCTCACTGAACCACGGCTGTGGTGCCCACTCCGAGGTACGACTGGCGAAGCGTCACGAGGCGCAGCCGTTGCCGCCACCGGTGTGGGACACCCTCACTCCGGACGACCTGGATCGTCTGTAGTCCGGTCCTGGCGACGTCGGCAGATGTCGATGCCGACCAGACCGAGACCTGTGCCCACGAGGCACGTCCACACCCACCAGAGGTGGCCGTCGGTCTGAAGTCGTCCCCAGAAGGGCAGCAGGCCGAGGCAGGCAACGGCGAAGGCAGCCGTGCCGATCTGGACCGCGCGTACGCCGAAGGGATCGATCGGGCGGGGTTCGACGGCCATGTCAGTGACGATATCGAACCTTGCGGCGACTCTCCCCGCGTGGAATAGTTAGCAATGCTAAGGAGTTGAGGTCATCGTGACTCTTGCCAATGCTGAACTTGCCGCCGGGCTGCGGGTCGCCGTCATGCGCTTGCGCCGTCGCCTCGCCAACGAGCACGACCCCGAGCACGACCTGTCCATCGGCTCGATGGCCGTCCTCGGGGGGCTGTACCGCCACGGCGAGCTCACCCTGGGGGAGCTCGCCGAGCGGGAGCGCGTACGCCCGCCGAGCATGACCCGGACCATCAAGTGCCTGGCTGAGGGTGGGTACGTGACCCGTTCCTCCGGTGAGTACGACCGTCGTCAGGTCGTGATCGCACTAACAGACCTGGGTCGGTCGGCAGTGATTGCCGACCGTCGCAGGCGCGATGCCTGGTTGAGCGAGCGACTGGGCGAACTGACGGTGCAGGAACGCGACGTCCTGCGGGCAGCTGCCCCGATCCTGGAAAAGCTGGCGGAGGCATGAGCCCGACCTTCCGAGCCCTCCACAACCCCAACTACCGGCTGTACCTGGCCGGCAGCGTCGTCTCCAACACCGGCACCTGGATGATGCGGGTGGCACAGGACTGGCTGGTTCTCCAGCCCCTCCACGGTGGCAGCGCGGCCGTCGGCATCACCACCGGCCTTCAGTTCCTCCCGATCCTTCTGCTCACGCCGTACGCCGGAGTCGTCGCTGATCGGGTGCCCAAGCGTCGGCTCCTGCAGATCACGCAGGCCACGATGGGTGCGGCCTCCCTCATCAGCGGCGCGGTGGCGGTCAGCGGCCACAGTGCACTGTGGATCGTCTATCTCTGCGCCCTCGGCCTCGGTGTGGGTGCGGCCTTCGACGCGCCGGCGCGACAGAGCTTCGTCTCGGAGATGGTCGAGGTCGAGGATCTCACCAACGCCGTCGGCCTCAACTCGGCGAGTTTCAACGTCGCGCGACTGATGGGCCCGGCGGCCGCCGGGCTTCTGATCGCCGCCCTGGGTTCCGGGCAGCGCGCCACGGGCGTGGTCTTCCTGGTCAACGCCGCCTCGTACGCCGCCGTCATCCTGCAGCTGCGCCGGATGGACCCGACGCTGCTGCACCCCGCAGACCGCCGGGCGCGCGGGCCGCACGACCTCCTCGAGGCTGTGGCCTATGTCCGCTCCCAACCCAGAATGTTGTTCGTCCTGATCGTGATCTTCTTCGTCGGCACGTTCGGGATGAACTTCCAGCTCACCTCCGCCCTGATGGCGACTCAGGTGTACGGCAAGGGAGCCGGTGAGTTCGGGCTGCTCGGCTCGGCCCTGGCGGTGGGTTCGCTGACCGGCGCGCTGATGGCCGCCCGGCGTACCTCGATCCGACTGCGTCTGCTTGTTCTGGGTGCGCTCGGGTTCGGTGCCGCCGAGGTGGTGGCCGCCTTCCTGCCGTCCTACGGACTTTTCGCGCTCTGCTGCCCACTCATCGGGTTCTCCGCGCTGACTGTCGCGAACACTGCGAACTCGACGTTGCAGTTGAGTGCCGACCCGGCCTACCGGGGCCGCGTGATGGCCCTCTACATGACGGTTTTCCAGGGAGGTACGCCGCTGGGCGCCCCGCTGATCGGCTGGATCGGGCAGGCGTACGGCGCTCGCTGGACGCTGATCGTCGGTGGTGCACTCGTCCTCGTGGGCGCCGGCATCGCAAGCACGGCGTACGCCGCGGCGGCGCAGCGCTCGCGTACCCCTGTTGCAGCGTTTTGACCCTCCCCAGACGCGCAGGTAGCCTTTCAGATCGTGTCTGGGGATTCCTGGACATGCTTTCGCGCCCTCACGGGCCTGGGCACCACCACCGCGGTTGAAACGCTGCGGCGGCAGTTCCCACTTGACCGCTTCGGCAGAGCGCCGCTGCGAGATAGATGACAAAGAAAGGGAACCACTCGGTGCCCACTATTAACCAGCTGGTCCGCAAGGGCCGCGAGGACAAGGCGTCCAAGACCAAGACGCCGGCCCTCAAGGGATCCCCGCAGCGTCGCGGCGTCTGCACGCGCGTCTACACGACCACCCCGAAGAAGCCGAACTCCGCCCTCCGCAAGGTTGCCCGTGTGCGCCTTTCGTCCGGCGTCGAGGTCACGGCCTACATCCCGGGTGTGGGTCACAACCTTCAGGAGCACTCGATCGTGCTCGTCCGTGGCGGCCGTGTGAAGGACCTTCCCGGTGTCCGCTACAAGATCATCCGCGGCACGCTTGACACCCAGGGTGTGAAGAACCGCAAGCAGGCTCGCAGCCGCTACGGCGCCAAGAAGGAGAAGGCCTAATGCCTCGCAAGGGTCCCGCTCCGAAGCGGCCGATCGACGTCGACCCGGTCTACGGATCGCAGGTTGTCACCCAGCTCGTCTCGAAGGTTCTGAAGGACGGCAAGAAGCAGGTTGCCCAGCGCATCGTCTACACCGCGCTTGAAGGCACCCGCGACAAGACCGGCGCCGACCCGGTGATCACGCTCAAGCGTGCGCTGGAGAACGTCAAGCCGGCCATCGAGGTCAAGTCCCGCCGTGTCGGTGGCGCGACCTACCAGGTTCCGGTTGAGGTCAAGGGCACCCGTGGCAACACGCTCGCCCTGCGTTGGCTCGTCGGCTACGCCGCCGACCGTCGCGAGAAGACCATGGCCGAGCGCCTCATGAACGAGATCCTCGACGCCAGCAACGGCCTGGGTGCCGCTGTGAAGAAGCGTGAGGACACTCACAAGATGGCCGAGTCCAACAAGGCCTTCGCGCACTACCGCTGGTGATTTTCCGGGTGGGGCGGCTACCGCTGCCCCACCCGACACCCCATCTACCTGCTACCTAAGGAATCCAGAGACTGTGGCCGTCGACATCACGACCGACCTCTCCGCCGTACGCAACATCGGCATCATGGCGCACATCGACGCCGGTAAGACCACCACGACTGAGCGCATCCTCTTCTACACCGGTATCTCGTACAAGATCGGTGAAGTTCACGAGGGCGCGGCCACGATGGACTGGATGGAGCAGGAGCAGGAGCGCGGCATCACGATCACGTCGGCCGCGACGACCTGCTGGTGGAAGAAGCACCAGATCAACATCATCGACACCCCGGGTCACGTGGACTTCACCGTCGAGGTGGAGCGTTCGCTCCGCGTCCTCGACGGTGCCGTCGCCGTGTTCGACGGTGTCGCCGGCGTGGAGCCGCAGTCGATGACTGTGTGGCGCCAGGCCAACAAGTACAAGGTCCCGCGGATGTGCTTCGTCAACAAGCTTGACCGCACCGGTGGCGACTTCTACCGCGTGCTGGACACGATCGTTGCGAAGCTCAACTCCACCCCGCTGGTGCTTCAGCTCCCGATCGGTGCCGAGGCCGACTTCATCGGCATCGTCGACCTGGTCGAGATGAACGCCAAGGTGTGGCGTGGCGAGACCCAGCAGGGCGAGGACTACGTGGTCGAGGAGATCCCGGCCGACCTCGCCGACAAGGCCGTCGAGTGGCGCGAGAAGCTCGTCGAGACTCTCGCCGAAGCCGACGACGCGATCATGGAGGTCTACCTCGAGGAAGGTGACGTCTTCGACGTGCCGACCCTCAAGGCTGCCATTCGCCGCGCGACGATCGCCGACAAGCTGAACCCGATCCTCTGTGGCACCGCCTTCAAGAACAAGGGCGTTCAGCCCCTGCTCGACGCGGTCATCGACTACCTGCCGTCGCCGCTGGACGTCGACTCGATCGTCGGCCACAAGCCGAACAACGACGAGATCGAGATCGAGCGTCAGCCTTCCGACGACGAGCCGCTGAGTGCTCTGGCGTTCAAGATCGCGACCGACCCGCACCTCGGCAAGCTCATCTACGTCCGGGTTTACTCGGGCAAGCTCGCCGCCGGTGCGACCGTTCTCAACGCGACCAACGGTCGCAAGGAGCGAATCGGCAAGGTCTACCAGATGCACGCCAACAAGCGTGAAGAGATCGCCTCGGTCGGCGCCGGCCAGATCGTGGCCGTCATGGGTCTCAAGGACACCAAGACGGGCCACACGCTCTCCGACCCGACCAACCCGGTCGTGCTTGAGTCGATGACGTTCCCGGCTCCGGTGATCGAGGTCGCCATCGAGCCGAAGACGAAGTCGGACCAGGAGAAGCTCGGCACCGCCATCCAGCGGCTCTCCGAGGAGGACCCGACCTTCGTCGTCAAGACCGACGAAGAGACCGGCCAGACCATCATCGCCGGCATGGGCGAGCTTCACCTCGAGATCCTCGTCGACCGTATGCGTCGCGAGTTCAAGGTTGAGGCCACCGTCGGCAAGCCGCAGGTCGCGTACCGCGAAACCATCCGCGGCACCGTCACGGGTCACAGCTACACCCACAAGAAGCAGACCGGTGGTACGGGTCAGTTCGCCAAGGTGTTGGTCAACCTCGAGCCGAACATCAACCCGGAGACCGGCCAGGGTGCGGGCTACGAGTTCGTGAACACCGTTACCGGTGGTCGCGTTCCGCGTGAATACATCCCGTCGGTCGACGCGGGTGCGCAGGACGCCATGCAGTTCGGCATCCTCGCGGGTTACCCGATGGTGGACGTCAAGTTCACCCTCACCGACGGCGGCTACCACGACGTGGACTCCTCGGAGCTCGCGTTCAAGATCGCCGGCAACCAGGCCTTCAAGGAGGCCGCCCGGATGGCCAAGCCGGTCCTGCTCGAGCCGGTGTTCGCCGTTGAGGTCACGACGCCGGAGGACTACCTCGGCACCGTGATCGGCGACATCAACTCGCGCCGTGGCCAGATCCGCGCGCAGGAGGAGCGTCACGGCGACCTCGTCGTGTCCGCCCTCGTGCCGCTCTCAGAGATGTTCGGGTACGTTGGAGACCTCCGGTCCAAGACCAGTGGTCAAGCTTCGTACTCGATGGAGTTCGACTCGTACGCCGAGGTTCCCACGAACGTCGCAGACGAGATCATCAAGAAGGCCCGCGGCGAGTAATCGTCTAGGTTCTTCGGCAGCACCCAGCAAGTACGAGTCAGTAGAAACATTCATCAGGAGGAGCCCCAGTGGCTAAGGCAAAGTTCGAGCGGACCAAGCCGCACGTCAACATCGGCACGATCGGTCACATCGACCACGGCAAGACGACGCTGACCGCGGCGATCACCAAGGTCCTGCACGACGCGTACCCGGACCTCAACGAGGCCTCGGCATTCGACCAGATCGACAAGGCTCCTGAGGAGCGCCAGCGCGGTATCACGATCTCGATCGCGCACGTCGAGTACCAGACCGAGGGGCGTCACTACGCCCACGTCGACTGCCCTGGTCACGCTGACTACATCAAGAACATGATCACCGGTGCGGCCCAGATGGACGGTGCGATCCTTGTCGTCGCCGCCACTGACGGTCCGATGCCGCAGACGCGTGAGCACGTGCTGCTCGCCCGCCAGGTCGGCGTGCCGTCCCTGGTCGTGGCGCTCAACAAGTGCGACATGGTCGACGACGAGGAGCTCATCGAGCTCGTCGAGATGGAGGTGCGCGAGCTCCTCTCCGAGTACGAGTTCCCGGGCGACGACATCCCGGTCGTTCGCGTTGCCGCCTTCCCGGCGCTGCAGGGCGATGCCAAGTGGGGCGAGTCGGTCCTCGAGCTGATGAAGGCCGTCGACGACTACATCCCGACCCCGGCCCGTGAGACCGAGAAGCCGTTCCTCATGCCTGTCGAGGACGTCTTCACGATCACCGGTCGTGGCACCGTCATCACCGGTCGTATCGAGCGCGGCATCGTCAAGGTCGGTGAAGAGGTCGAGATCGTCGGCATCCGCGAGACCTCGCAGAAGTCGACCGTCACCGGTGTCGAGATGTTCCGCAAGCTCCTCGACGAGGGCCAGGCTGGCGAGAACGTCGGTCTCCTCCTTCGTGGTACGAAGCGCGAGGACGTCGAGCGCGGCATGGTTGTCATCAAGCCGGGCACCACGACTCCTCACACGGAGTTCGAGGCGAACGTCTACATCCTGTCCAAGGACGAGGGTGGCCGTCACACGCCGTTCTTCAACAACTACCGTCCGCAGTTCTACTTCCGTACGACTGACGTGACCGGTGTTGTGACCCTGCCTGAGGGCACCGAGATGGTCATGCCGGGTGACAACACGGAGATGTCCGTGCAGCTCATCCAGCCGATCGCCATGGACGAGGGTCTTCGCTTCGCGATCCGTGAGGGTGGCCGCACCGTGGGTGCTGGTCGCGTCACCAAGATCAACAAGTGATCTAGCTTCACCTCATCGAAGGCCTCCCACCGCAAGGTGGGGGGCCTTCGTGCTTTCGGGCCGGTTTCGCATCGGCCCCTCGTCGCCAAGTGGGACCGCCGCGCGCGCCTTGCTCGCTTCGCTCGCTCGGGGGCGCGTCGGCCCCAAGGCTCCTGCGGAGCCGCGCGAAGCCGGCCCGAAAACACGAAGGCCCGGTTCCTCCTTGTGGGTGGGAGCCGGGCCTTCGTCACGTGGGCCTGATCAGCGCTTGCGCACCTCGAGGAAGATCGACGGGCCGAAGTTCTTCTTGGCCAGGCGCTTCTGGAGCGGCTTCTCGATCGCAACCATGAGGCCGGTCGGCAGGATCTTCTTCAAGGTCTCACTGCGCAGGTTCGACACCGAGAGCTTGTTGATGATCTTGAAGCCTTGGTCCTGGAGTGCCTCGGTCACCGTGTCGACGTTGTGGTTCACGAAGGCGATCGCGTCCGGCTCGTCGGCAGTCACCGTGCGGATCGACACGGGTTCCTTGGGGAGTTCCTTGCCGGCCTTCTTGAACGCGCGACGGTTCTTGTAGTGGCCGTAGTTGGCGACCTCGATGATCGCGGTCCCGCCCTGGCGCAGGACGCGGTAGATCTCGGCGAACTCCTTGGAGGGCTCCGGGATGTGGTGCATGACCCGGACCATCGTGATCAGGTCGAGGGAGCCGTTGGGGAACGCGAGGTCATCTGCCTGCGTCTGGAGCATCTGGATGTCGGTGCCCGCGAGGACTGACTTCGCGGCCTCGAGCTGGGACGCGGCTGGTTCGGCCAGCGTCACCTTGTCCGCGTACTGCCTCAGCAGCAGGCAAAGCCGCCCGAATCCGCCGCCGATGTCGGCGGCGTGGTTGAAGCTCTTGCCCTTCAGGAGCGTACGCAGGGCGTGCTCCTCGGCGGCGTGCTCGTAGTCGCGGTTGTCCCAGTACTTCGTGTAGTCGTAGCCACGCTCGTACTGGTTGGCGACCTTCTTGCCGCTGCCGTTGGTGGGGGTCGTCTCGCTCACCCGAGCAGCCTACCGGCGTAGGGGCGTGGCTTGGGCGCTGGCGACACCGTCGGCGAGGATGGGCGCATGACACAGCGCGTCGCCCCCGCCCGCCCTGGTGGCAGCCTCACTGAGGACGGACGCCAGATGCGCGAGATCGTCTCGTACGCGCGGCGCGGCGCGCGGTTCAGCGACAGGCAACAGCGGATCTGGGATGAGTACGCCCCGCAGTGGGTGATCGACCCCGCAGCGGTCGAGGCCGACGATTTCGACTGGTCGAGCGTCTTCGGACGCGATGCCCCGTTGATCCTGGAGATCGGCTCGGGCGTGGGGGAGACCCTGGGGGCGGTGGAGCGACCCGATGCCAACATCCTCGGTGTCGAGGTCTGGGTGCCGGGCGTCGCCGATACGCTCGGGCGTCTCGCAGCTGCAGGACGCACGAACGTGCGCATGCTCAGCATCGACGCCGTCTGGTTGCTCAGGGAGCGAATCGCGCCCGGTGCGTTGCAGGAACTCTGGCTGATGTTCCCTGATCCGTGGCACAAGGCCCGTCACCACAAGCGCCGCATCGTGCAGCCGGGGTTCGCCGAACTCGTCACGGATCGCCTGGTCGACGGCGGGATCTGGCGCCTGGCCACGGATTGGTTGCCCTACGCCGAGCACATGCAGGACGTCATCGATCCTGCTCCGGGGCTGCGCGGAGGAGTGGTCGACAGGTGGCCCGAGCGACCACTGACCAAGTTCGAGCGCCGCGGGATCGCCAAGGAGAGGCAGATCACAGACCTCGCCTACCTCAAGGGGTAGCCGACGAATTTGGTGCCACGCGGGGATCGTGACAAGATTCTCTGGTTGCTCCGGCGGATCGCCGGGGTGCGCACAACTTTGACTTTTGAATCGCGTCTCCATCAGGGCCGTTGTCTGAACGGACACAGTGCCCGGAGCCCATTTGCTTGTCATGTGTGCGTTCCCTGGAGATCCGATTCGCTCTCGATTCGTTTCGGGGGACCGCCAATGCCGATCAGTTCCATGGTCACGTGAAGCCAAAACAGGCGACACGCCCGACCTCGGGGGTCGGCGGTGGGGAGTGACGGGACTGACTCAAACCCGAGGACGTTCCCGAAGACGCACGCGGTAACGCAGAGTAAGTAAAGGACGAGGCACAGATGGCGGGACAGAAGATCCGCATCAGGCTCAAGGCCTATGACCACGAGGTGATTGACTCCTCGGCGCGCAAGATCGTGGACACGGTCACCCGTACGGGTGCGAAGGTTGCCGGCCCCGTGCCGCTGCCGACCGAGAAGAACATCTACGTCGTCATCCGGTCGCCGCACAAGTACAAGGACTCGCGCGAGCACTTCGAGATGCGTACGCACAAGCGCCTCATCGACATTCTCGACCCCACGCCGAAGACGGTCGACTCGCTGATGCGTCTCGACCTGCCGGCCGGTGTTGACATCGAGATCAAGCTCTGAGGTCTGACATGAACAACGATCGCAATGTGAAGGGGCTGCTGGGCACCAAGCTCGGCATGACCCAGCTGTGGGACGAGAACAACAAGATCGTCCCGGTCACCGTCGTGGACGTGTCGACCAACATCGTGACCTTCGTCCGCGACCTTGAGAAGGACGGCTACACGGCCATCCAGATCGGTTACGGCGAGATCGAGGGCCGCAAGGTCATCAAGCCGGTTGCCGGCCAGTTCGAGAAGGCGGGCACCACGCCGCGCCGTCACCTGGTCGAGCTCCGCACCGCTGACGCGGCGAGCTACGAGGTCGGCCAGGAGCTTCCGGTCGACACCTTCGGCGCGGGCGACGTCATCGACGTCACCGGCACCTCGAAGGGTAAGGGCTTCGCCGGTGGCATGAAGCGTCACGGTTTCCACGGTGTCAGCGCCTCCCACGGTGCCCACCGCAACCACCGCAAGCCGGGTTCGATCGGTGCCTGCGCCACGCCGGGCCGTGTCTTCAAGGGCACGCGCATGGCTGGCCGTATGGGTACCGACACCGTCACCACCCAGAACCTGACCGTCCACGCCGTTGACGCGGACAAGGGTGTCGTGCTGCTCAAGGGTGCCATTCCCGGCCCCAAGGGTGGTCTCGTGATCCTCCGCTCGGCTGCCAAGAAGTCGGAGGCCTGATCACCATGGCGAACAACACTGTGCTCAGCACCGTCAAGGTGTCCCTGCCCGGAGAGATCTTCGAGGCTCCGGTCAACATTCCGTTGATCCACCAGGTCGTCGTGGCCCAGCAGGCTGCGGCTCGCCAGGGTACGCACAAGACCAAGAACCGCGGCGAAGTCTCCGGTTCGGGTGTCAAGCCGTTCAAGCAGAAGGGCACCGGTCGCGCCCGTCAGGGTTCGGTCCGTGCTCCGGAGCACCGCGGCGGTGGCGTTGTCCACGGTCCGGTTCCGCGGGACTACAGCCAGCGCACCCCCAAGAAGATGAAGGCCGCCGCCCTGCGCGGTGCCCTCTCCGACCGCGCCACCAACGGCCGCGTGCACGTCGTGGAGTTCGCTCTCGACAAGCCGTCGACCAGGACCGCGCTCAAGGGTCTGGCTTCGCTCACCGACCGCACCAAGTTCCTGGTCGTCCTGGACCGCTCCGAGTCGGTTGTGTGGCTGTCGCTGCGCAACGCGCCTGAGGTGCACGTCCTCGCTGTCGACCAGCTGAACACCTACGACGTCCTGCGCTCTGACGACCTGGTCTTCTCGAAGACCGCGTACGAGACGCTGGTCGGCGGTGCCCCGGTGGTCGCCAAGTCCACGAAGGCCGCTCCGAAGGCCGCCAAGGCTGCCGAGAAGGTCGTCGACAAGGCCGTCGCCCTGGCGCCGGTTGCCGACGCCGAGGTTCCGGGTGCGGCTCTGCCGCTCGAGGATGGTTCGGCTCCCGAGGGTTACCTCATCAAGGGCAACAAGGACTCGATGAAGTTCCACGCCCCGGGCGGTCGCTGGTACGACGCGACTGTCGCCGAGGTGTGGTTCAAGACCGCTGAGGACGCCATTGCTGCCGGCTTCGTCGAGGCTGGCAAGAAGGCTGCGAAGAAGGAGGACGGCGAATGAGCACGCTCCACTACGACCCGCGCGACATCCTGATCGCCCCGGTTGTGTCCGAGAAGAGCTACAGCCTTCTCGACGCCAACAAGTACACGTTCCTGGTCCGCCCGGACGCCAACAAGACCCAGATCAAGATCGCGGTCGAGCAGGTGTTCAACGTCAAGGTGACCTCGGTGAACACGATCAATCGCGTGGGTAAGACCAAGCGCACCCGGACTGGTCTGGGCAAGCGCAAGGACACCAAGCGTGCGATCGTGAGCCTCGCCGAGGGCCACCGGATCGACATCTTCGGGGCCTGAGGGAGATAGAGAACCATGGCTATTCGTAAGTACAAGCCGACGACCCCGGGCCGTCGAGGCTCCTCGGTCGCCGACTTCGTCGAGATCACCCGCACCACGCCGGAGAAGTCGCTCACGCGTCCGCTCCCCAAGACCGGTGGCCGCAACAACCAGGGCCGCATCACCACCCGTCACAAGGGTGGCGGTCACAAGCGTGCCTACCGCATCATCGACTTCCGTCGTTACGACAAGGACGGCGTGCCGGCAAAGGTTGCTCACATCGAGTACGACCCGAACCGCACCGCCCGCATCGCCTTGTTGCACTACGCGGACGGCGAGAAGCGCTACATCATCGCGCCGAAGGGTCTCGAGCAGGGCACCGTCATCGAGTCGGGCCCGAACTCGGACATCAAGGTCGGCAACAACCTGCCGCTGCGCAACATCCCGGTCGGTAGCACGATCCACGCGATCGAGCTCCGTCCCGGCGGTGGCGCCAAGATCGCCCGCTCCGCTGGCATCTCGGCTCAGCTGGTCGCCCGTGAGGGTAGCCGCGCCACGCTGCGTATGCCGTCGGGCGAGATGCGCTACGTCGACGTACGCTGCCGCGCCACGATCGGCGAGGTCGGCAACGCCGAGCAGTCGAACATCAACTGGGGCAAGGCCGGCCGCATGCGGTGGAAGGGCGTACGCCCGACCGTCCGTGGTGTCGTGATGAACCCGGTCGACCACCCGCACGGTGGTGGTGAGGGTAAGACCTCTGGTGGTCGTCACCCGGTCAGCCCGTGGGGTAAGCCCGAGGGCCGCACCCGCTCGAAGAAGAAGGCGTCGAACGCCCTCATCATCCGTCGTCGCAAGACTGGCAAGGGTAGGAAGTAACCGATATGCCTCGCAGCCTGAAGAAGGGCCCCTTCGTCGACGGCCACCTCCTCAAGAAGGTGGACGCCGAGAACGAGAAGGGCACCCACAGCGTCATCAAGACCTGGTCGCGCCGCTCCATGATCCTGCCGTCCTTCATCGGACACACGATCGCGGTGCACGACGGTCGCAAGCACGTCCCGGTGTTCGTGTCCGACTCCATGGTCGGCCACAAGCTGGGTGAGTTCGCCCCGACGCGTACCTACAAGGGTCACGTCAAGGAAGACCGGAAGGGGAAGCGTCGATGACTGCCACTGAGCGCACTCGCGTCAGCGACCGCCGCAAGTCTCTCCTCGGCGAAGAGGTCGGCGCGTTCGCGTCGGCTCGCTACCAGCGCATCACACCGATGAAGGCCCGCCGCGTCGTGGACCTCATCCGCGGCCTCCAGGTCGACGAGGCTCTGACGATCCTGCAGTTCGCTCCGCAGGCTGCGTCGGAGACCGTCTACAAGGTTCTGGAGTCGGCTGTTGCCAACGCCGAGACCACCGAGGGCCTGTCCCGCGGTGACCTCCACGTGACCGTCGCCCAGGTGGACGAGGGCCCGACGATGAAGCGTTGGCGTCCGCGTGCGCAGGGTCGTGCGACCCGCATCAACAAGCGCACCAGCCACATCACCTTGGCTGTTCAGCCGGTCGCGAAGAAGGGCGGCAAGTAACCATGGGTCAGAAGATCAACCCGAATGGGTTCCGCCTCGGCATCTCCAAGGACCACACCTCGCGTTGGTACGGCGGCAAGCTGTACAAGGACTACGTTCGCGAGGACGTACAGATCCGCAAGCTCATGTCGAAGGGCATGGAGCGCGCCGGAATCGCTCGCGTCGAGATCGAGCGCACCCGCGATCGCGTCCGTGTGGACATCCACACCGCGCGTCCGGGCATCGTGATCGGCCGCCGCGGCGCCGAGGCCGACCGGATCCGTACGGACCTGGAGAAGCTCACCGGCAAGCAGGTTCAGCTCAACATCCTCGAGGTCAAGAACCCGGAGGTCGACGCTCAGCTCGTCGCCCAGGGCATTGCCGAGCAGTTGTCGGGCCGTGTCCAGTTCCGTCGCGCGATGCGCAAGGCCATGCAGACCACGATGCGCTCGGGCGCCAAGGGCATCCGTGTCCAGTGCTCCGGTCGTCTCAACGGTGCCGAGATGTCGCGTACCGAGTTCTACCGTGAGGGTCGCGTTCCGCTCCACACCCTCCGTGCGGACATCGACTACGGCTTCTACGAGGCCCGTACGACCTTCGGTCGCATCGGCGTGAAGGTCTGGATCTACAAGGGCGAGGTCGCCGGCACCCGTGCCGAGCGTCAGGCTCAGCAGGCTGCCCGCGCCGGTGTTCCCGGTCGCAGCGGCCGTCCGACCCGTGGCGGCGAGCGCCCGAGCCGCGGCCGTCGTGAGGACGCTGCTCCGGTCGAGGCCGTGGCCGAGGCTCCGGTCGAGTCGACCGAGGCTGTTGTCGTCGAGACTGCAGGACAGGAGGGCTGATCCATGTTGATGCCCCGTCGTGTCAAGCACCGCAAGCAGCACCACCCCCAGCGCGATGGCGCTGCCAAGGGCGGCACCAAGCTGGCTTTCGGTGACTACGGGATCCAGGCTCTTGAGCCCGCGTACGTGACGAACCGTCAGATCGAGTCCGCTCGTATCGCCATGACGCGTCACATCAAGCGTGGCGGCAAGGTGTGGATCAACATCTACCCGGACCGCCCGCTCACGAAGAAGCCGGCCGAAACCCGCATGGGTTCCGGTAAGGGTTCGCCGGAGTGGTGGGTCGCCAACGTCAAGCCGGGCCGTGTCATGTTCGAGCTCTCCGGTGTTCCGGAGGACGTCGCTCGTGAGGCGATGCGCCGCGCCATCCACAAGCTGCCGCTGAAGGCACGCTTCATCACGCGAGAGGCTGGTGAGTTCTGATGACGAACCTGGCGCACGAGCTCGAGGAGCTCAACGACGTCGACCTCGCTTCGAAGCTGAAGGAGGCCAAGGAGGAGCTCTTCAACCTGCGCTTCCAGGCCGCCACCGGTCAGCTGGAGAGCCACGGCCGCCTTCGTACCATCAAGAAGGACATCGCCCGTATCTACACCGTGCTGCGTGAGCGTGAGCTCGGCATTCGTACGGCTCCGGGCACGAGCAACGAGGACGGTGCCGCATGAGCGAGAGCACGGAGACCATCGAGCGGAACTCGCGCAAGACCCGTGAGGGCCTGGTCGTGAGCGACAAGATGGACAAGACGGTCGTCGTGACTGTCGAGGACCGCGTCAAGCACGCGCTCTACGGCAAGGTCATGCGCCGCAGCTCCAAGCTGTCGGCCCACGACGAGAACAACGACGCCCACGTGGGCGACCGCGTTCTGGTCATGGAGACCAAGCCGCTGTCCAAGACCAAGCGCTGGCGCGTCGTCGAGATCCTCGAGCGCGCCAAGTAACAACCGTTCCGCAAGGCTCCGCCGCAAACAGGTGGCGGAGAACCGGCAGACAACCAGGAGATAACCAATGATTCAGCAGGAGTCGCGACTCAAGGTCGCCGACAACACGGGCGCGAAGGAAATCCTTTGCATCCGCGTTCTCGGTGGTTCCGCTCGTCGCTACGCCGGCATTGGCGACGTCATCGTCGCCACGGTCAAGGACGCGATCCCCGGCGGCAACGTCAAGAAGGGTGACGTCGTCAAGGCTGTCGTCGTGCGTACCGTCAAGGAGCGTCGTCGTCCGGACGGTTCGTACATCAAGTTCGATGAGAACGCTGCGGTGATTCTCAAGAGCGATGGCGAGCCGCGTGGCACGCGCATCTTCGGCCCGGTCGGCCGTGAGCTGCGCGAGAAGAAGTACATGAAGATCATCTCGCTCGCACCGGAGGTGCTGTGATGGCTAAGGACACGCAGAACCACCTGCACGTGAAGACCGGTGACGAGGTCATCGTGATCGCGGGCAAGGACAAGGGTGCCAAGGGCAAGATCATCGGCATCAACCGTGAGACCGAGCGTGTGGTCGTTGAGGGCGTCAACGTCATCAAGAAGCACACCAAGACGGTTCAGGACGGCAGCGGGACCACCGGCGGCATCATCTCCACCGAGGCCCCGATCCACGTCTCGAACGTCATGCTCCTCGAGGGCGGCAAGCCGGTCCGTACCGGCTCCAAGCGCGAGACGGTCACCAAGCGTCGCCCGGACGGTTCGACCTACGAGTCGGAGCGCTCCGTGCGTATCTCCCGCAAGTCCGGGAAGGAGATCTGAGATGACTGAGACCATTGAGAAGGTCACCCCGCGTCTCAAGACCAAGTACCGCGAGACCATCGCGCCGGCGCTCAAGGAGCAGTTCGAGCTCGGCAACGTCATGCTGGTCCCCGGTCTGACGAAGATCGTCGTCAACATGGGTGTCGGCGACGCCGCCAAGGACTCGAAGCTCATCGAGGGCGCGATCAAGGATCTGACCGCGATCACCGGCCAGAAGCCGCTGGTGAACAAGGCCCGCAAGTCGATCGCCCAGTTCAAGCTGCGCGAGGGCATGCCCATCGGCGCCCACGCGACGCTGCGTGGCGACCGCATGTGGGAGTTCCTGGACCGCCTCCTGTCGCTCGCGCTTCCCCGTATCCGCGACTTCCGCGGTCTGAACCCGGGCCAGTTCGACGGTCGTGGCAACTACACGTTCGGTCTGACCGAGCAGGTCATGTTCCACGAGATCGACCAGGACAAGATCGACCGCCTCCGCGGTATGGACATCACGATCGTGACCACGGCCACGAACGACGAGCAGGGTCGCGCGCTTCTCAAGGCGCTCGGCTTCCCCTTCAAGGAGAAGTGACATGGCGAAGACCGCCCTCAAGGTGAAGCAGGCTCGTACGCCGAAGTTCGCCGTGCGTGGCTACACCCGCTGCCAGCGCTGCGGCCGTCCGCGTGCCGTCTACCAGAAGTTCGGCCTGTGCCGTATCTGCTTCCGTGAGATGGCCCACCGCGGCGAGCTTCCCGGCATCACCAAGTCGAGCTGGTAACAGGACCTAACCGCGAAGAAGGTCGTGCCTCCTGATGGCGCGAAACCGTTTCGAGAAAGAACACACATCATGACGATGACTGACCCGATCGCAGACATGCTCACGCGTCTGCGCAACGCGAACCAGGCGCACCACGACGCCGTTTCGATGCCGTACTCGAAGATCAAGCAGGGGGTCGCGGAGATCCTCCTCCAGGAGGGTTACATCGCGAAGTTCGACGTGACCGAGCCGGCCGAGGGCGAGGTCTCCAAGACCCTCACCCTCACCCTCAAGTACGGCCGCAACCGTGAGCGCTCGCTCGCTGGTGTACGCCGCATCTCCAAGCCGGGCCTCCGCGTGTACGCCAAGCACACCGGTCTCCCGAAGGTGCTCGGTGGTCTCGGTATCGCGATCATCTCCACGAGCTCCGGCCTCCTGACCGACCGTCAGGCCAACGCGAAGGGCGTAGGTGGGGAAGTCCTCGCCTACGTGTGGTGATCTGAGATGTCGCGTATTGGCAAGATGCCCGTGCCGGTTCCCGGCAACGTGGACGTGCAGATCGACGGTCAGCTGGTGACGGTCAAGGGCCCGAAGGGCACCTTGACGCACACCGTGGCCGAGCCGATCACCGTCGAGAAGGGTGAGGGCGTCCTGGACGTCGTTCGTCCGAACGACGAGCGGATCGCCAAGTCCCTGCACGGCCTGAGCCGCACCCTGATCAACAACATGGTCATCGGTGTCACCGAAGGTTACGAGAAGAAGCTCGAGATCGTCGGCGTTGGTTACCGCGTTCTCCCGAAGGGTCCGACCCAGCTGGAGTTCCAGCTCGGCTACTCGCACCCGATCATCTTCGACGCTCCCTCTGGGATCACGTTCACGACCGAAGGCCCCACCAAGCTCGGCGTCGTCGGGATTGACAAGCAGCAGGTCGGCGAGGTTGCGGCCAACATCCGCAAGCTGCGCAAGCCCGAGCCCTACAAGGGCAAGGGTGTTCGTTACGCCGGCGAGAACGTCCGCCGCAAGGTCGGAAAGGCAGGCAAGTGATGGGTATCGAGATCTCGAACCACAAGCACACCTCGCCGCGAGTCCGGGCGCGCCTCAAGCGCCAGGTCCGTGGTCGCAAGAAGATTGCCGGCACCGCCGAGCGTCCCCGCCTGGTGGTCACCCGGTCCGCTCGCCACATCGTGGCGCAGATCGTCGACGACAACCTGGGCACGACGCTCGCGTCGGCCTCGTCGCTGGAGGCGGACCTGCGTGCCGCTTCTGCCGACAAGACCGCCAAGGCCAAGCAGGTCGGCGAACTCGTCGCCTCGCGTGCCAAGGCTGCGGGTATCGAGTCGGTCGTCTTCGACCGTGCAGGCAACAAGTACACCGGCCGCGTCGCGGCGCTCGCTGAGGGCGCCCGCGAGGGTGGCTTGGCGTTCTGATCACTCCGCCTATCCAGAAGCTTTGAGAGAATTAGAGGAACTCCGATGAGCGGAACAGCTCCCCAGCGCGGCGGCGAACGCGGCCAGCGCGACGGCCAGCGCCGCGACGGCCGTGGTCGTGACAACCGTCGCGACAACGCCGCCGAGAAGAACCAGTACATCGAGCGCGTCGTCGCGATCAACCGCGTGGCCAAGGTCGTGAAGGGTGGTCGTCGCTTCAGCTTCACCGCCCTCGTGATCGTCGGCGACGGCAACGGTCTGGTCGGCGTCGGCTACGGCAAGGCCAAGGAAGTCCCGGCTGCGATCGCCAAGGGTGTCGAGGAAGCGAAGAAGCACTTCTTCCAGGTCCCGCGCATCCAGGGCACCATCCCGCACCCGGTCCAGGGCGAGAAGGCTGCAGGCGTCGTCCTGCTCCGTCCGGCAGCCCCCGGTACCGGTGTGATCGCCGGTGGTCCGGTCCGCGCCGTGCTCGAGTGCGCCGGTATCCACGACGTCCTGAGCAAGTCGCTCGGTTCGTCGAACCAGATCAACATCGTCCACGCGACGGTTGCTGCACTGCAGCAGCTCGAGACGCCGCAGCAGGTTGCTGCTCGTCGTGGCAAGGCTGTCGAGGACGTGGCTCCGGCCGCGCTCCTGAAGGCCGCTGCCGAGCCGTCGCCGTCACCGGTCACGGAGGTTGCAGTCTGATGGCGCAGCTGAAGGTCACCCAGAAGCGAGGCCACGTCGGCCTCAAGCAGAACCAGCGCGAGACCCTGCGTACGCTCGGTCTCAAGCGCATCAACGACGTGGTCGTCAAGGAGGACCGCCCGGAGATCCGCGGCATGGTCCAGACGGTGCGCCACCTCGTGACTGTCGAGGAGGTCGACTAATGACTGATGGACCGCTGAAGCTCCACAACCTGTCCCCGGCTCCGGGGTCGAAGAAGGCCAAGACTCGCGTGGGTCGTGGTGAGGGCTCGAAGGGCAAGACGGCCGGCCGTGGTACCAAGGGTACGAAGGCTCGCTACAACGTTCCGGTCGCCTTCGAAGGTGGCCAGATGCCGATCCACATGCGTCTGCCGAAGCTCAAGGGCTTCAAGAACCCGTTCAAGGTCGAGTTCCAGGTCGTGAACCTGGACAAGCTTGCGGAGACGTTCCCCAAGGGCGGTGCGATCTCCAAGGAGGACCTCGTCGCCAAGGGTCTGGTTCGCAAGAACCAGCCGGTCAAGGTTCTTGGCGCGGGCGACATCACCGTCAAGGTCGAGGTCTCCGTGGACGCCTTCTCGGCGTCCGCCAAGGAGAAGATCGAGGCCGCTGGCGGGTCGATCACCGCTCTCTGACGGATTGTGGACCGACGGCGTACGCCCACCTGTTGTGGGGAGTACGCCGTCGGTCTCCGTCGTTACGCGGCCCCTGTTAGGCTGCGTCGGATTCTGCGGGGGCTCGACTGAGCCGCCCGTATGTCGCCCTGAAATGAGGAACTAGCAGTGCTCAGCGCCTTCGCCAATGCCTTCCGGACTCCGGACCTGCGGCGCAAATTGCTGTTCGTTCTCGGGATCATCGTGATCTTCCGGCTCGGCTCCCAGTTGCCGGCTCCGGGCGTCAACTACGCGAACGTCAACACGTGCATCGGTGTCGTCAAGGGCCAGGGCCTCTACAGCCTGGTCAACCTGTTCTCGGGTGGAGCGCTGCTGAAGCTCTCGATCTTCGCGCTCGGGATCATGCCGTACATCACCGCCTCGATCATTCTGCAGTTGCTCGTCGTGGTCATCCCGCGCCTCGAGGCACTCAAGAACGAGGGTCAGGCCGGCAACGCCAAGATCCAGCAGTACACCCGGTACCTCACGCTCGGCCTCGCCGTACTTCAGGCGACCGGCATCGTTGCGCTTGCCCGCTCCGGCACCCTTCTCCAGGGCTGCAAGGACGCTCAGGGCAACGCCCTTCCGCTCCTCCACCGTCAGGACAGCACGGTGACCTTCCTGGTCATGGTTGCGACCATGACGGCCGGCACCGCCGTGATCATGTGGCTGGGCGAGCTCATCACCGATCGAGGCATCGGCAACGGTATGTCGATCCTGATCTTCACCCAGGTCGTCGCGACCTTCCCCGGTGCGATGTGGGGCATCAAGCAGGCTCGCGGTTGGACCATGTTCTCGATCGTGGTCCTGGTCGGGCTCGTCATCGTGGCAGCCGTCATCTTCATTGAGCAGGCGCAGCGCAGAATCCCGGTTCAGTACGCCCGCCGGATGGTCGGTCGCCGCATGCTCGGCGGCTCGTCCACCTACATCCCGATCAAGGTGAACCAGGCCGGCGTCATCCCCGTCATCTTCGCCAGCTCGCTGCTCTACCTGCCGGCGATGGCTGCGCAGTTCAACAGCAACGGCGGCGGCTGGGTCGACTGGATCAACCGCTATCTCGTACGCGGTGACCACCCGCTCTACATGCTGGCGTTCTCGCTGCTGCTGATCTTCTTCACCTACTTCTACGTCTCCATCACGTTCGACCCGGTCGAAGTGGCGGACAACATGAAGAAGTACGGCGGCTTCATCCCGGGCATTCGCGCCGGTCGCCCGACGGAGGAGTACCTGCGGTACGTACTCAATCGACTGACGTTCCCGGGTTCGCTCTACCTCTGCGTCATTGCGCTCATCCCGATGGTCGCGGTGGCGATGGTCAACGCGAGCCAGAACTTCCCCCTCGGTGGCACCTCGATCCTGATCATCGTCGGCGTCGCGCTCGACACGGTGAAGCAGATCGAGAGTCAGCTGCAGCAGCACAACTACGAAGGGTTCCTGAGATGAGGCTTCTGATCATGGGTCCGCCAGGAGCGGGCAAGGGCACGCAGGCCGTGGACCTGGCCGCTCGCGTAGGCGGTGCGCACATCTCGACCGGTGACATCTTCCGTGCCAATGTCTCCCAGGGCACTCCGCTCGGCGTCGAGGCGAAGAAGTACATGGACGCCGGCCAGTACGTGCCGGACGAGGTCACCAACGCGATGGTGCGTGACCGTCTGGCGCAGGACGACGCCAAGGCGTTCGTGCTCGACGGCTATCCGCGTACGGCTGACCAGGTCAGCGAGCTCGACAACATTCTGGAGGGTCTCGGAGCCAAGCTGGACGGCGTCCTCGAGCTGATGGTCGCGGACCGCGAGGAGCTCGTTCAGCGCATGATCAAGCGCGCCGAGACCAGCGGCCGGGCAGATGACACCGAAGAGGTGATCCGTCACCGTCAGGACGTGTACGACCAGGAGACTGCAGCGTTGGTCCCGATCTACCGCGAGCGCGGGTTGCTGCACGAGATCGACGGCATCGGCAGCATCGACGAGGTCGCCCAGCGCATCGCCTCGGTGGTCGACAGCCTCCAGGGATAGGCGCTCCTCGTGTTCGGATCCCGCGGGATCGAGCTCAAGACGCCCGAGCAACTGCGGGCCATGCAGCGAAGCGGTGCGATCGTGGCCGAGGCGCTTGCGGAGGCGCGGGCTGCCGTACGACCTGGTGTCACGCCGCGCGAGATCGATGCGTTGTGCGAACGGATCATTCGTGACCGCGGGGGAGTTCCGAACTTCCTCGGCTACCACGGCTTCCCGGCGACCATCTGCGCGTCGGTGAACGACGTCGTCGTGCACGGTATCCCGGGCGACACCCCGCTGGTGGAGGGTGACGTGATCTCCATCGACTGCGGCGCCATTCTGGACGGCTGGCACTCGGACTCGGCGATCACGGTGCCGGTTGGCGAGGTTCGCGCGGAGGTGGCCGAACTCCTCCGGGTCACCGAGGAATCGATGTGGCGAGGCATCGCCGCTGTACGTCAGGGCGGCAAGGTCGGCGACATCGGCCATGCCATCGAGACCTACGTCCGCGGCGAGGGTGCGTACGGAATCGTGGAGGAGTACGTCGGCCACGGCATCGGTACGGCGCTTCACCAGCCGCCGAATGTCCCGAACTTCGGGCGCGCCGGACACGGGCCCAAGATCACTCGTGGGATGGCGCTGGCGATCGAGCCCATGCTCACGTTGGGGACGATCGAGAACCGCACCCTGGCTGACGACTGGACGGTCGTGACGAGCGACGGCTCCTGGGCGGCCCATTTCGAACACAGCGTCGGTGTTTTCGCCGACGGCCTGGTCGTGCTCACCGCACCCGATGGCGGCAGGGCCGAACTCGCGCGGCTCGGTGCCGCGTACGCCGGAGATTGAGTTTCCCGGCAGGTTCGGCGATTAGGTCGCGCCAGAAAGGCACGCCTAAACTGGCGTGTCGGCCCAACGTGGGTCTGTCTCCGTGTGCCTTGTGGCTTACCTAAGGCGTGCGGAACGGCTTGACGAGGTCCACCGGTCGCAAGGCCGGAGGTTCGCGGTCCGATGCATCAGACGATAGTCATTCGAACCACACGGATTGAGGGACATGCCGAAGAAAGACGGCGTACTCGAACTCGAGGGCACGGTCGTAGAGGCCCTGCCCAACGCGATGTTCCGCGTTGAGTTGAGCAATGGCCACAAGGTCCTTGCTCACATCAGCGGCAAGATGCGCCAGCACTACATCCGAATCCTCCCCGAGGACCGGGTTGTGGTGGAGCTTTCTCCGTACGACCTCACCCGCGGTCGGATCGTCTACCGCTACAAGTAAGTAAGCCACGAGAAAGAAGGGCCGACCATGAAGGTCAACCCGAGCGTCAAGAAGATCTGTGACAAGTGCAAGGTGATCCGTCGCCACGGACGCGTCATGGTGATCTGCGAGAACCCGCGTCACAAGCAGCGTCAGGGCTGATCCAGCCCTCCCCTGCGGCAAGACAACTGAATACACATTTACGACGTACTACCTGCGGATCTGCTGCAGGGAATCACCTCCGGAGCAGAGGCCGGAGCTGGGGCGCCACCCCAGATGTTCGTCGACCGAGACCTCCGCAGAACCGTAAGGAACACACATGGCACGCCTTGTCGGCGTAGACCTGCCGCGCGAAAAGCGCGTCGAGATCGCGCTCACCTACATCTACGGCATCGGCCGTACGACCTCGAAGCAGCTCCTTGCTGCCACCGGCGTCTCCCCGGACACCCGCGTCCACGCCCTCGCTGAAGAGGAACTGGTCGCGCTTGCCAAGGAGATCGAGTCCCGCAACCTCACCATCGAGGGTGACCTCCGTCGTGAGGTCCAGGCGGACATCCGTCGCAAGATCGAGATCGGCTCCTACCAGGGCCGCCGTCACCGCATGGGCCTCCCGGTCCGCGGTCAGCGTACGAAGACCAACGCTCGTACCCGCAAGGGCCCGAAGCGCACCGTTGCCGGAAAGAAGAAGAAGTAATGCCTCCGAAGACTCGCGCCGCTGCGGCCAAGACCAAGGTCCGTCGCAAGGAAAAGAAGAACATCGCTCAGGGCGAGGCCCACATCAAGAGCACGTTCAACAACACCATCGTCACGATCACCGACCCGACCGGTGCGGTGATCTCGTGGGCGTCGGCCGGCACCGTCGGCTTCAAGGGCTCCCGCAAGTCCACTCCGTTCGCTGCTCAGATGGCCGCTGAGGCTGCTGGTCGCCGCGCGATGGATCACGGCATGAAGAAGATCGACGTTTTCGTCAAGGGCCCGGGTTCGGGCCGCGAGACCGCGATCCGTTCACTGGGTGCGATCGGCCTCGAGGTCGGCACCATCCAGGACGTGACCCCCACGCCGCACAACGGCTGCCGCCCGCCCAAGCGCCGCCGCGTCTGATCACCGAGACCGAAGGAGACTGAAAGATGGCCCGTTACACCGGACCCATGACCCGCAAGTCCCGCCGTCTCGGCGTGGACCTCGTCGGTGGCGACTCGTCGTTCGAGCGCCGCCCGTACGCGCCTGGCCAGCACGGCCGCGCGCGCATCAAGGAGAGCGAGTACCGCACTCAGCTGCAGGAGAAGCAGAAGGCTCGCTTCACCTACGGCGTGCTCGAGAAGCAGTTCGCCAACTACTACGCCGAGGCCAAGCGTCGCCAGGGCAAGACGGGTGACAACCTGCTTGCACTGCTCGAGGGCCGCCTCGACAACGTGGTCTACCGTGCCGGCTTCGCCCGTACGCGTCGCCACGCGCGCCAGCTCGTCAACCACGGACACTTCCTGGTCAACGGCGTGAAGGTGAACATCCCGTCGTACCAGGTTGCGGCTCACGACGTCATCGACGTCAAGGCCAAGTCGTGGGACACGACTCCGTTCATCGTGGCTCGTGAGACCCACGGCGAGCGCGTCGTTCCGGCGTGGCTCGAGGCGTTCCCGAACCGCATGCGCATCTTCGTGCACCAGCTCCCGGTGCGTGCCCAGATCGACCTGCCGATCCAGGAACAGCTCATCGTCGAGTACTACTCGAAGCTCTGATCTCATCCCCTGTGTCCCGGCTTCGGCCGGGGCGCAGGGATCCGTCTTCCGCAACACCACCTGAAGTTCGGGCCCTCAAATAGCGGTCGGCCCGGGAAGGAAAGAACACAGTGCTCATTGCACAGCGCCCCACCCTGTCGGAAGAGTCCGTCGACCAGTTCCGTTCGCGGTTCATCATTGAGCCGCTGGAGCCTGGCTTCGGCTACACCCTCGGCAACAGCCTTCGTCGTACCCTCCTGTCCTCGATCCCCGGCGCGGCTGTGACCTCGCTCAAGATCGACGGCGTACTTCACGAGTTCTCGACCGTGGAGGGCGTCAAGGAGGACGTCACCGAGCTGATCCTCAACCTCAAGGGTCTGGTCGTCTCCTCGGAGCACGACGAGCCCGTCGCCGTCTACCTGCGCAAGTCGGGTGCCGGCGTCGTCACCGCAGCTGACATCACCGCCCCGGCGGGTGTCGAGGTGCACAACCCGGATCTCGTGATCGCGAACCTGTCCGACAAGGGCAAGCTCGAGATCGAGCTCATCGTCGAGCGTGGCCGCGGCTACGTCTCGGCCGTCCAGAACAAGGGCGCCGACAACGAGATCAGCCGCATCCCGGTCGACTCGATCTACTCGCCGGTCCTCAAGGTCTCGTACAAGGTCGAGGCGACCCGTGTCGAGCAGCGCACCGACTTCGACCGCCTGGTCATCGATGTCGAGACGAAGACCTCGATCGTGCCGCGGGACGCCCTGGCGTCGGCCGGCAAGACCCTGGTCGAGCTGTTCGGTCTCGCTCGCGAGCTGAACGTCGAGGCCGAGGGCATCGACATCGGTCCGTCGCCGGTCGACGAGCAGCTCGCTGCTGACCTGGCCCTGCCGGTCGAGGACCTGCAGCTCACGGTCCGGTCGTACAACTGCCTCAAGCGCGAGGGCATCCACACCGTGGGTGAGCTCATCGGTCGCTCGGAGCAGGACCTGCTCGACATCCGCAACTTCGGTTCGAAGTCGATCGACGAGGTCAAGGCCAAGCTCTACGAGATGGGCCTGTCCCTCAAGGACAGCGCTCCGGGCTTCGACCCGGCCGCTGCCCTGGCTGCGTACGACGAGGACGAAGACCTCGACGAGGACTTCTCCGAGACCGAGCAGTACTGATTTTCAACTAGTCGGTGTGGGCGCCTGATGGGCGCCCACACCACCTACCCCGGTACCTGACACGGCCGGAGAGGAAAGGAAGGCGACATGCCTACTCCCAAGAAGGGTCCCCGCCTCGGCGGTAGCCCGGCGCACCAGCGCCTGATTCTGTCGAACCTTGCCACCCAGCTCTTCGAGCACGGCAAGATCACGACGACCGAGAGCCGCGCACGTACGCTGCGCCCGCTCGCGGAGAAGCTCATCACCAAGGCCAAGGTCGGCGATCTGCACAACCGTCGCGAGGTCCTCAAGACCGTCCGTGACAAGGGCGTCGTGCACGTTCTCTTCACCGAGATCGCGCCGCTGATGGCCGAGCGTCCGGGCGGCTACACCCGCATCACCAAGATCGGTCCGCGCAAGGGCGACAACGCCCCGATGGCGGTCATCGAGCTGGTGACCGAGGCGTACGCCCCGAAGCCGAGCAACAAGAAGGCCGAGAAGGCCGCTGCGCCGGCTCCGGTCGTCGAAGAGGCTCCGGTCGAGGAGACCGTCGTCGACGAGGCCGCTGAGGCGCCCGCCGAGGACGTCGTCGCCGAGGCTCTGGCTGAAGAGACTGAGGCTCCGGCCGAAGAGGCCTGATCTCTCGCGTTCGTCGGCCCGCCACCCGCTGCTGTTGAAGCAGGGTGGCGGGCCTTCGCGCTTTCACCGGCGCCGATGCGAGAATCCTGCCGTGCGCATCCGGATCGATCTCGCCTACGACGGGACCGACTTCAAGGGCTGGGCGCGCCAGCCGGACCTGCGTACGGTCCAGGGCGAACTCGAGGCTGCGCTCGGTTCCGTGGTGCGCGAGCCGGTCGCCGTCACCTGTGCGGGGCGTACGGACACCGGCGTGCACGCCCGCGGACAGGTGGTGCACATCGACCTCACCCCAGAGCTCCTGACGGCTGTTGCCGGGCGGTACGAGGGGCTGCCGACGGACGCCCTCGTACGGCGGCTCAACGGCCTCCTGCCGGGCGACATCCGGGTTGCGCGGGCGTACGTGGTGCCGGATGAGTTCGACGCCCGCTTCTCGGCGCTGTGGCGCCGGTACGCCTACCGCATCGTCGACTCCGTGGAGCTCGTCGACCCCCTGACCCGGAACCACGTGCTCGCCTGGCCGCGGGCCCTGGACATCGAGGCGATGAACGCGGCCTCGGCGCCGCTGGTCGGGCTCAACGACTACGCGTCGTTCTGCAAGAAGCGTGAGGGTGCCACCACGATCCGGCAGGTCACCGAGTTGTCGTGGCGTCGCCAGAGCGACGGGATCATCGTCGGCACGGTGGTGGCCGATGCGTTCTGCCACTCGATGGTGCGGTCGCTGGTCGGTTGCCTGATCGCCGTGGGCGAGGGGCGCAAGCCGGTCGAATGGGCGGAGGAGGTCCTGGCCGGGCGCGTCCGCGAGTCTGCCGTGATCGCCGCCCACGGACTGACGCTGGAAGAGGTCGGCTATCCGGCGGACGAGGACCTCGGCGCGCGCCTGGCGATCACCATGAACCGACGGACCGAGGACGAACTCGATGGTTGAGCAACGCCCCGCCCGCGGGACGGACGAGCAGTACTTCACCGCGGATCCCAGCGTCCCCTTCGAGCGAGAGACATTTGAGACCGTCGTGTGGGGCAACCGGCTGCGGTTGACCTCCGGATCCGGGGTGTACGCCAAGGGGCGCCTCGATCTCGGCACCGGCGTGTTGCTCGAGGAGGAGCCCCCGGCCGCCGGGCGCGTACTCGATCTCGGGTGTGGCTACGGGGTCATCGGGCTAGCCATTGCGAAGGCTTCCCCGGAGACGACCGTCGTGGGCGTCGACGTGAACGAGCGCGCCGTACGTCTTGCGACGGAGAATTCGAAGGCACTCGGCCTCGCCGATCGATGCATCTTCACGACAGGTGCCGTGGACGGGGAGTTCGACGAGATCTGGTCCAACCCGCCGATCCGGATCGGCAAGGAGGCCCTGCATGCGCTGTTGCTCCAGTGGCTTCCACGACTGAAGCCGGGTGGCCGCGCCGTGATGGTCGTCGGCAGGAACCTCGGCTCAGACCCGCTCCAGCGCTGGTTGATCGAGCAGGGCTATCCGACGGAGCGTGTCGGCTCGTCGAAGGGATTCCGCGTACTCGAGACGCGACCCTCAGGTTGAGGGGTCACTTCTCGCACGTTGAAGGGTCAGCCGCGGTGGCGCGTACGACCCCTCAATGGTGCGTCAGTGACCCTTCAACGTGCGAGAAGTGACCCCTCAACCAACGAGGAGTCGAGGCGGACCGGGAGGTTGGCGACCGAATAGACGATGGACAGTTCGGCGAAGCCCAGATCGCTGAGGTCGTCGGTGGCCATCGCCAGGTTCGGGAAACGGTTGGCGAGGGCGACGAGCGCCGTACGCATCTCCATCCGGGCCAGTTCGGCGCCGACACAGCGGTGAAGACCGTGGCCGAAGGCGAAGTTCTGGGTGCCGACGTTGCGCAGGTCGAACTGCTCGGGGTGCGGCACGACCTTCGGGTCACGGTTGGCCCCGGACAGCGAGACCATCACGATCGCGCCCTTCTTGACCTGGTGACCGAAGAGGTCGTGGTCCTCGCGCGCGAATCGCGCGAACGCGATCTGCACCGGGCACAGGTAGCGCAACAGTTCCTCGACGACGGCGTCGATCTGCGCCTTGTCGCCGCTGCGCAGGGCTGCGTACGCCTCGGGGTTCTGAGTCAGGACGTATGCGCCCATCGAGAGCATCGCGGCGGAGGTCTCGTATCCGCCGAGGAACACGCCGTCCGCGAGGCCGCCGAGTTCGACGTCGTCGAACTCCTCGCCGCGGGTCCGGATGATCTCGCCGATCAGGCCCTCACCGGGGTTCGCCCGCTGGTGCTTGACCTCGTTGATCAGGAAGGTACGGGTCTCGTTGGCCGCGCCGAACGCACCGGCCGCGCCGCTCTCGGCCAGGTCGAAGCGCGCGGCACCGAGCTTGTGGAACTCGTCGCGTACGTCCTCGTCCATCCCGAGCAGGTCGCAGATCACCCGGAAGGGGATCTCGAAGCCGAACTTCTGGACCAGATCGACGACCGGGCCGTTGGCCTCCATGTCGTCGAGCGAGTCCGCGACGATCTGGTCGATCTTCTCGTCGAGGCGCTTGAGCCGGCGCATGGTGAACTCCGGGGTCAGCAGCCCGCGGAGCTTGGTGTGGTCGGGGGCATCGGTCATGCCGAGTCCACCGATGCCCTCGGCGTCGGTCCGCTTGCGAGTGCCGAGCAGGTGGCGCATGTCGTTGGAGTACGACTTCGAGTCCGCCAAGACCTGCTTGGACTCCTCGTGGCCGGTGATCAACCAGATGTCCAGCCCGAGGACGCTGCCGAGCTTGTGCACCGGGTCGATGGTTCGCTGCTCGGCCAGTGCCGGCACCGGGTCGACGCCGTCGCGACGCAGCGGGTACGTGAGGTGCTCCGGAATCTTGTTGAGCGTGGTGATGTCCATGGGGTTGGACTTGCCACGCATCGCCAAGCGAAGAGCCGCGGTGCGTACGCGCGCGCCAAGGGCTGCGAACGGGTTGAAAGCCATGCGTTCAGTGTGACGGTTAGTCATCGTCGAAGCGAAAACGCTCAGACGAACCTTTCAGGAACTGGCGGATGCAGCGTCGGAGTCCAGTGTCACTTGGGCCGTCGCGGTCTGGCCGTTGCGGACGTACGTCACCGTCACCTTGTTGCCGGGCCGGTAGGCGCGGATCGTCGCGACGAGGCCGTCCGAGGTGGTGACCGGGTGGTTGTCGACCTTGGTGATGATGTCGCCGTTCTGGAGGCCGGCGTTGGCCGCGGCCGAACCGCCGGTCACCTTCTCGACCTTCGCGCCGTTGGTCCCGAAGAGGACATCGCCCTCGGTGGTGCTGACTGCATCCTTGCCGCCCACGTCACCGACCGAGACGCCGAGCTTGGCGTGAGTGGCCGGCTTGCCGGCTGACAGTTCGTCCACGATCGGCAGGATCGCGTCGATCGGGATCGCAAAGCCGAGGCCGATGCTGCCGCTCTGACCGCTGGCGCCGGAGCTGCCGCTGCCATGGATCGAGGCGTTGATGCCGACCAGCCGTCCGCTGAGGTCAACCAGTGGGCCGCCGGAGTTGCCGGGGTTGATCGCCGCATCGGTCTGGATCGCAGGGTAGACAGTGCGGTTGCTGGCATTGCCCTGGGTGACGTCGGTCGGCCGGTTGAGGGCGCTGACGATGCCGGCGGTCACGCTGCCGTTGAGGCCGTACGGGGAACCGATCGCGAGCACGCTCTGGCCGACCTGGAGCGCGCTCGACTTGCCGATGGCGAGCGGGTGCAGGCCCGACACACCCTGCGCCTGGATGACGGCCGTGTCCGTGAGCGGGTCGGTGCCGAGGACGGTCGCGTTGGCGAACGTACCGTCGTTGAAGTCGACCCGGATCCGGCCGCCGCTCTTGGCAGCGAAGTCGACCACGTGGTTGTTGGTCAGGATCTTGCCGTCCGGCGAGAAGATGATCCCCGATCCGGTCCCGAGCGTCTGACCGCCCTGGGCCTCGATCTTGACGACCGACGGGAGCACGGCGTGGGCGACTGCCTCGAGCGTCGTCTCGCTCGCCGAGCCGTCGGACTGGACCACGGGCGAGGTGGAGCCGTTGCCGACCGTGGACACTGACGAGGAGTCCTGCTTGTGCTCGTGGTTGTAGTAGGCGGCTCCGCCGATGCCGGCTGCGCCGCCGACGACCAGCGAGAGGCCGGTCGCTCCGAGGATGACGCCGAGGCTCTTGCCCGAGTTGCGGCCGCCGGCGGCCGCCGCAGGTGCCGTCAGGACAGTCGTCCCGGGAGGCGGAGGGGTGGTCGGCGCGTACTGCGTCCACAGCGGCGCGGTCACCTCGACGGGCTTGGCGTCCTCGGGGGTTTCGTTGATCGGCTCGTCACTCACGCGTCCAAGGTAATCACGGATGCTGTGCGGCTGCTGTGGGTCCTGACGAACTGGGCTGTGATGCAGCACCCTCGTCGGCGTTCTCGATCTGTACACCTTCACCTGAAAGGCTGGGTGTCGTGACGGACCCACTGCGCCGCGGCGCGTACGCCCCGGCTCCGCGGACGCTCGTCGACATCTTCCGGGCCACCGTCGAGCAGGCCGGTGACGATCCGGCCATCGACATCGGTTCGTCCGTGTTGACGTACGCCGAGTTGGAGGAGGCGGCCGAGGGGGTCGCCGCGGAACTCAATGCGGCGGGCATCGGACGCGGCGCGAAGGTGAGTGTACGGATCACGTCGGGGACCACTGAGCTCTACACCGCGATCCTCGGCATCCTGGTCGCCGGCGCGGCGTACGTCCCCGTCGACGCAGACGACCCCGATGAGCGTGCGCGGGTGGTTTTCGGCGAGTCGGAGGCCGCGGCGGTGATCCGCGATGACCTCGAGATCGAGATCCTGCGCAGAGGGGAGCCCGTCGAGCCGCTGGACCCGAGCCCAGACGACGACGCGTGGGTGATCTTCACCAGCGGTTCCACGGGTACGCCCAAGGGCGTGGCCGTCACCCACCGCAATGCCGCAGCGTTCGTCGACGCCGAGTCACGGATGTTCCTCCAGGACGAGCCGATCGGAGTCGGCGACCGGGTGATGGCGGGCCTGTCGGTCGCGTTCGATGCGAGTTGCGAGGAGATGTGG
The DNA here is from genome assembly GCF_003945325.1 of Nocardioides baekrokdamisoli. Taxonomy (NCBI): domain Bacteria; kingdom Bacillati; phylum Actinomycetota; class Actinomycetes; order Propionibacteriales; family Nocardioidaceae; genus Nocardioides; species Nocardioides baekrokdamisoli. The sequence goes on from NZ_AP019307.1 coordinate 2,235,889, forward strand.
CTGGCCTGGCGCTACGGCGCGTGCCTGGTGCCCGCCCCGCGGGCGCTCGTACGCAGCGGCGTCGATGTCGGACCCTGGCTCGTCGCCAACCGCGTCACCATCGTGTCGACAGTCCCGACGCTGGTGTCCCTCTGGCCCGAGACCTCACTGGCACGGGTACGCCTGCTGATCACCGGGGGGGAGGCGATCCCGGGCGAGTTGGCGGCCCGGTTGCAGCAGCCCGGACGCGAGGTCTGGAACACGTACGGGCCGACGGAGGCGACGGTCGTCGCCTGCGGCGCCCTGCTGACGGGTGAGGGTTCGGTCCGGATCGGTCTGCCGCTGGACGGCTGGGACCTGGCCGTTGTCGACCCGGCCACCGGCATCCCGGTGGCGCCGGGCGCGACTGGTGAACTGATCATCGGTGGAGTGGGTCTGGCGCGCTACCTCGACCCGGCGAAGGACGCCGAGAAATACGCCCCGATGCCGACGCTCGGTTGGGATCGGGCGTACCGATCCGGCGATCTGGTCGTCAACGATCCCGCCGGACTGTTGTTCGGCGGCCGAGCCGACGACCAGATCAAACTCGGTGGCCGACGGATCGAGCTCGGCGAGATCGACTCCGCGCTGCTGGAGTTGTCGGGCGTCCACGGTGCAGCCGCCGCGATCCGCAAGACCACCGCCGGCAACAAGATCCTTGTCGGCTACCTCAGTGTCGACGACATGTACGACTCCGCGGCGGCCCTGGCGCAGCTACGTACCGACCTCCCTGCCGCGCTCGTCCCGCGGCTCGCGGTCGTGGACACGCTCCCGACCAGGACGTCAGGGAAGGTCGACCGTGATGCGCTGCCGTGGCCGCTGAAAGCCTCGACGGGAGCGGCCGGGCTGAACGACACCGAGACCTGGATTGCTGGCTTGTGGCACGACATCCTCGGCGCCGACGTCGCCGGCCCGAAGGACGATTTCTTCGATCACGGCGGCGGCTCCCTGACGGCTGCCCAGGTGATCGGGCGGCTGCGCGAGCGCTATCCCGAGATCGCCATGGGCGACCTGTACGAGCATCCGAGTCTCGGTGCGCTCGCGGCGTACGCAGAATCGCTCGGCGCCAGCACATCCGCACTGGACCGTGAGGTGCCGGCGGTGCCGGTCAAGACGCAGGTCGGCCAGGTGGTCGCGACGTTCGCGCTGCGTTGCTTCGCGGCACCGCGTTGGTTCGCCTGGATCGCACTGGCACTCGCTCTGGTGAAGATCCCGGATGCGCCGCATCCGACGTGGTGGTCGGTGCTCCCGATCGCGCTGGTCTTCCTGACGCCGCCCGGCCGGATGATCGTGGCGGCGACGGTTGCGCGCTGGACGCTGCGCGGGATCAAACCGGGGGACTATCCGCGTGGGGGCAAGGTGCACCTGCGAGTCTGGTTCGCCACCCGCGCTGCCGAGGAGTTGGGCGCGCTCAACCTGTCCGGAGCCCCCTGGGTGACCTGGTACGCCCGATTGCTCGGTTGCACGATCGGGGACAACGCGGACCTGCACTCGCTCCCGCCGGTCACCGGCTTCCTCAAGGTTGGCGCCGGCGCGTCGATCGAGCCCGAGGTCGACATGACCGGCCACTGGATCGACGGGGATGTCTTCCACCTCGGGCGGATCGAGATCGGTGCTGGCGCACGCGTGGGCGCCCGGTCGATGCTCAACCCGGGTGCCAAGGTCGGCGACGATGCGGAGATCGCGCCCGGATCAGCCGTGTTCGGCAAGGTGCCGGCCGGCGAGTCCTGGTCGGGTTCACCAGCCACACGGGTGCACAAGTCGGCTCGAGGCCCCTGGGAGGAGCGCATCCCGCGCTCGCCGGTCTGGATCGGTGCGTACGCGCTGACCGCAGCGCTCATCGGTCTCCTGCCGGCTCTGTCGATGGGTCTGGCGACCTGGATCGGCCTGGAGCTGATCGGACGCGAGCACGCAGTCCGGTGGCAGCCGTGGTTGGCCTGGAGCCCGCTGCTCGTGGTCATCGGTGCGACGACGCTCGGTCTCGCGATCATCGTGATCGTCCGGACCTGTGGCCTGCTGATCAGGCCCGGCATCCAACCGGTCCGCAGCGCCCGCGGTCTGGCCGTCTGGACCACCATGCGTACGTTGGACGAGGCGCGTACGTGGCTCTTCCCGCTCTACTCCTCGACGTTCACCCCGACCTGGCTGCGCGCCCTCGGCGCGAAGATCGGCAAGGACGTGGAGGCATCGACGGTCCTGATGGTCCCGAGCCTGACGCAGGTCAATGACGAGGCCTTCCTGGCCGACGACACCCTCATCGGTGGGTACGAACTCGGCGGTGGCTGGGTGCGGGTGGAGAAGGTGAAGGTCGGCAAGCGCGCCTTCGTCGGCAACTCCGGCATGGCGGCGCCCGGCCGCAAGGTGCCGAAGGCCTCGCTGGTCGCGGTCCTGTCGGCGGCACCTGCCCGCAAGAAGGCTCACTCCGGAGAGTCCTGGGTCGGATCGCCACCGACGTCGTTGCGGCGCGCGGTCGCTGAGGACACCAGTGGGCGGACGTACAAGCCGACGCCGCAGCTGCGCTTCTACCGCTTCGTTCTGGAAGTCCTCCGGCTCGTCCCCTTCACGCTGGCGTACGCGCTGCCGGCGTCGGTCGTGTACGGAGATGTCCGACTCGGCCTGACGTACGGCTGGGGCATCGCGCTGGTCGCGCTCGGACCGCTGCTGGTGCTCGCCGGGCTCGTCGCGGCGATGACCACCGCTGTGGCCAAATGGGTCCTCTGCGGCCGGATGCGGCCGGGCACCCATCCGCTCTGGAGCTCGTTCGTGTGGCGCAACGAGCTCGCGGACACGTTCGTGGAGACGATCGCGGCACCGTGGTTTGCCCGACCGGTGGCGGGTACGCCGCTGCTCACCTGGTGGTTCCGGTCGATGGGCGCCACGATCGGCAAGGGGGTCTGGGTGGAGACGCACTGGCTCCCCGAGACGGACCTGGTGGTGCTCCAGGACGGTGCGACGGTCAATGCGGGGACGGTCGTGCAGACGCATCTCTTCCACGACCGGATGCTGCAGCTGGACACCGTGACGCTGCGCCGCGGAGCCACCCTGGGACCCAACTCGGTGATCCTGCCCGCAGCCACCGTGGGGCGGCATGCCACTGTTGGCCCGGTGTCCTTGGTGATGCGTGGAGAATCGGTGCCGGACAAGACGGCCTGGATCGGGAATCCGATCGGACCGTGGGAGATGCAGGGGGTGTCGGATGCCGACGGCTGACCCGTACCTGCCGTCGCACGGTGACCGCTCATGGGGGGCCGTCCACTACGACCTCGATCTGGACTACGACCTGCTCGGCGCCCGACTCGACGGCGTCGCGCGGATCCAGATCGTGGCGCACGAGGAACTCGCCAGGGTGAGCCTCGACCTGGCGTACCTCGCGGTCAAGAAGATCACCATCGACGGGAAACCGCCGGCCAAGTGGACCCACAACAAGCACCGGCTCGTGCTCACGCTCAAGACCCGGATCAAGGCCGGCAGGACCGCCGAGATCATGGTCAAGTACTCGGGCAAGCCGCGCCCTCTGGTGATCGAACCGCATGGCGACGCCGGCTGGGAGGAACTCGCCGACGGGATCATCGTGGCCGGTCAGCCGCACGGCGCGCCCACCTGGTTCCCGTGCAACGACTGGTGTGGCGACAAGGCGACGTACCGGATCTCGGTGCGGGCGGACGAGAACTACTCGGTCATCTCCAACGGCGTGCTCACCTCGCGTACGCGCCGCGGCTCCGGAGAGACGTGGGTGTACGACCAGCGGCAACCGATGGCGACCTACCTCGCCACCGTCCAGCTCGGCCGCTACGTACCCCACCCGATCGAGGCCGACGTGCCGATGGCGGTCTTCGCCGAGACCGGTGCGGACGTGGCGTCGGCGTTCGCGGATCAGGGTCGGATGCTGTCGTACTTCTCCGAGGTGTTCGGGCCGTACCCGTTCGACACCTACTCGACCGTCGTCACGCCGGACGAGCTGGAGATCCCGCTGGAGTCCCAGTCCCTGGCGACGTTCGGCTCCAACTACCTCACCTCGGAGTGGAAGCACGTACGCCTCGTGGCGCACGAGTTGGCGCACCAGTGGTTCGGCAACGCGGTCACGATGGAGACGATGCAGCACATCTGGCTGCACGAGGGCTTCGCCTGCTATGCCGAATGGCTGTGGTCCGAAGCTGCGGTGCTCGAGCGGGCCGAATCGCACGCGAAGCATCACCATCTGCGACTGGCTGATCTGCCGCAGGATCTCCTGCTCGCGGACCCGGGCGCTGAGGACATGTTCGACGACCGGGTCTACAAACGCGGTGCGTTGACTCTGCACGCGCTTCGGGTGCGAGTGGGGGACGAGGTGTTCTTCACGATCCTGCGGACCTGGGTGGAGCGGTTCAGCGGACGTTCCGTGGTCTCCGCGGACTTTGAGGACCTGGCAGCTGAGGTGTCCGGGCAGGACCTCTCGGGGCTCTTCGATGTCTGGTTGCGGGAGACAGTGCTGCCGCCGTTCCCTGCCTGAGGAACGCCTCAGAGTGGCTTGATCCGGCCCTCAGTCTGGCCTGCTTGAGTGTGCCCCCATGGGGACCAGCAGCATCAACGGGCGCGTCGCGGGTGACTTCCTGATCGTGGAGGTCGCGCGCCGCTGGCGGCTGGGCCGCACTTGGCAGGTGCAGATCCGCCGACGTGACAACGATCGGCTGCTGCAGCATCTCGCCTGCGGGACGTACACCGAGGCCGAGACGCTCGCCCGACGCGCCGAGAAGGATCTCGCGTCAGACTCTCTCGACGCCTTCTGTCACACCTACCTGATCACGCGGGCCGCGGTGCGATGAGGCGCCAGCCCAGTGCGTTTCCCGCGACGGTGCCGACGTACTGATCCGGTAGGTCGAGGGGCTCTGTCGTGAGCTCAGGCGGCGTCTGCTGCGGCCAGGTGCGTACGCCGGTGCCAGCGGCCTTGCCGAGTGCTTCCAGGCGCGTCCACGCGAGGACGTCCATGCCCTCCGGTGGTTGCGCGTCGGTGCGCTCGATGTCGATCCCGACGGGGTTCGTACCCCACGCGATGACGGCGATGTCGTCGGCGTACGCGATGGAGACCTGGAGGTCCGAGCCGATCAGCAACGGTCGACCATGCTCGATCGATCCGCACTGCGGGCACTGGCGTACGACAGAGGCGGCGCCGGTCTCGTGGACCAACGCCGCCTCTGCATGTGCTCTCAGGTGAGCGCGGTTCATGCTGTGTGTGTTCAGGCCCAGCGTTGGCTTTGCGGGACGTACAGCTGGCCGCGGGCGCCGGTGTAGATCTGCTTGGGGCGGGCGATCTTCTGGTCCTTGTCGGTGGTGAGTTCGAGCCACTGCGCGAGCCAACCGGGGGTGCGCCCGATGGCGAACAGCACGGTGAACATCTCCGGCGGGAACTGCAGGGCCTCGTAGATGAGGCCGGAGTAGAAGTCGACGTTGGGGTAGAGGCGCCGTTTGACGAAGTACTCGTCGTTGAGCGCGATCTTCTCCAGCTCCTGGGCGATCTTGAGCAGCGGGTTGACCCCGGTGACCTCGAAGACGTCATCGCAGGCCTTCTTGATCAGCTTGGCGCGTGGGTCGTAGTTCTTGTAGACGCGGTGGCCGAAGCCCATGAGGCGTTCGTTGCCGGCCTTGACGCCCTCGATGAACGCCGGGATGTTCTCCACCGAGCCGATCCGCTTGAGCATCCGCAGCACTGCTTCGTTGGCGCCACCGTGCAGCGGACCGAAGAGGGCGCCAACGCCGGAGGCGACGGCGGAGTAGGGGTCGACCTGGGTGGAGCCGACGCTGCGGACGGCGTTGGTCGAGGCGTTCTGCTCGTGGTCGGCGTGCAGGATCAGCAGGGTGTCCAGCGCACGGACGATCCGTTCGTCGGGGTGGTAGCGGGTCTCGCTCATCTTGAAGAGCATCGACAGGAAGTTCGCGGTGTAGGACAGGTTGTTGTCCGGGTAGACGTACGGCTTGCCCTGCGCGTGCCGGAACGCCCAGGCGCCCAGGGTCGGCATCTTCGCGATCATCCGGATGATCTGGATGTTCCGGTTGTCGGCGTCGTGGATGTTGACCGACTCGGGGTAGAACGTCGACAGCGCACCGACCGAGGCCATCAGCATGCCCATCGGGTGTGCGTCGTAGCGGAAGCCCTGCATGAACGACTTCACGTTCTCGTGGACGTAGGTGTGGAACGTGATGTGGTGTTCCCAGTTCTTGTACTCCGCCTCTGTGGGCAGCGCGCCGTGGATGAGCAGGTACGCGACCTCAAGGAAGGTTGACTGCTCGGCGAGTTGCTCGATCGGGTAGCCGCGGTACTCCAGGACACCGTTGTCGCCGTCGATGTAAGTCACCGAGCTGCGGCAGCTGGCGGTGTTGGTGAAGCCGGGGTCGTACGTCGCCAGGCCGGAGAGGTCGCCCGGCAGCTTGATCTGGCCCAGGTCGGCGGCGCGGATGGTGCCGTCGGTGATCGGGATGTCGTACTCGGCGCCCGTGCGGTTGTCGCGGACTGTCAGGGAGTTGGTGGGGTCAACACTCACATCGGCCAACCTAGACGATCGGGCGAGGCGGCGTCTCCCGGTCCCCTCGCACCTTGTGCCGGAGGCGCGGTGCGCCCGGGTGGACCGATGTTGCAGGTGAGGTGCTTCGAAGCCGCCTGGGCGCACCATGCGCCACATCGGTCCACCTTTCGGGTTGGGGAGCAGGGCCCATGTCCGAGAGGATGGGCAGGTGGAGGCGGCGTCGGTGAGCATCGAGTTCCCGGCGGACCTGCCGATCTCGCAACGTCGCGACGACATCGCCCGAGCGATCAGTGAGCACCAGGTCGTGATCGTGGCCGGCGAGACCGGGTCGGGGAAGACGACTCAGCTTCCGAAGATCTGTCTGGCCCTGGGGCGTACGAAGATCGGCCACACCCAGCCGCGGCGTATCGCCGCCCGGTCGGTCGCCGAGCGGATCGCGGAGGAGCTCGGCTCCGAGATCGGCGACCTGGTCGGCTACCAGGTCCGGTTCACGGACCGTACGTCGGCGGCATCGAAGATCAAGGTCATGACCGACGGCATCCTGCTCGCCGAACTGAGCCGCGACCGCGACCTCAAGAAGTACGACACGATCATCATCGACGAGGCTCACGAGCGGTCGCTCAACATCGACTTCCTGCTCGGCTATCTCAAGCGACTGCTGCCACGTCGACCCGATCTCAAGGTGATCGTGACCTCCGCGACGATCGACACCCAGCGGTTCAGCGATCATTTTTCTGACGAGCGGGGTGTCGGGGCACCGGTCATCGAGGTCTCGGGGCGTACGTACCCCGTCGAGGTCCGGTATCGGCCGCTCATCGCGCTCCCCGACGACGAGGACGGTGAGCCGGTCGTCCGCGACATGACCGAGGCGATCGTCGAGGCCGTACGCGAGCTCTCCGCGGAGGGCCCGGGTGACGTCCTCGTCTTCCTGCCGGGTGAGCGGGAGATCCGCGACGCTGCCGACGCACTCACGGCTGCGGCGTTGGCGGTCGAGGTGTTGCCGTTGTTCTCGCGACTCTCTGCGGCTGAGCAGCATCGGGTCTTCTCGTCCCACAAGGGACGGAGGGTGGTGCTGTCCACCAACGTTGCCGAGACCTCGCTGACGGTCCCCGGCATCCGCTATGTCGTGGACTCGGGTCTGGCTCGGATCAGTCGCTACTCGGTACGTACGAAGGTCCAGCGACTGCCGATCGAACCCATCTCGCAAGCCTCGGCCAACCAGCGGTCCGGACGATGCGGTCGTGTCGAGGCCGGTGTTGCGATCCGGCTGTACGCCGAGGACGACTTCGGGGCTCGTCCGGCGTTCACTGAGCCGGAGATCCTGCGTACGAACCTGGCCAGCGTGATGCTGCAGATGGCGTGGCTGCGCCTGGGCGACCTCGGGCGATTCCCGTTCGTGGAGGCGCCCGATCGCAAGCAGGTCGCCTCGGCCGAGCAACTGCTGGGGGAGTTGCGAGCCGTCCGTCCCGACGGGCGCGGACTGACCGAGATCGGTCGGCGGTTGGCGCGGCTGCCGATCGATCCGCGGATGGGCCGGATGATCCTCGAGGCCGATCGCCTCGGGTGCGTACGCGAGGTGTTGGTCATCGCCGCTGCGCTGTCGCTGCAGGACCCACGCGAGCGCCCCTCGGAGGACCGACCAGCCGAACGGGCTGCCGCCGAGCAGCTGCACGCCCGGTTCCGTGATCCGACGTCGGACTTCCTCACCTGGCTGAATCTGTGGCGGCACCTGCAGACGCAGCAGAAGGAGTTGAGTTCCAGCGCGTTCCGGCGGATGTGTGTACGCGAGCACCTCAACTACCTGCGGGTGCGTGAGTGGCAGGACTTCGAGTCGCAGATCCGACAGGTCACCAAGGAGATCGGGGTCAAGGTCGGTCGGCCGGCTGACGAGCCCGACTCCGACGGCATCCACCAGGCGCTGCTGAGTGGGCTGCTCTCGCACATCGGTCTGCTCGACGAGAAGTCGGTGCCGTCCGCGAGCGACCGCGCACGAGCAAAGCGCCCCGGCCCGCGGGAGTACCTCGGTGCTCGTGGCACGAAGTTCGCGATCTTCCCCGGCAGTGCGCTGGCGCGGAAGAACCCGACCTTCCTGATGTCCGCCGAACTGGTCGAAACCAGCCGACTGTGGGCCCGGCAGAATGCCGCGATCAAGCCTGAGTGGGCCGAGGGCCTCGCCGGGGACCTGGCCAGGCGCAGCTATTCGGAGCCGCACTGGTCGACCCGCCGCGGCTCGGTGATGGCGTACGAACGGGTCCTCCTCTACGGCGTTCCGCTCGCGGCGGACCGGCTGGTCGCGTTCGGGAAGATCGATCCTGTGCTCTCGCGCGAGCTGTTCATCCGGCACGCGCTCGTGCAGGGAGAGTGGCGTACGCGGCACCCGTTCCTCGCCCGGAACCAGCAGATGCTGGAGGAGGCGCAGGATCTCGAGCATCGATCCCGCCGTCGCGACATCGTCGTGGACGAGCAGACGCTGTTCGACTTCTACGACGCGCGGATCGGCGCGTCCGTGGTGAGCGGTGCCCATTTCGACCAGTGGTGGAAGGGTCAGCCGAAGCAGCTGCTGGACTTCGACCCGGCGATGCTCGTACGCGACGACGTCAGCGACACCGACTTCCCGGCCGTGTGGGACAACGGGCCGCTGACCTTCGACCTGAGTTATCACTTCGAGCCCGGTGCCCCGGCTGACGGGCTGACCATCGACGTGCCGCTGGCCACTCTGTCCCAGGTCGACGACGGGGACTTCTCGTGGCACGTGCCGGGTCTGCGCGAGGAACTGGTCACCTCGCTCATCCGGTCGCTGCCCAAGCCTCTGCGGGTCAACTTCGTACCCGCGCCCGACAAGGCGCGGCAGTTCCTCGCCGAGGTGCCGGCCGGGTCCGAGCCGTTGCTCGATGCGCTGGAGCGCTGGGGACGCGCGCGGACCGGCACGCACGTACGCCGCGAGGACTGGGACCTGTCGAGAATCCCGGACCATCTGCAGCCGACCTACCGAGTCGTCGCCGAGGACGGTTCGGTCGCCGCCACGGGCAAGGATCTCGACGCACTCAAGGCCCCGCTGCAGCCGACCTTCGCCCGCGCCGTCGCCGCCGTCGCGGGGGAGTCGGGCCTGGCGTACGCAGGCCAGCGGAGCTGGGTGTTCGGCGACATTCCGGAGACGGTCGTCGCCAAGCGAGCCGGCCACGAGGTGATCACGTACCCGTGTCTGGTCGACGAGGGCTCGACGGTCGGGTTGACCGTGGTCGGCACGTCGGTTGAAGCCGACGCCCGGCACCGTCGCGGCGTGGCCAGGCTGGTGTCGATCATCGCGCCCGATCCGGCCAAGCGCGTACGCGACGGGCTCGATGCCGCCTCGAAACTGACCCTGGCCGTGAGCCCCTACGCCTCTGTTGCTGACCTGGTCCGCGACTGCTGGATGGCGGTGGTCCAGGAGGCGGTGGACGCATCGCCGCCGGTACGCAAGTCGGCGGAACTCGACGCTGTGGTCGACTCCTTGGGCGACGGTGTCCAGGCCACGCAAGCCGTCGTGACCCAGGTGGTCCGCGCACTGGAGATCTGGCGCGGGGTCGACCGATTGCTCACCGGCCGAGCCGAGTTGGCGCACCTGCCCGCGTTGCAGGACATGCGGGCGCAGGTGGCGCGGCTTATCTTCCCGGGGTTCATCCACGAGGCCCGGTTGTCGCGCTACCCGACCTATCTGAAGGCGGTCGAGGTCCGGCACAGCAAACTCGGAGCACTGGCGGCCGATCGTCAGGCGATGGATGCGATCGCCAGCATCGAGAACGCGTACCTGCACCGGGTCGCTGCCCTCCCGGACGGCTGTCCGCCGGACACCGTCCTGCGCCGGGTGCGCTGGCTGCTCGAGGAGTACCGCGTGCAGTTGTTCGCGCAGAACCTCGGTACGGCTGAGAAGGTCAGCGACGCGCGGATCCGGTCCGCGCTCGACGCGTAGCGCCTGTGCGTCGCGCGTAGGCTCGTCGCGATGTCTGACTTCAAGCGCCCACTCACGCCCGGGGACCGGTTCTTCGACCAGATCGACGACGGGATCGACCCTGAGAAGGTGCAGGAAGCCGCCGAGCGGTCGGCGGCTGCGCTCATCCGTGGCGCTGCGGGTGGGGACGCCGACCTCGCCTCGCGCGTCGTCCATCTCGCTGAGACCGAGGGGATCGAGGCGATCGCCGACGCCTGGGCAGGTTCGCCATCGGACTCACTGGCTGGCTCGCTCTGGAGGCTCTACCTGCTCCGCGGGTGGGTGTACGCGAACCCGTTCCAAGCCGCTCGGGAGTTCGACGCCGGCAAGGCGCGGTCGCAGGTCGCCCGCGTGGTGGCAGGCGTCGCCGAGCCGCCCGGTCCCGACGAGGTCAGGGCGATGATCGACGAAGTCCTCCGCGGGATCGTGGTCGGCGACTATGCCGATGTGTTGCTGCGTGCGGCCGCGTTCACCCACGTGGTGGCGGTGGGGCGGGCAAGCCTGCAGGAGCTGCCGACCGAGGACGCGAAGCGGATGCTGGTGCTCGCCGAGCAACTCGAGCACGCGGCGCGGCATGAGTTGGCCGGGCATCTCGGCGCTGCCGGCACTGAGGACTGACCTGATCCCGCGCCGGTCGCGCCGTGGCACAACGCCGGGTCGCGTACGATTGCGTGCGTCGCCGGGCCGCGGCAGCCCCGGGTCCCAAAATTAGCCGCTATGAGCGGCCTTGCGCCGTGAGGCGCTCCCGGTCCGGCGACACACTCAATGCTTTTGTTTGCACGCGCCTGCTGCGTTGCTGGTCGCTTCGACGGCCTTCAGGCCGCCTTCGCTCCCGCGCCTGCCAACGCACTCGTCAGAAGCGATTGAGATGATGGCTGCGTGTGGCCCTTCAAACGACCGTCGGCTCCCACTGCGCAGATTGGGTACGCACCGGTCCCGGATGGACGGGCCGATCCCGGCGAGGTGTGCTGGGCCTGGGTGCCGTTCGAGGATGACCCGAGCAGGGGCAAGGACCGCCCGGTGCTGATCGTCGGCGTCGAGGGTGACCTCTGGCTCGCCCTCATGCTGACCAGCAAGGACCATGATCGTGAGGCCGTCGAGGAACTCCCCAACGGCGTCGCGGTCGATCATTTCGGCCACCGCTGGCTCGACATCGGCGCCGGCGCCTGGGACCGCGAGGGTCGTCCGAGTGAGGTCCGACTGGATCGATTGCTCCGATTGAGCAAGGTACGCCGCGAAGGGGCCGCGCTCGACGAGGCCATGTTCCGGCGGGTGGCGGCCGCAGCCGGGATCAGTGATCGGCGCTGAGGATCGCGTCGGTCAGCAGCGATGCCGTCATCGCGATCTGCCACGGACGCGCGCCCGACCACTGAAGTCGACCGACGACATCGTCGAGCAGGTCGCCGGGGTCGCGCGTCGTTGGTGGCTCCCAGAGGAGTCGCCGCATGGCGTCAGGCTGGAGCAGGTTCTCCGGCGGCAGATTGTTGGCTTCGGCCATCGCGGTGATCCCGGCCCGGGCAGTGTCCAGCCGGCGGGCGGCGGTCTCGTCCCGGTCGGCCCAGGCGCGTGGCTGCGGGGGACCGGAGGCCCGAGGCGTACGCTCCGGCAACTCCTCCTCGTCCTGGGTCAGCGCGTGGTCGATCGCGGACATCCAGATGTCGATGTACGTCTTCGCCCCGCGACCGTGGAACCCCTTCGTCCCGAGCAGTTGGCCTCGCGACGCGGGCTCAGCGAGTGCGGCCGCGATGATCGCGCTGTCCGGGATCAGCCTGCCGGGAGTGCAGTCCCGGTCCTGGGCGATGTCGTCGCGCGCCTCCCACAGTGCCTTGACGACCGCGAGGCCGCGGCGCGTACGCACTGAATGTGCGCCGGACGTGCGACGCCACGGCTCCACCCGGACGGCGGGCTGGAAGGACAGCAACGACTCGAACTCCTGCTGCGCCCAGGTCCATTTGTCGGCGGCGATGAGTTCGTCGTGCATGGCATCGCGCAGTTCGACCAGTACCTCGACGTCGAGCGCCGCGTACTCCAACCATGCCTCGGGCAGCGGTCGCGTCGACCAGTCGGCGGCGGAGTGCTCCTTCAGCATCCGCCAGCCGAGCACCTCCTCCGTGAGGGTGCCGAGGCCGACGCGGGGGTAGCCGAGCAGCCGGCCGGCGAGTTCGGTGTCGAAGAGCGCGGCGGGATGCAGACCGAGTTCGCCGAGGCAGGGCAGGTCCTGGGTGGCCGCGTGCAGGACCCACTCGGTGCCGTCAAGCGCGTCGATGAGAGGTGCCATCGAGGTCATCGCGATCGGGTCGATCAGCCAGTTGCCAGCGCCTTCGCGGGCGATCTGGATCAGATAGGCACGGTTCGAGTAGCGGTACCCCGAAGCGCGCTCAGCGTCGATCGCCACCGGCCCGGTGCCGGCCTTGATCGCCGCTGCCGCACGCGCCAGCCCGGCGTCGTCGTCCATGACGACCGGGTGCGGATCGCGCAGCTTCAGCAGGGGAGCCTGCTCGACGGCCTCCTCGGCCACCTCTTCGGTCATCCGCGCTGTCCGCGACGGTTGGGGAGGGTCGCCACGCCCTCGGGGACGGGCGGCAGGCCGGCGGCGGTGCACAGAAGTTCCGCCCAGGCCTCGACGTGGGCGGTGATGTTGAAGGTGGCGTCCATCGTGGGGGTCCAGGAGGCGCGTACCTCCAGTTGGGCGGTCCCTTCCTCAGACGCCATCCCGCCGAACGACTCGGTGGCGACACGCGTCACCGTGCCGGAGGCGGCGACGTACGCGGCCCCATGGCTCTCGAGCGCCTCGGTCAGCCAGGACCAGCCGACGGAACCCACCAGCGGGTCGGCCACGAGGTCGAGATCGATCTCGGCGCGGGCGTACGCGACGCAGCGGAAGGTCCCGTTGCCCCAGGCCTCGTTGCCGGCGGGGTCGTGGAGCAGGATCAGGCGGCCGGTGGCGACCTCGTCGTCGTCCACGGTGACGTCGGCCGACAGGGCGGAGGCGTACGGCGCGATGCGTTGGGGCGCCGGCATGTCCTCGCAGAAGACTTCAGCGCGCAGGCGTGCCGCGTGCATGCTGGCGACGGCCGCGGTGAACTCCGCGGGCGCGTCTACTCCGGGATTCGCGACCACCCGCCCCACTTTAGGACTCCTTCAGGCTCTCGTCCGGCAGGCGGCTCCCACGTACCTGACGTTTTGCGGCACAAAACCGTGAAAACGGGCGATTTTCGTCAGGTACGTCGGCGCCCGTCGATGTGCGCGGCCTTGTTTCGAGTGCGACCATGATCGCGTGGTGGCCGATCTGAGTCAGAGTGCGTTCCTGAAGGCTGCGCGCGGTGAGGCCGTCCCGCACACACCGGTGTGGTTCATGCGCCAGGCGGGTCGTTCGCTCCCGGAGTACCTCAAGGTGCGCGAGGGCGTCGCGATGCTCGACTCCTGCATGAACGCTGACCTGATCACCGAGATCACCCTGCAGCCGGTCCGTCGTTACGGCACCGACGCGGCGATCTTCTTCTCCGACATCGTGCTTCCGCTCAAGGCGGTGGGTGTCGATCTCGACATCAAGCCGGGCGTCGGCCCGGTGATCGCGAACCCGGTACGCACTCTCGCCGACGTGGCCGCCATCCCGGACCTGACGCCCGAGCACGTCCCGTTCATCACTCAGGCCGTGAAGAACCTCGTCGCCGAACTCGGCGCGACCCCCCTGATCGGGTTCGCCGGCGCCCCGTTCACCGTGGCGTCCTACCTGATCGAGGGCGGGCCCTCGAAGGAGTACGCGAAGACCAAGGCTCTGATGTTCGGTGCGCCGGACATCTGGGATGCACTGATGCGCAAGATCGCCGGCATCTCGGCCGCCTTCCTCGAAGTGCAGGTCGGGGCCGGCGCGTCGGCGATCCAGCTCTTCGACTCGTGGGCAGGCGCCTCGACGGTCGCCGACTATCGCGAGCGGGTGATGCCGTACTCGTCGATGGTCCTGGAGCGCGCTGGCAGGCTCGGTGTCCCGCGGATCCACTTCGGGGTCAACACCGGTCACTTGCTCGGGCTCATGGGCGAGGCGGGCGCGGACGTCGTCGGAGTCGACTGGCGTACGCCGCTGGCCGACGGCATCGCCGCTGCCGGTGACCGCGGTGTCCAGGGCAACCTCGACCCCACCCTCGTCTTCGCCCCGACCGAACTGATGCTGGCGCGTGCCGCAGAGGTCATCGAGACCGGCCGCTCCGCCACGGGTCACATCTTCAATCTCGGCCACGGGGTCATCCCGACCACCGACCCCGATCAACTCAAGCGGCTGACCGAGTACGTCCAGTCCTACCCGCTGGCCTGATGCGCATCGCGGTCGTCGGTGCCGGGATCGGCGGGCTCGTCGCAGCCCACGATCTCGTCGCGGCCGGTCACTCGGTGGTCGTTCTGGAGGCGTCCGATCGGGCCGGCGGCAAGCTGCGCCGCGAGTCGGTGGCCGGTGCGATGGTCGACGTCGGTGCGGAGGCGATGCTGGCCCGGAGGCCCGAGGGCGTTGCCCTCGCGGAGTCGCTCGGCCTTCCGATCGTGCACCCGACCGACGCGAGCTCACGGATCTGGACCCGGGACGCGCTGCGTCCGATGCCGCCCTCGGTGATGGGTGCACCGACCGATCTGGCGGCACTGGCTGCCTCAGGGGTGCTGTCTTCCGCCGGTCTGGCCCGGGCTCAGGCAGCGGTCGAAGTGTGGCCGGACGAGGACGTCACCGTCGGCGATCTGGTGGCTGCACGATTCGGTGACGAGGTCACCGACCGCCTGGTCGAACCGCTCCTCGGCGGCGTGTACGCCGGGCGGGCCCGGCAGATCTCGGCGCGGGCTGCGACGCCGCAGCTGTTGGTCTCGACAGGCTCCACCTCCACTTCGCCGACTGTCACCGGATCGGGCCCGGTCTTCGCGGGGCTGGTCGGGGGCATGGGGCAGCTGGCGGAGGCTCTGGCCGACCGGCTGGATGTGCGTCTGCAGACGCCTGCGCTGTTGCTCGAACGATCCGGTGCGGGATGGCTGGTCGACGGCGAGGCGTACGACGCGGTCGTCGTGGCGACTCCGGCCGGGCCGGCTGCGGCTCTTCTGCGCCAGATCCTGCCGACCGCAGCAGATGAGCTGGCGGCGATCGAGTCCGCCTCGGTTGCGGTGGTGACCTTTGCGTTCGACTCGTTCGTCATCGACAACTCCTCGGGCTTCCTCGTGCCACCCATCGACGGCCGTGCCATCAAGGCTTCGACGTTCTCCTTCAACAAATGGGACTGGGTCCGCGAAGCCGGCGACGGGCTGTCGCTACTCCGTACGTCGCTGGGCCGCGCGGGGGAGACCTTGAGTGGGTCCGACCTGGATCTGATCGATGCCTCGCTGGCCGACCTCGAGCGGGCCGTCGGCGGAGTCGGCCGGGTCGTCGACGTGCACGTCCAGCGGTGGGACGACGCGTTGCCGCAGTACGCGCTCGGTCATCTCGAGAGGGTGGCGCGGATCCGCGAAGCGGTCGCCGGGATCCCGGGTCTGGCGGTGTGCGGAGCTGCGTACGACGGCGTCGGCATCCCGGCTGTGATCGCCTCAGCGCGGCTCGCGGCCAACTCACTCACATGTGAGTGAGTTCGCGGCACACGGGTCCAGCCTGCGTCCGGGCCGCCCCGATGCCCTGGCCTCGGGAGAGGCCGCGCAGAATGGTCGCATGACTGACGCCACCGTCGACCCGAACGACCCGCAGGCTCATATCCAGTCCAATGCGGCCCGGATCAACGAGCTGAACGAGACCATCCGCTACACGATGTGGTCGGTGTTCAAGCTGGAGCGACCGCTCGGTCACGACGACCGCGAGGCAGAGATCGTCGAGGTCGAGGCCCTGCTGTCGAACCTGGCCGATGAGGACGTGGTGGTGCGCGGCATCTACGACGTCTCCGGCCTGCGTGCCGACGCCGATCTGATGATCTGGTGGCACGCGGCGAACAGTGACCAACTCCAGTCGGCGTACAACCGCTTCCGTCGCACCGGTTTCGGTACGCGCCTCACCCCCGTCTGGTCGCAGATGGCCCTGCACCGCCCGGCCGAGTTCAACCGGTCGCACCTGCCGGCGTTCCTGGCTGACGAGCGCGCACACGCGTACGTCGCCGTCTATCCCTTCGTCCGGTCGTACGAGTGGTACCTGCTGGAGGAGAAGGAGCGCCGCGCCCTGCTGGCCGAGCACGGCGGCATGGCGCGCGACTACCCCGACGTACGCGCGAACACCGTGCCGGCCTTCGCGCTGGGCGACTACGAATGGATGCTCGCCTTCGAGGCGGACGACCTGTCGCGCATCGTCGACCTGATGCGTCACCTTCGCGGCTCCGAGACACGGCGGCACGTACGCGAAGAGGTCCCGTTCTACACAGGTCGGCGGGTCTCGATCGCTGATCTGCTGCACCAGCTTCCGTAGGCGGATGACCTACGCTCCGTGGTGGCATTCTGGTCGCGGGAGCACGTTCGTCGGTTGGTCGACACCGGCAAACGCGAGTTATCTTGATGTCGAGACACGTTCGAAGACCATGGCGATGAGATGAGTGAGATGTCGGGATACGAAGACACCCTGGCCGACTGGAACGCCCGTGAGGCGCTCGCGGAGCAAGCGATCCCGCTGATCGGCCACCTCTACCGCGACAAGGCCGTCACCGTCGTCATCCACGGCCGCGCCCTGTTCAACACGGACGCGATCGGCCTGCTCAAGGCTCACCGCTTCGCTCGTCGCATCGGCGGCACCGATGTGTCGATCCGCGACACCTTCCCGATCCTCGAGGCGCTCGCCGACCTCGACGTCGCGCGCGTCAAGATCGACCTGGCCCGTCTGCACGACGCGTACGCCGCCGACTCGCGCGGGCTCGACGTGCAGGCGTTCGTGGCTGAGCAGCTCGCCGGCGTCACCGGGGGCAACAAGCCGGCCGAGACGGTGCCGCAGGATGTCGTCCTGTACGGCTTCGGCCGCATCGGTCGCCTCGTGGCCCGCCTGCTGGTCGAGAAGGCTGGCGCCGGCAGCGGCCTGCGCCTGCGTGCCATCGTCGTCCGCAAGGGTGGTGAGGGCGATCTGGTGAAGCGCGCCTCGCTGCTGCGCCGCGACTCGGTGCACGGCCAGTTCAAGGGCACCATCCAGGTCGATGAGACCAACAATGTCATCTACGCGAACGGCGTTGCCATCAAGGTGATCTACGCGGGCTCGCCCGAGGAGATCGACTACACCGAGCACGGCATCAAGGACGCGATCCTGGTCGACAACACCGGTATCTGGCGCGACCGTGCCGGCCTGTCGAAGCACCTGCGTCCGGGCATCGCCAAGGTCCTGCTGACGGCTCCGGGCAAGGGCGACATCCCGAACATCGTCCACGGCATCAACCACCTCGAGGTGGACGCCGCCGAGCAGATCCTGTCGGCGGCCTCCTGCACCACCAACGCCATCGTGCCGACGATCAAGGCGATGGACGACGAGTTCGGGCTGACCCGGGCGCACGTCGAGACGGTGCACTCGTACACGAACGACCAGAACCTGCTCGACAACTACCACAAGGCCGACCGTCGAGGCCGCTCAGCGCCGATGAACATGGTGCTCACCGAGACCGGCGCCTCGAAGGCTGTGAAGGCGGTCCTGCCGGAGATCCAGGCGTCGATCTCGGGCAACTCGATCCGCGTCCCCACGCCGGATGTGTCGATGGCCATCCTGAGCCTCGAACTCAACCGCGAGAGCACCCGGGACGAGGTGCTGGAGCACCTGCGCGGCGTCTCGCTCGAGGGTCCGCTGAGCCGTTGCCTCGACTACACGACGGCCAGCGACGCGGTCTCCAGCGACTTCGTGGGCTCGCGTGCCTCGTCTGTCATCGACGCCAACGCGACGCTCGTCGACGGTAAGCACGCCCAGCTTTACGTCTGGTACGACAACGAGTTCGGCTACTCCTGCCAGGTCGTCCGCGTCGTGCAGAGCATCTCGGGCGTCGAGTACCCGACGTACCCGGCCAGCGCTCGCTGACGGACACCAACTGCCGCAAACACCGCGAGCCTGCCGACGTGACTGTCGGCAGGCTCGCGGTGTTTCAGGTCGATTTACGGCCAGGGGCCGGTCGGCCACTTCGCGTGGCGATGAGGCCGCGCGTAGGCATTCTTTCGGGATCCGGCGAAGACGAATCCCGCCAGGATCGCGAGTACCCCGACTGTCAGGGCTACGAACAACATCACAGTTCCACTGTCAGACATCGCATCACCTCCGGAAGTTGATCACTTCCTGAGTACGCCTGCCGGCGGCCGGATGCAAGAGTCGGCGCGGCGTTTTTCGACGCGGCCGTTACTCGGCCTTCGGCTCCAGCGTGAGAGAAACCGAGTTGATGCAGTAGCGGTCGCCGGTGGGGGTGCCGTACCCGTCGGGGAACACGTGACCCAGGTGTGAGCCGCAGTTCGCGCACCGGACCTCGGTCCGCGCCATCCCAAAGGACTTGTCCTCGATGTATTCGATCGTGTCGGTCATCGGTTGGTAGAACGACGGCCATCCGCAGCCCGAGTGGAACTTGGTGTCCGACTCGAACAGCTTCGCCTGACAGGCCTTGCAGCGATAGACGCCGGTCGTCTCGGTGTCGGTGTATTCGCCGGTGAAGGCCCGCTCGGTGCCAGCCTCGCGGAGCACCTTGTACTCCTCCGGGCTCAACTCGGCGCGCCACTCCGCATCCGACTTCTCAACGTTGTAGGCCATGTCTTCAGCGTACGGACTGCCCCTAGGCTCAGACCATGGCGTACGACGAGAACCTGGCTGCGCGGATCCGTGACGAGGTTGGCGGTGTGCCTGGCGTCATGGAGAAGAAGATGTTCGGCGGCCTGGCCTTCCTGGTCAACGGCAACATGTCCGTCTCGGCGAGCGGCAACGGCGGGATGATGCTGCGCTGCTGGCCGGAGCGGACCGACGAGTTCGTCGCGCAGGGAGCCGAACGCGTAGTCATGCGAGGCAAGGAGATGAACGGCTGGATCAGGGTCTCCGATGACCTCCTGGCGGACGACGAGATCCTGGCGACCTGGGTCGCCGTGGGCCTCGATTACGCCCGTTCGCTCCCGCCGAAGTAGCCCGCGATGGATGCGCTTGCGCTGAGTTTCACCTCCGGCTGGGCCAGCGGGCTCAACAGCTATCTCGTGGTCCTCGTCCTCGGGATCGCCGACCGGATCGGTCACGTCCAGATGATCCCGGACGTGCTGGGCAGTTGGCCGGTGCTTGCCGTCGCCGCGTTCATGTACGCGTTCGAATTCGTCGCCGACAAGATCCCGTACCTCGACTCGGTCTGGGACGGTGTCTCGACCTTCATCCGTCCGGCTGTGGGAGCTGCGGTCGGCGCGCTGATCGCCGGCAATGCCCACAACATCCACGAGAGCCTCAATCAGGGGTGGAGTGCGCTCGTGGGCGGCAGCACGGCTCTCGGCGCGCACGCGACCAAGGCTGGCACCAGGCTTGCTGCGAACACGTTGCCCGAGCCGTTCACGAACCTGCTGCTGTCGTTCGGCGAGGACGGTCTGGTGCTCGCGGTGATGGCTCTCGCGCTGGCGCATCCGATCATCGCCGGGTCGATCGCAGGCGTCCTGCTGGTGTGCGGCATCGGCATCCTCTTCGTGGTGATCCGCGCCATCCGACGAGGTCTGGGTGCGATGCAGGAATGGATGAGGGCGAGGGCAGTTCGTGGCCAAGGCATCTGAGGCGTACGTACTCGCGGGTGAGCGTGAGGTGCGGATCTCCAGTCCCGAGCGGGTGATCTACGAGGCGACGGAGTGGACACCCGAGGTCACGAAGCTGATGGTGGCCCAGCACTTCGCGGATGTCGCCGAGCCGATGCTCGGCGCGGTCCGCAACCGGCCGGTGGCGCTGGAGCGTTGGCCGGGCGGATGGCGCGAGGGCATGGTGCTGTCGGTCGGTCCGATGGGGCAGCAGAACGGCGACGGCTTCTACTCCAAGCGACTGCCCAAGGGGTCGCCTGACTGGCTGACGACGGTCCAGGTGACGACGCCAAACGGCCGACCGATCGACGAACTGTGCCTGACCGAACCGGCCTCGATGGTGTGGGCTGCCCAGATGGGCACGCTCACGTTCCATCCCTGGGCCGTACGAGGTGCGGACGTCGATCACCCCGACGAGCTGCGGATCGACCTCGATCCCCAGCCCGGGACGACGTTCGCCGACGTACGCCGGGTCGCGTTGGTCGCCGATGAGCTGTTGCGCGATCTGGGGATGCGCGGCTTCGCCAAGACCTCGGGCAACCGCGGCATCCACGTGTACGTACGGATCCGGCCCGAGTGGAGTTTCGAGGACGTACGCCACGCGGCGATCGGCTTCGGTCGCGAACTCGAGCGGCGCGACTCCGGGGTCACCACGGCGTGGTGGAAGGAAGAGCGAGGGGAGCGCATCTTCGTCGACTACAACCAGAACAACCGCGACCGGACGATCGCCTCGGCGTGGTCGTTGCGGCCGAAGCCCGGGGCGCCGGTGTCGACGCCGTTGAGTTGGGCCGAGGTGGCGGAGCTGAAGGACCCGCAGGAATTCAATCTGTTCACGGTGCGTGAGCGGCTGGCGTCGTCGGAACCTGTCGAGTCCTGGGCCGCAATCGACGACGAGGCGTACTCCCTCGAACCGCTGCTGCACCTCTGGGAGACGCTTCCGGGCGGCGAACTGAACTTCCCTCCGGATTATCCGAAGATGGCCGGGGAGCCCCCTCGTGTACAGCCGTCGAAGAAGGTGGCCGAGCACTGGGACGAGGACGGCAACCGCATCACGACGGAGTGATGACGGCCAATCCCACGGCGTTCGCTGTGGCTGCCATCTTCACGTCGTAGGTGGCGATGGCGTCGACGCCGATCATCGTTGCGACTGTGACGTGCAAGGCGTCGAGCGTTCGCAGATCGGGATCGGGATGGATTCCGGCGCCGAAGTAGGCGGACGGCGGGACATCGACCAAGTTGACGTACGAGAGGGCTTCGCTGGCGTCCGCCTGCGGTATGCCAGATCGTGCGGCCACGCGTCGCATCTCGGCCTCAAGCAGCCTGCTCGATACGAGCACGATGTTGCCGGATACCCATTCGCGGACCGCGGCGGACTCGACTTCCTCCAGCATCACCTTCACGAGCAGCGAACTGTCGACATAAGCCGTGTACATCAGAAGCGGTCCGCGCGGAGCTCATCGAGGATCTCTGCAGACGAGCGGTCGACTTTGTGCCCCACGATCTCCGTCGCTGGGCGGATCGGGTTCGCGGGCACCGCAATCGGCAGGCCGAGTTCCTGGATCGGCACCAGGCGGCCGACCGGTCGCCCGTGGTTGGTGATGATGAACGACTGGCCCGCCTCGACGTCGCGCAACACCTGGGCGCTGTTGTTGCGGAGCTCCCGCTGCGAGAGGGTCGTGGGCGTACTCATGTCACGACCGTAGCACGCGTGCTACGCACCGCCGAGCGTCGAATGCACCCGCGGCCCCCTCCGCCGTGGGCGGGGCGGTCAGGACTGGGCGAATACTAGGGTGAGGGTGATCAGGGCTGCGACGGTTGCGAGAATCGCGGCGACGTCGACGGCCCACGCGGGGAGCGCGTCATTCCAATGGTGCGGCGTCACGACCGCCCATTGATTTCCGTTGAAGAATGAGTTTCCAATGGCGTTCAGGTGGGGCATCTCGCTCATGGCGTCTCCTTTGACGTGGTCTATTTCTGACTCAAGCACTGGGGCATTCTGAATGCCATCGTTCAGCCGGTGGGTTCGATCACAATGACTGTCTCGTCGATCACAATGTGGCCATTTCGATCCCAGAAAAGTGGGGCTGTTCTGAAATGCTCCGCCAGGGCCATACTCGGCTCATGACCGCATCCCACCAGCGGCGTATGGCCGTGTTTGCGAGCGCAGGAAGTGCGCTCCTTCTTCTCCTCGCCGCCTGCGGCACCAAGCCGACCCAGGCAGTGACCAATACGTCGACGCACTGTGATGCCGGCGCGGCGTGTACGACCGGCCCGGTGACTCTGGGCAGCACGACGTTGACTGTCGCCGCGAATGCCTCGCGCACCAGCCAGACCGTGACCGCCGAACTTGTCACCGATCAGAAACTCCACTGCCCCACCGGCGGCGGTGACGCGGGAGCGATGGCGATCTTCTCCAGCGACGCGGCCGACGCTCCCAAGACGGTGACGTACACGGTGACCGGGGCGGATGGGAACGCGGTTTCGGCTGCCCACAAGGCGCACCCGCACTACTTGGGTTGTTTCGGCTCGCCGCAGGCCTTTTCTGGCTATACCGACGGGCGCACCAGTCGTTCAGTGTTTGTCGCGAGTGACGGGCTGTATGAGGCGGCACTCCTGCCGTGCGGCAGTGTCGACACCAAGCCATGCTTCACGTTTGCTGAATCGGGCGGCACCGTGACCTTGACGATTCATGCGGGCCCGGGAGACCCGAAAGTCACGCCCTGAGATTCGAAACGTCGCGGCCGATCCGACCGATCCATGAGGCGGATTCGGTGACCACGTCGGAATCGTTGAACTCAAGAGCGTGTTGGTGGGCGGCCTCGAAAATGGGCAATGCTGCGTCGGCGCCGCGAGCGCCGTATGTCGCCTGTGCCATCAGAGCCAAGGCGAACGGTAGATACACGTTCGACTGGGTGCTCCGAAGTTCATCGATTACTCGGTCAAGCAATGGCAGCGCCTCCTCAAATCGCTGCAGGTTCACGAGCACCTCTGCGCGGTTGGCCAGGTAGACGGCGGCCTTGGATTCTTGCCCTGCCTTCCGCGCGTGAACTTCTGCCTCGGCGTAGCGGAATTCGGCAGTGGCGAGATCGCCGGCGTAATACGCAGCGACCCCGAGGCGGTTGGTGATTTCGCCCAGCACCTTGAGGTTCCATGACGTTGACTCGGCCATATCCACTGGGTCCCAAGTCTCGCCTGCTTGAGCTTTCGCGATGGCCAACTGGCTGAGCGCGCTTGCTGCGAGTTGGGTGTCGCCGCATCGACGAGCTTCGTCCGTCGCCGTCTCGGCCCATGTTCGGAGCTTTTGCACCGATCCTCGGGTCTGGTGAATTCCGGATGCGCATTCGGCCAGTTCGGCGAGAAGCCGGAGGTCATCTCGATTTGTCGGGTCTAGAAGGGCTCGCCCGCGTGTGATCCACCGCAGCGCTTCGGGATAGCGGCCTTCCGAATGACGCTGCCGTGATGTGAGCAGGCAAATGCGGGCGCTGCGGCGATGGTCGTCCCGTGCGGCGCGACGGGCGAGTGCCAGGGCGTGCTCGGTCTGTTCGTTCTGACCCATGGCGAAGCGCAGCTCGGCCAGGTCCTCAGCCACAGCGGCCACCTCGCGTGCAGGCAAACCGGGGATGGATCCAGCTGCTTCGAGGGCTACTTCGAAGCTCGCGGCCGCCTCGCTGAGTGCGTACCTCTCTCGTGCCCTCCGCCCGGCCGTCCGGGCGTACTGCCAGGCCGCGTCGAACCGTTGCCCGCGCAGGCAATGGATCGCGAGGACATCGGCGGCGTCGTCGAGGTTGTCGCCGGCCCGGCGTTCGATGGCGTACGACGCCCGCGCGTGCAGCGTGCGACGTCGGCGGAAGGGCAGCGCCTCGTACGCGGTCCTCTGGATGAGGTGGTGCGCGAAGACCAGCATTCCGTCCGGTTCGGGGCGGATGTATTCGCTCAGTCGCGGCGATCCGGACGGGTCGAACGGCTCGTCGGTGATCTCCGTGAGGAGGTCCGGATCGACCCGGGTGCCGAGGACCGAGGCCGTACGCAGCCAGCCGCGCTCCTCGGGTGAGAGCCGGTCCATGTGGGCCGAGAGAACGTCCTCGATCTCACTCGGGAGTACGTCCGGGTCCCGTCCAGCCGAGACGGTCTCGGCCAGAGCCCGCAGGAACAGCGGGTTGCCTCCGGAGCGTTCGGAGAGCTCCGCGCGTCGGGGAGCCGGGATGCGGATCGTCGATGCAGCGACGACGAGCGCGTCGGCATCGTCGATGGTGAGGGTGTCGAGGGCGACCGCCCTCGAGTTCGGGAACGTCGACTCCACGCGCGCCTCGGGCCGACGCGCGATCACGATCGACCACGGGCGGTCCTGCACGTCGCTGCACAGTTGTCGGATCAGCCCGACCGAGGCGTCGTCCATCGCGTGGGTGTCGTTGAACACCAGGGCCGTGGGGGAGGTGAGGACGGCACCGAGCAGTTCGCTGGTGACCCGGCGGAGTCGTTCGGCGCGGGTGGTCGAGTCGAGCGCGTCGACCTCTGCGGTCGCCGGCACCGCTGCTCCGGCAGCGATGGCCAGCAGGGGCAGCCACGGGGTCAGATGCGGAGCCACGGAGGACACAGCGGCCGTGAGGGCCTCCCCGACGACTCCCGCATCGGCGGTCTTCCCGACGTCGAGGGCAGAACGCAACAGATGACGCACGGACGCGTACGGCCTGGTCGGCGCGTACAGGTCCCCGTCGACGCGGACGACCGGCACGGCTGCCACCGACTCGTACTCCGCGATCAGGCGCGACTTCCCGATGCCGGCAACGCCGACCACGTCGAGGGCGACGCCGTGCCCTTCGGATGCTCCGGCCTCCGCCGCGACGAGGGTCGCGAGTTCGGCGTCACGGCCGATCAGCGGCAACTGGGCGTGAGCCGCAACGTCGACCGTGGCCCGCCGGGTCACGCTCATCGGGTGGACGGGGTCGCTCTTGCCCTTGACCGTGACTGGCGGCCGCGAATGCGCCATGAACGAGCCGTCCGTGTGATCGAGAACGTCGGCGGTGGTGAGCACCTGCCGGTCCTCGGCGGAGTACGCGAGTCGGGCCGCCAGATTGATCACGTCGCCGGCCAGCGAGTACGTCCCGCGGAACGGTGCCCCGAAATCCCCGGCGAAGACCCGCCCGTACGTCACCCCGGCGCGCAACGTCAGCCGTGTCGGAATGTTGACGACCGAGGTGGCCGTGGCCAGGACCCGCGCGGCGTCGTCGCCGGGCTTGTTGGGTACGCCGCTGACCAGCAGGAACTTGCCGCCGTCCTCGGCCAGATCGGTCGTCAGCAACACCACGCCGTGCTCGGCGGCGATCTCCTGGACGTGACTCACCAGGTCGTCGATCGCTGCGTACATCATGCTCGTGCCCTCGGCGTCGAGCAGATCGTCGGTGCCGCCGAAGGCGACGAAAGCCGCGGCGACGGCCCGGTGTTCGAAATCGCCGCGCGAGGCCATCAGATGGTCGCGAAGCACGGGGTCGAAGAGCCCGCCGAGATCGACATCGGCCTGCAGTGCGCTGTGCCGGGGGAGCAGCGGTGCGTCCGGCGGCGTGATGAGGAGGTGGCAGTCCGCCGGCAGCAGCCGGGTGCTGTCCGGTTCGAGGAAGGCGGCGGTGGCGTCGCTCAGGACGACCTCACCCGGGTCGGCGATCGCCTCCATCCGCGCCGTCGCCGTCATCGCCGGCCCGGCGACGACCAGATCCTGGAAGTGCCGCCCGACGAGCATGAAATGGAAGTCGCCGGTGTGGATGCCGACGGACATCCGCACGCGCATCGGACCGCGTGACGTGGACACCTTGCCGACCCGCGCGATCGTGTTCTGCATGACCCAGGCGGCTCGCGTCGCGCGTACCGCGTGGGCCTCGCCGTGGAACAGCAGCAGCACCGCGTCGCCGCCCCACTTCACCAGACCGGCGCCGAAGTCGTACGCCGCCGAGAGCAGTGCCTCGAAGACGTCGTTGAGGATCTCGCCCGTCTCCTCCGCCCCCGCGGTGCCCTGCGCGGCCAGGCGCTCGGTCATGGCGGTGTAGCCCGACAGGTCAGCGAAGACACAGGTGCCGGTGATGATCCGATGGTGGGTGTCCGGAGCATCGCGCAACCATTCGATGAGCAGGCGCGGGACGTACCGGCTCAGCGGGTTCGGGGTCGTCCCTCCGGAGACCATGGCCGCAGCCTAGTGCGATATCCGCCTCCTCGCCCCGCTTCACCGGTCGGATTCGGGCGTACGCTGAAGTCCTCTCGGACCGTCCTGAACGAGGAGTTCGACATGGCCGAGGCAAGCACCAACGACGCGGCATTCGTCGGCAACATCCCCCTGATGTACGACGACCTCCTGGTGCCGATCTTCTTCGAGGAGCCGGCGCGCAGTGTCGCGGCAGTGATCGCGGCCCTGGAGCCGGTCAGCATCCTGGAGACGGCTGCCGGCACCGGCGCCCTCACGCGTGAGTTGCTGTCCGCCACTCCGGCCCACCTCACTGCGACCGACCTGAATGCGCCGATGATCGACGCCGCACTGAGGCGGACCGCCAGCGAACGGGTCACGTGGGACGTCGCTGATGCCCTCGACCTGCGCTATCCGGACGCCAGTTTCGACGTCGTCACCTGTCAGTTCGGGGCGATGTTCTTCCCGGATCGTGTACGCGGCTACGCCGAGGCCCGGCGGGTGCTGAAGCCTGGCGGGTCTTTCGTGTTCACGGTGTGGGACACGATCGAGAACAACGCGATCTCAGATGTCGTGACGCAGGCGCTCCGGCTGGAGGCCGGCGAGGTCGAGTTGGACTTCCTCGTGCGGACCCCGTACGGCCACGCCCAGGACGACACTCTGACATCCGAACTCATCGAGGCCGGGTTCACCGACGTCGCGCTCTCGCGCGTCGACGGCGTCTGCATCACCGACGCGCGTGACGGCGCGATCGCGGTTTGCGAAGGCACGCCGCTGCGGGGCGAGATCGAGAGACACCCCACGATGACCCTGGGGCGCGCCGTGGGACTGGCCGCGACGGCGCTGCGGGACCGCTTCGGAGACGGCGTGTTCCATGCCCCGATGCGTTGGGTGGAGATCGTCGCCCGCTAGCGCCCCAGCACATCCGCAAGGTCGTACGACACCGGCTCGTCGAGTTGGTCGTACCCACACGTCTCCGGGTCGCGGTCCGTCCGCCAGCGCCGGAACTGAGCCGTGTGTCGGAAACGGCGACCCTCCATGTGGTCGTACGCGACCTCGAGCACTCGCTCCGGGCGCAGGGGAGTGAAGGAAAGATCCTTCCCGGCTGACCAGCGCGACTGGGTCCCAGCTGCGCGTGAGGGGTTGGCGACAGCCCATTCCTCCCAGGCCGCCCACGGGTGCTCGGACATCGGCACCACCAGTGCGGACAACTCGTCCCACAGCTCGGCCCGACGCTTCTCGGTGAACGACGCCGCGACCCCGATGTGCGCCAGGTTGTCGCCCTCCCACAAGCCCAACAGCATCGACCCGAGGAGGCGTCGCTCGGGGGTCGAGTTCTTGTGCTCGCGCATACCGACGAGCACCACGTCGGCCGTCCGCTCGTGCTTGAACTTGAGCAGGGTCCGCTGGTTCGGCGTGTACGTCCCGCCCAGCGGCTTCCCGATCACGCCGTCGAGTCCGGCGCCTTCGAACTGGGTGAACCACGCCGCCGCTTCCGCCGGGTCGGTGGTCGTACGCGTGAGGGCGACGGTCGGTGACGACAGCCCGGCCAGCGCCGACTCGAGCGCTGCTCGTCGCTCGGAGAACGGCCGATCAAGGTAAGCCTCGTCGCCGAGTGCGAGCAGGTCGAAGGCCGCGTACTGCGCCGGCGTCTCGGCGCTCAGGCGAGCGATCCTCGAGGCGGCCGGATGGATCCGCTCCTGCAGGACATCGAACTCCAACCGCGAACCGGTGGCCACGAAGATCTCGCCGTCCAGCACGATCCGGTCCGGCAGCACCTCTCGCAGAGCCTCGACGACCTCGGGGAAGTACCGGGTCAGCGGCTTGGTGTTGCGCGAGGTGAGTTCGACGGTGTCGCCGTCCTTGAATACCAGACACCGGAACCCGTCCCATTTCGGCTCGTACGAGTAGCCCTCGGTGGGGAAGGTCTTGGCGGGCTTCGCCAGCATCGGGAGGACGGGCGGCACCACGGGAAGGTTCACGGCACTCACGCTAGCCCGAGGAGCAGCCCTAGGCTGAGCGTGTGACAAGCGCCGGGCACCCCGATCCACACGTGACCGTTCGGATCGTCACGACCGGCGGAACGATCGACAAGTTCTACTCGGCCCGCGGCGAGATGGAGATCGATGAGCCTGCGGTGGTCGAGCTGCTCGCGATCGGCAACAACGCGGTCGATGTCGTCGTCGAATCCGTCGTCGCCAAGGACAGCCTCGACTTCGACGACGCCGACCGGGCGCGCATCCTGGAGGCGGTACGCACCGCGCCCGAGCGTTGCATCCTGATCACTCACGGCACGGACACCCTCACCGAGACGGGGGCGCTCCTTGATGCCGCAGACCTGGGAGGCCGGACCGTGGTCCTGACCGGCGCGATGCAGCCGGCAGCGATGAAGGAATCAGACGCAGCGTTCAACCTCGGCGCCGGATTGATGGCCGCTCAGTTGGCCCCGGCAGGCGTCTGGATCGCCATGAACGGTCGCGTGCTCCCCGCCCGCGACGCGATCAAAGACCGGTCGGTGGGTCGCTTCGTGCTGAACCCCGAGCACTGAGCCTCAGGCGTTGACCAACTCCGGCTCGGGCGCCACCCCATCGTGGGTGGCCACGTCGCGCCGGTTGCTCGGCCACCACAGGTTGCGTCCGGCCAGCGTCGCGAACGCCGGCACCACCAGCGTACGCACGATGAAGGTGTCCAGGAGCAGGCCCATCCCGATGGTGAAGCCGAGTTGCTCCAGCGTCAGGACGTTGCCGGACATCATCGCGAAGACGCTCGAGGCGAAGATCAGGCCGGCCGCGGTGATGACGCTGCCAGTCACCGCCACCGCTCGCGCGATGCCGGGGCGCTCCCCGTTGGGCGCTTCCTCGTGGATGCGTTTGACCAGCAGCATGTTGTAGTCCGCCCCGACAGCCACGAGCAGCGCGAAGGCGATTGACGGCACCGTCCAGTCGAGCGGCTTGCCCAAGAGGTCCTGCCACACCAGGACACCGAGCCCGACGGCGGCGGCGTACGAGAGCATCACGGACGCCAGCAGGAAGACCGAGGCGAGGACGCTCCTGAGCAGGAGGAGCAGCACGATCAGGACGACGAGCAGCGCCGCGATCGCCGTGTGGTTGAAGTCGCTGTTGGCCAGCGTATGGATGTCGCGGTCGGCCGGAGCGAGACCGGTCATCTCGACCTGGGCGTTCGCCATCGGCCCACCGGCGAGGGCCTGGTGCACCGCCGCGATGATCGTCGGGACCCGGTCCATCGCGGCGTTCCCGAACGCGTCGGTCGCGCTGATGGAGATGATCCGGACTGACCTGCCGTCGGGGGAGATGAACGCGTTGGCCGCGGTCGCGAAGCGAGGATCGCTGAAGGCCGCAGGAGGCAGATAGAAGCCGCCCGAGCCGGTGCTGCCAGCGGCGCTGCTCGCGCCGTTCAGGTAGTCCGACGCGTGCGAGAGGCCCGCGCCGAGCGTCGTCACCTGGGTGGCCATCTGGTTGCTTCCGGTGGCCACCTGGCCGGCTCCGTTGGCAAGCTCGCCGAGCTTGGAGGCGAGCAGGGCCTGACCGTTGCGCAGGGCGGTGGCGCCGTTGTTCGCCGTCGCGAGACCTGCCTGCAGCTGGCTGAGGCCGGCCGAGAGCGAGCCGGCACCTGAGGCGAGTTGCCGAGCCGCGGCGGCCGCCCGGCGCATGCCGGGGATCAACTGGTCCCGCTCGGCGACGTAGATCTGCCCGATGCCGGTCCGTGCGCGGGAGCAGTACGGGTCGACGCCGCACAGCAGGCTCTGTTGCAGCGCCTGGTACGCCAGACCCAGGCCGTCGACGCCCACCTGCGCCTGGTCGGCGCCGCTGCTCAGTGCAGCGGCGAGCTGGTTCGCGCCCGCGCGGAGCTGGCTGCTGCCGCCCTGGGCGGAGGTCGCTCCGGCGGCGAGTTGCGGCATGCCGGCGGCGAGCTGGTTCGCACCCGACAGGATCTGTTGCGCACCTGAGGCGGCCCGGTTGGCACCGGAACTGAGTTGGGTGGCGCCCGCCCCGAGCTGGTGGGCAGCCGTCGCTCCCTGGGACACCTGCGTGGAGGCGGCGCCGAGCTGCTTGCCGGCCTGGCCCATCTGGTAGGCCAGCGACGCCTGCGGGATCGTGGTGCCGAGCGGCCGGGTGACCGTACGCACCGAGGCGATTCCGGGGACGGCGGCCACCGCTGAGGCGGCCTTCTCGATGGCAGCCAGGTCGCGGGGGTTGCGAACGTTGTGGTCGGCCGTGATCAGGGTGTAGTCGGCCAGCACTTCGTTGGCCGGGAAGTGTCGGTCCAGCAGCTGATAGCCGAGGCTGCTCGACTCACCGGCGGGGAGCGTACGCCGCTGGTCGTAGGAGACCTTGGCCAACGGGTAGAACGCGGCCAGCAGGATCAGCGGCACCAAGCCGGCGGCCAGGACCCGTACCGGCTTGGCGACGATGTACGCACTGAGCCGGTTCCAGGTGGCCTCGGACCGCTGACGCTTCGGGTCGAGCCAGCCCCGCGGACCCGCGAAGGCCATGAACGCCGGGAGGAACGTCAGGCTCAGGGCGAGGGTGGCCAGGATGGCCACCGACACGGCGGGGCCTGTGGTGTTGAACATCGCGATGTGCGCAAAGGCCATCGACGCCATCGCCAGGGCCACGGTCAGCGACGAGCCGACGATCACCGAGGCCGTGTTGACGGTCGCCTCCCGGGCCGCCTCGAGTGGTTCGACGCCAGCGCGCCGGAGCTCGTGGAAGCGGCTCAGCAGGAAGATCGCGTAGTCGGTGGCGGCGCCGAGGACGACCGCGGTCACGAACGATGCAGTGAACGTGGACACGTGGAAGATGTGCCACTCGCCGGCCAGTGCCACCACGCCGCGACCGAGTGCGAGCGCCGCGCCGATGAAGGTCAGCACCGCTGCCGTCATCGGGATCGATCGATACAGCAGGAACAGGATGATGCCGATCAGCAGCACCGTGATCAGCGTGATCTTGGTGATGTTGTTCTGGATGGTGTCCTGGGTGTCCGCGATCGTGGCCGGGGTGCCGGTCACGTACGCGGTGAGCCCTGGCGGGGCCGTGCCGAGGTGGTCGCGCAGGAGGGTGACCTGGGCGTCGGTCTGAGGGGCTCCGACCGGTCCGGGCAGGCCGATCTGCAGGTAGAGCGCCTGGTGGTCCTTGCTGGTCAGTGCGTCGAACATCCCCGGCTGGGACAGGTCCGGCACGTTGCTGAAATGCGTCGGGTCGGCGGCGAGTTGCGTGGTGAGCGATTGCAACCACGTGCGGTCGGCGGCCGCGAGGCCGGTGGTGCGCTCGACGGCGACGTACGTGAAGCTCTGGCTGTGGCCGCCGGTGAAAGCCTTGTCGAGGTGGCGGAAAGCCTGCATCGAGGTTGCGTACGGCGGGATGAAGGCCGTGCTGTCGTGCTTGATCACCGAGTCCAGCTGCGGCACGAGCACGTTGACCCCGACGATCGCGAGGAGCCACAACACCAGGACCAGGGGTCCCCGACGGACCGCGAAAGCGGCTACTGAACGCATTTCAGCAGCGTAAGTTCGCGGGACACAGCGGACCAGATATCCGGACCGTGACGGCCGTCTCATTGCCCGTGATTGTGGTCACCCAACTCTCAGGTGGTGCGCGTGGTTCGCACAGGAACCTCCGACCGGTGCCACTAGGGTGGCGACATGGCGGGAGCGATCAAGGGCTATGTCCCCGGCGTTTTCGACCTCTTCCACATCGGTCATCTCACGATGCTCCGACAGGCACGGGAGCACTGCGACATCCTGGTCGCCGGGGTCGTCTCCGACGAGATGTGTGAGGCGGCCAAGGGGCTCAAGCCGGCCGTCCCGCTCGCCGAGCGCCTCGAGATCGTCGGCGCCATCGGCATCGTCGACGAGACGTACGTCGAGACCACGCCGGACAAGCGCGAAGCCTGGCGTGAGGTCGGCTTCGACGTGCTCTTCAAGGGCGACGACTGGAAGGGCACCCCGAAGGGTGACCGGCTCGAGGAACTGATGGCTGAGGTCGGTGCGCGGGTCGAGTACTTCCCGTACACGGCGCACACCTCCAGCACGGCGCTGCGCGCCATGATCGCTCGGGCCGAGGCTCGAGGCCGGTGACGGCGTCGGTCACACGCGAGGCGGTGACGGTCCCCGGCAGCATCGAGGAGCCGGTGGTCATCACGCTCAACGGTTCGTACCTCTGGTCCTTCACGCCGGCTCGCGACGCGGAGTTGATCGAGGGGCGATGGCGGGTGCGCTGGCCGGATGCGCTGGAGCCGTTCCTGCACGGTCGCGGGCGGGTACGCCTCGCCGACGTCTCGGGTTCGAAGGTCTGGTTCGACAAGACCGTACGCCTGACCTGGCGCGGCCGCTTCGCTGTCGTCGATGACGACGGCCAGCCGCTCAGCGTCGACAAGGTCGGGCATCTCAGCCGGTCGTTCAGCGCCACCGACAGTGCTGTCAAGACGGAGGTTCTCAAGGTCACCAAGAAGGTCCTCAAGGATCTGACCAAGGTCGCCGGCGTCGAGGCGTACCTCTGTTACGGCGCCCTGCTCGGCGCGATCCGGGACGGCGGCATGCTCGCGTACGACTCCGATACCGACGTCTGCTTTCTGTCGGCGCACACGCACCCGGCAGACATCGTCCGCGAGTCGTTCCGGGTGGAGCGGATGATGCGCGGGCGCGGGTGGGAGACCGCACGGATGTCCGGCGCCGACTTCAAGGTGCTGCACACTGGTGCCGACGGCCGCGTCGTCCAGATCGACGTCTTCGGTGCGTTCTACGTCAGCGACACCTTCTTCCAGCTCGGCAACCGCAACGGTCACCTCGACCGGTCCGTGATCTCGCCGGTCAGGAAGATGCACATCGCCGGGGTCAAGATGCCGGTCCCTCGCCAGCCAGAGGCGATGCTGACCTTCTTGTACGGAGAGAACTGGCGTACGCCCGATCCGAGCTTCAAGTACAACGACAACCCGGTGGGCGTACGCCGCCTCGACGGCTGGCTCCGCGGCTATCGCGATGACATCTCCGACTGGTCGGAGTTCTACGACCACGGTGCCTGGAAGGTCGTCCCGACCGAGCCGAGCTCGTTCTTCCACTGGGTCTGCGAGTCCTTGCCGGCCAACGCGCCGGTGGCGGACCTCGGTGCCGGGACCGGTCGCGACACGTTCGGCTTCCTCGACCGCGGGGACCGCGTGATCGCGCTGGAGGCACGGTGCGGCGCGGCCGCAGTGATCCGCCAGGAGGCTGAGCGGAGGGGAGTGGCTGATCGGCTCGAAGGCGCCGGTTTCCTGCGTCCCGGCGAGTTCCGTACGGTCGCCGCCGTCGGCGCTCGTCTCGCCCGCCAGCCCCGCCATCTGTACGCCCGCGACCTCCTCGGATGCCTGACGCCGGAAGCGCGACTGGACCTCTGGCGACTGGGACGGTTCGCGCTGCGCGGTCGCGGCCACCGTACGTTCGTGGAGTTCCCGGCGGCCGCCGCAGAGGCCCCCGCGATGCCCGGGCCCGGACGTCGCGACCGACTCGATCCTGCCGTGATCCGAGCCGAGATCGAGGGTGTCGGCGGACGGATTGATCGCGAGTACCTCGGCGAGGGCGAAGACTTCTTCGGTGGGGTCGATCCCGCCGTCTGCCGCTTCGAAATCGCTTGGACCTGAGGAGGAGTCATGGACGACAACACCGTCATCGCCCGGCTGGAGGCGCTCGAGGCGCGGGTGGCCGAGCACACCGAGGCCATCCAGGAGAACCGGCGCCTCAACCGTCGCGTCGCCGAACTGACCGACGTCGTGATGGAACTGCTCACGGAACTCGCGAAGACCGAGGACCCTGCGGTGATGGACCGGATTCGTACGTACACGAACTCACTGTCCTAGACTCGACGAGGCCATTCCCCGGTTGCTCTGCCGGCAGGGGCCGCCAGACTTTGAATCTGGATTAGGGACGTTGGTTCGACTCCAACCCGGGGAGCCACAGCATCTGCTGAAAATGCCACGAGGGAGCCAGATCTGATCTGGCTCCCTCGTGGCATTCAGTGCGTCGGTCAGGTCCGCGTTGCCGTGAAGTTCGCGGAGTTCGAGAAGTAGCCGTGGCTGGACGGGATCGTGACGCGGATCGCCGTCGAGCCCTTCGGCAGCACCACCGTGAAGCGGTAGTGGTACGTGCTGTCGATGATCGCCTTGCCGAGTTGGGTCCACGACCCGTCAGCGTTCCTCCGGTAGATGAGCACGTACGCGCCGGCCGGCGGGTTGTGCACCGCTCCGCCGATGACAGCGTTCGCGCTCGCGGGACCGGTGGCCGACGAGGCGGAGATCGCGTACCTCACCTGGCTGGAGTACGTCGGCGACTGCGCGCCTGAGCCCGACACCGCGTTGTAGATCGCGTAGTAGGTGCCGCTGGTGCCCGGCGTGTACCGGAACGAGTACGAGCCGTTGCTGCCGACGCTGACCGTCGCCAGGACCTGCTGTTTACCGCTCAGGCTCGAGTGGACCAGCGTCACCGAGCCGTACGCGCCGGCCTTGGCCAGATGAACCGAACCGCTCAGTGTCACGGGCCACCCGACGGCGGACCAGCCCGGCACGGACAGGCTGACCGTGGTGCCGGCCGGGACCGTCCGGGAGTGGGTCGTCGTGTAGGTCGACGCGTTCCCGTAGACGTCGACGGCCTTCACCGTGACCGTGATCGTGCCGCCACCGAGCGCGTTCTCATCCACGGCGATGCTGAAGTTCCCCGCGTTCGTCGCCTTCAGCGAGGCCGAGGCCTTGGCTCCGGTGCTGTCGGCGGATGTCACGGTGAGCGTGGCGGCCTCCGAGACCGCGCCGGTGACTGTCGACTTGGTCGCGGTGGCCGACGTGTTGGTGGACTTCAGGTTCGTCACCGCGGGAGCCGTGGCGTCGACGGTGAACGAGCTCGATGACGTACCGACGTTGCCGTGAGCGTCGTACGCCGTCGTCGTGGCCGTGTACCCGCCGCTCTTGAGGGCCGGCGACGGAGCGCAACTGACGGAGGTGCCGCTGACCGTGACGGGGCAGGTGACCGTCGTACCGCCACTCGTCTTGAGGGTGATCGTGCTGTTCGACGCCAGCGTCTTGTTGAAGGTCACGGACACCTTGGCGGGCGGGCCGACCGTGGATCCGGCGGCCGGCGAGCTGGCCGTCCTCGTCGGGGCGGCAGAGTCCTTGAGGACGCTCTTCGTCGCGGCCGGGCCGACATTGTGCGCGCCTCCGGCCTCCGCCTCGGTGACACTCGCGGTGTACGTGCCGTCGGCGAGCCCTGAGGCGTCGAAGAACATCGACCAGAGACCGGAACTGTTCACCGTGGCCGTCTGGGTGAGGGTGCCGAGCTTCAGTGTGACCGAGGAATTCGCCTCAGCCTGACCAGTGGCCGTGACACCGCTCTGGTTGGCGTTGTTGATCACGAAGTTGGACCCGAGCGCGGCGAGCGACGGTGCCGGCGGGACGTACAAGTCCTTCACGAAAGTGCCGGTCACCTGCGTGGTCGTCTGGTTCTGGAGCACGGCACACGGCACGGGTCCGACGGGGCCGCCCAGGAAGGTGCAGTAGGTCTCGGCAGCAGTGACCGTGACGGTGCCGTCAGGGACGGACTGCACGTCGGCGGCACTGAAGGTGTACGACCAGGTGCCGTCGGACGCGGCGGTCGTCGTACGCGGTGCGGTCACCGTGCCGCCGCTGCTCAGATTCAGTGCAACGGTGTCGCCGGCGTAGTAGGCCGTCCCGGTGATGGTCTCGGTCGTCGACTTGGCTCCGTAGGCCGGACCGGGCTTCACAGCCAGAGTCGTCGACGCCGCGGAGGCGCTCGGGACCGTCAGTCCGACGAGGGCGAGGCCGGTGGCGCTGACCAGGGCCAGGGTACGAGCGGGGAAGCGCATGCAGGAGTCCTTGTGCAGAGCCGACTAGGTCGCCGCCGACGCTCTGGGACGCGCGCGACGCCCTTAAGGGTACGTCCAGCCACCCGACGGGTGGCATTTGATTGGTTCAACGATCGCTCAGGGCGGCAGGGTACGTTTCTGCTGGCCCACCAACAACGAGGAGTTCGACCCGTGGATCTGAACTGGCTGCAAGCAACCGTCATCGGCGTCCTCCAAGGCGTCACGGAGCTGTTCCCGGTGTCCAGCCTGGGTCACGCGGTCCTCGTTCCCGCCTGGTTGGGTGGAAGTTGGAAGGCCCTCGCGACCGATGAGACCGGCAACGGCACGCCGTACCTGGCCTTCATCGTCGCGCTGCATGTGGCCACGGCGCTCGCGCTGCTCACGTTCTACTGGCGGACCTGGGTGCGCGTGATCGGTGCGTTCTTCTCCTCGATCCGCACCCGGTCGATCACCACCCCCACTCAGCGGCTCGCCTGGCTCATCGTGATCGCCACGATCCCGGCCGGCATCCTCGGCCTCGCGCTCGAGCACAAGCTCCGGTCGTTGTTCGCCAAGCCGGAGGCGGCGGCCATCTTCCTGGTGATCAACGCCGCCATCCTCTTCGCCGGTGAGCGCCTGCGCCGCCGCGTACCCGAGCCCACCGTGTCGTACGCCTCCCGCGCCGAGGAGGAAGAGGCGATCGTCACCACCCGGGTCAGTCTTCGCGACGCCGGTGTGATCGGTGCAGCCCAGTCGCTCGCGCTGCTCGCGGGCATCAGCCGCTCGGGTGTCACCATGGTCGCCAGCCTGCTCCGAGGTCTCGACCACGAAGCTGCGGTCAATTTCTCGTTCCTGTTGGCCACGCCGGTGATCTTCGCGGCGGGCGTCTACAAGGTCCCGGAGCTCTTCAAGCACAACCCGGCGACCGGCCAGATGATGATCCACGGCATCGTCGGCCCCGTGATCCTCGGGTGCGTCGTCGCCTTTGTGGTCGCGCTGGCCTCGATCAAGTTCCTCACCAAGTACTTCGAGAACCGGTCGCTCTACCCGTTCGCCATCTACTGCCTCGTCGCGGGTGTGGCCTCCGTCGTCCGCTTCGCCTGATCTGGGGGCCCTGGCGGCGCGTCTGGTTCGCCGCTCTTCGGTCGCGGGCCCTTGAGGCCCGCCGAGAGGGCGGCCTTAGCCGAGGATCTCGGCGACCGCTGGCGTACTGAAGAACGGCGCCAGGCGTACGCGCGCCAGCCGCTCGAGCTCGCCGGACTCGTGAGCTCCGGAGAGGATCTGCGGCACCACGCCGGCGGCGTACGCCAGGACGGTGTCGCGGGACAGGTCGAGTTCGTCCAGCAGCACGGTCACCGGGTGGGCTCCGTACACGGCGAAGAAGCCGTCGACGAGAGCGTCGACCAGTGCGAGGACCGGTTCGGTCGGGGAGCCGGCGACGATGATGTCGTGCAGGATCGCGGCGAGCTCGCGGACCTCGTGCTCGGAGATGAAATTCTCCGGCGTCGGGATCGACTGGTGGGCGTACATGTCGAAGACCTCGAGGGCTGCTTCGCGAGCGTTCGGGTCGCCGAGGGCGTCCAGGACGATCTTGTTCACCCGACGCATGGCGAAGGCCGCGCCCTTGGAGGCGGCGTCGCCCATGAATCCCTCGGCGGCGCCGGCGGCTGCCCCGACAGCCTTGCCGGCGGTCTTGGACCCGAATGACACCAGCGAGCCCACGCCCGGGATCTTCTCGGCCACGGCCTTGTTGGCGGCGAGTGCGTCGGTGATGACGCGGCTGACGCCGCGGGAGATCATCGCGGCCAACAGGGGCGAGTTCGCCAACTCGTCGAGAGCCTCACCGAGCATCGCGCGACGCTCGAGTCCGAAATCGATCAGTCGCTCGAGGTTTTCCTTGTCCAGGACGTCCGACACCGCGAACGGGTGGCCCGGCCCCGCGTACACGACCCCGGCCGCCATCTCGGCGACCGCCGCCGCGCCGGCGCTCGGCGGCACGACCGTGAACAGGCTGCGGGCGATCGGCTTGATCGCCTCGGCGCTGACCAGGTCGCCGAGAGTCAGGCGCGAACCAGCGGACAGCAGTTCGTCCAGGTCGGCAGCGATCTGGTCGGCGAGTGCCGGACCGGTCAGCTGCTCGACCAGCCAGGCGACCTGGGCGTCGAGGAGTTGTTCGGCTACGGGCGACAGCGTCGACTTCGTCATGAGCCGAAGCGTAGAGCCGTGACCACGATCGGTCTGTGGCCAGCATCACGTGACCCCGCAATTCACTAGGCTGACCACGTGAGCCTGACTGTCATCGTCCTCGCCGCCGGCCACGGCAAGCGCATGCGTTCCAAGCTGCCGAAGCCGCTGCACACCCTTGGCGGCCGGAGCATGCTCGGGCATGTCCTGACCGCGGTCGACGCGCTCGAGCCGACCGAGG
This sequence comes from Nocardioides baekrokdamisoli, assembly GCF_003945325.1. Lineage (NCBI taxonomy): Bacteria > Bacillati > Actinomycetota > Actinomycetes > Propionibacteriales > Nocardioidaceae > Nocardioides > Nocardioides baekrokdamisoli. Next base: position 2,274,512 of record NZ_AP019307.1, read on the forward strand.
TCGTGGTGGTCGTCGGTCACGGCCGCGAGGCCGTCACCCAGCACCTGGCCGAGATCGCTCCCGACGTCGTCATCGCCATCCAGGAGGAGCAGCTCGGCACCGGGCACGCGGCCGCGATCGGCTTGGCTGCTGCTCAGACCGAGGGAGGGGACGTCCTGGTCCTGACGGCTGACACCCCTCTCCTCGAAGCCGAGACGCTGGTGGCGCTCGTCACCGAGCACAAAGCTCTCGGGGGTGCGATGACGGTTCTGACCGCCGGCGTCGATGCTCCGACCGGCTACGGCCGGATCGTGCGCGACAGCAGCGGCAACGTCGCCCGGATCGTCGAGGAGAAGGACGCCAGCGACGCCGAGCGGGCGATCGCCGAGATCAACTCCGGCATCCTCCTGTTCTCGGCAGAGTTCCTCACCGCCGCGCTCCCGCGCCTCAGCCAGACGAACGCTTCGGGGGAGTACTACCTGACCGACACCGTGGACCTGGCGCGTCAGGACGGGCGGACGGTCGGTGCCCACCTGATGATCGACGCCCGCCAGGCCGAGGGTGCCAACGATCGTGCCCAGTTGGCCGCGCTCGGTGCTGAACTCAACGCCCGGATCGTTCGTCGCCACCAGCTCGCCGGGGTCACCGTCACCGACCCGACGAGCACCTGGATCGATGCCGACGTCGAGATCGCCGAGGACGTGACCATCCTGTCCGGCTGCCACCTGCAAGGGGCCACCGTGATCGCCGAGGACGCCCTGATCGGCCCGTTCACGACGCTGCTCGACTGCGAGGTCGGCCAGGGAGCCGAGGTCGTACGCACCCATGCAACCCTCGCGGTGATCGGTGAGTTCGCGACCGTCGGGCCGTTTTCGTACCTGCGTCCAGGGACGACTCTCGGCACCTCGGCCAAGATCGGGGCGTTCGTCGAGGCCAAGAACGCCCAACTTGGCAACGGCGCCAAGGTGCCGCACCTCTCGTACGTCGGTGACGCCGAGATCGGGGACGGCACGAACATCGGCGCCGGCACGATCTTCGCCAACTACGACGGTGTCAACAAGCACCGCACAACCGTCGGTGCGCACGTACGCAGTGGCTCCAACGTGACCTTCGTCGCCCCGGTCACGGTCGGTGACGGGGCCTCCACGGGCGCCGGCACGGTGGTTCGGGAGGACGTTCCTGCCGGTGGATTGGCGCTCTCCGCCGGTCCCCAGCGGGTGATCGAGGGATGGGCCCAGGCCAAGCGCCCGGGTACGCAGCAGGCGGAGGCGGCCGAAGCGGCCGCCTCGACCGACGGCGACGAGTGAACATCTGGCGAACACCGTCTCGCCGTGACTGGTTTGGATGCGACAGAATGCAGGCGGCGGAGGCCGGCCGCCAGCAGCGGAGAACAGGGACCCAGGGGGACTCGTGAGCAAGCACGCTCAGGACATCAGCAAGCAGACCACCGAGAAGCACCTGATGGTCTTCACCGGCCGCGCCCATCCGGCGCTGGCCGAGGAGGTCGCCGCCCTCCTGGGTACGCCGCTGGTCCCGACCGATGCGCGTGACTTCGCCAACGGTGAGACGTACATCCGTTTCGAGGAGTCCGTACGCGGCTCCGACGCCTTCGTCATCCAGAGCCACACGGTCCCGATCAACGACTGGATCATGGAGCACCTGATCATGGTCGACGCGCTCAAGCGGGCCTCCGCCAAGCGGATCACCGTCGTCATGCCGTTCTGGGGTTACAGCCGTCAGGACAAGAAGCACCGCGGTCGTGAGCCGATCTCGGCCCGTCTCATCGCCGACTTGTTCAAGACCGCGGGCGCGGACCGGATCATGTCGATCGATCTGCACGCCGACCAGCTCCAGGGCTACTTCGACGGACCGGTCGACCACCTGATGGCCCTGCCGGTGCTCACCGACTACATCAAGAACAAGTACGGCGACCAGGAACTTGCGGTCGTGTCGCCGGACGCCGGCCGGATCAAGGTCGCCGAGCGCTGGGCTGCCCGGCTGGGCAACGTCCCGCTGGCGTTCATCCACAAGACCCGCAGCATCGACGTCGCCAACGAGGTCGTCGCCAACCGCGTGATCGGTGAGGTCAAGGGCAAGATCTGTGTCCTCACCGACGACATGATCGACACCGGTGGCACCATCGTGAAGGCCGCCGAGGCCCTGATGAACGACGGTGCCGCGGGCGTGATCATCTGCGCGACCCACGCCATCCTGTCCGACCCGGCAGTGGACCGGCTCAAGAACAGCCCGGCCGTCGAGGTGATCGTCACCAACACCCTGCCGATCGGTGACGAGAAGCAGTTCGACAAGCTCACCACGCTGTCGATCGCGCCGATGCTGGCGCGGGCGATCCGCGAGGTTTTCGAGGACGGTTCCGTGACCTCGATGTTCGACGGTCACGCCTGACCGGAGACCAGGTCGGAATTCGGGTGAATTCCGGACAATCCGGTGGGCCTTTGGACAACGTTCAAGATAGCGTTCCTTCGCTGCGGTCAGATCGACCGCTCGAGTGGAGGTTCACAAGTGCGTCGCATCGTCGCTGTCACCCTGTCCGCCGTCGCCCTGGTTGCGACGGCGATGCCGTCGGCCGGCGCTGACACCACGACGATCGCGAGGTCACTCGCTGTCGATCTGGCAACATTCATCGCCGGCGGCGTACCGATCGATTCAGCTGGGTGCTCGGCCGACCTGTTCCCGGCCTCGCCGCCGCCGACGTTCGGGATCGCCAACTCTCCGCTGGACACGCTCGCACCGTCGACGCAGCGGATCTGGACCCAGACCTTCTCGAACAGCTCGATGACCGGCGGCTCGTACGGGCCGACGATCTTCCCGAACAGTTCCGCGGACCTGGCCGTGTTCTCCACGGATGTCTACAACGGGACCTCCGGTCAAGCCGTCATCTACTACTACAACGCGGACGGCAGTGGTTTCATCGGCCGAGCACCGATCGCGGGTACGGCCAACGCGTGGGCGCAGGTATCGGGCGCGAACCTCACCTACACCTGGACGCCATTCGACGTTGACTTCAACCCCTCGGGCGCGACCAGTACCGCCACGATCAGTGCGTTCGCAGTGGCCCACGGCCAAGCGGCAGGCGGCTGGAACGCGGCACTCGAGTTCGGCTGCGACGCCCACAACTTCGCGTTCCAGAACGTGGTGTTCGGTGACACGCCCGGCAACCTGCAGGTCACCGACTACGAAGACCTGACGAACGACGTCGTCTCCAAGCCGTCCGCGTCCTTCGTGGCCAGCGGCGGTGCCGTGACGATCGGCGGCAGCTCCCAGTACGGCGGCCCGTCGACTGCCACGCTGTCATTCCACGACCCGACGATGAGCGCGTACGCGACCGCAAAGTCGAACGTCGCCGCCACCTCTGTCGATGACCTCACCTGCGACATGAAGACCTTCATCTGCCGCAACCCGTTCGCCGGTGTCGGTCTGCACCCGAAGTACAACGTCGTCTACCGCTGGTGCTACGGATCGACGGTCGCCGTCCAGGCGTCGTGCGGGTCGTTCGCCACGATCCACGTCCAGGCAGTCATCGCCGCGACGTACCCATCCTCGGTGTCGAACGGCCGCTCCTTCGCCGTTACCGGCAAGGTCACGCCGCTGCGTCCCGGCACCCAGGTGACCCTGTGGGGCAAGAAGGGCACCACGACCGTCAAGCTCGGTACGGCAACGCTGAGCTCGACGGGTGCGTACAAGGTCAACGCCACGATCCGCAGCACAGGGTCCTGGACCGTGTGGCTCACCACGCCGAACGACAAGTACAACGCCGCCGGCAAGAGCGCGGCGAAGTCGTACTCGGTCCGCTGAATCCGACTCCCTCGGGATTTGGTCGTCAGGCCGATCCCGAGGGAGGATTCATTCGTTGCCTCGGCGAGGGAGCTCCGACTCCGTGATCGACAGGGCGTACGACGTCTGACGCCGTGCCGCTGTGATCACAGGGCGCGGCGTTTCGCTTTGTACGAGGCCTCCGAATCGACATTCCCCAAGGAGGACACCATGGCTGTTGAGAAGCTGACCGCAGAGGCCCGCACCGAGTTCGGCAAGGGCGCCGCCCGCCGCGCCCGCCGCGAGGGCCGCATCCCCGCCGTGATCTACGCGAACGACGTCGAGCCGATCCACATCACCCTGCCGAACCACGGCACCGTGATGGCGCTGCGCCACCACGGCAAGCACGCGATCCTCGAGCTCGAGGTCGACGGCAAGCCGCAGTTCGTCAAGACCCAGCAGGTCCAGGTCGACGACCTCCGTCGCGTGATCGAGCACATCGACTTCATCGCGATCGAGAAGAAGGACGTCGCCGCTGCCGAGGCCGAGCTCGCTGTCGAGGAAGCCGCCGAGGAGGCTGCTCACCAGGCCGCCGCCGAGGCCGCGTCGCACGAGTCGCACATGGATGACGCGTCCCTCGAGGCGCCGGTCGTTGAGGGTGAGACGGCCGAGGCCTGATCGCATTCGATCCCATGACAGTGGGGCGGATCGTCACTTCCCTTCGGGGAACGTGGCCGATCCGCCCTATTTTCGTCTCCACCCCTGGGTGCCTGCGATCATCTGAGGCATGACTGACGGCTCCTGGTTGATCGTCGGCCTCGGCAACCCCGGACCGACGTACGCGGGGCACCGCCACAACATCGGGTATCTCGTGCTCGATGAGCTCGCGCGCCGGATGGGCGGCAGCCTGTCCAAGGACAAGTCGGGTCGGGCGGACTCGCTCGAGGGTCGCCTGCGGATCGGCGGTCCGCGCGTGATCCTCGGCCGGCCCCGGTCGTACATGAACGACACCGGCGGCCCGACGAAGGCGCTGGCCGCCTTCCACAAGATCAGCCCCGACCACCTCATCGTCATTCACGACGAGCTCGACATCGATTTCGACACCCTCCGGCTGAAGCTCGGGGGAGGGGACAACGGCCACAACGGTCTGAAGTCGATCCGCTCCGCGTTGGGGGGTGGCGACTTCTACCGCGTACGCGTCGGCATCGGCCGGCCGCCCGGGCGCCAGGACGTGGCGGACTTCGTCCTCTCGAACTACTCACCGGCCGAGCGCAAGGTCGTGCCGTTCCAGGTCGACACCGCGGCGGACGCCGTCGAGACCCTGGTCGACGAGGGCCTCGAGAAGGCCCAGCAGCGTTTCAACAGCTGAGACTCAACTCACGTGGCCGAAAACCGGAGTGGACGGCCCACGTTTGGGATTCGTTCACCTGATCCTCCCCAATCGGTACCGGGAGACCCCGACACTCAGTCCGTTCTGTGGCCGCTTGAGCGGTCGTTTCAATCGTCGATTGAATGAGTTGACTTAGGTCTGTTTGGGGAGAGGGGGCCGGGTGTCGAGCGCTGCCGTCGAGGAGTACGTACTCGCAGACCAGCCGCGAAAGCTCACGGTTGTCCGCGACCTCCCGGACCGGATCTTCAAGATCGTCGCCACTGGCGGCGGTGTCACTGTGCTCGGGATCATGCTCCTCGTCGGGTTGTTCCTGACGCTGCGCGCCACCGATGCGATCGGCAACGCAGGGTTGTCGTTCCTCACCACCCAGGCCTGGGACACCGACAACCACCACTTCGGAGTCGCGGCCGTCCTCGTCGGCACGATCCTGATCGCCCTGGTCGCGATTTGCGTCGCCGTCCCGCTGTCGACAGCGACCGCCCTCTTCCTCACCGAGTACGCGACGCCCAGGTTGCGCAGCTTCCTGGTCGCGGTGATCGACCTGATGGCGGCGATCCCTTCGGTCGTCTACGGCCTCTGGGGCTTCTTCCTGCTGCAGAGCCGGGTGGCCCCGGTCTCGATGTGGATCTCCCGCCATTTCGGCTGGATCCCGATCTTCAAGGTCGACGGGCAGGATCCCAACAACCCGATCCCGTCCAGCGCCGCGTTCACGTCCTCCACGCTCATCGCTGGCCTCGTCGTCGGCATGATGGTGACCCCTGTCGTGAGCTCGATCATGCGTGAGGTCTTCTCGCAGGTCCCGCTGGGCGAGCGTGAGGGCGCACTCGGGCTCGGCGCCACTCGCTGGGGTGTGATCCGCTCGGTCGTCCTGCCGTTCGGCAAGGGAGGCATGATCGGCGGCACCATGCTCGGCCTCGGCCGCGCTCTCGGCGAGACGATCGCCGTCCTCATGATCGTGTCGCCTGTCTTCACGATCCAGCCGCACATCCTGCAGTCCGGCGCGATCTCGGTCTCGTCGCTGATCGCGCTCAAGTTCGGTGAAGCCAATCACTTCGGCCTCTCCGCCCTGATGGCAGCCGGCCTGGCGCTCTTCCTGATGACCTTGGTCATCAACTTCGCCGCATCGTCCATCGTCGCCCGGTCGCGGTCTGGAGCCAGTTCATGACGATCGTGGCGGAGAAGGCCGGCAAGCCAACGACTCACATCCCGCAGCACGCGGAGCAGCCGGCGACCGAGAGTCGTGTGGTCACCGCAGGCGTACGCATCGGCGACGCACTCTCGCTGAGTGGAGCAGCACTCGCCTCGTTCACCCTGACGGCGTTCCTGTCGAGTCAGATCGCGCCGATCCGCGGCTTCCTGGCGTTCTTCTTGATCGCGTACGTGCTGTTCGTCGGCATCTATGCGCTCATCGTGTCCTTCGACGAGACGCCCTCGGTCGTCCTGGACCGCGTGGTGGCTGTCCTCGTCCAGTCCGGAGCACTCCTCCTCGTGTTCACCCTCGGGACCGTACTGATCTACACGGTCATCCGGGGCGGGCATGCCTTCATGCACTGGAACCTGTTCACGCAGGACATGTCGACGACCGGCCCACTGGATGCGCTGTCGAAGGGCGGTGTCTGGAACGCGATCTACGGCACGTTCATCCAGATCTCGATCGCGCTCGCGATCACGATTCCGCTCGGGATCACCACGGCGCTGTTCCTGTCGGAGTTCCCCAGCCCGTTCACGAAGTTCGTACGCACCATCGTCGAGGCGATGACCGCGCTGCCGTCCGTGGTCGCCGGTCTCTTCATCCTGGCGTCGTTCATCCTCGCGCTCGGTTTCCAGAAATCAGGGCTTGCGGCCGGCCTGGCGATCTCCGTGATGATGCTGCCGATCATGATCCGTGCCTCGGACGTGGTCTTCCGGTTGGTGCCGAACACTCTCAAGGAGGCCAGTCTCGGCCTCGGGGCGAGCCACTTCCGTACCGTCTGGACTGTCGTTCTGCCGACCTCGCGATCCGGCCTGATGACCGCGATCATCCTGGCGACGGCACGTGGTGTCGGCGAGACGTCGCCGGTCCTGCTGACCGCTGGCTTCACCTCGACGATCAACTACGACCCGACCAGCGGACCGATGCCATCGCTGCCGCTGAACATCTTCGAGTTCACCAGGAACAGCCCGACGCAGGTCATGATCCAGCGTGGCTTCGGCACCGCCCTCGTCCTGATGTCGCTGGTCCTGATCCTCTTCATCGCGGCGCGCTGGTTCGGCGCGCAGACCGTGGCCAAGAAGGCCGAGCGCAAGCGCAAGCGCGCCCTGCTGGTCCGTCGTGTCCGCAACCTCCTGTCCACGGTTGGCCAGCGCTCCAGCGCGCCGACCGAGCCCGTATCCGAGACCGTTCCTGGGAGCTCCCATGTCTGATCTGATCCGTCGCCGCGTTGCGGCCGTTGTGATGGCGGTGCTGAGCACGCTGGCCGTCGTCGGTGTGGTCGCACCGTCGTTCGCCGACTCCTACACCCCGATCACTGGTGAGGGTTCGTCGTGGGCCTCGAACGCCATCCAGGACTGGGCCGCGGCGGTGCACAGCTCGGGCATCCAGGTGAACTGGGCACCGAACGCCTCCGTCACCGCCCTGACGAACTACGCCAACGGGAACTCGGACAACTTCGTCGCCTCCGACGTCCCGTACGGACTGCCCGGTGGTCAGACTCCCGGCGTCCCGGGCCGTGGATTCGGGTACGTCCCGGACGTCGCCGGTGGTACGGCGCTGATGTACAACCTGTCGGTCGGCGGACAGCGGTTCACCAACCTCAAGCTGTCGGGCCCGGTGATCGCGGGCATCTTCCAGGGCACGATCAAGCTCTGGAATGACCCGCAGATCAAGGCGTCCAACCCGGGCGTCGCCTTACCTCCGCTGCAGATCACCCCGGTGATCCGTGCCGACCAGTCCGGCTCGACGTACCAGTTCTCGCTCTACCTCGCCAAGAGCTTCCCCGGTCAGTGGCACTGCGGCGCCTTCACCGACCCGTCCAGGTGCAGCAGCTGGGCGAGCCTCAAGGGCCAGAGCGGTGACTCCGGCGTCGCCGGGTACGTGTCCCAGTCGGGCAATGTGGGATCGATCGGCTACGTGCAGTATTCGTACGCGCTCCAGAGTGGCTACCCGGTCGCGAAGGTGCTCAACAACTCCGGCTACTACGTCTTGCCGACCGCCTCCAACGTGGCTGTCGCCTTGCTCGGCGCCAAGGTGAACATGAACGCCTCGGACCCCAGCAACTACCTGACCCAGGATCTGTCGGGCGTCTACACCTCGGGCGACCAGCGCGCGTACCCGATCTCCTCGTACTCCTACTTTGTGCTGCCGACCGCGACCACCAACGGTGTCTCCACGACCACGGGCCACACGATCGCCGCGTTCGCGAACTACGCCCTGTGCAGCGGGCAGAAGGACATGCCGACCCTCGGCTATTCGCCGCTGCCGATCAACCTCGCCAAGGCAGGGCTCGACCAGGTGAAGAAGGTCCCCGGTGCGTCCACTGCGAGCATCAACATCAACAGTTGCAACAACCCGACGTTCTCCGCGAACGGGACGAACACCCTGGCCCTGAACGCGCTCTACCCCGACCTGTGCGACAAGCAGGGTGCGGCGGCCAGTTGCTCCTATGGCAAGTCATCCCACGGGACGTCCTCCAGCTCGGCCGGTCAGGGCGACAACAACGCGGTCGGCAACCACACCAGCGGAAGCGGTTCGAGCGGCGGGAGCTCTCCGGTCGTCGGCGGCGGTGGCAGCGGTACGACCGGCGTACCCGGCAACACCACGCCGGGTGGCACGGGAAAGGGTGGCGCGGGTGGCGGCAGCAACAGCCTCAGCCTGACCAACCCCAACGGGCAGTACACCTGTGATCCCGACACCGGTCAGTGCACCAAGTTGTCGGCGACGCCGACGCTCGTCTCCGACCACGCGGGCTCGACGTTCGCACAGTGGGCGATCTGGGCGGCGCTGATCGGCGTGGTCGCACTGGTGGCGGCGCCGCCGATCACGGTCCTCCTCAAGCGGCGGGCGGCCCGCTGATGCGTACTCCGTGGTTCGTCCGAGGGCGACGCAAGTACGTCGCCGCGACGCTGCTGGTGGCCGATCTGTCAGTTGGTTGCTGGTCGGCTGCGATGGCCATCGGGGCGTCCTCCTCGGGTGTGACGACCACGACCGGCAGCACCGGTCAGGTCGCCGGCGTCGCGAGTACGTCCTCGAGCCAGGTCGTCGTCCACTGGAAGGACGGCCGGACCCTCGACCCGTCGGACAAGAACCAGTCGCAGTTCTCGAACCTGCAGCTCACGGTCTCCCAGACCAAGGACCTGACCGACCAGGGCCTGTTGGTGTCGTGGGTCGGCGGCAAGCCGACTGCGGGCAGTGGTGCCCCGTCGGACTATCTGCAGATCATGCAGTGCTGGGCCAGCCCGGGGTCGGCTCCGACGCCGCAGCAGTGCCAGTGGGGTACGCCGAACGCAGCGAACGCCGTGCAGACCGGCCTCGCCGCCTCGAGCCGCGACCTCCTCATCGGCCAGCAGGCCGACCCGAAGCAGCTGCCGAGCGGCACCTGCACGGCGGAGTTCACGCACCACCAGTTCGGTCAGCCGGATGGCTGCACCGTTCCGTTCTGGTCCGCGACCGACCCGCACAAGTCGACGTTGGGCTGGACGAACGACCAGTACAACGCGCCGCCGTTCACCCCCGCCCAGTCCAACGAGGTCACGTACGCGCGCACCGCAGACGACGGCACCGGGCAGTACATCTTCAACCTGCAGAGCGCGCTCACCGCTCCGTACCTCGGGTGTGGCAACCAGGCGCTCCACGCCGCCGGTGACACCTGCTACCTCGTGGTCGTTCCGCGTGGCGAGTACAACCTCAACGGTGAGCTGGCGGCGAATGAACCGAACGACGGTAGTTACGGCAGCAACTTCGACTACGTCGCCGGGTCGCCGCTGTCGGCGTCGGCCTGGCAGGACCGCATCCAGATCCCGCTGAGCTTCACCCCGATCGGCGCCGACTGCAAGCTCGGCTCCTCGACGTACGCGACCGCCGGCACGGAGTTCGTCGGCAGCGTGTTCGCGTCCTGGCAGTCGGCGCTCTGCCGGCAGGGCACGACCTTCGGGTACTCCCGGATCACCGACCCGCAGGCGCGCCAGGCGTTGGTGCCCGGAGGCGGACCGGTGATGACCTACCAGTCCGCACCGCTCGACTCGGGCGCCGCCGGGAGCTCCACACTGGTGTACGCCCCGGTGGCGAACTCCGCGATCGTGTTCACGTACCTGATCGATAAGAACTACGTCAGCGACCCCAAGCACCTCAACCCCGACTACGGCAAGAACGGCACCCAGGTCACCGACCTGAAGCTGACGCCACTCATCGTGGCCAAGCTGCTCACCCAGTCGTACCGTTCGGACACCCCCGGTGACGGCCACGGCGCGGGTGCCACCGTCCCGTCGACCAACCCGGACAGCCTGCTGCAGGATCCTGACTTCCTGGCGCTCAACCCGGACTTCAAATTCTTCAACGCCACCCAGATCCCGGATGGCCTGATCGCGCCGTTCGGCAACTCGGATGCGGCCAAGCAGGTCTGGGCCTGGCTGCGCTCCGACAGCGCCGCGAAGCGCTTCCTGGCCGGGCAGAAGGTCGACGGAGCCTCGATCAACACCGCGTACGCGGGCTTGAATCTGGCAACCGACGCGTCGATCAACTCGTTCCCGAAGAACGACCAGACGTCCTACCTCGGACCGGACTGGCCCAAGCCCGGCTACGGGACCCTGGACATGCGCCCGTACGCGGCGAGCTTCGCCGACGCGGCGCTCAAGGTGGTCAACGCGAACTCCGGCAAGAAGACGATCTTCGACCCGACCCTGTCGCCGCCGCAGGCGGTCGGCTCGGGGGCGCAGACGCCGGGTGTGCGGTTCGAGATCGCGATCACGACCTCCGAGGCGGCCGCGCTCTACGGCCTGCCCAGCGCTGCCGTCGTCCCCGATGCGAACGCATCCAACCCGGGTGTGCTGCCGACCTCGTCGTCGATCGCCGCGCAGATCGCCGGCGCTTCGGTCCCGACGTCCGTCACGGGCGTCTTCGGGGTCGACCCGGGCGCCCCGGTGAACGGCGGCTATCCGCTGGCCCTGCGTACGTACGCGGCGGTCAACGTGTGTGCCACGGCCCTCCCTGCACTCAAGGCAGACGCGCAGTTCCTGGCGTACGCCGCGGGAGCCGGTCAGACCCCCGGTACGCAGCTCGGACAGCTCCCCCCGGGGTACTCGTCGCTCACCTCGGCCGACAAGACGCTGACCAACGCTGCGGCGGCGACGCTGCGGGCCGAGGTCGCCTCACCCAAGTGCAGCCAGCACACGACGCCGAAGCCGACCGCGACGGCGACCCCGTCGTCCAGCGGCACTGCTGCCGGAAGTGGAGGCTCGGTGCCGAACGGAACCACGCCGCCGGCATCCAGCGGGGGAGCAGTTCCTTCGAGCACGAAGACGACCGTTGCCGGTGACGCGCTCCCGGGCGGGATCACACCGATGGCCAGCATCTCTGCGGCGGGTCAGTACGGCCTACTGGCGGCGCTGTGTTTCTTTGCTCCGTGCGCCGTTGTTGGCCCCACGTTGTTGCGCGCGTCACGTAGCGGGTCCTGATGCCCGCCCTGCGTTCACGCCCTATTCACCCGATGCTCCCCAAGCGGCTCCATCGCACACCTAGCGTCCTTCCGCTGGCGCCGTCTATCAGCGGCTCGGTCTCATCTTTCTGGAAGGAAATTCGATGAAGGTATCCACCTTCAGCAAGGCCACCATCGGTCTTGCTGCGGCTGCCACGATGGGCTTCGGCCTCGTGGTCCCCGCCGCCAACGCCGCGGCTGCGGCACTGACCGCAACGCAGGAGGACCCAGCGGTCTCGGCGATCGGCCCCAACACCCTCGTGGGCGTCGGCTCCGACACGATCCAGGACGTCGAGTACGGCGTCAGCCAGGACCTCGGGTCGACGCCTGATGGCAAGCTGAACCTCGCGTCGTGGACCGCCACGGGCACGACCGCGATCACGTACCGCAGCGGTGGCGCTCCGGCTGCCCACCCGAATGGCTCGGGCGCGGGTTACACCGCCCTCAAGGAATCCCTCGGCATCAGTACGACCGGCAGCGACGGTGTCGCCCGCGGTGACATCGACTACTCCCGTGCTTCTGGCTTCCAGGGCACCGAGGCGACCAACAGCGGCAACGCCAACGTTGCCGGCGCCGGTGTCGTCACCGAGATCCCGTTCGCGATCGACTCGATCAGCTTCGCCGCTCCGGCGGGCAGCCCGTTCAAGCTCACCAACGGTGGCCTCGGTCTGACGCTGGCCAACCTGGCCGACATCTACCTCGGCAACGTCAACGAGGTGAACACCACGACCGGTGCCCTCCAGGCTGAGACGGTTGCGGGCACGCCCGACGCCGGTTTCATCCCGATCCAGGCGTACCTCCCCAAGCCGGGCTCGGGCAGCCGTCAGTTCTTCCTGAAGGACCTGAACGCGGTCAACAACGCCGTGCAGCTCGGGTCCAACAAGGGCGACAGCTTCCAGACCACCAACGGCACGCCGACCGCGACCGGTGCGTACATCGGTAACACCGACCTGGCCGGCAACCCGGTCCAGGAGCACGACGGCACCGCGATCCTCGAGCCGAACTCGGCCTCGGTCGCGACCATCGCGCCGTTCTCGGGTGCGAAGTTCATCGGCTACCACAACGGCCTGATCGCTGACCCGTCCACCAAGGTCGCCGGTACGGACTACGTCCTGGTTCCGTTCGACTCGGCCGTCGGTGGCACCGCCCACTCGGTCCTGCCGTACACCGACAACGGTGGCGTCTACTCGCCGAACGCGACCTACAAGGCGGATGGCTCCGAGACCGTCGGTGCCAACACGGCCAAGCTGACCCGTGAGGTCTTCAACATCGTCGCGACCCGCGCGATCAAGAACCCGAACGCCAGCGTCAAGAACCGCGCGCTCTACGACACCTTCGTCGGTGGCGGCTCGAAGTTCTGCCTCGACTCGGCGACGATCCAGGCGTACGGCTTCATCAAGGACTCGAACTGCGGCAACATCAGCCGTTCGGCTGACGTCGCCTCGACCCCGACGGTCGGCACGCCGGTCATCACGGGCGCCGTGGCGGGTCGTACGGCATCGTTCGTCTTCCCGGTGACCTCCAACAGCAACGGTGGTGGCACCCTCGCGGTGACCATCAACGGCAACGTCTACAACACCACCGTCGCCGCTGGTTCGACCACGGCCGCTCCGATCGCGGTCCCGACCCCGGCCGCCGGCACCTTCCAGTACGGCACCGGCGCGAGCGACGGCTTCACGGCCAACCTCGATGGTGTCGGCGCTGCGCCGGTCAACCCGAACCCGGCCACGCCGCTGACGTACTCGGTCGCCAAGTCGACCGCGACCGTCTCCGCTTCCGCGCTGAAGATCGTCCACACCTCGACGGGTGGCTACACCATCGTTCGCGTGACGGCTCCGGGCCTGGTCCCGACCGGCAACGTGGGTGTACAGCTCCGGACGTCCACCGGTGTCGTGAAGTACGCCTTCCCGTGGAAGGCGCTGGGCTCCGGCGGCGCGCTGAAGTACGCCTTCGGCAAGGCGCTGGCCAAGGGCACCTACGTGGTGTGGGTGACCTACGGCGGCAACGGCAACATCAACGGTGCGGGCTGGACCAAGACCGCAGCCGTGATCACGGTCATCTGATCTTGACCGAGACTGCACCGCACGACGTGGACACCGCCCCGGCTTCGGCCGGGGCGGTGTTCCGCCGTTCCTTCAACTCCTTGCGACACCTCGCGGCGCCTGGCCCGGGCGGCCGCCGTGTCGTGCCCGCCCGCATCGGCACCACCGCCGCCCCGGCGGATCTCCGCCGAGCGGTCCCGCGCCCATCCGACACCATGCTCCTGCGCGTGTCCGGCTGGGCCATGATCATCGTCGCCGCACTCTTCGCTGGTCTGGCGCTCCATCTGGGAGTCATCTCCCAGCTTGCCGAGCACCGCAGCCAGAGCGTGCTCTACAACGACTTCCGTGCCCAGCTCGCTCTCGGCACGGCCCCGATCGGCCAGGTCGACAGCAACGGCGCCATGCTCAAGCCCGGCGCACCGGTCGCACTCCTCCGCATCCCCGCCCTCGGCATCACCGACACCGTGGTCGAGGGGACGACGGGATCCACCCTTCTCGCCGGCCCGGGTCACCGTCGCGACACCCCGCTTCCGGGTCAGCAGGGCGTCAGCGTCGTGTACGGCCGCCAGGCCGCGTACGGCGGTCCGTTCGCTGACATCGCCTCCCTCAGGCCGGGCGACACCATCCTCACCACGACCGGTCAGGGTCTCGCGACGTACCGCGTCACCGACGTCCGGTACGCCGGCGACCGCTCGCCGGCACTGGCCTCGGCGACGGCCGCCCGCCTCACCCTCGTCGGGGCGACCGGCATCCCGTTCGTCTCGGGCGCGGTCGTACGCGTCGACGCCGATCTGGTGGGCAAGGCGTACCCGACCCCGCAGCCGGTGCTCGGAGCCGCGGCACTGAGCCCGGCCGAGCAGCCGCTGGCGTCCGACGCCGGCGGCTGGCTCCCGCTGTTCCTCTGGGGCGAGCTTGCCGTCGTGGTCGCTGTGGGCATCGTGCTCGCGCTGCGACGCTGGGGTCGCTGGCACACCTGGGTCGTGGGCGTACCCGTGATCCTGATCATCGGCGTGGAGATGGCCAAGCAGGTCGTCATCGTCCTGCCGAATCTCTACTGAGCTGCAAGGAGAACCATGAACGACGAGACGCTGGTGATCGCCGAGAGCGCCGCCGACCTGGAGAGGCAGGCCACTGCCGCCCCGGCCGCTCTGGCGACACTCGAGGCCCGCGATGTCTCCTGCTGGTTCGGCGACCGCAAGGTCCTCGACCGGGTGTCGCTGACGATGCCGGCCGGCAAGATCACCGCCCTGATCGGCCCATCGGGGTGCGGCAAGTCGACCTTCCTGCGGACCCTCAACCGGATGCACGAACTCGTCCCGATCGCCTCGCTCGCCGGGGAGGTGCTGCTGGACGGCCAGGACATCTACGACGCATCCGTACGCATCACCCAGGCTCGCCGGGACATCGGCATGGTCTTCCAGAAGCCGAACCCGTTCCCGGCGATGTCGATCGAGGACAACGTGCTCGCGGGGCTCAAGCTCACCGGCAAGAAGGCCACCAAGGACGAGAAGGAAGAGCTCGTCGAGCACTGCCTCAAGCTCGGAGGCCTCTGGAACGAGGTCAAGGACCGTCTGGACGCGCCCGGCGGCGGCCTCTCCGGTGGTCAGCAGCAGCGCCTGTGCATCGCGCGCTCCATGGCGATCAAGCCGCGCGTACTCCTCATGGACGAGCCCTGCTCGGCGCTCGACCCGACCTCCACCCGTGTCATCGAGGAGACGATGAAGACGCTGGCCGAGGAGGTCACCATCGTCATCGTGACCCACAACATGCAGCAGGCCGCGCGTGTGTCCGACCAGACCGCGTTCTTCCTGGCCTCGCACAACACCCCCGGTGTGATCGTCGAGTACGGCGACACCCAGGCGATGTTCGAGAACCCGCAGGATCCGCGGACCGCTGACTATGTCCACGGCCGCTTCGGCTGAGCCCGGGTCGCTGCGCCGCCTCTGGTTGTTGTCGGCTGCGCTGTTCGTCCCAAGTCTCGGCGCCGGTCTCGCGTTCGCGCTCTCGGTCGGCTCCGGGTCGCACGCCAGTGTGTACGCGGCCTCGCTGCCGGACGGGTCGTCCGTCGTCCCCACGGCTGAGGCGCCGCGGCTCGTGCTGGCGGCGAACTCCGAACCGACCGTCGACCAGATCAGCTCAGCCTGGGTGAACCGCACCGCGAACCGGACCGGGATCCCCGCGACGGCCGTGCGGGCGTACGCCGCCGCCCAACTGGCGTCCCCGGCCGCGTGTCATCTCGGCTGGACCACGCTGGCCGGCATCGGCTGGATCGAGTCGGGTCACGGCACCCACGGAGGCAGTGTGCTGCAGGCGAACGGGGAGACGACCGGTGCCATCACTGGACCGGCGCTCACCGGCGGCCTCGGCCGGGCGATGGGACCGATGCAGTTCATCTCCGACACCTGGAACCGCTGGGCCGCTGACGGCGACGGCGACGGAACCGTCGACATCAACAACATCAACGACGCGGCGTACACGGCCGCGCGGTACCTGTGTGCCGGCGGGCGCGACCTCTCGAAGGCGTCGGCCTGGGCTGCGGCGATCTACTCCTACAACCACGCGCAGTGGTACGTGGACGAGGTGTACAAAGCCGCCAACACGTATGCCTCCCGCGCGGGCTGACCGCCGAGACCCGGCATCCGTCAGCCCGAGACCCGACGTCTGCCGCGCCGAGACCCGACATCCGTCAGTAGGGCAGGTCTCCGACCGCCTGGTCTGCGCCGCGGAAGGTGCTGGACAGGGTGCGGCTCCGTACGCGCTGCCCCCAGGCCTCGAGCTGACGACGACCGTACGGAGTCCGCGCGACGACCTGATAGCGCACCAGGTTCATCGGCACGATGTACGCCAACGCCCACGGCGGGCGCCGCGGCAGCCCGAGGTCACGCATGCTCGTCGGGTTCAGCAGCACCGTCATCATGCTGAGCATCCGCTCGCGCTCGTACCGTGCCCGTAGTGGCATCAACACCGTCGGCCAGCCGGGATAGATCCGGTCGGCCTGCAGGTCGACGGCGGACTGGGCGAGCGCCGGGCCTGCCTCGGTGAGTGGCCCCTGGGCGCGGAGCACGTGGTACGCCATCCGGTACCGGTCGCGCTCCGACGTCGACCAGAAGTCGGGATCGATGCCGAGCAGATAGCCGACGTACCTCCACAGATGCATGTACGCCTCCGCCTCGCGGCGGGTGATGCGTACGCCCAGCGCGCGACACCCGAGCAGCACGGTCGCATCGAACAGCGCAAGCGTCGAGGCGAGATCGGTCTGGTTGATCGGCAGGCCCCAACGCGCGTTGTCCCATCGCTTCTCGTAGCCGGCGTTGACCATCGCATGCATCAGCCGGACGTGGGCGGTCAGCCGCCAAGCCTCCCCGCCGGGCAGGATCGAGCCGGGATCACCGATGGTGGCGGTCCACTTCTGGGTCTCGGCCAGCCGGCGTACGGAGCCCTCCCCGGTCAGCGCGCCGGTGGCCACCAGCAGGTCGGTCGGACCACCGAACCGGTAGCCGCCGATCAACGAGAGCTGCAACAGGATGTCGGCGATGTTCTGCCCCAGACGCCGGCTCAGGAGGGCGCCCTCGACGAGCTGGTCGCGGTCGACCCAGCCGGGCACGGCCGTGAGCTCGCCGAAGTACGCCTTCAGCGTCGGAGCCGCGTCCGGCATCTCGTCGATGCCGCGCTCCAGTGCCTGCTGGAACTGCGCCCGGCTCACCGCACTCGGCTCGCCCTCTCGCATTCGCATCGCCTCGACCAGCGAGGCGCCGAGCTCGTCGCGTTCCAGGAATCCTCGACCGATCCGGTCCATCAGATCCTCGTCGAGACTGCGTACGCCTGCGATGACCCGCAGCGCACGACCAAGCCGGGCTCCGCGTGCCTCGCCCTCACGGAACCGGGTCGGATAGATCGGCATTGTGACCATGCCTTCATGGTGATACGAGCGATTACTCGCATACAAGTCGCATTTCGTCGCATACTGCGACCATGCGAAAAGTTCCGACACAGCAGCGATCCCGCGACATGGTCGAGCGGATCGTCACAGCCGGTCGTGAGGTGCTCGTGAGCGACGGGTACGACGCGTTCTCCACCAACCGGGTCGCGGACGTCGCGGACATCAGCCCCGGGTCGCTCTACCAGTATTTCCCGAACAAGACCGCGATCATCGACGTCGTCATCGACCGCTACATGGCGAGCATGAGCGAACAGGTGGTGGCGGCTCTCGGGGACCGCATCGCCGGCCCGCCGGAGGACCTCGTACGCGGCGTCCTCGATGCGCTGGTGTGCGCGCTGGAGTCCGACGCAGCACTGCTGCACGTGGCTTACGAGGTCCTGCCGCTCGCGCGCAACAACCCTGCCCGCGCGGCCGTGGAGCAGCGGGTGCAGCAACTCGCCACCGCCTATCTGGCTGTCCGCGGTCTGGTCCCGGCACCGGCCACCGCAGCCTGGGTGATGGTGCTGGCGATCGAGAACCTCGCCGTGCGGTGGGTGATCGATCGACCGCCGATCTCGCGCGAGGCCTTCCTGGACGAACTGGTCGCGCTCGTCACGGGCTACCTTCCGCTCGGCTGACGGGCCTGGTCGGGTCTCGGGGGCTCGGGGCCCCTGAGGATCATGCGTCGTGAGGCCCGGGCTAAGGTTCACCGGCCCGGGCGCGGATTCCGCTTGGCCTGAGCGCCGCTCCGATGAGCCGGCGGGACCGAGATGGAGGGAACCATGACCCGACGATTCCGTTACGCCGTCGCCGGATGCCTCGCCGCAGCCACGATGCTTGGCGCGTACGCCGTCGGCACCGACGGATCTGCGTCCGCCGCGACCGGTGCGAGCGGACTCTATGGCTACTCCATTCAGGACCAGAAAGACTTCTCCACCTACGTGAAGCTCGCTTCCACGGGCGGGTCGAGGACGCTCCGGATGGTGGTTCCCTGGGCCTCGGTGCAGCCGACCAAGTCCGCGTACAACTGGAGCTTCTTCGACGCCACCGTCGGCATCGCCGCCGACGACCACCAGCGGATGCTGCTGGTCGTCGGTCAGAGCCCCAGTTGGGCCAGCGGAGTCTCAACGTCGTTGCCGAACTGGGAGTGGTACCCGCCGAAGGACCCCAGCACCTACGGGACCTTCGTCCACGCGGTCCTGCTGCGGTACGGCGCCACGGGCTCGTACTGGACCAGTCACCCGAGCGTGCCGAAGTCGCCGGTGGTCGGCATCGAGGTCTGGAATGAGCCGAACCTCAAGGATTTCTGGGAGAGCGGGCCCAACCCGAGCGCCTACGCCAAGCTCGTGATCGCCGCGTACAACGCCACCCGGACGACTCCGCAGGTGGCCCCGATCGTGGCGGGATCACTCGCGCCCATCGGCGGCTACAACGACGCCAACTGTGACGGGACGGGTGACGGTGGGGTCAGCAGCCGCGGCGTGAACCAGGTCAACTTCGTGGAGCGCATGTACGCCGCGGGCGCGCACGGGTATTTCGACGCCCTCTCGGTGCACCCCTACAACTTCTGGCGCAACGCCACGGCCGCCCAGATGCTCACGTACAACAAGTGCTCTGCTTGGAGCGAGATGTACCAGACACCCGTGAACATTCGCAGGCTGATGGCTGCCCAGGGCGACGGCGCCAAGAAGACGTGGATCACCGAGGCCGGTGCGCCCACGTGCGTGGCGCGAGCCACGTACCAGTGCGTCAGTGAGGCCGAGCAGGCGAAACTCGCGACCGCGGAGGTCGCGGCGTGGAAAAGCTGCGCGTGGGCGGGCAACTACTACTGGTACGACCTGCGAGACGATTCCAGCACGTCGCCGACGTGGTTCTCCGACCAGGAACACCACTTCGGTGTCGCGCACGCGAACAACGCGCACAAGCCGGTCTGGCAGGCCCTGAAGACCGCGTTCGGGTAGGCCGCCGGGCTCGTCGCCGGCGCGCTCCTCGGCCGCCTAGACTGAGCCCATCACCCCCTGTCCGGCTGGTCAGGGGGCACATCGTGTTGCGCAGGAGTCGTGGTGTCGCTCGTCCCGATCGCTGATCTGGTCCTGTCCGAGAAGGTCGTACGCGCCTCGCTCGACGAGGCGAGCGGCGGCCGCGTACTCGCCCTGGATCTGACCGGCCCAGAGGCGCTGCGTCCGTTCGCCACCGTCGGCCTGGTCCGCGAGGGACGCCTGGTGGTCGTCGTGACCGCGACGTCGCGAGAGGCCGAGACGCTCGTGGCCGACCTCGGCGACGTGATGTCCTCCGAGGAGGTCGCCTACTACCCGAGTTGGGAGACGCTTCCGCATGAGCGGCTGTCCCCGCGAGCGGACACGGTCGGTCGTCGGCTCGCGGCGCTGCGGCGGCTGAAGCATCCGGAGGGGGCGCCGATCCGGGTGCTGGTCACGACGGTGCGGTCGGTCTTGCAGCCGCAGGTGAAGGGGCTCGCCGATCTCGAACCGGTGGCTGTGGTTCCCGGGCAGACGGCCGAACTCGACGCCATCGTCCGCGGACTGGTCGACGCCGCGTACACCCGGGTCGACCTCGTCGAGAAGCGTGGTGAGTTCGCGGTCCGCGGCGGGATCGTGGATGTCTTCCCGCCGACTGAGGAGCACCCGATCCGGGTCGAGTTCTTCGGCGACGAGGTCGACGAGATCCGGTCCTTCTCGGTGGCCGACCAGCGGACGGTCGCGACCCTGGACCGGATGTGGGCGCCGCCATGTCGCGAGCTTCTCCTCACCGAGGAGGTACGCGCTCGCGCAAAGGCATTGGGCGAGACCCATCCGACCCTGGTCGAACTGACCGACAAACTCGCCCAGGGCATCGCGGTCGAAGGCATGGAGTCGCTCGCACCCGTCCTCACCGACGACATGGAACTCCTGGTCGATCTCCTGCCCGACGAGTCGACCGTGCTGATCCTCGACCCCGAGCGCGTACGCCGCCGGGCCGCGGATCTGGTGACCACCAGTGAGGAGTTCCTGGCGGCCTCCTGGGCTGTCGCAGCGAGCGGGGGACAGGCGCCGATCGACCTCGGCGCGGCCAGCTATCGCGATCTCGAGGACGTACGCGCCACGGCGATCGCCCGCGGCGTGCCGTGGTGGACGCTCGGTCCGTTCGGCGGGGAGGCCGACGCCGGGGTCACCTGGCAGGCGCCGGCGGGTTACCGGGGTGACTGGGCGAAGGCTTCTGCCGACATTCGCTCGTGGATCGAGGCCGAATGGCGCGTGGTCATCGTGCAACCCGGTCACGGCCCGGCGCAGCGTACGGTCGAGGCGCTCGGTGAGGCCGATATAGCGAGCCGATACATCGAGCCCGGTGAGGAGTGGACGCCGCGCCTCCGGGTCGTCAGCGTCGTCCAGGGAGCCCTGTCGGAGGGCTTCATCGATGAGGACGGCAAGCTCGTCGTGTTGACCGCCGAGGACCTCAGCGGCACCCGGACCGCCAGCCGCGACCTGGGCAAGATGCCCGTACGCCGCAAGCGCCAGATCGATCCCTTGGAACTCAAGACCGGCGACTACGTCGTGCACGAGCAGCACGGCGTCGGCCGGTTCGTGGAGATGAAGCAGCGCGAGGTCAGCGGTGCGACTCGTGAGTACCTCGTCCTTGAGTACGGAGCCAGCAAGCGTGGCGCTCCGCCGGACCGGCTCTACGTGCCGGCCGATGCGCTCGACCAGGTCACCAGGTACGTCGGCGGTGAGGCTCCGAGCCTGGACCGCCTCGGCGGTGGCGACTGGACCGCTCGCAAGGCCAGGGCGCGCAAGGCGGTCAAGGAGATCGCGGCGGAGCTCATCAAGCTCTACGCCGCCCGCCAAGCCACCAAGGGGTACGCATTCGGCCCGGACACCCCGTGGCAGCGCGAGCTCGAGGACGCCTTCGCGTACGTCGAGACCGCGGACCAGCTGTCGACCGTCGACGAGGTCAAGGCCGACATGATGAAGACCACCCCGATGGATCGTCTGATCTGCGGCGACGTGGGTTACGGCAAGACCGAGATCGCGGTACGCGCCGCGTTCAAGGCCGTCCAGGACGGCAAGCAGGTCGCGGTCCTGGTGCCCACGACCCTGTTGGTGACCCAGCACCTGGCCACCTTCAGCGAGCGGATGAGCGGCTTCCCCGTACGGCTGGAGGGTCTCAGCAGGTTCCAGACCGACAAGGAGGCCAAGGCGGTCCAGGCCGGGCTGGCGGACGGCTCGATCGACGTCGTCGTCGGCACCCACCGCCTGTTCAACGCCGACACCAGGTTCAAGGATCTCGGGCTGATCATCGTCGACGAGGAGCAGCGATTCGGCGTCGAGCACAAGGAGCAGATGAAGCGGCTGCGTACGTCCGTCGACGTGCTCTCCATGTCCGCGACCCCGATCCCGCGCACGCTCGAGATGGCGATCACCGGCATCCGCGAGATGTCGACCATCGCCACTCCGCCCGAAGAGCGGCACCCGGTCCTCACCTACGTCGGTGCCTACGAGGACCGCCAGGTCGTCGCTGCCGTACGCCGCGAACTGCTGCGTGACGGCCAGGTGTTCTACATCCACAACCGGGTGCAGTCGATCGAGAAGGCCGCGGCGCGACTGCGCGAACTCGTCCCCGAGGCCCGGGTCGCCACCGCGCACGGCCAGATGAACGAGAAGCAGTTGGAGCAGGTCATGCTCGACTTCTGGGAGCGGAAGTTCGACCTCCTCGTCTGTACGACCCTCGTCGAGTCCGGTCTCGACGTCTCCAACGCCAACACGATGATCATCGAGCGCGCCGACATGCTCGGCCTCTCGCAGTTGCACCAACTCAGGGGTCGTGTCGGTCGCTCCCGCGAGCGCGCGTACGCGTACTTCCTCTATCCGGGGGAGAAGCCACTCACCGAGACCGCTCACGAGCGGCTGGCGACGTTGGCCCAGCACTCGGATCTGGGCGGCGGCATGGCGATCGCGATGAAGGACCTGGAGATCCGTGGCGCCGGCAACCTGCTGGGCGGGGAACAGTCCGGGCACATCGCCGACGTCGGCTTCGATCTTTATGTCCGTCTGGTCGGCGAGGCCGTCCAGGACTTCCGCGGGGACGGGACGCCGGAGCTGGGCGAGGTCCGGATCGAACTGCCGATCGACGCCCATCTGCCACACGGCTACATCGGATCCGAGCGGTTGCGGCTCGAGATGTACAAGCGGCTCGCCGAAGTGCGTACCGACGCCGACGTCGAGGCGATCGAGGCCGAGCTGAAGGATCGTTACGGTGACCCGCCCCTGGTCGTCCTGGCCCTCCTCCAGGTGGCCCGCTTCCGCGCCCGTGCCCGGAAGGCCGGGGTCAGCGAGATCACCATCGCCGGCAAGAACGTACGACTGTTCCCGGTCACGCTTCCGGAGTCCAAGCAGATACGCCTCCAGCGCCTCTATCCGAAGTCGCTGATCAAGGCACCCGTCGAGACGATCCTCGTACCGCGCCCCGTCTCGGACACGTTCCCGGTCAAGCCGCTCGAAGGCCTCGCGCTGCTGCAGTGGCTGCGTCAACTGATTGACGCCGTCGTCGACCCCGCGGACTGACGGTTCCCGAGTCGGGGAGGGACCCCTCGTCGCCAAGTGGAACCGCCGCGCGCGCCTTGCTCGCTTCGCTCGCTCGTGGGCGCGTCGGCCCCAAGGCTCTGAGGGGTCCCTCCCCGACTCGGGAACCGTCAGGTCGTAGGGTCGTCGCATGACGATGGAGGCATTCGGCGAGGAGAACTTCGGCGAGGATCCACTGGACCTGTCGAATGCGGGGATGCCCGACGTCGATCGTCAACCGGGGTGGCTCAGCACCCAGCAGCTGAACCAGGTACGAGCCCAGGTCCCGATCCTCTATGTCGAGGCCCTGCCGGTACGCATGGAGCCGGACGGCCGCGTCAGCGAAGTCGGTCTCCTGCTGCGTGGAAGTCCGACCACCGGCCAGATCACCCGCAGCCTGGTCAGTGGCCGCGTCCATCACGGAGAGTCCCTGAGGGACGCGCTGATGCGCCATCTCGAGAAGGATCTCGGCCCCTCGGCCTTCCCGAGCCTGCCGCTCAGCATCGTTCCGGTGGCGCTGAGCGAGTACTTCCCGTGGCCCGGCGAGCGTTTCGACCTGCGGCAGCATGCGGTCGCGCTCGCGTACGTGGTTCCGGTGACCGGTATCTGCGAGCCTCGGCAGGACGCGCTCGAGCTCACCTGGATGTCACCCGCGAGTGCGGCGAGCGATCACGTCGCCGACGAACTCGAGGGCGGTCGCGGCGCGCTGCTGCGCCAACTGCTGCACCACTTGGGCGTCCTGGGATGACCAACCGGTCGGCTCAGGACGGCGCCGGCGCCGGCCTCGTCGACTTCCTGCACCTCATGCGTCGGATGCGCGCCGAGGACGCGTGGAAGGCAGCGCAGAGCCACCGTTCTCTGGCTCGTTATCTCCTCGAGGAGGCCCACGAGACCGTCGAGGCGATCGAATCCGGCGACCTCGAGCACCTCAAGGAAGAACTGGGTGACCTGCTGCTGCAGGTCTACTTCCAGGTGGTCATCGCCGAGGACGCCGGCGAGTTCACCATGGACGACGTCGTGGATGAGTTGACGGCGAAGATGGTCCGCCGCAACCCGCACATCTTCGAGCCGGGCGAGGGGCCGCGCCCGACGTACGACGAACTCGTCGAGTCCTGGCAGGCGGTCAAGACCGCCGAGAAGCCTCACCGCAGCTCGCCCGCTGACGGCATCCCGGCCTCGCTCCCGGCCCTCCTCTACGCCGACAAGGTGCTCAACCGGACCACCTACATCCCTGGGGACGGCGAGCTCGGTGACCGCTTGTTGGCGCTCGCGGCCGAGGCGCATGAGCAGGGCCTGGATCCCGAGCAGGAGTTGCGCGAGGCGGTACGCCGGCTGGTCGATCAGCCGCCGGCGTGAAGCCGCTCATCGCCGGGTTGGCGGCGTTGACTGCGCTCTCCGGCTGCGGTGCGGTGGCGGACCGGGGCGCGCCGGCACCGACTCCGAGCCCGGCGCATCGCAGCGTCCACCGGGGTGCTCCCCAGGTGACCCTTCGTGACCCGACACTGGCCGCCCGGGTGTGGCAGGTGACCTCGGCCGTGACCAGACCCGGCGGAGTGGTCGTGATCGGCATTGACGACATCGCCCTCACGACCGCCGACCATCGGGCGATCCCCGGCACGCTCGCACTGGCGCGGGAGTCCGTGGCGTGGGGGAGATCGGTGCTCTACCTGACCGTCAATCCTGACGCCGGCGGGATCCGGCAGGACCTCGTACGCGCCGGGTATCCGAAGGGTGAGTTGTGGACGCCGGCGACCGCGCCGTGGTGCGGTCGACACATCTCCGACGGCGCATTCCGCGCCGCCTGCATCTCGTACGAGGCACGCAAGCGCGACGTCATCCTGTGGCTCACCCGCGGGCAGCAACTCCCCACGCCGGCGGACAGGACGTACGCCTTCGCCGGCTGACCTCCGACGAGCCGTGGAGGCACGGCAACGAACGCGACCGAGATCGGTGTCGGATTGGGGGAGACACCGAGCTCGGTCGCTGCGTACAGGGTGGACCATCGGTGGCCACGTTGTCAGTAGATTCGGCACGGTTTCGGAAAATCTGGCGGTGTCCCTGCCCCGCGGCGCACCTACTAGGCTGCTGCAGTCGCCCCCACACACTTGTAGGAGTACCCACGTGGCCGCCATTGAAGCTGTTGGAGCTCGCGAGATCCTCGACTCCCGAGGCAACCCGACCGTCGAGGTCGAGGTCCTGCTCGAGGACGGGACCTTCGCCCGCGCCGCCGTCCCCAGCGGTGCCTCCACCGGCGCCTTCGAAGCCGTCGAGTTGCGCGACGGCGACGCCCGTTACGGCGGCAAGGGTGTCCAGAAGGCCGTCCAGGCGGTCCTCGACGTCCTCGGCCCGGCCATCGAGGGCATGGACGCCGACGACCAGCGCGAGATCGACCAGGTCATGCTCGACGCCGACGGTACGCACAACAAGGCTCAGCTGGGCGCGAACTCCATCCTCGGCGTCTCGCTCGCCGTGGCCCGTGCTGCTGCCGACAGCGCCGGCTTGCCGCTGTACCGCTACGT
The DNA here is from genome assembly GCF_003945325.1 of Nocardioides baekrokdamisoli. Lineage (NCBI taxonomy): Bacteria > Bacillati > Actinomycetota > Actinomycetes > Propionibacteriales > Nocardioidaceae > Nocardioides > Nocardioides baekrokdamisoli. The sequence goes on from NZ_AP019307.1 coordinate 2,300,355, forward strand.
CGGTGGCCCGAACGCGCACGTACTCCCCGTCCCGATGATGAACATCCTCAACGGTGGCGCCCACGCCGACACCAACGTGGACATCCAGGAGTTCATGATCGCCCCGATCGGTGCGGCCACGTTCTCCGAGGCACTGCGCGTCGGCGCCGAGGTCTACCAGGTCCTCAAGAAGGTGCTGCACAAGAAGGGCCTCGCGACCGCTGTCGGCGACGAGGGTGGTTTCGCGCCGAACCTCGAGTCGAACCGTGCCGCGCTCGACCTGATCGCCGAGGCGATCAAGGAGGCCGGGTACGAGTTGGGCAAGGACGTCGTCCTCGCACTCGACGTCGCCGCGACCGAGTTCTGCAAGGACGGTCTCTACACCTTCGAGGGTCAGCAGAAGACGGCCGCCGAGATGATCGCGTACTACAGCGAACTCGTCGACAACTACCCGATCGTCTCCATCGAGGACCCGCTCGACGAGGAGGACTGGGACGGCTGGAAGCAGATCACGGACCAGCTCGGCAGCAGGACCCAGCTCGTCGGCGACGACCTCTTCGTCACCAACGTCGAGCGTCTGCAGCGAGGCATCGCGGGTGGTCAGGCCAACGCGATGCTCGTCAAGGTCAACCAGATCGGTTCGCTCACCGAGACCCTCGACGCGGTCGAGCTGGCGCACCGGTCGGGCTACCGCAACATGATGAGCCACCGTTCGGGCGAGACCGAGGACACGACCATCGCCGATCTCGCGGTCGCCACCAACTGCGGTCAGATCAAGACCGGTGCCCCGGCCCGCTCCGAGCGCGTCGCGAAGTACAACCAGCTGCTCCGCATCGAGGAAGAGCTAGGCGAGGCCGCCCGCTACGCAGGTCCTTCAGCCTTTCCTCGTTTCCGCTCGGTCTGACGGTCCGTCGTCGGCGTTCTCGTCGCTCGACGGCCCTTAAGGCCGCCTTCGCTCCTCGGCCTTGACGCCGTACGCGTCACCCGAGCGGAGGATTCCCTCACATCGGCCCCGGTGCGTGTCACGCCCGGGGCCGATGAGCGTTCTGGGCGAGAATCGAGCACATGCCCTCCCGTCCGACCCGTCGCCCCGCGCGTCCGGCGTCGCGACGTCCCGTTCGGCGTACGACGGGTCAACAACCCCAGGTGGCTCGCCCACGGCCGAGGATGACCGGCCGGATGGTCGTCGTAGTCCTGATCGCCTTCGGCCTCGCGGTGTCGTACGCGTCGTCCCTCAAGGCGTATCTGCGCCAGCGGGATGCGTTGAACGCCCTCGAGGTCCAGATCGAGCAGCTGCAGTCAGGCAACGCGATCACCCGGGACCAGATCAAGCGGTTCGGTGACCCGAATTACATCAAGATCCTGGCGCACCAACAGCTCGGCTATGTCATGCCGGGCGAGATCGCGTACACGGCGCTGGATGCCAAGGGCAACAAGATCAATCCGCAGGCTCAACTCGACAACCAGAGCAGCGTCGGTGTGCAGCAGGCCCCCACGGCATGGTGGACTACCGTCCAGGCTTCGATCTACGCGGCCGGGCATCCGACGGCACCGACCCCGGCGGCAAACCTGAATCATTAGTGGTCCCGGGTGTGACCACCTCGAACCACTAGGAGTCACTGTGAGCATCGACCCGGCAGACATTGCCGCGATCGAGGCCCAACTGGGGCGCGTTCCCCGTGGGATCGCCGGCATCGGTCACCGTTGCGGGTGTGGTCTCCCCGACGTGGTGACCACTGAGCCTCGGCTCCCCGACGGCACACCGTTCCCCACGACGTACTACCTGACGTGCCCGCGAGCGGCGTCACGCATCGGCACCCTCGAGGGTGGCGGCACGATGAAGGAGATGCAGGACCGGCTCGGCACCGATCCTGAGCTCGCTGGGGCGTACCGCAAGGCTCACGAGGCCTACCTGGCTGCTCGCGCAGAGCTCGGGACCGTCGAGGAGATCGCAGGTATCTCCGCCGGTGGCATGCCCGATCGCGTGAAGTGCCTCCACGTGCTGGCGGGTCAGTCGCTCGCGCAGGGCCCGGGCGTCAATCCGCTGGGTGACGAGGTGCTCGAGGAACTGGGCGCATGGTGGGCCACTGGTCCGTGCGTCGACGTCCCGACAGGCCCGGCCGGCGAGGATCCGGCGTGACTCGCGTCGCTGCGGTCGACTGCGGCACCAACACGATCCGCCTCCTGATCGTCGACTCCGAGGGCATCGAGTACGCCCGCGAGTCGATCGTCGTCCGCCTGGGGCAGGGCGTGGACCGTACCGGCGAACTTGCCCCGGAGGCCTTGGAGCGGACCTTCGCCGCGATCGAGACGTACGCCGAGCTGATCCGCGTCCACCGCGCCGAGAAGATCCGGTTCGTGGCCACCTCGGCGACTCGCGATGCGACCAACGCGGCCGAGTTCGTTGCCGGCGTCGAGGCGCGGCTGGGGGTGGCGCCCGATGTCGTGACCGGCGACGAGGAAGCGGCTCTCGCGTTCGCAGGCGCCACTGCTGCCCTCGGCGCCGACACCGCGCGTCCGGTGCTGGTCTTCGACGTCGGCGGCGGCTCGACCGAACTCATCCGCGGAGCCGTCGCCAGCGACGAGGTCCGCGGCGCGTACTCGATGCAGATCGGATCCGTACGCCTCACGGAGCGGCATTTCCGCGAGGACCCACCGTCGATGGACGAGATCAGTGCGGTCGTACGCGACATCGACGACGCCCTCGACCAGTGCCCGATCGACCCGTCCCGGCCGCTGACCGTGATCGGGGTCGCCGGCACCGTGATCCAGCTGGCGGTCGGCGCACTCGGGCTCGAGGCGTACGACCGCGCCCAGGTCGACCAGGCGCGGGTACCACTCCCGGCGATGCAGAAGACGATCGAGCAACTCCTCGGCATGACGATCGACGAGCGGCTGGCGCTGCCGTGGATGCACCCGGGCCGCGCCGACGTCATCGCGGCGGGTGGGCTGATCGTCTCGCGCATCCTGCGACGGGTGAGCGTCGAGGAACTCGTGGTGTCCGAGTCCGACATCCTCGACGGCATCGCCCAGTCCCTTCTCGGCTGATCAGACCCGATGGAAGGATGGGCTGCGTGAAGAAGCTCCTCGCCCTGGCGCTGGTCGCCGGCGCAGCCGTCGCAGTCGCTCGTCGCCCTGAAGTCAAGGACGCGGTCGTACGCGCCATCGACGACCCTCGCTTCCAGCGAGTTCTGGCGACGGCCAGGACCAGGGCGAGCCGATAAGGACGGTTACCTACCCCGGTGTCCCAATCGGCAGAGGAGGGCGCCTTAAAAGCGCCTAGTTGCGGGTTCGAGTCCCGCCCGGGGTACTCATGAATTTCTCAGGAACGATCGACCGAGCTCGTACGTTCTTCTTCGTGAAGGGTCCTACGATGGATCTGAGGTGACCACCACCGCGGTGAGCACCAGGCCTCCAAGGAGGAGACCATGCGCAGCAACAACCCGATCTTCAATCGCGCCGAGGGCTTCAACAAGGCTCCGAGCGTGAACATGTACGGCAACACCACCTACGCGGGCAACGGCGCGGGTTACACCGGTTTCGGTACGCCGCAGGCCGGAGGCACGACCTTCGCGCCGACCGCGCCGACGCCGGTCATGACGATGGACTCCGTCGTACGCGCCAGCGCGATCACCTTCGGCACGGTCCTGGTCACCGCGATCCTGACCTGGGTGCTGACGCCGGCGCTGACTCGTGTCGTTGACGACACCACCGGCAAGATGGTGGTGGTCGGCGACTACGCACCGCTGTTCGCTGCGCTCACCGTCGGCTCGGGCCTGGCCTTCGTGATGTCGCTGGTGAACTCGTTCAAGCGCACGATCAGCCCCGCGCTCGTGATCGTCTTCGCGGCCGCTGAGGGTGTGGCGATCGGCGCGATCAGCAAGTTCGTCGACGTCCAGTTCGCGCATGGCATCGTGATCCAGGCGGTCCTCGGCACCTTCGCAGCTTTCGCCGGCACGCTGGCTGCCTACAAGTACTTCAACATCAAGGTGGGCAACAAGTTCCGTACCGGTGTCATCGCTGCGATGTTCGGCATGGTCGGACTGGCCATGATCGACCTGGTGATGGGCATCTTCGGCGGAAGCACCCACCTGTTCGGCTTCTCGGGCATCGGCATGATCACGGCCGTCCTCGGCATTGTGATCGGTGTCTTCATGCTGATCCTCGACTACGACCAGGTCGAGAACGGGATCGCCAACGGCCTTCCTGAGAGCGAGTCCTGGCGGGCGGCCTTCGGCCTCACCGTCAGCCTCGTCTGGATCTACACCAACCTGCTGCGGTTGCTGTCGATCCTCAACCAGCGCTGAGCCCAGAACGACGAAGCCCCGCCTCCGAGATGGAGGCGGGGCTTCGTCGTTCTTCGGGTCTGGTGCGCACAAGACGGCGTCAGCGGCGGCCGGCAGTGGCCCAGATGCGTCCCAGGCGGCCCCGCGGGCGCGGCGTGGGACCGAGTTCGGTGCCCGGTCGGTTGGCTGCCATCGCGGCCGCAGCCGCGATCGGGATCGCCGTGCCGCCGAGGTAGGTCTCCAGAGTCGCCCGGCTGTCATCGAGCAGACCGAGTGCGGCCAGCGAGGCGGGGACCAACACGTTGGCCAGGCGTTCGTACCCGGCAGCCGACGGGTGGAAGCGGTCGGGGCCGAACAGGAAGTCCGGGTGCGCCTTGAACTCCGGTCCGAGGATGTCCGCGAGCGAGACCGTACGTCCGCCGGCCTTCACGACGTAGATCGACTGCTCGAACGCGATCCGTCGCGACCAGGCGCGTACGACATGCCTCAGCGGCGGGAGGATCGGGCCGATCGTCCCCAGGTCGGGGCATGTGCCGACCAGGACGGCGCAGCCCGAGTCGAGCAGCGAGGAGACCGCACGGACCAGGTGCCGCCGCGACTGCGACGGACGCACCATGTGCACCACGTCGTTGGCGCCGACCAGGATCACGGCGAGATCGGCGCGCTCGGCGATCGCCTGGCGTACCTGCGCGCCGAGATCGGAGGCCATCGCGCCGACCACGGTGAGGTCGTGGAAGTGGACCGGGCGTCCGGTGCGCTCCATCAGCCCTTCGGCCAACAGCGTCCCGGGTGTCTCCTCGAGCTTGTCCAGGCCGTACCCGGCAGCACTCGAGTCGCCGAGGAGCGCCACCTTCAGCGGAGTGCCGTCGAGATCGCGCCCGAAGACGCCGGTGGAGTTCGGCGGTTCGGGGAGGGGTACGCCGTTGATGACCCGGAGGCTGACCCGGCCCTCGGCGAACATGACGCCGAAGGTCAGCAGACTCAGGCCGACGCCCCAGCGGGCGGCGCGAGCCGTCCGTCGGGTCAGCTTGTTCACGGCGTCCACTGTAGGAGGTCGACGAGACGGCATTCGGAGCCGGCCTCGGTAGTGTCGTCACGTGGAGTACGTCGACTCGATCCTTGACCTGATCGGCAACACCCCGTTGGTGCGGCTCAACCGCGCGCTGGACGGTCTGGAGGACGGTCCGATCGTCCTGGCGAAGGTGGAGTACCTCAATCCCGGCGGGTCTGTGAAGGACCGGATCGCGTCGCGGATGATCGAGGCTGCCGAGGCCAGCGGCGCCCTCAAGCCCGGTGGCGCGATCGTCGAGCCGACCAGCGGGAACACCGGTGTCGGCCTCGCTCTGGAGGCCCAGCGCCGCGGTTACAAGTGCGTGTTCGTCTGCCCCGACAAGGTGTCCGAGGACAAGCGCAACGTGCTCAAGGCGTACGGCGCCGAGGTCGTGGTCTGCCCGACTGCGGTCCCGCCGGAGCACCCCGACTCCTACTACAACGTGTCCGACCGGCTCGCCTCGCAGCCGGGGGCGTGGAAGCCGGACCAGTACTCCAACCCGCACAATCCGCGGTCGCACTACGAGACGACCGGTCCCGAGATCTGGCAGCAGACCGAGGGCAAGGTCACCCATTTCGTGGCAGGCGTCGGCACCGGCGGCACGATCAGTGGCATCGGCCGCTACCTCAAGGAACAGAACCCGGACGTGCAGATCATCGGCGCCGACCCTGAGGGTTCGGTCTACTCCGGTGGCACCGGTCGGCCGTACCTCGTCGAGGGCGTCGGCGAGGACTTCTGGCCGGAGACGTACGACCGCACCGTGGCCGACCGGATCATCGAGGTGGTCGATGCCGACTCGTTCGCGTACACGCGTCGCCTCGCGCGCGAGGAGGGGCTGCTGGTCGGTGGCTCCAGTGGGATGGCCGCGTACGCCGCCCGCCAACTCGCCCACGAACTCAGCCGTTCGGGCCGTACGGATGCCGTCATCGTCGTGCTGCTGCCGGACTCGGGCCGCGGCTACCTGACCAAGGTGTTCAACGACGCGTGGCTGTCGCAGTACGGCTTCGCCACGGGCTCCGAGGCCTCGTCCCAGACCGTCGGGGAGGTGCTGCGTGGCAAGGACGGCCGACTGCCCGACCTGGTCCACACGCACCCCGCAGAGACGGTCGCGGAGGCCGTGCATATCCTGCGCGAGTACGGCGTTTCGCAGATGCCGGTGGTCCGTGCCGAACCGCCGATCGTGGCGGCCGAGGTGGCTGGTTCGGTGTCGGAGAGGACCCTGCTCGAGGCCCTCTTCACGGGCCAGGCCAAACTGACCGACCTCGTCGAGAAGCACATGAGCGCGCCGCTGCCGTCGATCGGCTCCACCGAGCCTGCCACGGCCGCCGCCCAGGTGCTCGAGACGTCAGACGCGCTGCTGGTGCACGAGGACGGCAAGCCGGTCGGTGTCCTCACGCGGGCGGATCTGCTCGCGACGCTCGCGACTCACTGATCCTCGACGTCGCCCACGACGTAGAACCAACGTCCGGCCCGCCGCTCAAAGAGGCTGCGCTCGGTCATCGTGCCGAACGTGCCGTCGGCGGCGCGGTAGTGGGCGCTGAACTCCACCCAGTCGTCGCCATGCCCGTGCACCTCCAGGCCGGTCCACGTCAGACCGCCGCCCTCGATCGATTCCGGCCGCGTACGCGGGTGCCAGGTGGCCAGGACGTAGTTGAGCAATTCAGGGTCGAATGCGCCGAGTGCGTACGCGCTGTAGCGACTGCGCATCAGCTCCTCGGGTGTCTGCGCGAGCGCCGCGCCGCGGTGCAGTCGTCCGCAGCACAAGTCGTACCGAAGCCCGGACCCGCACGGGCAGGTCGCGATCACTCGTCCACCGCGATCAGTTTCGACCGGCTCGTGTGGCCGCGAACGATGTCGATGCGCGACCTGGGGACGCCGAAATGGTCGGCGAGCAATCGGATCACGCCGTCGTTGGCGGCGCCGTCGACAGCCCGCTCGCGCACGTAGATCGTGAGGGAACCGTCCGCTGAGGCCTCCACGAGCGGGCCCTTCTTCGAGCCGGGCTTCACCGTGATCCCGTAGCGCGTCACGCCACGATCGTAGGCGGACCGGCTACTTCCGGATCGCGCGCCACAATGTGTACGGCAGAGCCAGCAGCAGCACGATCGGGACCACGAACCAGGCGGAGGAGCCGTGGTGGGCGAGATACCAGGTGGCGGCCATGCCCAGGACGACGGCGACAGCGACCTGCCAGTCATCGCCCACGAAGAAGTCGTAGAAGAACCTCAGGACCTTCACGCGGTCACCTCCTGACGTGCCCGGATGGTCCGCAGCCCGATGACCAGGACGAGCGCGAAGCCGGCGATCGCCGGGATCAGCCAGAGCAGCGAAGCGTCGTCGCCCGGCCAGCTCGCATGTGCACCCTCTGCGCCCCAGAAGGCTCCGTACGCAGTGAGCATGATCCCGACAGCGAACTTCATGGTGTTCTCCGGCACCCGCGACAACGGCGCGCGTACGGCCACCCCGGCGATCGCCACCAGAATGACTCCGGCGGCTCCGGCCAGGGCCGCGACGCCGAGTCGGTGCTGGTTGGCGCCGAAGGTCACCACGATCAGGACGACCTCGAGCCCTTCGAGGACGACCGCCTTGAAACACAGGACGAATGAGTACCAATCAGCGATCGCGCCGCGCGTGATCGTCTGGGCGGCCCGCGCCTCGGCGAGCTCACGGCGGAAGATCGCGTCCTCGTCGTGCAGAGCCTTGTAGCCGCTCGCACGCAGGATCGCCTTGCGCAGCCACTGGAGTCCGAAGATCAGCAGGATCGTGCCGACGAACAGGCGCAGCGGGTTGAGCGGGATCTGGTTGACCGACGGGCCGAGGATCGCGCAGACCGCGGCGAGAAGCAGCAGGCCGACAGCCGTGCCCTGAAGGCTGGAGCGCCAGTCGCGGGCGGTGCCGGCAGCCAGGATGATCGTGACGGCCTCGACGGCCTCCACGACGCAGGCCAGGAGCACCGCGATGACGAGTGCGTACGTAGTCACCCTCTGAGCCTAGGGTCGCGGCCTGAGACGAACCCATGGACGGTGTGGCCGGTCACGGCCCTGGAGCCGACACCGCCGCCGCCAGCATCGCCACCAGGTCACGGACGTACGCCTCGTGTGACCGGGGCGGACGCGTACCCGACTCGAGGACTCGGGCTCGCTGGGCGAGGCTCGCCGTGACGAACAGGGCGAACTCGGCCGTACGTGCTCGCGCAACACCTCGGCCGAGTGGGGGAGTGAGCGCGTCCTCGAGCGCCCGCAACTGGCGGCCGAGGACGGTGTCCTGAATGGTCCCGGCCAGATGCTCGCGATCCAGACCAGCCCAACCGGCGAGCTGTTCGGTGATGCGCAGGAAGTCGCGCCCCTCGGGCGTCTGCAACAGGTCGGCGGTGGGGCGTACGAGTTCGTCGACGAGATCGAGGACGGACATGTCCGGACGCGGCTCCGCGCGGGCGGCGTCCATGGCGGCGACGTGTCGCTGCGCGATCGCACCAAGGAGGCCCTGACGCGACCCGAAGTGGTAGCCGACGGCTGAGTCATTGGCCTGACCTGCCTCGCGCACGATGTCGCGCAGTTTCGCACCGGCGACCCCGTCGCGGGCAAAGCGTTGCTCGCCCGCCCGGAGCAGGCGTTCGCGCGTGGTGGTTGCGTCTCGAGCCATGGTGATCAATACTAACAACAGTTGTTACTAACAAAGGTTGTTAAAACGATGGCGATCACATTCGAACCCATGGACACCGACTTCCAGCGCGACCCGTACCCCGCGTACACATGGTTGCGCCAGCACGATCCGGTGCACCGGCACGCCGCGACCCGCGAGACCCCTGAGTACTGGGCGCTGTCACGGTTCGAGGACATCTGGGACGCCGTGCGCCGACCGGAGGACTTCTCCTCGGCCGAGGGTCTGACCTTCTTCCCCGACGAGATCGGGCAGCTCGGCCTCGCGCCCACGATCGTGATGCTGGACCCGCCACGCCAGACCCAGCTGCGCGGACTGATCGGCAGAGGCTTCACGCCGCGACGGATCGCCGAGCTCGAGGACGTGATCAGGGCGTTCGTACGCGCTCGCGTCGAGGTCCTCCGCGACAGCGGGACCGATCTGCACCAGGATTTCTCCTCGACGATCCCCACCTTCGTCCTGGCCGAACTGTTCGGCGTACCGCGCGAGGATCGGACCCGCTTCGGGCCCTGGGTGCGGGAGCTGACGAATCTGCAGAACGACCCGCTCGGCCTCGCCGTCCACGACGGAACGGCCGTCATCGTCGAGATGTTCGAGTACTTCACGGCCGCGATTGCGGACCGGCGGCGTACCCCACAGGACGACCTCCTCGGTGCGCTCGTCGAGGCCGAGATCGACGGCGACCGTCTGACCGACTGGGACATCCTCGGATTCTGCTTCGTCATGGTCGCAGGCGGTAGCGACACCACCGCGTCGCTGATCTCCCACGGCGTCGCACTGTTGACCGAGGCGCCTGATCAACGGGCACTCCTGGTGGAGGACCGGTCCCTGATCCCGGACGCCTTGATGGAGTTCCTGCGGTTGGAGAGCTCGGTCCAGGGTCTGTGTCGGACCACGACCCGCGACGTGAGCGTTGCCGGGACGACGATCCCCTCAGGCCAGAAGGTGCTGATGCTCTACGGATCGGCCAACCGCGACGAGGCGGAGTTCGGTGAGACCGTCGACCTCCTGGACGTACGCCGCGCGCCGAAGCGGCATCTGGCCTTCAGTTCGGGACCGCATTTCTGCATCGGCAACCATCTCGCGCGTCTCCAGGCCCGGGTGGCGTTCGAGGAACTGCTGGCCGCGATGCCGGACATCGCAGTCGACGGTCCAGCCGGGGTCAGGCAGCGGTCGGCGTTCGTACGCGGGTGGGAATCGCTGCCGTTGGTTCGCTGACCCCGAATGGGTCAGTTCGTAGCGGACTTCCACATGCGTACGTAGTCGATGTCGGTCGTCGCGGGGATCGTGGTCTTCGGCGTCGGAGCGTTGTTGGTGACACCGAGAGCCTGCGTCAGCACCATGATGTAGCGCTGGTGGAACGCCGGGTCGCCGTCGGTGTTGTGGAGGCAGGTCTTGCCGTTGACGCTGATCGTGATCGACGTCGGCGTCGAGACGAAGACAAAGGTGTTCCACACGCCGCGCGCGGCCGCACACGCCCAGGCCGTGTTGACCCCGGGGACGGGGTTCCCGCCCCTCTTTCCGTGCAGGAACGGCACCGCCAGCTCGGGGTAGAGCGAGTACTGCTCGGAGATGTCGATCTCGCCCTTGGCTTGGTCGGCCTTGGCGACGTACCGGTCATCGGGCCACAGCCACAGCGATTCCTGGAGCCCCGGGGCAGGGGTCGCGGTCACCCGGGAGCGGACCTCGATCCGGCCGTACTGCTGGCTGAAGGTGTGATACGTCGAGATGCTGGGAGACTCGTACGTGCTGTCCGCATAGCCGGTGCAGGGGACCGGGTTCGGCACCCGATCCATCGTCAGATGAAGCTCTCCGCCGGACACCGAGATGTACTTCGGGTCATCGACCGTGCAGGCGTACGCGGCGGTGTTCGGGTTGCCGGTGACGAAACCTGTCTGTACGAACCACTTCGTCCTGTCGAGCGCCTGTCCGTCGAACTCGTCGTGGAACGTGCAGATCCACCGTTGACCGTCGGCGAACTCGTCCGGCAGGCAGGTGGGCGCCGCGTGATGGTCCAGTCTGCCCGAGAACACGGCACCGGTTGTGAGCATGACTCCGATGGCCACCAGCGCCGGTGCGCTCCGCAACATCCGGACGAAAGCGCCGCCCCCCGAACCCGTCTCGGGGTCCCGGGGCGCGTCTGTCATGGCCTCATTGTCCGGCCCGACCGGTCGTTCTGCCGCATCCGCCCGTCGCCGGAGCGTCTGCCCGGTCAGCCCGGGAACGGAACTCCGGTGTTCGCGTGGCAGCGGTAGCCGTTCGGTACCCGATCCAGATACTGCTGGTGGTACGCCTCCGCCGGGTAGAACGTCGGCACCGGACGGATCTCGGTCGTGATCGTGCCGTAGCCGCGTCGAGCCAGTTCGGCGCCGTACGCAGCGGTCAGGTCGCGAGCGACTGCTTCCTGCTCGGGTGAGTTGACGTAGAGCGCCGAGCGGTACTGCGTACCCACGTCGTTGCCCTGCCGGAAGCCCTGGGTCGGGTCGTGCACCTCGAAGAACTTCTTCACCAGGTCGGCGTACGTCACCCGCTCAGGGTCGAAGACGACGCGGACGGCCTCAGTGTGGTTGGTCTGGCCGCTGCAGACCTCTTCATAGGTGGGGTTGGGGGTCGTGCCGCCCTGATAGCCGACCGCCGTCGTGAAGACGCCCGGGACCTGCCAGAACAGTTCCTCGGCGCCCCAGAAGCAGCCGAGGCCGAAGTACGCCAGCTCGAAGCCGGCCGGGGCGGTCCCGTTGTCCGGATCAGCCAGCAGATCGACGCCGAGGACGCGGTGAGACGCCGACAGGGGAAGTGCCTGTGTCCGACCCGCGAGGGTCCTGTCCTCAGGGATGAGTTCCGACTTGTTGATCCAACTCGATCGACCGAACATGGCGCCTCCTGTGTCGTGGACCCGCACTGATCCAACGACTGTCCGAGGACGATTGTTCCGGGTCCGCGAGTAGGGTCGACGCGTGACGGATCCCGACGCATCCCTGGCCTTCGAAACCCGCGCGATCCACGCCGGATACGACCCGGACCCGACGACCGGCGCCGTCATTCCGCCGATCTACGCGACGAGTACGTACAAGCAGGACGGCGTCGGCGGGTTGCGCAACGGGTACGAGTACAGCCGCTCGGCCAACCCGACCCGGACGGCGCTCGAAGGAGCCCTCGCGGCACTCGAAGGCGGCGCGCACGGCCTGGCCTTCGCCAGTGGTCTGGCCGCGGAGGATGCGATCCTGCGCGCGCTACTGCGGCCGGGCGACCACCTCGTCTTCCCCAACGACGCGTACGGCGGCACCTTCCGCCTGGTCGACAAGGTCTTCAAGCCATGGGGGCTGGCGTACACGCCTGTCCCGGTGACCGATCTGGCCGCGATCGAGGCCGCGATCACCCCGGCCACGAAGCTGATCTGGCTGGAGACGCCGACCAATCCGCTTCTCAACGTCGCAGACATCGCGGCTGTCGCGGCGTTGGCGAAGTCGCACGGCGTACTCGTCGTCGTCGACAACACCTTTGCCTCGCCCTATTTGCAACAGCCGCTGTCGCTGGGCGCCGACATCGTGGTCCACTCGACGACCAAATACCTCGGTGGTCACTCCGACGTGGTGGGTGGCGCCGTCGTCACCGACTCCGACGACCTTGCCGAGAAGGTGCGGTTCCACCAGAACGCATCAGGGGGAGTCCCTGGTCCGTTCGACTCGTTCCTGACCCACCGCGGTCTCAAGACCCTGGCTGTACGCATGGACCGGCACTGCGACAACGCCGAAGCGATCGCGGCGCATCTGTCGACGCATCCAGCCGTGTCCCAGGTGATCTATCCGGGTCTGGCGTCGCACTCCTCGCACGAGGTCGCAGCCCGCCAGATGCGTCGCTTCGGCGGCATGATCTCGGTCCGCCTCAGGGGTGGGGAGCCAGCTGCGCTGGATGCCGTGGCCCGGGCGAAGATCTTCACCCTCGCCGAGTCGCTCGGAGGAGTCGAATCCCTCATCGAGCACCCGGCCCGGATGACGCACGCATCAGTCGCCGGCACCGACCTCGAGGTCCCGGCCGACCTCATCCGGCTCTCGGTCGGCATCGAGAACGTGGCCGACCTGATCGCCGACCTGGACCAGGCGCTCGCCTGAGGGACCCCAGCCGGAGACACCCCCGAAAATCTGACAGACATGTCTGTCAGATTGAGTTGTGCCTCGCTGGGGCGACAGAGGATTGACAGACATGTCTGTCAGATTTTCGGGGGTGTCTCCGGCTGGGCCTCGCAGCCCACGCCAACGGCAGGTCAGGACTCGAGGATCGGAGTCTTCGGGAGCTTGCGTACGCGCTTCGCGCGCGTGCGCCTGTCGGGGATCATCGACCGCATCTCCTCGAGCTTGCCCCAGCACAGCAGTCGGTCCTCGGCCTCGAGGACGTGCCGCGCGGCCGGGTTCGGGATGACGAGGGAGCCGCGGTGCAGCGTCAGGACGGTGATGTCGCGTTCGCGCAGGCCGGAGTCGCCCAGGCTCTTGCCGACCAGTGAGGCGTCTCCACGCACCACGAGTTCGGCGATGCCGTACCCGGTGGAGACGGACAGTCGCTCGCGTACGTCGATCTGCGGAAACGCGACCTGATTGGCCATGTGATCGATGATTGCCCCGGCGACGTCGAGCTTCGTGGCGAACTCGATGCCCTGCAGGCCTGGGGAGGAGTTGACCTCCATCACCAACGGGCCGTCAGTGCCTTCGAGCATGTCGACGCCGGCCACCTTGAGGCCCATGATCTGAGCCGCGCGGATCGCGACTCGCTGGTACTCCTCGGTGAGCTCGACCGGCTCGACCAGTCCGCCGCGGTGCACGTTGGAGCGGAACTCATCGCCCTGAGCTGATCGCCGCATCGCCGCGACCACGCGGTCGCCGACGACCAGGGCGCGGATGTCGCGGCCCTTGCTCTCCTTCACGAATGACTGGATCAGCACGTTCTGCTTGGTGGACTGCAACGTCTCGATGATCGCCTCGGCGACCTTTACCGACGGCGCGAGGATGACGCCGATGCCCTGCGTACCCTCCAGCAACTTGATGACGACCGGAGCGCCGCCGACGCGCTGGATCGCAGGCACCACGTCGGCGCGGTCGCGTACGAAGGTCGTCGCGGGCATGCCGATGCCGTGGCGGGACAGGATCTGCGAAGCGCGGAGCTTGTCGCGGGAGTTGGCGATGCCGTTCGCTGTGTTGGGCGTGTAGACGTCCATCTGCTCGAACTGGCGTACGACCGCGGTGCCGAAGTAGGTGATCGAGTTCCCGATGCGCGGAATGATCGCGTCGTAGTGCGACAACTGCTTCCCGCGGAACGTCAGATCGGGCTCGGGCCCCGACAGGTCGATGCCGAAACGCAGGGTGTTGAGCACCTTGACGTCGTGTCCCCGATCGAGCGCCGCGCTGCGGAGTCGTTGGGTGCTGTAGCAGCGCGGAGCGCGCGACAAGATGGCGAGTTTCAAGAGTGCCTCAGGGAAGGAATGGCATGTGCCTGATTGGATGTGCGTGTGTCGGCACTCCATTCAACCACCCCCGGCAGGCTGGTCGTGGGGTGGCGCGAATGGGTCGGACTGCCCCAGATTCCAGTCCCGTGGATGAAGGCCAAGATCGACACCGGTGCCCGTACCTCAGCCCTGCACGCGTTCGGTATCGAGCCTTTCGAGCGTGATGGTGCCCCGTGGGTTCGGTTCAGCGTGCACCCGTGGCAGCGCAGCGCCCTGGACACCACCGGCGTCGAACGACCGGTGCATGACGTCCGGCACGTACGCAGTTCGTCGGGCCACGCACAGGAGCGGTACGTGGTCCTGCTGGACCTCCGCATCCTGGACCAGGTCGTGACCGCCGAGGTCACCCTCACCCATCGTGACGCGATGGGTTTCCGGATGCTGATCGGTCGCGAAGCCCTGCGTGGGCGGTTCGTGGTCGACTCGGCCAGGTCGTACCGCGGCGGTCGCCCCGAGCAGGAGACCCGCGACCGGAACAGGGGGAGACATGGGGCGTGAGTCGTTCGCGATCGGGCAGGTCCGCGTACGCCCCGGCTCCCGGAAGGACGTCGAGCTCCCGATCACTCGCCTCGTCACCGGCGGCGACGTCAGCCTCCCGGTCCAGATCGTCCACGGGAAGTACGACGGCCCGACGATCTGGGTAAGCGCCGCGATCCACGGCGAGGAGGTCATGGGAGTCGAGGTCGTACGCCGCCTGCTCGCCACCCTCAACCCCAAGCATCTGCACGGCACGCTGATGGCCGTGCCTGTCGTCAACGTCCTCGGCTTCATGACCGGCGACCGGTACCTGCCCGACCGGCGTGACCTCAACCGCGCCTTCCCCGGATCGCCTCGGGGCTCACTCGCCAGTCGCATCGCGCACCTCTTCATGGAGGAGGTCGTGTCCAAGTGCGAACTCGGCATCGACCTGCACACTGCCGCCGACCGTCGAGCCAACCTGCCGCAGTTGCGCGGTGACCTGGACGACCCGCGGACGTACGGACTCGCGAAGGTCTTCGGAGCCCCGGTGATGCTGCACGCCAAACTCCGTGATGGCTCGTTGCGGCAGGCCGCGACCGAGGCCGGCTCGATGGTGCTGCTGTACGAATCGGGCGAGGCGATGCGCTTCGACGAGCTCTCGATCGGCACCGGTGTGGCGGGGATCCGCCGGGTGATGGCGCACCTCGGAATGATCGAGGAGGTCGTCGAGCAACCGGCCGCACCGACCCTGGAGTCGCGTGAGAGCAACTGGATCCGGGCTCGTGGGACAGGCATCTTCCAGCTCGAGTGCGAGTTGGGGGACATGGTGGAATCCGGACGTCGTCTGGGGCGTACGTCCGACACCTTCGGGCGTGGTGGGCGACTCGTACGCGCCGATCGGGACGGGATCGTGATCGGTCTGACCCGGGCGCCGATCGTCAACGCCGGCGACGGGCTGGTGCACGTCGCACAGATCACTTCGACGGACGGCTAATGTCGGCTCCATGAGCAGTGATGGTCCCCAGGACCACCAGCCCGAGTCGGTGACGGAGCCTGCGTCCGAGAGCGCGGCGGAGCCGGCTGAGGAGACCCAACGGGGTAGGCGGGAGAACACCGAACGCATCGCGCTCCGTGTGCTCAACCAGCTCAACCAGGTCCGCCGCGAACGCGAGCAGGAGTTCGCCCACGCGGCCGACGGGGTCCTCCCGCGTGAGTCCCGGGACCGCCCGCGGGTGCCGTACGGGATCGACGTGGCTTCGGCGTGGGCCTGGCGGCTGCTCCTGATCGTGGCCGCCGGCTGGGTCCTCGCGAAGGCTCTCGGGCACCTCCAGGTTGTCGTCATTCCGATCGTGGTGGCACTCCTGATCAGTGCGCTGGTGGTGCCGCTGGTGAACCTGGCCGAGCGCATGCGCGTACCTCGTAGTGTCGGGGCGCTCCTCGTCGTGCTCGTGGTCGTGGCGATCATCGCTTCGATGCTGACATTCGCTGGCCGCGAGGTCGCTGCGGGCGCGTCGGATCTGGCGACTCAGGCCGCCGCAGGCCTGGACAAGCTGCGATCGTGGCTCCAGACCGGGCCGCTGCACCTGACGAACAACCAGATCGACGGCTGGCTCAATTCGCTGCAGAACGCCCTCGTCCACTGGAGCAAGGACGGCAATCCGGTCGGCAAGGTCACCGCGGTCGGCAGCATCGCGCTGGACGTCGTCGCGGCGATGTTCATCGTGTTGTTCTCGACGTATTTCTTCCTCGCCGAGGGATCCAGGATCTGGGCCTGGATCGTCCGGCTGGCGCCGCGCTCGGCGCGTACGCGTCTGGACAGCAGCGGCAAGGTCGCCTGGATCAGCCTCACCCAGTTCGTACGCGCCACCGTCATCGTGGCCGCGGTGGACGCGATCGGCATCATGATCGGCGCCGCAGTCCTCGACGTTCCGTTCGTGGCGGCGATCGGTGTCCTGGTCTTCCTCGGCGCCTTCGTGCCGATCCTCGGCGCAACCGTCGCCGGCACGGTTGCGGTCCTCATCGCATTCGTTGACCACGGCATCGTGACCGCGCTGATCATGCTCGGGTGGGTCGTCGCGGTGCAGCAGCTCGAGGCGCACGGGCTCCAGCCGTTCCTGCTCGGCCGCTGGGTCAGGGTCCACCCGCTCGCCGTGATCCTGTCCATCGCGACCGGAGTGATCGTCGCTGGGGTCGCGGGAGCACTGGTCGCGGTTCCGCTGGCGGCCGCGACCAATGCGGTGGCTCTGCACCTCGCCTCGCTTCGCGAGGACACTGACCAGGTGGAACCCGATGCGGCTGTCTGACGTACGCGACGCGGCGGCCCTCCTGGCCGGCATCACCCGGGTCACTCCGGTGGAGACCTCCCGATGGCTCAGCGATCGCGTCGGGTCACCGGTCCTGCTCAAGGCCGAGAACCTGCAACGGACGGGGTCGTTCAAGTCCCGCGGCGCGTACGTCCGCCTGGCCCGCCTGACCGTCGACGAGCGAGCTCGTGGCGTGGTCGCGGCCAGTGCCGGCAACCATGCCCAGGGCGTCGCCCTGGCCTCGCATCTTCTCGGGATCCGGGCCACCGTCTTCATGCCGGCGGGCGTCCCGACGCCGAAGGAGCACGCTACCCGCGGCTACGGCGCTGACGTCGTGCTCCAGGGCGCGGATTTCCAGCAGACGCTGGCAGCTGCCCAGGAGTTCGCAGCCGAGACGGGTGCCGTCTTCATCCACCCGTTCGACCACGAGGACGTCATCCTCGGGCAGGGGACCGTGGGGCTGGAGATCCTCGACCAGGTTCCGGACGTACGCACCGTCCTGGTGCCCACCGGTGGCGGTGGGTTGCTGGCCGGCATCGGGCTCGCGATCAAGGAAACCCGTCCCGAGGTCCGGATCGTCGGTGTGCAGGCGGCCGGTGCGGCCTCGTTCCCCGCCTCCCTCAACGCAGGCCAGCCGCGTACGCTCCCCAACACCCAGACGATGGCGGACGGCATCGCCGTGGCCCGCCCCGGTGATCTGACCCTGCCGTTGGTCGAGGACTACGTCGACGACATCGTCACGGTCAGCGAGGAGTCGATCTCGCACGCGCTGCTCCTCACCCTCGAACGGGCCAAGCTCCTCGTCGAGCCGGCCGGCGCCGTGGGTGTGGCCGCGCTGCTCGACGATCCGAGCGCGTTCGAGGGTCCGGTCGTGGTCGTCCTGAGCGGTGGCAACATCGATCCACGACTGCTGGCCAAGGTGATCCGGCACGGTCTCGCCGCCGGTGGGCGCTATCTCGGTCTGGACATCACCTTGCGTGACGCGCCCGGTGCTCTGGCCCGACTGCTCCAGGTGGTCGGCGAGGCCGGCGGCAACGTCCTCGACGTCGGCCACGTGCGTACCAACCCGCTGCTCCTCATCGACGAGGTCGAGGTGCATCTGCAGTTGGAGACCCGCGGCGAAGCACACGCGGCGTCGGTCGTGGATGCGATCCGGGCGGAGGGCTTCCGGGCGCACCCCGTCGCAGGCGTGTGACGCTGCCCACCCTGCGTGTGTAGACTCGACAGACTGACAGTCCGCAGGGCCGTCCATCGAGAGGAGCCCGCCGGACCGACGGGTTGAAGCGCATGTCTGCTTCCCCGATGAATGCCCCCATCGCATAGGAGTTACTCACTATG
The DNA here is from genome assembly GCF_003945325.1 of Nocardioides baekrokdamisoli. Classification (NCBI taxonomy): domain Bacteria; kingdom Bacillati; phylum Actinomycetota; class Actinomycetes; order Propionibacteriales; family Nocardioidaceae; genus Nocardioides; species Nocardioides baekrokdamisoli. The sequence goes on from NZ_AP019307.1 coordinate 2,318,925, forward strand.
ACGCAGTCGACCGACACCCAGGCCACCCACTGGCTCAGCGCGGGAGCGCACGAGGCTTTGACGGCTCAGTTGGCTGACATGCGCGGACCGCAGCTCACCAAGATCGTCGCCGAGATCAGCGCCGCGCGCGACGAGGGTGACCTCAAGGAGAACGGTGGCTACCACGCCGCCCGCGAGGCCCAGGGTCGCCTGGTCGGCGAGGCCGACGCGCTCGAGGTGCTCCTCCGCACCTCTTTCACCGACGCGCCCGTCGCAGACGGTGTCGTCGCGCCTGGTGTGGTCGTGACCTACAAGTTCGAGGGCGACGACGATGACGAGGCGGAGACCTTCCTCCTCGGTGCGATCGAGATGAAGCCCTTCGCCCACGGTCTCGACGTCTTCTCCCCGGCGGCTCCGCTGGGTGCGGCCCTGCTGGGCCACACGGCCGGCGACACCGTGTCCTACACCGGCCCGACCGGTCGGGAGATCAAGGTCCAGATCGTCTCCGCCAAGCCCTTCGAGGACTGACTCAGCGCGGATTTGATTGGCCCGGCGCTGAGCACCCGGCCCAACTGACGTACACGGCGTGCCGGCTCGTCCGCATCGTGTAACTGTGGGTGCCGCCGCTCGGCGGGACGATCGTGACCGGTCCACCCACGCTGCTGAAGTCCTTCGCCTGGGCGGTGACCTCGCAGCGTACGTCGGCCGGGTTCACGTTCTTCCCGAGCGTGACCGTGTACGTGAAGGTGACGGACTTTTCGCCGTTCACGGTCCAGCCGCCGATCGATGAGGTCACCTTGGCGTCGGCGACCCAGCCGATGGTGACCACGAACCAGACTCCGACAGCCGCGAGCGCGGCTGCGGCGACGATCAGGAGCATTCGCGTACTCACGGATGAGCGCTGGCCGTAGCGATCTGCCGGCATCTGAGTCACCGAAGTGTCGTGACTTGGAGGATCCTGCACGTTTCGCCCGCCCGGGCGCCCGTCTGACCGCGTTGTCGTCGGTCGCGATGCCACCGGCATCGCTCCGCTCCTCCGCCTTGTCAGCCACGCACCCGAACGACCGAAGCCGTCCAGGAACCTCCAAGTCACGACACTAGGATCGCATCCATGTCTGACCGACCGCTCGCCGGCCTGCGGCTCATGCACGTTCACGCCCATCCGGACGATGAGTCCAGCAAGGGAGCGGCCTCCACGGCGAAGTACGTGGCCGAGGGCGTCGACGTCCATGTCGCGACCTGTACCGGTGGGGAGCGGGGGAGCATCCTGAACCCTGCGATGGACCGCCCGGGTGTCCTGGAGGACATCGCCGCGATCCGCAGCGCCGAGATGGATCGCGCACGCGAGATCCTCGGCATCACCCAGGACTGGCTCGGCTTCGTCGACTCGGGCATGCCGGATGACCCGGCGGACCTCCCGGTCGGCTCGTTCGCAGTGGTGCCGCTGGAGCAGCCGGTCGAAGCACTCGTACGCCTGATCCGGACGTTCAGGCCCCACGTCATGACGACGTATGACGAACGCGGCGGTTACCCGCACCCGGACCACATCCGGTGCCACGAGGTTTCCATGGCTGCGTACGCGGCAGCCTCGGATCCGACGCAGTTCCCTGACGCCGGCGAGCCCTGGCAGGTGCTCAAGATCTACTACCAGTTCACCTTCAGTCGGGCGCGGATGGCCGCACTGCACCAGGCGATGCTCGACCGAGGGTTGGAATCCCCGTACGCGGAGTGGCTGAGTCATCCGTCCGACCCGGCGTGGGATGCCCGGGTGACCACGCGGGTGCCGTGCGCCGACTACTTCGACGTACGCGATGCCGCGCTCCTGGCGCACGAGACTCAGATCGATCCGCACGGGTTCTGGTTCGCGGTGCCGCGGGAGGTCCAGCAGGAGGTCTGGCCGACCGAGGACTTCCAACTCGTGGATTCGAAGGTGTCGACGTCCATCCCTGAGGACGACCTCTTCGCGGGTATTCCGTATCCGGTGGCAGACTGAGGGCATGCTGTATCTGCTGGCCGCCACGATGGACCCGGCGCCTGCCGACAATGACGTTGTCGCGGGCCCGTGGGGGTTCCTGATCTTCTTCCTGCTGCTGGTGGCGGTGGCGTTCCTCGGCTGGAGCTTCCGCAATCAACTGCGCAAGACCGATGCGGCGGCCGCCGCGGGTCTGTACGACCCGTCGGAGCCGAAGAAGCGTGTGGAGATCCCGGTCGACACCGGCGCTCCGGCTGATTCCACTTCTGAATAGCTCCAGCTGACGCAGCCGTACCGAACCCAAAACGTCGGTGCTCGCTGTCACGCTGCGCCTTGTGAAGCATTCGTACCTGGTGGGCTTCGGGGCTCTGGCACTGCTCGCGTCGTGCATGACGCCGCCGACCTCGAGCGACCCACTGCCGGACGCTCCGTCCTCATCACACGCCTCGCACGCCCCTGCACGCCCGTCCTCGACACCTGTTCGCGGGGGATCAGCGCTCACTGCCCTGGCGCACCTCCCGGTCAAGGGCCGCGCGCCGAAGACCGGATACTCCCGGGCGCAGTTCGGCGAGGCGTGGACCGACGACAACGACGAGATGTGGGGTCGCAACGGGTGCGATACCCGCAACGACGTCCTGCGCCGGGATCTGGCCGATGTCGTCCTGCGCTCGGATGGTTGCAAGGTCGCGACGGGCACCCTGCGCGATCCCTACACGGCCAAAATCATTTCGTTCGTACGCGGGCCGGGGACGAGTTCGCTGGTCCAGATCGACCACAGCGTATCAGTAGTGCTGACGCGTGCTGTGCTAACTTTCGCAGGTCAGGACGTCAGCGGCATGTTGCCGACAGGAAGACGCCTCGATGCCGCGCGGCCTGTTTGGGGATCGGGCCGATAATTTCTCCGAACCACTGCAACAGATGGCAGACCGCATGCGTCCAAGAGTCGTGACGGTGCTGCCACCAGAATCTGAAGAGCAAACGAGTCTCTCCGAATACGCGCGGGAGCGCGGGGATTGGCTCGCCAGGTGCGCGTTCATGCTTACAGGCGATCGCGACTCCGCGCTCGACTTGGTCCAGGAGACGCTGCTCCTCGCATGGAAGGCCCGTGCGCGAGTTGATCAAGCCGATGACCGCGATGCGTACATCCTGCGGATCATGATGAATCGTCATCGCTCCAACCATCGACGGCGCCAACCGGCTCTGGTCTCCTTCGAGTACGCCAGAGACGGCGTGCTGTTCGAACCGGATAGGACGGAGAGGGTTGATGACGCAGCCGCGGTGAGTGCGGCGCTGAAACTTCTGCCCGCACGGCAGCGAATTGTTGTGGTGCTGCGATACTGGATGGATCTCGACGACCTCCGCATTTCGGAAGTCCTCGATTGTCGGCGAGCGACAGTCCGGAGTCTCGCAGCGCGGGGCATGCAGCGTATCAAGCAATATTTGGAGTCGACATGATCGGCAGCCGCGATCCTCACGAGGCGCGCATAAGGGCCGCGCTCGCCCAGATAGCAGAAGGTGCCCCGAGCGCCGCTGATGTACTTGGGCGGCTTGAATTGTCGCCGGTTACGAATCCGCAGCATCGCCGTCCGAGCAGAACGCTGGTTGGTCTCGTAGCAGCCGCGGCCGTGGCCACCGTGATCGCCGTGACTGTGAGTTCGCAAACGCATTCGGGGCAACGTCCCGACAACCGCGTGCCACAAGTCACAGCCACGAATGAGATGGCGAGATTGATTCTCGGGCGCTACGTCGTCGATGTGCCAGTAGCTTGGCATGTTGCCGTGTCTGCGTGCGGGGCCAACAGTTCCGCGGGCGGTGTGATTGTCCGAAGCGCTGACCACTGCGACTCTGAGCCGTTTGTTCCGCGGGTCCGGCCGTCCGGGACCGAGTTTAAGCGCCTCGGCGGGCGCGCGGTCGACCTGTCTGAGCCGATCATCATTGAGAACCAGACGGTCTACGAGGTCTCCGTTCCGGACGCCCGTTTCGTAGTTGTGGTCCACGCTACCGATGCCTCGGTTGCGCGAGCGATCGCTTCCAGCTTGAGACTGCGTGACCAGTCATAGCCGGTGGCGTCCACGGCACAGAACTCTTGGGATGCGCTGCAACACCTTCGAAGGTTTCGGCGTCCATGTAGCCGAGACCTCTCGGCCATCGGGCGGGGGCTCAGCTTCTGAAGGGTCCTTTAACCATGACAATTCTCCGTGCACCCGCGCCGCGTAGCGCTCACATAGCGGCCAAGAAGTTGGGATTTGGGGCGGTGGTAGCTTCCGCCCTCGTTGTCAGCATTGTTCCCGGCGCTTTTGGTGCAGCGGCAACCGACAAGGGTGCCACTGACGCTGGAATCGTCGACGTCAACCTTGCAACCCAGTCCCTGCTGGCCGACGACATCCATACTTTGACGACGCTTGCCGAAGCTCAGCCCTCACGGTACGGCGGGGTCTACTCCAACGGCCCAACTGCCGTCACTATCTGCGACACCGGAAGCGGTCCAAACGCTTCGATCGATGCCGAGGTTGCAAAGCTCCGAACCGATGGCGCCACGGTGGCAGTGACGTCCTGCTCCTTCACCATTGCGCAACTGAACTCGGTCTTGGCCGCCGTATCGACTTCGCAATTGTTTGCGGACAATGGTGTCTCGCTCAACCGTTGGGGCCTCAACTACGGCAACGACTCGGTCGACGTCGGGGTAAGTTCCATTCCTCCGGGGTTCGCCGACAAGGTCGCGAACACCTTCGGGCCGGCCATCTCCCTCTTTGTGCAGGGTGTCGCCGGCGCGACTGGCCGCCTCGACGACAATCAACCGTACTGGGGCGGCGACAGGATCACCAACGGCTCCGGCTGCACGTCGGGCTTCTCGGCCCACACGTCCTCTGGGGGTTGGTACTCGATCACGGCCGGCCACTGCTGGACACTCAACACGCCGGTCTACGTCAACGGAAACACGAGTAAAGGCTACGGGACGGTTAGTCACCGCTCCTTTGGCAACAATTCGGTCGACGCCGAATTGATCAACGGTAAGACGTATGCAAGTGACATTTGGAATGGCGGCGTCACGACAACGTCTGACTTGGCAGTCCAAGGCTCTGGGTATTCGTGCCAGGGCTGCCAGATTAACTTCGACGGCTCCTTCAGCGGCCAGACGCTCGGCACCGTCCAGCAGGCCAACACCTTCTGCGCAACGATCAAGAGTCCTGAGTTCGGCAACTACACTGCGTGCGGCTTGCGAGAGGTCAAGAGCAGCGGTGGAACCCTATGCCAGGGCGGCGACTCTGGCGGGCCAGTATTCGCTTACAACGGGCCGGGTGGCGCGACGGCGGTAGGAATCATTACCGGCCAATACTCGAACTCTGACTGCCTCTACACCCAGGTCCCGGACATTCTGTCTCGGTGGTCTCTGAGCATTCCGTGAGCGTCCATGGACTGCGCTCGTCGATGGCGGCCCGATTCCGTCTGTCGATCCTGGGTCCGCTGGTCGTGCTTGCCTTGGTGGGATGCGGAACTGCCAGCGGATATCCATCCGCGCCTCCGAGCACCTCTCAAGGCGACCACGCCGCACGCAGGTGCTTCGATCCTGGATATACTCGGACCCGGGCGATGTACATCGGACTCACGCTGAACGAGGCCCGATCCCTGGCGAAGCGTCGTAGCGAGATACTGGTTCCAGTTGCCGAAAACGGTAGTTGCCTGCTTCGGGCGGGGTCCTACTACCCGAACGCAGTTCAGATCGAGATGAGGAATGACCGGATATATCTGGCTTTCTCGGACAGTTGATAGGCAGAACCCTCCTCGCCGGAATGCACTGGCACTGGGAACCGCTTCACCTCAGGTGGATTTCTCGGGCACTGTCTAGAGGTATCTGGCGTACACCGGGCTCGATGTAGCCCGCTGACCGAATGGGGCCGTCTTTCCTAGGAGGGCGGCCCCATTTGCGTCCCAATTGTCAGCCGCGCGTCTGGGCGTGACCGTGTAACACGAGGCCGGCTTGCCTGTTGCGGCCATCCGATATGTGCCTCACTCGCCAGTAGTAATCCTCTGATCCGTCGGTTCAAACACGAGGCCTACCCGGCAGCGAGTCGGCATCGTGCCGTCCCGTCCCTCGCACGACTTGCTCCACATCGACACCGCCCAGCAGCGTTTCTGCGCGCAATATCGCTGCATCTTGCAACAAACATCGCTCGCCGCGCGTCCATGCTCTCGACTGCGGTGACAGTGGCCGATGTTCGGCTGATGACAGGGATGTGAGGTCAGCTCTCGTGGCGAAGGTGCAGCGCGTGCGTATTGGCGATGATGAAGCCACATGGACGGTCGTCGATTCGGGTGGCAGTGTCATCGTCCCGGCAGAGGAGTTTCTCGAGTACCTTCGCAACTCCGATTACTCGCCCAATACTGTCCGGTCATACGCCCGCGCTCTCGCGCTCTGGTGGACCTTCCTCGACGACCGCTCCCGTGCCTGGGACTCGGTGCCGTTGAAGGAGTTCGGCACATTTCTCAACAAGGTCCGAACCGGAGCACTCGATCAATCATCGACCATGCTCCGCCCCGTACCGATCGTGGCCGAGTCCACAGTTGCCGCCAGGTTCAGAGCAGTCGCATCCCTCTACCGATTCCACGCATCTAACGGCGTCGGAACCAGTTCGCTGCTGTACGAGACAGTGCGGAGCAGACCGGGCGCTTATCTGCCGCTTCTTGAACACATCGCCCGCAGGAACGGCCGAGTTCGATCTGTCGTGCGCGTCCGCGAGGAACGGCGTGAAGTCCCCGTGCTGACGCCGACGCAAATTGATGGACTGCTCGCTCACGAAGCGCGTTGGGACGGACACGCTGGGCAGTGGCTCGGCGACCTTCGCTACCGCTTCCTATGGGCGCTACTCGCTGAGAGCGGTTGCCGGATTGGAGAGGCACTCAGTTTGCGCCACGGCGATTGGCAGTCGGGTCGAGGTGATACCGCCTCGATCCGATTTGTCGCCGCCAAGCACCCTCACGGCATCCGGCTCAAGAGCGGTGCCCGGCGGGTCTTCGTTTCAGCTCAGCTCGATCGGCTCTATGCCGACTACGTGTGGGCATTGTGCGAGCAAGGTGCGGATGCGGTTCTCGACGACTGGGACAACGCTTACATTTTCTGCAACGTGAAGCGCCATCCGTTGTTCGGGCCCCTTCGTCCGGAGAGCGTGTATGCCCATCTCAGGGCGTCAATTCGGGCCGGTGCGCCTGTCCCGGCGTCGACAACGCCCCATTGGTTCCGGCACACCCATGCCACCGCACTCCTGCTGGCGGGGACCCCCGTGCATGTCGTCAGTCGACGTCTTGGACACGCCGACGTCCAGACCACGCTGAACGTCTACGGCCACGTCACGACCGACGCAGAACTCGCGGCTCTGGCGAGTTGGAGTTCCTTCGTCAGCCCCTGGGAGACCCGAAGTGAAACCGTCTGAGCCACTGGAGTCCGGGACTGCAATCCGTCCACGACGTAGAGATCGCCGCGATCCTCGACTCGGTGCACCGGACCTGTTCGACCCTGCTATCACTGAGCAGTTGTGGGACTCCCTGCCCGAGGAGTGTCGGCGCCTGAAGTTCAACAACGCGAACCTGCCGGAGATGTATCTCGGGAACTTCATGCTCAAGCGGACGGGTGAGGGCGGTCGTTGGATTACAACAGCGGTCCTGCTCGAAGGGCTGCCTGACGCGATGGGAAAGGAACTTGCATGGTGGATCCATCGCGAGGTTCAAATCGGACGACTCATCAGCGTCGATTCGGTTGGCTGCATGTCCCGCGTGTTGCGGGCCGCTACCCAGGACGGAACGGAGCGCGGCCGTACATCCCCGTCGGTGCTGTCGCTCGCCCCAGACGAGTGGCTGCGCGAGGCTCAAGCTGCCCGCCTGAAGGGGCGCGACCTAGGTCGTGGCAACGACGCCAACGCCGTCTACTACCTGCGCCGCGCTCAGGAGTTGCTTAGCCACGCGTACCACGTCGGTGAGTGGTGGCAGCTTGATCTGTGGAATCCGCTGCTTGATCCCCGTATCCCGGTTCGGGAGCATGAGCCTGGCGCTGGCTCGCGGGTCAATTTCTCCCATCTCACCTCCGCGTGGCTGCGTGAGGGCACGAAGTGGTGGCTCGGTGCCGGTCTTGAGTCCGGGCGCTACTCGTGGGGAACCCTCAAGACCAGGGTCGATGGCATGAAGTGGCTCCAACGCCACATCAATAGCTGGGGTGACCGTGGGCCACTTCTCGTCGACGATCCGGCGGAGTGGCGACCATACTTCCGGACATTCGCCGAAGGAATGCGAACCCACGCCGCCCTGACCGGCCCCAACAAAGGAAAACCCTTAGGCAAAGTCACAAGGCGCCAGACAATTGTGACCATCGAGCAGTTCTACCGCTGGATGTACGACAACCGGTTTGAGGCCGCAGAGGTTCTCGGCGACCCGCGATGGCGGGACCTCCGGCCCGAACACACGGTGCCGTTCCGTCTCGAGGACAAGCCGCGCCTCACGAACGCGCCCAAGGAAGGAATGGTGCTGGAGGATGCCGTTCTCTCCAAGATCGCGGAGGGGTCCGAGCTACTCGCTCGCCCCGTCGAAGAGGGCGGCATGGGGGACCTGCAGGCCTTCCATGCGCTCGCGCTCCTATTGAGGACTGGCCGACGGATCAATGAGATCCTGATGCTCGATTTCGACCCACTCCGTCCGCTGCTCAGGGCAGACGCGCCACCAGTGCCCGGACCGGCCGCAGAAGATGCAGCAACCGCGACCTCCGGCGAACTGGTCGCGCGATTGAGGTACCAGCAGACAAAGGTCCGCACCGGCGATCCGACCATTCCTGTTGACGACGAGATCGTTCGGATCATTCGAGCGCAACAGGCGCATGCACGGGCGATCATGAAGGGTTTCGGATACGACGGTGATCCGAAGTACCTGTTCCCTGGCACCAAGCTCAATCGCTCAGGGGGCCGCTTTTATGCGGCTCAAACGCTCCACGTGCGCTTGGGCGAACTCTCGCGGCGACTCGATATTCGCGACTCCGTTGGCGCACCGGTTTCCATCAGCCAGACCCACAAATTTCGACACACCAAGGCGACCAACTTGCTCAATGCAGGCGTGCCGATTCACGTCGTGATGCGCTACTTCGGACACGTCACGCCCACGATGACGATGCACTACGCCCAAACGCTGAGCACCACCGCTGAACAGGAATTCCTCCGGTACAAGAAACTCACCGTCGATGGCCGCGAGCTCGGGCTCGATCCGGCTGACCTGTACGACGTGCTCCACCTCGATCAGCGCGCGGACCGCATCCTTCCGAATGGTTGGTGCATGCTGCCGCCAAAGAAGTCCTGCGATCGCGGGAATGCCTGCCTGTCCTGCAGCATGTGGACCACGGATGCGTCCCATCGGCCCGAGTTGGAGAAACAGCTCGCCGCCACCGTCCAACTCGTCGCGGCCAGGCAAGAAGGCTTCCTCGGCAAATTTGGGGTGCCGATGCCGGACGACAACATATGGCTCGCGACCCGACGACGCGAGGAGGCATCACTACGGCAGGTTCTGACCACGCTGGACGAAATTCAGCGGCGCGGCGACTCCAGCGGCGCAGTTCGGGGTGCAGGGGCAGACCTTCAGTCCGACCCGCACGTAGTTGGTCACTGATGTTGCCCGAACATCTGCGCGCGGCAGCCGCTAAGCGGAGCGCCGACGCCGAGCGGCGGGCGCTCGCTGCTCTTCAGGCGATGGTCTCCTCCCAACGGAGAGTCTCTATCGCGGCAGTGGCCCGCGAGGCGGGCGTCTCGACCGACTTCATCTACGGGCACGCCGTGCTCCGCGGCCGGATCCAGGAACTGCGCGACTCCACGACGGTAGTCGGGCGACCTGCGCAAACGGACGCCCAAGTACCTGCAACAGGAGCAGTTCGTGCTCTGACCGCTCAGTTGCGGGAACTGCGATCACGGCATCGTCGGGAGATCGACGAGTTGGAGACCGCGCTCGCGGCAGCGCACGGCCAACTTCTTGAGCTGCGGCGTGAGCTGGAATCGCGGGGGCGGCTCGGCCCATAACTGTCGGAGGAGCCGCCTAGGTTGGAACGATCATGGACCCTCGCCTGCTTCTCGTTGCTGCGGTGACAATCTCGACCACCAGCTGCAGTGTGCTCACAGTGGCCCCGAAGTCGATGCCGCGAGCGTCCGTCGGTTCGCGTGGCGGAGATAGTGATTCAAGTTCGCGGCTGACGGCACCATCGGCGGGACCGTCCGATCCGCGTGCCAGAGGATTGATTGTTGTTCCAGGCCTTGGCTGGTCGGAGGCGGGAGGTCTCAGCGGGATCGTGCCAGCCGCGGGGACTTGCCACTTCCGGCACGCCAGCGATGGTGAGCCACTGCCGGACCCCCGATGCACGCCAGGAGCGATCACCGACGCAGTCACTCAGGCCAACCTGCGAGAGACAATCTGTCGCCGCGGCGGCTACACCGCCAGCGTTCGGCCGCCCCTAGATCTCACAGAGAAGGTAAAGCGCGCCTTGATGGCCGCCTACGGGGTCGGTGATCGGCCGATGAGTTCGTATGAAATGGATCACGAAACGCCTATCGAGGTCGGCGGGTCGCCCGGATCATTGCTCAATCTGTGGCCGGAGCCAAACGACGACCGACGTCTTTTCGGCCGCAACCAATATGTCAACAACGACAAGGACCATGTCGAGAGCACGTATGGTCGCGGACCGGTCTGCGCAGGAACCGTCACCCTTGAGGCCGTTCAGAAGGCCTTTGCGCTCGACTGGACGACCGTGCCGGCTCTCCCCGGAAGACGGATGTGATCGCGTACGAGTACCTGATAACTCGCCGCTCACGGATGATCGAGTACCCCAAATGGGCCCGTCGTCGCTGTGATCGGCGCCACTCATGCAATGCCAGATAACACGTGGTGCCTCTCTCGAACGCATGGCAGACCGGTGCCCAGCAGTGGACCGCGAGGCAGCGACATGACTTCGCGAACGATCCGCTCGAGCTGATCGCCGTCGAGGGGCGGGTCAACGAAGCCAAGGGGGACGGCGATGCCGGGACCTGGCTGCCGCCCGACAAGTCGTTCCGTTGTGCGTACGCGGCCCGGATGGTGGCGATCAAACTGACGTGGCATCTCTGGGTCACGCCAGCCGAGCGGGACGCACTCACGCGGCTGCTCCAGCCATGTGGCGCGTTGGAGTTGCCGCGCGAGCCCGGCAACGTTTAGGTAGACCTCACCATCTCCCGGATACGGTTCTCACGTGATTCTCAGAATCTTCGGTACCTCGTTCGCTCTGACCATCGCGGCTCTTGTGGCAGCGGGGTTCCTCGGCGGCGCGAGTGCGGTCGTCATCGTCGCCATTCTGATCGTCCTGGAGGTGTCACTCTCGTTCGACAACGCGGTCGTCAATGCGTCCGTCCTCGACCGGATGGACGCCCGGTGGCAGAAGCTGTTCCTGACCGTCGGCCTGTTGATCGCGGTGGTCGGCATGCGACTGGTCGCTCCGCTCGTCCTGGTCGGGGTGACAGCCCACATCAGTCCGTTCAAGGCCGTGGACCTCGCGGTCAAGGGCGGGTCGATCACTGAGCCCGGGACGTACGCGTACCTGCTCCACCATGCGCACCCTGCGATCGCCGCCTTCGGCGGGATGTTCCTGTTGCTGCTGTTCCTCGACTTCGTGTTCACCGACCGCGCGCACACCTGGCTGAGCTTCATCGAACGCCCGCTCGCACGCATGGGGAGGGTCAAGTACGTGTCGGTCGCCATCGCTCTGGGCGTCCTGCTGGCCAGTGCGCTCGCTCTTGCCGAAGAGCCCGAAACGGTGCTCATCTCCGGTCTCGCCGGGACCATCACCTATCTGCTGATGGGCGGGTTGGGCGACTTCTTCGGCGACCCCGGCACCGCAGGCGGCTCGAAGGTCAGCGGCAAAGCGGCCTTCATGCTGTTCTGTTACCTCAACGTCCTGGACGCCTCGTTCTCCCTCGACGGCGTCGTCGGCGCGTTCGCGATCAGCCAGGACATCTTCATCATCGCGCTCGGCCTGGGTGTCGGCGCGATGTACATCCGCTCCCTGACCGTCTTCATGGTCCGACAGGGCACGCTGAGCGAATACATCTATCTCGAGCACGGTGCGCACTGGGCGATCGGCGCGTTGGCGGCGATCCTGATGATTTCGATCAAGTACGCGGTGCCCGAGGTGGTCACCGGGCTGATCGGCGTCGTGTTCATCGGGTTTGCGTACTGGTCCTCGATCTCGCACCGAAGGCAGTCCGCCGCGCTGGAGTCCTAGGCTCATCGCATGGCGATCGTGCACTCAACCACCATCAAGCCGTCTAAGCCGGAGATCCTCGAGACGTTGTTCGGGGGACCCGTCGAGATCCTCGGGGCGTACCGCTTCGACGACCCGGACGGCGAGGTCGGCGTCGAGGGTCTGATCGTGACCGCGCCGGGTGGTCCGCGGCATGTGGTGATGACCTATCGCGGCGCTCCGTTGGACGGTGCCGATGAGCACCTGCTGTCGACGATGGAGCATGGCGTACTCGGCCAGCGGTGGATCTATGACGGCCTGGGCGATCCGGTGGCGCTGGCGTGCTTCGACCGCGCGTTGCGCGGCGAGCAGCGGCAGGCGAGGCTCGAGGTCTTCGACGGCGACGACCTGGTCGAGACCCGGGACTCCACCGTTCGCATCGCTCTCGTGGAGGGTGAGGGGTCCGGGCGGCATGGCCTCCTGATCGCAGGCGACCTGGCCGACCCGATCCCGTCCGACGGCTCGCATCTGCACGCGACCTGGGACGGGGGCGAGGCGGTCATCGTCGCGCTCGTCCCGGCACTGCCAGAATGACGCAGTGCCGTCAGTCCTCGTAGATCGCGCGCATGCTGCGCGGGTAAGCGTCGGGCTCATCATTCCGGGCATCGCCCTGTTGTGGTGGAACCGTCCGGCGCTGTTGATCTTCGCCGTATTCGGCTCATTCGCAGGCATGTATGGCCGGGCCGAAACCAGGTCGGTGCGGCTGCTGCACCAGTCGCAGGGGGCCCTGTTGCTTCTCGGCGGCGCCGCCGCCGGGATCGCGCTGTCCCGCGCGAATGCCTCGCCGCTGACGGTGGTCCTGGCGGCCACGGTCTTCGCGGTGGGCGGTTCGCTTCTGGCTGACTTCTTCGCGCTCCGTCCTGAGGGCCCCTTCTACGGCACCTTTGCCCTCGGTGCGATCGCCGGTGTCCACTCCGTCTCCGCCTCGGCGTGGGAGTGCTGGGGGATCACGGCGGCGTCGGCGTTGCTGGCCCTGCTCATCGGGTTCGTTTCCGCAGACGCGACCACCTGGGACCAGCGCCGCGTGGCCGCCGCCGTACGCGACCAGCGGGTCCGCGAACGGCCCGCAGCGTTTCTGCATGCGGCCCGTTACGCGGTTGCCGTGGCAGCGGCGGGAAGCGTTGCGTACGTCCTCGACCTGGGTCACGTGAACTGGGCGATCGCCGGCGCCGCCGTCACGCTCGCTGCCGCGGACTCGCGAGGACGCCTCAGGCGAGGGGTCCACCGCGTGATCGGTACGCTCGCCGGCCTCGCGGTCACGGCACTCGTGCTGACACCCGGCTGGGAGCCGAGGACTCTGGCAGTGATCGTGATCTGCCTGATCTTCCCGACCGAGCTCTTCATGTCGGTGAACTACGCCGTCGCGCTGAGCTTCTTCACCCCGATGATCATGCTGATGACCGAGCTGGCGCAGCCGATCGGCGTACGCGACATGATCACGTCTCGTGCCCTGGGCACGATGGTCGGCGTCCTCGTCGGTGTTGCGGTCAGCGCCCTCGTCCGCGACCGCGAGGCGTGAGTCGGGTCGTGGCGGAAGTGGCCGTCACGACCCGTTCCTGATCAGGTCGGCCGCCTTCTCGCCGATAAGCATGGTGGGGGCGTGGGTGTTGCCGTGCGTGATCCGCGGCATCGCCGAGGCGTCCACCACCCGCAGTCCGCTGACGCCGTGGACGCGCAGCGAGGCGTCCAGGACGCCGCTGTCCTCGGTGCCCATCCTGGCCGTGCAACTCGGGTGATACGTGTGCTCGACCCCGCGCCGGATGGCCTCCTCCACTTCGGTGCGGGTCGAGGCCTGCGGTCCGGGGTGGATCTCTCGGTTCGTGATGCTGCGCATCAGCGGGGTGGACGCGATCTCGCGTACCCGCTGGATCCCCTCCACCATGGACGTCATGTCGTCGGGGTTCTCGAAGTAGTTGTTGCAGATGCTGGGCGCCTTCTCGGGGTCGCTCGACGCGAGGCGTACCGAACCCTCGGACCTGGCGCCGACCATCGAGAGGCCCATGGCCCAGGCCATCCCGTCGTGCTCCGCGGCACCGTGCTCCCAGAAGTAGACCGGCGCGCCGATGATCTGCATGTACGGCGCGATGTCGGCCACGCTCGTGTGGAAGAACGCGCCCGCCTCACCGATGTTCGAGGTGAGCATGCCGCGGTGCTGCAGGAAGTACTTGACCAACTGGCTCGGCTTCTCGGCGTTGGCCAGGTTGTCCGGCTCGCTGGTGTCGAAGTTCATCAGATACATCGGGTGGTCCATCAGATGCGATCCGACGTGCGGGTTGTCGACGATGGTGTCGATGCCGTGCTCGCTCAGGTGGGCCGACGGTCCGATGCCGGAGAGCATCAGCAACTGCGGGGTGTTGTACGCACCGGCGCTGAGGATGACCTCTCGGTGCGCACGGAACGTCTGGGTCTGCTCACCGACACGGGCGACGACGCTGGTGGCCCGGCCCCCTTCGATCACGACCCGGTGCGCGAACGCACCGGTCGCGATCGTCAGATTCGACTGCTTGCGATGAGGCGCGAGATACCCGTCGTACGTGGTCCAGCGCTGACCCCTGCGGGTGAACCGCTGATACATCGAGGCGCCTTCCTGCTGCGCCCCGTTGAAGTCGTCGGTACGGCCCAGCCCGACCGAAGCCATGGCCTCGATCATCCGCAACGAGCCGGCTCGAGGGTCGGGGGCGTCCTCGATGAACTGCGGACCTTGGTCGCCGTGGAACTGGTTCGCACCCCGACTGTTGGTCTCCATCCGGCGGAACAACGGAAGCACCTCGTCGTACGACCAGCCGGTTGCGCCTGCCTTGGCCCAGCCGTCGTAGTCCGCACGGTTTCCGCGGATGTAGATCATCGCGTTCATGCCGCTGGAGCCGCCGAGCATCTTCCCGCGCGGCTGGTAGATCCGGCGCCCACCCAGATGCGGCTCCGGGTCTGAGAGATAGTCCCAGTCGAGCGGAGTGTGGAACTGCTTGGCGAACGCGGCGGGGATCTGGACAGTCATGTTCGGCCGGCTCTTCCCGCCGGCCTCGAGCACGAGGACGGTGACACCTGGGTCCTCGCTCAGCCGTCCGGCGAGCACAGCTCCTGCCGAGCCGCTGCCCACCACGATGTAGTCGAACTCCGCCATGACTGCTCCTCCTTGGTACGCACATGCGTCGTGCCGATCAGTCTGTCGGGGGACTGACGTGCCGCGCCATGCCGTTCGCGCCATCGTTCGACTCCGGATTTGTGAAGGTCTCCAAAGAATCCGGCGGGGTCCTGTTCGCGGCGCCCGAAGTGCGCGCGACCAGATGCCTCTACCTTGGGTCCCATGACTTCAACTGCTGTGGTGACCGGTGCCGGACGCGGCATCGGCTTCGCTCTCGCCAGTCAGCTCTCCGACAACGGCTACCGCGTCGTCCTCACCGACGTCGACGGCGAATCCGCGGAGCGCGCCGCCGCTGAGATCGGGAATGGCGCCGTCGGTCTGGAGCAGGACGTACGCGACATGGCGTCGCACCGGTCGGTGGCCGCCGAGGCCGCCAGGCTCGGTCCGTTGACCAGATGGGTCAACAACGCCGGGATCCTGTTCTCGGGAGATGCCTGGACCCACGGCGACGACCAGGTGGCCGCGATTCTCGACGTCAACGTCCGTGGGGTGATGGCGGGATGTTCGGCCGCCGTGAACGCGATGGAGGGCGGAGGAGCCATCCTCAACATCGCGTCCATCTCGGCGCTCGGGCCGGTCCCCGGCCTCGCTCTGTACGCCGCGACCAAGGCAGCCGTGCTGTCGTACACGACCTCGCTCGAGGGCGACCTGCGCCATGCCGGCCGGCCGATCCGGGTACGGGCGCTGTGCCCTGACGTGGTCGGAACTGCGATGGTCTCCAGCCAGCAGAAGGAACCGGGAGCTGCGTTGCTCTTCTCCGGACCGAAGCCGTTGCAGGAGGACGATGTGGCCCGTGCGGGGATCGACCTGCTCGAGCAGAAGCACCAGATCTTCCGGGTGGTTCCGCGCTGGCGTGGCGCGCTCGTACGCACCATCGATCTGGCGCCGTCTCTCGGTCTCGGGTCGCTCGCGCTGATGCGGAAGGTCGGCGACCATCGCCAGGCGCACGCCTAAGGAGTCAGCACGGCTCTTCCGAGCCAGTGGCAGGCAAGCAGGGCGAGTTCGAGGTTGAACCGGTCGTCCGTGAGGTCGCGTCCACGCACCTCGGTCGCACGGTCGATGCGGTACTTCACAGTGTTGCGGTGCACGTGAAGAAGCTCGCCAGCGGTGCGGAAGCTACCGCCCTCACTGAGGAAGACGAGCAGTGTCTCTCGGAGGCGTTCGATCGCTTCGTCGTCCGCCGCCAGTGGTCCGAGCACGTCGACCACGAGGTTTCGCGCGGATTCGATGTCGCGGGTGAGGAGCGCGGCGGCGCGTACGCCCGGCGCTGCGTAGGTCGTCACGGCGGCCGCCCGATCATCGGCGATCGTGGCCACCGTGTGTGCCTTGAGCGCTTCAAGATGGGTCGAGCGGAAACCGGGTATCGCCGCACCCACGGTGCCCAGGGCGACACGGATCGAGCCCGCGGTGGCTGCGATGGCTCGCTCGATCTCCTCGGCGCTGGTCGCGACCGCTGCACGGCCCATCGGTATCCAGGCCCAGGCCTGTGAACGATCCTGAGGGAGGAACAGTGGTTGGCCGGTGCTCCCGACGGCGTCCCCGACCAGTCCGGCAACAGTCTCCAGGCGCCTGAGACCGTCGGTGGATCCGCTTCGATCCGTATCCCACAGGACGACCCCGAGGTGGCGCTGCCGAAGGCGGTAGCCGATCGTGCTCTCAGCGGCGGCCACGTCGATGTCCTGCCCGTCGATGAGCGCCGCCAGCATGGTGGCGCGGACGGTGTTGCGGTTGGCCATCCACCGCTCCAACTCGGACTCGTACTCCGCAACCACCTTCTCGGACACCTGATCGACGTAACGGAACGCCAGGTCGTGCATGAGTCGTGCAGCTTCGTAGGCCACCTCCAGATCGGGCTCCTGGTGAGCAATCTCGGCAAAGGAGAGGTCAAGGATCCGTCGCTGGCCGAGCCGGTACGCGCGCACCAGCGCGTTCGATGACGTCCCGCGTTGGGCGAGTCGATGTGCGTACGCGATTGCGGCTGCCGGGGGAGTGATGTTGTCGATCGCGATCGAGTGCTGCACCAGATGGAGGAACGTCTCGATGTTGCTCTCGACGCTCGCGCGGAGAAGGTCGAGGATCAGTGGGTCGCCGCGCAGTTCCGGGATCGAATCGGGCAACTCGGCAAGGAGCGCGGAACCCAGGCTGATGAGTTGGGTACCGAGTGACCGGGCCACCTCGCGGATCCGGGAGGCCGCGTGAGCCTCCGTCTCGCTCCGGAGGGTTTGACGTGGATCCACCGGCTTCACCTCTGCGTTTTGTGCATGTCGCCCATCAGGGGCCGTTGGTTTTGATCATGCCAGCCAGCCTCACGCTTGGCGAAGGTCAGAAGCCTGAAAAGTCGATGACGAGATTTGTGCGGAACGCACAGTGTGCTGGGTCACATTCATTCGTACCGTGAGGTCTGACAGCACGACCGAACCGAAGGAATCCGATGTCGCACACTCTCCAGGGCAGGACCGCAATCGTGACCGGCGCCGCCAACGGCATTGGCCTGGCCATCCTCGATGGAGGCTTCGATGCGAGTCTGTTCTGAGGAGGCGACGATGTCTCTGGCGTACCTCCCCTGGAACCGCCCGACGGAGTGGGACGACAGGCCCTGTCTTCGCGATGACCGCGAAGAGCTGACGTACGGCCGGTTCGCCGATCGCGTGGCGGCGGCGGCCGAGCAGTTCGCCGAGCTGGGGGTCACCCGCGGCAGCGTCGTTGCCATCATGCTCCCCAACCGGATCGAACTGTTGACCGCGATCGTCGCCGCCTGGAGGCTCGGCGCGACCGCCACACCGATCAACCCGACGTTCACCGCCACCGAAGCCGGCTATCAGATCGTCGACGCCGGCGCCGCGCTCGTCATCGTGTCCGACGCATCGATCGAGACCGCGGGGCGTCCGCGGTTGGCAGTGGCGGATCTGCGTACCGAGGCTCGTGGCGATGTGCCTGCCCCGGTGACCGCGGCAGCCGATCTGGCGCTGCTCATCTAC
Organism: Nocardioides baekrokdamisoli; assembly: GCF_003945325.1. NCBI lineage: Bacteria > Bacillati > Actinomycetota > Actinomycetes > Propionibacteriales > Nocardioidaceae > Nocardioides > Nocardioides baekrokdamisoli. Next base: position 2,337,284 of record NZ_AP019307.1, read on the forward strand.
ACGAGCGGGTCCACCGGCAAGCCGAAGGGTGTGATGCTCTCGCACGGCAACATCTCGGCGATGGCCCTGATGATGGACCAGGCGCTGACACTCGGACCGGACGATCACTGCCTGTTGGTCCTGCCGCTGTTCCACGTCAACGCGATCTGCGTCAGCTTCCTCGCGACGCTGCTGAATGGCGGCCAGCTGTCGATCCTCAGTCGGTTCCACCCGGTCGAGTTCATGCGGGCCATCGAGACGTTGCGGCCGACGTACTTCTCGGCCGTGCCGACGATCTACACCTTCCTGCTGGCGCTGCCCGCCGATGTCGCCGTTGACACGTCGTCGGTGCGGTTCGGGATCTGCGGCGCGGCGCCAGCCTCGGCGGAGTTGTTGACCGGCTTCGAGGCGCGGTACGGCTTCCCGCTCCTCGAGGGATACGGCCTCACCGAGTGCACCTGTGCCGCCACCGCGAACCCGCTCGACGGCGAGCGCAAGGTCGGCACCGTCGGGCCAGCCCTCCCCGGCCAGACGGTCGCGATCATGGGTCCGGATGGCGAGCTGATGCCGACCGGCGAGCGCGGCGAAGTGGTCCTGCGTGGCGACAACGTCATGCAGGGCTATCTCAACCGTCCGGACGCCACCGCCGACGCCCTCGGCGACGGCTGGCTGCACACCGGTGACGTCGGGATCCTCGACGAGGACGGCTATCTCCAGCTCGTCGATCGGATCAAGGACATGATCATCCGGGGTGGCGAAAACCTCTATCCCAAGGAGATCGAGACGGTCCTGCTGCACGATCCGGCGGTGATCGAAGCCGCGGTCGTCGGGCAGCCGCACCCGGTCTATGGCGAGGTGGCGGTGGCGTACGTCGCGCTGCATCCCGAGCGCTCGACCAGCGTCGAGGCCCTCCGCGACGCGTGCGCGACGCACCTCACGAAGGTCAAGGTGCCCACGACGATCACGGTCCTCGACGCCCTGCCCAAGAACCCGGTCGGGAAGATCGACAAGCCCACCCTGCGTACGTACGCGGACGCAGCGATCGAAGGAGTCTGAGATGGGATTTCTCAAAGCAGAGCCGGAGCCGATGCCTCCGGCGGAGCTGTTGGCGCTCCCGTTCCTGGAGCGGATCCGGGTCATGTCGACGACGTGGGTGACCGCAGGGTTCAACACCCCGCGGATGCTGCACGTCGTCTACGTCCTCAAGATGCTCGGGCTGTACTTCGCCGTCGGCCTGGCCATCACGTCGTGGACGACGACCGGTGTGAGTTTCGCTCACCCGGCGAGCTGGTTCGACCACGTCGTGGTCTACCAGAAGTTGGCGGTCTGGCTGATGCTGCTGGAGGTCATCGGACTCGGCGGCGCGTTCGGCCCGTTGTGCGGTCACTTCGCCCCGATGCTCGGCAACATCCGTTACTGGGTACGCCCCGGCACGATCCGGATGGCGCCCTGGGCCAGGCACGTACCGCTCACCGGCGGCGACCAGCGGACCGTCTTCGATGTCGTGCTCTATCTGGGCGTGCTCGCCAGCCTCGTGCTCCCGCTGGCGGTGAGCGCGCAGGCGGTGCCGCACGTCCCGGCCGGCACCACCACACAGGAACTGATCCCGGCCTGGGCCTTCATCCCGATCCTGGTGACGATGCCCCTGATGGGACTGCGCGACAAGGTGGTCTTCCTGGCCGCTCGATCGGAGCAGTACCTGCCGATCATGCTCTGGTCGGCGATCCTCGGCGCAGTCGCGCTGGCCAAGGGCGCCACGGCGGGTGACTTCGTCGAGCTGGTGGTCGTCTTCAAGATCATCATCGTGGTCGTCTGGGTCGGCGCGGGAGTCTCCAAGTTGGGTGAGCACTTCATCAACGTCGTGCCGCCGATGATCTCCAACAGCCCGGGCCATCTGAACGTCATCAAGAGGCTGCATTACCGCAACGCCCCGGACGACATTCGTCCCAGTGGGCTGTCCTGGTTCATGGCGCATGTCGGCGGCACCACCGTCGAGATCCTGATCCCGCTGGTCCTGCTGGTGACCAGCGACAACGACATCGCGAGGATCGGGGCGATCGCGATGCTGGTCTTCCACATCTTCATCACGTCGACCTTCCCGCTCGCCGTGCCGCTGGAGTGGAACGTCTACTTCGGCTACATCGCGATCGTGTTGTGGGGCGGGTTCGGCTCCGGGTTCGATGCCGCCACGTACAACATCTGGAATGTCCACCAGCCGTGGCTGCTCGTCCCGGTGTTCGCGTTGGCGCTGTTCGGACCGGTCCTGGGCAACCTCCGGCCGGATCTGGTCTCCTTCCTGCCGTCGATGCGCCAGTACGCCGGTAACTGGGCCTCGGCCGTCTGGGCGATGCGGCCGGGCGTCGAGGAGCGGCTCAACGAACTCCCGCTGGTCGAGAATCAGATCGACCAACTGCAGCGGATGGCGCCGATGCCGTACACCCGTGACGAGGCCGACCTGACCGTCCAGAAGGCGCTCGCGTGGCGTTCGATGCACAGCCAGGGACGGGGCCTCTTCTCGGTGCTGATCGAGCACCTCGACGACATCGAGGGGCGGACGCTGCGAGAGGGCGAGTTCATGTGCAACACGATCGTCGGATGGAACTTCGGCGATGGCCACCTGCATGACGAACGACTGATCGCGGCGATCCAGAGGCGGCTCAACCTGCAGCCGGGAGATCTGGTCGTCGCGTTCTGCGAGTCCCAGGCGACGCCATGGGCGAACCCGCCGCAGCGGTACCGGGTGATCGATGCTGCTCTGGGCGTGGTCGAGCGCGGCACCTGGGACGTGAAGGACTGCGTACGTGAGCAGCCGTGGCTGCCGAACGGGCCGATCCCGTTGGATGTGACCTGGATGGCCGACGGGTTCGCGCGGCAGCAGACCCTGACCGCCCTACATCCTGCGACGAACGGATAATCGACTCATGAGCACAGCGGTCGTCGTCGGCAGTGGCCCCAATGGGCTCGCTGCCGCCATCCGACTGGCTCAGGCCGGAGTCGAGGTGACCGTCGTCGAGGCGTACGCCCGCGCAGGCGGCGGGACGCGAACCAGTGAACTCACGCTGCCCGGGGTGCTGCACGACGAATGCGCCGCGTTCCACCCGACAGGGGTGGCGTCCCCGTTCTTCGCCTCCCTGGGGCTCGAACGTCACGGCCTTCGCTGGCTGTGGCCCGAGATTGATCTGGCGCATCCGCTCGACGACGGCCGCGCCGGGCTCGCAGGTCGCAACGCTGATCTGACGACGCGGTCCCTCGGTGCAGATGCAGCCAGGTGGAATCGGCTCTTCGGCGCTGCCGTACGCAACTTCGGCGACCTCGTCGATGAGGTGTTCAAGCCGGTCGCGCACCTGCCGAAGCACCCGGTGACTCTCGGGAAGTTCGGCATCCGGGCGCTGCCACCGGCTACCGCGACGGTGCGTCGCTTCGACGACGAACCGGCGAAGGCGCTGTTCACCGGGGTCGCCGCGCACAGTTTCGATCGTCTCGACCGGCCCCTGGGGAGTTCGGTCGGGATGCTGCTCACCGCTGCGGCGCATGCGGTCGGCTGGCCTGTCGCCGAAGGCGGAAGTGAGGCGATCGCCCGGGCGCTGCTGACCGAACTCACCGCTCTGGGCGGCCGCGTGATCACCGGCGTACGGGTGACGTCCCTGGCCATGCTCACCGATCTCGTCGGGACCACACCGGACGTGGTCATGCTCGACACCGCTCCGGCCGGGGTTCTCGAGATCGTCGGCAGTCGGTTGCCCGGCCACGTCCGCCGTGCCCTCACCCGGTACTCATACGGGCCGGCGGCGTTCAAGGTCGACTTCGCGATCGCGGGCGACATCGCGTGGACGAACGAGGACTGCCGCCGCGCCGGTACGCTGCATCTGGGCGGATCCGCGGCCCAGATCGCTGCGAACGAGGCTGCGACCGTACGCGGGGTCATGGCGGAGCAGCCGTTCGTCCTGTTGGGTCAGCAGTACCTCTGCGACCCGACCCGCTCCAGTGCGGGGGCGAATCCGATCTATGCGTACGCGCATGTGCCGCACGGGTACACCGGTGACGCCACCGAGGCCGTGATCAGGCAGATCGAGCGGTTCGCGCCCGGATTCCGTGACCAGATCCTGGCGGTCTCGACGCGTACGCCCGCCCAGCTCGAGGCGTACAACGCGAACTATGTCGGCGGGGACATCGGTGCTGGCGCCAACACGATGCGTCAGATCGTGCTCCGCCCACGACTGGCCGCGAATCCGTACGCGCTCGGCGTGCCCGGTGTGTATCTCTGCTCATCCGCGACCCCGCCGGGTGCTGGAGTCCACGGGATGGGTGGGTTCCATGCGGCGGAGGCGGCGTTGAAGCGGCTGTAGTCGGCTCATGCTTCTGCGGGAGGATGGCGGACGTGAACCGCCTTGCGTCCGCGACCTCCCCCTACCTCCTCCAGCACGCTCAGAACCCAGTCGACTGGTGGGAGTGGAGTCCCGAGGCGTTCGCCGAGGCCAGGCGTCGCGATGTCCCCATCCTCCTGAGTGTCGGGTACGCCGCCTGCCACTGGTGCCACGTCATGGCTCACGAGTCGTTCGAGGACGAGTCCACCGCGGCGTACCTCAACGCTCACTACGTCCCGATCAAGGTCGATCGTGAGGAGCGCCCCGACGTCGATGCGGTCTACATGGCTGCGACGCAGGCGATGACGGGTTCGGGTGGTTGGCCGATGACAGTCGTCCTCGATCATGACGCCCGACCGTTCTGGGCCGGGACGTACCTGCCCCCGCAGCCTCGGCACGGGCAGCCGGCCTTCACCCAGGTCCTGCAGGCATTGGCGGATGCATGGCGCGATCGTCGTGGCGAGATCGATCAGGCGGCGGCGGGGATCACGGAGCACCTGGTTGCGATGAATACGGCCTCGCAGCCGCAGGACTCGGCCGTTGCGTGGTCAGTCGAGGACGCGATCGCTGCCCTCGCCGAACAGTTCGACCCTCTCGCCGGCGGATTCGGGGGAGCGCCGAAGTTCCCGCCGTCGATGGTGTTGGAGTTCCTGAGAACCGTCGCCGGCGACGCGGTGTCGGGTACGGACGCTTCTGAGCGGCAGAAGCAAGCTCTTCACATGCTCCACCGGACCCTCGCGGCCATGGCTGGCGGCGGGATGTACGACCAACTCGGCGGCGGCTTCGCGCGGTACTCCGTGGACCGCGGCTGGGTGGTGCCGCACTTCGAAAAGATGCTCTACGACAACGCCCAACTCCTCGGCCTGTACGCCCGGGTTGGCGGCGAGTTGGGGGAGCGGGTCGCTCGCGAGACCGCCGAGTTCATGCTGCGCGAGCTGAGGACGCCCGAAGGCGGTTTCGCCTCAGCGCTCGATGCGGACTCTGATGACGGAACTGGCCGCCACGTCGAGGGCGCGTTCTATGCGTGGACTCCGACGGAGCTCGACGAAGCACTGGGCGTCGAGCGTGGGCGCTGGGCAGCGGAGGTCTTTGAGGTCACCGAGGCTGGCACCTTCGAACACGGGATGTCGACGCTGCAGCTTCGGCACGGTATCCCGAAGGGAGAGCAGCGTCGCTTCGAGGAGGTACGCGCTCGCCTGATGGACGTACGCGACCAGCGGCCACGGCCAGCCTGCGACGACAAGGTGGTGGCCGCCTGGAACGGGCTCGCGATCAGCGGTCTGGTGGATGCGGCGGTCTTGTTGGACGAGCCGCGCTACCTCGCTGCGGCCATCGCTGCAGCGGAGCTGTTGGTGACTGTCCACCTGCGCGACGGGCGGCTCCTTCGCGTCAGTCGCGGCGGTGTCGCAGGCTCACACAACGGCGTCCTCGAGGACTACGGCTGTGTGGCTGGCGCGCTCCTCGCCCTGGCTGGAGCCACAGCGGACGCCGAATGGATGCGCCGCGGACTCGATCTGCTTGACGTCGCGCTCGCACAGTTCTGCGCCGCCGACGGCGGTTTCCACGACACGGCAGCCGATGCCGAGCAGTTGGTCGTACGCCCACGGGACGCCAGCGACAACGCCTCCCCGTCGGGGACCTCCGCGATGATCCACGCCCTACGGCAGGCGTACGCCCTCACCGGCGCAGGCCGCTATCTCGAGGCAGCCGATCAGGCTGTTGCGAGCGTGGGCGGTCTGATGTCGCGAGCTCCACGGTTCGCCGGCTGGTCCCTGGCTGCGGCTGCCACCGAGATCGTCGAGGTTGCGGTCGTCGGGCCGGCGGGGGCAGAGCGGACCGCGCTGGCCCAGAAGGCCTGGCGGATGCCGGGAGCCGTCGTCGTGATCGCCGACGCGGCGACTGAGGGGATCCCGCTACTGGACGGTCGGACCCAGGTCGATGGGGAGCCCGCCGCGTACGTCTGCCGGAACTTCGTCTGCGAACGCCCGGTGACTGACCCGGCGGAGCTACGCGCCTAGGAGCTGTGCGGCAGGGAGTACGTCGCCATCGACACGGCGATGTACTGGCACACGAACGCGACCGCCGTGAACGCGTGGAAGACCTCGTGGAACCCGAACCACTCGGGGATGGGGTTCGGCTTCTTGAGGGCGTACACGACACCGCCGATGGTGTAGAGCAGGCCGCCGACCGCGACGAGGACGAGGCTGCTGATCATCACCCACGACGGGAAGGTGTCGGTGGCGTGGCTCATCTGCGGCAGGAACCCCACCACCACCCAACCCATCAGCACATACAGCGGCGTGGAGAGCCACCGTGGTGCGTGCGGCATGAACATCTTGAAGATCGTGCCCGCGAGTGCGCAGCCCCAGACCACTCCGAAGAGGGTCCATCGGGCCCCGCCGTGCAGGAACAGGAACGCGAACGGCGTGTACGAGCCAGCGATGAAGATGTAGATGTTCGCGTGGTCGAAGCGCCGGAAGAAGAGCATCGTCGGCGGGTTCCACGCATACCGGTGATAGATCCCGGAGATCCCGAACAGCAGCAGCGCACTGCCTGCGTAGATCGACGAACCGGTCACCGTGATCGGGGTCGGCGACTTCGCGATCAGGACTGCGAACGCTGCGCTCAGCAGCGGAATCATTCCGGAGTGGATCCATCCGCGAAGCCGTGGCCGGACTTCCGCCATCTTGTCGGCGACCTTCGCAGCGGTTCGATCCGCGGCGATCTGTGCGCGGCTGCGTACGTCTTCCATACCGTTCAATCTACGGGCCAGCTGGTTCGCGGGTCACCCCGGTAGAGTCGTCGCGTGGCTGACTGGAAGGAGCGCGTACGCCGGGTGTTCTATCCCGCGTACGAGGCGCGGATGCTCCAGGCGATGCCCGCAGAGTCTCTCCCGCGCCACGTCGGCGTCATGCTCGACGGGAACCGTCGCTGGGCCAAGGCCGTCGGCCGGGACACCGCCCACGGTCACCGCGCCGGAGCAGCCAACATCGAGCCGTTGCTCACCTGGTGCGATGAGGTCGGTATCCAGGTCGTCACGCTCTGGTTGCTCTCCACCGACAACCTCCACCGCCCTGAGGCCGAACTCGTCCCGCTGCTCGGCATCATCGAGGAAGCCGTCGCCTCGCTCGTCGACCAGCGGCGTTGGCGGATCCATCCGGTCGGCGCGCTGAACCTTCTCCCCGTGGCCACCGCTGAGCGGCTCCGAGCCGCGGAGGAATCGACCCGTGACATCGACGGCATGCTCGTCAACGTCGCCGTCGGGTACGGCGGGCGCCACGAGATCGCCGACGCCGTACGGTCGCTACTCACCGAGCACGCCGCGAAGGGTACGTCCCTGGAGGAGCTCGCCGAGATCATCGATGTCGAGCACATCGCGGACCACCTCTACACCGCCGGTCAGCCCGACCCGGACCTCGTCATCCGTACCTCCGGCGAGCAGCGTCTCGGCGGCTTCCTGCTGTGGCAGTCGGCCAAGAGTGAGTTCTACTTCTGCGAGGCCTACTGGCCCGACTTCCGTCGCGTCGACTTCCTGCGAGCTCTGCGCGCGTACGCCCAGAGAGACCGCCGCGGCGGGCGCTGAGCGATGGGGGTTTGGCTGGGAACCACCCCGAAGGAGCCTTGGGGCCGACGCGCCCACGAGCGAGCGAAGCGAGCAAGGCGCGCGCGGCGGTTCCACCTGGCGACGAGGGGTGGTTCCCAGCCAAACCCCGGTCCCCAAGAACCAGCCACCGTCCCCTCGCGTGTAACACGACGTTCACCCCCGCGTACGGGCGTGTCGGCCGCGGAATTCGGGAGCACAGTCGTAGCGTCGAGGTATCGGGGAGTGGGGAAGCTCACCGATACCAGGAGGCTGGATCGCGATGAACGAGTGCACCGCTCGCGTGATCCAGCCTTTCCGGTCCACTGCTGTGATCTAGGACCGGGCGTGGTGCGCGCATGGTTCGTCTAGGGGTGAATCGCGTGGCCGCCACGAAGTCCGACACGGCGCAGGCAAACGTCCGAACCTACGTTCTCGACACCAGCGTCTTGCTGGCAGACCCGGGTGCCCTCAAACGATTCGAGGAGCACGAGGTCGTGCTCCCAGTCGTCGTCATCACGGAGCTGGAGGCCAAGCGCCATCACCCGGAGCTGGGCTACTTCGCCCGATCAGCCCTCCGGCAGCTCGACGAGTTGCGCGTCACCCACGGCCGACTCGACGAAGCAGTGCCGGTTGGTCAGACCGGCGGATCGATCCGCGTGGAGCTCAACCACACCGACTCCTCGACGTTGCCGTCGGGCTTCCGCCTCGGCGACAACGACACCCGGATCCTCTCCGTGGCCTTCAACCTCAAGGCTGAGGGGTACGACGTCACGGTCGTGTCGAAGGACCTGCCGATGCGGATCAAGGCGTCCGCGGTCGGCCTCAACGCCGAGGAGTACCGCGGCGAGCGCATCTCCGACTCCGACCCCGGCTACTCCGGCATGGCGGAGCTCGAGGTGCCGGCGGCGGTGCTCGACGAGTTGTACGAGGACGGCGTCATCGATCTCGACGAGGGCCGCGACTACCCCTGCCACACCGGGCTCGTCCTCATTTCCGACCGCGGCACGGCGCTGGGTCGGGTGGGTGCCGACAAGCAGGTCCACCTCGTACGCGGCGACCGCGAGGCGTTCGGTCTGCACGGCCGCTCGGCGGAGCAGCGGATCGCGCTCGAGATGTTGCTCGATCCTGAGGTCGGCATCGTCTCCCTCGGCGGTCGCGCCGGCACCGGCAAGTCGGCATTGGCTCTGTGCGCCGGACTTGAGGCCGTGATGGAGCGGCGCGAGCACAAGAAGGTCGTCATCTTCCGTCCGCTGTTCGCGGTGGGCGGCCAGGAGCTCGGCTACCTGCCGGGGTCGGAGTCGGAGAAGATGGGGCCGTGGGCCCAGGCAGTGTTCGACACCCTGGGTTCGATCACCTCGCAGAGTGTGATCGACGAGATCATCGCCCGCGGCATGATCGAGGTCCTGCCGTTGACCCACATCCGTGGCCGCTCGCTGCATGACTCCTTCGTCATCGTCGATGAGGCGCAGTCCCTCGAGCGCAACGTGCTCCTGACGGTCCTCTCCCGCATCGGCGCGAACTCGAAGGTCGTCCTGACGCACGATGTCGCCCAGCGCGACAACCTCCGCGTCGGACGCCACGACGGCATCGCCGCCGTGGTCGACAGGCTCAAGGGTCACCCGCTCTTCTCTCACGTCACGCTGACCCGTTCGGAGCGCTCTCCGATCGCGGCTCTGGTGACGGAAATGCTGGAGAACGTTGTTCTCTGACAGGTGACACCGACACGGGATCTGTGACGGACGGGATAACTCTCGTCACATTCGTCACAGATTCCGTGTTGCGTTTGCCACATTCGCGGGTCTGGGGGAGGGTGGACCCCGTTGTCCATCGGTCAAAGGGGGAGGAACGACGTGTCGTCGCACGCCAAGTACGTCCCCAAGCATCGTGCTGCGAAGCACCGCGCCGAAGGCCCTGCTCTTCTTCCGCAACTCCTCCCGCGCGTACCCAAGCGGGTGCTCGTGGGCGGCCTGGCGGCGGTCGCCGTGGCCGGAGGAGGTGCGGCAGTCGCCGCATCCGTGACGACGTCGCCCTCGGTGCCGACCACGTCGGCCAAGGTCGCCGCCGCAGCTCAGGTCACCCCGTTGGAGCACGCAGCCCGCGCGGCCGCAGTCTCGCGTTCGTTGGCTCGTCCCCAGGTCGTCGGCACTCCGACCCGCACGCCGACGCCAACTCCCACCCCCACGCCGACGCCCACCCAGGTGTCGATGCCGTATGTGTCACCCGGATCAGCCCAGGCGATCGCGCAAGGGATGTTCGCGGCGCACGGCTGGGACGCCAACCAGTTCAGCTGCCTGGTCAGTCTCTGGAACCGTGAGTCCCACTGGAACCCGTACGCCGCCAACCCCTCGGGTGCCTACGGCATCCCGCAGGCCCTGCCGGGCTCGAAGATGGGCCCCGGCTGGCATGACAACGCGACCGTCCAGATCTCCTGGGGCATCGGTTACATCGAGCGCCGGTACGGGACTCCGTGCGGTGCCTGGGGGCACTCGCAGGCGACTGGCTGGTACTGATCCACCCAAGCGCGGCCGGCCGCGCTCACCCCTGGGCGATCCCCAGCAGACCGTCGATCTCCCGCTGCGCCGACGAGTGGTAGCCCGCCCGGGCGGTGCTGTAGATCTCCCGCGCGTACGCGAGCCCCTCGGGCTTCTGGGCGAGCGCGGCGTACAGCGGCGTGATGTATTTGCGACGCCCGTAGCGGTGCACCAGCGTGCTCACCGCCTCGCGCCAGGCCGGCACCTCGACGCCGTGGCCGGAGCGTACGACCAGCACCAGCCAGTTCGACCGGATCTCGGAGTTGCCGGTGGCGGTCAGGCCGAACAGCACATCCAGACGCTCGAGCCGGGCGAGATCGAGGTCGGTGGGCAGTGATCGCAGGAACCTCGCCCACTGCGGCGTGAGCCAGGCCGCCGGGTCGGCCCCTGTGACCGCGTCGTCCACGCTGTCGCCGGCTGCGAGCCGGGCCAGCACGACGTCGACCGCAGCGAAGCCCGCGGCGAGTACGTCCGGCACGTTGCCCGGCAGGCCGGGACGGTTGATCCACTCGTCGAGGCTGACGTCGTCGGCAGTCAGGCCGTGCGGCTCGAGCAGGTGCTCGGTGAGGTACGCGACGAAGCTCTCCGTGTCGATCGACCGGAACGCGTGCGCGTCGAAATACCCGCGCAAGAAGACGTCGAACGCGGAGCGACCGACGGCGGTCTCGATCGTCAGCAGCAGCAGCGCGCCCTTGTCGTAGGGGATCTGGCTCCACCCGTCGTCCGGGTCGCGACCGGCGAGGTCCCGACGGTGCAGGATCTGAGCCGCCGGCGCGAGTTCCGTGGCCATCTCCTGGACGCTGTCGATGTTCAGCGCCCAGGCCATGTCGGACGCGTCCCGGCCGTACAACGCCTCCACCAACCGGTTCTCGAAGTAGGTGGTGAAGCCCTCATTCAGCCACATGTCGCCCCACGTGGCATTGGTCACCAGGTTGCCCGACCACGAGTGCGCCAACTCGTGCGCCAAGGTCTCGATCTGACTGCGGTCCCCGGTGACCGTCGAGGCGTGCATGAAGGTCAGTCGCGGGTTCTCCATCCCGCCGAACGCGAACATCGGCGGCACGACCAGCAGGTCGTAGATGTCCCATCGGTACGGCCCGTACAGCGCCTCGGCTGCCTGGATCTGTTCCTCGCCGTTCGCGAACTCCCACGCCGCGGCATCGACCAGGCTCGGCTCGGCGTACACGCCGGTGCGCGGGCCGGTGGAGCGGAACTCGAAGGGGCCCACCGCAAGGGCGATCAGGTACGCAGGCACGGGCTGCGTCATGGCGAACTCGTACGCACCGTCCTTGAGGGTCGGGCGAGTCGCGCTCATCAGCGCGACGTTGCCGTCGGGGACGCGGACCGACGCTGAGTAGGTGAAGCGGACCTGGGGGCTGTCCTGGAGCGGGATCCAACTCCGGGTCAGGATCGGCTGCCCCTGGGTGAACATGATGGGCCGACCGGACTCGGTGTGCTCGCCGTCCAGCCACAGCAGGGACGCCGCTGAGGGCGCACTGGAGTAGTGCACCTCGAGGACGTCGTGGCCCGTGAGGGCGACGGTGAGGGGCTGGCCGAGGTGCTGGTCGACCGGACCGAGCTCGAACTGTGCGTCCGGTCCGTCGACCCAGTGGGCGCTGCGGATGGTGAGGGCGTTCGTGTCCAGCACGAGCTCCTTGGCGTCCGGCGCGGTCTCGATGGTCAGGCGCGCGGTTCCACTGATCGCGCGCGACTCGAAATCGACGGTGAGGTCGAGATCCAGGTGCGTGACGCGAGCGTCGTCGGGGCGTGCGTAGGTATGGACGTCGATCACCATCAGACGAACCTAGCGCGATCCGCGCGGAACACTCAGGCGGGATCCGCCGGTTCGGGTGAGGTCATGCTGCGGACGTCCAGGGCTTGGTCGAGTTGTTCGAGCGTGATCGCACCGGAGTCGACGAATCCCATCGCGATCACGGTTTCGCGGATGGTTGCGCCGTTCTTCAGCGCCTGCTTCGCGATCTTCGCGGCGGCCTCGTACCCGAGGACCCGGTTCAGCGGCGTCACGATCGAGGGGGAGGACTCCGCGTACGCGCGCATACGAGCCTCGTTGGGGGTGATGCCGTCGACACAACGCTGGGCCAGCAGGGTCGTGGACGTACTCAGCAACCGGATCGATTCCAGGACGTTGCGGGCCATCACCGGCATCGCGACGTTGAGTTCGAAGGCGCCGGACGCACCGGCGGCGGCCACGGTCGCGTCGTTGCCGATCACCTGGAAGGCGACCATCAGCGTCGCCTCGGGGAGGACCGGATTGACTTTGCCGGGCATGATCGAGGAACCGGGCTGCAGGTCCGGCAGGTGGATCTCGGCCAGGCCGGTCGTCGGGCCCGAGGACATCCAGCGCAGGTCGTTGCAGATCTTGATCAGACCGACCGCGATCGTCCTGAGGACACCGCTGAGCTCGACCAGCGAGTCGCGCGTCCCCTGCGCCTCGAAGTGGTTGCGCGCCTCCGTGAACGGCTCGCCGCTGCGCCGGGCGAGCTCCGCGATGACGGCCGCCGAAAAGCCCGGAGGCGTGTTGATCCCGGTCCCGACCGCCGTCCCGCCCAGGGGCAGTTCGCGTACGCGGGGGAGAACAGACCCGAGTCGCTCGGCGGCGTACGCGATCGTCGCGGCGTAGCCGCCGAACTCCTGGCCCAAGGTGACCGGGGTGGCGTCCATGAGGTGCGTACGCCCCGACTTCACCAGGTCGCTGAACTCGACGGCCTTGGACTCGAGGGAGGTCTGCAGTGTGGCCAGCGCAGGCAGCAGATCGGTGACGACAGCAGAGGCCGCAGCGACGTGGATCGCGGTCGGGAACACGTCGTTGGATGACTGGGAGGCGTTGACCTGGTCGTTCGGGTGCGCCTGGGCCAGGTGCCCGATGACCTCGTTGGCGTTCATGTTCGACGAGGTGCCCGAACCGGTCTGGAACACGTCGATCGGGAACTGGTCGTCGTGCTTCCCGTCGGCCACCGCGAGGGCCGCCGCCTCGATCGCGTGAGCGACCTCCGGCGCGAGCACAGCCAGCTGCCCGTGCACCGTCGCCGCGGCGGCCTTCACCAGGCCGAGGGCATGGATCAAGGCCGGCTCGATCGGAGTTCCCGAGATCGGGAAGTTCTCGATCGCGCGCTGCGTCTGGGCGCCCCACAGAGCCTCGGCGGGCACCAGGACCTCGCCCATGCTGTCGTGTTCGGTACGGAAGTCGGTCACGACTCGAACGTACTCCGCAGGATCAGTCCGTCGAGCGGTCGCTCAGCACCCACGCAGCGAGAACGCCGCCCAGCGCCCCGCCGAGGTGTGCTTGCCAGGAGATCCCCGACGAGGTCGGGAGTACGCCCCAGACGAGGCTGCCGAAGGCGATCGCGATGACCACGCCGGCAACGATCTGTCCGATCTTGCGGGTGTAGATCCCGCGGGCGATCAGGTAGGTGAGCAGCGCGAAGATCACGCCGCTCGCTCCGACCGTCACCGTGTGGGCCGGGCTGAACAGCCAGGCCGAGAGCCCGGCGGTGATAGCGCCGATGAAGCTCACGCCGAGGAACCGACGCCAGCCTTCGAGAAGCACGATGAAGCCCAGGATGACGAGTGGGACGGTGTTGCCGAGGAGGTGTTCCCAACTCGCATGCACGAGTGGCGAGGTGAACACCGCCCACAGGTCGGAGAACCGATGACTGTGCAGCCCGAGGTCTCCGTCGAGCGAGTGCGAGCCGCTCGCGTCAAGGAGCTCCACGCCGTACAACCCAGCGGTGACGGTGCCGATGCCGACCGCGGCCGTCTTGATCGGTCGCGTCTTCGGGCTCGGCTGGGTGGTGCTCATGCCTCGATCGTACGAGGCCCCGGATGCGCTTGATGTGTCCTCGCGACGTACCTGGCACGTCGCGAGAACACATCAAGGTGTTAGCGCTCCTTCGAGCGCACCCGGATCCCGCTGATCGGCACCGTGACGGTGCCCGACGGGTCCTGGAAGAAGTCGTTGCCCTTGTCGTCGACCACGATGAAGGCCGGGAAGTCCTCGACCTCGATCTTCCAGACCGCTTCCATGCCGAGCTCGGGGTACTCGAGCACCTCGACCGACTTGATGCAGTCCTGCGCCAGCCGCGCGGCCGGCCCACCGATCGAGCCGAGGTAGAAGCCGCCGAACTCGTCGCAGGCCTCGGTGACCTGTTTCGACCTGTTGCCCTTGGCGAGCATGACCATCGAGCCACCCTCGGCCTGGAAGGCCTTCACGTACGAATCCATGCGTCCCGCTGTCGTCGGACCGAACGAGCCGGACGCCATCCCGGTCGGGGTCTTCGCGGGTCCGGCGTAGTAGACCGGGTGGTCCTTCATGTACTGCGGCATGCCCTCGCCGGCGTCCAGGCGCTCCTGGATCTTGGCGTGGGCGATGTCGCGAGCGACGACGAGCGGCCCGGTGAGCGAGAGGCGGGTCTTGACGGGGTGCTTCGACAGCTCGGCGAGGATGTCCGCCATCGGCTGGTTGAGGTCGATGTTGACGACCTCGCCGCCCTGGATCAGGTGCTGCTCCTCGGTGTCCGGCAGGTAATGCGCCGGGTCGGTCTCGAGCTGCTCGAGGAAGACGCCCTCGGCCGTGATCTTGCCGAGCGCCTGGCGGTCGGCCGAACACGAGACCGCGATCGCGACGGGGCACGAGGCGCCGTGGCGCGGCAGGCGTACGACGCGTACGTCGTGGCAGAAGTACTTCCCGCCGAACTGTGCACCGATCCCGAAGGACTGGGTCAGCTTGAAGACCTCTTCCTCCAGTTCCAGGTCGCGGAAGCCGTGTGCGGACATCGACCCCTCGGTCGGCAGGTGGTCCAGGTAGTGCGCCGAGGCGTACTTGGCCGTCTTGAGGGCGAACTCGGCCGACGTGCCGCCGATGACCACCGCGAGGTGGTACGGCGGGCAGGCGGCGGTGCCGAGCGACTTGAGCTTCTCGTCGAGGAACTCCAGCATCCGCTTCGGGTTGAGGATCGCCTTGGTCTCCTGGAAGAGGAACGACTTGTTGGCTGAGCCGCCGCCCTTGGCCATGAAGAGGAACTTGTACTCCGGCTTGCCGTGATCCTCGGTCGCATAGATCTCGATCTGCGCCGGCAGGTTGGTGCCGGTGTTCTTCTCCTCGTACGTCGTCAGCGGTGCGAGTTGGGAGTAGCGGAGGTTGAGCGAGGTGTACGCGTCGTACACGCCACGGGAGACCGTCTCGGCGTCGTCGGAGCCGGTGAGTACGCCCTCGGACTTCTTGCCCATCACGATCGCGGTGCCGGTGTCCTGACACATCGGGAGGATGCCGCCGGCGGAGATGTTGACGTTCTTGAGCAGGTCGAGGGCGACGAAGCGGTCGTTCCCCGACGCCTCCGGGTCGTCGATGATCTTGCGCAACTGAGCCAGATGCGCGGGGCGCAGGTACTGGTTGATGTCCTTGATCGCCTCGGCCGTCAACTGCCGGATCGCCTCCGGATCGACCTTCAGGAACGTACGACCGTCAGCCTCGATCGTCGACACGCCCTCGGTCGTGATCAGCCGGTACGGCGTGGTGTCCTCGCCGATCGGGAGCAGGTCGGAGTACAGGAAGGGTGCCTCAGCCACGGGCCGAGCCTAATCGGTGGTCGCGGCCTCTGCCGCCGCGGCAGCGCGTTCGGACCAACGAGGAGGTACGCCGTACCGCTGGCTCGGGATGAGCCGCCCCGCCGTGTGATCCTCGATCAGCTGGGCCATTCGCTTGTCGCGGGTTGCCTGTTGCTTGGCTCCCGCCACCCAGACGGTGCAGATCTTGCGATACGACGCCGTCGCCTCTGCCCAGAACGCGGTCGCGGGGGCCGAGGCTGTCATCAGCGCCGCGTGCTCCGGGGTGAAGTCCGTCGCGGGTTGCTCATGGGCATACGGCGTCGAGGGGCGGCGGTTCTCGTACGCGGCCAGACCGGACGGCTGCATCCGGCCCTCGGCGCGGAGCCGTTCGACGGCGTCGATGTTGATCCGGCTCCAGTTGGAGGTGGGTTTGCGCGGGGTCCAGCGCTGGCGTACGGCGTCCTCGTCGATCCGTTCGACCTTCGAATCGATCCAGCCCCAGCAGAGCGCCACCGTGACGGCGTCCTCCCAGAGCAGCCCTCGGTCGGCGACATGCTTCTTGCGCAACTCCATCCAGAGTTCGGTCTCGGTGTCGTGGAAGCGGTCGAGCCACGCCCAGAACTCGTCGGTGCTGCGGAAGTGGATGGCCGGCTGGTCGTCGCTGCCTCCGGGATGTCCAGGTGCGTACGCCACTCCTGAAGCCTGCCAGAGCGAGCGGTGATCTGTGCCGGGCCGACTGTGATGTCGGGCAGACTGGCGACATGCGCATCCGGATCCTGCTGCTCGCGCTCGTCCTTCTGGCCGGCTGCGGCGTCCCGAGCGCCGGGCCGGCGCCGACCCATCCCACGGTCGAGTTGACCGCGGCCTCGCCGTACGGGCACGTGTTCGTGATCGTGCTGGAGAACGAGGACGCCGCGCAGACGTTCAGTACGAGTTCGCCGGCGGTCTACCTCAATCGGTGGATCAAGCCGCGGTCGGTGTTCGTACCCAACTACTACGGCATCGGCCACCACAGCCTCGACAACTACATCGCGATGATCAGCGGCCAGGCACCGAACACGAAGACCCAGGCCGACTGCCCGACGTTCGCTGCGTACACGTCCTCGACGATCGGCGCGAACGGTCAGGTGCAGGGCACAGGCTGCGTCTACCCGTCGAACGTGCCGACAGTGGCGAAGCAACTGGCCGGAGCAGGCAGGACCTGGCGGGCGTACCTGGACGGCATGCAGACCGCCTGTCAGCACCCGGCGATCGGCGCCCGGGACCCCAATCAGGGCGAGACGGCTGCCACCGCGTACGCGACGAAGCACAACCCGTTCGTCTATTTCCGGTCGATCTCTGCGGCTACCTGCGCGAGCAACGACGTACCGCTCACTCATCTCGCCGCGGACCTCGGCAGTGTCGCGAGCACCCGCAACCTCAGTTACATCGTCCCGGACCTCTGCAACGACGGTCATGACACGACCTGCCCGTACGGCCGCGGGCCCGGCGGACTCACCGGTGCCGACGCCTGGTTGCACACGTGGGTTCCGAAGATCCTGAACTCGCCTGCGTACAAGCAGGACGGCCTGCTGATCATCACCTTCGATGAGGCAGGGACCGACTCCAGGGCCTGCTGTCATGAGGTCGCCGGCCCCGGCGCCTCGATGCCGGGGCTCAACGGGCCGGGCGGCGGCCGGGTTGGCGCGGTGATGATGTCGCCGCGGCTGAGCGCGCGCACGATCGCGGGCGGTTACAACCACTACTCGTTGCTGGCCACGATCGAGCACATCTTCGGTGTGCCGCGGCTCGGCTTCGCGGCCCCCGCCGCGCCATTGGCGTGATCACATGAAGATCGCGAGGCGCGTCGAGGCGATCCGGGCAGCCGAGGTCGGCGCGATTGCGGCGGCACCCGGGGACGCGCTGATGCGTCGGGCAGCCGCTGGGGTCGCGCGCGCGTGCATCGAGCAGTTGGGCGGGGCGTACGGACGCCGCGTCCACCTCGTCGTCGGCGTTGGCGACAACGGCGGGGATGCGCTGTACGCCGGGGTCGCGTTGGCCCGACGAGGTGCCCTCGTCACTGCCACCCTCGTGGCCGGGCGTGCTCATCCGGGGGCGTTGGCCGCGTACGTCGCTGCCGGCGGACGACTCGGTCTGACCGGTCGTCCGGACCTGGTCGTGGACGGTGTCGTCGGGATCGGCGGCCGACCCGGCTTGCGCCCCGAGGCCGCGGCGGCCTTCGAGCAGGTGGCCGGGGTGCCGATCGTGGCGGTCGACGTGCCGTCCGGGGTCGACGTGGACAGCGGCGAAACCCCTGAGATCCATGTCGACGCGGACGTCACCGTGACCTTCGGATCACTGCGGCACGCCCATCTCGTCGACCCTGCTGCCGCTGCCTGCGGCGCTGTCGCGGTGGTCGAGCTGGGTGTCGACTTCCCAGCCGGCGACGTCGAGGCTCTCGAAGCCGAGGACGTGCGGCTGCTCCTTCCCGCCCCCGAGAGTGACGACCACAAATACACCCGCGGTGTCGTCGGCGTACGCGCCGGAAGCGTTCGCTATCCCGGCGCAGCTGTCCTCGCCGTCGCTGGGGCGAGCGTCGGTTTCGCAGGGATGGTCCGCTACGTCGGAGCGGCCGGGGAACAGGTCGTGGCGGCTCATCCCGAGGTCGTCGGGGCCGGCAAGGTCCAGGCTTGGGTCGTCGGCTCAGGGACGGATGCGGACGCGGAATCGCATCTGCACGCGGCCGGCGGGACCCCGATCGTCATCGACGCCGACGCACTCGTTCACCTTCCCGGCGCAGCCCCGGCCGATGCCGTACTCACACCGCACGCCGGCGAGTTGGCGACGATGCTGGGCGTGAGCCGGGACGAGATCGAGGCGCGGCCGCTGCACCACGTCCGTCAGGCTGCGGAGGCGTACGACGCCGTCGTGTTGCTCAAGGGGCGGCGGACCCTGATCGCGCGTCCGGACGGTCGGGTGCGCGTGAACACCACGGGTACGCCCTGGCTGGCGACGGCGGGCTCCGGCGACGTGCTCGCGGGCCTGATCGGGTCGCTTCTGGCGACGGGAATGTCGGGATTCGACGCTGCCAGCGTGGGTGCCTGGTTGCACGGCCGGGCCGCCCAAGCATGCGGCGACGGCCCGCTCGTCGCCGGGATGCTCCCCGACGCGATCCGGGCCGTGGTGGAAGACTTGTTCGCATGACCCGCGCCGAGATCGTCGTCGACCTCGCCGCGATCCGGGACAACGTACGCACCATCGCGGCCTTCACCGGGACGCCGGTCATGCACGTCGTCAAGGCCAACGGGTACGGCCACGGGCTGCTCGAGAGCGCCCGCGCAGGCCGTGCCGGCGGTGCCACGTGGCTCGGCGTCGCCGGTGTCGAGGAAGCACTCGCGCTGCGTGCGGGCGGCGACAGCGGACCGATCCTGGCGTGGTTGATCACGGCGTCCGACGATGTCGCCGCAGCGATCGGGGCAGGCGTTGATGTCGCTGCCTACACGGTCGCGGACCTCGATCGGATCGCGGAGACTGGACTGACAGCCCGCGTCCAGCTCAAGCTCGACACCGGCCTCACTCGCGGAGGTGCCTCGCGTCCCGACTGGACGGCGCTGTTCGAGCGGGCGAGGGCAGGTGAGCTCGACGGCTCCTGGAAGATCACCGGGATCTGGTCGCACTTCGTGGCCAGCGAGGAGCCTGACGAGACGATCAACGACGAGCAGGAGAAGGTCTTCCGCGAGGGCGTCGACGAGGCCCGGGCGGCAGGTCTGGCTCCTGAGGTGATCCACCTGGCCAACTCCGCCGGGGCCCTGCTGCGTCCCAGTAGCCGGTTCGATCTGGTCCGGATCGGGATCGCCTCGTACGGTCTGGAGCCTGCGCGCGGTGTCAGCCCGATCCCGCTTCGACCGGCCATGCGCGTGGTCGCCGAGGTCGCGCTGGTCAAGGACGTCCCTGCAGGGCAGGGCGTCTCGTACAACCACCGATGGGTGGCGCCCGCCGACACGCGGGTCGCGCTGGTCCCGGTCGGGTACGCCGACGGCATCCCGCGCGCTGCGAGCAATCGCGCAGACGTCGCCATCTACGGGGGCTACCGGGCGCCGATTCGAGGCACGATCTGCATGGATCAGTTCGTCGTGGACGTATTCGGCGAGCCAACGATTCTTGTCGGTGACGAAGTCGTTCTGTGGGGCGATCCGGAGCAAGGGGTGCCCTCGGCCCAGGACTGGGCCGAAGCGGCTGGCACGATCTCGTATGAAGTTGTGACGCGCATCGGCGGACGGTTGTCGAGGCGCTATGAGGATCTGGGGGGAGACAGTCGTGAGGAACTCGCATGAGTAGGACACGCACCACGGCGTGGAGCGTGGCGGGTGTCGCCGCGGCTGCGGCAGCAGGCGCCGGCGTACGCGCGGGGATCCGGGGCCGCCGTCGCCGGCAGTCGGTCGACGTCCCGCTCGATGGCACCGCTCTGGGCACCCTCCACTCCCGTGCGCGGACGGTCGTTGCCAGCGACGGTGTCCCGCTGCATGTCGAGGTGGACGAGGCGGACAGCGAGATCACCCTGGTCTTCATCCACGGCTACTGCCTCAACCTGGACTGCTGGCACTTCCAGCGCGCGGCGTACCGCGGACTTGTCCGGAGCGTGTTCTACGACCAGCGCAGCCACGGACGCAGCGGCCGATCGAGCGCGACCGGTACCACGATTGATCAGCTCGGCCGTGACCTGCTCGACGTGCTCCATGCGGTCGTTCCCGAGGGCCCGATCGTCCTGGTCGGACACTCGATGGGTGGCATGACGATCATCGCCCTGGCCGAGCAGCACCCGGAGTTGTTCGGCGATCGCATCGTCGGCGTCGGGCTGGTCTCGACCACCGCCGGCGGCCTGGACCCGGCGAAGTTGCTGCTGCCGATGGTGCCGATGCGACTGAGCCGACCGCTGTCGAACTCGGCGGTCAAGACCTTGGCTGTCGGGCACAAGGCGGTCGATGGTGCCCGTCGTCTCGGTCGCAACCTCGCCGTCGCGATGACCGACCTGTTCGCCTTCGGCGATGAGGTGCCGGCGGAGTTCGTCGCCTTCGTCGACGAGATGCTGTCAGCCACGTCGTTCTCGGTGATCGCGGACTTCTTCCCGACGTTCCGGACGCTCGACAAGTTCGACGCGCTCGGCCCCCTCGCGAAGGTGCCGACCACGATCATCTGTGGCACCGGTGATCGGCTCACGTCGGTCGGCCACAGCCGCAAGCTTGAGTCGCGCATCCCCCGCTCCGTACTCATCGAGTGCCCGGGAGCCGGTCACATGGTGATCATGGAGCGGCATGGCCAGGTCAATGCCGCCCTCGATCAGTTGATCGCGTCGGCTTCACGTTCCCGCGCCTGACGTGCTCACCGTCCGCACCGCGGGCGTCGAGGACGCCGCCCAGATCCATCAGGTCGTGATCGCCGCCTTTGCGGCACGGCCCCGCCTTGATCCACCGGCGGACGCGCTCTCCGAGACGCCGGAGTCACTCGCGATGGCCCTCGCCGCTCACGGTGGAGTCCTGGCCCTGGTCGACGGCCATCCCGCAGGCGCGTTGATCCTCGACCCCGTGGGACGCACGCTGTTCCTGCGCCGCGTGGCCGTCTCTCCGTCGGCGCAGGGCCACGGGGTTGCCGCCGCCATGCTCTTCCACGTTCTTCGTACCGCGACCGCCGACATCGATGACGTCGCCGTCCTCGCCCGTGAGGAACTGCCCTCCACGGTGGCCTTCTGGGAGCACGAAGGCTTCGTCGAGGTCGGACGCCGGTCGCCGTTGATCGAGTTGCGGCGTTCGGCACGCGCGGAGTCCGCCGTCGCTGAGGACGCGGACGAGATGCGGGGGATTGGCAAGCGCATCGGTCGTCAGCTCAGGGCCGGCGACCTGCTGATCCTCACCGGCGAACTCGGTGCAGGGAAGACCACGATCACCCAGGGCATCGCCGAGGGCCTCGGCGTACGCGGTCCCGTCACGTCGCCCACGTTCGTACTCGCACGTGTGCACCCGTCCCTGGTCGGCGGCCCGCCGCTGGTGCACGTGGATGCCTATCGGTTGGGTTCGCTTGATGAGCTCGACGACCTCGATCTCGACACCGACCTCGACCTGGCCGTGACGATCGTCGAATGGGGCCACGGCGTCGCCGAGGGCCTGTCCGAGTCGCGTCTGGACGTACGCATCACCCGCGCCGTGGCCGATGAGGTGGGGGAGACGCGTCGCGTGGACGTGACCGGCACCGGCCCGCGCTGGCGCGAACGACCGCCGCAGATCTGAGGCCCAGGGAAGGTCTCGGGGTTGGGCACCCAACCCCGAGACCCTCCCTGGACCCCAGACACGCGAGACTGGTGCCGTGAAGCTTCTCGCCCTCGACACCGCCACACCCTTCGTGGTCGTGGCGGCGTACGACGGTGACCGAGGTTTCGAGCGGGTGTGCGAGACGCCGATGAAGCACGGCGAACAGGTCGCACCGCTCATCCAGCAGGTGCTGGCGGACGCCGGCTGGTCACCTGCGGATCTGACCGGGATCGTGGTCGGTGTCGGTCCCGGCCCGTTCACGGGACTCCGGGTCGGCCTGGTCACCGCGCGGACGATGGGTTTCGCCCTCGACATCCCGGTGCACGGCCTGTGCACCTTGGATGCCTTCGCGATCGACGCGGGCATCGACGAGCCGTTCACCGTGGTGACCGACGCACGCCGCCGCGAGGTCTATCTGGCCACCTACGAAGCGGCAGAGCCGCGACGGAGCGTTCGCAGGACCTCCGGTCCTGAGGTCGTACGCCCCGCCGAAGCTGTCACGGTCGGGACGGTGGTGGGCCCAGGCACCGAGCTCTACCCCGACACGTTCGGCGACGCACGAGGACCGATGCGGCCTTCGGCGATCACGATGGCTCGTGCCGTCGCTGAGAACCTGGTCGAGGTACTGCCGCCGGAGCCGCTCTACCTGCGTCGCCCCGACGCCGTCGAAATGGCGAGCCGATGACGCGGCTGGCGCTTCCCGATGACCTGCCGCTGGTGGCCGCTCTCGAGGTCGAGTCGCTTCCTGCGGACGCCTGGTCGTCTGACTACCTCGGCCGCGCGATCGCAGGCGAACTGCCGACGATCGAGGTCTGGGTCAGCGAGGACCTGACTGCATATGCCGTGGTGTCGGTGCTCTACGACGTCACCGAACTCCAGCGGCTCGGTGTCCGACAGGACGCTCGACGATCCGGTGCGGCGACGCGTCTCGTACGCGACCTGGCTGCTGATCTGGCAGCGCGCGACGTCGAACGCATGGTGCTCGAGGTACGGGTCGACAACATCGGGGCACGGGCCTTCTACGACCGCCTCGGCTTCCGCGAACTCTCGCAGCGGGCCGGCTACTACGCCGACGGCACCGACGCGTACGTCCTGGAATGGGTGATCCGATGAGCGAGCCCTTGGTCCTCGGTATCGAGACCTCGTGCGACGAGACGGGGGTCGGCATCGTCCGCGGCAACACGTTGCTCGCCGACGCCGTCGCCAGCAGCGTCACCGAGCACGAGCGCTTCGGTGGCGTGGTGCCTGAGGTGGCCAGTCGTGCTCACCTCGAGGCGATGGTTCCGACCATCCAGCGGGCCTGCGAGACGGCCGGCGTCACGCTCAAGGACGTCGACGCGATCGCCGTGACCGCCGGCCCCGGGCTGGCCGGCGCCCTGCTGGTCGGTGTGGCCAGCGCGAAGGCTCTGGCGCTGTCGCTCGACAAACCTCTCTACGGGGTCAACCATCTCGCCGCGCACGTCGCGGTGGACCAGTTGCAGCACGGCCCCTTGCCCGAGCCGTGTCTGGCCCTGTTGGTGAGCGGCGGGCACTCGAGCCTGCTCAGGGTCACCGACATCACCACCGGGGTGGACCCGCTGGGTGCGACCATCGACGACGCCGCCGGCGAGGCCTTCGACAAGGTCGCCAGATTGCTGGGGCTGGGATTCCCGGGCGGGCCGGCGATCGACCGGACGGCCGCCTCGGGCAATAGCGTCGCGATCGACTTCCCGCGGGGTCTGACCTCGAGGAAGGACATCGAACGGCATCGCTTCGACTTCTCCTTCAGCGGCCTCAAGACGGCGGTCGCGCGCTGGATCGAAGCCCGCGAGCGAGCCGGCGAATCGGTGCCGGTCGCGGATGTCGCAGCGTCGTTCCAGGAGGCCGTGGCTGACGTGCTCGTACGCAAGGCCCTCGATGCTGCGACCAGCGAGGGCATCGACTCGATCGTCCTGGGCGGCGGAGTCGCAGCGAACAGTCGACTGCGCGCGATGCTCGAGGAGCGGGCCACTGCGGTGGGCGTCCGGGTACGCGTCCCGCGCCCCGGTCTGTGCACCGACAACGGTGCGATGGTGGCTGCGCTGGGCTCCGAGATGGTGTCCCGAGGCCGCGCACCCAGTGCGCTGGACATCCCGGCCGACTCGAGTCAACCGGTCACCCACGTTCTCTGGTGAGACGGTCGTCGTCGACGGGTAGTTCTTAGGGGCCATGCGGTCGTGACGCGGGCGCGGACGCTGCCGAACGCGGTTCAAACCTAAGTTCGGATGCGGGGAACAGTCCCTTTCTCGGGGGTCTGGCAAGGGGAAAGAAAATGAAAATGGTCGTCAGGGCCGTGGCCGCAATGTCGGTCACCGCCGCAGTGTGTGTGGTTTCGCCGGCTGCGCAGGCGATCGGATCCGTGAACGGCGGATCCTCAGCGTGTGGCTACAACATCATCAACTCGCGTTTGTACAAGTGCACGTTCGACGACGAGTTCAACTCGACGAAGCTCGACACCAGCAAGTGGGTTGTCAGCACCGGGTTCGTGACCGGCGACGCATCTGCGTACGCCTGCACCGTCAATGACCCGCGGTACATCAACGTGAGCGGCGGGTCGTTGCACCTGACCGCTGCGCAGGTGAGCACGCCGGTCCCGTGCAACGGCTACCCGGCCTCCAACTACGAGGCTCCGACGGTGTCGACCTGGCACTTGTTCAGCCAGCAGTACGGCCACTACGAGATCAAGATGCGTACGACGGCCACCACCGCTCCGGGACTCCAGGAGTCGGTGTGGATGTGGCCGGACGACCGCTACAGCGCCGTGAACTGGCCAGTCAGCGGTGAGATCGATGTCGCGGAGACGTACTCGAACTACCCGGGTCTCGCGATCCCGTACCTGCACTACTCGGCCACCGACAACGGTGGTGCTGTCCCGGGCACGAACACGGCCTGGAACTGCAACGCGCAGCGCGGTGTCTGGAACACCTACACCGTGGACTGGACCGCGACGTCCATCACAGTCGGCATCAATGGCACGACCTGCCTGGTGAACACCTCCGCCGACCCGGCCTTCCAGAAGCGCTACATCATGGCGATCTCGCAGGCGCTCGGTTCCGGCACCGATGCACTTACCTCGGGGACGCCGCTTCCGGCCACCACGGACGTCGACTACGTCCGGGTCTGGGCGCCGATGTAACAACCGGCGGGAGTAGGTCAGCTGGGAGACGGAATTCGTCAGAACGGTTCGACCAACCAACAACTTCCACCATCGCGGACCCGAGTGAGGACAATCGTGCCCTCCTCGGGTCCGCTCAGTTGCAGGCGCTTGCGCAGCGTCTCGGGCACGATGTCGACGCCGCGCTTCTTGATGGTCAGTCGGCCGATGCCGCGTTCACGCAACGCAGCCTTCAGCTGCTTCTCGCGATAGGGCAGTTCCTCGATCACGCGGTACCCGCGGGCGAAGGGCGTACGGAAGGACGAGTCCGAGGTGACGTACGCGATCTGCGCATCGATCAGTCCGCCGCCGACACCGGCCGCGACCGCGGTCACCAGGCCTGCGCGGATCACAGCACCGTCGGGTTCGTAGAGATACTCGCCCACGTCGCGTACCAGGGACTCGTTGGTCGAGCCCGTCGGGACCGGATCGTCCTCATCGGTCAGGGTGGCGAGTCCGCCGTCGCCGAGCACGGTCGCCCGTCGGCGTACGGTCGCCAATCCGCCCGACCACAGCGCAGCCTCCTTCACCTCGCCGCGGTCGGAGACCCACTCGGCCTCCACGCCGTCCGGGATCAGGTCGTGCGGGATCCCCGGCGCGACCTTGACACAGGACGTCCGTCGCAGCAGGGACTCGACGAAGGGCCAGGGCGGTTCCCAGCCGTCGGCGTTGAACACGCGGCCGCGAGCGCCTCGTCGTGCGGGATCGGCAAAGGCGACCGAGAACGGAGAGGTGTCGACGGTGGTGGCGTCGGCGACCATCACGGCGCCCGCCAACCCGAGCGCGTCGAGGTTGGCTTGTGCGACCGCGACCCGGACGGGATCGAGGTCGACGCCGGCCACGGTGATGCCCTGTTCGGCGGATGCGATCAGGTCGCCTCCGATGCTGCACCCCAAGTCGATCAGGGACTGGGTCACGAAGGCGTTCAGTCGTCCCGCGCGGTGCCGAGCGACCGCAAGACGAGTCGCCTGTTCAAGACCGTCGGGGGTGAAGTACATCCGGCCCGCCAGGTCGCCGAACTTCGCGACCGCCTTCTCTCGGAGCACGACCTGGGTCAGCGTCACTGCCACCTGTTCGGCGGAAGCCTCGCGGCGGAGCAGGTCGTGGGCCCGCAGATCCCCCTGAGTACGCACCTCGGCGGCCCGGACCAGCAACCGCTGCCCGGGCTCGGTGAGCAACCAGCCGAAGGTGTCGAGGTCCATCCGCCCATCCTCGCAGCCCGCCGAAACTCGGCATCCGTCACGCCGAAACCCGGCATCCGTCACGCCGAAACCCGACATCCGTCAGTTCGAGGACGTACGCCGCTGGCACTCGGTTTGGGTGAGTGCTAACGTCGCTGTTGGCACTCTCGACCGGAGTGTGCCAACACCAGACATCTGATTCATATGAGGAGTCGGCATCGTGTCGATCAACATCAAGCCGCTTGAGGACCGCATCCTGATCAAGCAGGTCGAGGCCGAGCAGACCACCGCCAGCGGCCTGGTCATCCCGGACACCGCCAAGGAGAAGCCGCAGGAGGGCGAAGTCCTCGCTGTCGGTCCGGGCCGCGTCGATGACAACGGCAACCGCGTTCCGCTCGACGTCACCGTCGGCGACAAGATCATCTACAGCAAGTACGGCGGCACCGAGGTCAAGTACGCCGGCGTCGAGTACCTGCTGCTGAGCGCGCGCGACGTGCTCGCGGTCATCGCCTGATGCCGAAGCTGATCTCGTTCGACGAGGAGGCCCGTCGCTCGCTCGAGCGTGGGGTCGACGCTCTCGCGAACGCCGTCAAGGTGACCCTCGGCCCGAAGGGCCGATACGTCGTACTCGACAAGAAGTGGGGCGCCCCGACCATCACGAACGACGGTGTGACCGTCGCTCGTGAGATCGAGCTCGACGACCCGTTCGAGAACCTCGGTGCGCAACTGACCAAGGAAGTCGCCACCAAGACCAACGACGTCGCTGGCGACGGTACGACCACGGCCACCGTGCTGGCTCAGGCTCTCGTCCACGAAGGTCTGCGCGCGGTCGCGGCGGGCGCGAACCCGCTCGGCCTCAAGCGCGGCATGGACGCTGCGGCAGCCAAGGTCGGCGAGGCCCTCAAGGACGCCGCTCGCGCAGTGAACGACGAGAAGGACATGGCCAACGTGGCCACCATCTCCTCGCGTGACCCGAAGATCGGCGAGATCCTGGCCGAGGCGTTCAGCAAGGTCGGCAAGGACGGTGTCATCACCGTCGAGGAGTCGAACACCACCGGCACCGAGCTCGAGTTCACCGAGGGCATGCAGTGGGACAAGGGGTTCACCTCTGCCTACTTCGTGACCGACCAGGAGCGTCAGGAAGCGGTCCTCGATGACCCGTACATCCTGATCAACCAGGGCAAGATCAGCTCGATCCAGGAGCTGCTCCCGGTGCTCGAGAAGGTCATGCAGACCGGCAAGGCGCTGATGATCATCGCCGAGGACGTCGAGGGTGAGGCTCTGTCGACGCTTGTCGTCAACAAGATCCGTGGCACCTTCAACGCGCTCGTCGTGAAGCCCTCGGCCTTCGGTGACCGTCGCAAGGCGATCCTGCAGGACATCGCGATCCTCACCGGCGGCCAGGTCGTCTCCGAGGAGGTCGGCCTCAAGCTCAGCGAGATCGGTCTCGACGTGCTCGGCCGTGCCCGCCGCGTGGTGGCGTCGAAGGACAACACCACGATCGTCGACGGCGCGGGTGCCGAGGCGGACGTCAAGGCTCGTGTCGGTCAGATCCAGCAGGAGATCGCCAACAGCGACTCCGACTGGGACACCGAGAAGCTCCAGGAGCGCCTCGCGAAGCTGTCCGGCGGCGTCTGTGTCATCAAGGTCGGCGCACACACCGAGGTCGAGCTCAAGGAGAAGAAGCACCGGATCGAGGACGCCGTCTCCGCGACGCGCGCCGCGATCGAGGAGGGCATCGTCCCCGGCGGTGGTTCGGCTCTGGTGCACGCGGTCTCGGTTCTCTCCGACGACCTCGGTCTCACCGGTGACGAGGCTCTCGGCGTACGCATCGTGGCGAAGGCTGCGGTCGAGCCGCTGCGCTGGATCGCCGAGAACGGTGGCGAGAACGGCTACGTCGTGGTGTCCAAGGTCCAGGAGGCCGGAGTCGGGAACGGCTACAACGCCGCCACCGGCGAGTACGGCGACCTGGTCGCGCAGGGCGTACTCGACCCGGTCAAGGTCACGCGCTCGGCGCTGATCAACGCAGTCTCGATCGCCGGCATGCTGCTCACGACCGAGACGCTGATCGTCGAGAAGCCCGTGGACGAGGAGCCGGATTCGGCGCACGGTGGCCACGGACATGGTCACGGCCACTGACCTCTGAGGCTGGCGGACGACAAATCCGTAACTGCTAACAACGACGAAATCCTGCCGCAACGAATGCGCGGCAGGATTTCGTCATGTTGTGGCGCGTACGAACGACCCTGCCGGATCGGCCGGGCTCCCTGGCGGCGTTCGCCCTGCGCTGCGGCGGGTCCGGCGTCAACATCCTCGGGCTGCAGATCTTCCCGGGCGGCGACGACGTGGTTGACGAGTTCATCCTCGAGACGCCGTCCGGCTGGTCTCCGGTCGAGGTACGCGTCCTCGCGGAAGCTGCGGGCGGAACGGACGTCGTCGTCCAGACGGCCACGAAGGCGACACTGGCTGATCAGCCGACCCGCTACGCCGAAGCTGCGCGGGCGATCATCGCCCGCCCCATGGGATACCCCGAGATCATCGCGGAGCTCTTCGACGCTGATGCGGAGTCGGCAGGCGGGGACGGTGACGTACTCGAGACGGTCGTTGCGGGTGTCGTGGTCCAGGTCCACCGTGAAGCAGCCTTCACGGCCACCGAGCGCGCGCGAGGGGGAGCCCTGGCCTCCCTGGTCAACGACGTCCTCGGTATGCGTCCCGACGCTCCGGTGAGCTACGCGGCGGCCGATCCGGAGTACGTCGTGGAGGACTCGGTCGTCTGCGCATGGATCGGAGGATCGGTCGTCGGCTCGGTGATCGTCGAGCCGCGCCTGGCCGATCCCGACGGCGACGTACGTCCGTTGCGGCTGAGTGTGGAGGACGCCTGGCAGCGTCGTGGCATCGGTCGTCACCTGCTCGTCGAGGGCGCTCGGCTGGCCAGACGGCTCGGCGCGGACGAGATCTTGCTCACAACCCATGCGGGCAATCAGGCGGTTCTTCCCATGGTCCTCGCGGCTGGCGTGCGGGGAAGGATCCGGATGGCAGGGGATCGGCTCACGGTCCGAGTGCCGGTGAAGGAGTTCGGGTCTCCGCCGGGCCCGTAAGATTGGTCCATGGTGAACACGCCGAATTCCAACAGCATGAACGTCCCGGACAAGTTCGCCACCCTCGGCCTGACCTATGACGACGTTCTGCTGCTGCCCGGATACTCCGATCTAGCTCCCCATGACATCGACACCACGTCGAAGCTGACCCGCGAGATCTCACTGCGTACGCCGCTGGTCTCTGCGGCGATGGACACCGTCACCGAGTCGCGGATGGCGATCGCGATGGCCCGTCAGGGTGGCATCGGCGTACTGCACCGCAACCTGTCGATCGAGGACCAGGCGTACCAGGTCGACCTGGTCAAGCGGACCCAGACCGGCATCATCTCCAACCCGATCACCATCACCGCCGACGCGACCCTCGAGGAACTCGACAAGCGCTGCGGTGAGTACCGCGTGTCCGGCCTCCCGGTCGTCGACACCGAGAACAAGCTCATCGGCATCATCACCAACCGCGACCTCCGTTTCACCCCGGTCGCGGAGTGGGCGACCACCAAGGTCGACGAGGTGATGACCCATGCGCCGCTGATCACGGGCTCGGCCGGCATCAGTCGCGACGCCGCCACCGAGTTGCTGCGCCAGCACAAGCTCGAGCGCCTTCCGCTGATCGACGCCGACGGCGCCCTCGCCGGCCTGATCACCGTCAAGGACTTCGTGAAGTCCGAGCAGTTCCCGGACGCCTCCAAGGACGCTCAGGGTCGCCTGCTCGTCGGTGCCGCGATCGGATACTTCGGTGACGCCTGGGAGCGTGCGACGACCCTGATCGACGCCGGCGTCGACGTACTCGTCGCCGACACCGCGCACGGCAACGTCCGGATGCTCCTCGACATGGTCAGCCGCCTCAAGAACGACCCGGCCACCAAGCACGTCCAGGTCATCGGCGGCAACGTCGCGACCCGAGCCGGAGCCCAGTCGTTCGTCGACGCCGGAGCGGATGCGGTCAAGGTCGGCGTCGGACCGGGTTCGATCTGCACCACCCGCATCGTCACCGGCGTCGGTGTCCCGCAGGTCTCCGCGGTGTACGAGGCCTCGCTCGCCTGTCGTCCTGCTGGCGTACCGGTCATTGCGGATGGTGGTCTGCGGTACTCCGGCGAGATCGGCAAGGCCATTGTGGCCGGAGCCAGCTCCGTCATGCTCGGCTCGCTGCTCGCAGGCACCGAGGAAACTCCTGGCGACACCATCCTGCGCAACGGCAAGCAATACAAGGCCTACCGCGGCATGGGCTCGATGGGGGCGATGTCCTCGCGTGGTCGCAAGTCGTACTCCAAGGACCGCTACTTCCAGGCTGAGGTCACCGACGACGACATGATCGTGCCGGAGGGCATCGAGGGCGTCGTGGCGTACAAGGGCTCGCTCGCAGCAGTCGCGCACCAACTCATCGGCGGCCTGCAGCAGACCATGTTCTACACCGGCTGCCGGACGATCCCCGAGCTCCAGGAGAACGGCAAGTTCATCCGGATCACCTCGGCCTCCCTCAAGGAGTCGCACCCGCACAACGTTGAAATGACCGTCTCCGCCCCCAACTACTCGGCCTGACGGCGCGTTCGCTGCGTCATTCCGTGCTCGCGGGCCCATTGGCCCGCTTGCACGCGGACTCCTTGCGACCGCGCGCGTCAGCCGAGTAGTTGCCTCAGCGCTGCAATTCCGTCACGACTTCACTGCGCCGGTGATGATCCCGCGTACGTCCGCGGGCTGCCAGCCTTCCGGCTTGAGTTGCTTGCCGTCCTCACGCTTGGGGCCGGTCAGTTTCAGCATGTTCGCGTCGTGGATGGCGCCGAAGATCTGCTCGGTGGGGACTCCCATGGCCGACAGTGCTCCGTAGGTGACGTAGAGGAGGTCGACCAACTCCGATGCCAGGTCGGTGAGGTCCTCGGCGGTCGGCTCGGAGTGCGTACGCAGGGCCGCGATCGCTGCTTTGACCTCGGCGTACTCCTCGTCGATCAGCGCCTCGCGCAGAGCCAACGCCTCGTCCGAGGGGATCGTCGGGGTGTCGGGGTGGATCGCGCCGATCCCGTCGTGGAACGCCCGAACCTTCTCGCTGTTGCGCATGGCCCAAACCCTAACCGCGGGTGCGGTTGCCGGTTGGGGGAGTCCGCCCCGGATGTGGCACGATGCTCGGGTTGCCCGAGGACGGGCGGCGCGGGGATGTAGCTCAATGGTAGAGCCTCAGTCTTCCAAACTGATTACGCGGGTTCGATTCCCGTCATCCCCTCCAGTGTGACTCCCTGACCGCGTTTCCGCAGGTCAGAGGCAAACAGCGACCCGGTCAGTGAGCGTCGCGTACGACTGCGAGGACCTTGGGCGACGGGCTCGCCCGGAGGATTGCCACCAGCACGTCCACGATGTTCGCGGTGGCCGCCTCGGCCTCGGTCGCGTCGAGGTCGCCAGCCTCGAGTTCGCGTTCGCGATTGGCCAGCAGGGCGAACATCGCCGTGGCCATCGAGGTGAGCCGCATCCGGCGCAGTGCCGCGGTCTGGGTGCCCGCGAGGGCGCGATCCAGCCGCGCCATGATGATCCGCATCGCGGGCGACTCGAGGGTCCAGTGCGCGGTGTCGCCGAGCACTGCGGGGTGGTTGCGTACCTGTTCCAGGAAGCGTGCGTAGTGCGTGGAGCCGCCCTCGTAGGGGATCTCCGCGATCGGGCGCACGATCAGCTCGACCAACGTACGCACCTCGTCGCCACCGGCCTGCGTCTCGGCCTCGGCGAGGAGTTCGAGCCGGCGTGCCTCCGGGGCCGCGTTGCCCTCCTCGACGATGGCCGTGATCAGTCGGTCCCTGGTGCCGAAGTGATACTGCACCGCGGAGTTGTTGCGCTGATGCGCCGCAGCCGCGATGTCGCGAAGCGGGACGTCGATGCCGCGCTCGGCGATCAGTCTCTCCGCTGCGGCGCGGATGAGGGCAGCGCCGTCGCGTCGGGTCATGGCGCGAATTCTACAGAGCATGTCTCTCTGATTGAAGAATCAATCCTTGTGGAATTAAGAACAAACGCTTAGTTTGAGCGAGATGCCACCGCGCGTCGTCCCGAGCCCTGAAAGGGATCCCCATGCAGATGTTGAAGAGAGTGGCCGGAATTGCCGGCGCCGGTGTTGTCGTCCTCGGTGTTGTCGCCGGTCCTGCGCACGCGACGCCGACCTACCCTGTCGCGTCCTCGGAGGCGCAGATGGAATACAACGAGGCGACGTTCTACGCCACCGGACAGGACCCGGCGCAGTCGGCGCCCGGCGTCAACGTCGCGTGTACGCCGTCCGCCGCGCATCCGTACCCGGTCGTCCTCGTCCACGGGCTGAACGGCAACCAGTACAACGGCTGGGCGAACATCGGACCCTCGTTGGCCAACCTCGGCTACTGCGTCTATTCGCTGAACTACGTGAGCACCGATCGCATCGCGGCCTCCTCCCAGCAGATCGCGTCCTTCATCAATCAGGTGATGAGCACCACCAGGGCCGCCAAGGTCGACCTCGTCGGCCACTCGGAGGGCGGCTTCCAGGTCGAGTACGTCCCGAAGATGATCCCGGGGATGGCGGCGAAGGTGCACGCCGTGGTCGCGCTCGCGCCCCCGAGCCATGGGACCACCCTGTGGGGTCTGTCGGCTCTGATCCAGGCCGTGGGCCTCAACTCGACGGTGGCTTCCGGATGCGGCGCGTGCGCCGACCTGTTGGCGGGATCGAGCGCTGTGCAGGCCCTCGACAACGGACCCATCGCGCAGCCGGGCATCGCGTACACCACCATCATCAGCAAGTACGACGAGGCGATCACGCCGTACACGTCGGCCGCGATCAACGAGCCGGGTGTCACGAACATCGTCGTCCAGGACCTCTGCCCCGCGGACCCGGTGGGCCACACCGGTCTTGCGTACGACTCCGGGCCGCTCAGCATGATCGAGAACGCCCTCGATCCGGCCCATGCGATTGCCGTGGCCTGTGGCATCGGGCCGGTCGGCTGATCTGATGACTGGGTTCGACGGCCAGGTCGCCGTCGTCACGGGCGCTGCATCGGGGATCGGTGCAGCGCTCGTTCGGGCCCTGATGGCGAAGGGCGCTGAGGTGGTGGCCCTCGATCGCGATGCTGAGGGACTGCGCGAGCTCGGGCCGGCCGTCGACCAGGTTGCCGTCGACGTGGGTGACGCCAGTTCCTTCGAAGCGGCGATCGATGCCGTCATCGAACGCCACGGCCGCATCGACCTGTTCATCAACAACGCCGGCATCGTCGTGGGAGGCGACTTCGAACTCACTGACCTCAGTTCCTGGGAGCGCGTGGTCGACGTCAACATGTGGGGCGTCATTCACGGCACCCGAGCGGCTTACCTGCACATGCGTACGCAGCGCTCCGGCCACATCGTCAACGTGGCCAGCACCGCCGGCGTCATGCCGGTCGCTCGATCGGTCGCGTACGCGACGACGAAGCACGCCGTGGTCGGACTGACTGCCTCACTGCGTGCCGAGGCGCGGGGGACCGGTGTCGACGTCAGCGTCGTGATCCCCGGTGTGGTGGACACGGCCATCTTCGGTCGCGCGATCAACGTCGGCGGGTACGACTACGCGAGGGCCATGGAACGCGTTCCGTTCACTCGAGTGAGTCCGGACCGGGCGGCGGCGTACATCCTCGACGGTGTGAGCCGGCGACGTGCCGTGATCACCTTCCCGGCGTACAACCGGATGCTGGTCGGGCTCCACCGGATGGCGCCGGCGCTGACCAGTCAGTTGGTGAACCGATGAGCGCGATGAAGCTGGCGCACGCTCCGATGACCCAACTCGCGTGGGTTGTCGAGGACATCGAGATGGCCGAGAAGGAACTCGCCACGGGACTTGCCGGCGTCCGGTGGACGAGGTTGGAATCGGTCCATTTCGGTCCGGAGGGCAGTACGTACCGCGGCGCTCCCGCCGACTTCGTCGCCCACATCTCGCTCGGCTACGTCGGGGAGTTGCAGCTCGAACTCATCCAGCCGGTGCGCGGCGAGAGCATCTACTCGGAATTCCTGTTCGAGCACGGGCCCGGGTTGCACCACGCGTGCTGGGAGGTCGACGACATCGCGACCGCCCTGGGTGACCTGACGCCCGTGCAGGCAGGCTCGATGGCGGGCGGCGACCTCGAGTTCGCCTACGTGGATCTCGGTCTACCGGGGATACCGCTGGCCGAGTTCGTACGCGTCGGACCCGGCATGCGCGCCTTCTTCAACTCTCTCAAGGAGACGTCATGATTCGACCACTGATTCCCCTCGCCGCGTTTGTCTCCAGCCTGACCGCGATCGCAGCGACGAGCCTTCCGGCCGCGCCGGCGCACGCCGACGCCTTCACGCCCCCTCGCGTCGGCTGGTGGGGCGGCCAGGCTGTCTCGCTGTGCGGTGCCGCCGACCCCACCTCGTGTCCACGTGACACGAGCGCATACACGCCGGCGGTCTGGGACGCGATGGTCGCCGGGCACGGATTCCTCGACTACGACGTCGAGTACCACTCCGACTTCGGTCCCGCGATGGCCGGCGTCAACCAGCGGACCGACGCGATCCCGGTCGTACGCGAGGCCAACGCGAGGAACGTCCCGATCAACGCCTGGATCACCGTGCCGCTCGCGTACGGCACCTTCGCGAACGAGAACAACGCCGTCGAGATCCAGCACGCCGTCCAGGACTTCGCCGCATGGGCACAGGACAACAGTCTCCACTTCGGCCAGGCGATCCTCGACCTGGAGTTCCCCGCCGGCTACCAGCCGATCTATCAGGCCGCGATGGCCGCCGGGAATCCAGCGGGGCTCCAGTCGCTCCTCCAGGGGAACTTCGACCCGTCCCACCAGTGCGCTGCTGCGGCCACGTACGCGGCGACCATCATGTGGGCGCATCAACACGGACTGACGCTCTCGGGGACCCCGATCCTCTTCGCCCTCGACGATCTGGAGCACAACGGCAGCGTCGCCCTGCAGGACGGACTCGACATGGCGCCGATGCCACCCTCGGGGTACGACACCCTCTACCTGCAGGCGTATCGCGCCTTCACGGTGGATCTGGGATCCGGCCTGGTTGCCGCGTACTACCGCGAGATGCAGTCGCACTTCGGTGCGAAGGGGCAAGTGAGCCTCGGCAACACCGGGATGAACCCGTACACGACCACCGGTCCGCTCGTCGCTGACATCAGGATGCTCGCGGCCATGGGTGCGAGCGAGATCCCGATCTTCGACTTCGACAGCACCATCAAGAACTGGGGTGCTGCCGGGATCGCTCAGATCCTCGATGCCGCGAACCACCCGATGTCACCCGTGGAGCTCGCCACTGCCGAACAGATGTCCCCGACCGGCACTGCTGCCCGCGCGATGTTCGCCACGCTGGATGACGTGGCCACTGCTGCGACCCCGTTGGCGACACTCGCGACCGGACACCCGCAACGTCCGAACGCGTACCCAGGTGGGTGCACGTCCGGACGTTGAAGGTTCCGGGGAGGGTTGTTCCCGGCGGGCCTACTTCACCTCGGCACGGAGTACGCGGCGCAGCCCGAAGGCGAACGGAATCGCCAACCAGATCGTTGCGGAGACCAGGAGGTGTGCCCAGTCGGAACCGCTGAGTGACAGGTCAGCCAACGGCCGCTGCGCTGACTCGAAGTCGAACCATGCCGACGCGTCCTTGAAGCCGCCGAACGCGTTCCCGAGCATCGCGAAGATGGTGGGAACGATGAACCGGTACACGAAGAACAGCACGATCGCGGCGGGCGAGTTCAGTAGTAGCGCGGCGAAGGCGAAGCCCCCGAGCATTGTCAGGATCTGCGTGATCACGAACCCGACGAGATGGTTGAACCCGAAGCTCCACGAATGCGAGTCGGCCACCAGGGTGTTGATCGCATTCGCGCCGGCTCCTACGACCACCGCGAATGCGGCGACCGCGAACGTCAAGACGATGCCCGTGGCGAGCTTCGCAGCCAGGACCCGGGCTCGGTTCGGCTCGAGTGCGAACGTGGTGAGCGTGGTGCGTTGGCTCCATTCGCTGGTCACCAGGAGGATCCCCATCACCGGAAGCAGCACGGACGTGCCGAATGCGGCTGCCGCGGCGAAGTCGCCGTAGTTCAGGGTGGTCTTGCCGAGCGCCGACACGATGAGCAGCACCGCGTAGATGACGCTGGTCAGCAGCCCCATGCTGACCAGCAGCCAGAACCCCGAGCGGGTGTCGTACGACTTGCGCAGCTCGACCTTGACCAGGCGCGAGAACGGGATCGGCGGGGTCCGGCGTACGTCGAAGTCCAGTGGGGTCATGGTTGCGGTGGCGCTCATGCCAGCGCTCCTTCCGTGAGGGCGTCACGCTGGGTGCCGGCCGTGAGTTCGAGGAACAGGTCTTCGAGGCCGCCGTCGGCGGGGCGAAGTTCGAGCAGAGTGATCTGCGCAGATGCGGCGAGCGTGCCGATCTGCAGGGCCTCGGCGTCGACCCGGAAGCCGTCCCCGACGGCGTTCATCGCGAGGCCGGCGCTGTCGAGTGCGGCCGCGAGCACGGTGTTGTCGACCGCTCGGACGAAGGTGCCGGTGTCCTGCATCAGTGACTGCGGCGATCCCTGCGCAACGATCTCGCCACGGCCGATCATGACGATGTCATCGGCAATCAACTCGACCTCATTGAGGAGGTGGCTCGACAGCAGCACCGTGCCGCCGCGCTCGGCGTGGTTGCGGAGCAAGCCACGCATCCAGCGGATGCCGGCCGGGTCCAGGCCGTTCGCCGGCTCATCGAGGATGAGGACCGCCGGGTCCCCGAGGAGCGCATTGGCGATGCCGAGGCGCTGGCGCATTCCGAGCGAGTAGTTGCGTACGCGGCGGTCGCCCTCCTCGTTGTCCAGCGCGACCAGAGCGAGCATCTCGTCGATGCGCGATGCTGGCAGGCCCATCATCTGTGCGCTGACGGTCAGCACCTCGCGGCCCGTGCGGCCGGCATGCTGGGCACTCGCGTCGAGGAGCACGCCCACGTGACGACCCGGGTTCGGAAGGTCGGCGAACCTGTGTCCGCCGATCGTGACCGACCCGGAGGTCGGCGTGGCCAGACCGACCATGATCCGCATGGTGGTCGTCTTGCCGGCGCCGTTCGGGCCGAGGAATCCGGTGACCTTTCCCGGCTGGCATTCGAATGAGACGTCATTGAGCGCCCGGAAGGCCCCGTACGTCTGAGTGAGGTGTTCGACTTTGATCATGTGGACGAGTCTGCTCGCGAAGGTCGGCGGACACATTGGTCGCGGGTCGACACCCGACCCCGACCAAAGTAGGGGGTCCCGACGAACTCCGGGAGGGTACGGCGGGGCGGCGAGCGGCTCTACAGTGACCGGGTGCCAACGCCCGGGAGATACATGCCGACGCTACGAATGCGCTCGCATCTCTGGCGGTTCGTGCTCTGTCTGCTGATGTCTCTCGGAGCGTGGCAGTCCTCCTGGTCAGGCCAGTGGCATCACCACCGCGCCCTGTTCTGGATCGATCTCGCGGCCGGGATCGGTGCCTTCGTCCTGTGCGGATTCCGGCGTCGCCATCCGCTCGCGATCGCGCTGGCGCTCGCCGCCCTGTTGTCGGTCTCCGCTCTCGCGACAGGCCCGGCCATCCTGGCTGCGGTGTCGTTCGCCGCGCGGCGGAACTTCGGCCAGATCGTCCTCCTCGGTGCCCTGATGGTCATCGCAAGCCAGGCGTACGCGGACACGCAGACGATCGATGGCCATCACGGCCTCTTTGTGTCGACCAGTTCAGGGAACCAGAAGGAGTCCCCCAACCAGCCGGTGGTGTTGGAGATCCTCGGCAACGTCATCTTCTGTGCCGGCGCGCTCGGCTGGGGGATGTACCTGGGGTCCCGGCGAGAGCTGTTGTGGACGCTGAGGGCTCGGGTGGCGAGCGCCGAGGCCGAGCATGAGTTGCGCGAGTCCAACGCCCGGGTCACCGAGCGGTCGCGCATCGCGCGCGAGATGCACGACGTACTGGCTCATCGGATCTCGCAGGTCTCGATGCATGCAGGCGCGATGGCCTTTCGGGACGACCTCACCGCTGAACAGTTGAGGTCCGGCATCGCGCTGATCCAGTCCCAGGCCAATCACGCGCTGGATGAGCTGCGGTCCGTGTTGGGGGTGCTGCGCGATCCCGAGACGGGCGCACCCGCCGATGCACCGCAACCGACGTACCGGGACATCGCCGCCTTGGTCGACGACGCTGTGAGCAGCGGGATGTCGATCGAGTGCGTGGATGAGGTCACGCGGTCGTCTGACGTGCCCGATTCCGTCGGTCGGACGGTCTACCGGATCGTTCAGGAAGGCCTGACCAACGCTCGCAAACACGCCCCGCGGGCAGTCGTACGCGTGGTGCTCACCGGCTCGCGGGCCGACGGCGTCTCGGTCGAGATTCGGAATGCCCTCGGCTTTGCGACTGTGTCCGCGGCGCCCGGGTCGGGCCTCGGACTCGTCGGGCTCGCCGAGCGGGCCGCCCTGAGCGGCGGCCGGTTGACGCATCGCCGCGAGGCGGACGCATTCGTACTGACGGCGTGGATACCGTGGGAGACGTGATCAGGTCGTGACGATTCGCGTGCTCCTCGTCGATGACGACCCCTTGGTCCGGTCGGCGCTTGCGTTGATGTTCGGTGGACAGCGCGACCTCGAGGTTGTCGGCGAAGCAGCCAATGGTCGGGCGGGCGTCGATCAGGCACGTGCACTGCGCCCGGATGTGGTGCTCATGGACATCCGGATGCCGGTGCTCAACGGGCTGGAGGCCACGCGCATCCTGCATGCCGACGCGGTACCGCCCCGGATCATCGTGCTGACGACCTTCGACGCCGACGCATACGTGGTCGAGGCGGTTGCTGCTGGGGCTGATGGCTTCCTGCTCAAGGACACCCCGCCGGCCGAGATCGTTGCTGCCATCCTCAAGGTCGCCGATGGCGACGCGATGCTGTCACCGTCCGCGGTAGCCAGCCTGATCCGCGAGGTACGCGCGAGGGTGGACAGTCCGCGCGCCGGCGAGGCCGAGCAGCGGCTCGCGGCGCTGACGGAGCGAGAGCTGGAGGTGGCGTTGGCGGTGGCCCGCGGGCTGTCGAACTCGGAGATCGCGCGTGAGCTCTACCTGTCCATCCCCACGGTCAAGGCGCATGTGTCCCGGCTGTTCGAGAAACTGTCGACGACCAATCGCGTCCAGATCGCCATCTGTGTCCACGATGCCGGCCTGCTGTAGCCGGGCCGTTTAGCAGGCTCCGGGGCCGCTCACTACACTCGCCCGAGTTGGGCTGCACACGGCGACGTGAGTGGTCTCGCGGGCTGTAGCGCAGCTTGGTAGCGCGCCTGCTTTGGGAGCAGGATGTCGCAGGTTCAAATCCTGTCAGCCCGACCATCGGACGTGCGGTGTGATCCGAGGCCGTCCACGGCCACGGCTCGGATTCGGTCGCGCGTACGCACCGAAGTAGGCTTGCGCGGTCCGAGCCCAGCGCCCACTCGGGGCGCGGAGGACGTACGAGCCGCACCGAGGAGAACCTGTGAAGAGCGTCGTCGAGACCCTGAGCCCGACCCGCGTGAAGCTGACCGTCGAGGTTCCCTTCGACGAGATCAAGCCGAGCCTGGACAAGGCCTACAAGACGATCGCGCAGCAGGTGAACGTCCCCGGCTTCCGCCGCGGCAAGGTTCCGCCGCAGGTCATCGACCGCCAGGTCGGCCGTGAGGCCGTCCTCGACCAGGCCATCAACGAGGTCCTGCCGGAGGCGTACACCAACGCCCTCGCCGAGAACGACCTGCAGCCGCTGGCGCAGCCGGACATCGACGTGACCAAGTTCGAGGACAACGACGTACTCGAGTTCACCGCCGAGGTGGACGTGAAGCCGCAGTTCGACCTGCCCGCGTACGAGGGTCTCAAGGCCGAGGTCGCCGACGCCGTCGTCAGCGACGAGGACGTCGACACCCAGCTCGACGCCATGCGCGAGCGCTTCGGCACCCTGAAGGACGTCGAGCGCGCCGCCGCTGAGGGCGATTTCGTGGTGCTCGACCTGCTGGCCACCAAGGACGGCGAGGCGATCGAGAACGCTGAGGCCACCGGGCTGAGCTACAAGGTCGGCACCGACGGTCTGGTCCCCGGCATCGACGCCGCGGTCACCGGCCTGAGCGCCGGCGACTCGAAGGACTTCACCAGCCAGCTGGTCGGTGGCGACCTGATCGGCGAGGACGTCGACATCAAGGTCACCGTCACCCAGGTCCAGGAGCAGGAGCTCCCGGCGCTGGACGACGAGTTCGCGCAGATGGCCTCGGAGTTCGACACGCTTGACGAGTTCAAGGGTGACGTCAAGGAGCGCCTCGGCCGCGGCAAGCGCCTCGAGCAGGCCGCCGAGGCCCGCGACGCGGTCCTGCAGGTCCTCCTCGACCAGCTCGACATCCCGCTCCCGGAGGGCATCGTCACCGACGAGCTCAACGGCCGCCGCCAGATGCTCGAGCAGCAGCTCGCGTACGCCGGCCTGACGCTG
The DNA here is from genome assembly GCF_003945325.1 of Nocardioides baekrokdamisoli. Classification (NCBI taxonomy): domain Bacteria; kingdom Bacillati; phylum Actinomycetota; class Actinomycetes; order Propionibacteriales; family Nocardioidaceae; genus Nocardioides; species Nocardioides baekrokdamisoli. The sequence goes on from NZ_AP019307.1 coordinate 2,378,465, forward strand.
ACGAACTACCTCGAGGACGAGAAGCAGACCGTCGAGGAGTTCGAAGCCGACCTCGAGCGCCGTACGCGCGACTCGATCGCCGCCCAGATGATCCTCGACGAGATCGTCAAGAAGGAGGGCTTCGAGCCCACCCAGGCCGAGCTCTCGCAGGGCATCATCCGTCGGGCTCAGCAGGCCGGTCAGGACCCGCAGGAGTACGCGAACCACCTCTCCGAGCACCCGCATCACGTGCCGGAGATCATCGGCGAGGTGCTGCGCGGCAAGGCCCTGGCCAAGATCGTGGAGTCCGCTGAGGTCAAGGACAAGTCGGGCAACGTACTCGACCTGGCCAACCTGCGTCCCGACGGCACCATCGGTGAGCTGGCCGCCGAGGGCGACGAGGCCTGATCCTCAGAATGCTCGAACAGCGTCCGACCTCACGGTCGGGCGCTGTTCTGTTTTCGGTCCTGTTTTCTCCATCACATTGAGTGCACAAGTGTTCACTGAGCGTGTTAGGGTCCGCGCATGCGTACGACTCCGACCGTGCTCGACGGCCTGGCACTGCTGACGGCGACGGCCGATGACCTCGTCGTGGCCACGGTCCGCGACACGCATCTCGCGCTCGTCGATCGCGTCACGACGCCGTTGCGAGCAGCTGCGGGTCTACAGCAGCGCCAGCCGGGCATCTCGGACTTGGTGTACGCGATCATCGGAGGTTCACTCCGCGGTGCGAGCAGGGGTCTCGGTGCCGTGGCGTCCACCGGCATCGGGCCGCGACTCGAAGGACACGCGAGCGGCCGATTCGTCAATGCGGCCGTCAACGGACTCATCGGCGACGAGTTGGCCGCTGACCGCCCGGCTCTGGGCATCCAGATGGCCGTACGCCTCGACGGCCGCGACCTCACCTGGACCGACCTCCGTACCGCCTTCCCGGCGGCAACAGGCAGGGTCGCGGTCTTCCTGCACGGACTGTGCGAGGACGAGTCCGCATGGTCAGCCCATCGTGACCGCCTCGGCACCACGTACGCCGAGGAACTGACCGCGTCCGGCTGGACCGTGTTGATGCTACGTGCGAACAGCGGCCTCCCGGTGGCGACCAACGCCGGGACTTTCGACCATCTGATGGATCGGGTGCACGCCCACTGGCCGGTCGATATCGAGCGGATCGCGCTGGTGGGCCATTCTCAGGGCGGGCTGGTCATGCGTACCGCCACCGCGATGTCTGCCGCACCCTGGGTCGGCGACGTCACCGATCTGATCACCCTTGGTACGCCGCACCAGGGCTCGCACGTGGCCCGGGCCGCGACGGCCGGTAGTGCTGCACTCCGTCGCCTGCCCGAGACGGCTGCCCTCGGTCGCATCCTCGAGCGACGCTCGATCGGCATCAGGGATCTGGACAAGGGACTTCCGTACGACGTGGCCGTCCCCGATCACGTGCGAGTGCGCCTCGTATCGGCGTCGCTCGGCGAGCGCCCGTCGGGTTGGGTGGCGACGGCGGTGGGGGATCTGCTCGTCCAGCCGCAGTCGGCGTTGGGGGCTCGGCGGGGGCGGCGGAGGGTGGAGGCCGCGAACACGCTTCACCTCGCGCGGTCCCACCATTTCACCTTGCTCAATGACCCGCGGATCCTCGCTGCGCTCAAGGACTGGCTGCGTTAGGTGGTGTTCGACACAGTCCAAACCAGGCCCCAGGACGTTGAATCGGGGCCCGGGGCAGTGGAAACTATCCGGGTGCCGTCCACCACCCTCGTCCCGTCCGACGGCCGGTCCGAGGCGGCGAGGGTTGAGCGCACCACCCCGCGACGTCGGCTGATCAACATCGCCCGCCGTCTGGCTGGCATGACGACGAAGCCCGTGCCGAAGCCGGTCGTCAAGGTTGTCACCACGACCGCGCGCTCCACGTTCGCTGCAGCCGCCCCGATCGTGGAGAAGGCCGTCAGCCAGGCCGTGTCCGCCGCGGCACCGGTGGTCGAGAAGGCGGCCGCACAGGCCGTCGACGCGATGCTTCCGGTTGCTGAGCGGCTCGCTGCACCCGTGATGGATCGGATCCCGGATGCGCTGTCCGGACCGCTGACCAAGCAGGTCGCCCGCCTTGCCGGTCCCGCCACCGGCCGAGCGGTGCGCCGCGGCTTCGCGGTACGGATCAACGGTCACGATGTCGCCATCACCTCCGATGATCTCGCCGACGCCTTCCCGAAGGCCAGCGATCGACTCCTGATCTGCATCCCTGCCGCAGGCGAGGACGAGAAGATCTGGAGCAAGGGTGCCGAGCGCATGGGCGGCTCGTACGCCGACCGCGTCGCGGCGGTGAACAACTGGACGCCTGTCATGCTCCGCAACGACAGCGGCGAGGTCATGGATGCGGGCGTCGCCCTTGGCGCGCTCATCCAACAAGTCATCGACCACTGGCCGGTTCCGGTCTCCCGGGTGGTGCTTCTGGCCCACGGCGACGGCGGTCTTGCTGTGCGTACGGGCTCCGCCATCCGGCCGATGGGGGAGCGCCCCTGGACCTCCCTGGTCACCGAGGTCATCGCTCTTGCGACGCCTCATCTGGCGGTCGCCGATCTCGCCACCTTCGTGGGGGCGCGCCTGGAGGCGAACCTTTCGGGCATCGTCCACCTAGACGAGCGGGTCACCGATCTGCCGATGCTCGACCGTGCCGCGTACCTGCTCATCGGCGATGACGTCACCACGCAGGACAACCCGTTCGGCAAGGCGTTGGGCGGTGCGATGAAGGTCGGCCGGCGCGGAAGCAGGCGCCGGGTCGTGGAGATCTTCCCCGGTGCGGAGCGATTCGTGCTCTCCACCGCGCAGGAGCCACTCGTGAACCATCGGTCGGTGCACGACGCGCTGCTGCGCTGGCTGCGCTGATTGCGCGAAACTCTCAGCCACTCTTGGCAGGATCTGGGGCGTGACCTCCGACATCCTGTATCTGCACAGCGGCCCCGAGGCCAAGATGTCGCCCGAGCGGGTGAGGCAACTGCTCGATTCCGGGGAGTTCTTCTGGCTCTCGCTCGACGGCGACGACGACACGGACCTCCTGCGGCAGACCTTCGGCTTCCACCCCCTTGCGGTCGAGGACGCCGTACGCGGTGGCCAGCGCCCCAAGATCGACCAGTACGACGGGTACACCTTCTGGGTGGCTCACGGGGTGAACACGCAGGGCGATCTCGCCGAGGTGCACATCTTCTTCACGGCTCAGTACGTCGTGACCGTCGGTGCGGACTGCGAGGCCTTGTTCGCCGAGGTGCACCGGCGGCTGGAGATGCACCCGCCGAAACTGACGTCGGCGCCATCGGTCACCGCCGTCTACCTGATGCTGGACGCACTGGTGGACAGCTTCTTCCCCAGGCTGGCCGAGCTCGACGAGCGCATCGACGAGCTCGAGGACGCGATTCTCAAGGCGCCGACCCAGGACCAACTCGGTGAACTCTTCGGGCTGAAGCGGCGGCTGGTGACCTATCGCAAGACCATCACTCCGCAGCGCGACCTGATGGCGCGCGTGCTCAGCGGCGTCGACACCCTCGAGGGGATGACCGATGAGGACCTGCGCTATTTCCGGGACCTCTACGACCACCTGATCCGGATCAGTGACATGGTCGACTCCTACCGCGATCTGGTCAGTGGTGCGGTCGACACGCACATCTCGATGGTCTCGAACCGGATGAACGTGATCATGAAGCAACTGACGATCATCGCGACGGTTTTCCTGCCGCTCACCTTCCTCACCGGCTTCTTCGGCCAGAACTTCAGCTTCCTGGTCAATCACGTCATCTCCGCGACGTGGACGTTCTGGGTGTACGGCATCGGGCTGAACTTCGGCGCGATCATCGGGTTGGTCTGGTACGGCCGACGCAGTGGGTGGTTCGGCGGCCCGAGCGCGTAGGGCCATCTGGGACCCGCCCCGGGTCGACGGAAAATCCGCTGTCGGCGAACAGGCGTCCCGACGCCCTGGTTTTGGGGGTTGCTGAGGCTAATCTCGACCGCGTGACTGCATCCGCTGCCTTCCTCGAAGAGGATCTCGACAACCGTCTGCTCAAGGAGCGCATCGTCTTCCTCGCCGGGGAGGTGCGCGATGAGAACACCATGAAGCTGCACAAGCAGCTCCTGCTGCTCTCCGCGGCGGACCCGGAGGCCGACATCTACCTCCACATCCACTCACCGGGCGGTTCCGTGGACGCCGGGATGATGGTCTACGACACGATGAACTACATCCCCAACGACGTCGTCACGATCTCGGTGGGCATGGCCGCGTCGATGGGTCAGTTCCTGCTCTGCGCGGGTGCTCCGGGCAAGCGCTTCGCGCTGCCGCACAGCCGGATCATGATGCACCAGACCTCGTCGGGCATCGGCGGGTCCGCCTCGGACATCAAGATCCAGGCCGAGGAGTCCAAGAAGCTGAAGTCGACGCTGATCGAGTTGATCGCCCAGCGTGCCGGCAAGGACGTCGAGCAGGTACGCGCCGATGCCGAGCGCGACCGCTGGTTCTCGGCCGACGAGGCGAAGGCGTACGGCTTGGTCGACCACGTGGTTGCCAGCTCCCGCGAAGCGATGATCTAAGGACACTGACATGAACTACTACATCCCGCAGTGGGAAGAGCGCACTTCGTACGGCTTCCGCCGGATCGACCCGTACGCGAAGTTGTTCGAGGAGCGGATCATCTACCTCGGCACCCCGATCAGTGACGACGTCGCCAACGCGGTGATCGCCCAGCTGCTGTGCCTGCAGTCGATGAACCCCGATCAGGACATCAGCATCTACATCAACTCCCCGGGCGGCTCGTTCACGGCGCTGACCGCGATCTACGACACGATCCAGTTCATCAAGCCGGACGTCCAGACGGTGTGCATGGGTCAGGCCGCGTCTGCGGCCGCGGTCCTGCTCGCCTCCGGCGCCAAGGGCAAGCGACTGGCTCTGCCGAACAGCCGGATCCTGATCCACCAGCCGTACACCGAGGGCACCTTCGGCCAGACGACCGACATCGAGATCCAGGCCAACGAGATCCTTCGCATGCGTGATCTGCTGGAGAAGATGATCAGCGACCACAGCGGCAAGACGATCGAGGAGGTCTCGCACGACATCGAGCGCGACAAGATCCTCACCGCCGAGCAGGCTGTGGAGTACGGCATCGTCGACGCCGTACTCACTTCGCTCAAGACTCCAGTCCTGGCCTGATCCCGGGCTCCATCTCCCACACCGATCGGACTTTTCGGAGTACGTTCGGAATCGTCGGACTCGCACTCCGGCCACCACGATCTAGGAGGAACGCATGGCTCGCATCTCTGACGGTGCAGACCTGCTCAAATGCTCCTTCTGCGGCAAGAGCCAGAAGCAGGTCAAGAAGCTCATCGCTGGTCCGGGTGTCTACATCTGTGACGAGTGCATCGATCTGTGCAACGAGATCATCGAGGAGGAGCTCGCCGAGGGCTCCGAGGTGGGCTTGGGCGAGCTGCCGAAGCCGAAGGAGATCTTCGAGTTCCTGAACGCGTACGTGATCGGCCAGGAGCAGGCGAAGAAGTCGCTCGCAGTCGCGGTGTACAACCACTACAAGCGCGTCCAGGCCGGGCTTCAGCCGCAGCATGTCTCCGGCAAGCACTCCAAGGACGAGCAGGTCGAGGTCGCGAAGTCGAACATCCTCGTGATCGGCCCGACCGGTTGCGGCAAGACGTACCTGGCACAGACGCTCGCGCGGATGCTCAATGTGCCGTTCGCGATCGCGGACGCCACGGCGCTCACCGAAGCCGGCTATGTCGGTGAGGACGTCGAGAACATCCTGCTCAAGCTGATCCAGGCTGCTGACTACGACGTCAAGAAGGCCGAGACCGGGATCATCTACATCGACGAGATCGACAAGGTCGCCCGCAAGGCGGAGAACCCGTCGATCACGCGCGACGTGTCCGGCGAGGGTGTGCAGCAGGCACTACTGAAGATCATCGAAGGAACGACCGCGTCCGTCCCGCCGCAGGGCGGTCGCAAGCACCCGCACCAGGAGTTCATCCAGATCGACACCACGAACGTGCTGTTCATCGTGGGTGGTGCCTTCGCGGGGCTGGAGAAGATCATCGAGAAGCGGGCGAGCAAGAAGACGCTCGGCTTCGGGATCGAGACGAATGCCTGGGGCGAGCCCGGTGGCGATGATCTGCTGGCGCAGGTCCGGCCCGAGGACCTGGTCAACTTCGGCCTGATCCCGGAGTTCATCGGCCGCCTGCCGCTGATCGCGAGCGTGTCGCCCCTCGACCAGGCTGCGCTCGTGCAGATCCTGGTGGAGCCGCGCAACGCGCTCGTCAAGCAGTACCAGAAGCTCTTCGAACTCGACGGTGTCGAGTTGGAGTTCACCGAGGACGCCGTTCAAGCGATCGCCGATCGAGCGCTCGAGCGCAAGACCGGCGCACGAGGCCTCCGCTCGATCATCGAGGAGGTCCTGCTGCACGCGATGTACGACGTCCCGAGCCGCGGTGACGTCGCCAAGGTGATCGTCAACGCGGACGTGATCCTGAACGACGGTGCGCCGGAGCTCATCCTCATCGACGAGAAGAAGAAGTCAGCCTGAGCGCCGAAAGGTGAGGATTTCACCGCCGAAAGGTGAGGAAATCCCGCCCGAGATGTGAAGAAGTCCCGGCTGAACCGTGAGGTTCGCCGGGACTTCTTCGTACGCTGCTGTGGCTCAGGCCGGAAGGACCGACCGCTCCGCCGCCGGCGCCCGCGGCCGCTCGAGAAGGATGAGGTCCACCTCTCGGGCAGGAAATCCTCACCTCTCGGCTCGGATTGCTTCACCTTTCGGCGGTGAAAACCTCACCTTTCGGCTCAGGCCTCGGCGGGGACGAGCTCCGCGGTGACGGTGATCTCGGCGGCATCCGTCGCCTCGAAGACGAGCGAGCCGACGATCTTGCCGGTACGTCGAAGATCACCCTCGGCAGCCTGCGCGCCGGCCAGCAGGGCAGCCGGTCCGGACACCACCGCTGACGACACCTCCGTGCGCTGTGACACCTTGGCCGTCGACTTGGCGCCGCGTACGCCGGCGAGCGCAGCTGCCACGCCGACGAGGAGGGTCGGGTCCGCACCGATCGATGGGAGTTCCGATTCGGTCGGCCACGTCGCGAGGTGGACCGAGCCGTCCTGCCACCACGACCACACCTCTTCGGTGGCGTACGGCAGGAAGGGCGCCAGCAGGCGTAGGAGTGTGTGCAACGCCTGCGCCAGGGCAGCCTTCGCCGAGGCCTGACCCGCGGCGCCGATCGTGCCGTCACGGTCGTACGCGCGCTCCTTGACGAGTTCGAGGTAATCGTCGCAGAAGGCCCAGAAGAACCTCTCCGCGATCTCGAGCGCGGTCGTGTAGTCGTACGCCTCGAACGCCTCGGTTGCCTTGGCCACGACGACCGCGAGATCACCCAGCAGGGCGAGGTCGATCGGCTCCGTGATCGCCGCCGGGTCGAGCGTACGAGCGCCGACACCGAACTCGTCGTCGAGGACGAATCGAGCTGCGTTGAGGACCTTGAGCGCGAGCCGTCGGCCGACCTTCATCTGGGTCTCGTCGAACGGCGAGTCCAGGCCGGAACGAGTCATCGCTGCGCGCCAACGGACGGCGTCCGCGCCGTACTTCTCGAGGATCTCCGTCGGGACGACGACGTTGCCCTTGGACTTCGACATCTTCTTGCGGTCCGGGTCGAGGATCCAGCCGGAGAGCATCGCGTGCGACCACGGCACCACGCCGTGTTCGAGGTGCGAACGCACGACCCGACTGAAGAGCCAGGTCCGGATGATGTCGTGGCCCTGGGTGCACAGGTCCATCGGGAAGACCCGCGCAAACAGGTCCGGGTCGGTCTCCCAGCCGCCTGCGAGTTGAGGCGTCAGCGACGAGGTGGCCCAGGTGTCCATCACGTCCGGGTCGCCGATGAAACCACCGGGGACGCCGCGCTGGTCGGCTGTGTAGCCAGCCGGCACGTCGGTCGACGGATCGACCGGGAGCTCCGCCTCGGTCGGCACGAGCGGGGTGGCGTAGTTCGGCTCGCCATCGGCGTCCAGGGCGTACCAGATCGGGAACGGGATGCCGAAGTAGCGCTGGCGACTGATCAGCCAGTCGCCGTTGAGGCCGCTGACCCAGTTGTCGTAGCGGTGTTTCATGTGCTCCGGCAGCCAGGTGAGCTTGCCGCCGTCGGCCACCAGATCCGCGCGCAGGTCGGCGTTGCGACCGCCGTTGGTGATATACCACTGACGGGTCGCCACGATCTCGAGCGGTTTGTCGCCCTTCTCGAAGAAGTTCGCCATGCGCTGCGTCGGCTTCGGCTCGCCATCCAGGTCGCCGGTCTCGCGCAGTTTGGCAACCGTCGCCTCGCGGGCCGAGTGCGCGGTCTTGCCCTTGAGGTCCTCGTACGCCGCCACGCCGTCGGTGGACGTCACCCATCCGGGGGTCTCGCCCGAGAAGCGACCGTCGCGGCCGATGACCGTACGCACCGGCAACTGCAACTCACGCCACCACTGGACATCGGTCAGGTCGCCGAAGGTGCAGGACATCGCGATGCCGGCGCCCTTGTCGGGCTCGGCGGCCGGGTGGGCGAGCACCGGGACCTCGACTCCGAAGATCGGCGAGGTGACCGTCGTACCAAAGAGGGGCTGGTAGCGCTCGTCGTCGGGGTGCGCGATCAGTGCGACGACCGAGACGATCAATTCGGGACGGGTCGTCTCGATGAAGATCGGGGTGCCGTCGGCCTGGTGGAAGGCGACCCGGTGATACGCCCCCGGGTACTCGCGAGCCTCGAGCTCGGCCTGGGCGACGGCTGTCTGGAAGGTGACGTCCCACAGCGTCGGCGCCTCCTGCAGGTACGCCTCCCCGCGGGAGAAGTTGCGCAGGAAGGCGCGTTGGCTGGCGGTCTGGGCTGTCCGGCCGATCGTCGTGTACTGGTAGGACCAGTCGTACGAGACGCCCAGAGTGCGCCAGAGCGACTCGAAGACCTTCTCGTCCTCCTCGACCAACTGGGCACACAACTCAATGAAGTTCGGTCGCGAGATCGGGATCTGCTGAGCCTTCGGGTCAACCGTGGCCGGCGGGGTGAAGTCCGGGTCGTACGGCAGCGTCGGGTCGCAGCGGACGCCGAAGTAGTTCTGCACCCGGCGCTCGGTCGGCAGACCGTTGTCGTCCCAGCCGATCGGGTAGAAGACGGCCTTGCCGCGCATCCGCTGGAAGCGGGCGATGACGTCCGGGTGCGTGTAGGAGAACACGTGTCCCACGTGCAGCGAACCGGAGACGGTCGGCGGGGGAGTGTCGATCGAATAGACGTTCTCGCGCGGCTGGGTGCGGTCGAAGGCGTACGTGTCGTCGGCCTGCCACTGTGCCGACCACTTCGCCTCGAGGCCCTCGAGGGCTGGCTTCTCGGGGACGTTCACCGCGCGCGCGTCAGACATGTGCTGAATCCTAAGGACTGTCCCGGCCTGTGAGGAAAAGCCCGCTACGATTGTGCTATCACGTATGCTTGCACAATGATAGCAACAACGCTAGCATCATGTGATGGCTGCCGTGCACATCAGGAACGTTCCCGACGAGACGGTCGCGCTGCTGAAGAAGCGCGCCGCCGATGAAGGACGCTCGCTGGAAGCGGAGTTGAGGATCGTGCTGGATCACGCGGCGTACGAGGCTGGTCGGCGGGGTTCGATCCTGGACGAGATCATCCAAAGCGATGCCCCGGGCGACTGGGAGTTCTCGCGAGAAGACGAATACGCGGATCGCGGACTATGACGTACGCGATCCTGGACAGCAATGTCATCTTGACGCTCCTCGACGGTCGCGCTGGTGCCGAGGCGGCTCGCTCCTGGCTGGACGGAGAACGAGGCCCGCTCGCCACGACGCCTCAAGTTCTGCGCGAAGTGCTGGCGGTGTCGACTCGGCCCCGTGACCGGAATGGGCTCGGGCATTCCCACGAGCGGGCTGTCGGCAATGTCGGGGCGGTCTCCCGTCGGCTGAAGCTGCTTCCTGACACCGCCGCGGTGGCGTCACGACTGCGTGCGCTGGTGGCTGAGGGCCGCGCCGCGGGCAACCAGATCCATGACGCCAACATCGTCGCGAGCGCGCTCGTCCATGACGCTGAACGCATTGTCACTGCCAATGTGAAGCATTTCGCACGCTTCGCCGATCTGATCGAGATCGTCCCCCTCGCGGAGCGCGTGTGACGCGCTCGCTCCCTCGCTCGGCACAAGCCCACGTGAACGCGGCTCGGCCGCGCTCGGTCGCGTAGCCTCGACCCGACATGACTGAGATCCCGATGGGCCGCCCCGCACAGACCGTTGCCGAGGTTGAGGACGCGTTGCTGTCCCGCTGGCCCGAGACCCGCCTTGAGCCGAGCCTGGACCGAATCCGGGCCTTCGTCGACTATCTGGGCGACCCGCAGCACCAGTACGACGTCCTTCACATCACCGGCACCAACGGCAAGACCTCCACCTCGCGGATCATCGACTCGCTCCTGCGCACGATGAACCTGCGTACCGGCCGGTTCACCTCGCCGCACCTCCAGCGGATCAACGAACGCATCTCTGTCGACGGGGAGCCGCTGTCCGACGAGGACTTCGTCTTCGCGTTCAACGACATCGCGCCGTACACCCATCTGGTCGACGCCGATCAGCCGTACCCGCTGAGCTTCTTCGAGACCGTTGTCGGCATGGCGTACGCGGCCTTCGCCGACAAGCCGGTTGATGTGGCCATCGTCGAGGTCGGCATGGGTGGCAGTTGGGACGCGACGAACGTCGCCGACGGCAGGGTCGCGGTGATCACCCCGGTCGGGATGGACCACGCGGACTACCTCGGCTCGACGCTGGCTGCGATCGCGCGCGAAAAGGCGGGGATCATCAAGCCGGGCGCCATTGTCGTCACGGCCAAGCAGGACCCCGACGTCCTGGAAGTCCTCCGCGAGCAGGCGCGCGAGGTCGGTGCCACCATCCTTGAGGAAGGCGTCGACTTCGAAGTCGTCTCCTCCACGGCGGCCGTCGGCGGCCAGATGATCGGCGTACGCCTCGGCACGACCGTGTACGACGAGATCTTCCTGCCGTTGTACGGCGAGCACCAGGCGCAGAATGCGGCGCTGGCGATGGCTGCCGTTCGTGCGCTCGTCGAGACCGATCTTGAGGGGGAGATCGTGGGTGAGGGTCTTGCCAACGCCACCTCCCCCGGCCGCCTCGAGATCGTCCGGAGCTCACCGACGATCATTCTGGACTCGGCGCACAACCCGGCCGGCGCCATCGCGACGGCCGCGGCTCTCGAGGAGTCGTTCAACTTCGACCCGGTGATCGGTGTGCTGAGCGCGATGGCGGACAAGGACGTCGAAGGCATCCTGGTCGCGCTGGAACCCGTTCTTCAGCACGTGGTCGTCACGCAGAATTCGCAGGACCGCGCCATGCGTGCCGAGAGGCTCGGAGCCAAGGCGGTCGAGGTGTTCGGCGAGGACCGGGTAACGGTCGTCCCCGAGCTCGGGAACGCGCTCGACGCAGCGATTGCACTCTCGGAATCTGACGGCAACGACTCGATCAGCTCCGGTGCGGTCCTGGTCATCGGCTCGGTTGTCACCGCAGGCGAGGCACGTACGTTGACGGCGAGGCGGCAGCGATGACCGAGATGGTGGAGAAGTCGCCCCGGCGCCCGATGGCGTCCGCGATCCTGACGCTCGAGGCGATCGTGCTCGGGCTGACCGCTCCGGTCCTGATCCGGATCTCGCACGTGTCCGCCGGCCGCGCCATTCCGATCGCGCTGGGGCTCTGTGTCGCCTGCATTCTGACGGCTGGCCTGCTCAAGCGGCCCTGGGCGTACGCCCTCGGCTGGACGATCCAGATCGCGGCGATCGCGCTCGGGTTCCTGGTGACCACCATGTTCACTCTGGGCATCATCTTCGGCGTGCTGTGGTGGGGTGCGCTGGCGCTGAGCAACAAGATCGACCGTGAGCGCGAGGCCGCGTACGCCGCACACGACCGCGCCACCGTCGACCGATAGGGTCGAGCCATGACTCAGCGCTCCCTCGTCCTCGTCAAGCCTGACGGCGTACGCCGCGGCCTCACCGGCGAGATCCTGCGTCGGATCGAGGGCAAGGGCTACACGTTGGTCGCGCTCGAGCTGCGTCAGGCCGCCGCCGAGCTCCTCGCGCAGCACTACGCCGAGCACGAGGGCAAGCCGTTCTACGGTCCGCTCGTGGAATTCATGCTGTCCGGTCCCGTCGCCGCCCTGGTCATCGAGGGCGAGCGTGTCATCGAGGGCTTCCGCTCGTTGGCCGGCGCCACCGATCCCACGATGGCTGCTCCCGGCACCATCCGCGGCGATCTCGGTCGCGACTGGGGCCTGGCGGTGCAGCAGAACCTGGTGCACGGCTCTGACGCCGTGGAATCGGCGGAGCGCGAAATCGCCATCTGGTTCCCGAATCTGGCCAACTGACGGCGCGTTCGCTTCGTTGCTCTTCGGTCGCGGGCCGCGAGGCCCGCTTCTCTCCGGCGCCTCGCGACCGCGCGCGTCATTGGCCAGATTTAGGTTGCCGGATCCTGTGATCTGACCAAGAATCCCACCAGTCACACCAGTCACGGCGTGGCGGCCATTTCAGGCGTGCGAGCCCGGCATAACCTCAGGCCGTGGGCACCGCTGCGTCTTGGACTTCGGCTCTGGTGGGTCGCGACATCGCGATCGATCTGGGCACAGCCAACACGCTCGTGTACGTCAAGGGCCGGGGCGTTGTCGTCGACGAACCCTCCGTGGTCGCGATCAACCAGAGTTCGGGCGAAGTGCTGGCCGTCGGACACGACGCCAAGCGGATGCTGGGGCGTACGCCCGACAACATCGTCGCGATCCGCCCCCTCAAGGACGGCGTCATCGCTGACTTCGATGCGACCGAACAGATGCTGCGCTGGTTCATCCACCGGATCCACCCGCGCCGGAGTCTGGCCAAGCCCCGGATGGTCATCTGCGTGCCGAGCGGGATCACGCCGGTCGAGAGTCGAGCGGTCCGCGAGGCCGGATACCTGAGCGGCGCACGGCGGGTCCACATCATCGAGGAGCCGATGGCGGCCGCGATCGGCGCCGGTCTGCCCGTGCACCTGCCGACCGGCAACATGATCGTCGACATCGGTGGCGGCACGACCGAGATCGCGGTCATTTCGCTCGGCGGCATCGTCACCAGCCTGAGCATCCGCACGGCCGGCGACGCGCTCGACCACGCGATCGTGCAGTTCCTCAAGAAGGAGCATGCCCTCCTGCTCGGTGAGCGCACGGCCGAGGAGGTCAAGGTCACCCTCGGCAGCGCCTTCCCGAACGAGACCGAGCACCGCGCGGACGTACGCGGACGCGACCTCGTCAGCGGGCTGCCCCGGACCGTCAGTCTGAGCACGGCCGACGTACGCCAGGCGCTCGAGGAGCCGCTCAACGCCATCGTCGACGCCGTACGCACCACACTCGACCAGACGCCGCCCGAGCTGGCCGGCGACATCATGGACCGCGGCATCGTCCTGACCGGCGGCGGCGCGCTGATGAAGGGCCTCGACGAGCGCCTGCGTCACGAGACCGGCATGCCGGTGCATGTCGCGGAGCAGCCCCTCATCTCCGTTGCACTCGGTGCCGGTCGGTGCGTCGAGGACTTCGACGGACTGCAGAAGGTCCTCGTCAGCGACGTCCGGCGGTACTAGGCCCGATGATGCTGCAGCGCACCCACATCCGTCTAAGCCGCCGCTCGCGGCTGGAGATGTCGAGCAACCGGATGCCGCCCAAGGGCATCGTGGCGGCTCTCGTCTTCGCCTCAGCTTCCCTGATGGCGCTGAGCAGCACCGGGGCGATCGATCCACTCAGGAGCGCGACCGCCGACTTCTTCGGCCCGGCCGAGTCGACCGTGAGTGCCATGGCGCGACCGATCACCGCGCTTCCGCGGTACCTCAAGAGCAAGTCCCAGCTCGAGAACCAGGTCGCCTCGCTCTCCGCGCAGAACACCAACCTCCAGGCGCAGGTCAACCGCGGTGGGTACGACCGCAACCGCCTCAACGAGTACGTCGGCCTCAGCAGCATGGCCGCGAACCTCGGCTACAACCTGGTGCCCGCGCACGTCATCGCGTACGGCCCCGCGCAGTCGTTCACGCGCACGGTCACCATCGATGCCGGCACCGACAGCGGGATCAAGCCGGGCGAGACCGTGGTCGCTGCCCAGGGGCTGGTCGGTCGGGTCGTCTCGGTGACCGCAGGCACGGCCACGGTCCTGCTGGCGGCCGACAGCGACTCCTATGTCGGGGCCCGGCTCAGTGATTCGATGAAACTCGGCTTCGTACGCGGCAACGGGTCGCTGTCGGGCGGCGGCACCCTCAACCTCCAACTGCTCGACCAGTCCGCAGTCCCGCGTGCCGGCGACATCGTGATGACGTGGGGCGACGGCCGCAGCGGCCCGTACATCTCCGGTGTACCGATCGGCACCGTCGCCAACGTGTACGCCAGCCTCACGAACAGCCTCCGATCCGCGGTCGTGGTGCCGTACGTGGACTTCAGCGCGCTCGATGAGGTCGGTGTCGCCGTCCCGGTCGGCACCCCGACCGTGGGCGACATCTTCCGGGCCGACGGGAAGGTCGGACGATGAAGTCGACACTCGCGTACATCGTCCTCTGCGCAGCCGCCGTGGTGCTCCAGGTGAGCGTGTTCTCGCCGTGGGCGTGGAACGGCATCGCCGCCGACCTCGTACTCCTGATGGTGGTGGCGATCGGACTCGCTCGCGGAGGCACGTACGCCGTGGTCTGCGGCTTCGGCGCCGGTCTGCTGCTCGACCTCGTCCCGCCGTCCACCGATGAGACCGGCCGCTGGGCGATGGCGATGATCGTGGTCGCGCTCCTGGCCAGTGCGATCCAACCGACCTCGCGGCGCTCGATGGTGGCCACCGCGGCCGTGTGCTCGTTCGTGGGCACCAGCCTGTACGCCCTGATCGGGGTCGTCCTGGGAGACCACCTGCCGTCCTTCGGGTCGATGCTCGGCGCGATCCTTCTCGGTGTCCTGTGGGACAGCGCCGTCGCGGCGCTGCTGATGCCACGGATCGTGCGTCTGTTCACCCGCTTGCAGCCACACCGGGTGTGAGGCGTGAGCTCGGCCGCTGAAACCTCCAGCCGGTTGCGACTGGTGGTCATCGCAACGCTCCTCGGATCGCTGTTCGTCACCCTCGGGGTGCGTCTCTACTACGTGCAGGTCGTACGCGGCGACACCTATCAGACAGTCGCCAAGGACGAGTCGATGCGCAAGATCATCCTGCAGCCGGCGCGGGGCCTGATCGTCGACGACCGTGGTGTGCCGCTGGCGAACAACCGCTCCGTGGTCGACATCAGCCTCGACCGGGCCGTCCTGGCCAAGATGCCCACCGCGGACCGTGCGACCGCACTCAAACGCGCCAGCCAGGCGCTGCACCTCTCCACCAGTGTGATCGAGAAGAAGATCCGCACCTTCCGCGGTGGCACCGTCGAGCCTGTCCCGTTGGTCAGCGATGCTGCTGCGAACGTGTGGATCCCGATCCAGGAGCAGCCGGAGGTCTACAAGGAACTGGTCGTCAACACGAGCGACACCGCGCGCAACTACCCTGCGCCGGGCGGAGTGAACGCCGCCGACATCCTCGGCTACATCTCCTCGATCACGTCGGCGGAGTACGCGAAGGCCCAGGCCTCGAATGATCCGACACTCAATGCGACCTCGGTCGTCGGTCGCGCGGGCGTCGAGCAGACCTACGACAAGTGGTTGCGCGGCGTACCGGGCTATCGCGCGTTCGCCGTCGACCCGAACGGTCAACCGATCGGCGGCGAGGGCGGCGAGGAGATCGTTCAGCCTCAGGCGGGTGACACCTTGGTGACCAGCATCGACAGCAGGGTGCAGGCGCTGGCCGAGCAGCAGCTGAACCAGGCCATCCAGACCGCTCGCAACACGGTCGACACCAAGGTGACGCACCGGAAGTTCGTCGCGGACTGGGGTGCGGTCGTCGTCATGCAGGCCAAGACGGGGCGCATCGTGGCGATGGCCCAGCAGCCGACGTACGACCCGAACATGTGGGTCGGCGGGATCTCGACCCGGAACTACACCCAACTGCAGTCCTCGGGCGCGTTGCTGTCACGTGCGCTGCAGGCGCAGTTCCCGCCCGGCTCGACCTGGAAGCCGTTCATGACGGTGGGAGCGCTGTCGGCCGGCATGGCCGGCTCCGACAAACTCGACTGTTCCAGTGGGCTCATGATCGGCAACCGGAACTTCGGGAACTTCGACGGTGAATCGCTGGGCTACATCGACTTCGGCGAGGCTCTGGCAGCCTCCTGCGACACCTTCTTCTACCGCGTGGGCCTGCACTTCTGGAACCAGTACGGCTCCAACCCCGCCGACCAGAACGCCAAGGACCCGCTCGGCGCGATGGCGCGCCAGTTCGGCTTCGGGACACCGACCGGTGTCGACATCCCGGGCGAATCGACCGGCCTGGTCGGCGACCGCCAGGGCAAGTACGCGTACTGGAAGCAGCTCAAGAACTACTACTGCGGCGTGTACGCGAAGAACCCGACTGCCTGGGACGCGCGCGACTTCTGCATCGAGGGCAACTACTTCCGTCAGGGCGACGCGGCCAACTTCACCATCGGACAGGGTGAGAACGCCGTGACGCCGATGCAGTTGGCGCGGGCGTACGCGGCTCTCTCGAACGGCGGCACTGTCTTCGAGCCGACCGTCGGCAAGGCCATCGTCGGGCCCAACGGCACAGTGATCCAGGCGATCAAGCCCAAGGTCGTACGCCACGTCAACGGGAGCGCGGGCGCGATCGACTACGTCAACAACGCCCTGATCGGCACGTTGAAGGGCCAGCCTGCGCAGCCGTTCAACGGCACGCTGGCCTGGAAGTTCGGCGGATTCCCGGTCGATCAACTCGGCATCCGTGGCAAGACCGGATCGGCCGAGGGTGGAGTCGGCAAGAGCTCGACGGGTTGGGTCGCGACGTACAACAAGGACTACGTGGTCGTGATGGTGATCGACCAGGCCGGAACCGGCTCGGGCTCATCGGGTGATGCGGTCCGCGCGATCTGGTCGGCGCTGTACGGAGTCGGTGGACCGGCGAATGCGCAGACGGTCGACCCGAAGAACGCGATCTTCCCGAACGGCATCCCCACCGCACTCCCCAAGATCCCCGCAGACGGCGGCCTCCAGCCTGCGAAGGGGACGCAGCCGTGATCCGGGCCGGGCGCCGCGGCGGCGCGGACTGGTGGCTGTTCGCCGCAGTCGGAGGACTGATGGTGATCAGCCCGTTGGTGGTGTGGTCGGCGACCCAGAACGGGCAGGCAGACGGCGGAGCGGGCGGGGTCACGTACCTGGTCAAGCAGCTCATCAACATCGCCATCGGACTGGTCCTGATGGTCGTCGCGATGCGTACCGACTACCGCATGATCCGGCTGTTGACGCCGATCGTGTACCTCGGATCCGTCCTCGGTCTGATCCTGGTCCTCGCCATCGGCACCAACGTCAACGGACACAAGGCCTGGATCCAGTTCGGACCTGTCTCGATCCAGCCGGCCGAGTTCGCCAAGCTCGCAGTGGTGGTGTCGATGGCACTCGTCATAGCCGAGCGCAGCGAGCGTCGTGGTCGCACCATGCACGTCGTCACGCCGAGGGACCTCCTGGCGATGCTTGCGTTGGTCGTGCCTCCGGCGTTGCTGATCATCCTGCAGCCGGACCTCGGGACCGAGATCGTGCTGGGTGTCACCGTGTTCGGCGTGCTGGCTGTCGCCGGGACACCCGCGAAATGGCTCGCCGGGATGGCTGCGACAACTCTTGTGGGCATCGCCGTCGTGGTTCAGGCACACGTCCTCAAGCAGTACCAGATCGACCGCTTCATGGCCTTCACCAACCCGAACCTCGACCGTCAGGGCGCCGGCTTCAACGTCCAGCAGGCCAAGATCGCGATCGGTGACGGCGGCTGGTTCGGTCAGGGGCTCTTCCATGGCCAGGTCACCCGCTCAGGGCTGGTTCCGGAGCAGCACACGGACTTCATCTTCACCGTCGTCGGCGAGGAACTCGGCCTGATCGGCGCGCTGGTCGTCGTCGGGCTGCTCGGCGTGATCCTGTGGCGTTGCCTGGTGATCGCGAGGAACTCACCCGACATGTTCGGCCGGGTCTGCGCCGCCGGTTTTGCGACCTGGTTCGGGTTCGAGGCGTTTGAGAACGCCGGCATGTGCGTGGGCATCATGCCTGTCACCGGCGTGCCGATGCCGTTCGTGTCATACGGGGGATCGGCGATGTTCGCCTGTCTCGCCGCAGTGGGGCTGCTTCAGAACTTCCACCGGCGCACGTCGTGAAGCGCACTGAGTCGATCAGCGGATCCCGCACCCGGGTGCCGCCGAGGTGAGCAGGCTCTGGAAGGCCGCCTGTCCCGCCGCTGCCTTTCCGTCGTACTCCGACGTGAGGAGTTTGATGCTGACATCTCGGGTCACGACCCGGTCCATGCAGGCCTTCTGCGTGGCGGTGATCTTGGTGCCGAACCCGTCGTTCAGCCGCTGACGGAAGAACTGCACGACGCTGTTGTCGGGGGCGCAGTCCACCAACTGGGTCGCGAGGTAGGTCGCGTCGTCGACAGACCACGTCACCTTCTCGCCGAGTACGTGCTGCACGCCGACCCTCTCCATTCTCGCCACGCCTACGTGGTCGACCAGGTGGTCCGCGACGCACTGGGCTCCGGCGGCGTCGTACGGGATCGGCGGCGACTGCGATGTCAGGCTGTGCAACAGCGAGGCCTTGAATGCCGCCTTGAGTGCGCTCGCCGTCGCCGCGGTGTCGCTGGCGCTCGCGTCCGCGGACGGCGTGGACGGCGTCACGGAGGCTGACGTACTCGTTGCCACGGGAGCCGAGGAGTTCGACGGACTTGCGGGATGTGCGGAGCCGCACGCGGTGAGTGCCGCAGCCGAAACACCGGCGGCAAGGACGAGAGCGACGCGACTCAGAGCCATGGTCGTCAGGCTAGAGGTCACGCGCGGGGCACGCACTCGAGGTGCATGGAGAAGGTGTGAGCGAGCACTCACTCACGATAGTTAGGGAACCTATGCATCGCGGGAGTAGGGTGACTCCCGATGAGCGAGCAGGCGAGCCCCGACAGCATCGGCACGGGCGAATACACCCACCAGCAGATCCTCACGATCATGTCCGGGCTGATGCTCGGGATGTTCCTCGGATCCCTCGATCAGACCATCGTGAGTACGTCCATCCGGACGATTTCGGATGATCTCCACGGTCTGTCCGCGCAGGCCTGGGTGACCACCGCGTACTTGGTGACCTCGACGATCACGACGCCGATCTACGGCAAGCTCGGCGACCTGTGGGGCCGCAAGAAACTCTTCATGTTCGCGATCTCGATCTTCATCCTCGGGTCGCTGCTGTGCACGCTGTCCACGTCCATGTACGAACTTGCGGCCTTCCGTGCCTTCCAGGGACTCGGCGCGGGCGGCCTCTTCACCCTCGTGCTGGCCATCATCGGCGACATCGTCCCGCCGCTGCAGCGCGCCAAGTACACGGGCTACTTCATGGCTTCATTCGGGTCCGCGAGCGTGCTCGGTCCGGTCATCGGAGGTCTGCTCGCCGGTACGACCTCCATCCTCGGTGTCGCGGGCTGGCGTTGGGTCTTCCTGGTCAA
Organism: Nocardioides baekrokdamisoli; assembly: GCF_003945325.1. NCBI lineage: Bacteria > Bacillati > Actinomycetota > Actinomycetes > Propionibacteriales > Nocardioidaceae > Nocardioides > Nocardioides baekrokdamisoli. The sequence continues at coordinate 2,398,061 of NZ_AP019307.1, forward strand.
CGTGCCGATCGGCCTGATCGCTCTTGTCGTCGTCTACCGCACGTTGCACGTCCATCACGTCCGCCGCGATGCGAAGGTTGACTGGCGGGGCGCCGTGGCGCTCGTCGTCTGCCTCGTCCCGCTGCTCGTGGTGCTGGAGCAGGGCCGGTCGTGGGGCTGGACCTCGGGCCGTTCACTCGGCGCCTTCGCGATCGCCGCCGTCGGCCTGGTCGCGTTCCTCTGGGCCGAGAACCGGGCTGGTCTGACCGCACTGATCCCGCTCAAGTTGTTCACCATCCGCCCGGCCGCGGTCACCATCGTCGCCAGCGTCATCGTGGGCGCCGGGATGTTCGGCGGAATGATGCTGCTGCCGCTGTACATGCAGATCGTCCACGGTGCCTCGCCGACCCGGTCAGGCTTCCTGATGCTGCCGATGGTGGCGGGCCTGATGCTCGCCTCGACAGTCGCCGGCCAGGTGATCTCGCGGACCGGCCGGACGAGGATCTTCCCGATCCTCGGAGCCACCCTGATGGCACTGGCCCTGTTCTTGTTGACCCAGATCTCGGCGGACACGCCGCTGTGGCAGGTCGACGTGATGATGTTCGTCCTCGGCTACGGGGTGGGCAACTGCATGCAGCCGCTGATCCTCACGGTGCAGTCAGCGGTGCCGCCGCAGGCGATCGGTGTCGCGACGTCGTCGGCGACCTTCTTCCGGCAGATCGGCGGCACCATCGGTGTCGCGGTGTTCCTGTCGATCATGTTCGGCGGGGTGTCCACCAACATGTCGAAGGAGTTCGCTGCCACCCCGGCGGCGGCGATCCAAGCCAAGCAGCATGCCAGTCAGCTGGCGGGGATCACGGACGACTCCGCGGTCATCAACACCATGCCGCAGCCGCTCCAGCACGCGGTGAAGCAAGCCTTCGCGGAATCGATGACCCCGGTCTTCTGGATCGCGGGCGGACTGGGCATCCTCGCCATCGGCGTACTCCTGCTGATGCCGGAGGTGGAGCTCCGCAAGACCTCTGCCAACGCGGCCGTACGCCAGGCTGCGGCTGCGGCGAGCGAATAGGTAGCCCTGCGTACGCGTCGTAGGCTTGTCCTCATGCCTGCGGACGTGATCAGCCCCGAACCGGCGTCGGTCTTCCCGCTGTTGGAGCCACGCCTGTCGTTGGTGTCCAAGCCGATCCAGTACGTCGGCGGCGAGCTGAACTCCACCGTCAAGGAATGGTCCAGTGCCGATGTGCGCTGGGCGCTGATGTACCCGGACGCCTACGAGGTCGGGCTGCCCAACCAGGGCGTCCAGATCCTGTACGAGATCCTCAACGAGCGCGACGGGATCCTGGCAGAGCGGACCTATTCGGTCTGGCCGGACCTCGAGGCGATCATGCGCAAGGACGGGATCCCGCAGTTCACCGTCGACTCGCACCGTCCGGTGCGCGCCTTCGACCTGTTCGGTCTGAGCTTCTCCACTGAGCTCGGCTACACGAACATGCTCAACGCGCTCGATCTGGCTGGCATCCCGCTGCACGCCGTCGATCGGACCGAAGAGGACCCGATCGTCATCGCCGGCGGCCATGCGGCGTTCAACCCCGAGCCGATCGCCGACTTCATCGACGCCGCCGTCCTCGGCGACGGCGAAGAGGCCGTGCTGGCGATCACCGAGGTCGTACGCGAGTGGAAGGCCGAGGGTCGCCCGGGCGGCCGCGATGAACTCCTGCGCCGACTGGCGATCAGCGGCAACATCTACGTCCCGAAGTTCTACGACGTCACGTACGCCGCCGACGGTCATATCGAGGCCGTCGTCCCGAACCACCCGGACGCTCCGTGGCGCGTACGCAAGCACACGCTGATGGACCTCGATGCCTGGCCGTACCCGGCCAAGCCGCTGGTGCCGCTCGCCGAGACCGTGCACGAGCGCTTCTCGGTCGAGATCTTCCGTGGTTGCACCCGCGGCTGCCGCTTCTGCCAGGCCGGGATGATCACCCGCCCGGTGCGAGAGCGGTCGATCAACACGATCGGCGACATGATCGAGAACGGCATCCGCAAGTCCGGCTTCGAGGAGGTCGGTCTGCTGTCCCTCAGCAGCGCGGACCACACCGAGATCGGCGACCTCGCCAAGGGCCTGGCGGACCGGTACGAAGGCTCGAACGTCTCGCTGTCGCTGCCCTCGACCCGCGTCGACGCGTTCAACATCACGTTGGCGAACGAATTCTCGCGCAACGGCCGCCGCAGCGGTCTGACGTTCGCGCCCGAGGGTGGCAGCGAGCGGATGCGCAAGGTGATCAACAAGATGGTCACTGAAGATGACCTCATCCAGACGGTCTCCGCCGCGTACAGCCATGGCTGGCGCCAGGTGAAGCTCTACTTCATGTGCGGCCTCCCGGAGGAGACCGACGACGACGTCCTGCAGATCGCGGAGTTGGCCAAGAAGGTCATCGCCAAGGGCCGCGAGGTCACCGGCCACAACGACATCCGCTGCACCGTCTCGATCGGCGGGTTCGTACCGAAGCCGCACACCCCGTTCCAGTGGGCCGCGCAGCTGGATCACGAGACGACCGATGAGCGCCTGAAGAAGTTGCGCGACACCGTCCGCGACGACCGCCGTTACGGCCGCGCGATCGGTTTCCGCTACCACGACGGCAAGCCGGGCATCATCGAAGGCCTGTTGTCGCGCGGTGACCGTCGCGTAGGCGGGATCATCGAGCAGGTCTGGCGCGAGGGGGGCCGTTTCGACGGCTGGAGCGAGCATTTCTCGTACGCCCGCTGGGCCGAGGCCGCGGGCGTCGCGCTGGACGGGACCGGTGTCGATCTCGACTGGTACACGACTCGCAGCCGCGCCTACGACGAGATCCTGCCGTGGGACCACCTGGACTCGGGCCTCGACAAGGATTGGCTCTGGGCCGACTGGGAGGACGCCCTCGCGGTCGCCAACGGCGAGGACATCGAGGTCGAGGACTGCCGCTGGACGCCGTGCTACGACTGTGGTGTCTGTCCGGAAATGGGCACGGAGATCCAGGTCGGCCCGACGGGCCAGAAGCTGCTGCCGCTCCAGGTCGTTTGAACTAACTCACATGTGAGTGAGCTGGGGGATCGCCTCACTGCTCGCCGTTGATCGTTCCGACTGCAGTGATCAGATAGCCGGCCGGCGTGCGCTGGAGCGTGAATGCACGCGGTGCCCACCGTGGGACAGTCGCGTCAGCCGTCTGGTCCTTCGTGATGTGCAACTCCACGGCGTACGCGACGCAGCACGACGGTGAAGGCATCGCGAGCGGATTGCGCCACTGGTCGAACCCGAGTGGACCGATGCCCTGCGTGCCCACGCAGAGGTCCCCGTTGACGAAGGCCGACCGCAGCGCGAAGCGCTCAGCCGTCGCGCAGTCGCCGTTCCCGGCTGCGGTCAGGTAGGCGCTGAGCGCACCGAGCGGGGTGGCGGCGCGGCTGTCAGGACCGGCTGGATTGGCTGGGCCGTCCGCACAGGAGGCATCGCCACCGCACTCGGAGGATCCGGAGGTTGCGTTCGCGGAGCCTCCGCATCCGGTGAGGCCGGCCAGGATGAGTGCCACCGCTGCGAGCGTCACCCCAGATGAAGCCATGATCGAACTCTCCTCTGGCCCGGCGGAATTGGACAGCGGGCGCGCCGTCAGATCAGGCGCTTGGCGAGGTTCCAGTACGTCCGCGAGATCGCTCGCGGAGCGTTGCCGACCGTCATGCCGCTGCCCTCGCCGGGGTTGAGGTCGCCGGTGATCAACCACGCCAGATCGCGGTCGCTGACCTTCCGGCGGGCCTGGAGTTCGCGGCGACGATCGCGGATGAGCTGACGGTTCTGCCACAGCCACTTCCAGCCGTTGACCTTCTGCGTCGCCCAGCCGTCCTTCTTGGCCATCAGCAGGATCGCCAGTTCCAGCCCGCACAATGCCGGGGCGAGGACGAGGAGCGTACGCAGCTGGAACAACGTCAGGATCATGAAGAGCCGGTTGCGCTCGAGCAGGTAGTACTTGAGGTCGTTGCGGGAGAACTCGTAGAAGTGCAGCACGATCGCGTCCGGGACGTACGCCACCCGCCAGCCGTGCTGCCAGGCGCGGAGCGACAGGTCGGTGTCCTCGCAGTACGCGAACATCGGTTCGCAGAATCCGCCGAGCTCGGCGAAGCGGTCGGCGCGCATGGCCGTGGCGGCCCCGGTGGCCGACGGGATGTCGCGCGGCTCGGCCCACGAGGTCGCCGGCTCGTCGCAGCCACCGGCCCAGCTCAGGCCGGTGTAGTGCACCGGGTTGCCGGCGGAGTTCATCAGCTCCGGCGACTGGAAGAGCCGAAGCGACGCGCTGGTGATCCCGACCTCGTCGGTCAGGCCCGCGGCGAGATGGGCGAGAGCGAAGGGGTCCACGACGGCATCGCTGTTGATGAACGCCAGGACGTCGCCCGAGGCATGGCGGGCACCGAAGTTGCAACCTGCAGCGAAGCCGAGGTTCGAGCCGGGGTCGACGACGACCACGCCCGGACGGTCGCGGACACGGTCCACCCCGTCGTCGGTGCAGCCGTTGTCGACGAGGACGACCTCGACGGCGACCTCGCGCGAGGCGAGAGCAGCGTCGACTGCCTCCACCAACAACGGCTCGTCGCCCCAGGCCAACATGACCACGGAGACGCGGGTCATGGGGCCTCGTCAGACTCGACAGCGGGCTCGACGGGCTCGCCGTTGATGTGCTCGTCGATCTCGAGGCGGATCAATGCCACTTCCTCGGCCAGCGCCCGGGTCCGGTCCTCTGCGAGCCCGAGCTCATAGCTCAGCTGCGAGGTGAGCCCGAGCAGCACGATCAGGCCGACGAAGAACACCAGGTTGATCGGTAGGACCAGCCCGACAGCGCGAGTGGCCTCGCCGAGCAGGCCGGGGAACACCCCGATCAGCATCGACCCGATGCCGATGACCAGCCACGCCATCGCGTACCGCTCGCGCATCCGGCGCCGGCGCAGGAGTTCGAACAGGATGACGATGATCGCGATGCCGACGATCAGTCCGATGGCGTGGGCGCCGGTCATCAGGCCGCCTTCCTCAGGGCCTCGGCCAGGCCTTGTTCGAAGTCGGCCGGCCAGCGACGTACGAGTGCCAAGAAGAGCGCCACGACGGCCCGGAAGAGGTAGATCGCCGCCCGGATCGGGGACTGGCTGGGCGTGCCGCCGGCGCGTACACGCATGTCGACCGGCACCTGGGTGATCTTGCAGCCCAGTCGGACCGCGATCACGAGCGATTCGACCGTGTCGCCGAGGTATTCGGCGGGGTAGTGCTCGGCGAAGATGTGGATCGCGCGCCGTCCGGCCACCCGGTAGCCCGAGGTGGCGTCGGTGAGGCGCGTACCCGCCACCGCCGAGAGCACCGCTGCGAGCAGGACCATCGCCCACCGGCGCGGCCCACGAGCGACGTAGGTGTCTCCCTTGTGCGCGAAGCGTGCTCCGATGACCACGTCGGACGTCTCCAACTCGGCGACGAGTTGAGGGAGGAAACGCGGATCGTGCTGGCCGTCCGCATCGATCTGCGCGGCCACGTCGTAGCCGTTGCGCAGCGCGTACCGGAAACCGGTCCGCATCGCGCCCCCGACACCGACGTTGAAGGGGAGGATGGCGACCCGGGCGCCGGCTTCGCGAGCACGGGCCGCGGTCTGGTCCGCGGAGCCGTCGTCCACGACCAGGACGTCAACCGACGGGTTCGTGGCCCTGATCTCGGCGATGGTGTCAGCAATGCACGCCTCCTCGTTCCACGCGGGAACGATGACCAAGACGCGCGGTCCTGCAGGGCTATCCACTCGCGCAGATTAGCAAGGAGCGAGCCGGATTCCGGCTCTGGCATGATGCCCCCGTGCCGAGGACTGGAGCAGAACAGCGTGCCCAGGGCCCTCTTGTGTGGGTGTTGTTGGTCGTCTCGGCCGGCCTTGCCTGGGCAGCCTGGGCGGTGAGTTCGCCTGCCGGGTCCAGCCCGGATGACGATTTCCACCTCGCCAGCATCTGGTGCGCGGACGGTCCGTCCGCCGGTGCCGCCAGAGGAGATGTCTGTACGCCCGCCGACGGCCCGCCGACGTCAGGAGCCATCAATCGGGTGGTGCCGAATGACGTCCTGGTGGTCGGTCAGCACGGGCCGGACTGTTTCCGGTTCATGAGCCAGGTCTCGGCCGTGTGCGTACGCCTCGTGCCGCCCGGCACGACCGTGCACGTCACCAACGCGGGGCTCTACCCCCAGGGCTTCTACAAGGTCACGCATCAGTTCGTGTCGTCGTCGGTCACCACGACGGTCATGTGGATCCGCGGGTTGAACATCGTGCTCGCGCTCGTCGTCTTCGGTCTGGCCTTCCTGGTCAGCGGGCGCCGCACCCGGGCTGCGCTAGCGCTCACCCTCGGCTTGGCGATGTGTACGCCGATCGGACTGTTCTTCATCCCCTCCACCAATCCGACGGCGTGGAGCACGATCGGCATCGGCAGTCTGTGGGTCTTCGTGGTGGCCTACATGGACGCTGACGTCGCCTGGCGGCGTTGGACTGCGGCAGGCGGGGGATTCCTGGCGTGGCTCATCGCGGTGATGGCCCGCGCCGACGCCCCCGTGTACGCGGCTCTGACCGTGCTCGCCGCCGCGGCTATCGGTACCGAGCGCGGCCGGCTCATCACCACCAAACTGATCATGCCCGGCGCGCTCGTCGCGCTCTCGATCGGAGCGTTCTTCGCAGGCTCCGGTGGGTCAGTGGCGTCCAAGGGAGTTGCACCGACCGCCGCCGGCGCGACGCAAGGAGCGCCAGACTTCATCCTCCAGCAGATCGCGTACAACACGGCGCACCCGTTGCACCTGTTGCTGAGCAACATTCCGGGTTTGTGGGAGTACGAGCGAAAGCTGTTCTACACCGGTCCACTCGGGTGGGGCGACACCCCGATGAGCGAGCAGGGGTTCATCATCCCGGTGGTGCTGCTCGTGATCATGGTCACCGCGATCCTGCGTTACCGCGGATGGCATCGGACCGCGTACGTGTGCCTGTTCCTCGCCGCCCTCGTCATTCCGCTGGCCGTGCTTCAGCAGAGCCATCTCAGCGTGCACTCCGGCTACGTGCAGCCGCGTTACCTCTATCCGTTGATGTTGGGACTCCTCGGCCTTGGTCTGTCGGCGCACATCGGGTCGGGCCGATTCGACCGTATTGCCCGCAATCGTTGGGTCCTCGTCCTCACCTGGGCGGTGATCTCCGGGTTCGCCTCGCTGGCTCTGCACATCGAACTGCGTCGGTATGTCAGCGGTATCGATGTGAGCGACCTGAACCTCGACAGCCATCGTGAGTGGTGGTGGGTCGATTGGCCGCTGTCCCCGATGGGTGTGTGGGTGATCGGCACGGTCGCGATGGCGGTGAGCGTCGGGTTGCTTCTCCGGATCGCGCTGGTGAACGCCCGTTCGGTCGAACCAGTTCTCGACGCCTACGATCACTCCCGTGAGTCGTCAGCCGCCTGAACAACAGGCACCGCCTGTCCAGCGTCTGCGGATGCGGTACGCGAAGCGTGGCCGGCTCCGTTTCACCTCCCACCGCGACTTCTCCCGCGCGTTCGAGCGGGCGATCTTCCGCGCGCGTGTGCCGATGGCGTACTCGTCCGGCTTCAACCCGCACCCGCGGATCTCGTACGCCGGTGCAGCTCCCACCGGCGCGGCTTCCGAGGCTGAGTACGTCGAGATCATGCTGCGTGAGATCGTCGATCCGGCAGCAACGATGGCGCTCCTCGACGATGCCCTGCCGGACGGCCTCGATCTGGTCGACGTGGTCGTGTCCGAGGGTGGCTCGCTCGCGGACCGTCTGCAGGCCTCGTCGTGGCGGATCGACATCGATGCGCCCGCCGAGCAGATCGTGGCATCGGTGGCTTCCTTCCTGGCGGCCGACGAGGTCACTGTCGAGCGGATGACCAAGCGCGGGCTGCGTACCTTCGATGCGCGCGCTGCCGTGGTGTCGTTGGTCGCCGAGGACGGGGGAGTCGCGCTCGTCCTGCGACACCAGGAGTTGGCCGTACGCGCCGACGACGTCATCAACGGCCTGAAGTCGTACGGACTCGAGCCGATCACCGTGCCGCTCCTGACCCGCCTCTCGCAGGGACCGTTCGACGACGCCACCGGTGCGATCGGCGACCCACTGCGCTGAGGTCCTCACGTTCGGGCCCACCCCGCGGCACTGCGGGATCAGCCCGGAAGCGTGTGATGTGCGATACTCAACGCGGTAGCCGATCCGCGGCGGTCACCCGACCGCCAGGTGAAACTCCCGACGACGTTCTCGCCGGACACCTGAGTTCTTGAGGTGGTCGGCACAGGAAACGGTTCCGGTCGACCCGACCGCGACGCGGCCCACACACGGGCAAGCGACCGCGGTGAGGCAGATTGAGCCGCTTGTTGACGCTCCGCGGTGGGCGTCGTCGAATCGATCAGGCTTTGCGCCCGTACGGCGTCGATTTCGGCGTACGCGGGACAACGACACGAGTTCGCCCGGTGTGTCGCGGCGGACGTAGGAGTTGGCATGACCAACGACAGCAGCACCACGCCCGAAGCAACCACCGACGTCACCGTCGAGGAGTCCTCCGCTCCGGCGAAGAAGGCTCCCGCCAAGAAGGCAGCAGCCAAGAAGGCGACGACGTCGGCGCCCGCCAAGAAGGCAGCAGCGAAGAAGGCCCCGGCGAAGAAGGCCGCAGCAGCGGCCGAGGACGACGAATCCGCCGCTCCGGCGAAGAAGGCTCCCGCGAAGAAGGCTGCTGCCAAGAAGGCGCCGGCGAAGAAAGCCGCCGCGAAGCGACCGGCGAAGAAGGCAGCAGCGGCTCCCGTCGAGCCGCTCGAGGTCGAGGCAGCCGACGAGACGTCTGCCCCCGCAGCGCCTGCGGCTCTGTTCCAGGTCCCGGAGAAGGCCCCTGCCGCGAAGCGTCGCTCGAAGGCTGTTGCCAAGCCGGCTCCGGAGCCCGCGGAGGACGACGAGCTCGAGCTCGACGCCGAGGACGGCGACGCGGCCGGCACCGATGACGAGGTCGTCGAGGCAGACATCGACGCGGACGACGCCGAGGACGAGGACGCCGAGGAGAACGAGGACGGTTCGCCGACCCCCGCACGCCGTCGCCGTCGTCGTGGTGGCCGCCGTCGCCGCAAGGGCCCGAACTCCGGTGGCAACGCCCAGGCCGGTGACGACGACGCCGAGGACGACGAGGACGAGACCGACCCCGAGAACATTGAGAGCGACGACCAGGTCGACGGCGAGGAGACCGAGGGCGAAGGCGGTTCGGCCAACTCGCGTCGCCGTCGCCGTCGCCGTCGTGCCGGGGAGTCCGGTGGCACCTCGGACGATGACCCGGAGAACACCGTCACCCGAGTACGCGAGACTCGTACGGCGGAGCAGCAGATCACCTCGATCTCGGGCTCGACCCGTCTCGAGGCGAAGAAGCAGCGTCGACGCGAGGGCCGTGAGGCCGGCCGTCGTCGCGCCCCGATCGTGTCCGAGGCTGAGTTCCTGGCCCGCCGCGAGTCGGTCGACCGCGTCATGGTCATCCGCCAGCGCGAGGACCTCACTCAGATCGCTGTGCTCGAGGACAAGGTCCTCGTCGAGCACTACGTCGCCCGCGAGTCTCAGACCTCGATGATCGGCGACATCTACCTCGGTCGCGTCCAGAACGTGCTGCCCAGCATGGAGGCTGCGTTCGTCGACATCGGCAAGGGCCGCAACGCGGTGCTGTACGCCGGTGAGGTGAACTGGCCCTCGCTGGGCTGGAAGGACGGCCAGCCGCGCAAGATCGAGTCGGTGCTGTCAGCCGGCCAGACGATCCTGGTCCAGGTCACCAAGGACCCGATCGGACACAAGGGTGCCCGCCTGACCTCGCAGATCAGCCTCGCCGGCCGCTTCCTCGTGTACGTACCCGACGGCACCACCTCCGGTATCTCCCGCAAGCTCCCGGACACCGAGCGCAACCGTCTCAAGGCGCTGCTCAAGGAGATCGTTCCGGACACCGCCGGCGTCATCGTGCGTACGGCTGCCGAGGGCGCTTCGGAGGAGGAGCTGACCCGCGACGTCGAGCGCCTGAAGGCCCGTTGGGCCGACATCGAGGCCAAGGTCGGCGGCAATGCGCCGCAGCAGTTGCACGGTGAGCCGGACCTGACCCTGAAGGTCGTGCGCGACCTGTTCACCGAGGACTTCTCCAAGCTTGTCGTCCAGGGCGATGACGCGTGGGCGACGGTCCAGGGCTACGTCCAGCACGTCGCGCCGGATCTCGAGGAGCGCCTGGAGCGCTTCGCGGTCGGCGACAGTGCCGGTTCGAACAACGGCAAGGACGCGTTCCAGACGTACCGCATCGACGAGCAGATCTCGAAGGGCCTGGACCGCAAGGTCTGGCTCCCGTCCGGCGGCTCGCTGATCATCGATCGCACCGAGGCGATGACCGTCATCGACGTCAACACGGGCAAGTTCACCGGCTCCGGGGGCAACCTCGAGGAGACGGTCACGCGCAACAACCTCGAAGCCGCCGAGGAGGTCGTACGCCAGCTCCGGCTGCGCGACATCGGCGGCATCATCGTCGTCGACTTCATCGACATGGTCCTCGAGTCGAACCGTGATCTCGTCCTGCGCCGCATGGTCGAGTGCCTCGGCCGGGACCGTACCCGCCACCAGGTCGCCGAGGTCACCTCTCTCGGACTGGTCCAGATGACCCGCAAGCGGATCGGTACCGGTTTGCTCGAGGCGTTCTCCAGCAACTGCACCCACTGTCAGGGACGCGGCGTCGTGGTCCATGACCACCCGGTCGAGGACAGGGGCGGCAACTCCGGCAGCGGGGCTGGTGGCGAGGAGCGGCGTCCGCGCCGTTCACGTGGTGGTCGGGCCGCAACGGTCGTTGCCGAGGTTGACGGCGACCACAAGATCCCGTCGCCGGCGACCTTCGCCGCAATGGCCCGCCACGAGGGCGAGGATGGTGAACTCACCGACTCCGTCGAGGGCGATGCCGTCGTCGCGGTGGAGCCAGAGACCGAGGTCGTGGAGACTCCTGCCCAGGCAGAGGTCGAGGCCGTGACGGTCGAGGCTGAGCAGTCCGAGGCGCCGACGGAGGAGTTCGTGGCCGCCGTTGTGGACGAGCCGGTCACTGAGACCGCTGTGGAGGTCGTTGAGGCTGCGCCTGAGACCCCCAGCGTGCCGGAAGCGCCGAAGGTATTGACGCGTACGCGCGGCGGTGCCCGTCGCGCTGTCGTATCGACCGGTGAGGCGGTCTCGCTGGTCGCGGACGACGTCGCACCCGCGGTGATCGAGACGCCGGCAGTCTCGGCGGTGACGACGCGTACGCGTGGTGCGAAAGCGCCCGCAGCCGAGTCGCCGGTCGCTCACGTCCCGGTCAAGAAGAAGCGCTAGATCCTTTCCGGCTCAACGGTTGTCGTCGCGACCGTTGAGCCGGAGAGGTCGGCCGGTGCCCGTGGTTTTGCGGGGGAGAGGCCGCTCCCGTACTCTTGACCCTCGGCGCGTAACCCGTGCCAATCTGCCGGCACCAACCCATCCCTGGATGGATTGCCGTGCTGCAGACGAGACGTTGAAACAGACAAAGGAGACCGCGGTGTACGCGATCGTGAAGGCTGGCAGCAAGCAGCAGAAGGTTGCCGTCGGCGACGTCATCCAGATCGACCTCGTCGCTGGCGACGAGGGTTCGTCGGTGACCCTCCCGGTCGTCATGCTCGTGGACGGCGAGAAGGTTTCGGCCTCGGGTCTCGACAAGGCCTCGGTCACCGCTGAGATCCTCGGCGGCACCAAGGGCCCGAAGATCATCATCCAGAAGTACAAGAACAAGACCGGCTACAAGAAGCGCCAGGGTCACCGTCAGAAGTACACCCAGGTCAAGGTCACCGCAATCAACGCGTGAGCGTTGTAGCGATATCCGAAACTTCAGAGATCCAGAGGGACTGAACAATGGCACACAAGAAGGGCGCATCGTCCTCCAAGAACGGTCGTGACTCGAACGCTCAGCGCCTCGGCGTGAAGCGCTTCGGCGGCCAGACGGTCAACGCCGGCGAGATCATCGTCCGCCAGCGTGGTACGCACTTCCACCCGGGCGCCAACATGGGCATCGGTCGCGACGACACGCTGTTCGCGCTGGCCGCCGGTGCGGTCGAGTTCGGCACCAAGCGTGGTCGCCGTGTTGTGAACATCGTCGTTCCGGAGTGAACTGACGACTTCGAGTTTGTCCGAAGGGCGTCCCGTTTTGGGGCGCCCTTCGTGTTTTTCCCACCCACCTGAGAGGCTGACCTCATGGCAGTGCCCACCTTCGTCGACCGCGTCACGCTGCATGTGGCGGGCGGTCGTGGCGGGCACGGCGTCGCGTCAGTGCACCGGGAGAAGTTCAAGCCGCTCGGTGGTCCCGACGGTGGCAACGGGGGCACCGGAGGGTCCGTGATCCTGCGGGTCGACCCCGACGTGACCACCCTCATCGACTATCACCACAGCCCCAAGCGCAAGGCAGCCAACGGCGGCCAGGCGGCGGGTGACTTCCGCAACGGTGGCCGGGGTGCCGACATCGTCCTCTCGGTGCCCGAGGGCACCGTCGTCACCGACATGCAGGGCAACGTCCTGGCCGACATGATCGGCGTCGGTACCGAACTCGTCGTCGCCCAGGGCGGCGCCGGTGGCCTCGGCAACGCTGCGCTGGCGAACTCCAAGCGGAAGGCGCCCGGCTTCGCCCTCCTCGGCGAGCCCGGGGAGGAGCGGGAGATCGGCCTTGAACTCAAGGTCGTGGCCGACATCGGTCTGGTCGGTTTCCCCAGCGCCGGCAAGTCGTCGCTGATCGCCGCCATCTCGCGGGCCCGCCCGAAGATCGCCAACTACCCCTTCACCACGCTCGTCCCCAACCTCGGGGTCGTACGCGCCGGCGACATGGTCTTCACCGTCGCCGATGTCCCGGGCCTCATCGAGGGTGCTGCGGAGGGACGTGGCCTCGGACACGAGTTCCTCCGCCACATCGAACGCTGTGCCGCGCTCGTACACGTCGTGGACGCCGCCTCGATCGAGCCCGGGCGCAACCCGGTGGACGACCTCGCGGTCATCGAGAACGAGCTGGCGCGTTACGGAGGTCTTGAGGACCGCCCCCGGCTCGTTGCGCTGAACAAGATCGATGTCCCCGATGGGCGGGACCTGGCCGAGATCACCCGCGCCGACATCGAGGCGCAGGGCTACCGCGTCTTTGAGATCTCGGCCGCCTCCACCGAGGGCACCAAGGAACTCATCTTCGCGATGGCCGAACTGGTCACCGCCGCGCGCGTGGAGAACCCGGACGCGGCTCCCGCACAGCGGATCGTGCTTCGCCCCGCCAGTGTCACCGGCGGCAAGGACTTCACGATCACGCCGACCGCCGACGGCTTCGTCGTACGCGGCGACAAGCCGGAGCGCTGGGTGCGTCAGACCGACTTCGGCAATGAAGAGGCGGTCGGCTACCTGGCCGACCGGCTCGATCGTCTCGGAGTGGAGGCGCGGCTCCTCGAGCTCGGCGCCGACGAGGGCGACACCGTCATCATCGGGCCTCCCGAGAACGCCGTTGTGTTCGACTTCAAGCCGTCGGTCCAGGCTGGTGCCGAGATGCTCGGTCGTCGTGGCGAGGACCAGCGCTTCTACGAGGAGCGCCCGGCTGCGACCCGTCGCAAGGAGATCGACGCGTTGATGCCGACCCGTGCCGAGACCGAGACCCGCGCCGATGTGGCCCGTCGGCTGGATGCTGAACAGGCCGCAGAATCGGTCGAGGTCGGCCCCACCAGCTATGTGATCGGCTCGGAGGACGACCCCGACTGGGACGGCCGCGATGACGCGTAGTGAGGTTCTCGACGCCCGCCGTGTGGTCGTCAAGGTCGGTTCGTCGTCACTGACGACCGCCGCTGGCGGCATCGATCCCGAGCGGGTCTCTCGCCTCGTCGATGTGCTGGCGGACGTACGCGCCCGTGGCATCGAGGTGGTGCTGGTGTCATCCGGTGCGATCGCTGCCGGTCTGGCTCCGCTGGGCCTGTCGGCACGTCCGAAGGCCCTGGCGGCCCAGCAGGCCGCAGCCTCGGTCGGGCAGGGCCTCCTGGTCCACCGCTACACCGAGGAACTCGCTCGCCACGGCCTCGTCGCCGGTCAGGTCCTGCTGACCGTGGATGACGTCTCCCGGCGTGCTCACTACCGCAACGCCACCCAGACGCTGTCCACGTTGCTGGACCTGGGCGTACTCCCCATCGTCAACGAGAACGACACCGTCGCCACCTCGGAGATCCGGTTCGGTGACAACGATCGGCTCGCCGCGCTGGTCGCGCACCTGGTCAGTGCGGATCTTCTCGTGCTGTTGAGCGACATCGACGGGCTCTACGACGCGCCTCCTGCCACACCCGGTGCCACCCGGATCGCCGAGGTCGCCGACATCGACGCCCTCGAGGTCGAGGTCGGCTCGGTCGGGGCTGCCGGTGTCGGCACCGGTGGCATGGTGACGAAACTCGACGCCGCCCGGATCGCGTGCTCGTCAGGGATCCCGGTGGTCCTTGCCGCCGCCGATGACGCCGCAGATGCGCTCGTCGGGAAGCCGGTCGGCACGCTGTTCCATGCAGCCGGACGCCGCCGACCCCGGCGACTGCTCTGGCTGGCCCACGCCACCGAGACACTCGGCACCGTGACCGTCGACGCCGGGGCTGCCCGCGCCCTCGTCGAACGCGGCGCATCCCTGCTGGCCGCCGGGCTGATCGGCGTACGCGGTTCCTTCGTGGCCGGCGACCCGATCGCCGTCGAAGGGCCCGACGGGGTCGCCATCGCCCGAGGCCTGGTCAACTACGACGCCGAGGAGCTTGCCGATCTCGTCGGGGCCCAGGGCGTACGCGAAGTCGTCCACCGCGACGATCTGATTCTTCTCTGACGCGTCAGAGAAGAATCACGGGTGCGAGGAGTCCTTGCGGAGCCAGACCCAGAGTGCGACCAGCGGCACGATCAGGCCGCCGAGGCCGAGGATCAGGAACGCCCAGAGCCCCGTGACGTTCTCGACGAGCCACGAGAAGTTCTGTCCGAAGAAGCCGGTGATGAAGGTCAACGGCAGGAACACGGTCGCCAGGACCGTGAGCCGTTCCATGGTGGCGTTCTGGCGTACGCCGACCCGTGTCTGTTCGACCGAGATCACCGACAGGTTTGCGTCGAGGATGGTGCTGAGCAGGTCCCGCTGGGCCGCGACCTCATCGTTGATCAGGGCCAGGTGGTCACCGACGTCGCGCAGGTACGGCTGCAGAACCCCGTCCTCGATCGCGCGTTGAAGGCCGTTGATGACCGCGATCAACGGGTGCACGGCGCGATAGAAGTCCGTGGCTTCCCGACGCAGGGAGTAGATCCGTTCAGTCGGAGCTGAGCTGCCGGAGAACACGGTCGCCTCGAGCTGGTCGATGTCGTTCTCGAGACCGGCGACGACCGGCCCGTAGTCGTCGACCACATGGTCGAGGATTGCCCACAGCACGGCGGCCGGGCCGGCCCTGAGCAGTTCCGGTCGCTGCTCGAGACGCAGCCGCGCCTCATGCAGTTCGCTCGCGATGCCCTGCCGGACGGTGATCACGAACGTCGGAGCCAGGAACACGCTGATCTCACCGAAGTCGATCTCCTCGGTGGCGTCGTCGTACCGGGCCGTACGCAGGATGACGAGTTGGACGTCCCCGTCGTACGCCTCCAGTTTGGGGCGCATGTGGAACGTCTGCGCGTCCTCGACGGCGAGCTCGTGCAGGTTGAAGGCCTCGCGTACGCGGCTCAGCTCATCGGGAGTGGGTTCGAGGAGACCGAGCCAACTGAACCCCTCCGCCTGGCACAACGTCGAGGCGTCGTGCAGGTCCATCGGACCGGAGCCCTGGCGTTGGCCGTCCACGTAGTGGGCGCAATCGACGATCATTTGTCCTCCAGGTGCGGAGCCGATCCGGTGCGGATGGGACCACGGTATTCCGTGCGGCGCCGAGAGCGTCGCGCCGAGCCGGTCAGTCGCCGATGGCGGACTT
Source organism: Nocardioides baekrokdamisoli (assembly GCF_003945325.1). Taxonomy (NCBI): domain Bacteria; kingdom Bacillati; phylum Actinomycetota; class Actinomycetes; order Propionibacteriales; family Nocardioidaceae; genus Nocardioides; species Nocardioides baekrokdamisoli. The sequence continues at coordinate 2,414,028 of NZ_AP019307.1, forward strand.
GCCGCGCTGGACGATCAGGGGATCGGGTTGACCGACGACCGAGTGGTCCTTCCCGTCGTACTCGACGGTGGAGAGGAAGTAGCGCATGGCGCTCAGCCGCGCACGTTTCTTGTCGTTGGACTTGATCGTCGTCCACGGCGCGGTCTTGGAGTCGGTGCGGTAGAGCATCTCCTCCTTGGCAGAGGTGTACGCACTCCACTTGTCGAGTGATTCCAGATCCATCGGCGACAGCTTCCACTGCCGTACGGGGTCGATCTGACGAATGATGAACCGCGTGCGCTGCTCCGACTGCGTCACCGAGAACCAGAACTTCGTCACGTGGATGTCGGACTCGATCAACATCTTCTCGAAGCGTGGAGCCTGCTCCATGAAGGTCTCGTACTCGTCGTCGGAGCAGAAGCCCATCACACGCTCGACTCCGGCCCGGTTGTACCAACTCCGGTCGAAGAGGACGAGTTCGCCCGCGGCCGGCAGGTGGTTGACGTACCGCTGGAAGTACCACTGCGTCCGTTCGCGTTCGGTCGGCTTCACCAGCGCCACCGTGCGCGCGTACCGCGGGTTGAGGTGCTCCATGAAGCGCTTGATCGTGCCGCCCTTGCCGGCTGCATCGCGACCTTCGAAGACGATCACGTGTCGAGCGCCGGTCTTCTGCTGCCAGTTCTGGAACTTGATCAGCTCGACCTGCAGTTGGTACTTCTCGATGTCGTACACGTGACGGTCGAGCCGTTCCTCGTACGGGTAGTTCTCCCGCCAGGTGTCGACGGCGTTGCCGTGCCGGTCGATCAGGATCGGGTCGTCGTCGTGGTCGTCGCCGATGTGGTGACCGTCGATGTTGAGGCTGTCGATGTACGCACGCAGGTCCTCGATCACGCGGCGAACGTACGGGCCGCAGTTGAACGCCGGGTTAATCGGCATCGCGCCGTACGCTGGGCGACGCCATGACCCGTGTCTATCTCGATCACGCCGCTTCCACGCCGATGATTCCGGCGGCGCTACAGACGTTGCTCGAGTTGTCGGGTCAGGTGGGCAACTCGGCCTCCTTGCACGGCTCGGGACGTGCCGCGCGCCGTGTTGTCGAGGAGAGTCGTGAACAGGTCGCGGCGGCTCTGGGAGCGCACCCGACCGAGGTGATCTTCACCTCCGGGGGGACGGAGTCGGACAACCTCGCGATCAAGGGAATGGCCTGGGCTGCGCGGGCCGCCGATCCGGCCCGCAACCGAGTCGTGGTGAGTGCTGTCGAGCACCACGCGATCCTGGATCCGGCGCACTGGCTGCACTCGGCGCAGGGCTTCGAGGTTGATGAGATTCCGGTTGACGGCGACGGCCGACCGGACATCCATATGCCGTTCCTCGGGCCGGACGTCGCTGTCGCGAGCCTGATGTGGGCCAACAACGAGACCGGCACGCTCCAGCCGATCGAGGACCTGGTCGACGCCGCCCGGACGACGGGGGTGCTCACCCATTCGGATGCCGTCCAGGCGGTCGGATCGGTACCGGTCGATTTCGGGGCGTCGGGCCTGGACGCGTTGACGGTGTCCGGTCACAAGCTCGGCGGGCCGATCGGGGTGGGCGCCCTTCTCGCACGGCGCGGCCTCGCCCTCACTGAACTTGCGCACGGAGGTGCCCAGGAGCGAGCCCGCAGCGGCACGATGAATGCGCCGGCCATCGGGGCCTTCGCGGTGGCCGTCGAAGCCGCAGTGGCGGACCAGTCCACCTTCGCCGCACGGGTCGGCGCGCTGCGCGACCACCTGGTCGCCGGGATCCTGGCGTCGGTCCCGGACGCGACGCTCAACGGCGGTTCGGACCGCCTCCCGACCCATGCCAACATCACCTTCCCCGGTTGCGGTTCCGATGACCTGCTGATGCTGCTCGACGCCTCGGGCGTGGAGGTCTCTACGGGGTCGGCCTGTACCGCCGGAGTGCCCCAGCCCTCGCACGTCCTGCTGGCGATGGGCCGCTCCGAGTCGGACGCCAGTTCGAGCCTGCGTTTCAGTCTTGGGCGCACCACGAGGGCAGACGACATCGAGCGCGCCGTCGCGGCCGCGGCCGACGCCGTTCGCCGACTTCGGCACCAGTAGCCACGCCCGTAGGCTTGCCTGCGTTATGAGAGTGATCGCGGCAATGTCAGGCGGAGTCGACTCCGCCGTCGCCGCGGCCCGCGCCGTCGAGGCCGGGCACGACGTCACCGGCATCCACCTGGCGCTCTCCCGCAACCCGGCGTCCTACCGGTCCGGTGCGCGCGGGTGCTGCACGATCGAGGACTCCAACGACGCCCGCCGCGCCGCAGACGTGATCGGCATCCCGTTCTACGTCTGGGACCTCAGCGACCGGTTCCACGAGGACGTGGTCGTCGACTTCATGGACGAGTACGCCGCCGGGCGTACGCCCAATCCTTGCCTGCGGTGCAACGAGAAGATCAAGTTCGCCGCGGTACTCGACCGAGCGCTGAACCTCGGCTTCGACGCAGTCGCGACCGGGCACTACGCGGTCCTCAAGGACGGCCCGGACGGTGTCGAACTGCACCGCGCCAACGACCAGGCCAAGGACCAGTCGTACGTCCTCGGCGTGCTCACCCAGGACCAGTTGAAGCATTCGCTCTTCCCGCTCGGCGACACTCCGAAGCCGCTCGTCCGCGAGGAGGCGGCTCGCCGCGGCCTGCTGGTCGCCGACAAGCCGGACAGCCACGACATCTGTTTCGTCGCCGACGGCGACAATGCCGGTTGGCTGAAGGAGAAGCTGGGCGAACGTCAGCCCAACACGGGTGGGTCAATCGTCGACGAGTCCGGAGTTGAGCTCGGTACGCACACCGGCACGGTCGGATTCACGATCGGTCAGCGCAAGGGCCTGCGGATCGGGGTTCCGGCGGCGGACGGCAGGCCCCGGTTCGTGCTCGACATCGAGCCGGTCAGTGGGACCGTCACCGTGGGCCCGAAGGAACACCTCGCGATCGACCACATCTCCGGGATCCGTCCGCTGTGGGCAGGATCTGCACCGACCACCCTCGACGGCTCGGTCCAACTCCGCGCGCACGGTGACGAACACCGAGCGAGGATCACGGTTTCGAGCTCAACCAACGAACCGTCGGTGGAGATCGACCTGCACGACGTCGCGTACGGGATTGCCCCGGGTCAGGCAGCCGTGATCTACGACGGCACGCGGGTCGTGGGTTCCGCGACGATCGCGTCCACTCGTCGGGTGTCGCAGTGACGATCGCGACCGGTATCGGCTCGATGCCCGGTGAGGACATCGCCGAATCGATCCGGGTCGTCCTCGGCGAGCTCCCCGAGCTGCCGTACCTGCCGGAACTTCCCGCGCGTGGTGCGGGCGCGCACATGATCGGGCGTGCGCTCGCACTGGTCGACCTGGACGCCGACCTCCAACCGGCCGGGTGGCGACTCACCGGCACCGCAGGGGGCCGGGGCCGCGATCAGCGGCGAGCGCAGAGCCGGTTGGCGCAGGACCTCGACGTCCTGGAGGAACAGACGCAGGACTACACCGGAGCCTTCAAGGTCCAGGTCACCGGACCGTGGACATTGGCCGCGACTGTGGAGCGCCCTCGCGGGGACCGCCTCCTCGCTGATCACGGAGCGCGTCGCGAGCTCGCCGAAGCACTGGCCGACGGCCTGACCAGCCACATCCACGACGTACACAAGCGCGTGCGCGGCATCACCCGGCTCGTCGTCCAGGTCGATGAGCCCTCGCTGGCCGGAGTGCTTGCCGGCGCGATCCCGACGGCGTCGGGGTACGGACGACACCGCTCGGTCGACCTTCCGGAGGCCTCTGCGCTTCTCGAAATCGTCCTGGGTGCGGTCACCGCCGAAGGTGCCGAACCCTGGGTGCACAGCTGCGCACCGCGTACGCCCTGGTCGCTCGTCCGCGGTGCCGGCGCACGCGGCCTGTCGGTGGACCTGAGCCTGATGTCGCCTGCCGATCACGACGTGCTCGCCACCGCACTCGAGGCGGGGGAGACGGTGGCGTTGGGCGTGGTGCCGAGCCTCGACGCCACGATCAGCGACAAGCAGGTCGTGACCTCAGTGCTCAGGTGGCTGGACATGCTGGGACTCGACCCCGAGGAGCTCGGTCCTCGACTGATCGTGACGCCGACCTGCGGCCTGGCGGGTGCGAGCCCTGCGTACGCGCGAACGGCGCTCGCCCAGTTGAGGACGAGCGCCGCTGCGCTGAGTTGATCGACGCGATCAGCTGAAGAGGCCGAGCTTTCCGTACTTCTCCGCCAGCAAGTAGTAGACCGTGATACGCGACTTGGTGCGGTCGGCCTTCATCGTCTCCGCGACCTCGTCAAGGTCGGCGTCGGCGTCAGCGTCCGACAGCTCCAGGCCCAGCTTCTTCGTGAGGAAGTTGGCCTTGACGGTCGCGCGCTCCTCGGCGTCGGACAGTGCGACGTAGCGCGAGTCCGCATCGGTCATCACCAAGCGGTAGTTCTTCTCCAGACCCGCGATCGCGGCGTCGTCCGCATCCGGACGGTAGATCTTGACGTCAGCTGCCCAGTCGGCCATGTCAGTGCTCCCTCTGTGAATGGCGCCGCCGAGATCGGGCGCTCTGCTCGATCGTAGGCACGGATCTCACCGAGGCATAGAGCGATCGGTGAAGTCGTAGGTGAACAACAGGCAGCCCACAACGACGACGCGGCGCCCGCCCCGGAGGGCGAACGCCGCGTACTCAGTCGTGCTGGATCACGCCATCGCGCCGGGTGCGGTGTGATCGCCCTGGATCTCGGAGTGCTTGACATTGAGCACGATCCACAGCAGAGCCGAGGCGCCCCACATCATGAACGCGCCGACCAGGAAGGCCGTCGTGGAGCCGTGCGTGAACGCCGCCTGACCGACCGGGGAGACGGTCATTTGTGCTGGCGTCAGAGCGGCCCCGTGACCAGCGGGCAACTGGGCGACGAGCGCGTTGGCCTTGGACGTGATCGCGTTCACGGCGATGGTCGACAGGATGGCGAGCCCCAGGGCACCACCGAGCTGCTGAGCGGTGTTGAGCACGCCCGAGCCGACACCCGCGTCCCGCTCGTCGACACCGTGCAACGCGGTGAGCATCATCGGGATGAACGTCAGAGCCATGCCGAACGCCATCACAGCGATGTACGGGAAGATCTGCGTCCAGTAGTTCACGCCGTCGACGTACACCGGTGACATGCCACCACCGACCCAGCGGTGGGTCAGGTCGGCGAGGTTGGCCGCGGAGTCATTCACGTGCAGTCGGCTGAACATGAACAGCGACAGGCCGGCAAGCGCGGTGCCGGTGCCGGAGATGAATCGGGGATCGACCTTCGCGACCAGCTTCGAGGAGATGACGGCGCCGAACACCATCGCGAACGGGAACGGCAGGAATGCCAGGCCTGCCTGCAGCGGCGAGTAGCCCATCACGTTCTGGATGAACTGGGACAGGAAGTAGAACATCGCGAACATCGCGGCCGGCACGATGAACATGGTCGTGAATGCGACTCCGCGTGTCCGGTTGGTCAGGATCCGGATCGGAAGGAGCGGGTGCTTCATGCGTCGTTCGACGACGAAGAACGCAACAAGTAGAGCGGCTCCGACGATCAGGAAGGCGAGCGTCTCGCCCGACCCCCAGTGTGTGTGTCCGCTGGTGTCCGGGACGCCGCCGTGCTCCACGCCGTACACGATCGAGACGAGCCCGAGGGTGACGGTGAGGGCGCCGAAGACGTCGAGGCTGTTGCGGCTCTTCTCCGACTCCGCGAGTACGCGGGTTGCCAGGAAGGCCGCCACCAACCCGATCGGGACGTTGATGAAGAACGTCAGCCGCCAGCCGTGGACGCTGCCGATGTCCAACCCGGTAAGCCAGCCGCCGAGCAGGAGGCCGATCGCCGCCCCGACGCCGGAGAGCATCGCGAAGATCGAGAAGGCGCGGTTGCGCAGCGGACCGGCCGGGAAGTTCGTGGTGATCAGAGCGAGCGCGGTGGGGGAGGCCAGTGCTGCCCCGACGCCCTGGAGCGCACGGGACGAGAGGAGCATGCCCTCGTTCTGGGCGAACCCACCCAGCGCCGACGCGACGGCGAAGAGGGTGAGGCCGATGACGAAGACCTTGCGGCGTCCGTAGAGATCGCCGGCGCGACCGCCGAGGAGCAGCAGACCGCCGAAGGCGAGGGCGTACCCGGTGACGACCCACTGCAGGTTGCCCTGGGAGATGTGCAGGTCGTCGCGGATGTGGGGGAGCGCGATGTTGGCGATCGTCGAGTCGAGCACCACCATCAGTTGCGCGGCACAGATGACCAGGAGGGCAAGTCCCAGGTGCTTGTTGGCGGTTCCGGATTCCTCCGGTGCCGCCACGGTTGCGGTGTCTGTCATGTCGCTGCCTTTCGGAGGGGGTTCAGCGGGTCTGGACCGGTGCGCCGAAGGTGGCGGCCGGAAGGATCACGTGGTCGATGACGCGGGTGACGAGTTCGCTCGTCGGGACTTCACCGAGCAGGTACGAGCGGTGCAGCACGATCGCTGCGAGGGCGGGGCCGATGATCTCGAGGTCGATGTCGGGAGAGACCTCTCCGCGTTCGACGGCGGCCCGGTAGATCGCCTGGGTGACGGCGAGCTTGGGGCCGATGAACCTCTCGCGGAAGGTCGTCGCGAAATCGGGGTCGGTGTGGGTGGCGGTCAGGACAGCGCCCATGACCTCGGCGGCGCGAGAGTTGGCGATCCCGGTGTGGCCGCAGAAGGTTTCGATGAGGTCGCCCCGCAGGGTGCCGGTCGCCGGGATCGCAGGGTTCGGCATGTCCTTCGCCTTGACCAGCGCGTCGATCACGAGAGCAGCCTTCGACTCCCAGCGGCGGTAGAGCGTGGCCTTGGACGCCTTCGCCTGCTTGGCGACCGCATCCATCGTGAGTCGGTCGTACCCGACCGCCACGAGGAGGTCGATGGTCGCCTCGAGGATCTCGTCCTCGCGATCGCCCTCGACCCTTGGTCGCTGTCGAACTTCCACCATGTGTGCCGCCTACTTGGTACGAAACCGTTTCGTTCCATCAGAGAGTACGAAACGGTTTCGTTTCATGTCAACAGGTCCTCGGCGAAATGTCGGTGGACCTTGGCAGAATGCCCCTGTGACCGCCGTTGAGGATGCCCGCCAGCGACACCGCTTGCTCAGCGAGGAGGTCGAGGACGCGCGTTACCGCTACTACGTCCTGGACAACCCGACCCTCGCCGACGCTGACTTCGACGTCCGCATGCGTGAGTTGGAGTCGCTCGAGGCGGAGTTCGCCGAGCTGCGTACGCCGGACTCGCCGACCCAGAAAGTCGGCGGCGCAGTCGCCACGGAATTCACCGCCGTGGACCACCTCCAGCGGATGGAGTCGCTCGACAACGCGTTCACCGAGGAGGAGTTGGCTGCCTGGCACGCCCGCGTCGAACGCGACACCGGTGCTGCACCCGCGCTGCTGTGCGAGCTCAAGGTCGACGGTCTTGCGATCAATCTGCTCTACGAGGACGGCCGTCTGGTCCGGGCTCTGACCCGCGGCGACGGCACCACCGGCGAGGACGTCACCCCGAACGTGATGACGATCGCGTCGATCCCGCACCGCCTGACCGCGACCGAGGAGTTCCCGGTCCCGGCGTTGGTCGAGGTCCGCGGTGAGGTGTTCCTCCCGTTGGTGGCCTTCGAGGCGCTCAACCTGTCACTGTCGGAAGCCGGCAAACCGATGTTCGCGAACCCGCGCAACTCGGCTGCGGGGTCGCTGCGGCAGAAGGATCCGCGGGTGACCGCGAGCCGCGCGCTCGACATGGTCTGTCATGGCATCGGTGCGCGCCGCGGGTTCGAGCCGACCGCCCAGTCGCAGGGCTATGCCGCGATGAAGGCCTGGGGCCTTCCGACGTCGAAGCGCTTCAAGGTCGTCCCCGATCTGGCGGCGGTGCAGGAGTTCATCGCCCACTACGGCGAGCACCGCCATGACGTCGAGCATGAGATCGACGGGGTCGTGGTCAAGGTCGACGAGGTTGCGCTGCAACGTCAGCTCGGGTCGACCTCGCGCGCTCCGCGCTGGGCGATTGCGTGGAAGTACCCGCCCGAGGAGGTCAACGCCCGGCTCCTCAACATCTATGTCAACACGGGCCGGACGGGTCGAGTGACACCGTTCGGCGTGATGGAGCCGACGAAGGTTGCCGGCTCCACCGTCGAGATGGCGACGCTGCACAACTCGTACGAGGTCAAGCGCAAGGACGTACGCCCCGGCGACACCGTGATCCTCCGGAAGGCGGGCGACGTGATCCCGGAGATCGTCGGGCCGGTGCTCGCGCTGCGCCCCGAGGGGCTGGCCGAGTGGGTGATGCCGACCGAGTGTCCGACGTGCCACACGCTGCTGGTCGAGCAGAAGGAGGGCGATCGCGACCTGCGGTGTCCCAACCACCAGTTCTGCCCTGCCCAGGTGCGGGAGCGGTTCAACCACGTCGGCAGTCGCGGAGCCTTCGACATCGAGGGGCTCGGCTGGGAGGCCGGCGTCGCTCTGCTCGATGCAGGAGTGGTGACCAACGAGGCGGACGTCTTCGATGTCACCGCTGAGGATCTCCTGCGCACGGAGCTCTTCACCCGCGAGCCGAAGAAGGACGAAGAGGGCCGACAACTCTCCGCGAACGGGGCAAAGCTCCTCGAGGGGATCCAGAAGGCGAAGGACACGCCGCTGTGGCGGGTCCTGGTCGCGTTGTCGATCCGCCATGTCGGGCCGACCGCGGCGCGTGGGCTGGCCACCGAGTTCGGTTCCATGGAGGCGGTTCGATCCGCGAGTGTGGAGGAGTTGGCCCAGACCGAGGGCGTCGGCCAGGTGATCGCGGAGTCCGTCCGGGAATGGTTCGCCGAGGACTGGCACGTCGACATCGTGGATCGCTGGGCCGCCTCGGGCGTACGCATGGCGGACCAGAAGGACGAATCGATCCCGCAGACCCTCGCTGGCCTGACGGTCGTGGTGACCGGCGGGTTGCACGGCTTCACCCGCGACTCGGTCAAGGAGGCGATCATCACCCACGGAGGGAAAGCCGCCAGTTCGGTGTCGAAGAACACCGATTACGTGGTGATCGGCGAGAACGCCGGTTCCAAGGCCGCCAAGGCAGAGGAGTTGGGCCGCCCGATCCTGGATGAGGAGGGCTTCGTACGCCTCCTTGAGGGCGGACCGGAAGCACTGTAACTCCGAGTTACAGTTTGCTAGGTTGGGTCGCATGACCTCGATCGAACCCAGCGCTCCCGTCCTCGTCACCGGCGGCAGCGGCTACGTCGCCAGCTGGATCGTCCGGTATCTGCTGGAGGACGGCCGGACGGTGCGTGCGACCGTACGCAACCCCGACAAGGCCTCCGGGTTGGAGCACCTGCACGCTCTGGCGCAGGAGCATCCGGGTCGCCTCACCCTGCACAAGGCTGACCTGCTCGAGGAGGGCAGTTACACCGAGGCCATGCAGGGCTGCGAATTGGTCATCCACACCGCTTCGCCCTTCCTGATCGGCAAGGTGAACGACCCCTACGAGGACCTCGTACGCCCCGCTCTGGAGGGCACGAAGAACGTCCTGGACTCGGTGGAGGCCACTGCCTCGGTGAAGCGGGTGGTCCTGACCAGTTCGGTGGTGGCGATCTACGGTGACGCCGTCGAGATGCGCGGCAAGGACGCGTTCACCGAGGCCGACTGGAACACCACGAGCTCGCTCAGGCACCAGCCGTACTCCTATTCCAAGACCGTCGCTGAGCAGGAGGCGTGGAAGCGTGCCGAAGCCCAGGACCGTTGGGATCTCGTCACGATCCACCCGGGTCTCGTGCTGGGCCCGGCGCTCACCAACGTCAGCGTCTCCGGCTCGATGGCGACCATGAAGATGTTCACCGACTACTCCCAGGCGACCGGCACCGCCCGGCTCGAGTTCGGCATCGTGGACGTACGCGACGTCGCCCGAGCTCACATCGCGGCCGGCTTCACGCCAGAGGCGCACGGGCGCTACCTCACCAACTCCGAGTCGCTGAGCATGCTCAAGATCAGCAAGACGCTGCGCAAGGCCTTCGGTTACCGACCGTCGTTCCCGCTGATCGAGGCGCCGAAGGCTGCGGTCATTCTGATCGCACCGCTCGCCGGCCAGACCCGGGAGTTCATGAGGAAGAACGCTGGTTACCCGCTGAGGTTCGACAACTCGCGGACCGTGAGCGAGTTGGGTGTTCAGTTCCGCCCCGCCCGGGAGTCGGTCGTGGAGCATTTCCAGCAGATGATCGACGACGGCCTCGTGAGAGGCTGACGACGTGGACAACAAACTGTTCATCATCGTGCTGGTTGCGGCTGCGGCCGTGATCGGCGCGGCCGGGCTGTCCCGCTACATCACCAATTTGAGGATCGGCGAGCGGATGGCTGCCCGCAAGGCCGCCCTCAGGATCGAGAACGCGACCGCGGATGACGCCCTGAGCGATCCACTGCTGCGTTCCCTCATCGCCTGCCCGCAGTGCGGGACCGCGGGCCAGTTCGACGTCCTGGACGGGAAGCAGTGTCGGTGCCACAACTGCGCCGCCATGTGGGACGTGGGCTGAGCGCCAACTACGCTTCCCTGCATGCCCGAACTTTCCCGTGACGAGGTGCGCCATCTGGCGGATCTCGCCCGGATCGACCTCAGTGATGCTGAGCTCGACCACCTGGCCCCGCAGTTGAACGTGATCCTCGAGGCCGTCGCCTCGATCCAGGGTGTAGCCGGCGACGATGTCGTCCCGACGTCGCACCCGATCCCGATGACGAACGTCTTCCGCGAGGACGTCGTGGAGCCATCGCTGACGCCTGAGCAGGCGCTGTCGGGTGCCCCGTCAGTCGATCAGCAGCGCTTCAGTGTGCCGCGCATCCTGGGGGAGGAGTGACCATGAGTTGGATCCATCGCACTGCCGCCGAGCAGGCTGCAGCTCTCGCCGCCGGCGAGGTCACCAGCGTCGAGTTGACCCAGGCTCACCTGGACCAGATCGCCGCCACCAACGACGACCTGAACTCGTACCTGCACGTCGACGCTGCCGGAGCTCTCGCCCAGGCGGCTGCCTCGGACGCGCGGCGCCTCAAGGGCGAGCCGCTGCACGAGTTGGACGGCGTCCCGATCGCGATCAAGGACGTCCTCGCCACGCACGGCCTGCCGACCACGGCCGGGTCGAAGATCCTCGAGGGTTGGGTCCCGCCGTACGACGGCACCGTCGTCGCCAGGATCAAGGCGGCAGGTCTGCCCATCCTCGGCAAGACCAACATGGACGAATTCGCCATGGGGTCGTCGAACGAGAACTCTGCGTACGGTCCGGTGAAGAACCCGTGGGACCACACCTGTATCCCGGGCGGTTCAGGTGGTGGTTCGGCTGCGGCTGTCGCCGCATTCCAGGCGCCACTGGCAATCGGCTCCGACACGGGCGGGTCCATCCGTCAGCCGGGTGCGATGACCGGCACGGTCGGCGTGAAGCCGACGTACGGCTCGGTGTCGCGCTACGGCGTGATCGCGCTGGCGAACTCACTGGACCAACTCGGCCCGGTGACCCGCACCGTGCTGGACTCCGCGCTGCTGCACGAGCTGATCGGTGGTCACGACCCGAAGGACTCGACGTCGGTGACCACGCCGGTCGTCGGTCTGGTCGAGGCTGCCCGGCAGGGCGCTGCCGGCGACCTGAGCGGTGTCCGCGTGGGCATCGTCAAGGAGCTCCAGGGTGATGCCTGGTCCGCACCGGTGGTCGAGCGTTTCAACGAGTCGATCGAGATCCTCAAGGGCCTCGGCGCCGAGGTCGTCGAGGTGAGCCTGCCGAACTTCGTGCACGCGATGGCGGCGTACTACTTGATCCTGCCGGCTGAGTGCTCGAGCAACCTCGCCAAGTTCGATGCCATGCGGTACGGCCTTCGTGTGACGCCTGAGGGCGACCCGAGCGCGGAGGACGTGATGAGGGCCTCGCGCGACGCCGGTTTCGGCGACGAGGTCAAGCGCCGCATCCTGATCGGGACGTACGCGTTGAGCAGCGGCTACTACGACGCGTACTACGGCCAGGCGCAGAAGATCCGGACCTTGATCATCGAGGACTTCAAGAAGGCGTTCGAATCTGTCGACGTGCTGGTGTCGCCGACGGCTCCGACGACCGCCTGGTCGATCGGGGAGAAGGCGGATGACCCGCTCGCCAACTACCTCCAGGATCTCGCCACCATCCCCGCCAACCTGGCGGGTGTACCCGGGATCTCCATCCCGTCCGGGCTGTCGGCCGACGACGGCCTGCCCACCGGGATCCAGTTCCTGGCACCGGTACTCGAGGACGCCCGCCTCTACCGCGTCGGTGCCGCTCTCGAGGCGGCCCTGACCAAGCAGTGGGGCGCCCCGATCACCGCCCCGGCGTACGCGAAGGAGGCGTAGATGGTTCTGAACAACACGGTGGCCGAGACCTTGGTTCCGTTCGAGAAGGTCCTCGAGACGTACGACCCGGCGATGGGCCTCGAGGTCCACGTCGAGCTCAACACGAACACCAAGATGTTCTGCGGTTGCCCGACCGGCTTCGGCGCCGAGCCCAACACGCAGGTCTGCCCGACGTGCCTCGGTCTCCCCGGCGCGATGCCGGCGGTGAACCGCAAGGCTGTCGAGTCAGCCATCCGGATCGGTCTGGCGCTGAACTGCGAGATCGCCGAGTGGTGCCGGTTCGCCCGGAAGAACTACTTCTACCCGGACATGCCGAAGAACTTCCAGACCTCCCAGTACGACGAGCCGATCGCCTTCAACGGCTATCTCGACGTCGAGGTCGAGGGCGAGACCGTACGCGTCGAGATCGAGCGGGCGCACATGGAGGAGGACACCGGCAAGTCGACCCACGTCGGTGGCGCGACCGGTCGCATCCACGGTGCCGACCACTCGCTGGTCGACTACAACCGTGCCGGCATCCCGCTCATCGAGATCGTCACCAAGCCGATCCTCGGCACCGCCGAGAAGGCACCGTTGGTCGCCAAGGCGTACGTCTCGGCGCTGCGCGACCTGATCGTCGCTCTCGGTGTCTCCGACGCACGCATGGACCAGGGCTCGATCCGCGCCGACGTGAACCTGTCGCTGGCGCCGAAGGGGTCCGGCACGCTGGGCACCAGGACCGAGACCAAGAACGTCAACAGCCTGCGCTCGGTCGAGCGTGCGGTCCGGTTCGAGATGTCCCGGCACGCCGGGATCCTCGACGCCGGCGGTGCGATCCTGCAGGAGACCCGTCACTTCCATGAGGACACCGCCACCACGTCGGCCGGACGCCCCAAGAGCGACGCCGAGGACTACCGATACTTCCCGGAGCCGGACCTGGTGCCGGTCGCCCCGAGTCGTGAGTGGGTCGAGGAACTCCGTGGGACTCTCCCGGAGCCGCCACCGGTACGCCGTGCCCGCCTGCAGGCGGAGTGGGGCTTCGCCGATCTGGAGATGCGTGATGTCGTCAACGCCGGTGCGACCGAGTTGATCGGGGCGACCGTCGCGGCTGGTGCTGCGCCGCAGGCTGCGCGCAAGTGGTGGACCGCCGAGATCGCTCGACGTGCCAACGAGACCGGCGTCGAACTGGCCGAGGTCGGCATCACCCCGACCCAGGTGGCCGAGGTGCAGGCGCTCGTCGATGCCCGGACGATCAACGACAAGCTCGCCCGTCAGGTCTTCGAGGGTCTGTACGCCGGCGAGGGCACGCCGGCCGAGATCGTCGAGAAGCGCGGTCTGGCGCTGGTGTCCGACGACGGTCCGCTGATCGCGGCCATCGACGATGCACTTGCGGCACAGCCGGATGTCGCGGAGAAGATCCGCGGCGGCAACCTCGGTGCCGCCGGTGCGATCATCGGGGCGGTCATGAAGGCGACGCGCGGCCAGGCCGACGCGGCTCGCGTACGCGAACTGCTGCTCGAAAAGCTCGCCTGAAGACCTGTCGTACGAATGCGGTCGCCCGGGCAACCGAATTCGTGCGGCGAAGAGTGGTCGGCGTACGCTGGCCGGTCGTACGGTCCCGCACGGAAGGGTCCTGACCTCGAAGGGAACCCGATGGCGAACTGGCCGTTCAGCAGGAGCCAGCCGAAGGCCCCGGTCATGAGGCTCTATGACGCCATCAATCGACGTCGCGACACCCGCCGTGAGTTCAACGGCACCGTCGTCGACGACGAGGTGCTGACTCGACTGCTCTCGGCCGCCCATGCCGCGCCCAGCGTCGGGATGTCCCAGCCGTGGGACTTCGTGGTGATCCGCAACCCCGAGACGCTGGCCGCGTTCCGCGACCACGTCGCCTCCGAGCGTGACGTCTTCGCGGCGTCCTTGGACGGCGAGCGTGCTGACACGTTCTCCCGGATCAAGATCGAGGGCATCGTCGAGTCCGGTCTGGGGATCGTGGTCGGGTACGACCCGACCCGCGGCGGCTCGAACGTGCTTGGCCGACACGCGATTGCGGACGCCGGGCTCTACTCGACCGTCTGCGCGATCCAGAACATGTGGCTCGCCGCGACTGCCGAAGGGGTTGGCGTTGGTTGGGTGAGCTTCTATCGCGAGGAGTTCCTCCGCGAGTTGGTCGGCATGCCCGAGCACGTACGCCCGGTGGCGTGGTTGTGTGTCGGTCCGGTCGACGACCTTCCCGAGGTCCCCGACCTGGAGCGGTACGGCTGGCGGCACCGGTCCCCGCTCACGACGGTGCTGCACGACGAGCTCTACGGCCGGCGTACTGACGACTACGTGCCGACCTCCGTCGCCGCCCCGTCGGCCCTGGCCCGCCGCGAGGCGAACGAGCGTCTCGGCGCCCTGGCGACGCCTCCGGGCGCGCTCGGCCGCCTCGGTGAGCTCGGCGTCTGGGTCGCGGCCTGTCAGGGCGAGGTCCCGCCCCGTCCGATCCAGAACCCACGCCTGGTCATCTTCGCCGGCGACCACGGTGTCGCGGCGCACGGCGTCTCGGCCTTCCCGCCGGCGATCACCGGTGCGATGGTGCGTACCTTCCTGATCGGCAAAGCCGGTGTGTCGGCGCTGGCGAAGGCCAACGGTGTGGCGGTACGCGTCCTCGACATCGGGGTCGACGAGAACTTCGACGACATGCCGGCCGATGTGGTCGCGACCCTGCAGAAGCACAAGGTCCGCCGGTCATCGGGCGCCCTCCACCTCGAGGATGCGCTGAGCGCGACCGAGGTCCGTGCAGCCCTCGAGGCCGGCGCAACTGTCGCTCGTGAGGAGATCGCCGCCGGCGCGGATCTGCTGATCAGCGGTGACATGGGGATCGGCAACACCACGCCGGCCGCCGCCCTGATCGCGGCTGCCCTCGGCCTGCCTGCCTCGGAGGTCGTCGGGCGCGGTACCGGCATCGACGACCAGGCCCTGACCCACAAGACCGACCTCATCGACCAGGCGCTCCGTCGCGTCGGCTCCCGGACCAATGACCCCGTCGAGACCTTGCAGGCGCTCGGGTCGGCGGATCTTGCGGCCAGCGTCGGGTTCCTCCTGACCGCTGCAGCGTCGGGCGTACCTGTGCTTCTGGATGGCCTGATGGCCGTCGCCTGCGGACTGACCGCTGATCGGATCGCCCCCGGTGCGGCGGCCTGGTTCGCCGCCGGACACCGGTCCACCGAGCCGGCTCAGACGCTCGCCCTGGCCAAGATGGGCCTGGAACCGTTGCTGGACCTCGGCATGCGCCTCGGCGAGGGCTCCGGAGCCGTTGCCGCGGTGCCGGTGGTACGCAACGCCGTCGCGCTGATGCGGGATGTGGCGTTGCTGTCCGAGCTCGGGGTCGAGTAGCGCCTCCGTGCTACCGTGCAGCGTTCCTGCCCCCGCGGCAGGACGGTATGTGCTCAGCGAAGTCCGGTGAGATCCCGGCGCTGTCCCGCAACGGTGGTCCTCGACACGAGGCGAGCCCGGACGCCTGGCACCTGCCACGACACCTGTCCTCGGAGGAAGGCCGGATCGTGCGGGCCATTCTGGCCCCGGGCGAACGCACTTCGTCCTCCTTGGCGCATCGGAGGATGAACTGATGAATCGTTGGACGTCAGCCCGTACGGCCGCGGCCGTTGCCGTTCTCGCGGCTGGGCTCAGTGCCTGCGGCACCTCGACCGGCAGCGCCGGTACGACCGGCGGCTCTTTCCCGGTCAGTGTCGGCAGCAGCACCGCCGCGATCACTCTGACGGCGAAGCCGATCAGGATCGTCTCGCTCTCTGCGACCGCGACCGAGGATCTCTTCGCGATCGGCGCCGGCAGTCAGGTCGTCGCGGTGGACAAGGACTCCGACTACCCGGCGAGTGCTCCGCACACCCAGCTCGACGCGTACCAGCTCAACGCCGAGGCAGTAGCCGCCTACAAGCCCGACCTCGTGATCGAGGCAGGGCTCACCCCTGCTCAGGTCGGCCAGCTGACGCGCCTCCACATCCCCGTCCTGATCGAGCCTGCTGCCGCGAACCTGGACGAGGCGTACGCGCAGATCAACGAGCTCGGCAAGGCAACCGGCCACGTGTCGGAGGCGGCCGATCTGGTCACGTCGATGAAGTCGAAGGTGGCGTCGATCATCGCTCAGACGCCGAAGACGTCCGGGACCTTCTACTACGAACTCGACCCGACCTACTACTCGGTCACGAGCTCGACCTTCGTCGGCCAGCTGTTCAAGATGCTCGACCTGACCAGCATCGCCGACAGGACCAGCAACGCGGCCGGCGGCTACCCGCAGCTCAGCGGCGAGTTCGTCCTCAAGTCCAACCCGGGGTACGTCTTCCTGGCGGACTCCATCTGCTGCGGCCAGAACGCGGCGAAGGTCGGCACGCGTCCCGGCTGGTCGGCGCTCAGTGCCGTGTCGGGCGGTCGCGTCATCGCGCTCAACGACGACATCGCGTCCCGCTGGGGACCGCGGGTGGTCGACCTGCTCCAGACGATCGCCGACGCGATCAAGACCCACCCCGTCAAGTAGTCCTGCGTGTCGACCGGCCTGACCGAGCCTCGTGACCGGGGGCGTTGGCGCGTACGCATCAGCGCCGCCGTG
The DNA here is from genome assembly GCF_003945325.1 of Nocardioides baekrokdamisoli. NCBI lineage: Bacteria > Bacillati > Actinomycetota > Actinomycetes > Propionibacteriales > Nocardioidaceae > Nocardioides > Nocardioides baekrokdamisoli. The sequence goes on from NZ_AP019307.1 coordinate 2,430,951, forward strand.
GTCCTCGGCGTCCTGGTTGGTGTGGTCGTCCTCGCAGCCTGCATCGGTCCGGTACGGATCCCCGCGTCGGAGGTCGTGAGTTCCATCTCGGCCCACCTGTTCGGTACGAAGTCCTCGACGTCGCCGATCGACGACGCGGTGATCTGGGACCTCCGGCTGCCGCGGATCGTGCTCGCCGCGCTCGTCGGCGCCATGCTCTCGGTGAGTGGGGCCGCGTACCAGGGCGTCTTGCGCAACACGCTCGCCGATCCGTACCTGCTCGGCGTCGCCGCCGGTGGTGGCCTCGGTGCGACGGTGGCGATCGTGCTGGGCGTCAACGGCACCCTGTGGCTGCCGCTCGCCGCCTTCGTGGGGTCGTTGGGTGCCGTGGTCATGACGTACGTGATCGCCACCTCCGGCAGCGAGCGCGGTGACCGGTCGGTCATCATCCTCGCCGGCGTCGCGGTCGCCGCCATGCTCACCGCGATCCAGACCTTCCTCCAGCAACAGCACACCGACGAGATCCGCCAGATCTACAACTGGTTGCTCGGCAGCTTCTCCGTCGCGACCTGGGGTGACGTCGGTCTGGCCGCGCCGTACATCGTCGTCAGCATCGTGATCCTGATGGCGCACCGGCGCATCCTCGACGTGCTCCGCGTCGGAGCCGACGAGGCCGGCACCCTCGGGTTGCACCCGACCCGTACCCGGCTGCTCATCGTCGGCGCCGCCACCCTCGGGACGGCCGCCGCGGTCTCGGTGAGCGGCCTGATCGGTTTCGTCGGGATCATCGTTCCGCACGCGTTCCGGCTCGCGACCAGCGCCAGCTATCGCGTCCTGATGCCACTCGCGATGATTGGCGGAGCAGCCTTCATGGTGCTGGCGGACCTGATCGGCCGGACCATCGAGGCGCCCACTGAAGTGCCGATCGGCGTCGTGACGGCGCTCGTGGGTGCACCGGCCTTCTTGGTGATCCTGCGCTCCCGGCGTGGTCGCGGAGGCGCGTTGTGACGGCGCTGATCTTCGACGGCGTGACCGTTCGGTACGGCCGGAGCGTGCCAGCCGTCGGCGGCGTGGACCTCGTCGTCCAGGAGGGCCACTGGACCGGCCTGATCGGGCCCAATGGGGCGGGCAAGTCCAGCCTGCTGCGCGCTGCGACCGGCCTGGTGCCGCATACCGGCACCATTGCTGTGGCCAGCGGCGTACTCCGGGGCCTCTCGTGGCGCGAGCGTGCCCGCCAGATCGCGTACGTACCTCAGCAGCCCGAACTGCCGGCGGAGATGTCGGTGCTGGACTACGTCCTCCTCGGCCGCACTCCGCACATCAGCTATCTCGGCCGCGAGTCTGCTCATGACCGTCAGGTGTGCCTGGACCTCCTCGAGCGGATCGGGATGAGCCCGTTCGCCGAGCGACCGTTGGGCACCCTGTCCGGCGGTGAGGTCCAGCGAGTCGTGATCGCACGGGCGCTGGCGCAGGAGGCACCGGTGCTGCTGTTGGACGAGCCGACCAGCGCGCTGGACATCGGGCGCCGGGTGGAGGCACTCGAGTTGGTCGACGGCCTGCGTCGGGAGCGTGGACTGACGGTGCTCAGCGTGCTGCACGACCTGACCCTGGCCAGTCAGTTCGCCGATTCACTCGCACTGTTGGTCGAGGGCCGGGTCATCGCGGCCGGGGCGCCGCCAGACGTGTGTCGACCCGAGGTGCTGCAGACGGCGTTCGGCGCGGCAGTGGGTGTCCTCACCGATGGTGACGGGCGGCTCCTCGTGGTCCCGCAGCGGTCGATGCCGCCGCGCGCCGAGAGTGTCAGCGATCAGCCCGTGCCTTCTGCTCCACCTGGGTGAGGAAGTCCTGCAGCAGGCGGTGGACGAGCTCGGGCTGCTCCATCTGTACGAAGTGCGACGCATTGACCTGGACGAACGTGCCGTCCGGCACGCGCGCCGCCGCTGTGGCCATGTGACGCGATCCGGCGATCAGGTCCCAACGACCGGCGACAAACATCGCCGGAACGCGGATCCGGCGCAGCGAGACCCGGTTGTGCTCGGAGCTGCGCAGCGCGATGTGGAAGTACCACTCGACCGGGTTGGCGAGGAACTCCCGGAACGCGACCGCGGCCAGTTCCGGGTCGGGCACCTTGAAGATCAGGCCGGTGTGCGACAGGGCCTCGATGACGCGCGGACCGATGGCCAGATGCGAGGCGATCGGGCTCAGGGCCTTGCCGCCGAGCCACATCCCGCGGGCCATGCTCTGCGCGACCAGCCGTGCGATCGGGCGCGGCAGGTGCAGGGGGCCGAGAGTCGTGGAGAACGGATCGCCCGGGACCCCCGCGACCGCGAACAGCCCGGCCACCCGCTCCGGATGGATCGCGGCGAGCTCGAACATCGTGTCGACACCGATCGACCAGCCCATGATGACCGGCTTGATCAGGCCGTACGCGTCCATGACGGACAGGGCGTCCTCGACGAAGTACTGCACACCGACCCGGTTGGGGTCCGACGGGCGGTCGCTGCCGGAGGTGCCGCGGTGGTTCCAGGACACCACGCGTACGCCGCAGTCGGTGTTCAGCAGGGCCGGCCAGGCCCAGGCGGACGTCGCCAGACCGTTGCACAGGAGCACGGTCGGGCCGTCGATCACGCCGTCGGGGTCGTTGGTCCACGCGCGCAGGAGAGTGCCGTCATCGGACAACACGTCGCGGAACGCAACGGTTGACTCTGAGATGGCACGGGGCGTCGACATGGACCCATTGTGCCGTACAGGACTAGCGTTTTGCCGTGCCGAATTTCGCAAACACGCGTACCACTGTCATCAACGCCCCTGCCGCCACGATCCACGCGCTCGTCAACGACTTCCGCGAATGGACGAAGTGGTCCCCCTGGGAGGGCCTCGACCCGGACCTGAAGCGCACCTACAGCGGCGCGGCCACAGGCGTCGGCGCTGACTACGCCTGGGAAGGCAACAACAAGGCTGGTACCGGGACCATGGCGATCACCTCGTCGAGCGCGGACCGGATCGACATCGCTCTGGAGTTCCTCAAGCCCTTCAAGGCCTCGAACGTCGCCACGTTCTCCTTCACGGAAGCTGGCGGCGGCACGAAGGTCGACTGGACCATGAGCGGTCAGCGCAACGTGGCTTTCGCGGTCCTCGGCAAGCTGTTCTTCGACAAGGCGATCGCGAAGGACTTCGACAAGGGTCTCGCCCAGTTGAAGGCCACAGCCGAGGGCTGATCCCGATTCCCGCCGAACCGTGAGGTTTTCGGGTCCGAACCGTGAGCAAGCGTCACGGTTCGGACCCGAAAACCTCACGGTTCGGCATGCGGCCGTACCCTGAAGGCATGCCGCAACTCCGTTCTGCCACCTCCACCTCGGGTCGCAACATGGCCGGTGCCCGCGCGCTGTGGCGCGCCACCGGCATGACCGATGGCGATTTCGGCAAGCCGATCATCGCGATCGCGAACTCGTTCACCGAGTTCGTCCCCGGTCACGTGCACCTGCGTGACCTGGGCAAGATCGTCGCGGAGCAGATCCAGGCTGCCGGCGGCGTCGCGAAGGAGTTCAACACCATCGCCGTCGACGACGGGATCGCGATGGGTCACGCCGGCATGCTCTACAGCCTTCCGAGCCGCGAATTGATCGCGGACGCCGTGGAGTACATGGTCGAGGCGCACTGCGCCGACGCGATCGTCTGCATCTCCAACTGCGACAAGATCACCCCCGGCATGCTGCTGGCGAGCCTGCGACTCAACATCCCCGTCATCTTTGTCTCCGGCGGTCCGATGGAGGCCGGCAAGACCACCGCGATCGAGGGCATCGTCCACTCCAAGCTGGACCTGGTCGATGCGATGGTGCTGGCTGTGGACGAGCGCGTCAGCGACGAGGTCCTCGACACCGTCGAGCGCTCGGCCTGCCCGACGTGTGGATCGTGTTCGGGCATGTTCACCGCGAACTCGATGAACTGCCTCACCGAGGCGATCGGTCTCTCGCTGCCCGGCAACGGGTCGACGTTGGCGACGCACGCCAAGCGCCGCGCCCTCTTCGAGGAGGCCGGCCGACTGATCGTCGACCTGTGCAAGCGCTACTACGAGAACGACGACGAGAGCGTGCTCCCGCGAGCGATCGCGTCCCGTGCGGCGTTCGAGAACGCTGTCGCGCTCGACGTCGCCATGGGTGGCTCGACCAACACGGTGCTGCACCTGCTGGCGGCCGCGCGTGAGGCCGAGTTGGACTTCAACGTGCACGACATCGACGTGATCTCGCGTCGGGTGCCGTGCCTGTCCAAGGTCGCCCCGAACTCACCGAAGTACCACATGGAGGACGTCCACCGCGCGGGCGGCGTCCCGGCACTGCTCGGGGAGTTGCGTCGCGGCGGCGCCCTCAACGAGGACGTCCACTCGGTCCATTCTGCGAACCTCGATGAGTGGTTGGGGGAGTGGGACATCCGTGCCGAGGCGCCGTCGGAGAAGGCGCTGGCCCTCTTCCAAGCGGCTCCGGGCGGCGTGCGTACGACTGAGGCGTTCTCGACCGAGAACATCTGGGGCACTCTCGACACCGACGCCGCCGAGGGCTGCATCCGCGACTTCGAGCACGCGTACTCCGCGGATGGCGGCCTGGCGATCCTCTCGGGCAACATCGCCCCGGACGGTTGCGTGGTCAAGACCGCCGGAGTCCCGGACAACTGCCTGGTATTCACGGGCACCGCGATCGTCTTCGAGTCGCAGGACGACGCGGTCACAGGCATCCTCAGCAAGCGGGTCGAGGCGGGCAATGTCGTCGTCATCCGGTACGAGGGCCCGAAGGGCGGCCCGGGTATGCAGGAGATGCTCTACCCGACGTCTTACATCAAGGGCCTCGGTCTCGGTCAGCAGTGCGCTCTGATCACCGACGGTCGCTTCTCCGGAGGCACCTCGGGCCTGTCGATCGGGCACATCTCGCCCGAGGCGGCTGGTGGTGGACTGATCGCGCTGATCGAGGACGGCGACCAGATCTCGATCGACATCCCGAACCGATCGATCACTCTTGACCTCGAGGATCACGTGATCGACGAGCGTCGGATCGCCCAGGAGAAGCGCGACAAGCCGTACACCCCGGTGGATCGGGTACGTCCCGTCTCGGCCGCGCTGCGCGCGTATGCGTTGATGGCGACCTCGGCTTCCGACGGCGCGTATCGACGCGTTCCGGAGTAATCGCCTCGCTCGACGGCAACCGTTGTCGGTAGCGTCACGGCATGGGCAAGTCGTACGAGCGGATCGAAGGGCGCCTCAAGGAGTTCGTCGAGCGCCAACCGGTGTTCTTCGTAGCCACGGCGCCGTTGTCGGGTGAGGGTCACATCAACCTGTCCCCGCGTGGCATCACAGGTACCTTCGCGGTCCTCGACGACCTCACCTTCGCCTGGCTCGACACGAACGGCAGCGGTAGCGAGACAATCGCGCATCTGCGGGAGAACGGCCGGATCACCGTCATGTTCTGCGCCTTCGACGGTCCGCCCGACATCGTCCGGTTCCACGGCCGGGGGCGGGTCGCGCCGCTCGGCAGCGACGAGTACGCCCGCCTGCGCCCACGGTTCATCGACTATCCCGGAGACCGGGCCGTGATCGTGGTGGATGTCGAGCGCGTGACCGACTCCTGCGGCTACGGGGTTCCGCTCATGGAGTACCAAGAGGACCGCACGTTGATGCGCCAGTGGTCGGAGAAGAAGGGCCTCGACGGGCAGGTGGCGTACCGCCGCGAGAAGAACCTCACCAGCATCGACGGGCTCCCGTCGTACGATTACGACGGGTAGACTTTCTACCAGAGAGGGTAGAAGGGTGCCGTCGTGAGTCTGAACATCAAGAATCAACGTGTCCACGATCTCGCTCGCCGGGCAGCGGTGCTCGAGGGCACCACGCAGACCGGCGCGATCGAGGTGGCGCTCGAGAGGCTGATCGCCGATCACGACGCCCGCGAGGCCATCTCGACGAGGCGTGAGAGGGCTGAGCGCCTGCTCGCGTGGCTCGACACGAACATCACCGACGAGGATCGTGCAGCCATCGATCGGACCATGGCTGAGATGTATGACGAGGACGGGATGCCCCGGTGATCGTCGATGCCTCGGCACTCGTGTGCATCATCAAGGGTGAGCCCGAGAGGGCTGCGATCCTTGAGGTCCTGCTGAGTGCGGAGCGTGCTGACACGGGTGCCCCGACGTTGGTCGAAACGCGGCTCGCGCTGCGTTCGCTCGGGTTGCTGGGTCAGGCCTCGCTGAACCGCCTTCTCGATGCGTTGCAGATCGGTGTGGTTCCGTTCGGCGCCGAGCATGCGGAGCGAGCCGATGAGGCGCACCAACTCTACGGTCGCGGTTCCGGCCACCCGGCCGGGCTCAACTACGGCGACTGCATGGCGTACGCCGTTGCCTCCGTGGAGGGGCGCCGATTGCTCTTCAAGGGCAACGATTTCATCCATATCGACATCGAGTCCGCGTTGTGACCGATCTGACGACCTGGGCACCACGCGAGCGACCGGACGCCGTCACGCTCGAGGGCCGTTACGTACGCATCGAGCCGTTGTCGTCGGCGCACTACTCCGACTTGTACGCACTCACCTGTGCAGATGCTCCCGACGTCGACTGGACCTATCTGCCGGCCGTCGAGCCGATCGGCCTGGCCAATTTCTGGATGACGATGGCGCCGCTGGTGGATTCCGAGGACGACATCGCCTTCGCCGTCGTACCGCTGGAAGGGCCGTCGGCCGGACGGGTCGCCGGGACGATGAGCTACCTACGCATCGAGCCCAGGCATGGACAGGTCGAGGTCGGTTGGGTGCTGCTCGGCGACGGCCTGCGCGGTACGCGCGCAGCGACCGAGGCCTTCCATCTGCTGATGAAGTACGCCTTCGACGACCTCGGCTATCGCCGGTTCGAGTGGAAGTGCGACTCCGCCAACGAGCCGTCGCGGGCTGCGGCGTGGCGGCTCGGCTTCACCCACGAGGGGACGTTCCGGCACCACATGGTGCTCAAGGGACGCAACCGCGACACCGACTGGTTCAGCATCACCGACGACGAGTGGCCGTCGGTCAGGGAGCGTCACCAGGCATGGCTGACGCCGGACAACTTCGATGAGGCTGGCCAGCAGCGGCACCGACTGGCACGGTAGGGGCCGTGGCAACCCTCGACGGCGTGATCGGCAGCATCATCGACTCCCACATCCACCAGTGGGACGTCCCGCGGACGGCACACAGTCAGGCGGGTCTGGCGCGGATCTATCAGCGGGCGCCGTTCGTGATGGACCGGCTGTTCCCGTTGCTCGCACCGCGATCGGATCGCGAGTTCGTACGCACTCCGAAGCATGTGTTGCGCCCGTACCTCCCCTCGACGCTCGCCGCCGATCAGGCCCCGGCCGTCGGCGCCGTCGGCGTCCCGGTGAGCGGAGTCATCCACGTGCAGGCCGACTGGCACGGCGCGGACCCGGTCGACGAGACCCGGTGGTTGGAGACCCTGCCGTTCGGCGTCGACCGGAATCCGGACCTGCTCGGCATCGTCGGCTACGCGGATCCGCGACAGCCCACATTCGCCGACGTCCTGGACGCCCATGCCGAGGCGAGTACGCGGTTCCGCGGCATCCGGTGCATGGGCGCCTGGCACCCGGACAGGGGCGTACGCCGCTATGCCGACGAGGAAGGCCTGCTCGGCTCACCGGACTTCCTGCGTGGCTTCGCCGCACTCGCCGAGCGCAGGCTCACGTTCGACGCCTACGTCTACTCGCACCAGATGGACGACGTCGCCGTCCTGGCGGCGGAGTACCCGGAGACCACGATCGTGCTCGACCACTACGCCCCGCCTGTCGGTTGGGGAGGCCCCATGGCCGGGGTCGGGCGCACGTCGGGGGAGCGCGACCGGCTCCTTGCCGACTGGCGTGAGGCGATCAGCGGCCTGGCCGAGCACCGCAATGTCGTGGCCAAGCACAGCGGTCTGGCCTTCCCGATCCTCGGCCTGCCGAACGGCTCCTGGGAGCGTGAGCGGATCGCCGACACGATGCGTCCGCTGATCGACCACGCCCAGGACGCGTTCGGGACCGATCGCACCCTGTTCGGCTCGAACTTCCCGATGGACAAGGCCCTGGCGCCGTACGACCAGGTCGTCGGTGCCCTGGTCGATGTGTTGGCTCCTCGTGGGGGCGACGTCCTCGCGGCGGTGTTCCACGAAAATGTGCGGCGGATCTATGCCCTCTGAACCCTGATACAGTGGCGGCATGCTTCACCGCACTCTCGTAGTAATCAACGGGCGCTCCAGCTGATCTCCAGCTGAAGCGCCTCCCTCCGTTGCCTCCGGGCCGGAGGGTTTTTGTTTGCTGAGCCCTTCAGCATCGAGCCCGTTGACACCACGAGACGCACACTGACAAGGAACACAGATGACTGAGCAGATCTCTGGCGCACAGAGCCTGATCACCTCCCTGGAGGCGGCCGGCGTCGACACGATCTTCGGCTACCCGGGCGGCGCGATCCTGCCTGCATACGACCCGCTGATGGACTCCTCGATCCGCCACATCCTCGTGCGTCACGAGCAGGGCGCCGGCCACGCCGCCGAGGGGTACGCGGCCGCCACCGGTCGTGTCGGTGTCTGCATGGCCACCAGCGGCCCCGGTGCGACGAACCTCGTGACGCCGATCGCGGACGCGTACATGGACTCGGTCCCGATGGTGGCCGTCACCGGTCAGGTCCCCGCGGCGCTGATCGGCACGGACGCCTTCCAGGAGGCCGACATCCGCGGCATCACGATGCCGATCACCAAGCACAACTTCCTGGTCACCGACCCGGCCGAGATCCCGCAGGTGATCGCCGAGGCCTTCCACCTGGCCGGCACCGGTCGCCCGGGCCCGGTCCTGGTCGACGTCACCAAGTCGGCGCTGCAGGCGATGACCACCTTCAAGTGGCCCACCGAGCTCCACCTGCCCGGCTACCGCCCGGTCACCAAGCCGCACGCCAAGCAGATCCGTGAGGCCGTCAAGCTCATGCTCGGATCGCGCAAGCCGGTCCTGTACGTCGGTGGTGGCACCATCCGCGCCGGCGCGCACCGCGAGTTGCGCAAGCTCGCCGAGCTCACCGGCATGCCGGTCATCACGACCCTGATGGCTCGCGGCGCCTTCCCCGACAGCCACCCGCAGCACCTCGGCATGCCCGGTATGCACGGCTCGGTGGCCGCGGTCGCGTCGCTGCAGAAGAGTGATCTGATCATCAGCCTGGGTGCGCGGTTCGACGATCGCGTCACCGGTGACCTGGCCAGCTTCGCGCCGAACGCGCTGATCATCCACGCCGACATCGACCCGGCCGAGATCGGCAAGAACCGCTACACCGACGTCCCGATCGTGGGCGACGTGAAGGAGGTCATCATCGACCTCATCACGTTGCTCGAGCAGGAGAAGTCGGCCGGCCACGAGGGTGACTACGAGGCCTGGGTCGCGTTCCTGGCGGGTCTGAAGAAGGAGTATCCGCTCGGCTACGACCTGCCGCCGTCGGGGATGGCACCGCAGTACGTCATCGAGCGCCTCGGGAAGATCGCCGGCCCGGAGGCGATTTACGCCGCGGGCGTCGGTCAGCACCAGATGTGGGCCGCCCAGTTCATCGGGTACGAGCACCCCAACACGTGGCTCAACTCCGGCGGTGCCGGCACCATGGGTTACTCGGTGCCTGCGGCCATGGGCGCCAAGGTCGGTCGTCCCGACGCGACCGTGTGGTCGATCGACGGTGACGGCTGCTTCCAGATGACGAACCAGGAATTGGCCACCTGCGCGATCGAGAACATCCCGATCAAGGTCGCTGTCATCAACAACGACAGCCTCGGCATGGTCCGTCAGTGGCAGACGCTCTTCTACAACGAGCGCTACTCGAACACGAACCTCCAGAAGCACACTCAGTTGACCAACGGCGTACCGCGCCGGATCCCGGACTTCGTCAAGCTCGCCGACGCACTCGGTTGCATCGGCCTCGAGTGCGACCGGCCCGAGGACGTCGACTCGGTCATCGAGAAGGCCATGTCGATCAACGACCAGCCGGTGGTCGTGGACTTCCGGGTCCACAAGGACGCGATGGTGTGGCCGATGATCGCCGGCGGCGCCAGCAATGATGCCATCCAGTACGCGCGCGACCTTGCGCCCCGGTTCGAGGAGGACGATCTCTGATGAGCAAGCACACCCTCAGCGTTCTGGTCGAGAACAAGCCGGGCGTCCTGGCGCGTATCGCGGCCTTGTTCAGCCGTCGCGGTTACAACATCGACAGCCTTGCGGTCGGTCCGACCGAGCATTCCGACGTCTCCCGGATGACGATCGTCGTCGACGCCGAGGGGATCCCGCTGGAGCAGGTGACCAAGCAACTCAACAAGCTCGTCGAGGTCCTCAAGATCGTCGAACTCGAGCCCGGGTTCAGCGTCCAGCAGCAGTTGTTGCTCGCCAAGGTGACCACCACGCACGACAACCGTCGTCAGGTGCTCGACGTCGTGGACCTGTTCGGTGCCAAGGTGATCGACGTCTGGCCCGAGGCCGTCACCATCCGGGTCCTCGGCAACGCCGACAAGCTCGCCGACTTCCTGCGGGTGATCGAGCCGTTCGGCGTACGCGAACTCGTCCAGTCCGGCGTCGTCGGCATCGGTCGAGGGGCCCGCTCCATCTCTGAGCGGTCACTGCGTCCGGTGGTTGTCCCGGCGCCGCCCGCTGCCGTCTCCTGAACCAACGGCCGGCGTTCGCCGGCACAGCATTACGCTTCACCTATCCCAAAGAATCGAAGGAGCCCGTTGTGGCTGAAATGTTTTACGACGCCGACGCTGACCTGAGCATCATCCAGGGCAAGAAGGTCGCGGTCATCGGTTATGGCTCGCAGGGCCACGCCCATGCGCTCAACCTCCGTGACTCCGGCGTCGACGTACGCGTCGGCCTCAAGTCGGGCTCGAAGAGCATCGCCAAGGCCGAGGAGGAGGGCCTCCGGGTCCTCACGCCGGACGCCGCCGCCGCTGAGGCCGATGTCATCGTGATCCTCGCGCCGGACCAGGTGCAGCGCCACCTGTACAAGGACGACATCGAGGCGAACCTCAACGAGGGCGACACCATCGTCTTCGGTCACGGCTTCAACATCCGCTTCGGCTACATCCAGCCGCCCGCGGGCGTCGACGTGATCATGGTCGCCCCGAAGGCGCCGGGTCACACGGTGCGTCGCGAGTACGTCGCCGGCCGGGGCATCCCGGACATCATCGCCGTCGAGCAGGACGCCTCGGGCACCGCTCTGGAGACCGCGAAGTCGTACGCCAAGGCGATCGGTGGCACCCGTGCCGGTGTCATCAAGACCACCTTCACCGAGGAGACCGAGACCGACCTGTTCGGTGAGCAGGCCGTTCTCTGTGGCGGTGTCTCGCAGCTCGTGCAGTACGGCTTCGAGACGCTGACCGAGGCTGGCTACCAGCCGGAGGTCGCGTACTTCGAGTGCCTCCACGAGCTCAAGCTCATCGTCGACCTCATGTGGGAGGGCGGCATCGCCAAGCAGCGCTGGTCCGTCTCCGACACCGCTGAGTACGGCGACTACGTCTCCGGCCCGCGTGTCATCGACCCGAGCGTCAAGGAGAACATGAAGGCCGTCCTCGCGGACGTCCAGAACGGTGCCTTCGCGCAGCGCTTCATCGACGACCAGGACGCCGGCGCTCCCGAGTTCCTGGCTCTGCGTGCCAAGGGTGCAGCCCACCCGATCGAGGCGACCGGCCGCGAACTGCGTGCGCTGTTCTCCTGGAAGCAGCAGGACACCGACTACGTCGAGGGTTCGGCGGCTCGCTGATCTGGGGTGCGCCCCACTGCTGGGCGCGGGACATTTCTTAGCGTGTGGATTGCACTCACCAGGTGGGTGCAATCCACACGCTAAGTGCATTTCTGGGGCCTGCTGTCCTCAGTCATCACTCAGGAATTGGCGAGGTAAGCCTGCCCTAAGTTAGGGTGACCTTATGTTGCCCACTCTGGTCATCGGCCTGCGCGAAGGGCTCGAGGCGGTGCTGATCGTCGCGATCCTGGCCACCTTCCTTCGCCGCAACGGCGCGAAGCTCACCGGCCTGTGGATCGGCGTCGGTGCCGGCATCGGCCTCAGTTTCGCGGTCGGCGTGAGCCTCCGGATCATCGAGAAGGACCTTCCACAGGCGCAACAGGAGGCCCTCGAGACCGTCATCGGGATCATCGCGGTGTGCTTCGTGACGGCCATGATCCTGTGGATGCGCAAGCATGCACGCGACCTCAAGGCCGACCTGGAGGCGTCCGCGGCGGCCGCGATCGCGCAGGGTACGACCATGGCCGCCGCCGTGATGGCGTTCCTTGCGGTCCTGCGCGAAGGCTTCGAGACTGCGGTCTTCCTGCTGGCGACGATCCAGAATGCCTCTTCGGCACCGTCAGCCATGGGCGGAGCCGCGCTCGGCATTGCGATCTCGGTCGTTCTCGGACTTGCGATCTTCCGCGGCGGCGTACGCCTCAACATGCAGCGCTTCTTCCTGGTCACCGGAGTGTTCCTCGTCTTCGTCTCCGCCGGTCTGGTGCTGTGGGCCTTCCGCACCGGCCACGAGGCCGGTTGGGTCGCGGTCGGGCAGGGTCGGACCGTCGACCTGTCCTGGCTGGCTCCCACAGGTTCGATCCGTTCGGCGGTGCTCACCGGCGTCCTCGGGATCCCCGCTGACCCGCGCGTGATCGAACTCCTTGCCTGGGCCTGCTACCTGGTCCCGATGCTGGTCGTGCTGCTCTGGAACGGGCCGGCCCTGCCGCGTCGTATCCGACTGCAGGGCGCCGGCCTCCTGGCCATCGCCGCAGCAACCCTCGCGCTGGTGGTCCCCGCGGCGACCCCCGCTGCGCGGCCGACGTCGCTCTCCGCAGCTGAGTTGGTCACCGCATTGGGGCGTTCGCCCATCGGTCTGGACCGATCCCTGGCGCCAGGTCCGTATGCCGCGACCTGGAGCGAGCACACCGTGACCGTCACCGGCGGCGGACTCATCGGGCCGCGTACGTACTCCGTGGCTCCTGCGGCTTCGACCGACCCCGGCAACGACCGCGTCCTGTGGCGGCGCTGGTTCCCCCTCGCACTCCTCCTCACGGCGGGCGCGCTCGCGATCCGCCTTCCCCGACTCCCGAAAGGCCCCCACCATGTCCCGTCTGCTGCCTAGCTTCGCCCTCGCCACCGTCGGAGTGCTCTCGCTCGCGGCCTGCGGCGGCTCCGCGACGACCACGGACTCGAAGTCGAGCCACATCAAGGTCACCCTCACGAGTTCCGGCGACTGCACCTACAGTGCAACGTCGGTGCCGGCCGGGCCGATCACCTTCGACATCAGCAACACCGGAGCTCCGGGCCTCTCGGAGTTCGAGGTGATGACCGGCGAGCGGATCATCGGCGAGCGCGAGAATGTCGCGCCGGGTCTGCCGGCTGCGACCTTCACGCTCACCCTCGACGGCGGCGCCTACACCCTCTACTGCCCCGGCGCGAACACCGAGAAGACGACGCTGACGGTCACCGGCAAGGCCGCGGCCAAGGCATCCGGGTCTGCCGCCGACCTCCTCGCCCAGGGTGCAGCGGAGTACCAGACCTACGTCCAGGCGCAGGTCGACGGCATGGTCACCGCCGTGGGTCGGCTGCATGAGGCCGTGGAGTCGGGAGACCTCGCTGCGGCACAGCGGGCGTACGGCGAGGCGCGGCCGTTCTACGAGAAGATCGAGTCCGACGTCGAGGGCTTCCTGCTGCCCGGCGCCGCCGCCGGCGACAACGCGGCCAACCTCGACTATCTGATCGATATGCGTGCCTCGAACCTTGACCCCGCGGTCGGGTGGACCGGCTTCCATGCGGTGGAGCGGGATCTGTTCGAGAAGAAGGCGATCACCGAGCAGACCAAGACGTACGCGCACGACCTCGACACCAATGTGCAGAAGCTGGCAACAGTCGCGAAGACGCTGACGTTCAAGCCGGAGGATCTCGCCAACGGCGCAGCCGGCTTGTTGGAGGAGGTCCAGAAGAACAAGGTGACGGGTGAAGAGGAGGCTTTCAGCCACCTCGACCTCGTCGACCTGGCGTCGAACGTCGAAGGAGCGCAGCAGGCGTTCGAGGCGCTGAAGCCCGGTCTGGCGAAGATCAACCCGACGCTGTCGACTCAGATCGACCAGCGGTTCGGCCGGGTGCAGTCGCTCCTCGACTCGTTGCGCAGCAGGACCGCGATCGGTGGCTACGTCACCTACACCGCGACCGTCCGCGCGGCCGAGGCCGACCGGATCAGCCAGGCCGTCCAGGCTCTGCAGGACCCGTTGTCCCAGATCGCTGAGAAGGTCGCGACCGCATGAGCCTGAGCAGGCGAGGATTCATCGCCAGCGCGGGGGCTGGTGTCGCGCTGGGAGCTGCGGTCGGTGCCGGCGCGCAGGCGTACGCCGACTCCTCCGAGCCGGTTGACGCCGTGGACCTCAGCACGTCGTACGACTTCTACACCGGTTCGCACCAGGTCGGGATCGCCACACCGCCGCAGCGGCACTGCATCTTCATGACCTTCGATCTGGTGGCCGGCGCAACCAGCAAGGACCTTCAGGTACTGCTCGCAACCTGGTCCGCGGCGATTGCTCAACTGCAGGCCGGCAGGACCGTGGGTCAGATGGAGCCGATCTCCTTGAGTGCCGTCGCGACCGATACCGGCGAGGCGTACGGGCTGAGCACTGCGGGCCTCACCGTGACCGTCGGCCTCGGCCCCGGTGTCTTCGACAAGCGTCTAGGTCTGGCAGCCCACCGGCCGAAGCTGCTGGCTCCGCTGCCGGCGCTGCCGAGCGAGTCATTGGACCCGAAGCTGACCGGCGGGGACCTGTCGGTGCAGGCCTGTGCCGACGACCCGCAGGTGGTGTATCACGCGATTCGAGACCTGGCTCGGCTCGGACGCGGGGTCGTCGAGGTCGGCTGGACGGTGATGGGCTTCGGGCGCGCCTCGGCGGGTGCCGAACAGTCCACGCCGCGGAACCTGATGGGCTACAAGGACGGCACTCGGAACGTCTCGACCGAGGCGCAACGCGCGGAGTTCGTGTGGGTCGACGATGACGCTGCCTGGGCGGCGGGTGGCACCTATCAGGTCGCCCGCAAGATCCAGATGGACATCGAGATCTGGGACTCGGCCACGATGCAGACCCAGCACGAGGTGTTCGGGCGTACGAAGGTGGCCGGAGCGCCGCTGACCGGCACCCGTGAGTTCGACACCCCGGACTTCCATGCCACCGCGGGCGGCAAGCCGATCATCGATCCGGACTCGCATGTCGCTCTGGCGTCCCCGGAGAACAACCGCGGCTTGAGGATCCTGCGTCGCGGCTACAACTTCACTGACGGGCTCAACGAAGCCGGCCAACTCGATGCCGGTCTGCTGTTCATCGCCTACATGAACACGCCCGAGGCGTTCATCCGGCTGCAGACCAAGATGGGCCGCTCCGACAAGCTCAACGAATACATCACCCATGTCGGCTCTGGTGTCTTCTTCGTACCACCGGCGCCGAAGCCCGGGCACTATCTGGCGGAGCAGTTGTTCGGCTGATCAGGAACAACCGCGGACGTACGGGCGTTGGCCCCCACGTGCGTATCGAGATCTGGTCCGACGTCGTCTGTCCGTGGTGCTACATCGGCAAGCCGAGTACAGCGCCGCAGGGGCAGACGGTGTCAGACCACCTCACGCTCAGTGTCACGACCTTCTGACATTTGGGGTAGTCGTGTCGGACCATAGACAGCAGACTTGGCCGTCGGTGAACTACCTACTCCCGAACGTGGATCTTCTTCGTCACTTGAAGTTGACACTGAATCAGCGGTTGATCCCGTCATCGGACGGACGGACCGCGGCTACGGAACGATCGCGCTCGGCACTGACGTTGCCGTGCCTGCAGTGAAGGTGCCATCCGTTCCGTTAAAGGTGATCGTTATGGTCGCAGGCTTTCCCGTGCTGTCGATCTGCTCAGAGCCCGAGCTTCCTGACGTCGACCCAGTCGCCTCCCGCTCGGTAAACGCCTCACCGTGGACCGGCCCACAGATCACTTGTTCACCGTCCGTGATTGCATTGATGTGCGAGCACGTCACGTCAGAAGGTCTGACCCCGTCCCGCGGGGATGTGCATGTTGGCGCAAGATCGCCGCTGCCGCCGGTGAAAGTTGCCTCACAGTCCGAGGTCTGATCGACACCGAAGATCATCGCTGACTGTGTAGCGTTGTGTTCGTTCTGGACGTTGGATTGCGTCATCTGGTCGGCGAGCGCCGCCTCAAGTTCGCACGTAAGGCGATCAGATCCCGCACAAGCTCCCGTACTTCCGGCAGACAAGGCCGACGAGATGCCGAGGGTCACACCGATCCCGAGGACCAACCCGCCCAGTGCACCAATCCCTGTGTCCGGCCCCCCGATTTCTGGTCCAAAACTTGTGAGAATCCATCCATGAGTGAGAGGACCGGTGTCAGTGATGGCTGCCGCTAAGAGGTTGTCGCCTGAGCAGATCGTGGCGAAGTTGCGGGATGCGGAGAAGCTTCAGGGGCAGGGCGCGACGATCCCGCAGGTGTGCAAACGGCTCGGGGTGTCTGAGCAGACGTTCTATCGCTGGCGTCAGAAGTACGGGGCGTTGAAGGAAGACGAGGCGATCCGACTCAAAACCCTGGAGCAGGAGAACGCTCGGTTGAAACGGATCGTGGCTGAGCAGGCGCTCGACATCTCGATGTTGAAGGACCTTGCGAAGGGAAACTTCTGAGCCCGTCCCGTCGACGCGACGCGGTGGCGATGCTGACCAGGAAGCACAAGGTCAGCGAACGTCGCGCGTGCCGGCTGGTCGGGCAGAACCGATCCTCGAACCGCTACGTCGCGGTGCCTTCGGATTTCGAAGTCAAGCTCGTAGCGCGGATGACGAAGTTAGCTGCGCGGCATCCGAAGTGGGGTTACCGGATGATCCATCTGATTCTGGTTGAGGAGGGCTGGGAGGTGAACCGCAAACGGATCGAGCGGTTGTGGCGCCAAGAAGGCCTGCAAGTGCCCCCGTCGAGGGCTAAAGACGCAGGTCAGAAGGCGTTGGGGGCCGATGAGAACAGTCTGTGGAAGCTGCCACCGCTGCGTCGTAATCACATCTGGTCCTATGACTTCGTGACCCGCAGGACCGATGACGGGCGGGCGGTGCGGGTGCTGAACGTCATCGATGAGTTCACTCGGGTCGCGTTGGGGTCGTGGGTGGCGCGGTCGATCGGGGCGATGCACGTCCAGGAACACCTTGAAGCGCTGTTCGAGGTCCACGGGAAGCCGTCGCTGATCCGGGCCGACAACGGTCGGGAGTTCGTGGCTGATTCGCTGCGTGAATGGCTCACCGAGCAGGGCGTCCGGGCAGTGTTCGTGGCGAAGGCGTCGCCGCAGCAGAACGGGTACATCGAACGGTTCAACGGCTCGATGTCACGCGAGGTGTTCGGGCACGAGATCTACCACTCGGTGCTCGAGGTTCGACACGTGGTGAACGAGTGGACCGAGGTGTACAACACCCGCCGGCCTCATCGAGGACTTGGTGGCAAGACCCCGGCGGCGTACGCGAAGATGCATCCAGACACAGAAGATCCGGAAGAGGATGGTGGTTGCCCGTGAGAGGGACTACCACCACTGCGCGTGGACCAGTCCGCCCACGGGCCCGGATCGGATGTTCTGCCCGGAACTCTCACACCGGGCGGACCAGTTTCTTGGGGCCGGACACCTGCCATCACGATTGCCGTACGGGCCTTTGCCTGGCGAGGCGCATCGCGGGCCGCGGGTGCGCCGCAATCTACGCAGAACGACGCGTTCTCAGGCATGTGGTGCCCATTACGACAGCTGGGCATCAAGTCCTCCTTGGCCTTGGCTCGGGGTCAAGGCCAGTCAGCAAGGGAGCAAGGTCTTAGGGCAGGACTGTGTCAATGACACGCTCCAGCCGCTTGCGGCGAGGTCTTGAGCACTAAAGGTCGGCCCCCCAACCATGCCGGCATCAATCTTGTACGACGCCTGTCCGGTGGGCACCTTGATTGCTGCCTGGTACGTGCAGGTCTTGATGGTGCTCCCGTCGGACCCAGTGACGCTGCCACTGGTTCCCTGGCCAAACGGGGTGGTTCCAACTACCTTGCCACCGTCACCGATGACATTGATGTTGAAGCCAGGGCCGAAGGAGATGGGGAGGCTGCAGTCAGCCTCGTAGCCAACGAGCGTGAAGTTGATCGTCCTGGTCGATGGATCTCCGAAGGCGAGCATGCCGATGCCGATGCCTCCCGCCAGAACCAACACACCTATCGTCCCGGCGACGAGCCACGTCCGCCTGCTCCGAGTCATCCATGCGCGTTCGGTCGCGCCGGTTGTGGTCGGCAGGACGGGAGGGGCTGTCAGGCCTTGCGCCCGGCCACAGCCACCGCAGAATTGGGTGCCATCGACGGCGTTGCCGCAGTGAGGGCAGAACGGCACGGGTACTCCTTCGGGGTTGAGCCTCCCGAGCGGCGGTTCAAGTCAATCTAGCGAAGTGGCGGCCTGGCTTGTTCGATGCATGAAGGTCGGTAGCCATTTCCAACTGCCGTCATGGCCCGTCTTGTCCGCCGCTTAGCTTTGCGGCCACCGAGGCTGGACACTCCATCATCCCGCCGCTCTGAGTCTCAAGTTGTGCGTAAGCGGATGTCGGTAGCTGCATTCCCATGACCTCCCATACCGGACCCTCGTTGTTGGGTGATTGGTTGGTGGCGGAGCCTTCTCCTGGGTTGCTGTTGCAGTTGGTCAAGGCTTGTTGTGATGCCGCTGACTCGAGCCCAAACGTGACGTTGCTCGTCCAGAAATGGGTCGTTCCACCCCGCTCGTCGAAGCTTCCGTCGGGCCGCATGCACTTGTAGACGAAGTCACCCCGAAAGTAACCACCTGAAGCGGCAAACCAGGATCCGTCCTCGCGCCCCGACATGCCCGCTTCTTGCAGTGCACCGGTCGGGCAAATGATCTTGCCCAGCATCGCGGCTGCCGATGCCATCGTTGGGTAGGTGGCAGGAGGTGGCGTCGCCGAATCACCCGACGAAGAAGTAGCTGTAGGTGCGGGTTGCGCTCCCACGGAAGGCGGCATCGGCGACTGTGACTGCGCAGGCGGCCCATCGGCCCCGACGCTGTGGGTGACGATTGCTCGGCCGATCAGTACTCCGGCACCGCCGATGGCGCAGGTCGCCAAGATTGCGAGAACAATCGTCCACTGCTTCGTCACGTAGTTCGCCTCCACGCATCCGGCCCAACGAACCGCCCGCTCGGGCCGCATGGCGCACGATCTGTGGGCATATTGAATCAGGTTTCGGCCCTTGCGACAGAGCTTCGCCCACGCCCGTACCACCCGATAGAGATCAGCGCAGGTGTTGGGTTGGAATGGTCGACAGAGGCGTCAGAACGCGATCTAGGCGAGTTTCAGCACCGCAGTGAATGACAGTCACAGGGATTTTCGCCGCGATCTGGCGGCGTTTGTGCAGGTCAGAGGCGGTTTTGGTGTCGACCATGCCTGCCCATGTTGTTAAGACTTCTTCGCAAGAGGCGCCTTGAGAAGGCCCTCGCGACCTTCCCGCACGAGGTCGAGGTTGTCTGGCGTTCGTACCAGCTCGACCCCGGGTCCCCGAAGGATGCCGTCGACACGGTCGGCGACTACCTCGGCCGCAAGTACGGCGGTGGCCCCGAGGCCGGGCGCGCGATGATCGATCGCGTCGAAGCTGTCGCGGCCGAGGAGGGCATGATCTGGCGACACAGCCAGTCGCTCCGTGTGAACACGCTCGACGCCCACCGCCTGCTGCACGCCGCGTTGGCCGACGGCGGGCCGAAACTCCAAGGCGACCTGAAGGAGGCGCTCCTCAAGGCGTACTTCGTCGACACCCGCAACGTGGCCGATCATGGCGTTCTGGCTGAGATTGCTGCCGAAGTCGGTCTCGATGCCGGTCGGATCCGAGAGGTTCTGGGTTCAGTGGTCTATACCGATGAGGTCTGGAACGACCAACAGACCGCGGCTTCCCTCGGTGCGACCGGGGTTCCGTTCTACGTCATCGATCGCGCCTACGGCATCGCCGGGGCCGAATCGGCCGAGGTCTTCAGCAACGTCCTCCGGCAGGCATGGGAGGCGTCCCACCCCAGCCTGCAGATGGTCCAGGCCGATGACAGTTGCGGTCCCGACGGATGCGTGGTGCCGCAGCGCTGAGGTCAGCGGCGGTCACGGCCGCCAAGTGACAGCAGGGCAGCCTCGATGGTGCTGCTCCGGCTCATCAGCACCAGCCTGGTCCGCCGGCCGTCGGCGTGCAGTTCGATCGCCCGGCGACCGCCAGCCATGGCCGCCGTCACGCTGAGGACAGGCCGCGGGAAGATGTCCGTAACGCTCCGAGCCCCCACGACGGCGCGGTGCCGACCCGAGACGATCACCATCGAGTCGCTCACGACGACCAGAGCCTCGTCGTGCCTTCCGGAGCGGTTGACGCGGATGGCTGCCACGACGAACTCGACCCGGTCAGCACCTCGCGCCACGGCGTCGACGTGGCTGCGTAGGTCGTCGTAGCGTTCGCGGGCTGCGCGTACGTCCTCCGGATCGGAGGTCATCCGGCTCAGACCGTCGAATCCCTGCTCCATCAGTGCCGCCGACCAGTCGACCGAGGAGCCCACGCTCCTGGGCTGCGCGTTTGCGCGTTGATCACTCATGGTTCCCCCGGACGTCATCGGGCTCTGCCCGAGGTGACCGTGAAACGATCCCGCATCGCCGGGGTCACAGGCGTCTCACCTTTTCGGGGGACGTGACAGACCGCACCCACATGGCGGACCGTCCGACGGGGTCGCAGGAACCTCAGCGATAGTGAGACTGTGAGCGCGCCGCCAGTAGTCCCCGAGATCGTCGCGCGGGCGTTCGACGTCTCGCGCCGGGCGGGATACGTGTCGTTCTGCCGCAACGAGACCGGACGCCTTCTGGCGACCCTCGCGGCGACTCGAGAGGGTCTCATGGCGGAGTTCGGCACGGGTACGGGCGTCGGTACGGCGTGGCTCCGGTCAGGCATCCGTCACGAGAAGTCCAGGATCGTCACCGCCGAGCGAGACCCGAGGCTTGCGCATGCTGCAGCCGAGATCTTCGAGGACGATCCGCTGGTCGACGTCCTCACCGCTGACTGGGAGGAACTGACCCACAAGGGTCCATACACGCTGCTCTTCCTCGACGCCGACGCGCCGGCAGCACTAGGCCTCGACACCATCGCCGACCTAGTCGAGTGCGGGGGACTGGTCGTCGTCGACGACCTGGCGCCGTCGGAGTCCTGGCCGCCAATGTCGTACGGACGGGTCGACCCGATCCGCGAGGCATGGCTCACCGACGAACGCTGGACGGCCGCGGAGATCATGATCGCCGCCGACGCCTCGGTCCTGATCGCCACCCGCGCCTGATCTGTGGAGCAGTCCTCCGCTGTATCCGCACACGACGGTGGCGGCTCTGAGGATTGAGCCGTACCATTCCTGATATGCGCGCCGTGCTTCTCGTAGTAAGCGGCCGCGGCGGGGCCCGGAACTGATTCCGAGAGGCCACCCCCGTCGCGGTGGTCTGGCGTTCCCGAACGCCCCATGGTTCGTCCCACGAACTCGCTGGCTTCTCACCTCAGAGACAAGCCAAGGACGATCCGATGCCCAACACGCTCACCCACGCTTCCGACAAGCACCGCACCGACTCCCGCACCGACTGGGGACCGCACGCCGAGTACGACCCCGACGCCCATTGGGACGCGGCCGATGTGCGCCCGGACGACAACTAATCTTGCGTCCCATGACCACCCACAAGCTTGCTGTCATCCCCGGCGACGGCATTGGCCCGGAGGTGACCGCCGAAGCACTCAAGGTGCTCGAGGCTGCGTCCCCGGTCCAGTTCGAGAAGACGACGTACGACCTCGGCGCGGAGCGCTACCTGCGCACCGGTGAGGTGCTCCCGCAGAGTGTCCTGGACGAGGTTCGTACGCAGGACGCGATCATGCTCGGCGCGGTCGGCGGCAAGCCGAACGACCCGAACCTGCCCCCGGGCATCCTCGAGCGCGGGCTGCTGCTCAAGCTTCGCTTCGAGCTCGACCACTACGTGAACCTGCGCCCGAGTAAGCTCTTCCCGGGCGCGGTCTCGCCGCTCTCGGACGCCGTCCTCGGCAAGGGCGAGATCGACTTCGTCGTCGTCCGTGAGGGCACCGAGGGTCTCTACACCGGCAACGGCGGTGCGATGCGCGTCGGTACGCCGCACGAGGTCGCCACTGAGGTCTCGATCAACACTGCGTTCGGTGTGGAGCGGGTCGTACGCGACGCGTTCAACCGCGCCCAGCGTCGTCCAGCCAAGTTGCTCACCCTGGTCCACAAGACCAACGTCCTGGTCAACGCCGGCGGCGTCTGGTGGCGCATCGTGCAGGAGGTGGCCAAGGAGTTCCCCGAGGTCACGGTCGACTACCTGCACATCGATGCCGTGATGATCTTCATGGTCACCGACCCGGCGCGCTTCGACGTGATCGTCACCGACAACATCTTCGGTGACATCATCACCGACCTGGCGGCTGCCATCACCGGCGGCATCGGCCTCGCGGCGTCGGGCAACGTGAACCCGGACCGCACCACGCCGTCGATGTTCGAGCCGGTGCACGGCTCGGCCCCGGACATCGCCGGTCAGCAGAAGGCTGACCCGACCGCAGCGATCCTGTCGGCCGCCCTCCTGCTCGACCACCTCGGTTACTCCGATGCGGCCGCCAGGATCGACGCTGCGGTCCTCAAGGACCTCGAGACCCGCACCGGTACGCGATCGACGGCCGAAATCGGTGACGCGATCACGTCTTTGATCTAGTACTTCCCTCATCTGACAGGCTGGACCCCATGGACACTGCGCCGATGAACATCGTGGTCACCCAGAACCCGAACCCGGTCAGCGACGAGAAGTTGGCCGAGATCCTGGCGGACCCGGGCTTCGGCGTGCACTTCACCGACCACATGTTCCTGGTCGAGTGGACGCCGGACGCCGGCTGGCACAACGCCCGGGTGGAGCCGTACGGTCCGCTCTCGCTGGACCCGGCGACCGCCGTGCTGCACTACGCCCAGGAGACGTTCGAGGGGCTGAAGGCGTACCGCCACGAGGACGGCACCATCTGGGGTTTCCGACCGGAGAAGAACGCGCAGCGACTGGCGCGTTCCTCGCGACGCCTGGCGTTCCCGGAGCTGTCCGACGAGGACTTCCTCGCCGCCGTCGAGGCGCTGGTAAAGGCCGACGAGCGTTGGGTGCCGATGGCGTCCGAGGGTGACGAGAAGTCGCTCTACCTGCGTCCGTTCATGTTCGCCTCCGAGACGTTCCTCGGCGTCCGCGCCAGCCAGCACGTCACCTTCATGGTGATCGCATCGCCTGCCGGTGCGTACTTCAAGGGCGGCGTGAAGCCGGTCAAGCTCTGGCTGTCCTCGGACTACACCCGTGCGGGTCGCGGCGGCATGGGTGCTGCCAAGACCGGTGGCAACTACGCCTCGTCCCTGGTCGCCCAGCAGGAGGCGTACGCCAAGGGCTGCGACCAGGTCGTGTTCCTCGACGTCCCGGAAGCCAAGTGGATCGAAGAGCTCGGCGGGATGAACATCTTCTTCGTCTTCAAGGACGGTCATCTGGCCACCCCGGAGACGAGCGGGACGATCCTCGAGGGCATCACCCGCGCCAGCCTCATCGAGGCTGCGCGCGCTGCCGGCCACGAGGTCCAGGAGCGTCCGATCTCGATCGACGAGTGGCGCGACGGTGTCTCCTCCGGTGAGATCACCGAGATCTTCGCCTGCGGCACGGCCGCCGTGGTGACGCCGGTCGGAGAGTTGGTGTGGGACGGCGGTTCGGTGAAGACCGAGCAGGGTCCGGTGACGACCGCCCTGCGCAAGGCACTCGTCGACATCCAGTTCGGTCGCGCTGTCGACTCCTTCGGCTGGACCCGCCGCCTCGTCTGACCACGGCGGTCGGCCGACCTCAGGGTCCAGTGATCTGGGCCCGGAGCGCATTACGCTCGACGGCGTGGAGAGCGTGCCGACGACCCGTGTGACGGTGCCGCGCGCCTCCGCAGGCCCGGCAGTCCCACCAGTGCCGGGCTACACCGTGGTCTCACCGCTCGGCGAGGGCGGCATGGGTGTCGTCTACCTCGCCCGCCGCGACTCCACCGGGGAGCGGCTCTCGCTCAAGATCCTGCGTACGAACGTCGTCGGGGACGACGAAGGACGCCAGCGCCTGGCTCGGGAGGTCGCGACCCTGTCGCGGATCCGGTCGCCCTGGGTTGCCGAGATCGTCGACGCCGATCCGTGGGGCAAGGTCGCCTACGTCGCAACCCGGTACGTCCCCGGGCAGCCGCTGCACGATCACGTGGTCGACCGCGGCCCGCTGCGCGGCGACGATCTCTACCAACTGGCCGGAGGGCTGGCCGAGGGGATCGCGGCCTGTCACGCGGTCGGCATCCTGCACCGCGACGTGAAGCCTTCGAACGTCGTGATGGAGGGCCGCAACCCGGTCCTGATCGACTTCGGCCTGGCCCGCTCGGATGCCGATCCGCGACTCACCCAGGTCGGTCTGCTGCTCGGCACGCCTGGCTACCTCCCGCCGGAGATCCTGTCCGGCGAGGACGCCACTCCCGCCACCGATGTGCACTCGTGGGCCGCGACGGTTCTGTTCGCGGCGACCGGTCGGCCGCCGTTCGGCGGGGGAGACGCCTCAGTGGTGCTCACGCGTACGCGCGCCGGCGAGGCGGACCTCGACGGGGTCGCCCAGCCACTGCGTGCTGTGCTGACCGGAGCCCTGGATCCGGACCCGCTCCGGCGCCCGACGCTGAATGCGATCCGCAACTGGCTCCGTGACCCGACCGGTCCGCTCCCGGTAGCGGCCCCTCAGACCGCTGTGATGTCGGTCGGGCCGGTCGTCCACCCGGCTGCGGTGCCCCTGCCCGAAGGCCCACCGCCGACCACCTATGCAGGCGGCACCGGGTTCCGTGTCCTCGTGCTCGGCCTCGCCCTGGTCGCTCTCATCGGCGCCGCCGCCGGCGCATTTCCCGTCCTGACCGGCCTCGTCCTTGTCGTTGCCACGGTGGTGCTTCGCGGCGCCTGGCGCGGCTCGTACGTCCGCGCGCAGGCACGTGCGGCGCGTGGTCACCGATGGTGGGACGGGCCGCGGATGGTGCTCGGGGCGCCGGTGGACATGGTGGCCACGCTCCCCAAGACGTTGGGTCTGGTGGCGTGGGCCAGCGGCGTCGTGATCGCAGAGGCTCTCGTTTGCTACTCGCTCGCCGTCCCGATCAGGTGGGCGCTGACCGTCGGCGGGTTGGTGGCGGCTCTGACGCTGGCCATCGGTCCTGGAGCGGCCGGCGTACGCACTCCGCTGCGCGCGATGACGCGGTCCGCCAACGCTCGCTGGCAGCCGTGGTTCGCCCTGCTGGCCGTCGTCTTCGCGGCCGCGATCGGTCTGCTCCTCGTGGCCGACTACCGCGGCCCGTCGTACGTACCGTGGCCTGTCGGCTGGCACGTGCCGTTCCTCCGCCGCTGAAGCCGACCCGTGGATCGGCTAGAGTGGCTCGCATGGCGATCTCGATCATCATTAACAAGCGCGTTGCGTCCTGCTGACTGAGCACGACACAGCGCGCCACCTCTCGTACCCGCGAGAGGTTTTTTTGTGCCCCGACCAAGAACCGAGCTGAAGAGATCCATGGACAACTTCCACGTCTACGACACCACCCTGCGCGACGGCGCGCAGCAGGAGGGCTTGAACCTCACCGTCGCGGACAAGCTCGCCATTGCGCGCCACCTCGACGGGCTCGGGGTGGGATTCATCGAAGGCGGTTGGCCGGGCGCGAACCCCAAGGACACCGAGTTCTTCCGCCGCGCCCAGCAGGAGCTCCAACTCCAGCACGCACAGCTTGCCGCCTTCGGAGCGACTCGTCGGGCCGGGGTCAAGGCAGCGGATGACCCGCTGGTCGCCGCGTTGCGTGACAGCGGCGCCGGTGTCGTGACCCTGGTCGCGAAGTCGCACGACCGGCACGTCGAGCTCGCGCTCCGGACCACGCTGGAGGAGAACCTCGCGATGGTCCGTGACACCGTGAGCCACCTGCGTGCGGAGGGCCAGCGGGTGTTCCTCGACGCGGAGCACTTCTTCGACGGCTACCGCGACAACCGGGCGTACGCGCTGGAAGTGCTTTCGACGGCGTTCGAGGCCGGTGCGGAGATTGCCGCGCTGTGCGACACCAACGGCGGCATGCTTCCGGGCTGGATCCAGGACGTCGTCAACGACGTGATCGAGTCAACCGGCGTACGCGTCGGCATCCACTGCCACAACGACACCGGCTGTGCGGTCGCCAACACGCTGGCGGCCGTGGACGCCGGGGCGACCCATGTCCAGGGAACCATCAACGGCTACGGCGAGCGCACCGGGAACGCGGATCTGATCGCCGTGGTCGCGAACCTCGAACTGAAGCTCGGCCGCGACGTGCTCCCTGCGGGGCTGCTGCGTGAGGCGACGCGTACGGCGCACGCCATCGCCGAGGTCACGAATGTGCCGCCGGCATCGCGTCAGCCGTACGTGGGTTCGTCGGCGTTCGCTCACAAGGCAGGTCTGCACGCCTCGGCGATCAAGGTCGACCCGATGCTCTACCAGCACATGGACCCGATCGAGGTCGGCAATGACATGCGGTTGCTGGTCTCCGACATGGCCGGCAAGGCGTCGATCGAGCTCAAGGGTCGCGAGCTGGGCTACGACCTCGCTGAGCATCCGCAGACCGTCGCGCGCGTGACGGCGAAGGTCAAGGAGATGGAGGCCCGCGGCTACACCTTCGAGGCGGCCGATGCGTCGTTCGAGTTGATGCTGCTGGAGGAGGTCGAGGGCACCCGGCCGTCGTTCTTCACGGTCGAGTCGTGGCGGGTCATCTCCGAGTCGCGCGCCGTGGGTGAGGAGACCGAGGCGACCGTCAAGGTGCATGCCGGCGGTCAGCGGTATGTCGTCACCGGCGAAGGCAATGGTCCGGTGAACGCGCTGGACTCGGCGCTGCGTCGGGCGATCGCACGGGCGTTCCCGGCCGTCGCCGAGTTCGAACTCACCGACTACAAGGTCCGGCTGTACGACGACGGTCACGGCACTGACGCCAAGACGCGCGTTCTCATCGAGACAACGGATGGCGACACCTCCTGGGTCACTGTCGGCGTGGGCGAGAACGTCATTCAGGCGTCCTTCGAGGCGCTCGTGGACGGTTTGACGTTCGGTCTCTGGCGACACCAGAAGTGACATCGGCAGATGCTGCGCACTGACCGGTTGATCCTGCGTCCGACCACGATGGACGACGTCGAGGCGCTGTTGTCCTGGCAGTCCCTGCCGGACGTCTGCACCTACTTGCCGTACGCCCCGCGGACGCGCGCCGAGGTCGCGGCGAAGGTCGGGACGTACGACGGCGGCCAGTGGGTGATCGAGCGCCTCGATGGTTCGGCGATCGGCGAGGTGATGGTCTTCCGCAGTGGCACCGACCTCGATCTGGGGTACGTGCTGCACCCGACGGCGTGGGGATCGGGGTACGCCACCGAGGCGGCGCGGGCCGCCGTGGCGTGGGCCTGGGAGGCCTATCCGGATGATCGCGTGGTCGCGATCATCGATCCGGCCAATGTGTCCTCACGGCGAGTGCTGGAGCGAGTGGGGTTCGTTGAGGTCGGCACCGGCGACGACGAGCACGGACCGTTCGTGCGGTTCGAGATCGGGCGTCCGTCGGGAGGTGTGGCGTAGGTCACATGTCGGTTGGGAAGATTATCGCGGTTGTTGCTTGTTCAACCAACATGACTGACACCCGCGTACTCGCTCTCGTAGGCAGCCTCCGCGCCGACTCGCACAACCGCAAGATCGTCGAGGCGATCCAGGCCCAGGCTCCGGCCGGCGTCACCGTCGAGATCGCTGAGGGTCTTCACGAGATCCCGTTCTACAACGAGGAGCTGGACGGCGAGAACGTGCCGGCCGCTGCTGCCGCGTTGCGTGAGCAGGTCGCCAAGGCCGACCGCCTGCTGATCGTCACCCCGGAGTACAACGGTTCGACGCCCGCCGTGATCGCGAACGCGATCGACTGGGCTTCGCGCCCATACGGCGCCGGCTCGATCAAGGGCAAGCCGACTGCTGTGGTCGGTACGTCGGTTGGACAGTTCGGCGGCGCCTGGGCGCTCGCGAACACCAAGAAGTCGGCAGGGATTGCCGGCGCGGCGGTCCTGGAGGACGTCGACGTCGCACACGCGTACGCCTGGGGCTCGGACCCGGCCGCGGAGGCCGACGTCGTAGCCAAGTTCGTGGCAGCCGTTGAGAAGCTTGCCGTCTACGAGGGCATCGCCTGACACGTCTTTCTCAAAAGGGGCACCGGACTGGGTCCGGTGCCCCTTTTGGTGCCCGGTCGTCAATCTTCCGAACGTTCGGATGGCTGATCGATTGTCCTTCCGAACGTTCGGAAGGCTGACCGACTGTCCTTCCGAACGTTCGGAAGATTGGCTGGGAACCCTCAGGCACGCTTCGCGCCCAGCAGGCGCTGACCCAGGTGCTGCGCCGTCTCGCTGACGGCGGCGACCAGCGGCTCGATCGCCAGGGCTTCAGCCAGATAGGTGACGGCAACGGCGGCGACCGGCAGTCGGTTGTGGTCGAGGACCGCCGCGGCGACGGAGGCGAAACCCGGGGTGACCTCGCCGTTCTCGACGGCGTAGCCGCGTCTGCGGGTGTCGACGAGTTCGCTGCGCAGTTCGGTCAACGACGCCGGGCCGGTGCCGTGGCGCTGGACGAACGCGTCGCGGTCGGGGAACAGGGCGCGCACCTGCTCGGCCGGCATCGCTGCGAGGATCGCTCGCCCACTCGCGGTGAGGTGCGCCGGAAGGCGTACGCCCACGTCGGTGACCAACGGCGGGCGACCCGGTGCCCGCTCCTCCAGGACGTACAGCACGTCGCGTCCGTGCGGGACGGCGAGGTGAGCCGACTGGCCGATCCGGTCGACCAGGTTGGCGAGTGGGCGACGTGCGATCCGCTGGAGCGGCGCCTGTCGTGCATAGCCGGTGCCGACCTCGTACGCGGCGACGCCGATGCCGTAACAGTTCTCGTCGGCCAGATGGATGACGAAGCCTTCGACGATCATCGCGTTGAGCAGGTGGTACGCGCTGGAGCGGGGGATCTCGAGCGCTCGTGCGATGCGGTCCAGCGGGACCGGATTGGGTTGCGTCGCCAGGAAGCGCAGCACTCGCAGCGCCCGGGTTGCGGCTG
Source organism: Nocardioides baekrokdamisoli (assembly GCF_003945325.1). Classification (NCBI taxonomy): domain Bacteria; kingdom Bacillati; phylum Actinomycetota; class Actinomycetes; order Propionibacteriales; family Nocardioidaceae; genus Nocardioides; species Nocardioides baekrokdamisoli. The sequence continues at coordinate 2,460,144 of NZ_AP019307.1, forward strand.
GTACCTGGCTCATGGCTGAACCCTACTCGTGAGTCTCGAATCCGAGACAGATGAGCGTTTCCGGCCATAGCCGACGTCAGATCTCGGAGTGACGATGGACACATGGCATCTCCTACCTCCGTCGAAGTCGGCACCGGTCCCGTCTCCTTCGAGGAACTCGTCGCCGTGGCCCGCGACGGTGCCGGCGTGCACCTCTCGAGCGGTGCCCTGACTGCGATCGAGGCCGGACGGGCTGTGGTCGAGGAGCTTGCAGCCGCCCCGACGCCGGCGTACGGCGTCTCGACGGGGTTCGGCGCCCTCGCCACCCGACACATTCCGGCCGAGATGCGGGCGCAGCTGCAGAAGTCGTTGGTCCGTTCCCACGCCGCCGGGTCGGGTCCCGAGGTGGAGACCGAGGTCGTACGCGGTCTGATGCTGCTGCGCCTGTCGACCCTGGCGACCGGCAACACCGGGATCCGCCCGGAGACGGCCGAGTTGTACGCCGCGATGCTCACCCACCACATCACCCCGATCGTGCGTGAGTACGGCTCACTCGGCTGCTCCGGCGACCTCGCGCCGTTGGCGCATTGCGCGTTGGCGGCGATGGGCGAGGGCACTGTCCGCGACGCCAACGGCATCGAGATGCCGGCCGCCGAGGCTCTGGAAGCGGCGGGACTGGCGCCGGTCGAGTTGGGCGCCAAGGAAGGTCTGGCGCTCATCAACGGCACCGACGGGATGCTCGGTCAACTCGTCCTCGCGCTGACCGATCTCGACCGGTTGATGAAGACCGCCGACATCGCCGCTGCGATGTCCGTCGAGGGTCAGCTCGGGACCGACCGGGTCTTCGCTGCCGAGTTGCAGGCGCTGCGCCCGCACCCGGGCCAGGCCGACTCGGCCGCCAACCTGACCGCCCTGCTCGCCGACTCCGGCGTCGTGGCTTCACACCGTGGACCCGACTGCAACCGGGTGCAGGACGCGTACTCGCTGCGCTGCAGCCCCCAGGTGCACGGTGCCGCTCGCGACACGTTCGCGCACTGTGCGACGGTCGCCGGGCGTGAGCTCGCCAGCGCGGTCGACAACCCAGTCGTGCTGCGCGACGGGCGGGTCGAGTCGAACGGCAACTTCCACGGCGCCCCGGTGGCGTATGTCCTCGACTTCGCGGCGATCGCAGCCGCCGATGTCGCCTCGATCTCGGAACGGCGTACCGACCGCTTCCTCGACAAAGCTCGCAACCACGGGCTCCCGCCGTTCCTCGCCGATGACCCCGGCGTGGACAGCGGTCTGATGATCGCGCAGTACACCCAGGCTGCGATCGTCTCCGAGCTCAAGCGCCTCGCTTCTCCTGCATCCGTCGACTCCATCCCTTCGTCGGCGATGCAGGAGGACCACGTCTCGATGGGCTGGTCCTCGGCCCGCAAGCTTCGCCGCTCGATCGACGGCCTGACCCGGGTGCTGGCCGTGGAGGTCATGACCGCGGCCCGCGCGCTGCAGTTGCGCGCACCGCTGGAGCCGTCGCCCGCGAGTGCCGCGGTGATCGCGCTGCTGAGCGCCCACGACGTCGGCACGCCCGGACCCGACCGGTGGTTGTCGCCCGAGATCGAGCGGGCCGTGGAGCTGGTTCGCTCCGGTGCCGTACTCACCGCCGCCGAAGACACGATTGGAGCACTGCGATGACCAACGACGCGAAGAGCAACGACGCGAAGAGCAACCCCCGCCTTCCGATCCGTGCCGCCACCGGCACCACGCTCACAGCCCGCAGCTGGCAGACCGAGGCGCCGCTGCGGATGCTGATGAACAACCTCGATCCCGAGAATGCCGAACGCCCCGAGGACCTCGTGGTCTACGGCGGCACCGGCAAGGCCGCCCGCAACTGGGAGGCCTACGACGCCCTCGTGCGTACGCTCCGGACCCTGGCCGACGACGAGACGATGCTCGTCCAGAGCGGCAAGCCGGTCGGCGTCTTCCGGACGAACGAGTGGGCGCCGCGCGTACTCATCGCCAACTCCAACCTCGTGGGCGACTGGGCCAACTGGGAGGAGTTCCGCCGGCTGGAGGAGCTCGGGCTGACCATGTACGGCCAGATGACCGCCGGGTCGTGGATCTACATCGGTACGCAGGGGATCCTGCAGGGCACCTTCGAGACCTTTGCTGCGGTCGCGGACAAGAGGTTCGGGGGCACGCTCGCCGGCACGATCACGCTCACCGCCGGACTCGGCGGCATGGGCGGCGCGCAGCCGCTCGCCGTCACGATGAACGACGGCGTCGTGATCTGCGTCGACGTCGACCAGTCCCGGATCACGCGTCGGATCGAGCACCGCTACCTCGACGTCCAGGCTGAGGATCTCGGGCACGCGCTCGAGCTGGCGGCGGCTGCCCGAGACGAGAAGCGCCCGTTGTCGATCGGCCTGCTGGGCAACGCTGCCGAGGTCTTCCCGCGACTGCTCGAGATGGACGCGCCGATCGACATCGTGACCGATCAGACCTCGGCGCACGACCCGCTGAGCTACCTCCCGATCGGTGTCCCGTTCGAGGAGTGGCACCAGCGCGCCGACGCGGACCCTGTCGGGTTCACCCAGGAGGCACAGGCGTCGATGGCGGCGCACGTACGCGCCATGGTCGAGTTCCAGGACAAGGGTGCCGAGGTCTTCGACTACGGCAACTCGATCCGCGACGAGGCCCGCAAGGGTGGCTACGACCGCGCGTTCGAGTTCCCGGGATTCGTGCCGGCCTACATCCGTCCGCTGTTCTGCGAGGGGAAGGGTCCCTTCCGTTGGGCGGCGCTCTCCGGTGACCCCGAGGACATCAGGAAGACCGATGAGGCGATCCTGGAGCTCTTCCCGGACAACGCGCGGCTGCACACGTGGATCCGGATGGCGCAGGAGAAGGTGCATTACCAGGGGCTGCCGGCGCGAATCTGCTGGTTGGGTTACGGCGAGCGCCACCTGGCCGGGCTGAAGTTCAACGAGATGGTGCGCACCGGTGAGCTGAAGGCGCCGATCGTGATCGGACGCGACCACCTCGACTGTGGCTCGGTGGCCTCTCCCTACCGCGAGACGGAGGCGATGAAGGACGGCTCGGACGCGATTGCCGACTGGCCGCTTCTCAATGCCCTGACTGCGACCTCCTCGGGAGCCACCTGGGTCTCGATCCACCACGGGGGCGGCGTCGGCATGGGCCGGTCCATCCACGCGGGTCAGGTCTGCGTGGCGGACGGCACCGACCTGGCGGCGCAGAAGATCGAACGCGTCCTCACGAATGACCCCGGCATGGGCGTCATCCGGCACGTCGACGCGGGGTACGAGTCCGCGGCCGAGGTTGCTGCAGAGCGGGGCGTACGCATCCCGATGCTCGAGCACTGAAATCTCGTATCCGAGACTGTGATGCCGGTCACGTAGTGGCGGCCGACGACGAAAGTGGCTGAACTGGTGAGCATGGACTTCGAGGCGATGTGGCGGGCGCTGCTGCCTGTTGGCCGGGCGTCGACCGGTGGCTACCGGCGCAGCCCGTTCGCCTCCGCCGAGCGCGAGTGCCTGGACTGGTTCCTCGAGGCGGCCGTCGCCCGGGATCTGCGGATCGAAAGTGACGGCAACGGGAACGTCGTCGCGTGGTGGGAGCCGGTCGGCGCGGCCGGCCCCGCCGTGGTCACCGGATCGCACCTCGACAGCGTCACCGAGGGCGGTGCGTACGACGGCCCGCTCGGTGTGGTCTCGGCGCTTGCGGCGATCGACGTCCTGCGTGAGCGTGACGTACGCCCGGGTCGGCCGATCGGTGTGTCGGTGTTCGCGGAGGAGGAGGGCTCCCGGTTCGGGCTGGCTTGCCTCGGATCGCGCCTCGCCACCGGCGTACTCGCCCCGGAGAAGGCGGCGGCTCTGACTGATCGTCAGGGGGTCCGTCTGGACGAGGCGATGGCCGCGGCTGGCGTGACCGGCGCACTGGGCCGCTCCGCATGGCTCGACCGCGTGGGCACGTTCGTCGAACTCCACGTCGAGCAGGGCAGGGACCTCGTTCATCGCGACCGGTCGGTCGCCGTGGCCAGCGAGATCTGGCCGCACGGTCGCTACCGTTTCGACTTCACCGGGGAGGCCAACCATGCTGGCGCCACGCGGATGGAGGACCGGCATGACCCGATGCTGGCGTACGCGGCGACCGCGCTCGCGGCCGGTGAGCAGGCTCGAGCCAGCGGGCAAAGGGCCACCTTCGGCCGGATCGAGGCGGTGCCGAACGGCACCAACGCCGTCCCTTCGCGAGTCACCGCCTGGCTCGATGCGCGGGCCGAGTCCGACGACGTGCTCGCCGATCTGGTCAGCGACATCGAGGACGCGGGTCGTACGCGGTCCCAACTCGACGGGACCGCGCTGACGTTGACGCCCGAATCCGTGTCCCCGTCGGTGGCCTTCGACGCCTCCTTGGCCCGTCGGCTCGCGAGGGCTCTCGGCGACGCCCCGATCATCCCCACCCAGGCCGGGCACGATGCAGGCATCCTCTCGGGTGCGGGCATCCCCACCGCGATGCTGTTCGTACGCAATCCGACCGGCGTCTCCCACGCGCCTGGCGAGTACGCCGAGATGGCGGACTGCCTGGCTGGCGTGACGGCGCTGGCCGATGTCCTCGAGGAGTTGGCGTCGTGACGGCGCTCGTCCTGGAGCACGCGATCCTCGACGGTGTCTCGGTGCCGGACGTGGCGGTCACGGTGGCCGACGGCGTGATCACGGCCGTTGACCCGGTCGCAGCGGGCGGCGACGGCAGCTCGACAACCGTCCCCGGACTGACCGTCGCTGGCTTCGCCAACTGTCACTCGCACGCCTTTCATCGAGCGCTTCGAGGTCGCACCCAGGCCGAGCGCGGCAGCTTCTGGACCTGGCGCGAGCAGATGTACGCCCGTGCGGCGACGCTGACTCCGGACGAGTACTTCAGGCTCGCGACCCGCGTCTACGAGGAGATGCGCGCGACCGGGATCACCGCGGTCGGTGAGTTCCACTACCTGCACCACCAGCCCGGCGGCACCCCGTACGACGACCCCAACGAGATGGGTCGCGCACTGCTCGCGGCCGCCGATGAGGCCGGCATCCGGATCCGCCTGCTTGACGCCTGCTACGTCTCATCGGGCTTCGGGCAGGCTCCGGAGGGGGTGCAGCGCCGATTCAGCGACGGCGATGCCGACCGGTGGGCCGAACGGGTCGCCGCCTTCGACGATCCGCGTGTCGGTGTCGCGATCCACTCCGTACGCGCGGTCCCGCGGGAGCAGTTGGCAACGGTGGTGAAGGTGGCCGAGGGCCGCCCGCTGCACGTGCACCTCTCCGAGCAGGTCACCGAGAATGAGCAGTGCTTGGCTGCGTACGGCATGACGCCGACGCACGTGCTCGCCGAAGCGGGCGCGCTCGGCCCGATGACGACGGTGGTGCACGCGACGCATCTGACCGACTCCGACATCCGCATGCTCGGCGAGGCGCGCGTGTTCGTGAACTTCTGTCCCACCACCGAACGCGACCTCGCCGACGGCATCGGTCCGTCGCGCCGACTGGCTGAAGCCGGGGCGCGGCTGACGCTGGGCTCCGACAGCCACGCGGTCATCGATCTCTTCGAGGAGATGCGGGCAGTGGAGATGCACGAACGGCTCGCCACCCAGCAGCGCGGCCACTGGTCTGCGGCCGAACTGATTGCTGTGGCGACCGTCGACGGCCACGCCTCGCTCGGGTTCGAGGACGCCGGTCGGATCGCCCCGGGTCAGCGGGCTGATCTCGTCACCATCGACCTGGACACCCTTCGTACCCGCGACTGTGGCGCCTCCGCCGAGGCTTTCGTGTTCGCAGCGACAGCGGCCGATGTACGAGAGGTGCGCCGTGGCTGAGGTCTACACGAATGTCGGCGAACTGGTCACCAACGACCCGACTCACGACGGCACCCTGCTCGGCCTGATCCACGATGCCGCGGTGGTGGTCGAGGGCGGCCGGATCGCCTGGGTCGGACCAGCCGCAACGGCACCGGCCGCCGACACGGCGCACGATCTCGGTGGACGCGCAGTCATCCCCGGCTTCGTCGACTCGCACGCCCATCTCGTCTTCGCCGGCGACCGGGCTCCAGAGTTCGCGGCACGGATGGCGGGGGAGGCGTACGCCGCCGGCGGGATCCGCAGCACCGTCGCGGCGACCCGCGCCGCCACCGATGAACAACTCGAGGCCAACCTCGTACGCCTCCTCGCGGAGATGCGCCGCCAGGGCACGACCACGGTCGAGATCAAGAGTGGATATGGGCTGAGCGTCGGCGATGAGGCCCGGAGTCTGGCGATCGCCGCGCGCCACACGTCCGAGACCACCTTCCTGGGTGCTCATGTCGTTCCTGCCGACACCACGCCCGAGGAGTACGTCGCGACCGTCACCGGTCCGATGCTCGAGGCCGCCGCGCCGTACGCGAAGTGGATCGACGTCTTCTGCGAACGTGGCGCCTTCGATGCCGATCAGGCCCGTACGATCCTCAAGGCAGGCATCGCCAAGGGGCTGCTCCCCAGGATGCATGCCAACCAGTTGGGTCACGGGCCCGGCATTGAGGTCGCCTGCGAGGTCGGGGCGGCCAGCGCCGACCATTGCACATTCGCCACCGACGACGACCTGCGCAACCTGGCCGACGCCGGTGTGGTGGCGACTCTGCTGCCGGGCGTCGAGTTCAGCACGCGGCAGCCCTATCCGGACGCCCGCCGCTTCCTCGACGCCGGGGTCACGGTCGCGCTCGCAAGCGACTGCAACCCGGGTTCGTGCTACACCAGTTCGATGCCCTTCTGCATCGCGGTGGCCGTACGGGACATGAGGATGACTCCCGCGCAGGCGGTCTGGTCCGCGACCGCTGGTGGCGCTCGAGCGCTGCGTCGCGACGACGTCGGCGTACTCGTCCCGGGAGCCCTCGCGGACCTGGCGGTGCTGGCCGCGCCCTCCCACATCCACCTCGCGTACCGCCCCGGCGTGCCGATTGTCAGCCCTCTCCCCGAGGGTCGTCTCCCACTCGAAACAAAAAGGGTGTGAGATATGCCAAGTTGTTTGTACGCAGTTCAGAGCCCGTCCATCACTAGAGAAGGAAGCCCCATGCGCCGCCTTTCACTCGCCGTCTCCGCGACGGCCGCATCCCTGGCCCTCGCGGCCTGTGGTTCCAATTCGCTGACCAACACTGCCCCGAGTGCGTCGGCCACGGTCACGACCTCGGTTGACGCTGCGGCGGCCGCGCTTCTCCCGCCAGCCGTCAAGGCCAAGGGCACGCTGCTCGTGGGCATGGACACGACCTATCCACCGGTCGACGCGCTCGCGGGCGACGGCCAGACCGCTGTCGGTCTTGATGTCGATTTGTTCAACGCCGTGGCCAAGACCCTTGGCCTGACGGCCACGTACCAGACCGCAAAGTTCGATTCGATCATCGACGGGGTGGGTAGCGGCAAGTACGACGTGGGCGTCTCGGCCTTCTCGATCACCGATGCGCGTAAGAAGCAGGCTCACATGGTGAGCTACTTCATGGCTGGCACTGAGTGGGCTGCTCCGGTCGGCAACCCCAAGCACATTGATGTGAAGAGTCCGTGTGGCATCAGTGTTGCGGTGCAAACCGGTACCACCGAGGCGCTGCAGGACCTTCCGCCGAAGGTGGCGGCATGCGAGAAACTCGGCAAGCCTTTGCACGTCGATCACTACGACGCGCAGACTGCCGCGAATGCTGCGGTGATCAGCGGTAAGGACGACGCCATGCTGGCTGATTCGCCGATCACGGCTTACGCGGTGAAGCAGTCCACGGGCAAACTGCAGACGATTGGCACAATCTACGGCTCGGCGCACTACGGCTTTGTGGTTTCGCTGCCCAACACGGCGCTCGCCAACGCGTTCGCGGCTGCGCTCAAAGTGATGTACGAGAACGGTACCTATACGAAGGTGTTGGAGGCTTGGGGCGCAACTCAGGGCGGGATCAAGAGCTTCGCTGTCGACCCGGCCGTACAGTGACCCGCTGATTCGCGATCGCCATGAGCACTCAGTCAACTGGCTCAGCCTCCGCCCCCGGTAGCACCGGGGGCGGGGCCGAGCGCCCCGGCTCCATCAATGCCGTACCCGTGCGCCATCCCGGTCGGTGGTTGGCGGTCGTTGTCATCCTCGTGCTGGCTGCCAAGGGCATCCAGATCCTCGTGACGAACCCAGCCTTCGACTGGAACTTCATCGGGCAGGCGATGGTTCAGAGCCCGGTGATCCACGGGCTGGTTGCTGGGACGATCGTGGCAACCTTCGGCGCGATGGCCATCGGGGTCGCGCTGGGTGTGCTGCTTGCGGTGATGCGATTGAGCGAGAACAAGGTCCTCTCCTACGCGGCCTGGTTCTACATCTGGTTCTTCCGCGGTGTCCCGCGGTACGTGCTGCTCGCGCTGATGGGTGCGCTTGGCGTGGTCTTTCCGCCTTCGCGAGGCGGACTGGGTGTCGGGATTCCGTTCGGGCCTGAGTTGATGAAGCTATTCGGCCTCCACGGCGGCCTCCAGGTCTTCAGCCTTGATGCGAACCACCTGTTGGGCGGCATCTTGGGCGGAATTCTCGGGCTCGGCCTTTCAGAGGCTGCGTACATGGCTGAGATCGCTCGCGCCGGCATCCTGTCCGTCGACCCGGGGCAGCAGGAGGCGGCGTATGCGATCGGCATGTCTCGTGGCAAGGCAATGTGGCGGGTCGTGCTGCCACAAGCGATGCGGGTGATCGTGCCGCCGACAGGCAACGAGACGATCGGTATGTTCAAGGACACCACCTTGATGACGGCTCTCCCGGTCACCGTCGAACTCTTTTACCAGCTCAACAACATCGGCCTCAACACGTTCAAATCGTTCGATACGGATGTCGCTGCAATCCTCTGGTATCTCGTGATCTGCAGCGTGATGATGTTTGGCCAGATGCATCTGGAGCGTTACTTCGGACGAGGGTTCGGCTCCAAGGAACAAAGGCGCAAACTCTTCACATTCAAGGTAAAGGCACTCTCCACCAGCGACTCCGGAGGCCACCGATGACGTCCAGTGCGCCGCTCGTGCACACCGTCAACGTGCACAAGAGCTTCCACGGGAACGGAGTGCTCAAAGGCGTTGATCTCGACGTCCGTTCGGGGGAGGTCGTGTGTCTGCTCGGCCCGTCCGGCTCCGGTAAGACCACGTTCCTGCGCTGCATCAACCAGCTCGAGACGATTCAAGGCGGCCGCATCTGGATTGACGGTGAGTTGGCCGGCTACGAGGACCGCAACGGCAAGCTCTACCGGCTGACCGACAAGAAGATCGCAGCCCAGCGTCGCGAGATCGGGATGGTGTTCCAGCGCTTCAACCTGTTCCCGCACAAGACGGCGCTCGAGAACGTCATCGAGGGGCCCGTCCAGGTCAAGCGCCTCTCGAAGGCAAAGGCCCGCGAGCGTGGGCTCGAACTGCTCAACCGCGTGGGCCTGGGCGACCGGTGCGATCACTATCCCGCTCAGCTCTCCGGAGGTCAGCAGCAGCGGGTCGCGATCGCCCGTGCGCTGGCGATGGACCCGAAGTTGATGCTCTTCGACGAGCCGACCTCGGCACTCGACCCGGAGCTGGTCGGGGAGGTGCTGTCGGTCATGCGTGAGCTCGCTGACGCGGGCATGACGATGATCGTCGTCACCCACGAGATGGGCTTCGCTCGCGATGTGGCGGACCAGGTCGTCTTCATGGACGGCGGCATCGTCGTCGAGAAGGGGACGCCGACCGAGGTCTTCAACAATCCGCAGCACGAGCGCACGAAGTCGTTCCTGAGTCGGCTGCGTTCGGAGAGTCAGGAGTACGTCGAGGCGCTGAAGGCCGCAGCGGCGGCCGAGAGTCTCGACTGATCAGTCGTTGAACCAGCCCGAGGCGCTGGTGCGGAACTCCTCCGGGGCGACCGTACCGGCGCCTTCTGGTATCTCGGCGATGACCGGCACACCGCTGACCCGGGGCAGGTCGTCGCGGTTGAGGCGTTCGGCCAGGCCGGGGGAGGCGGGCATCGACCCGATGATCAGCCCGACCGGTTCGACCCCTCGGGCGCGAAGGGCCTGCACGGTGAGTTCGGTGTGGTTGAGCGTGCCGAGGCCGGCAGCGCAGACGACCACCACGTCGGCATCGGTCTGGGCTGCGATGTCGAGGACGGTGCCGCCCTCCGCGTCGAGGCGTACGAGCAGCCCCCCGGCGCCTTCGACGATCACCAGGTCGTACGCAGGCGCGAGCGCCGTGATCCGCGCCGCGTACTCGCTCACGCGCGGGATCTGGACTCCTTCGAGCCCCGCGGCTGTGTCGGGCGCCAACGGCTCCTGCAGGACCGTCCATTCCTGGACCTCGACGCCGGTGAGCCGGTGGATCTCCCGAGCATCGCTGTCGCCGTCGACGGCACCTGTCTGGGCGGGCTTGACCACCACGACGCGTTGGCCCGCCGCTGCGGCCCGTGCTGCCAGGGCAGCCGTCGCGATCGTCTTGCCGACCCCGGTGTTGGTGCCGGTGACGACGAGGATGCTCATCGGTGCGCCTCCGCGACCTTGATGACGATGTCGGTCGCACGCTGCCAGTCCTCGTCACTGAGGCCTGCGTTGGCCGTCACCCGCAGCCGGGAGATGCCATCCGGGACCGAGGGCGGGCGGAAGCATCCGACGCGTACGCCCTCGGCCGCGCACGCCTCGGCGGCTGCGAGCGCGGCCTGGGGAGTGGGCATCGGGATCGAGGTGACTGCGCCGGCCGGCGCCTCGACGCCGGCGCGGGACGCGAACCCCTCGACCCGGCGACGGATCCGGTCGGTGGCATCGGCGTCAGCCTCGAGCAGACGCAGCGCACCGAGGGCCGCGGCGGCTGAGGCGGGAGCCAAGCCGGTATCGAAGATGAACGGTCGGGCCCGGTTGACCAGGTGTTCGATGAGCGCAGAGGAGCCGAGTACGGCGCCCCCCTGGCTGCCGAGCGCCTTGGACAGCGTCGCGGTGACGATCACGTGGTCCTGACCTGCGAGGTCGGCCTGCGCCACCAGACCGGCGCCGTGCACGCCGAGCCCGTGAGCCTCGTCGACGATCAGGAGTGCGCCGTGGCGCTCGCAGACTGCTGCGAGGTCGGCCAGTGGTGCCGCATCTCCGAGGACGGAGTAGATGGACTCGACGAGCACCAACGCCCGGGTCGACCCGGCGAGCGCCGCGTCCACCGCAGCCACGTCGTTGTGCGGCGTCACCGTGACCGCGGCGCGCGCGAGTCGAGTGGCGTCGATCAGCGAGGCGTGGACATGCGCGTCCGAGACGATCAGGGTGTCCTTGTCAGCGAGCGCGCTGACGATGCTGAGGTTGGCGTGGTAGCCGGTCGAGAACACCAAGGCGGCGGGCTGGCCGAGATACGCGGCGAGTTCGGTCTCGAGTTCAGCGTGGATGCCGAGGCTGCCCGTCACCAAGCGCGAGGCAGCCGCGCCGCCACCCCAACGGACCGCCGCGGCAGCTGCGGCAGCCGTGACCGCCGGATGCTTGGCCAGGCCGAGGTAGTCGTTGCCGGCGAGGTCGATCACGCCGTCGTCGTACGCCCGCGGCTTGAGCCGCCGGGTCAGTCCCGCGGCCTCGCGGGCAGCTGCCTGTTCGGCGAGCCAGTCGTTCCAGGTCATCCGACAGCCACCGCCGCTTCGATCGCCGCCACGATCTGCTCGACCTCGTCGGTGGTGCAGACGTACGGCGGCATCGTGTAGATCAGGTCGCGGAACGGTCGCAACCAGACGCCCTTCCCGAGCGCAGCCTCGGTCGCGGCGACCACATCGACCGGGTGGTCGAGTTGGACGACGCCGACCGCGCCAAGGACGCGTACGTCGGCGACTCCGGGCGTGGAGCGGACCTTCTCCAGGCCGCCGAGTGCGTTGTGGACCCGGGCCACATCGGTCTCCCAACCCCGCGAGGCCAGCAGGTCGATTGAGGCGGTGGCGATCGCGCAGGCCAGTGGGTTCGCCATGAAGGTGGGCCCATGCATGAGTACGCCCGACTCCGAGTCGGACACGCCCTGGGCGATCCGCCCGGTGGTGAGCACGGCGGCCATCGTCAGGTAGCCACCGGTGAGCGCCTTGCCGACGCAGAGGATGTCAGGGGTGACCAGTTCGGACACGAACAGGTGACCCGTCCGGCCGAACCCGGTCGCGATCTCATCGAAGATCAGCACCAGCCCCAACTCGTCCGCGATCTCGCGCAGGACCGTCAGGCACGCGGCGTCGTACGGCCACATCCCGCCGGCGCCCTGGAGCAGCGGTTCCACGATGATTCCGGCGAGCTCGTGCGCGTGGTGCTCAGCGAGGGCGCGTACGCCCGCGGCCCAGCCATCGATGTCGTCGCCCGGTGCCGGGGGAGCGTCTGCGAACACGTGCTCCGGGAGTAGACCACGCCACATCGAGTGCATGCCACCGTCGGGGTCGGTGACGGACATCGGGTGGAAGGTGTCGCCGTGGTAACCGCCGCGAAGCGCCAGGAACCGCTTGCGCTCGGGTCGTCCGGAGCCTCGCTGGAACTGCAACGCCATCTTGAGCGCGATCTCGACGCTCACCGATCCGGAGTCAGCCAGGAAGACCTTGTCCAACGGCTCAGGGGTGATCTCGATGAGTTTCCGGGCGAGCGTGATCGCTGGTTCGTGGGTCAGGCCGCCGAACATCACGTGCGACATCGACTCCAGTTGGGAGTGAGCGGCGTGATCGAGCTCGGGCACGGCGTACCCGTGGATGGCCGCCCACCACGAGGACATCCCGTCGATGACCTCGCCGTACCCGGCCAGTCTCAGGCGTACCCCCCGGGCGCTCTCGACGAGCCGAACCGGGGTCGGCTCGGTCATCGAGGTGTACGGATGCCAGACGTGCTCGCGGTCGTACGCGAGCAACCCGTCGGCGCGTGGATCAGGCGTTGGCGGCAACTTCGGTCCCCGCGCCGCGGCGGCGGATCGCCGGGTTGTGCTCGGAGGTCTCGGCTTCGGGCGACGTCGAGGCGACCGAGCAGCCACCGCAACCGTCGCCGCAACCGCCGGCAGAGGAGCCGCACGCCCCGCCACTGGTGGCACATCCACCCTGCGTCGCGTGGGCACGGTGGGTGATGCCGGCTTGGTGGGAGGTGATGAGTTCGTTGAACGCGTCCTGGTCCATGCCGAGGATCGAGAAGCCGTTGTCGCGCAGCATCTCCAGGTCGGTGAGCGCGTCCTGGCCCTCGGAGGTGAGGTAGTCGCCGAGGAAGATCGAGTTCGCGACCTGCAGTGCGGTGGCCTGCAGGGAGCGCAGGTGCATTTCGCGGCCACCGGCGATGCGGATCTCCTTGTCGGGGCACACGAACCGGGCGGTGGCGAGGATCTTCACGCAACGCACCGGGGACAACTCCCAGGTGTTCTCGTACGGGGTGCCGTCGAACGGCATCAGGAAGTTCACCGGGATCGAGTCCGACTCCAGGGCCTTGAGCGCGAACAGTGCCTCGGCCAACTGCTCATCGGTTTCCCCGAGGCCGGCGATCAGACCCGAGCACGGTGAGAGGCCGGCGGTCTTCGCCTTGCCGATGGTGTCGACCCGGTCGGCGTAGGTGTGGGTCTGGACGATGGTGTCGTGGTTGGACTCGGCGGTGTTGATGTTGTGGTTGTACGCATCCACGCCGGCGGCCTTGAGGCGCTCGGCCTGGCCGTCCTTGAGCAGGCCCAGGCAGGCACAGACCTCGACACCGGCGTATTCGTCCTTGAGTGCCTCGGTCATCTCGACGACCTTGTCGATGTCGCGCTCGGAGGGGCCGCGGCCTGAGGAGACCATGCAGACACGGGTGGCGCCGCCCTGCAGGCCCATCCCGGCCTGCTTGAGCGTCTCTTCCTTCGACAGGTAGGAGTACTTCAGGATCGGGGCCTCGGAGCCGATGGCCTGGCTGCAGTAGTTGCAGTTCTCCGGGCACAGACCGGACTTGAGGTTGACCAGGTAGTTGACCTTGACCGTGTTGGCGAAGTGCTTGCGGCGCAGTCGACCGGCCGCAGCGACGATCGACATCAGCTCGGAGTCATCGGCCTGCAGGACCGCCACCGCATCCTCGGGGGTGGCGGAGCCACCAGCCAGGATCTTGTCGGCGAGGTCGTCAAACGAGATGGTCATGGAACTCCTCAGGTCACGCGTACCGGCTGTGCACGGCCGGACGCTCCAGTATGAGGCCGCTCGGAAGTTACTCCCCAGTCGGGGTGTCGCGGTGGGACGTGCCGATGGGCCCCGTGGGCGGCCTCTGCGGACGCTCAGCCCTGGGGCGAGACGTTGACCATCCATGAGATGCCGAACTTGTCGATCAGCATGCCGAATTCGTCGCCCCACATCTGCTTCGCGTACGGCACGGTGACGGTGGCGCCGTCGCTGAGCTTGTCCCAGTAACCCTTGAGTTCCTCGGACTCGCTGCCGCTCAGGCTGATCGCGATGTTCGTACCCGGGTTGTAGTCCATGCCATCCGGGGTGTCCGAGGCGAAGAGGGTGAAGCCCGACGGAGTCTGGAGCGAGGAGTGCATGATGCCCTCGGCGTTGGCCGCATCCGGGTCGCCCATGTCACCGAACTTGGCGAAGAACAGTTCGCCGCCGAGGACCGACTGGTAGAACTCCATCGCGTCGCGGGCGGTGTCCTTGAAGGAGATGTACGGGTTCAGGATGGCCATGCCTCGACGCTAGCCGCTGCTAGTGTCCGGCGCCATGAGGCTCGTACGCGCTGCGCTGATCATCGGTGCGGTGACCACAGGCTTCTCGATCTGGCTGATCGGTCATCCATCGGCCGATTTCGCGGTCTACCTCGGTGCCACACATCGCTGGGTCCACGGCGGTGATCCGTACGCGTCGCTGATCACGTCTCCGCAGATCACCCCGCCGGGGATGCTCTTCACGTACACGCCCTTTGCGCTGATCGCGCTGGCGCCGCTGACCGTGCTGTCGTGGCAGGCGGTGACCGTGATCTGGACGCTGGTGACGGTTGCGATCCTGTACGTCCTGGTCGAGCGGTTGACGCCGGACGTGCCTCGGCGCGCACTGGTGGTGCTCGGGGTGTTCGCGCTGCTGATGGGCGACCACGTCGTCAACTACAACGTGACCTGCGAGCAGATCAACATCCCGCTGATGGGGTTGGTGCTGTTCGACATGATGCGGAGCGACGACAGTCCGTCCGCCCGATGGCTGCCCCGCGGAGTCATGGTCGGTGCGGCCACCGCGATCAAGCTGACACCGGGCCTGTTCATCGCCTACTTCATCCTCTCGAGGCAATGGCGGCTGGCACTGTGGAGTGCCTTGTCCGCGGCCGGGGTCACGTTGGCGTCGTGGGTCCTGATGCCGCATCTCAGTTCGGAGTACTGGTTCCATCTATCGGACCTGCAGAACCGCGTCGTCACCGGTGCCGGCAGCCTCGCGAACTCCTCCAACGGCTCGATCCAGGGGATGTTCGACGCAGGCTGGCCGGGTGCCCCGCCCATGCTCGTCAAAGGCATCACGGTGCTGGTCGCACTCGCCGCACTCGCCACGGCCGTGTACGTCCACCGCCGCGGGCGAAGCCTCGAGGCGGCCCTGATCATCGGCATGGCTGCGCCGGCCTTGTCGCCAGTCGGCTGGGTGCACCACTGGGCCTTTGTCGCCCCGGCCATCGTCGTGGCGCTCTTCCACGTCCGGTGGACGCGGGTCACCGCGACGCTCGGTGTGTTGCTCTATGCCGCGCAGGAGTTCGTACCGAAGTTGGGTGATCGCCTGTCCGAGCATGCGCCATGGCTGACGCCGGTCGGCCTGGTCGTACGCGAGGCGCCCGGTCTGACGGCGCTGTTCCTGATCGTGCTGTTCGTGATGAACGCGCGTTCGGCCGCTACCGGTCGACCAATGAAACAGGGTTATACCGAGGTATACTCGACGTCATGAAGACAGCGATCTCCGTCCCGGACGAGATTTTCGAACGGGTTGAGCGCATGGCCAAGCGACATGGGATCAATCGGTCGCAGTTCTACTCGCAGGCTGCCGAGCGGTACGCGTCCGAGTTGGAGGCGAATGACCTCAAGGACGCGATCAACGCAGCTGTCGACATCGCCTATCCCGACATGTCGGTCGACTTCGCCCTCGAAACCGGCCGCCGCCTGCTCGGCGCTGATGACGAGTGGTGACCCGCGGCGAGGTCTATTGGTGCGACCTGGGGGAGCCCGTGGGCAGTGCCCCCGCCAAGCGGCGTCCCGTTCTGGTGATCCAGTCGGACGACTACAACGACACGAGATTGCAGACGACGATCGTCGTCGCCCTGACATCCAACACGGCCCTGTCGGCCATGCCTGGAAACGTATTCCTCGATGTCAATGTCACCGGGCTTCCCAAGGATTGCGTCGCCAACGTGACGGCGATTGCCACCGTTGATCGCCGCGACCTCCATGTGCGGCCGCTTGCACGCGTGCCGCAGCACTTGATGGACCAGGTCGACCGCGGCCTCCGCCAGGTCCTGGATCTCGCTTAGCGCTGCTGTTTCACGCGCATGGTGCGTGTTTCGGCAGCGTTAGACCGCGGTCGTCCGCGTATCCGGCCACTCTGGGCGATCAACTGACCCAGCGCCGATGCACGTTGGTCGAGTCCCCGGTCGCCTTGCGGTCAGGAGGACGGTGTTGATTCGCTCCACGTCCAGGCTCGTTTGCGAAGCGCGGCGACTGAACAAACCCCGAGGATGCCTCCAACACCCCCGATCACCGCCCCGATGACGGCTGTCGTCGTCGGGCTCACGTCGGTCGCCTGAGACGGATCGCCGCCGCGCAGATAAATCGTGTGATGGCTGCCGGCCGACCAGAAGCATCCAGATCTGCCGCCCCGGTTGACCCACACGTGGCTGTGGCCCTGATGGTCAAGGAACTGAACGTCGCAGTCGCGGCCGCCGACCGGGAGCACCAGGCCATCAACCCCATCGGATGAACCGATGGACCCGCCGATCATGAGGGCCCCGATCAGGACGAGGAGGACGGCTCCGCCGATGCACGCGACGATCTTGAAGCGCCGCCTCAGAGTTGACGTCCAAGCAGCCGGTCGCATTCCGCAATGATCGCAGCCCTCAGCGGCGCAGCACGCTCGGCGAACTCGCGCTGAGCAGCCGCGTACGCCTGCTTGCCCTCGGGCGTCTCGATGCGGACCGGTTCGAGTCCGAGGTCGGCGAAGTCGTACGGCGACGCCCGCATGTCCAGGACCCTGACCTTCCACGCCAGTTCGAAGCAGTCGGCGACGAGTTCGGAAGGGATCAGCGGAGACAGCCTGAAGGCATGCTTGTAGAGGTCCATGGTGCCGTGCAGGCACCCGGGCTGCTCGAAGTCGGCGCGGTCACCGACCCCGGGCCGAAGGGTGTTGAGCGGCAGCGCCGGCGGGGTGAAGAACCGGTAGGCGTCGAAGTGCGAGCACTGAATCCGGTGCGACTCGACGACCGCATCGGTCCCGGCCCCCCACAGCCGCAGCGGCCACTCCGGGTGGCGTACGCCATCGACCTCCATCCGATAGACCATCGCCCACTCGTGCAGCCCGAAACATCCGAGTTGGGGGGAACGCCCGGCGGTGGCCGACAGCAGATTCCGGAGCCCACGGATCAGCGGGAGTTGGCGAGCGAGCCAAGCCGCGGTGACAGCGCCCTCGGCGTACCCGCGCAGCCCCTCGTACTCGGGCGCGTTCTCCAGTCGTACGCCGAACCCCGGATGCCAGCGCAGCAGCTGGGCAGGTCGGTGGGCGTAGTAGGTGAACAGGAAGTCATGGACGGGATGCCGGACCCCGGAATGGCGCCGTTCGAGATGCGGTGTGACGTACGGAAGCAGCCGCTCCCGGTGGGCAGCGGCGCGAGTCGACCATGCGCTGTGTGACAACACCACGTGCGCGCTTCCCTCCACAACGGCAAGGGTAGGAGCACAATGCTGATGTGTTCGTCTTGGCGTCGGTCGTCGGATTGCTCTTCATCTGCACGGGTGCGGTGAAGCTGGTCGGTGTCCCGTTCAGTCTCGAGATGCGCGATCACCTCAAGGTGAGCGTGCAGTTGTGGCGCATCATCGGCACCCTCGAGATCCTCGGTGGCATGGGCGTGATCGTCGGCATCGCCTGGGAGCCGCTCCAGATCGCGACGTACGCGTGCCTCGCGGCCCTGATGGTCGGCGCGCTGCGGTACCGAGTGAAGGCCCATGACGGTCTGCTCTGGACCGGGGTGGATGTCGCGACTCTGGCGTTCGTCGTCGTCGCTGCGGTGCTCCGCCTCACCTGAGAAGTCCTGACATTTCGGGGTACGAAGATGCCCCGATAGCCTCAAGCCGTGCGCATCGTTCGATTCACCGTCCCCGGCACCGAAGGTCCGCAATACGGAGCCCTGACCGGCGACCTGGACGAGTTCGGTCAGCCCGCTGACGACGCCGTCATCGTCGCGTTGGCCGGTGACCCGCTGTACGCCGGCGTCCACATCCTCGAGCAAACGTACCCGCTGAGCGCGGTCGGCCTGCTGGCGCCGATCATCCCGCGGAGCAAGATCGTGGCCATCGGCAAGAACTATGCGGACCACGCCGCTGAGATGGGCGGTGAGGTACCGGCCGAACCGCTGATGTTCCTCAAGCCCAACACGGCGGTCGTCGGCCCGGGCGACGGCATTGTCTACCCGACCCAGAGCGAAAACGTGCACTACGAGGGCGAGCTGGCGATCGTGATCAGTCGGATCTGCCGTGACGTGCCGAAGGAACGTGCCGCCGAGGTCATCTACGGCTTCACGCTCGCCAACGACGTGACCGCGCGGGACCTGCAGAAGCGCGACGGTCAGTTCACGCGCGCGAAGGGTTTCGACACGTTCTGCCCGCTGGGCCCGTGGATCGAGACCGAACTTGCTCTGGAGACGATCAAGGACGGCATCGCGATCCAGACCTACCTGGACGGCGATCTCGTCCAGGACGGCTCGACCAAGGATCTGATGTTCGACGTCCCGACGCTCATCGAGGCGGTGACCAGCGTGATGACGCTGCTGCCCGGCGATGTCATCCTGACCGGCACCCCGTCCGGTGTCGGCCCGATGACGGTGGGACAAGAAGTAGAAGTTGCGAGCCCGGTCCTGGGTGCGCTGATGAACACGGTGGTAGCCAAGAAATGACTGTTCGCGTACGTATGGCCCCGAGCCCGACCGGCTCCCCGCACGTCGGTCTGGTGCGTACGGCTCTGTTCAACTGGGCCTTCGCGCGCCACCACGGCGGCACCTTCGTGTTCCGGGTGGAGGACACCGACAAGGAGCGCTCGACCGCTGAGTCCGAGGCCGCCGTGATCGACCTGCTGCACTGGCTGGGCCTGGAGTGGGACGAGGGCCCCGAGGTCGGCGGCCCGTACGGCCCGTACCGCCAGTCCGAGCGCACTGAGCTCTACAAGGACGCGCTCGCGCGTCTCGTCGACGGTGGGCACGCGTACAAGTGCTACTGCACGACGGAGGAGACCGAGGCCCGGTTCGCGGAGAAGAAGGCCGCGTACGACTCCGCGAAGGCGGCCTTCGTTGCCGCTGGTGGCCAGGGTACGAAGCCCGAGGCGCCGATCATGGGCTACGACGGCTTCTGTCGCGACCTCACCGCCGAGCAGCTCGCCGCGTTCGAGGGGCGGCCGTGGGTGCCGCGGCTGCGGATGCCGGACGGCTCGATCACCTGGAATGACCTCGTCCGCGGAGACGTGACGTTCGAGACCAAGCACATCCCGGACTACGCATTGGCCCGCGCCAATGGTGACCCGCTCTACACGCTGGTCAACCCGGTCGACGACGCGTACATGAAGATCACCCACGTCCTGCGCGGCGAGGACCTGCTCTCCAGCACCCCGCGCCAGATCGCGCTGTACGACGCGCTCAAGGCGGTCGGGATCGCTGATCTGACTCCGGAGTTCGGGCACCTCCCTTACGTCATGGGGGAGGGCAACAAGAAGCTCTCCAAGCGTGACCCCGAGGCGCACGCCCTGGCGTACCGCGACCAGGGATTCATCCCCGAGGGCCTGCTCAACTACCTGGCTCTGCTCGGCTGGTCGATCGCTGGCGATCGCGACATCTTCTCGCTGGAGGAAATGGTCGAGGCGTTCGACATCAAGGACGTCAACCCGAACCCAGCCCGCTTCGACATCAAGAAGTGTGAGGCGATCAACGCCACGCACATGCACCAACTCTCGGTCGAGGACTGCACCCATCGGGCGCTGCCGTTCCTCAAGCGCGACGGCGTGCTGACCGACCCGGTGTCGCCAGCCGACCAGCAACTGCTCGAGCTGGCGATGCCGTTCGTGGCCGAGCGGGTCAACAAGCTCACCGAGGTCGGTGAGCTGTTGCGCTTCCTCTTCGTGTCCGATGACGACTTCACGGTCGACGCCGAGGACAAGGAGAAGGTCGTCGACGCCGGCGACGGTCCCGCTGTCATCCAGGCCGCGTACGACGCCCTGAGGTCGATCGAGATCTGGTCGGCCGCGACCATCTCGGATGCGCTGTCCCTGGCTCTCGTCGAGGAGATGGGCCTCAAGCCGCGCGTCGCGTTCGGTCCAGTACGCGTCGCCACCACCGGCCGTCGGATCAGCCCGCCGCTGTACGAATCGCTCGAACTCCTCGGTCGCGACCGTACGCTTCGCCGACTGCAGGCTGCGCTCTGACCTCGCCGCGCCTCACGTACCCCCAGTTGCACCGGCTCGGCCGGCACAGCTGGGGGTTGTGGGTTGTAGGGATCGTGGGTGCCTTCGTCGGTGCGCTGGTGCTGGTGCCGCTTGTTGCCGCTCTGGGGATCCGGATCGCGAATGCGATCGGTGGGGCAGATTTCATCAGCACGGATCGGCTCACCGCGAAGGTCGGCGTCACCCCGCCTGACCTGGCCGCCCTCAACCTCAACAACGCGGGCTGGATCCTCGTCGCCGTCGCGCTGACCTGGTTCGTCCATCGGGTACGCCCCGGCTTCCTGATCAGCGTTGCGCAGCGGTTCCGGTGGCGCTGGCTGGCGGTGTGCTTCGGGCTGGGAATCCTCACCCTGGCGGTGACCGTGCTGGTCGAACTGGTGATCCCGTCGACGACCAGCGCGGCCGCGGCCGAGCACTACTCGACCGAGCGGACCGCTGCGTTCATCGCGGTGGTCGCGCTGACGACGCCGTTGCAGGCGATGGGCGAGGAGTTCATGTTCCGCGGCTATCTCACCCAGGCCATGGGCGGCGTCGCGCCGAAGGCTGTTGCTGTGGTCGTGCCCGCGTTGCTGTTCGCCGCCGCACACGGATCGCAGGGTCTGCCGGTGTTCATCGACCGACTGACGTTCGGGCTGATGGCCGGCGTCGTGGTGCTCGTCAGCGGAGGTCTCGAGGCCGGGATCGCGATGCACGTCCTCAACAATCTGGTCGCCTTCGGGGTCGCCATCGGGACGCACTCCGTCAGCGCGACTCTGGCTGCGTCCGGTGGCACCTGGTGGGTCGTGCCGGTGACCCTCACGCAGAACGGCGTGTTCCTCGTGCTGGTCGTCTGGGCCACCCGCCGGCGTGGGCCGGACTTCGCGTCCGCTCCAGCTGCAGCCGCCTGAAGTGCGGTCTGTGGGTGTCGGCATCGGCGCCCAACGATGCGTCCTGGCCCGTCCTACCTGCGCAAATGCAGTTCCAGCAGCCTGCCGTTGCGGGTCGACTGGTACCGCGAGTCGTGAAGCCTTCGGTGGTGGTGACCGCACACGAGTAGTGCGTTGTTGAGGTCGGTGCGGCCGCCACGGGACCAGGGGTCTTCGTGGTGGGCGTCGCACCACGTCGAGGGCACGTCGCAGCCTTGGACCTGGCAGGTGGAGTGTCGGGTGCGCAGCGCCTTGCGCTGGGCTGGCGTGAACAACCGTTGCGCACGACCCAGGTCCAGCACCTGCGACCTGCCTCCCAGGACAACAGGAATGATCTCGGCGGTGCAAGCCAATCGGCGTGCTTCGGCGGCGCTGAGTCGTTGGTCGGAGTCGAGCCCGCCGATCGACGCGGCACCCAAGTCGGTGCGGAGGACGGCCAGTGGGACGGTCACCATGACGGTGGTCGCGTGACCACCGTGCTTCGGCAGTGTGGCCGGATTGATGTGCTCGAGGAGGTCGCAGAACGCCCGGCCCAGCAACTGATCGGCACGGGCAGTCTCGCCGTCGAGCTTCCGGGGCTGGGTGAACGCCTCCACGTACGTCCGGAGCCGCTGGGCGGCCGACGCCGGGATGACGCCGCTGATCGTTGAGGTGCCGTCGTACCGATCCAGGATTCGCAGGGACGTCTTCTCCCACGCCGACCGTTCCTCCCGCAAGAGCGCCTTCGCTTCGGCCGCATCTGCCGCGTCTGGATCGACCACCGCTTCCAGATGGCGAGCCACGCGAGAGAGCGCCTTGGGGGAGAGGGTAGGAGCCTGATCCACCAGCGCCGCCTCGGCACGATCGCGGAGTTCGGCGGTCACATCGGAGGGGAGTCCGTCGAGGGCACGGACGATGATCCCGGCTTTGGCAACATCGATCACACCCTCCGCGAGCGCTGCCGACACGATCGGCGCGGACTCAAGCGACCGACCGAGCTGAAGCGAGCGACGTACGGCATGGACGTCGTCGTGCGCCTCGTGCGCCAGCCAGGCGGCGACGTCCCGCGCGCCCGCGTCGAAGGCCACATCGTCCGCTGCCGCCAGCAACCTTGCCTGCAATGAGGCCGCGGAGGCCAACGCCTCGCGGATCGCCAGGAGGGCGGCCGCCTTGTCCTTCGTCGGCATGAACGTCGGATCGAGGTCGGCGACATCGATGAGTGCGGAGCGGACCGTACGCGCACACGCCAACACCGGGTGGGTGTGATGCGGGTCGTCCATGGCAGCTCCTCGAGTTGCCACAACTTTACCGCCGGCCACCGACAAAAACGAACAAATGTTCGAATAGGTGGTGAGATGAATTACCGAGCCGCGCGAACCGTCTGACCACGCCGCGTCAATGCCGGATTTCGCGTCAACCCCGGTCGCCGGGTAACGTTCTCCAACGGCTGGCCGACGCTCTTTCGAGGGCCGAAGTGAGCCATTGGGATATGGTGTAATTGGCAACACTACGGTTTCTGGTTCCGTCATTCTAGGTTCGAGTCCTGGTATCCCAGCCACATTGAACGGCGACTCCTGCGAGTCGCCGTTCGGCGTTTCCGGGGGTCGCACGCCGCGACGGTTAGAGTCAGGCCGTGCCCGAGGATCCCGCCCCCACCCGCCTGTCGCAGCGCGTACGCGATCGTTTGCCGATTGCCGCGGTCCTGACCGGATCGCTCGTTCTGTACACGTGGAATCTCGCGGTGAACCAGTGGGGCAACACGTACTACAGCGCCGCGGTCTGGGCGGGCTCGCGCAACCTGGAGGCGGCGTTCTTCGGGTCCATTGATCCGCACAACGCGATGTCGGTGGACAAGCCGCCGGCCGCGTTCTGGTTGCCCGAGATCCTGGTTCGGATCTTCGGCCTGCACAGTTGGACGCTGATGCTGCCGAATGCTCTTCTCGGCGTCGCCACCGTCGGCATGGTCTATCTGATCGTGCGCCGGGTGGCGACCGAAAGAGCTGCCGTCTTCGGTGCGATCGTCACCGCGCTCACCCCGGCGGCTGCGCTGATGTTCCGTTACAACAACCCGGACGCATTGCTCGTCTTCCTGCTGGTGACGGCTGGCTACGCCACGATCCGCGCCATTGAGACCGGTGCGCGACGCTGGCTGATCACGGCGGGTCTGCTGGTCGGGTTCGGAGTGCTGACCAAGATGCTGCAGGCCGGACTGGTCGTGCCGGTCTTCGCTCTGGCCCACCTCGACCTCGCCCCGGGGACGGTCAAGCGCCGACTCGTCGACCTGCTCTGGGCCGCCGCGGCGATCATCGTCGGGTGCGGCTGGTGGTTCGCTATTGTGGCGCTGACCCCGGCGGGTCATCGCCCCTTTATCGATGGCACCACCAACAACTCGATCATCGATCTGGTCTTCGGCTACAACGGCTTCGGTCGGCTGACCGGCGGATCCGGCAACGAGGGTGCCTCGAACGGCCTCATCTCGATGTTCCGACTGACAGGCCGGAACGCGTTGCCGATGGTGTCCTGGTTGGTGCCGGCCGCAGTGCTGCTCGGTCTGGTCGCCCTGGTCAAGGTGCGGCGGAGGCCGCGGACGGACCCGCTGAAGGCGGTGCTGCTGATCGCGGCTGGCTCGATGGTCATCAGCATCATGTTCTTCATCCTGATGGGGGGCATCTACCACGACTACTACATGGTGGCCGTCGTGCCGTGGCTGGCCATCACGATCGCCGTCGCCGCACCTGTGGCCGGGCGGCGTGCGGTCGCCACCGCGGCGGCGGTCTCTGCAGCCTGGGCATATCACATCCTGCAGCGGGCGCCGATGACAGACTACCGCGTGTTGGGCTGGCTGCTGCTCGTCGCGGGGCTGGGAGTCGCGGCCGTGGTTCTCATCGGCCGGGGCCGGGTCGCCGCTGGCGCCATGGTCGCTGCCGCGGTCCTCGCGGTCGTCGGGCCGGCGGCGTACGCGCTGCGCATTCCGGCCCACGGGTACGCCGGGTCCAACGCAGTCGTGACGCCGTCCATCGGTATGGACATCGCCCTGGACCGACCCGAGATGATGACCACCCACTGTCCGAAGGTCTTCGGGGGCGCATCGCTCCCGATCCCCGGCTTCGGCCAGGCGCCGTCGATCCCGGCGGCGACCGCGCAGGTGCTTCGCAGCGACACGGGATCGCGCCCGTGGGTCGCCGCGACCGTCGGCTCGGAGCGAGCCGCGTCGTACGAGCTCGCCTCGGGCAAGTCGGTCATGGGGGTCGGCGGCTACAAGATCCGTACGCCCGGGATCTCACTCGCCGCGTTCCAGAACCTGGTGAAGCACGGGCAGGTCCGCTACTTCCTGCCGGTCTGTGTCTGGCCCGTCGACGAGACGACCTACCTGATCTCGGTGTGGGTCTGGCAGCACTACGCGCCGACGACGGTGGCCGGGATCCCGGTCATCGACTTCACGAAGCCGCGTACGAAGGCGTCGTGAATTTGGGGCGAACTCGTCGCCTCGGCTAATGTTTCCTCTCGTTCGCCGAGTCTGGCGAGCATGTTTTGCCCCCGTTGTGTAGCGGCCTAGCACGCCGCCCTCTCACGGCGGTAGCGCCGGTTCGAATCCGGTCGGGGGTACAAACAGAAGGGCCTCGCTCCGGCGGGGCCCTTCGTCGTTTCTGCGCTTTCGCTGCCGCAGCCACCGAGTAGGTAGCCTCGGCAGGTGGTCGTTGTGTCGGTGGAGCAGATGCGCCAGACATTCGACCCCGCGACGATTGCCCGAGGCCGGGCGTACGTCGCCGAGGGCCGCGTGCTGAAGACCTCCGCGGGGACCGGTCGCGGTCAGACCGTCGTGATGGGAGAGGTACGCGGCTCGGGTCGACACCCGTACGTCGCCACCGTCACGGTCACCGATGTGGGAGCGATTCGGGACACCCGTTGCAGTTGCCCGGTCACGTACGAATGCAAGCACTGCGTCGCGGTCCTGCTGGCGGAGCAGGCGCGCTCGACCGAGCCGACGCCGGCCGCGGTCTCCGGCTGGGTCAAGGATCTCGCCGGGTTGTTGGGCGACCTGGATCAGCAGCCGACCGGGTCCGTTGCCTGGGTGCCGCTGGCGCTCGAGGTGGAGTATCACCCGCGTGAATCGCGCTGGGGCGGGCAGGCGTTCACCCTGCCGATCCGACCGATGAAGCGCGGTAGGCGGGACAACTGGATCAAGACCGGTGTCTCCTGGCGTGATGCCGAGTACGGGATGCGCTATCAGCGGGAGTACCGGCCTGCCCAGGTCGAGGTGCTCGCGGACATGGCCACGACCTTCGTACAGGGCTACAGCAATCAGAACCCCGATCTGTTGTCACTCGGTCCGATGGTCTGGCCGCTGTTGCGCCGCGCGCAGCAGGCGGGCATCGAACTGTTGCCCGGCCCGGGACTGACCTCCATCACGCTCGACAGCGATGCGGCGACCGTGCAGGCCGACGTCAGCCGCGACGACACTGAAATGGCCGTACGCATCGGAGTCCAGGTCGACGGTCGCTGGTGGCCGAACGACGAGGGCGAGCTGGCGACGATCGGCGACAAGGCCCACGGCCTGGCGCTGTTGCGACGTGCCGAGGATGCGGGCCGTTACCCGCGGCCGACGCGCGAGTTGACCCTGGTGCCGCTGGCCCAACCGCTGCCGGCGTCGCTGCAACGACGGTTGCCGGTGCGTACGCCCATCGTGGTGCCGGCCGCAGCACGTGACCAGTTCGAGGTCGAGTTCCTGCCGCGCCTGCGGCGACACCTGTCGGTGGGATCCTCCGACGGGACGTATGAGGTGCCGACAGTGGCACCGCCGCGTCTGGTCTGCACACTCGAATGGGCGGCGACGGCCTCGGTCCGTACCTCCTGGACCTGGCGCTACGCCCAGGGCCGTCACGTCCAGACGTACGTACTGGACTCGCTGCCGAGCACGACGGACAACCGTGACCTCGACGCCGAACGCGCGATCCTCGATGCCCTGACGGCGCCGGACGGAATGGCCGGCTGGGGCGCCCGGTCATGGACGGACGCCGATCTTGTGCGGTTCGTCGCCGACGTGCTGCCCGAGTTGCGCGCGGCTGCCGAGAGCGGGGCGTACGTCCTCGACGAAGTCGGCGAGCCCCGGGACTATCGCGCCGCCATCCGAGCCCCCGACGTGACCTTCGGTGCCAGTGAGGCCAAGGACGACCGCGACTGGCTCGACCTCTCGGTCGCGATCAGCGTCGACGGTGAGTCGGTCCCGCTGGGGTCGGTGCTCACGGCGCTCACGACCGGCCAGGAATTCATCTTCACCGAGGCCGGGCGCCACGTCCCTGCGCGCCATCCCGCGTTCGCGCGGCTCGCCGACCTCGTTGCCGATGCCGCCCAGTTGGTCGACCAGCCGGGCGACGGCCTCCGAGTCAGCCGCCACGACTTGTCGATGTGGGCCGAACTGGAAGCTCTGGGCGTGGTCGATGACCAGGCCAGCCAGTGGGCTCGGAACGCCCGGGCGCTGATGCACTTCGACGGTCTGCCCGACGTCTTGCTCGAAGGTCTGGCGGCGGAACCACGGCCCTACCAGGTCGACGGCATCCGCTGGTTGACCTATCTGTGGAAGGCCGGGCTGGGCGGGATCCTGGCCGACGACATGGGGCTGGGCAAGACGCTGCAGACCCTCGCGCTGATCGACCATGCGCGGCGTACCGGAGCCGGCCCCTTCCTGGTGGTGGCACCGACCAGTGTGATCGGGACCTGGGTGTCGGAGACCGCTCGGCACACGCCGGGTCTGGTGGCCCGTCCCGTCACCGCGACGGTGGCCGGTCGGGGCCAGACACTGGCGGAGGCGTACGCAGGCGCCGACATCGTGGTCACGTCGTACACGCTCTTCCGTCTGCGGGCGCAGGAGTATCGGGACCTGTCGTGGGGTGGGCTGATCCTCGACGAGGCGCACACCGTGAAGAACCACCAGGGCAAGACCTACAACGAGATCCGGCAGCTCGACGTGCCGTTCCGGCTGGCGCTGACCGGGACGCCGTTCGAGAACCGCCTCCTTGAACTGTGGTCGTTGCTGTCCATCGTCGCGCCGGGCCTGTATCCGCATCCGAAACGCTTCACCGAGTACGTCGTACGCCCCGTCGAACAGGGCGGGGACGATCAGGCGCTGGCGCGTTTTCGCAGGCGCGTACGCCCGTTCCTGCTGCGTCGCACGAAAGACCTCGTGGCCGCGGACCTGCCGCCGAAGCAGGAGCAGGTGCTCTCGATCGAGTTGAGTCCGAAGCACCGACGGATCTATGACACCCACCTGCAGCGCGAGCGGCAGACGGTCCTGGGCCTGGTCGACGACTTCAACCGCAACCGGATCGCGATCTTCAGTGCGCTGACCCGGCTGCGCCAGCTCAGCCTCGATCCGGCGCTGGTCGACGCCGAGCATGAGGGAGTCGGCTCGGCAAAGCTCGACGCGCTGGTCGATCAGGTGGCCGAACTGGCCTCGGAGGGTCATCGGGCGCTGGTGTTCAGTCAGTTCACGACGTATCTGCGGCGGGTGCAACGCAGGCTCGAGGCCGAGGGCATCGACACCGTCTATCTCGACGGCCGCACCCGCGATCGGCCGCGCGTGATCGAGGAGTTCAAGAGCGGGACGCAGCCGGTCTTCCTGATCAGCCTCAAGGCCGGCGGGTCGGGTCTCACCCTGACCGAGGCGGACTACGTCTTCATCCTCGACCCCTGGTGGAACCCGGCCGTGGAGGCTCAGGCGATCGACCGGACCCACCGGATCGGGCAGACCCAACACGTGATGGCGTACCGGATGGTGTCGGTCGGCACGATCGAGGAGAAGGTGATGGCGCTCAAGGAGCGCAAGGCTGCCCTCTTTGCGAAAGTGCTCGACGGTGAGTCCGGGATGTCGGCCGAACTCGGTGCCGCGGACGTACGCGCGCTCTTCGACGACCCCGTGTAGTCAGCGAGGGCCTGGACCGTGGCGGTGTGTCACGTTCTGTCGGTGGCCGCTGGTAGTAATGCCTCATGTGGACAGAGATCGATTCGCCCGTGGGCCGGCTGCGGCTGGTGGAGCGTGAGGGGTCGATCGCGGCGATCGACTTCTTCCCTTTCACGTACGCCGATGGCCGTCCACGCGGTGATCGTGACGATCAGCATCCGGTGCTGCTGGAGTGTGCACGACAACTTGCTGAGTACTTCGCGGGAGACCGCAGTGTGTTCGACCTGCCGCTCGCCCCGATCGGGACCGAGTGGCAGCAGCAGGTGTGGGGTGCGCTGCTCGAGATCCGGTTCGGGGAGACGGCGACGTATGGCGACATCGCACTGCGCCTGGGGAAGACCAACGCGGCTGCGCGAGCGGTCGGCCTGGCGAACGGGTCGAATCCCATCCCGATCGTGATCCCGTGCCACCGCGTCATCGGAGCCGACGGGTCACTGACTGGCTACGCCGGCGGGATCGAGCGCAAGCAACTACTGCTCGACATCGAGTCCGAGAGCCTCTTCTAGGACCCCGCCGCTGTGGGGCCGTTGTACGCGACACCCCGTACGCCGCGCAGCTGCGCGTTGGCGCCGATCAACTGAGCGCTGGCGGCCTTCCCGTCAGCAGTCGGCTTCAGACGTCCGAGCTGTCGTTTGACCAGGCCGGCGTCGGTGAGTTCGCGCTCGATGGCAAGGACGGGTTCGGTTTTCGGGACCTGCTTCGCGATCAGTGCGGCCGTTGCCCGCGGTTCCAGGGAGATCAGGTTGAGCACGACCCGCTGGATCGTCTCCTCCGGCTTGAGATGGTCGCCGCGACGGACCGACAGGACCCCGTCGGTCTCGTAGAGCCGCCGGTGGGCGGTCAGCGACGCGATCGCGACCTCGGTGAGCCGGAGCTCTCCGCCGATCAAGTACGCGTCGCGCCAGGCGGGATCGCCCAACGGAAGGAAATCAGCGTCCATGGACGGAGGTTAGTCCTCCGACCCGCTCACCATGGGCGGTTGAGGGCGATGGATGCGTACGTCAGCGCACACAGCGTCTCGGCGTCGGTGAACGCGCCCGAGGCGATCAGGTCGCGTATGTCTGACCACGGCACGCGCCGGACTTCGGTGATGCCTTCCTCATGCATCGCATGCGATGTCACCTGGGTGAGCCCGCGGGCGAGGAAGACGTACCCGGGTGCCCGGCAGATGCCGTTGAGCGAGTTGAAGAAGCCGATCTGTTGCCAGTCGGTCGCGGCGTACCCGGTCTCCTCGGCGAGTTCGCGCGCCGCTGCCACCACGGGGTCCTGGCCGTCGCTGCCGCCCGCAGGGATCTCAAGGCTCTCCCCGACCGTGTAGCGCTGGACCGTCACCAACAGGACCTCATCGGCGTCGGTCAGCGCGACGATCCAGACGGCCGGGTTGTGTACCTCCACCACGCCATAGATGCCCTCGCCGCCGTCAGGGCGTACGACCTCGTCCTCAAGGACGCGGATCCACGGGTTCGCGTACGCGACGCGGCTGGTCAGTTGCTTCCACATGGGATGCAGTCTGACGAACGTCGGGTCTGCTGCGCTTTGCGCAGCACTCCCTCGCTCGGCACAAGCGCTCGCGCAAGCGCGGCGCGTGGCCTCTCTCCGGTCGTCTCGACCTGACGGATGTCGGGTTTCGGCGGCTACTCAGCGGCTGCGCGGCGAAGGGATTCCGACAGGCGCTCGGCCGCGGCGAGGACGGCAGGCGCGTGCATCCGGCCCGGGGTACGGGTGAGTCGCTCGAGCGGGCCCGAGACGGACACAGCCGCGATGATCTTGCCGGCGGGGGAGCGTACGGGGGCGGAGACCGACGCCACGCCTGCCTCGCGCTCGCCGACCGACTGCGCCCAGCCGCGGCGGCGGATGCCGGACAGGGCAGCGGCAGAGAAGGCGGCGTTCTGCAGCCCACGGTGCATCCGCTCCGGGTCCTCCCAGGCCAGGAGCACCTGGGCGGCGGAACCGGCACGCATGGTCAGCTGAGATCCGACCGGGATCGTGTCGCGCAGGCCCGAGGGCCGTTCGGCGGCAGCCACGCAGATGCGGACGTCGCCCTGGCGGCGCCACAGCTGCGCCGACTCGCCGGTGATGTCACGCAGGCGTGCCAGGACCGGGCCAGCGGTGGCCAGCAGTCGGTCTTCTCCGGCGGCACTGGACAACTCGGCCAGGCGAGGGCCGAGAATGAAACGTCCCTGCATGTCACGAGCGACGAGGCGGTGGTGTTCCAGTGCGACGGCGAGACGATGCGCCGTCGGTCGAGCGAGTCCGGTGCCGGCGACGAGGCCCGCCAGCGTGAGCGGACCTGACTCCAGAGCGGTCAGTACCTGGGCGGCCTTGTCGAGGACGCCAACGCCACTGCCGCTCTCGAGCCGAGTACTGTCCATACGACCGTTGTCCATATTGCAAGACTAAATGTCTCATTTGCTGGACGCAAGTCGTACGCTGTTCAAGCGTCTCGATGACGCTGATTTCGAAGGCCCGCGGCGTAGCCGCATGTGAGGAGAGCGTGATGGGTAAGACCCTGTCAGAGAAGGTGTGGGACGCGCACGTCGTCCGGTCCAACCCCGGTGAGCCGGACCTGCTCTACATCGACCTCCACCTCATCCACGAGGTGACCTCTCCGCAGGCATTCGACGGTCTGCGCCTGGCTGGACGTACGGTCCGCCGCCCCGACCTGACCCTCGCGACCGAGGACCACAACGTCCCGACGCTCGACTGGGACAAGCCGATCGCCGACCCGGTCTCCAAGACCCAGGTCGACACGCTGCGCAAGAACGCCGCCGAGTTCGGCGTACGCCTGCACCCGCTCGGCGACATCGAGCAGGGCATCGTGCACGTCGTCGGCCCGCAGCTGGGTCTGACCCAGCCGGGCGCCACGATCGTCTGTGGTGATTCGCACACCTCCACGCACGGCGCGTTCGGCGCGATCGCATTCGGCATCGGTACGTCCGAGGTGGAGCACGTGCTCGCCACCCAGACGCTGATGCAGGCCAAGCCGAAGACCATGGCCGTGACCGTCAACGGCGACCTGGCTGACGGCGTCACCGCCAAGGACCTGATCCTCTACCTGATCGCACAGACCGGCACCGGCGGAGGCCAGGGCTACATCGTCGAGTACCGCGGCGGCGCCATCGAGAAGCTCTCGATGGAAGGTCGGATGACGATCTGCAACATGTCGATCGAGTGGGGCGCGAAGGCGGGCATGATCGCCCCGGACCAGACCACCTTCGACTACATCGACGGCAAGCCGGAGGCCCCGAAGGGTGCTGACTGGGATGCCGCCGTTGCGTACTGGAAGACCCTGACGACCGACGCGGACGCGACCTTCGACAAGGAGATCGTGATCGACGCCGCCGACGTGACGCCGTTCGTGACCTGGGGTACGAACCCGGGCCAGGGCGTGCCGCTCGGCGCGAACGTGCCCTCGCCGGCCGACTTCACCGACCCGGTTGACAAGATCGCGTGCGAGAAGGCCCTGGAGTACATGGGTCTGGAGGCCGGCCAGCCGATGAGGTCGGTCAAGGTCGACACCGTCTTCGTCGGTTCCTGCACCAACGGTCGCATCGAGGACCTCCGTCTGGCCGCCGAGATCATCAAGGGCCACAAGGTCGCCGAGGGCACCCGCCTGCTGGTCGTGCCGGGTTCGGTGCGCGTACGCAACCAGGCGATGGAGGAGGGCCTCGACAAGGTCTTCATCGAGGCTGGCGCCGAATGGCGAGGCGCGGGCTGCTCGATGTGCCTCGGCATGAACCCGGACACGCTCGCCCCGCAGGAGCGCAGCGCGTCGACCTCGAACCGCAACTTCGAGGGTCGTCAGGGCAAGGGCGGTCGTACGCACCTCGTCTCGATCCCGGTCGCTGCGGCCACCGCCGTACGCGGCACGTTGTCCTCGCCCGCCGATCTGGCTCCGGCCACGGTCTGAACAGCGCCTTTTAGAAGCAGGAGTCTGATCATGGACAAGTTCACCTCGCACTCCGGCGTCGGCGTCCCGCTGCGGCGCAGCAACGTCGACACCGACCAGATCATCCCGGCGGTGTACCTCAAGCGAGTCACTCGCAGCGGCTTCGAGGACGGCTTGTTCGCCGCATGGCGCAACGACCCGGAGTTCGTCCTCAACCAGGACCAGTACAAGGCCGGTTCGGTCCTCGTGGCAGGCCCCGACTTCGGGACCGGGTCCTCGCGTGAGCACGCTGTCTGGGCGCTCCAGAACTACGGCTTCAAGGTCGTCGTCTCGGCTCGATTCGCGGACATCTTCCGCGGCAACTCCGGCAAGGCCGGCCTTCTCGCTGCGCAGATCGACGAGTCGGCCGTCGAACGGATCTGGGAGTACCTGGACGCGAATCCTGGTGGCGAGGTGTCCGTGGACCTCGAGACCCGGACCGTCAAGGCTGGCGACATCGAGACGTCGTTCGACATCGATGACTACACGCGTCACCGGTTGCTCAACGGCCTCGACGACATCGGCATCACGCTGGGTCACGTCGCGGACATCGCCGCGTACGAGGCCGGGCGTCCGAGCTTCAAGCCGACGACTCTCTGAGTCCTCCCGCTGGCTATCCGGAAGGGCCGCCACGTCGACCAGACGTGTGCGGCCCTTTTGCTTTTCCTGATTTCTCAATACCGTGGAGCGTCCTGACCTGGAGAAAGGTTTCCCCCGTGGCTACGAACAGCTTCCTGGACGCGCTCGCCGCGCGTTTCGATGGCAACAAGAAGAAGGCAACCGAGGCGCTCGACGTCGTGCTCGACACGCTGTCCGGCGAACTCGCGCGTGGTGAGAAGGTCGTCCTGCGCGGCTTCGGTACCTTCCAGAAGGTCGCTGCCGTCCCCGGCGACACCGCGAAGCGCACCCGTGCTGCAGTCCTCGAGTTCAGCCCGTCGGCTGCCCTGAAGGACGCCGTCGGCTCGCTCCCGGGCCTCTCGGCCGGCCGCAAGGCCAAGGCCACCGCACAGATCGATGCAGCCAAGGCCAAGGTGGATGCTGCCGAGGCGAGGACGAAGGCCTCAGTCGACAAGGCCAAGGCCAGGGTGGATGCGGCCGAGGCCAAGGCCAAGTCTTCGGTCGACAAGGCGAAGGCGAAGGTCGACGCTGCCATCGGCGACGCGAAGTTGGAGGCGAGGACGGCGGTGGCGACTGCTGAGGCCGCCGCCGAGAAGAGCGTCAACACGGTCAAGAAGACCGTTGCCCGTACGCCGGCGAAGAAGGCTGCTCCGGCAGCGAAGAAGGCCACCGCGACTGTGAAGAAGGCCGCAGCGCCGGCGACGAAGAAGGCCACCGCAACGGCAACCAAGGCTGCGGCTCCAGTGAAGAAGGCAGCCGCCAGGAAGGCGCCTGCAAAGAAGGCTCCGGCCAAGGCTGCTGCGACCAAGGCTGCGCCCGCCAAGAAGGCTCCTGTGAAGGCTGCCGCCAAGAAGACCGTGGCGGTCAAGAAGACCGCGCCGGCCAAGAAGGCTCCCGCAAAGACCGCGGCCAAGAAGGCTCCGGCCAAGAAGTCCTGACCGACCTACAGATACGAGCCGAGCCCCTGACCGGGGCTCGGCTCGTATCATTTTCTGTGCACGCGTGCCTCCTGACGCTGAGCGACGGCCGCCACTAAGTTGGGCGGGTGGGAAAGTTCCGCAAGCTCAATCGACGACCCAACTGGGCATGGTCGTTCGCCGTCGCCATCCTGCTGGTGCCGCTGCGCACGCTCACCAAGCGGGACTGGCGCAACGCCGACCGGATCCCCGCGGACGGCGGCGCGATCATCGCGATCAACCACGTGTCGCACGTCGATCCGCTCACTGCGGCGCACCTGACCTACGAGTGGGGTCGGCAGTCGCACTACCTGGCGAAGGCCGCACTGTTCAGGGGCAGGCTCGGGACGTTCCTGCGCGCAGCGGGCCAGATCCCCGTCGACCGCTCTTCCGGCGGAGCTGACGCCCTGTCGGAGGCGATTGCGGCGGTGAACGCCGGCGAATTGGTCGTCGTCTACATCGAGGGCTCGATCACCAAGGACCCGACCGGCTGGCCGATGGTGCCCAAGACAGGGGCTGCCCGGCTGGCGCTCGCGACCGGCGCCCCGGTGATCCCGGTGGGACAGTGGGGGGCGCAGGAGATCCTGCCGGCGTACTCGAACAAGCCGAAGCTGTTCCCCCGCAAGACCGTCCACATCAACGTCGGCGAGCCGATGAACCTCGCCGGCATCGCGGACGATGCCGAGGGCGTACACCGTGCGACCGACCTGATCATGGGTGAGATCGTCGCGTTGGTGGAGGATCTGCGGGGCGAGAAGGCCCCCGCGGAGCGCTTCGACCCGATCGCGCACGGCATGCGTGCCACCGGCAACCCGAACAAGGACTGACATGACTCGACACATCGCCGTACTCGGTTCTGGTTCGTGGGGGACCGCGTTCTCGCTCGTCCTGGCCGATGCCGGCAACGACGTCACCATGTGGGCGCGGCGGGAAGAGCTCGCGAAGGCGATCCGGGAGACGCACGAGAACCCCGACTATCTGCCCGGGCTTCCCCTACCGGAGCGGATCACCAGCACCCACGACGTCGAAGAGGCGATCGGCGGCGCAGACGTCGTCGTCCTGGCCACCCCGTCCCAGACGCTGCGGGAGAACCTGAAGGACTGGGCGCCCTTGGTCGCGCCCGATGCTGTCTTCGTCTCGCTGATGAAGGGGGTCGAGCTCGGCACCCTCAACCGGATGAGCGAAGTCATCGCCCAGGAGACGGGTGCCGACCCCGGCCGGATCGCCGTGGTCAGCGGTCCGAACCTCGCCAAAGAGATCGCCCGCCGCGAGCCAGCGGCATCGGTGGTCGCCTGCGCGGACGATCGCGTCGCCACTGCGTTGCAGAGCCGGATGCACTCGCCGACCTTCCGCCCGTACACATCCACCGACGTCCTCGGGTGCGAGATCGGCGGTGCGTACAAGAACGTGGTGGCACTCGCCGTCGGCATGGCGGTCGGCCTGGGGTACGGCGACAACTCGACCGCATCCGTGATCACACGCGGCCTCGCCGAGACCGCACGCCTCGCGATGACCCTCGGAGCCGACCCGCTGACTCTGATGGGTCTGGCCGGCCTCGGCGACCTGGTCGCGACCTGCTCCTCACCGCTGTCCCGCAACCGGACCTTCGGCGAGCGCCTCGGCATGGGGGAGACCACTGCCGACATCATCGCGACCTCCAACCAGGTCGCCGAGGGGGCGAAGTCCTGCTCGTCGTTGCGGGCGCTCGCGGCAGCCAGTGGCGTGGACGCACCGTTGGTCCAGTACGTCGACGATGTCGTTGCCGGCCGGATCACCCCGACCGACATGGTCGATGCGATCCTCTCCCGGTCGACGAAGGCTGAACGGGACTGAGCGCGAAAGGTGAAGAAATCTCGGACGAAAGGTGAAGAAATCCCGTTCGCGATGACGTGCCGTGGATCGTCGCGCTGTTTGGGTGTCCGAGATTTCTTTACCTTTCGTCCGAGATTTCTTCACCTTTCGCGCTGATGGCCTGGTCAAGGTCGGCCCAGAGGTCTTCGACGTCCTCGATCCCGACCGACAGACGCAGGAGGCCCTCAGGCACGTCGGGCGACTCACTGACCCAGCGTCGGCGCCGTTCCAGCGTGGATTCGACGCCTCCCAGCGACGTCGCGTGCGTCCACAGGCGTACGCGCCGCTCCACCCACTCACCCGCCTCGGCGGTCGGCATCACGATCGCGAGCATCGCGCCGAAGCCCGGGTCGCGAACCTCGACACCAGCCTCACGCAGCCGCGAAGCCAGCTCGCGGGCATTGGCCGAGGCCCGCTCGACCCGCAGGGCCAGGGTGCGCAGACCACGCAGGGCAAGCCACGCCTCGAACGGCCCCGGGATCGCGCCCAGCAGATCCCGACGGCCCTTGAGGACCTTGAACAGCTCCTCGTCGCTGACCACCACCGCGCCCATGGTCACGTCGGAGTGACCGGCGAGGAACTTCGTCACCGAGTGCACGACGATGTCGGCCCCGAGCTCCAGCGGGCGCTGGAGCAGCGGCGTGGCGAAGGTGTTGTCGACCACGACGCGTACGCCGGCGTCATGGGCGAGCTTGATCAACGCCGGCAGATCCGCAACCTCCATGCCGGGGTTGGTCGGGGACTCGATCCACAGGAGCGCGACGTCGTCATCGTCGACGGCGGCCGCCACCTCATCAAGATCCGTGATGTCGACGAGCTTGCTCCGGAGGCGCTCACGCAACTGCAGGTCGGCGAGTTGGCCGATCGTCCCGCTGTAGGCCTGCCCGCACACGACCGTGCTGTCCGAGACCAGGTCAAGCAGCACGGCGGTCGCCGCCTGTCCGCTCGAGTACGCCAGCGCGTGCCCACCCTCGAGTGTCCCGAGCGCCTCCTCGAAGGCAGTCCAGGTGGGGTTCGTCCAGCGGCCGTACTCGAACTCGCCGCCCCCGACGTACGTCGACGCCATCGTGATCGGCGTGTTCAGAGGCGCGTCGGGAACCTTCAGCGGCCGCCCCGCGTGCACGACCTGGGTGGCAGGACTGAGTTGCTCCATCCGACCAGTGTGCCGGACATCGCCCGCCGGTTGACTCGATAGGGTGTGGACGTGCTGGCGACGTTGTTGGGGGGCCGCGCGTACGCCGAGAAGTTCGGTGACGGCGAGCCGCAGGTGGTCGCGCTCCACGGGTGGGCGCGCAACCGGTCGGACTGGGCGACCACCCTCGACGGCATGGATGCCCTGGCGGTCGACCTCCCCGGGTTCGGGGCGACACCGACCCCGCCGTCGGGATGGTCGACGAGTGAGTACGCCGGCTGGCTCGCGCAGATCCTTGGCGACCTGGACCGACCTGTCCTGGTCGGTCATTCGTTCGGTGGACGGCTCGCGATCCAGTTGGCCGCCGCCCGGCCAGATCTCGTCAGGGGCCTGGTGCTGACCGGTGTGCCGTTCTTCCGCGGGCGCACCCACTCCCGTCCGCCGCTCGGATTCCGGATGGCGCGTTCTGCCCATGCGAACGGGCTGATCACCGACGAGACCATGGAGAAGTACCGCCACAAGTACGGTTCCCCGGACTACCGGGCGACGTCCGGCCACATGCGGGACGTACTCGTCAAAGCGGTCAACGAGGAGTACGCGGTGCAGCTGGACACGATCGCTCGCTCCGGGGTGCCGGTCCGCCTGGTGTGGGGTGAGGCCGACGAGGTCTCGCCGCTGTGGATGGCACAGCGTGCCGCGCAGATCCTGGACGCCCCGTTCGTGGTCGTGCCGAACTCCGAGCACCTGATTGATGCCCGGATCTCGGCGTCCCTGCGCGCAGCGATCGAGAGCCTGCCGTGATCGCCCTGTCGCTGTCGGAGATCGCCGACATCGTCGACGGCGAGCTGGTTGGCGCCGATGTGACGATCGACGGCCCGGTGGTGATCGACAGTCGCGAGGC
This sequence comes from Nocardioides baekrokdamisoli, assembly GCF_003945325.1. Lineage (NCBI taxonomy): Bacteria > Bacillati > Actinomycetota > Actinomycetes > Propionibacteriales > Nocardioidaceae > Nocardioides > Nocardioides baekrokdamisoli. The sequence continues at coordinate 2,497,954 of NZ_AP019307.1, forward strand.
GGGGCCCCGAGGCTTGTTCGCCGCGTTCGTCGGCGAGCATGTGGACGGCCACGACTACGTCGAGGCGGCGCGCGAGCGCGGTGCCGTGGCGGTGCTGGGGAGTCGCGCCACCTCGTTGCCGACGGTCATTGTTGCTGACCCGCAGCGGGCGTTGCAACGGCTCGCCTCTCACGTGGTCGGAGTGTTGCGTGAAGCCGATTTCCTGACTGTCCTCGCGGTGACCGGATCCCAGGGAAAGACCTCGACGAAGGACCTGCTCGCGGCCGTGCTGGCCGCAGAGGCTCCGACGGTCGCGACGGCGGGCTCGTACAACAATGAGTTGGGCGTGCCGATCACCGCGCTGCGAGCGACGCGGGAGACCCGCTTCCTGCTGCTCGAAATGGGCGCACGCGGCGTCGGGCACCTGCGCGAGCTCACCGACTTGATCGCCCCCGACGTCCCGATCGTGCTGAACGTTGGCACCGCGCATCTGGGGGAGTTCGGGTCGCGAGACGCGATCGCGCTGGCCAAGAGCGAACTGGTCTCGGGCATGGCGGAGGGCGGCATCGCGATCCTCAACGCCGACGATCCTGCCGTGTCGGCGATGGCCGTCCTCGCGCCGGAGGACACCTTCACCTTCGGCACGGGAGCGGATGCGGACGTACGGGTCGTCAATCTGCGGCTGGATTCGCGCGGGCGGCCGTCGTTCCGTCTGCACACCGGGCAGGGTGACGCCGACGTGTCGTTGCGGCTCGTCGGTGCGCACCAGGCCATGAACGCCGCTGCGGCCGCGGCGGCGGCACTGATCGAGGGCGTCCCTCTCGAGACGGTCGTCGAGGCACTGGGGCAGGTCACGGAACTGTCCAAGTGGCGGATGGAACTCACCGAACGCGACGGCATCACCTTCCTCAACGACGCGTACAACGCGAACCCCGAGTCGATGCGGGCCGGACTGGATGCGCTGGCGACGATCGGCGCCGCTGACGACGTGACCCGCACGGTCGCCGTGCTCGGCGAGATGAAGGAGCTCGGCGCGGAGTCGGAGGACGCACACCGCTCTGTCGGCGCGTACGCCGCCTCGATCGGGATCGACTCCGTGGTCGTGATCGGCGAGCCTGCTCGAGGCACGCACGATGCGTTCCCCGGCAGCGTTTTCCTCTCGACCAACGACGAGGCCGTCGACTGGTTGCGCGGACATCTGCGCACTGGCGATGCGGTGCTCTTCAAGGCCTCCAACGGGGCGCGCCTCTATGAGGTCGCCGAAGCCCTTCGTTAGGCTCGCGGATCATGGCTGACGCAACGATCCTCCCCTTCACCTCGGGCCGGAAGACACGCGTCGCGCTGCTGTTCGGCGGCCGCTCCGGTGAGCACTCGATCTCGGCGGCCACCGCGGCTGGTGTCCTGAACGCCATCGATCGCTCCAAGTACGAGGTGGTGCCGATCGGGATCACGCGCGGCGGACAGTGGGTGCTGACCTCGTCGGACGCCGCCCAGTTCGAACTCGCTGGCGGCCACCTCCCGGAGGTCACCGAGGACTCCGGGAGAGCCCTGGACACGCTCTCGGACGCCGGTCCGATTGATGTGGTGTTCCCGGTGCTGCACGGCCCGTTCGGTGAGGACGGCACCATCCAGGGACTGCTGGAGATGGCAGGTGTCCGTTACGTCGGCTGCGGCGTACTCGCCAGTGCCGTCGGCATGGACAAGCACTACATGAAGATCGCGTTGGCAGCTGCCGGTCTGCCGGTGGGCCCGTACGTGGTGGTCCACCCGCGCGACTGGGAACGCCGACAGGCCGAGATCGTCGCGGAGGCCAGCAAGCTCGACTTCCCGGTCTTCGTGAAGCCCTCGCGTGCAGGCTCCTCGCTCGGCGTGACCCGTGTCGACGACATCGCGCACCTGGTCGGCGCAGTCGACCTGGCGCGGTTCCACGACCCGAAGGTGCTCATCGAGCAGGGGATCGAAGGCCGCGAGATCGAGTGCGCCGTGCTGGGCGGACGCGGCGGCGCGCCGGCCCGGGCCTCTGTCCCCGGGGAAGTCGTCGTCGACCACGACGAAGCCGACTTCTACGACTTCGAGGCGAAGTACCTCTCCGCATCACAGGCGCGTACGGATGCCCCGGCGGATCTTCCGGAGAGCATCACGGCCACCATCCAGGAGTACGCGGTCCGCGCGTTCGAGGCGATCGGCGGCGAAGGCCTCTCCCGGGTCGACTCGTTCGTGACGCCCGAAGGCGACGTGATCATCAACGAGATCAACACGATGCCCGGCTTCACGCCGATCTCGATGTATCCGAAGATGTGGGAAGCCAGCGGGCTCGCGTACCCGGACCTCATCGACCAGCTCATCCAGCTGGCAGTCGAGCGCCCGATCGGGCTGAGATGATCGACGCATGAAGGCATTTCGTGAGCTGGTCGAGGCCGGCGATGTCAGCAACGTCGAGGCCCTGCTCGCACTGGAGGTGCGATTCACCAGCCCGGTTGCGTTCAAGCCGTACGACGGCGCGCCGATGGTGGCGGCGATCCTGCGTGCCGCGTTCCGGGTCTTCGAGGACTTCACGTACGTCCGCGAGGTCACGGACGCGCCCAACTCGGTGCTGGAGTTCACCGCGACCGTCAACGGTCTGGCCATCAACGGAGTCGACATGATCCGGGTGAACGCCGACGGTCTCATCGACGACTTCAAGGTCATGGTGCGACCGCTCTCGGCTGCGACTGCACTGGCCGAGCGGATGGGCGTCGAGTTCGCCCAGATCGCCGCAGAGCTGAGCTAGCGAGCGACAGCCCGCTCGAGCAGCCCGAGTGCGACGTGCCCCAGCGTGGTGCCTGAGGCGGCACACGCGTACGGGAAGACCGAGGTCTCCGTCGTGCCCGGGGTGATCGCGACCTCGAGGACCACGTACGAACCGTCCGCGGCGACCAGGAAGTCGCTGCGCGACACGTCGCGCAGACCCAGCGTTTCGTGCGCGCGTACGGCGACGTCGCCGAGCTCGTCGAGCAGAGGCTGGGGGAGTTCTGGCTTCGCCAGGCCGACGAACTCGGCGGTGTAGCGCGCCGAGAAGTCGAACTCGTGACCCTTGGTGAAGTCGATCGCGATCGGCGTCAGCGCCTGTGGGCCATCGGGACCCTCCAGGACGACGACAGAGACATCGATGCCGGGGTAGAACCGCTCGATCAGCGCGTCGTCGTAGTACGCGTACGTGCCGACGAGAGCCGACGGCAGTTCGGCCAGACCATCCACGCCGGTGACGCCGAGAGCCGAGCCGCCGCGGGCCGGTTTGACCACGACACGCTCACCCAAGCGGGACAGGACGTGCTCCATGAGCGTGGCCGCACCGACGTCGCGGAAGGTCTGCGAGGACAGGCCGACGCTGTCCGGCACCGGGATGCCGCCGCGCCGCAGCAACTCGCGCGCGGCGCTCTTGTCGTACGCCAGCCGGCAGGTCTGTGACGTCGAACCGACGTACGGGACGTCGATCAGTTCGAGCAGGGTCTGGATCTCGCCGTCCTCGCCGAACTGGCCGTGCAGCGCGGGGAGCACCGCGACGACCTTGTCGCGCTCCAGGTTGTGGAGCAGGTTGCGGTCGAAGTCGTACGAGGCGACCTCGAGGCCGAGGCCGCGCAACTCGCGGACGAGGTTGCGGCCGCTGGCCAGCGACACGTCGCGCTCATGGGAGAGGCCGCCGGCGATGACGGCAATCGAGCCGAAGGAGGGATTGCTCATGTCAGATGTGCACGACCGGGCAGGTGAGCGTACGAGTGATCCCGTCGACTTCCTGGACCTTGGCGACCACGAGCTTCCCGAGCTCGTCGATGTTGCGGGCCTCAGCGCGGACGATGACGTCGTACGGGCCAGTGACGTCCTCCGCGGCGGTGACGCCATCGATCGCCCCCACGGCGTCGGCGACGTCGTGCGCCTTCCCGACCGCGGTCTGGATCAGGATGTACGCCTGTACGGCCATGGGAACTCCTTTGGTGGCGGCGCCCGAGTGCGCCGAGTGGGGGTTCCCAACATAGTGCGGACGACGGCGCGCGTCTCCCGTGGTCCGGTGAACGTCGACTGTGAGGTTGGATGGAGGCGTGGGACAGACGGTGGCAGACCTCGGGGAATTCGGCCTGATCGCGCTGTTGACGCAGCGGTTCAGCCAGGGCGAGCACGTCGTGGTCGGACCGGGCGATGACGCGGCACTGGTACGCACCAGGCAGGGCCATGTGGTCGCCTCGGCGGACATGATGGTCGAGGGTCGTCATTTCCGACGCGACTGGGTGGCGGGTTCCGATGTCGGCCACCGGGCAGCCGCACAGAACCTGTCGGACATCAACGCCATGGGCGGTGTCGCACATTCGCTGACGCTCTCGCTGGGCCTGCCACCGGATCTCGAGGTCGCCTGGGTGACCGATCTGGCCACGGGCTTCGCTGAGGAGGCCGCCCTGGTCGGAGCGTCGGTGATCGGGGGAGACATCACGTCTGCGCCCCAGGTCGTCGTGGCGGTGTCCGTACTGGGTGCGGTCAGCCAGGCTCCCGTGCTGCGGTCGGGCGCGCGGCCGGGGGACACGCTGGCTCTCGCCGGGCGGCAGGGGTGGGCGGCCGGTGGACTCGCCGTACTCGGTCGCGGGTTCCGGTCACCGCGCCTGCTGGTGGATGCCTATCGCCGTCCGGAACCGCCGTACGCGGCCGGTCCGCAGGCCGCGGCTGCCGGCGCGACCTCGATGATCGATGTGTCCGACGGGCTGTTGTCCGAGACCGGACACATCGCCCAGGCGTCGGGAGTGGCGATCGACGTACGCTCCGCGGCGTTCGAGATCCCCGAACCGCTCCATGCGGTCGCCGCCGCGACCGGTGCGGACCCGCTCACGATCATCCTCGGTGGGGGAGACGATCACTCCCTCCTCGCGACGTTCCCGGGAGATCTACCGGAGGGCTGGACCGCCATCGGCACCGTCGCCGAAGGCGAAGGCGTCACTGTCGACGGAGCTCCGTACGACGGCCCGACGGGGTGGCGCCACTTCTGATCTGGGTGGAAAACGGACTCCCGAAAAACTGACAGACATGTCTGTCTGGGTCTGGGCGTCACGAGGGTGGGCGATCGTGGGATGACAGACATGTCTGTCAGTTTTTCGGGAGTCCGTTTTCCACCCAGATCAGAAGCGCCGACAAACACGAAGGCCCCCGTCCGAGTGGACGAGGGCCTTCGAGAAAAGCTGGGATCAGCGGGTGACCTTGCCGGCCTTGATGCAGCCGGTGCACACGTTCATGCGCTTCGGGGTGCCGTTGGCGGTGACCGCGCGAACACGCTGAATGTTCGGGTTGAAGCGGCGGTTCGTGATCTTGCGCGACCACGGGCGGTTGTGACCGAAGCCCGGCTTCTTGGCACAGATGTCGCACACGGCAGCCATCGGAACTCCTGAATATCGTTGACGTCTTGGGGAGCGCAGCGGACAAACCCGCCAGCGCAACCCGACGAGAATAGCCGACAACGTCCGGCCCGAAGAAATCTGCGGCCTCGCTGGTCGGTACGACCGACCCACTAACCTTGGCGGCGCACGGTCGAGTTCTGAGGAGGAGACAACGTGATCGACGCTGACCTCTTCCTGCGCTTCGCCGATCTTGCCGTACAAGGCCTCGCCGAGGCACGCGAGGAGATCAACGGCCTCAACGTGTTCCCGGTGCCCGATGCCGACACCGGTACGAACATGTACCTGACGATGACCGCCGCCCGCGATGCCGCGTACGCCGTGGATCGGACCGATCTGGTCGCGGTGGCACGGGCGCTCGCGACCGGTGCCCTGACCGGGGCTCGGGGCAACTCCGGCGTGATCACCGCGCAGATCATGGGTGCCGTGGTCCGCCACATCGCCGATGCGTCGCCGGCCGACGCGTACGCCGGCGTCGTGGCGACCGCCCTCAACTCTGCGGCAGAAGCTGCGTACGCCGCTGTCGGTGACCCGCAGGAGGGCACCATGCTCACCGTGTGGCGTGAGGCGGCGCGTGCCGGCGCCGCCACCGCCACCGGGCCGGGTGTCCACACAGCCGATGTCGTGGCGGCTGCTGTCGTCGCTGCCCGCGAGGCGCTGCTGCACACGCCGGAGCAACTCGAGGTTCTGCGTACCGCCGGTGTCGTCGACGCCGGTGGCCGTGGCGCCTGCGTCGTCCTGGAAGCGGCCGAGCAGGCACTCACTGGACGCAAGCGCGAGCCCGTCAGGTTCCGCGTGGCCCGGCCCGTCGCGGCTCAGGACGAGCCGACCTCCGGACCTGCGTACGAGGTGATGTACCTCCTGGACGCTGGTGATGACGCGATTGGTCCGTTGAAGACCGCACTGACACCCCTGGGGGATTCGCTGGTCGTCGTCGGCGCGGAGGGTCTGTGGAACGTGCACGTCCACGTTGACGACGCGGGCGCGGCGATCGAGGCCGGCATGGCCGCAGGGCGACCGCACCGGATCAAGATCACCCACTTCGGCCCCCAGCAGGTTGCGCCGGTACGCCAGGGCCGCGCAGTCGTCGCCGTGAGCGTCGGGGCGGGCCTCACCGAACTGATGCGAGAGTCCGGTGCGACCGTCCTCGAAGGTCGTGGGCAGTCGAGCGCGAACATCCTCGCCGCCATCCGGGCGACCGGCGCCGCGGAGGTGATCCTGTTGCCCAACGACGAGGACAGTTTGGCCAACGCCGAGATCGCCGCCAGTGCGGCGGAGATCGACGACGAGATCAAGGTCGCGGTGATCCCGACGAGGTCGCAGGTACAGGGCTTGGCGGCGCTGGCGGTCCACGACCCTCAGCGCTCCTTCGACAAGGACGTGCTCGCCGTGGCGACGACGGCCAGTCAGGTACGCCGCGGCGGCGTGACGATCGCGACCCTCAAGGCGTTCACCAGTGCCGGCCCGTGTGAAGTGGGCGACGTCCTGGGGGCGATCGGTGGCGACTTCGTGGTGGTCGGTTCGGACCTGGTCGCGATCGCGATCGAGGTCGTGGGCCGCCTCGTCGGCGGTGGTGGCGAACTCGTCACCCTGGTGACCGGCGCGAAGGATCCCGAAGGAACGCTGGCGGCTGCCGTCACGACCTGGCTCGCCGAGACACATCCGGCGATCGAGGCGATCACGTACGACGGCGGCCAGGAGCGGTATCCGCTCCTCATCGCGGTGGAATGACGCCGTGGTCGGTGAGATCACGCCGGACAGCCCGATCGAGGCGGTTCTCGGTGCCAGCAAAAAGGCCGACAGGTTCACCGCCGGGCTCGGCCTGCGGACCGTACGCGACCTGCTCGATCACGTCCCGCGGCGGTATCTGGACACGGCGAAGCTGACCGACATCGACGACCTGCGTGAAGGTGTCCTTCTGACCGTTGTCGGCGAGGTCGCGACCAGCCGGGTCGCTCAGTACACCGATCGGCGTACCGGTCGTGCGGCCGCGCGCCTCGACGTCACCGTCAGGACCGGCGGACCGTCTATGCGTATGACGTTCTTCGCCAAGAGTCCACGAGTGACCCAGTGGCAGGCTCAGCGGCTGGCCCCGGAGACCAAGGGGATCTTCGTCGGCAAACTCGGCAGCTTCCGGGGCGAGTGGCAACTGACGAACCCGCAGATGGTGCTGTTCGGCGATCCGGGTCAGGGCGCCGAGGACACCAGCATGGCGATCGAGGAGCTCACCGACCTGTTCCCGATCTATCCGCTGACCGCGGGACTGGAGTCGTGGGACGTCATGCGGGCGACGCGCTTCGCCCGCACTGTCGTGACGGATCTCGACGACCCCATCCCGCACGAGCTGCGTGAGGAACACAAGCTCATCGAGCTGCGCACCGCGTACGACTGGATCCATGCGCCGAAGACCTGGGCGCAGAAGGGTGCTGCGGAGAAGCGGTTCAAGTTCGGGGAGGCGCTGGTCCTGCAACTCGTGCTCGGCCGTCGCAGGCAGGCGATCCAGGCCCAGAACGCCCAGGCGCGGACCGGTGGCGGCACGCTGCTGGGGGAGTTCGACGCACAACTTCCGTACGACCTCACCGCCGGACAGCGGGTCGTGGGCGAGGAGATCGAGGCCGATCTGGCGCGGTCGTACCCGATGAACCGCTTGCTACAGGGCGACGTCGGCACCGGAAAGACTCTCGTGGCGCTGCGGGCGATGCTCCGGGTGGTCGATTCGGGTGGGCAGGCGGTCCTGCTGGCGCCGACCGAGGTGCTCGCGCAGCAGCATCTGCGCTCGATCACAGCGATCCTCGGCGATCTCGGGCAGGGGGCACTCTTCGGTGGTGGCACCACCGTCGACCTGCTCACCGGTTCGATGACGAAGAGCCAGCGCGCCGGCGTCCTGAGCCGTCTGGTCACGGGGGAGACCGGGATCGTGGTCGGGACCCACGCGCTGCTCGAGGACAACGTGATGTTCGATGACCTCGGACTGGTCGTGGTCGATGAGCAGCACCGGTTCGGCGTGGAGCAGCGTGCCGCGCTGACCGACAAGGCCGGGACGCCACCCCACCTGCTCGTCATGACCGCGACCCCGATCCCGCGCACGGTCGCGATGACCGTGTTCGGTGATCTCGATGTGTCGACGCTCACCGAACTTCCGGCGGGTCGTGCGCCGATCCAGACCAACGTGGTCCCGCTCGCCGAACAATCGGCCTGGTGGGACCGTGTCTGGGCCCGCGTACGCGAGGAAGTCGACAAGGGGCATCAGGCGTACGTGGTGGTCTCGAGGATTGCCGGCGACGTCGCCGAGGCCGATCCGGGTGACCTGCCCGAGGACGAGGCGACGGTGCCTCCGCGTGGTGTCGATGAGTTGCTCGAGGAGTTGGCGAGCGGTCCCCTCGCCGGTCTGCGACTGGCGCCGTTGCACGGGAGACTCCCGTCGGACGTCAAGGAACGGACGATGTCCGACTTCGCCGCGGGTCAGGTCGACGTGGTGGTCGCGACCACCGTCATCGAGGTGGGCGTGGACGTGGCGAACGCGACCATGATGGTCGTCATCGATGCCGATCGGTTCGGCATCTCCCAGTTGCATCAACTGCGTGGCCGGGTCGGTCGTGGCGGCCTGCCCGGGCTGTGCCTCCTGGTCACCAACACGCCGGCGGAGACGCCCGGTCGGGAACGTCTTGCGGCAGTGGCCTCGACCACCGACGGATTCGAACTGGCCCGGGTCGACCTGGAGCAGCGGCGCGAGGGCGATGTGCTGGGAGCTACCCAGTCCGGGGGACGTTCGAGTCTTCAGGCCTTGCGCGTTCTGCGCGATGAGTCCACGATCGTGGAAGCGCGTGGTGCAGCCGAACGGCTCCTTGAGGGGGAGCCGCTGGAGACAGTTGCGCCCGGCTTGGCAGAGGTCGTACGCCAGATCGAGCATTCGACCCGAGCCGACTACCTGGAGAAGTCGTGACACGGATCATCTCGGGGATCGCAGGTGGACTGCGGCTCGCCGCCCCCCACGGTTCAGCGACCCGTCCGACCAGTGATCGCGTACGCGAAGCCCTTTTCAGCCGGATCGTGTCCGAGTTCGGATCGTTGGAGGGCCTGCGTTTCCTTGATCTGTACGCCGGGTCCGGCGCCGTTGGTCTCGAGGCCTGGTCCCGCGGAGCCGGCGTCGTGAAGTTGGTCGAGCAGGACCGCAGAACGGCAGCGCTGATCTCCAAGAACGCCGCGGCCATCGGATTCCCGAAGGCCAAGGTGGTCGCCACCAGCGTCGCGACGTTCCTCTCCTCGCCGCCGACCGCGCCGTACGACATCGTCTTCCTCGATCCGCCGTACGCCCTGCCCGATGCGGACGTCGCCAAGGACCTGGCGATGCTGGTCGATGGCGGCCGACTCGCCGCCGGTGCCATGGTCATCGTGGAGCGGTCCTCGCGCAGCCCGGAACCGATGTGGCCCGGCGGCATCGAGCTGGTCCGGGAGAAGAAGTACGGCGAGACCCGGATTTGGTACGGTCACGCGACTGATCAGTGAGGAGTCCCGATGGTGCGTCGTGCGATCGTCCCCGGTTCGTTTGACCCGCCCCACCACGGGCACATCGACATCATCGTGCGCGCGGCGACGCTCTTCGACGAGGTCGTGGTCGCGGTCGGGGTCAACAAGTCCAAGACGTCGTCGCGACTGTTCTCCTCCGACGAGCGGCTGGCCATGCTCGATGCGGTCACCGACCACCTTCCGAACGTCACCACGGCGGGCTTCACGGGACTGATCGTCGACTTCTGTCAGGACATCGAGGCAGTGGCGATCGTGAAGGGTCTTCGCGGCGGGTCGGACTACGAGTACGAACTCCAGATGGCCCAGATGAACTCGCACCTGACCGACGTGGAGACCGTCTTCATCCCGACCGCGCCCGAGTACGCCTTCGTCTCCTCGAGTCTGGTCAGGGAGGTCGCAACGCTGGGCGGCGACGTGTCGGACCTGGTGCCCGAGCATGTGCACCGGTTGTTGACCGAGCGTCTCGCGAAGCACTGAGTCGGTCGCGCCCGCGTACGCTCTCTCCCGTGAAGCTTGACCCGACCAACCCCTTCGTCCTCGACACCCGCGACCTGAGGCGTGGTGCTGGCAATCAGAAGCAGATCGGTCGGACCGTCCAGGCGCCTGCGGACCTGGGATCGGGCGTGATGAATGTGCCGGAGGGCTCTGACATCATCCTCGAACTGCGGCTGGAGGCCGTCATGGACGGCGTTCTGCTCAGCGGCACGGCCAGTGTCGAGCTGGATGGCGAGTGTGCCCGCTGCCTGCAGGAGATCCGCGACGAGCTCGACGTCGATCTGACGGAGTTCTACCTCTACGAGGAGCCGCAGGACCCGAACGAGGACGCCGACGAACTCGTCCTCGAGGACGACATGATCGACCTCGATCTGGTCCTGCGCGACGCCGTCGTGGGCGCCATCCCGTTCCAGCCGCTGTGCACGGACGACTGCCCCGGGTTGTGTCCCGACTGTGGTGCTCGCCTGGCCGATGAGCCCGACCACAACCACGATGCGAAGATCGATCCGCGTTGGGCGGGCCTGGGTGGCCTCGAGCTGGGCGACGACGCGACCTAGGCCACACGGGACCGGCCGCAATTTTCAGATGCGAGCCACCTCCGCCTAGACTTCCCGGGTTGCCGCTCGTCGGCCCCACAAGACTTTTTTTGTTTGTCCCGTAAGGAGATCACCGTGGCTGTTCCGAAGCGCAAGATGTCGCGTTCCAACACCCGCCACCGCCGCTCGGCGTGGAAGGCCACCGCGGTTGCTGTCGTCACCTGCCCGAACCCGGCCTGTGGCGCCAACGTGCTCCCGCACCGCGCGTGTGGCGAGTGTGGCCAGTACGGCGCCAAGGGCGCTCGTCGCCAGGTTCTCTGAGCCCGGTCTCGACCGGCTATTACGCTGACCGTTCGTGAGCGCTGAATCGCGAACGGGCAACACAGGACCGGACAACACGGCGCCTGATAATTACCTGGACCTGCGCGCTGCGCTGGGTGATCCGGTTCTCGACGCTGAGCTCCTCGAGCTCGCGCTGACCCACCGCTCGTATGCGTACGAGAACGGTGGTCTCCCGACCAACGAACGCCTCGAGTTCCTCGGCGACTCGGTGCTCGGGGTCATCATCACCGAGGCGTTGTACGCCCACCGGCCCGAACTTCCCGAGGGGCGTCTGGCCAAGGTACGTGCCGCGGTCGTGAACGCCCGCGCGCTGGCCGAAGTCGGTGGACGGCTCGGTCTCGGCGAGCACATCAAACTCGGCCGTGGCGAGGAGAGCACCGGTGGTCGCGGCAAGGCCTCGATCATCTCCGACGCGGTGGAGGCGCTGATCGGCGCGGTCCACCTCTCCGGCGGCATCACCGTCTCGCACGCCGTCGTGCATGCACTCTTCGACGACATGGTTTCCACGGCGCTCTCGCTCGGTGCCGGGCTCGACTGGAAGACCTCCCTCCAGGAGCTCGCCGCCGTGCGCGGGCTCGGGGTCCCGGAGTACGTGATCGAATCCGAAGGTCCCGATCACCGCAAGAGCTTCACCGCACGCGTCCGCCTCGGCGGCTCGTTGTACGGCAACGGTGCCGGCTCCTCGAAGAAGGAGGCCGAGCAGATGGCCGCATCCAGTGCGTACGCGGACCTCACCGGCACGGCCGTCGCCGACGCCTGACGATGCCAGAACTGCCTGAGGTCGAGGTCGTACGCCGCGGCCTGGAACGACACGTCGTCGGCTCGACCATCGCTGCAGTCGAGGTGCTCCACGAGCGCCCGGTGCGACGGCATCTGTTGGGCCCGGCTGCGTTCGTCGCCGACCTGGTCGGACGGCGATTCGAGGGCGCGCGCCGGCGGGGCAAGTACCTGTGGTTGCCCCTGGATGACGGCAATGCCTTGATGGCGCACCTGGGCATGAGTGGCCAGATGCTGGTGCAGCCGGTCGGTCAGGCCGATGAGCGGCACCTGCGCGTGCGCTTCACTCTCGATGACCAGGAGTTGCGCTTCGTCGACCAGCGGATGTTCGGCGGCCTGTCCATCAGTGAGGGAGGTGCTGATCTTCCCGTCGAGATCGCTCACATCGCCCGGGACCCGATGGACCCGGAGTTCGACGAGGATGAGTTCGCGCGCCGCGTACGCCGCTCCGACTCGGGCATCAAACGACTCCTGCTGAACCAGACCGTGATCTCCGGCGTCGGCAACATCTACGCCGATGAGGCGCTGTGGCGATCGCAGATCCACGGCGAGCGGCCGGGACGACAACTGAGCCGCACGGCGGTGATCGGTCTGGTCGAAGACGTGCGAGCGGTGATGGCTGCTGCGCTGGCCGAGGGCGGCACCAGCTTCGATGCGCTGTACGTCAACGTGAACGGCGAGTCGGGCTACTTCGACCGCTCGCTGAAGGCGTACGGCCAAGAGGGTCGGCCGTGTGAGCGGTGCGGGACGCCGATCCGTCGGATCTGCTTCATGAACCGCAGCTCGTACTTCTGCCCTGTGTGTCAGAAGCCTCCGCGCGGCCGCTGACGAGTCCGCGGCGCCGATGCCCGCCGCGCGTCATGGATGGAGTCGTTAGGGTGGGCTCGTGAGTCGTTTTCGGCTGTCCGCTGGTGGATCGCGCGCGCATGAGCCCTGGTTCCGGATCGGGACCCTTGATGTCGGCACGACCTGGTTCGTGGTGCTCCTCGGCGGCGTCGGTCTGCTGGCGTACGCCGTCGGTGGTGCGGATTTCGAGTCCGACATCGCGTTCCTTCCAGATGCCTCCTGGACCCTTCACCACCCCTGGTCGGTGGTGACGTGGCCGTTGGCCATCCTGTTCAGCCGTGGGGCGCTGAACTTCGCGATCGGGCTCTTCTTCCTCTGGTACTTCGGGCGCGAACTCGAATCGAGCGTCTTCGGACGGAACAAGCTCGCGTGGTGGCTCGTCCTGACCACGTTGGTGTTCCCGGCCGTCGTCTCCTTGCTGGTCGCACTCGTACCAGGCTGGGTCTACCCGCTGTTCGGCCTGCAGTTCCTGGGCCTGGCGGTCTTCCTCCTCTACGCGGCGGAATGGCCGCGCAGGCTGTTCTTCTGGGGCGTCCCTGCATGGATCCTCGGCATCATCTATCTGGCCGTGACGCTCGTGCAGTATCTCGCCGACCGCAACTGGGCCATGGTCTTCGGCCTCCTCATCGGGCTGGGGATCAGCGCGATCGCTGCACGCCAGTACGGTGCGCTCAGCGAGTACGCGTGGATCCCGCGACTTCCCGGCGGAGGCCCGCGTCGCCCGCGGACGCGTACGCGCAAGAGCGCCCAACCAACGGTGGTTGCAGGACCGTGGCAGGGCTCCTCGACCACCGCGCCGCCGGTCAACCGTGACGCTCAGCGCATGGATGAGTTGCTCGACAAGATCAGTGCCCACGGCACCGAGTCCCTGACCGCGGCCGAGCGTCGCGAGTTGGAGGAGCTCCGCCTCCGCCGACGTCGTTGACGCCGAAACCCGACATCTGTCAGTCCGAGACCTGACATCTGCCGGGTCTCGGACTGACAGATGTCGGGTTTCGGCGAGAGATGGCGCCGTTGGATTGACCCGGATGGGACCGCGAGAGACACTGGTAGACGGCCCGTCACCTCGGGTCATCCCACTCAAAAGGACCTGTCTCATGGCGAAGGCCCTGGTTGGCCACCTTGGTGGCGACGCGTCGCAGCTCAGTATGGAAAACGCCCGACTGCGTACGCGCGTCCAGGCACTCCAGGCAGAGATCTCCGAGCTCCGAGCTCAGAACGACGCATTGGTGTCCGCAAAGGCTGAAGCCCTGATCGAGTCGGCCGCGCCTCAGCTCGTCTGACTCCATCAGGGCCCCACCGGGAGGTCAGTGACCTGCGCCCTCCCGTGCCTTCAACGGCAACAGGAAAGCGGCGAGGAACGCCAGCCCGTAGCAACCCACGGTCATCCAGGCCGTCAGTTCGGTCGCATGCGCGAACCCGCGCGCCGGCAACCAGTTGAAGAACAGCGTCCCGAGCACGGCCACCCCGAGAGCTCCGGCGAACTGCTGGATCGCATTGAGTACGCCCGACGCCGTCCCGACCTCGCGGTCGCTGAGGTCGGCCAGGATGATGTCGAACATCGGCGCGAAGATCAGGCCTGAGCCGAATCCGGCCACCACGAACGGGCCGGTGAGTTCCCATCCGGATGTCACGCCGCTCCCGACGACGAGGGCGAACGCGCCCATGCCGATCGCGGTGATCAACAGTCCGGCGTGCATCACATGACGGCCGAACTTCGGGCCGAGGAGCGCGCCGGAGAGCGCTGCGCCGAACGCCATGCCGAAGGCGTACGGAGTGGACACGATGGCGCTGTGGCGCGGGGTGTAGCCGAGGCCGAGCTGGAGGTAGAGGTTCATCACCAGGCCGAGACCGACCATGCCGACGAAGAAGGTGCCGAGGAAGATCACCCCGGCGACGAAGCCGCGGTTCTTGAACAGCGACGGCTCGATCACCGGGTGCGAGCTGCGGCGCTCGCTCCACGCGAAGAGCCCGAAGACAAGCGCGGACCCGGCCATCATCACGTACGTCCACGCCGGCCAGCCGAGGTCACGCCCCTGCACCAACGGGTAGATCAGCAGGCCTGAGGCGATGGTGATCAGCAGGCCGCCGACCGGGTCGAGGCGGGCGTTGCGATCCCGTGGGATGTTGGGCAGGTAGCGGACCGAGAGATAGACGCCGATCAGGCCGACGGGCACGTTGATCAGGAAGATCGAGCGCCAGTGGGAGCCGAAGAGGTTCGCGTCGATGAGGAATCCGGCGATGATCGGCCCGAGCACGGCTGAGAGGCCCATGATCGGCCCGAACGGGATGAAGGCCTTCTGCAGCTCGTCCTCGGGGAAGGACTGCTTCACCATCGCGAAGCCCTGCGGGATCATCACGGCCCCGAAGAGGCCTTGGAGGACACGGAAGGCGATCAGCCATCCGGCTGTGGGTGCCAGCCCGCAAGCCAGCGAGAACAGCGTGAAGCCGGCCATGCCGATGACGAACATCTGCTTGCGGCCGTACAGGTCACCTGCCCGTGAGGAGGTGATGAGGCCGACGGCGAACGCGAGCGTGTAGCCGGCCAGGATCCATTGCAGCGTGGTGTTGCCACCGCCGAGATCGCGGAGGATCGAGGGGCCGGCCAGCTGGGCGATCGTGCTGTCGAGCAGGTCCATGACGTCGGCGATGATCACCACCGCCATCACGAACCACCGGAATTGGTAACCGATCGGGAGATCGGGCGCCGCGGACTGCGACTGTGTTTCAACGGTTGCCATGGGGGACTCCTGAGAACGCGGACGAACACTGTTCGTGATTTACGAACAGTGTTCGCGAACGTTGTTCGCTTTGTCAAGTGCGGGTGGCTAACATGCGTCTCATGACTGACCGCCCGCCGATCACCCCGTGGAAGAGCATCCCCGGGAACGCGGTCCCGTGGAAGAGCGGCGGACCGTCGGGCCCGGGACGTACGAAGCTCTCCGTCGACGTCATCGTCGATGTGGCAATGCGGCAGTTGCGCGCACGGGGATATGACGCGGTCACCATGCGGTCGATCGCCACGGAACTCGGCACCGGGCCGGCGAGCCTGTACGCCCACGTCGCCAACCGCAACGAACTCGACTCGCTGGTCAACGCCCGGATCAGTTCGATGGCGTACGTCCCGGACCCGGACCCGGACCCGGGGCGCTGGGACGAGCAGATCGCCGAGGTCGCCCGCGAACTCCTTCGCCTCTACCGCGAGCATCCAGGCACCGCGCGCTGCACCATGGGCAACATGCCGGCCTCCATCGAGGCCCTCGACCCGGTCGAGAAGATCTTCGCGATCCTGCGCGCCGGCGGCGTACCCGATCAGGATGCGGCCTGGTTCGGTGACCAGTTCTCGCTCTATGTGGCGTCCTTCGCGATGGAGGAGGACATCTGGAAATCCAGGGCGCGGGCGGACAACCTCAGTGAGGCGGAGGCGTGGGACCACATCCCGCCGGTGTTCGCGAACCTCTCCGCCACGCGATTCCCGGTCCTCACCTCGCTCGCCGGAGCCCTGACGAACGGTGATGCCGACGAGCGGTTCAACTTCGGCGTCGACCTGATGATCCAGGGTTTGAAGGCTCGCAAGGGGTAGGGTCGACCCAGCCGAGCTTCCCCCGACGCATGGTCTGCAGGGTTTTCTGTGAGGCATCACGCGTCGCCGTAGACCAGTGGGAGTCGTCCGTTGTATCTGAAGAGCCTCACGCTCAAGGGCTTCAAGTCCTTCGCGTCCGCGACGACCCTTCAGCTCGAGCCCGGCATCACCTGCATCGTCGGACCCAACGGATCCGGCAAGTCCAACGTCGTCGACGCCCTCGCCTGGGTCATGGGCGAGCAGGGTGCCAAGAGCCTGCGCGGCGGCAAGATGGAGGACGTCATCTTCGCCGGGACGGCCGGCCGCGCCCCGCTGGGCCGCGCCGAGGTCGCCCTCACGATCGACAATTCCGACGGCGCACTGCCGATCGAGTACGCCGAGGTGACGATCAGCCGCACCATGTTCCGCAACGGCGGATCCGAGTACGCCATCAACGGCTCGACCTGCCGACTCCTCGACGTCCAGGAACTCCTGAGCGACTCCGGCATCGGCCGCGAGATGCACGTCATTGTCGGCCAGGGTCAGCTCGACACCGTTCTGCACGCGACTCCCGAGGACCGCCGCGGGTTCATCGAGGAGGCGGCTGGCGTCCTCAAGCACCGCAAGCGCAAGGAGAAGGCGCTTCGCAAGCTCGAGTCCACCGACGGCAATCTGACCCGGTTGCAGGACCTGCTGACCGAACTCCGCCGCCAGCTCGGCCCGCTCGGTCGTCAGGCAGAGGTCGCCCGCCAGGCACAGACGGTCCAACTGGACGTACGCGACGCCCGGGCGCGCCTGTTGGCAGACGACCTGGTGCAGGCTCAGCAGTCGATGGAGAGCGACGCCGCCGATGAGTCGGCGTTGCTGGCGCGGCGTGCGGAGGTCGAGACCTCGATTGCCGCAGCCCGGGAGCAGGAGGCTGCACTTGAGGCAGCCCTACGTGAGGACCTCCCGGCGCTGGCGCAGGCGCAGGACACGGTCTTCCAGTTGGGCAGCGTCCGCGAACGTCTGCGAGGTCTGCAGTCGCTCGCCGCCGAGCGCCAGCGCAATGCGCGATCCCTGCCGGCGGTGCCGGCCGGTCGCGATCCCGACGAACTCGAGGCCGAAGCCGCCGTCGTCGCCGAGCAGGAGACAGTGCTCCAGGGCGAAGTGGCCGGATTCCGTACGTCCCTCGACGCGGCAGTCGTCGACCGCCAGGCGGCCGAAGCCGCCCACGCCGAGGAGGAACGCCGACTCAGCGCCGTCGCTCGGGCTGCCGCGGACCGTCGCGAAGGCCTGGCTCGCCTGATCGGTCAGGTCAATGCGCTCAAGTCCCGGGCTGCCGCAGCGGACGAAGAGGTCGGCCGTCTCGCCGAGGCGCGTACGCAGGCCCAGGCGCGGGCCGAGAAGGCGCAGCGTGACTTCACCGCTCTGGAGACCCAGGTCGCGGGCCTGGACGCGGGGGAGGAGAGCCTCGACGGAGAGTACGAAGCCGCCGCCGCCGGACTCGAGGAGATCGAGCTCAAGCTCGCCGACGCCCAGGCTGAGGCCAGTGCCGCTGACCGCGAGAAGACCGCGCTGAGCGCGCGCAAGGACGCCCTGGAGATGGGCCTCGATCGCAAGGACGGCGCCGGAGCACTGCTCGGAAGCGATCTCGGTGGCGTACTCGGATCCGTCGCGTCTCTCGTCTCGGTGAAGACGGGGTACGAGGCCGCGTTGGCGGCAGCGCTCGGCACTGCGGCAGATGCCGTCGTGGTGGCCGATGCGGCCGCCGCCGTGGCTGCGCTCGGCGAACTCAAGACCGGTGACCTCGGTCGGGCCGGCCTCCTCTTCGACGCCAGCCCGGCCTCGACCGCGAAGGCGCCGCCGGGGGCGGACCTGTTGATCGAGGCAGTCACCTGCCCGCAGGGCCTCCGCGCCGCACTCACTCGGTTGATCGGTCACGTCGTCGTGGTCGATTCCTTGGAGGACGCCCGCCGGGCGGTCAAGGGGAACGACGAGCTGGTTGCGGTAACGCGCGACGGCGACATCTTCGGCAGTTCCTTCGCGCACGGTGGCTCGTCGAGCGTGCCGAGCCTCATCGAGGTCCAGGCTGCGGTCGATGAGACCACTGAGCGGCTCAAGACAGCAACCGCAACGGCCGAACGCGTCACGTTCGCACTGGCCCAGCTGGAGGCCGAGCGCAAGGATGCGAAGGCGCGCGTCGACGTGGCGCTGGCCCGGTTGCACGAATCCGATGCCCGGCTGGCAGCTGTGGCCGAGGAGCTCGGTCACCACGGTGCCACGGCTCGCGCCGCTCGCGGCGAGGCCGAGCGCCTGACCGAATCGATCGAGAACCTCCGTGCCTCTCGCGAGGAGGCGGTCGTTCAGTTGGCCGACCTCGAGGAGCGACTCGCCCACGCCGAGGAAGAGCCGGACGTGGAACCGGATCTCGGTCCGCAGGTGGACCTGGCGACCGCAGCAGCGCTGGCCCGCCAGGCCGAACTGGAGGCGCGACTGGCTCTCCGCACAGGCGAGGAACGCGCCCGAGCCCTGCACGGCCGCTCGGCAGCGCTGCTCGCCAGCGCCCACGGTGAACGAGTCGCTCGCGCCGAAGCAATCGCGCAGCGAGAACGTCTGATGCGCGAAGGTGCCGCCGCCGAGGCCGTCGCCTTCGCGGTTGCCACGGTGCTGGCTCGTGTCGAGGTGTCCATCCACCGCGGCGACGAGGCCAAGGCCGCGGTCGAGGCAGGCCGCGTGGAGCGCGAGCAGTCCCTGATGGCCGGTCGCACCACGTTGCGTACGCTCGCCGCCGAGCTCGAACAGCTCGTCAACGACGTCCACCGCGACGAACTCGCTCGCGCCCAGCAGCGGATGCGGATCGAGCAGTTGGAGGAGCAGGCCCTCGAGACCCTGGGTCTCGACCCGGCCGGGCTGGTCGAGGGCTTCGGCCCACACCTGCCGGTCCCGGTGATCTCGACGAGCACGATCGACGGGTCGCTGGTCGAGTCCGGAGAAACCGTCCCGTACGTGCGTGACGAGCAGGCGGCTCGACTCAAGAAGGCCGAGCGCGCGCTCTCGCAACTCGGCCGGATCAACCCGCTCGCGCTGGAGGAGTACAGCGCGCTGGAGGAGCGGCACAAGTTCCTCACCGAGCAACTCGAGGACCTCAAGGCCACCCGCAAGGACCTGCTCGACATCGTCAAGGAGGTCGACGCACGGGTGCAGCAGGTCTTCGCCGAGGCGTACGCCGACGTCGAGAAGGCCTTCGTGGAGACGTTCGCCCGGCTGTTCCCGGGCGGCGAGGGCCGGATCTTCCTCACGAACCCCGACGACATGCTGTCCACCGGCGTCGAGGTCGAGGCCCGGCCACCGGGCAAGAAGGTCAAGCGGCTCTCGCTGCTCTCCGGCGGTGAGCGGTCGCTGGTCGCGGTGGCGTTCCTCGTCGCGCTCTTCAAGGCGCGTCCGAGCCCGTTCTACATCCTTGACGAGGTCGAGGCGGCGCTCGACGACACCAACCTCGGTCGTCTGCTCGAGATCTACGAGGAGTTGCGCGCTCACTCACAGCTGCTGGTCATCACCCACCAGAAGCGGACCATGGAGGTCGGCGACGCCCTGTACGGCGTGACGATGCGCGGCGATGGTGTCTCGACGGTGATCAGCCAGCGGCTACGGGACGAGCGCTCCGCCTGATCGCCGAGACCCGACATCCGTCATGCCGAAACCCGACATCTGCCGTGGCGAAATACGGACTTCGTCCGCAGTCTGATGGGATAAGCCCATGACGCTCATCGTGGTGCTGTCCGTCCTGGCCGTCCTGGTTCTCGGCGGTGGCACCGCTGCGCTGGTCGTACGCGGCCGCCAGTCGGCTGCCCTCCCGAAGCCCGCCGCCCGGCCGGAGCTCGCCCGGCCGAGCGTGGTGGAGCAGCCGGCCGAGCCCGAGGCCCAGCCGACCACTGAGACGCCGGAGAGCAGCGCCTCCCGGCTCACGCGTCTCAAGCAGCGCCTGGCCGGTTCCAACGCGCTCGGCCGCGGACTGCTCGCGCTCATCTCCCGGGACCAGTTGGACGACGCGACCTGGGAGAGCATCGAGGACCTCCTGATCGGTTCCGACCTCGGGGTCAAGGCATCCACGGAACTCGTGGAGAAGGTGCGTACGCGCCTCCGCGTCGAGGGCGGGGACGCCAGAACGATCCTCAAGGACGAACTGGTCACCCTGCTGGACCCTGCCGCCGACCGGCGCCTCCAGGTCACCGGTGAGGGCGGCAAGCCGGGCATCGTGCTGGTGGTCGGCGTGAACGGTGCCGGCAAGACGACGACCGTCGGCAAACTCGCACGCATTCTGGTGGCCGAGGACCGCAAGGTCGTCCTCGGCGCCGCAGACACGTTCCGCGCCGCTGCCGCAGACCAGCTGGAGACGTGGGGCAGCCGCGTCGGTGTGGAGGTCGTACGCGGCGCTGAAGGCGCTGACCCCTCCAGCGTGGCCTTCGACGCTGCCAAGGAGGGTGTCGATCACGGCCTCGACACGGTGGTCATCGACACCGCCGGTCGTCTGCAGAACAAGCAGGGTCTGATGGACGAGTTGGGCAAGGTCAAGCGCGTCACCGAGAAGCAGGCGCCGGTCACCGAGACCCTGCTGGTGCTCGACGCGACCACCGGTCAGAACGGTCTGGTCCAGGCGCGGGTCTTCAACGAGGCCGTCGACATCACCGGGGTCGTGCTCACCAAGCTGGATGGTTCAGCGAAGGGCGGGATCGTGGTCCAGGTGCAACAGGAGCTGGGTGTCCCGGTCAAGCTGGTCGGCCTCGGTGAGGGCCCCGATGACCTGGCTCCCTTCAGCCCCGAGGCCTTCGTCGACGCCCTGCTCGGCTGATCGATGCTCGCGCGAATCCGGGAACTGCTGGAACGCCGCCCGCACCTCGGTCCGATCCTGCTGATCTGCGCGATCGTCGTCGTCGCGAACGGGCTGTATCTCACCGGCATCCGCGACAGCGATCCGCTGGGTACGCGTGCCGGGTTGGCCCCCGCAGCGCACGGGTGGGTCGCCGGGCGTACGACCATCGACCGGAATGACGGGTACACCTCCCAGGCGTTGGGGCACCTTGCGGCGACTGACCTTCTTCACGGCCATCTGCCGCTGTGGAACGAGTACGAAGGTGTCGGTACGCCCCTGCTCGGCGAGATGCAGAGCGCCGCGCTCTTTCCGCCGACCCTGCTGAACGCCTTGCCGAACGGGATCCTCTACGAGCACATCCTGTTGGAGATGCTGGGCGGGGCTGCGACGTATCTCCTGTTGATCCGGCTACGACGCAGTCGCCTCGCGGCGCTGACCGGCGGGGTGTCGTTTGCAGTGATGGGCGTGTTCGTGTGGCTCACGAATGCGGCGTTCAATCCGATCGCCTTCCTGCCGGTGTGCCTGCTCGCGGTGCAGGGGATGGCAGATGCTGCCCGGGAGGGGCGCCGGTCGGCGTACTGGGCTCTGCTGGGCTTCGGGATCGGCATGTCGTTGCTGTCGGGCTTCCCGGAGACCGCGGCCCTCGACGGGATGCTGGTGGCGGCGTTCGCCGTCATGCGCTGGGTCCAGCTTCGTGGTTTCCGGCGACGCTTCACCCTCGGCGTGCTGGGCGGTGGTGTCGCAGGTGTCGCCCTGGCGGCGCCAGCGCTCGTGGCGTTTGTCGACTACCTCGGTTTCGCGGCCGTCGGCGGTCACGGGGGAGCCTTCGGTGGGGCCTGGTTGCCGGCGAGGGCGCTCCCGATGCTGGGGCTGCCGTACGCCTACGGACCGATCTTTCCGGTCGAGTTCGGCAGGCGTACGACCATCGACGGACTGTGGGGCGCTGTTGGCGGCTACCTCACGCTGACGACGCTGGTGGTGGCTGTCCTGGCCTTCCGCCGCAGCACCCGCCGGGCCGAGGTCTGGTTGTTCGGCATCGCCAGCCTGATCGCACTCGGTCGTATCTACGGCCCGGCTCCGATCGTGTGGGTCTTCGACCTGATCCCCGGCATGACCAAGGTGAGCACCACGCGCTACCTGCCGCCGATCGTCGCGATGTGCGCCTGCGTCCTGGTCGCGTACGGGATCGACTCCCTCCGCGTACCCCGCCGCAAGACGCGTCTGGCGGCGACGGTCGCCGTCCTCGTCGCGCTGGCATTCGCTGGGGGAGCGCTGTTCCTGGTCTCCGACTCCGCGGTGCACGGTCGCTGGTGGTGGTACGGAATCTCGGTGGGGTGGGCCGCCGCGCTGCTGCTGATGATCGGTCTCGGGCTACGACAGGCCGATGCCGGTCGTGCCCAGCGCGCGCGTCGGATGATCGCGGCAGTCGTGATGCTCGATGCGGTGGCGATGTTCATGGTCCCGCAGCTCAGTGCGCCGTCCAAGGTCCAGATCGAT
This sequence comes from Nocardioides baekrokdamisoli, assembly GCF_003945325.1. NCBI lineage: Bacteria > Bacillati > Actinomycetota > Actinomycetes > Propionibacteriales > Nocardioidaceae > Nocardioides > Nocardioides baekrokdamisoli. The sequence continues at coordinate 2,520,778 of NZ_AP019307.1, forward strand.
CGCCCCGCGGTCGCGTTCCTGCAGTCGCATGTGGGGCTGGGTCGCGTCTACAGCATCAGCGTGATGGCCGCGAACTACGGCTCCTACTTCGGCATCGCGCAGCTGAACGTCAACGACCTGCCGTTCCCGCGGACCTTCGCGCAGTACGCCGAGGAGGATCTGGACCCCGGCACCACAGCGGTGCCGATCTTCCCGGGTGGGATGAAGGACAGCGACGGTCCGGTCCGGCGTCGGGACACCGCGCTGGTCGCCAACTTCGAGGCATTCCGCGAAGCCGGCGTCGCCTACGTCGTGACGGCCCGGAACCAACTGAGCCTGACCCAGGGCCTCTCGGTCGGGATGCGGCTGGTCTACAACGACGGGTTCATCCGGATCTGGGAGGTGCCGCACCCGAAGCCGTACTTCGAGACCGTCGGTACGCCCTGCCGGACCGACTTCGCCGGCCGATACTCGGTGACCGTGACCTGCTCGCAGCCCTCGGTGCTGGTCCGTCGTGAGATGTACGCGCCCGGCTGGACGGCCAGGGTCAACGGTCATGGGGCCGCGATCACCGCGTACGCGCCTCCCGGGTCGAGCGTCGGCCTGTTCCAGTGGGTGTCCCTTCCTGCGGGTCGGAGCACCGTCACGTTCGCGTACCGACCGCGTGGTCTGGATGCGGCGTTGGTGGCCGCAGCTGTGAGTGCGCTCGCGATGGGCGGCGGGTGGGTCGTCTCACTGATCGGTGCGCGTCGACGCCGCCGGGCAGACATGTCGGAGACTTCGGCCTCGTGAGCCGGATGTCGTCCGCGATTCGTCGAGAGTGGGTGCCGCTGCTCCTGATCGTGGTCGTCGTCCTGGTGGCCAACGGCTCCTACATCGTCGGTCTGCGGTCCAACGATCCGCTGCAGTACCGCGCCTCGCTCGGACCGGCTCCCGTCGGTGTGGTCCAGGGACGCACCACCATTGATCGCAACGACGGATACACCTCCCAGGCGTTGGGCCGACGGGCTGCCGAGGAACTGCTTCACGGACACCTCCCGCTGTGGAACCCGTACGAAGGCATCGGCATGCCGTTGGCCGGGGAGATGCAGAGCGCGGCGCTGTTCCCGTTCACGCTCATCCAGCTGTTCGACAACGGCATCTTCCTGGAGCACCTCCTGTTGGAGATCCTCGGTGGGGTCGCCACATACCTCTTCCTCCGGCGACTGCGGATCGGCCGGGCGGGATCCTTGGCAGGCGGTGCCCTGTTCGCGGTGAACGGGACCTTCGTCTGGCTGACGAATGCCGCATTCAACCCGGTCGCGCTGTTGCCGGTCGCGCTCCTCGGGGTGGAACTGATCGCCTCGGCGTCGACCACTCGCAGACGTTCGCGCGGCTGGGTGGTGCTGGCTCTCGGCCTCGGTCTGAGCCTGCTCGCCGGGTTCCCCGAGACCGCGCTGATCGACGGTCTGCTCGTGGGTGCGTACGCGGTCCTGCGCCTCGCCCAGCTCCGAGGGGTACGCCGGCGCTATCTGCTGCAGTTGGTGGCCGGAGGCTTCGCGGGCGTGGCTCTCGCAACTCCTGTGTTGGCGGCCTTCGCTGCCTATGTCGGCTTCGCCAACGTGGGGACCCACGCCGGGGCCTGCGCGCGGATGACGTTGCCCCACGGCAGCATGTCCGGCTGGTTGTTCCCATACATCTACGGGCCGATCTTCGGTCAGTCGGATCCGTGGGCACCGTCGTTCCTCCACCAGTTCTGGGGCAACGTCGGTGGGTACGGATCTCTCGCCGCGCTCCTGGTCGCGCTGACGGCATTTCGCGCGCGAGCGCATCGCGCGTACGCCCTGCTCTTCGGTGGAGCCGGTCTGGTCCTGATGGGACGGATCTTTGGCGCGCCGATCATCGTCGGGCTGGTCAACCTCGTGCCCGGGATGTCGCAGACGTGCGCGCAGCGGTACTCCCAGCCAGCCGTGAGCATGTGTCTGGCGGTCCTGGTGGCCATCGGGATCGATTCGTGGGGACAGCGTTCACGACGCTGGGACTGGGCATGGTTCATCGCGGGCGCAGGGATCATCGGTGGGCTGGCGGTGGTCGCAGCGCTGCCGCATCTCGACGATCACGTCCCGCACCACGTCCGGTGGGCGGTTGTGAGCGTCGCCTGGGCCTCGGCGATCCTCATCGGGCTGACGCTCGCCCTGGTCCTCGCTCGTCGTGGACATGGACGAGGTGCCCGCTCCCTGGCGGCGGCGTTGATCGCCCTCGACGCGATGGCGATGTTCGCTGTCCCGCAGACCAGCGCCGGCCCGGAGTCGACTGTCGACACGGCCGCAGTGGACTTCCTCCAGTCGCACGTCGGACTCCATCGGGTGATGACGTTCGGTGTCTCCAACGCCGGGGTGATGGATGCCAACTACGGCACCTACTTCGGCATCGCCCAACTCAGCCTCAACGACCTGCCCTACCCGAAGCTGTTCTCCGACCTGGCCACCACCGACCTCTATCCCGGCACCGCACCCGGCGTCCTGTTCCCGGGATCGCCGGCCCGCGGCAGGACTCCGGGTCCGGTGGAGCAGGCATTCCTTGCGCACGTGACTGCCTACCGGGCGGCAGGCGTCGCGTACGTCATCACCTCGGACAATCGCCTGTCACCGGTGGCGGCGCGAGCCGCCGGTCTCACGGAGGCCTATCGGGACAGTTGGGCGGTGATCTGGGCCGTGCCCGATCCGGCGCCGTACTTCCAGCCGGTTGATGCCGCCTGCGTCGTGGTGCCGCTCGACCGGCAGCACGTCCGGGTGACGTGCCCGTCAGCCACCCGACTCGCGCGCAACGAGATGTACGCGCCGGGCTGGTCGGCCTCGATCGACGGACACGATGCCCCGGTCAGCGCGTACCGGCCCGACGGCCTGACTGTCGCGGCGTTCCAGCAGATCCAGGTGCCGGCCGGCACCTCGACGATCACCTTCCGGTACTGGCCGGCTCACTTCTCGTGGTCGCTCGTCGCGGCGGGGACGGCCGTGCTCGCGATGCTCGGTAGTTGCGGCTGGTCGTTGATCGGAGCGCGCTTGCGGAGGAGCAAGGGCTCCGCGAAATCTGTTACATCCCCGTAACAGTTCGCAGGTCGCCCTGAAACCTCACCCCGCGAGGGTACTGCCGTTATCTGGCATGTGGATCGCCGACGACGCCGTCGACTCCACTGCCTCCGGACCGAATCCATGGAGGTTCTGTGGACGCCTATTACGGCTGGATGATCGTCGCTACGGCGCTCGTCCTCATGATGACAACGCCCGCGCTGGCGTTGTTCTACGGCGGCATGACGCGCGCCAAATCTGTGCTCAACATGATGATGATGTCGTACGTGGCCATGGGCACCGTCGGCATCAGCTTCGTGCTCTGGGGTTGGTCCGAGGGCGGTTGGGCCGGCACGAACAAGGGCTTCAACAACGGTCACCTGATCGCGAACCCGTTCAGCTTGTTCGGCCTCCACACCGAGCTTCCCTCGAACTACATCTACGTGCTGTTCCAGCTCACCTTCGCGGTGATCACGGTCGCGCTCATCTCGGGCTCGATCGCTGACCGCGTCAAGATCTTCCCGTGGGCCGTCTTCTCGATCCTCTGGGTCACGATCGTCTACTACCCGATCGCCCACAACGTCTGGGGCGGCGGCTGGCTCTACCACCACTTCGCGAACCTCGACTACGCAGGCGGCACGGTCGTCCACATCAACGCCGGTATCGCCGGTGGTGTGCTCGCCCTGATCATCGGCAAGCGCATCGGGTTCAAGAAGGACCCGATGAAGCCGCACAACCTGACCCTCACGATGGTCGGTGCCGGTCTGCTCTGGTTCGGTTGGTACGGCTTCAACGTCGGCTCGATCGTCCTCAACGCCGACCCGAACGCCGGCCCGAAGGAGACTGCCGACCAGGCGGCCGCCTACGCCTCGTCCCTCTCGGCGCAGTTCCAGGCCGAGACCGGTGCGACCTTCCTCAACACCACCATCGCGACCATGGCCGCGATGATCGCCTGGCTGCTCGTCGAGCGCCTGGTCCACAAGAAGTTCACCTCGTTGGGTGCGGCCTCGGGCATCGTGGCCGGTCTGGTCGCGATCACCCCGTCGTGTGGTGCGGTCAACCTGTGGGGCGCGATCGCGGTCGGCGCCATCGCCGGTGCGGTCTGCGCCGTGGCCGTCGGCTTCAAGTACAAGATCGGTCTGGATGACTCGCTCGACGTCGTCGGCGTGCACCTCACCGGCGGTATCCTCGGCGCGCTGCTCATCGGCTTCGTCGGCACCGCCAAGGGTTCGCCGCAGGGTGCGGACGGCCTGTTCCACGACGCGTTCCACAACGTCGACATGAACGGTCTGTTCTACGGCGGCAACGCGACGCTGCTCTACCACCAGTTCGCGGGTGTTCTCTTCACCCTGATCTGGTCCGGCGTCGGCACGGCGATCATCGCCCTGGCGATCAAGTACACGATCGGTTGGCGTGTGAAGCCCGAGGCTGAGATCGAGGGCATCGACGGCGACCAGCACGGCGAGCAGGCGTACGACGTCGCTCCGGGATCGGGGGTCCTCGTATGAAGCTCGTGACGGCGGTCATCAAGCCGCACAAGTGGGAGGACGTACGCGAGGCGCTGGAAACGTTCGGTGTCACCGGCATGACGGTGTCCGAGGTCAGCGGCTACGGACGTCAGAAGGGCCACACCGAGGTCTACCGCGGTGCTGAGTACGACATCGCCCTGGTCCCGAAGATCCGTATCGAGATCGTCGTCGACGACGCCGACGCCGACGACATCGTCGGTCTCATCGTCAAGACCGCGGCCACCGGCCGCATCGGTGACGGCAAGGTCTGGCTCGCTCCTGTCGAGACGGTGGTCCGGGTACGTACCGGCGACCGTGACTCGGAAGCGATCTGATCCACCCAAGAAGCGGCCCGGTTCTCCTGCATGGGGGACCGGGCCGTTTCATCATCCCCGCTGGTGGGGACGCGACGAAACGCGGCATGATGCAGGTATCGCCGCAGGCACGACTTCCAGGAGAATTGCATGAAGCTCATCACCGCAGTCATCAAGCCGCACAAGTGGGAGGATGCCCGCGTCGCGCTTGAGGCCGTCGGCGTCACCGGCATGACGGTGTCCGAGGTCAGCGGCTACGGTCACCAGAAGGGCCACACCGAGGTCTACCGCGGTGCCGAGTACGAGGTGACCCTCGTCCCCAAGATCCGGATCGAGATCGCCGTCGCCGACGGTGACGTCGACGCGATCCTCTCCGCCATCGAGAAGTCCGCCAACACCGGCAAGATCGGTGACGGCAAGGTGTGGGTCAGCCCGCTCGAGACGGTGGTACGAGTCCGCACGGGTGACAGAGACGACTCCGCCCTCTGACACCTCCCAGCAACACCTGACGGCCTTCTGTTACACGCCTGTAACAGAAGGCCGTCACAGTTCGGTCCATGCTCAACCCGGTCCTCGAGATCACGCTCACGCACGTCCAGCCCGATTCTGGCTCCACGGCCTGGCTCCTCGCAGCCTCGGCTCTGGTGTTGCTGATGGTTCCGGGACTGGCGTTCTTCTACGGCGGCATGGTCCGCGTCACCAGCGTCCTCAACATGATGATGATGGTCTTCGGTGCGCTCGCCGTGTTCATGATCGTGTGGGTGCTGATCGGCTACTCGCTGGCGTTCGGAACTGATCACGGCGGCGTGATCGGCGATCCGACGCAGTACTTCGGATTCCAGAAGTTGCTCGACCCGGCGAACGACGGGGCGTACCCCGGTCTGATCTTCGCCGCCTTCCAGGGTCTCTTCGGAGCGATCACGGTCGGCCTGATCGCCGGAGCGATCGCCGACCGCACCAAGTTCGGCACCTGGCTGATCTTCACCGCCCTGTGGACCGTGCTCGTGTACGCACCGGTCGCGCACTGGATCTTCGCCTCCCAGAACGGCCACGGCGGCTGGCTGGTCGACCACCTGCACGTGCTCGACTTCGCGGGCGGCACTGCTGTCGAGATCAACTCCGGCGCTGCCGGTCTCGCGGCTGCGCTCGTCCTCGGCAAGCGGATCGGCTTCGGCCGCGACCCGATGAAGCCCCACAACCTGACCCTCACCATGATCGGCGCGGGGCTGCTCTGGTTCGGCTGGTTCGGCTTCAACTCCGGGTCGGCACTGGCGGCGAACCACACGGCCGCATTGGTCTTCGTCAACACCCTCCTCGCCGGGTGTGCCGGGCTCCTCGTCTGGTGCCTGGTGGAGCGCGTACGCGACGGGCACGCAACCTCGTTCGGGGCCGCGTCCGGTGTTGTCGCCGGGCTCGTGGCGATCACCCCGTCGTGTGGCGCGGTCACTCCGTTCGGCGCGCTGGTCGTGGGAGGTCTGGCCGGAGCGATCTGCGCTGTCGCTGTCGGTCTGAAGTTCAAGTTCGGCTACGACGACTCACTTGACGTTGTCGGGGTCCACCTCGTCGGTGGTCTCATCGGCACGATCGCCATCGGGCTGCTGGCGTCCACCAGGGCCACCTCGGTCAACGGGCTGTTCTACGGCGGCGGCGCCGACCAGCTCTGGCGCCAGGCGCTCGCTGCCCTGGTCACCTTCGTCTTCTCGTTCGCGGTCACTGCGGCGTTGGCGTGGATCCTCGACAGGACCGTCGGCTTCCGCATCCACGAGGACCACGAGGCCTCTGGCGTCGACCTCGTCATCCACGCGGAAGCCGCGTACGAACTGCACATGAGCACCAGTTCACGAGGCGCCCCGCGTCTCTGACGCCTGACGGCGCGTCCGCCGCGTCGCTGCTCGGCTCGCTGGCCTCCAGGCCAACTTCGCTCGCGCTCCTTGCGACCGCGCGCGTCAGCCGCCAGAGGACCTCCGCTGACCATCCGGCATGATTTCGGTCCGTGACCAGTCAGGAACGGGCCGAGCGTACGACCGCGGCCGATGAGCTGTGCCAGTCGGCGTACGCCGGCGCCGGCGGCCCGGACGTCGGGGTGGCGTTGGTCGCAGTCGGTGGGTACGGCCGAGGCGAGCTGGCTCCGTACTCCGATCTCGACGTCGTGCTGGTCCACGACGAGGGCGTCGAGGTGGGTGATCTCGCCGAGAAGGTCTGGTACCCGCTGTGGGACGCCAAGGTGAAACTGGATCACTCGGTCCGCTCGTTGTCGGAGATGTTGTCCGCCGCCGAGGCCGATCCGCGGGTCGCGCTCGGCCTGCTGGACGTACGCCACCTCGCCGGCGACACGGCACTGACTCTGCGCCTGCGTTCCACGATGCTCAATGACTGGCGGCAGAAGGCACGTCAGCAACTTCCCGCGTTGCGTGAACTGACCCAGCAACGTCACCGGCTGCTGGGCGAGGTTGCTCACGAGTCCATCCCTGACCTGAAGGAGATGGAGGGTGGTCTGCGCGACGGCGTGGTGATGAAGGGCATCGTCGCCACGTGGCTGGTGGACGTGCCGCATGTCGATCTGGAGCGGTCCCGGCAGGGGTTGTTGGACGTACGCGACGTGGTCCAGGGGCTGGCTGGCCGGGCCACCGACCGGATTGCGCCGGAGTGGTGGGGCGACATCGCCGAGCATTTCGGACTGGACTCGAGGCTCGAGGCCCAGCGTTACGTGCGTCAGCTCGGTCGCCGCGTCACCCACCTCTCCCGACTCAGTTGGCGCCGTGTCGACGACGCGCTCCTACGGGGTTCCCGGGAACGCAGACCGCAGCTGACCTCCGTTGCTCAGGGTGTGGCGGTGTCCCGTGGAGAGATCGTCCTGGACGGGGTGGTGGAGCCGGCCGACGACCCAGTGCTGCTTCTGCGCGCCGCGGCCGAGGCTGCCGTACGCGGCCTGGTCCTCTCGCCCGCATCGGCAGGCCGTCTCGCCCGGACCAGCAAGCCGCTGCCGAACCCGTGGCCCGACGAGGCCCGGCACCAGTTCGTACGCCTGCTCGCCTCCGGCCGGGGTCTGCTCCATGTCTGGGAGACGCTGGAGGAGACCGGTGCCCTCGGACAGTTCCTGCCTGAGTGGGAGGAGATCCGCCTCCTGCCGCATGCCACGACAGTCCACCAGTACACGGTCGATCGGCACTCGATCGAGACGGCCGTCGAAGCCTCGGGCCTGATCCGCAGGGTCGGCCGCCCGGACGTCCTCCTGGTGACCGCGCTGCTCCACGACATCGGCAAGAGTTGTGTCGGCGACCACTCCATCGCAGGTGCTCCCGTTGCGCGGGCCGCAGTGGCCAGGATGGGCTTCGACTCCGACGCGGTGGCGCTCATCGAGCTCCTGGTCCGCTATCACCTCCTGCTCGCCACCCTCGCCACCACGCGCGACCCCAGCGACCCGGCGACCATCGAGCAGCTGCTGTCGGTGATCACGACGACCGAAGCCCTGGATCTGCTCACCGAACTCACAGAGGCCGATGCGCTGGCGACCGGGCCGAAGGCGTGGACGACCTGGCGCGCGTCCCTGATCCGTGAGTTGGCGGCGAACGCCCGGCAGCGCCTCGACACCGGTGAGCCAGTACGCCCCGAGCCTCAGCACCTCAAGGTGCCGCGGGCCGTCGAGAAGAAGGGGGACATTTCCTTCTCGGTCGAGCAGACCGAGGACGGAGCGCGGCTCACCGTGATGGCCAAGGACCGCGTCGGGCTGATGGCCGATGTGGCTGCGGTCCTCGCTCTCCAGCGAGTGGGCGTACGCGCCTGTCGGCTGTGGTCGCAGGGCGACATCGGCGTGTCCCAGTGGGAGTTGGCCGACGAGTCGGTGCAGGCCTCGATCCTGCACACGCGTTTCGAGGCACTGCTGGACGGCCGCCTGGACGCAGATGCGCGGCTCCGTCCCTCGGATGCAGCAGCTCACCTCGCGCCGGCCGTCGTCGTACGCCCCGGAGCCGCGACGGATGCCACCGTGCTCGAGTTCCGGGCCGCGGACCGCCCGGGCACGGTCTACGTCGTCGCCAAGGCGCTGGCGGCACTCGGAATCACGGTGCGTTCGGCCCACCTCAGCACGCTGGGTCCCCAAGCCGTCGACGTCTTCTATCTGCAAGAGCCGGGTGCCGGCGCACTGAGTCGCGAGCGGGCTCAGGCCGCAGTCGACGCCGTACGGGCGGTGCTCGCGGGGGAGTAGCCCGCTCCGGTGGACGTCCCTGCGGGAGGCTGACTCGTTCGTTCGGTTTCCGTGCTCGCGCAGGCGGGGGCATGGAACCTCGCGCGCTCGTCTACCCTTGCCCCATCATGTTCGCCACCCTGTCTGATCGCCTCGCGGATACCTTCAAGAACCTCCGCGGCAAGGGCCGCCTCTCCGAAGCCGACATCGACGCCACCGCGCGGGAGATCCGGATCGCCCTGCTCGAGGCCGATGTCGCGCTGCCGGTCGTCCGTGAGTTCGTCGCTGCCGTCAAGGAGCGAGCCACGGGTGCCGAGGTCAGCCAGGCGCTGAACCCGGCACAGCAGATCGTCAAGATCGTCCACGAGGAGCTTGTGACGATCCTCGGCGGCGAGACCCGCCGGCTGCGGTACGCCAAGACCGGTCCGACGGTCATCATGCTGGCCGGTCTGCAGGGTGCGGGCAAGACGACCCTTGCCGCGAAGCTCGCGCTGTGGCTCAAGGAGCAGGGCAAGTCGCCGCTCCTCGTCGCGTGCGACCTCCAGCGCCCGAACGCGGTCAACCAGCTCCAGGTCAATGGTGGCCGCGTCGGCGTTCCGGTGTACGCCCCCGAGCCCGGCAATGCCGGGGGGATCGAGCACGGCGGCAACCCGGTGCAGGTGGCGCAGGCCTCGATCGAGGAAGCCAAGCGCAAGCTCCACGACGTCGTCATCATCGACACCGCCGGCCGTCTGGGCATCGATGCCGAGCTGATGCAGCAGGCAGCGGACATCCGCGCTGCGGTCCAGCCGGACGAGGTCCTGTTCGTCGTCGACGCGATGATCGGTCAGGACGCGGTCACGACCGCGCAGGCGTTCCTCGACGGCGTCGGCTTCGACGGCGTCGTGCTCACCAAGCTCGACGGTGACGCCCGCGGTGGCGCGGCGCTCTCCGTCCGCTCGATCACCGGCAAGCCCGTCATGTTCGCCTCCTCGGGCGAGAAGATGACCGACTTCGACCTGTTCCACCCGGACCGGATGGCCTCCCGCATCCTCGACATGGGCGACGTCATGACGCTCATCGAGCAGGCCGAGAAGGCCTTCGATGCCGACGAGGCCGCCAAGGCAGCCGCCAAGATGGGTGCCGGCCAGTTCACCCTGGACGACTTCCTCAAGCAGATGCAGCAGCTGCGCAAGCTCGGGTCGATGACCAAGCTGATGGGGATGCTGCCCGGCATGGGTCAGTTCCGCGACCAGCTCGAGAACTTCGATGAGCGCGAGATCGACCGCGTCCAGGCGATCATCCAGTCGATGACGCCGGCTGAGCGGGAGAACCCGAAGATCCTCAACGGATCCCGTCGCCTGCGCATCGCCAACGGCGCGGGCCGTACCGTCACCGACGTCAACTCGCTCGTCGACCGGTTCGGCGAGATGCAGAAGATGATGACCCAGATGATGTCTGGCGGCGGCATGCCGGGGATGCCCGGCATGCCCGGTGCGGGCTTCGGCAAGCGCGCCGGAGCCAAGCAGCAGGCACAGGTACGCAAGGGCAAGGGTGCCCGGAAGTCCGGCAACCCGGCCAAGGCCGCTCAGGAAGCGCAGGAGGCGGCAGCCGTAGCCGCGGCGCGGCCCGCGGCGAACCCGTTCGGCGTCGGCGCCGAGATCGACTACGAGGCAGCTGCGGCGGAGTTGAAGCTGCCGAAGGACTTCAGCCAGTTTCTGAAATGATCAGCCTCACGTGAGGATCCTGATCGTCGACTGCGCCAACGTGGTCGGTGCGCGCCCGGACGGGTGGTGGAAGGACCGCGCCGCTGCTGCGTCGAAGTTGTACGACGCGGTCGCAGCCGCTGACCTGGACGATGACGAGATCGTTCTCGTGTACGAAGGTGCAGCGAAGAGCGGGGTGCCAGCCGTTCGATCGCCGGGGTTGCGCGTCGTACACGCACCGAAGGATGGCGACTCGACGATCGTGGCCGAAGCCCGCCGGGGGTACGAGGGTGGTCATCGAGTCCGTGTCGTCACGGCCGATCGAGCGCTGTCCGCCAACGTGGCGGCCTACGCGGACACGGTGAGCCCGACGTGGCTCCTCCACCAGGTGTCTCCGACTCCTTGATGTGTTCTCGCGACGTACCTGACACGTCGCGAGAACACATCAACCGACGCGCGTGCCCCTCAGCACCACCGCGGCTGGCGTCGCGAGGACCGAGAGGTCGTCCAGTGGGTTCCGGTCATAGACGACGAAGTCCGCAGGGGCGCCCTCGGTGAGTGTCGGGTTGAACCCGAGCCACTCGCGAGCACGCCATGACGCGGCGCCCAGTGCGTACTCGGCGGACATGCCGACGGCGTGCATCGCGGCGACCTCGAGATGGAGGGTGCCGTGGCCGCGCTGGTTCGCGCCGTCGGACCCGGCGTACAGCGGCACGCCAGCCTCGTACGCGCTCATCACGGCCTCACGGCGACCTTCGTACAGGCTCGTCATGGTGGTCGCGTACGCCGGGAACTTGGCACCGGCCGCGGAAGCCAACGACGGGAACAGTCCGATCTGGGCGACGGTCGGGACCAGCGAGGTGCCGTGGGAGACCATGAGGTCGACGAGGTCGGGGGTCAGTCCGGTCCCGTGTTCGATGCAGTCGATGCCGGCAGCGATCAGACCGGGGAGTACGTCGGTGCCGAAGCAGTGCGCCGTGACCTTCGCACCCAAGTCGTGGGCAGCCGTGATCGCCGCTGCGAAGTCGGACGCGTCCCAGGACGGTTTGAGATCCCCGGCATCGCGGTCGATCCAGTCACCGACCAGTTTGACCCAGCCGTCGCCGCGCACGGCCTGGGTACGCACCGCGGCGACCAGGTCCTCGGGCCCGACCTCATCGGCATACCCGCGCATGTATCTGTTGGTTCGCGCGATGTGTCGTCCCGCTCGGATCACGTGGGGGAGATCGCTGCGGTCATCGATCCATCGGGTGTCGCTCGCCGACCCGCAGTCGCGAAGGACCAGGGCGCCGCCGTCGCGGTCCTTGATGGCCTGCACCTCTGCTTCATCCGCAGGGATGGCTCCGTGCGGTCCGAGGCCGATGTGGCAGTGAGCGTCCACGAGTCCGGGCACGATCCATCCGCGGGTCTGGGTCTCCGCACCGGGCTGAGGAACGTAGGTGATCCGCCCGCCGACGACGTACAGATCTCGGGCCTCGCCCTCAGGAAGGATCACTCCTGAGTAGCGCTGAACGCTCAACCGACGCCGCCGGCCAGACGCTCGGGCGCTACGTCGTAGGCGACTCTTGCCCGATTCCGCCGCACCAACTCCTCGACCGGACCGTCCGCGGACTCCCTCGTACGCCACAACTCGTTGCTCCTCATGACCTCGGAGCCTTCCAGTTCGAAGCGCTCGTCACGAGCCTCGACATGCCAGATCGGCTGCGCGGCAGCAGAGCGCAGTTCGCCGCGGAGATCGGACTCGTCCACCGTCACGAGGAACTGGAAGTCGTCCGACGTGTCGTTGCGGATCACCAGATCGAGGTAGTTGTAGACGATCGTGCATCCGGATCCCCAGGGCACGCGCCTCTCGTTGTCCGGGAACAGATCGACGTCGTGTTCGGTGCGCTCGACGACGGTCAGGTCCGAGTGCAGCGCCAACCAGTGGAGCACGTTCGCGAGCTGGCACAGGCCGCCGCCGACTCCCGCTTCGGGCGCGCCGCGAGCGATCCGCATTCCCTCGACGAAGCCTCGCCGCGCGGTCGCGTCACCGACCAGCCGATTGAACGACATGCTCTCTCCGGGGCGGATCACGACACCGTTGACCGATGTGGCGGCAAGCCGAAGGTTGATGACCTTGCCGTGCTGCAACGGCATCTCGGCAGGGCTGAGCTCGCGCAGAAGAGGGGATGCGTGAGTGCGCACGACGTGCCCGAGCACCGGAACATCGCGCACCGCAGCCCATCGCACCCGACCGGTGACGCCGTGCAGCCACCAGAGCAGCGAGCGTCGAGTCCGGTGCACGCGCATTGCAAAGGGCAGGATCCACGGCCACCGCGAGGAAGGACTCATGACGGTCAATTTCCCCGGAAACGTCTTGCTCTGGCAAGATCAGACGCTGAACCTGTGCGTTCGGCCCTCTCACCGATCGCGCAGTGTCCACCCGAGTTTCCGCGTCGGTGTTTCCCCACCAGCGCGTGGCTTCTCACCCGTACACACATTCAAGGAACCACGTGTCCGTCAAGATTCGTCTCAAGCGCCTGGGCAAGATCCGGGTACCGCAGTACCGCATCGTCGTGGTCGACTCGCGCACCAAGCGCGACGGCCGCGTCATCGAGGAGATCGGGCTCTACCGCCCGAAGGAGGAGCCCTCCTTCATCCAGGTGAACTCCGAGCGCGCTCAGCACTGGCTCAAGGTCGGCGCCCAGCCGTCCGACCCGGTGGCCGCGATCCTCAAGGTGACCGGTGACTGGCAGAAGTTCAAGGGCATCGACGGTCAGGAAGGCACCCTCCGGTTCGCCGCTCCGAAGGCCGACAAGCTCGAGACCTTCAACCGTCTTCTCGCCGAGGCTCACGCCGAGCCGACCGCCGAGGCCGTGACCAAGTCTTCGAAGAAGAAGGCTGCTCCGGTCGAGGAGGCTCCGGTTGAGGCCGTTGCCGAGGTTCCGGCCGACGAGGCCGCCGCGGACGAGACCCCGGCCGAGGCCTGATGCTCGCCGAGGCGCTCGAGCACCTTGTCCGCGGGGTCGTTGACCACCCGGACGACGTGACCGTACGCGACAAGCAGCTGCGTCACGGCTCGATCCTCGAGGTGCGCGTGCACCCCGAGGACCTGGGCAAGGTGATCGGTCGCGGAGGTCGTACGGCCACCGCGTTCCGTACGGTCATCTCGGCCCTGGCCGGCAAGAAGGGCGCGCGCGTCGACTTCGTCGACGTCGACAAGCGTCGCTGATTGCATGACCTCCACGGTCGAAGTTCTGGTCGGACGGATCGGCAAGCCCCACGGCATCAAGGGGTACGTGACGATCGACGTCCGCACGGACGAACCCGAACGACGCTTTGCGGCGGGGCAGTCTCTGATGACTGCCCCGCCGTCTGGCGTCTCCAGGGGTCCCGAAGGCGCGCCCGCGTGGAAGGCGCCGAAGACCCTCACCGTCGTCGATGTGCGGTGGCACCAGGGCGTGCTGCACGTCCTGTTCGACGGCTACAGCAACCGCAACGAAGCTGAGGCGCTGCGCGGCACGCTCCTGCGCGTCAACCTGACCGACGCGGACGTCCCGGAGGACCCGGACGAGTTCTACGACCACCAGCTCATCGGGCTGAGTGCGTACGACCTCGACGGGACGCACCTCGGAGAGGTCGTCAACGTGTCCCACGGCTCCGCCCAGGACCTGCTGATCATCAAGACGTCGGATGGTCGCGAGGCGCTGGTCCCGTTCGTCACGGCGCTGGTCCCGACCGTGGATCTGACCGAGAAGCGGGTCGTCATCGCGGATCGCCCGGGCCTGGTCACTCCGCTGGACGACTGATGAAGCTCGACTACCTGACGATCTTCCCGGAGTACCTCGCGCCTCTGCAGTTGAGCCTCCCGGGCAAGGCGATCGAGTCGGGGCTGCTGGAGATCGCCGTCCACGACATCCGTCAGTGGGCCCACGACCGCCACAACACCGTCGATGACACCCCGTACGGCGGGGGAGCCGGGATGGTGATGAAGCCGGAGCCGTTCGGTGAGGCTTTCGATGAGCTGGCCATCGCCGGCGCGACCGTGGTCGTGCCCACGCCCAGCGGGCGGCCGTTCACCCAGGCCGATGCCGAGGACCTGGCGACGAAGGATCGCCTCGTCTTCCTGTGCGGTCGGTACGAGGGCATCGACCAGCGTGTCCTGGACCATGCCGCTTCCATCGCTGACGTGCGTGAGTTGAGCCTGGGCGACTACGTCCTCAACGGCGGAGAGGTCGCTGCTCTGGCGATCACCGAGGCGGTCGTACGCCTGATCCCGGGCTTCATGGGCAACGCCGAATCCCTGGTCGAGGAGAGCCACCAGGACGGCCTGCTCGAATACCCCAGCTACACCAAGCCGCAGACGTGGCGCGGTCACGAGGTGCCCGAGATCCTGCGGTCGGGCAACCACGGTGCGATCGCAGCCTGGCGTCTCGAGCAGAGGCGCGTACGCACTGCGGAGCGGCGCCCCGATCTGCTGTCGGTCAGCGAGCTGGCCTCATCTGAGTCGCTTCGACCGGAGCGCGCAGTGCCCGCGGATGCTGCGGAGCTGTTGGTCCTCACCCGGTCCTGTTGGGTCAACGAGGCGCTTGCGAACCAGACTCTGGACCTCCCGCACTTCCACGAGACCGTCGAGGAGCTGCGCGACTCGTTCATCGAGTGGGAGACGTGGGTGTGCCGCGAAGGTGGCCGGATCGTCGCCTCGGTCCGCGGTCGGCAGATCGGTGAGGACTGGCACATCGGTCGCGTGATGGTCGCGGTCGGTCTCGAGAGTCGCGGACTCGGTCGGGCCCTGCTCGGTTTCATCGAGTCACGCGCACCCGACGGGGTCGGCGCGTACGAGCTGTTCACGGGTTCCCGGAACAAGCGCAACCAACGCTTCTACACCAAGTCGGGATATCGGATCGTGTCGGGCGACTCGCCCCCGGGAACCGTACGGCTGCGGAAGCCGCGACAGCGGAATTCGGTCTGACCGACGTCGGTGTGACAAAATCGTCCGGTCCCGCTGGTCAAGGATCGCCTCGAAGCAGTTCACATCAGAACCTGCCTCGAAGGATCTGCGCCGGACACCCGCCACAGGGGGTGCCGACGCGTCGACCATCACGTGGGACACCGGGTTCATCTCTGGGCTCTGCCCACAACTACCGCGGCTGACCTGTGGCGATCGCGAGGAGCAACATGACGAACATCGTCGCCGAAATCGGCAACGCTGCGAAGCGCACCGACGTCCCGGCCTTCCGTGCCGGTGACACCATCAAGGTCCACGTCAAGGTCATCGAAGGTTCGCGCTCGCGTGTCCAGGTCTTCCAGGGCGTCGTGATCCGGATCTCGGGTTCGGGCGTCGGTCGTACCTTCACCGTCCGCAAGGTCTCGTTCGGCGTCGGCGTGGAGCGTACGTTCCCGCTGCACAGCCCGATCTTCGAGCAGATCGAGGTCGTCACCCGTGGTGACGTCCGTCGCGCGAAGCTCTACTACCTGCGCAACCTGCGCGGCAAGAAGGCCAAAATTAAGGAGCGGCGAGAGGACTGATCGAGCTCGCTCGACTCAGTCCCGAGCGCGACTTAATTGGCGGCGCGAAGCGCCGCCCGATCAAGGAGCATCGTGTCTTTCCGACGACGGCTGTCTGCCCGCCAGGAGATCCTCCTGGTCGTGGCGGCAGCCGTCGTCGTGTTTGCGCTGGTGCAGACGTTCTTCGCGCAGCAGTTCTACGTGCCGTCCGGATCGATGGAGCCGACACTGCACGTCAATGACCGGATCCTCGTGGACAAGACCTCCACCTGGTCGGGGTCACCCATACGCGGGGATGTCGTGGTCTTCTCTGATCCCGGTGGCTGGGATGACCGCGCGGCCAACCCCGGTGGCATCAACGGTGTCCTCTCCGCCATCGGTCTCTACCCGTCCGACAACCACATCGTGAAGCGGGTCATCGGCATCGCCGGCGACACGATCACCTGCTGCAACCCCCAGGGCCAGCTCAGCGTTAACGGTCACGCGCTCGACGAGCACACGTACGCGGTGCCGGGCGTCTGGGACGGCAAGACCTGCTACGGGCCGATGATCCCCAATTGCCGGTGGTCGGCCGGACCTGTGCCGCCCGGATACCTCTTCGTCATGGGGGACAACCGGGCTCATTCGGCTGACTCCACGGTGCATCTGTGCACGGCAGCGGAGACCGACTGCCACGACGTGCCCTGGGTGCCGGTGGACAACGTGGTCGGCCGGGTCTTCGCGATCATCTGGCCGGTCGGCCGCTGGACTTGGCTGTCACGACCTGCCGCCTTCGGGGAGATCTCGTGACTGCCCCCACGCTGCGCTACGAACGCGAACTTCTGCGCACCGGCGCGACGCTGCTCGGTTGCGTCGACGAGGTCGGACGCGGAGCGCTGTCGGGTCCGGTCACGCTCGGCGTGGTCGTTCTCTCCGCGGCGACGAAGTCGGCGCCCCAGGGCGTACGCGACTCGAAACTGTTGTCTGCGCCGATGCGCGAGCGGCTCGCACCGAAGATCCGACGGTGGGCCTTGGACCATGCGGTCGGACACGCCTCGGCCGAGGAGATCGACGAGTACGGGTTGATGGCGGCGATGCGGATCGCTGGTCGGCGCGCGTTGTCGCAGCTCACGCACCTGCCAGACCTGTTGTTGCTGGACGGCAACCACGACTACCTCAGCCCGCCCGTGCAGGAGGCGCTCTTCGGCGATCCTGACATCGACCTCGTGCCCCCGGTGGTGACGCGGATCAAGGCCGACATGCGGTGTTCCGGTGTCGCTGCCGCGAGTGTGCTGGCCAAGACGACTCGCGACGCGATCATGCTCGAACTCGACACCGAGCACCCGGAGTTCTGCTGGGCGGACAACAAGGGCTACTCGGCGCCGGCGCACATGGACGCGCTCGTCCGGCTGGGTCCGACGCGACATCACCGTCGCTCCTGGTCTCTTCCGGGGCTGGAGTCACTAGGCTCCACTCCATGAGTGCCGAGGACCTCGAGAAGTACGAGACCGAGATGGAGCTCACGCTCTACCGCGAGTACCGCGACGTTGTCGGCATCTTCAAATATGTGGTCGAGACCGATCGCCGCTTCTACCTGTGCAATCAGGTCGACGTGAAGGCGCGTACGGAGTCGGGCGACGTCTTCTTCGAGGTCACCATGAACGACGCCTGGGTGTGGGACATGTACCGCCCCGCGCGCTTCGCCAAGGCGGTCAAGGTGCTGACGTTCAAGGACGTCAACGTGGAGACGTTGGCGCCGACCGACCTCAATCCGGCGATCGACTAGTACGAAACTCGTACGTCCCTGGTCCCAAGCGACTAGGTCGATCGACCATCGGGGAGGGTCCACCGGATCCTGATCCCTCATAGCGTCGTCTCCAGCGGCCGGCCACCACCAGTTGGGCGCGCGTGGGGAGGCATGAGGCGATGAGTCGACGATTCCGAAGGACTGTGGCGTCCCACGATGAGCGCGGCGTGGCTGCTGTCGAGTTCGCGCTGCTGCTCATCCCGCTGCTCGTCATCATCTGGGGGATGATCAGCTACGGCATCATGTTCACCTATCGGCAGGCGCTGTCGCAGGCCGCCGGCGAGGGCGCCCGGGCTGCGGTTGCCGCACCCTCGACCTCGACCTGGACAGCTGCGTCGGCGGCGGTCAACAACGCGCTGGGGTCCTACAGCCAGGCGTGCGGCACCAGCAGTGGCACCCAGAGCACCTCGTACCTCACCTGCACCGTCTCGGCGGCGGCCACCTGCGCCAATGACGCGAGCCACACCTGCGTCACGGTGACCCTGACGTATCCGTACCGGACGAACCCGCTGATCCCGAACATCCCCGGTCTGGGCATCATCGTGCCGTCCACACTCACATTCGTCTCGACGGTCGAGGTCAGTTGATGGGCTGGCTGCGGGGCCGGACCTGGCAGCAGCGGGAGCGCGGTGCGACTGCCGTCATCGTTGCGCTCACGATCACGTTCGTGGCGATCCCCACGGCCGCGCTGTCGATCGATCTCGGCGTGCAGCGGATTGCTCGCAAGGATGCCCAGACGGTGGCCGACACGGCCGCTCTCGACGCCGCGCGGGCGCTGGCAACGAACAGTGGGCTGACCAACTCGGCGGCGACGACCGTCGCCCAGAACTCCTCAGCCCGGAGCACCGTGATCGCAGGCTCCTCGGCGGCCGGGACCACCGTGACGGCTGTCGTCGGCACCGTGGGTTCCACCTTCGTCTCCGACCACAACCTGGGCTGCGGGTCGAGCTCCTCGAACTCCTATTTCACCGCTGGCGGTTCGTCCCCGAACGCCGTTCTGGTAGTCGTACGCGCCACCGTCGACCGCTTCTTCGCCCAGGCGGTCGGGGCCGGTTCCGGCTCGGTGTGCCGGTCGGCCATCGCGAAGGCTCTACCTGCCAACCAGTGCTACTCGGTGGGGTCGTTCGCCCTCGGCGTCGACACCAACAACTCGATCATCGGCCCGTTGCTCTCCAAGCTCGGGATCAGTGCCGCCGCGACCGCGTTGTCGTCTGCCGGGATCGTGAACACCAGCGTGTCGCTCACTGCGATCGCGACCCAGTTGGGGGTGGGCACGCCTTCAGCGTTGCTGACGCAGAGCACGACCATCGGCCAGTTCGTGGCGGCAGCGATCACGGTCATGACCCAGAACGGCAACACCGCCAGCGTCACTGCGCTGCAGGCACTCCAGGCCAACATCGGCGCGCTGGCCAGTCAGCCGCTGCAGATCGGCAGGCTGGTCAACCTCGGCACCGGTTTCGGCAGCGCCGCTGACGCGAACGTCAACCTCGGGACGTTGCTGGACGGGTCGCTGATCCTCGCCAATGGCAGCAATGCGCTCAGGATCCCGGGTCTGGACATCAACGTGCCGGGCATCGGCGCCATCCAGGCGTCCGCCACGGTGATCACTCCGCCGGTGCAGGGGTGCAACGGGGCGAACGCGACGTCCTCCCAGGTGTCCATCGAGCTTGCCGCGCAGCCCAGCGGATCCCTGGGCAGCGTGCTCCTCGGCGGGTACGCGACCAAACTCGACGTGATCGTCACCTTGGCGAACGCCACGGCGTCCAGCGACACGACCGCGGCCTGTTCGCCGTCGACGATGAAGATCAACGTCACGAACCAGACGCTCGCGAACATCAGGATCAAGGCTCACGTCTCCAACGTGCTCGGCCTGATCCAGGGGGATGTCGACACCGGTGCGCCGGGCGCCGGAACGACAGGTTCCTACACCCTCCAGTTGCCAGCGAACTACACCACGGCTTTGCAGACGTCCTCGGGCACGCTCGGGATCGACCTGACCAACGCGCAGACGCAGTTGACTCTGCTGGGCCTGGTCAGCATCAACCTGGGGAACCTGCTGGCGCCGCTCACCAATCAACTCAACACCCTGCTCAGCGGCACCTTGGCGACCGTCCTCGGCGCTGCGGGCACGACGTACGCGGGTGCCAGTCTGCTCGCCATCCCGACGGCCTCATGTGGAGGATCCTCCCTGGCCGAATAGCCAGCCTGTCTCCACAGTGGCATCCGTCTCCTCGGTTTCCCACAGGTGGTTCCGGACTGATCCTGAAGGGTCGGCGGTCTCACGGATGCTCAACGCATCTGGAGATCGGAGGCGGCATGGTGGGGCTACGCAATCAGGCGGTAGGAGCCTATGGCGAGCGGGTGGCGGCGAGGTATCTCGCCGACCTCGGGATGTCTGTGCTCGAGCGCAACTGGCGGTGCTCCGAGGGCGAACTCGACCTGGTGATGCGCGACGGCGACGTCCTGGTCGCCTGCGAGGTGAAGACCCGGTCCACGGAGACGTACGGCTCACCGCATGAGGCGGTCGCGGCCGACAAGCTCGATCGGCTCCAGCGCCTCGCGGTCCGATGGGCTGCTGAGCGTCTGGGCAACCCGCCGCCTGCGATCAGGATCGATCTGGTGGCTGTGCTCGCACGTGGCCACGGAGCCGCCCAGGTCGAGCACGTACGAGGACTTCTCTGATGGCGTACGGACTGGCCCACACCGTGTCGCTGCGCGGCGCCGTCGGGCACCTCATCGACGTCCAGGCTGATGTCTCGCCCGGGCAGGTGGGCCTCACGATCGTGGGACGCGTCGACTCTGCGGTGTCGGAGGGCCGGGATCGCGTACGGATGGCGATCATCAACAGCGGCATCGAATGGCCCGCGACGAAGCGGATGACCGTGCTGTTCTCTCCGGCGGACCTGCCCAAGACGGGCACCCACCACGATCTCGCCCTTGCCTGCTCGATCCTGGCCGCCAACCAATACCTGCCAGATGCCGAGTTGGACGACCTCCTCCTGATCGGGGAACTGGCGCTCGACGGCGGCGTACGCGCTGTCGCCGGCGCGCTCCCGATGGTGTTGGCGGCGGCGCAGCGAGGGATCACCCGGGTGATGCTGCCCGAGACCCAGGTGGCGGAGGCGTCCCTGTTGCCGGGGATCGACGTCATCGGTGTGCGCTCGCTGGCTCAGGTCGTCGCCATGCTCCGCGGCGAGGAGGTGCCATGGGCGCCACCGGTCCCGCAGTCGTCCGGCGGGACCCTGCTCTCATGGCGGGGGGAGGACCGGCTCGACGAGGTCGACATGTCGGACCTGATCGGCCTGCGTGAGGCCAAGTACGCCGCGGAGGTGGCTGCCGCCGGAGGCCATCACCTCGGATTCTCGGGACCTAAGGGATGCGGCAAGACGTCCCTGGCGGAACGGATCCCGTCCATCCTTCCTGATCTCGATCCGGAGGTGTCCGTCGAACTGACAGCCCTGCAGTCTCTTGCCGGGCTCCTCGATCCGGCCCGTGGATTGACGCTGCGCCCTCCGTATTCGGCGCCTCATCACGACTGCTCGAAGCCGAGTCTCGTCGGAGGAGGGACCGGTCGTGTCCGTCCCGGTCTGCTGTCCCTCACCCACGGCGGCGTCATCCTCCTCGACGAGTTCCCCTTGTTCCGCACGGATGTGATCGATGCGCTCCGGCAACCGTTGGAGAGCGGTGAAGTGACCGTTGCCCGCGGGGATGAGTCCGTGACCCTTCCGGCCCGGAGCATCGTCGTGATGGCATCCAATCCGTGCCCGTGCGGCAACAAGGGCCTGGCGAACGGTGACTGCCGGTGCCGTTCTACCGAGCTGCGTGACTACGAACGCCGGATCCGCGGACCCCTCCTCGACCGCGTGGACATCACGGTGAGGCTCAATCCGGCGATGGTCGCCGATGCTGCGCTCGCGCCGCTGGAGACGAGCGCGGAGATTCGTCAGCGGGTGGAGGCCGCGCGGCAACGCCAGTCTGAGCGATACCGCGGTTTCGACTGGCGACTCAACGCGCACGTACCAGGGGTGATGTTGCGGAAGAGGTGGCCGCTCCCGTACGAGGCCCAGCGCGAGATCGATCAAGCGATCATGGGCAGCCACCTGAGCCGACGCGGCGGCGTCCGGGTGCATCGGCTGGCGTGGACGGTTGCGGACCTCGCCGAGGTCGATCAGCCGGGGCTGCAGGAGGTTCAGGTCGCCCTGCGCCTGCGTCGTGGTGACTCCCTGCCGGAGCATGCGCTGTCGAGGAGGGCAGGGTGAGCCCGGATCGCCTGGCCCGTGTCGCGTTGTCGAAGGTGTTCGAGCCCGGCGATCTCCGGCTACCCGCTCTGCTGGCTCACTACGGGGCCGCCGACATCGTGTCGCGCCTGGTTGCCGGGAACGACCCCAGGCTGCACGAGGCTTCCGCGGATGTCGGGAGCCGCCTGGCGTCCGTGAACGCGGCCGCCGACCTGGAACGCGCGGCACAGGCTGGCATCCGGTTCGTCACTCCGGAGGACGATGAGTGGCCCGCTGGGCTGGACGATCTCGACCACATCGAGCCTGTTCAGGAGATGGTGGGCGCTCCAGTCGGACTGTGGGTCCGGGGACCGGCTCGCCTCGGCCGACTGACGCAGTCGGTGGCTGTCGTCGGTGCCCGAGATGCCACCACGTACGGCTGCAACGTGGCAGCGCAGATCGCCGGCGAGTTGGTCGTCGCGGACCGGCCGGTCGTTTCTGGTGCCGCATTCGGCATCGATCGGGCTGCTCATCTCGGTGCGCTCTCGATGCGCGGGACGACCGTGGCGGTGCTGGCATGCGGAGTCGACGTGGCCTATCCGGTCGCCCACGGAAGCATGCTCGACGACATCGCCCGGACGGGTGCCGTCGTGTCCGAACTGCCCCCCGGTCAGACCGTGAAACGCCAACGTTTCCTGTCCCGCAACCGACTCATCGCGGCTTTCTCCGAAGGAGTGGTCGTGGTCGAGGCCGCGATTCGCAGCGGGGCGCTCAACACCGCGACCTGGGCCGATCGGCTGAGCCGACCCGTGATGGCAGTGCCCGGGCCGATCACCTCTGCGCAGTCGCAAGGGGCTCATGAACTGATCAGGCGAGGCGGCCTGCTCGTCACGCGTGGCGCGGAGGTGCTTGAGGCCTCCGCACCGATGGGAAGTCACGCGGTCGCCGACCGGAGGGCGGAGGTGCTGCCGCGCGATCGACTGACCCGCCGTGCGAAGCAGGTGATCGACGCGCTCGAGGTGGACCGGGCCATGACCCTGGAGGAGGTATCGGCCGCAGCTGCGGTCTCGCCGTTGGATGTCGCTGCGGTCCTCCAGCGTGCCGAGGTACGCGGCCTCGTGGCCCAAGACTGTGGCCGTTGGGTGCTCACCTCGCTGGCGCTCCGGACGTAGTGTGACTCCTGTGACTGATGAGGCAGGTCTGCTTCCTGAGGCGTTCGCGCGCCTTCTGGGAGACTATGAACGCCATCTGACGTTCGAGCGCAACATGTCCGACCACAGTGTGCGGGCATACATCGGGGACGTCGCCAGCCTCTTCGAGCACGCGACCCGCTTCGGCGCCACCGACCCGTCGGACATTGATCTGCGGCTGCTGCGGAGTTGGCTGGCCAAGCAACAGACGATGGGACGGGCGCGTACGACCATCGCTCGACGATCGACGGCTGCGCGGACCTTCACCGGCTGGCTCCATCGGACCGGGCGCGTCGCGACCGATCCGGGCGCGTTGCTTGCCTCGCCGAAGGCTCATCGGGTCCTGCCCCCGGTCCTGCGAGCGGACGAAGCAGAGGCGATGGTCGCGGCCGTGGAGCTCGATCCGGACACCGATGATGCGGCAACGCTCAGGGACGCGGCGATCCTCGAGATTCTCTACGCGACTGGCATCCGCGTCAGCGAACTCGTCGGGCTCGACCTGAGAGCGATCGACATGGGTCGCCGGACCCTGCGGGTCCTCGGCAAGGGCGGCAAGGAGCGTACGGTCCCGTTCGGCGGTCCTGCCTCCAAAGCTCTGGACCGGTGGCTCGAGCGTGGTCGGCCGACGTTCCGGAGCCCAGATGCGCCGACGTTGGCTGTGTTCCTGGGGTCTCGCGGCAACCGGATCGACCCTCGGGTCGTACGCCGGGTGGTCAACGATCGGACGGCAGCCGTTCCGGGCGCCCCTCGGCTGAGCCCCCACGGTCTTCGGCACACGGCGGCCACGCACCTGTTGGAGGGCGGGGCCGATCTCAGATCGGTCCAGGAGCTGCTCGGGCACTCTTCGCTCTCCACCACCCAGCTCTACACGCACATCAGTTCTGACCGACTACGGCAGGCTTACAAGCAGGCTCACCCGCGCGCATAGCCACGGTGGCCCCCAACCGGCCAGCCGACCTCATGGGGAATGGAACAGTCGGGTCAGATCGACCTCCAGACCGAACTCCTCGCCAGCCCACAACGGCAGGAGACGGACGTCGCTCGCGCTGGCGAACAGCGTCAACGGATCGAGATAGTCGTCGCTGGCGTCATCAATCAGCCCCAGGTGCAGGCAGGCGTCGGGATAGCAGTGCGAACCTCCTAGCTCCATCACCCCGACGACATCACCCGCAGACACCTTCGTCCCTGTCTCAATCTCGGCCGCCACAGGCTCGTACGTGACGCGACGGGCGCCGTTGTCGATGACGACGACGCCGCGTCCCGCGAGCTCGCCCGCAAATGTCACCGTTCCTGAGGTGGCGGCACGGACGGCCTGCAGGGGAAGCGCTCCGAGATCGACGCCACGGTGTCCCGCGCAGTACGCACATCCGGGTGGATCAAACGGGGCGACCACCGGGTGGGGATCGACCGGCCATACGGCCGCAGGAACCGGCTCCTCGCCCGCGGCTGCCGCGGCCGACGCGCTGCCGGGGACTCCAGACAGAGCCAGCGCGCCGGCAACGGCAGAGCCGGCGATGGCACGGGGGAGGAGCCGGATCCTGAGGCCGTGTGACGTCCTTCGCATACAGCGATCGTGGGGCATCGGTCGGGGAGACCGGAGGGCTGCAGATGAACCTGTGGAGACGCCCCCGTACCGGGCGTCCTGTGGACGAACTCCGGCGATTGGTGACCCACCCCACGCTGAACTAGGCTGGACCCCGCAACTCGTATGAGTTGACTTCGCACGTCCGCAGACCACGACGACCCGCCAGGGTCGGTCGCCCGTGGGTGTCGCTCTCAGTCTCCGTGAGGAGTCGGGCGGTACGCAGGCGTCAGGCACAACCGGCATCCGCCGGGAGTGAGACAACTGAGAACAATTGGAGAATCTGTCATGGCAGTTGTGACCATGCGCCAGCTCCTCGAGAGCGGCGTCCACTTCGGACACCAGACCCGTCGCTGGAACCCGAAGATGAAGCGCTTCATCGTCACCGAGCGCAACGGCATCTACATCATCGACCTGCAGCAGTCGCTGGCGTACATCGACCGCTCGTACGCCTTCGTCAAGGAGACCGTCGCCAAGGGCGGCACGATCCTGTTCGTCGGCACCAAGAAGCAGGCCCAGGAGGCCATCGCTGAGCAGGCGACCCGCGTCGGCATGCCGTACGTGAACCAGCGCTGGCTCGGTGGCATGCTCACCAACTTCTCGACGATGCACCAGCGGATCAACCGCCTCAAGGAGCTCGAGGAGATGGACCTTGAGGGCGGTGGCGCGGCGGTGAACCGCACCAAGAAGGAACTTCTCATGATGAAGCGCGAGAAGATCAAGCTCGAGAAGACTCTCGGCGGTCTGCGCGACATGACGAAGGTTCCGGCGGCCATCTGGATCGTCGACACCAACAAGGAGCACCTCGCCGTCGAAGAGGCGCGCAAGCTCCGCATCCCGATCATCGGCATCCTCGACAGCAACTGCGACCCGGACGCCGTCGACTACGCGATCCCGGGCAACGACGACGCGATCCGCGCCGTCGGTCTACTCACCCGCGTGATCGCCGACGCCGCTGCCGAGGGCCTCGTCGCCCGCAGCGGTGGCAAGGCTGCCGATGTCGAGCCGCTGGCGGAGTGGGAGAAGGAACTCCTCACCCCGGCCGCTGACGCTCCGGCCGCTGAGGCCACCGAGGCTCCGGCTGCTGAGGCGACTGAGGCTCCGGCCGCCGAGGCAATCGAGGCTCCGGTGGAGACCCCGGCCGTCGAGGCCGAGGCTCAGGCCTGATTCATTCATCTGGGAGTCGCGGGTGGCCACTAGGCTGCCCGCGACTTTCCGCATGACACCAGCAACAGCCCCACAAACTCGTACAAAGAAAAGGACTGTCATGGCTTACACCGCCCAGGACGTCAAGAAGCTCCGCGAGCTGACCCAGGCCGGAATGATGGACTGCAAGAAGGCGCTCGACGAGGTCGCCGGTGACTTCGAGAAGGCCGTCGAGCTGCTCCGCGTCAAGGGTGCGGCGAAGGCTGCCGCCCGCGCCGCCGAGCGTGAGACCTCGGCCGGTCTGGTCGCCAGCTCGGGCAACGCCCTCATCAGCCTGCTGGCCGAGACCGACTTCGTCGCCAAGAACGAGGCGTTCATCAGCGCTGCCCAGGCCATCGCCGAGGCGGCCGACGCCAACAAGGTCGGCGACGCTGAGGCCCTCAAGGCTGTCTCGCTCGGCGACAAGACCGTCGGCGAGACCGTCGACGAGCTGGCTCGCACCATCGGCGAGAAGATCGAGCTCGGTCAGGTCGCGTACTTCGACGGCACCACGACCGTCTACCTCCACAAGAAGGCGGCCGACCTGCCGCCGACGCTCGGCGTACTCGTCGAGTTCGACGGTGACGAGGCCGCGGCCAAGCAGGCTGCCCAGCAGGCTGCCGCGATGAAGGCCCAGTTCCTCACCAGCGACGAGGTTCCGGCCGACGTCGTCGCCAAGGAGAAGGACGTCCTCACCAAGAAGACGCTCGAGGAGGGCAAGCCGGAGGCTGCCGTCGCCAAGATCGTCGAGGGTCGCATCGGTGCGTTCTTCAAGGAGATCGTCCTGCTGGAGCAGGAGTCGGTCTTCGAGGCGAAGAAGTCGGTCAAGGCCGTACTCGCCGCTGCGAACACGACTGTGAGCAAGTTCGCCCGCTTCGAGGTCTGAGGACCGGGGACGGCTGTGACGCCGTCCGCGTACGCATTGCGAAAGCCCCTGCCGAGTGGCAGGGGCTTTCGTGCTTCATGGGCGTCTGCGCATATACGACACCTACTCGATAGGGTGAACGCCGTGACGTACAAGCGGGTCCTGCTCAAGCTGTCCGGTGAGGTTTTCGGTGGCGGAAGGGTGGGCGTCGATCCCGACGTCGTCGCGGCCGTGGCGAAGGAGATCAAGGCTGTCGTCGAGCACGGCACGCAGATCGCGATCGTGACCGGCGGTGGCAACTTCTTCCGCGGCGCGGAGCTCCAGCAGCGCGGCATGGACCGCGTACGCGCCGACTACATGGGCATGCTCGGCATCGTCATGAACTGCCTCGCGCTCCAGGACTTCCTCGAGAAGGAAGGCGTGGACACCCGCGTGCAGACTGCCATCACCATGGGCCAGGTCGCCGAGCCGTACATCCCGCGTCGGGCGATCCGCCACATGGAGAAGGGGCGCGTCGTGATCTTCGGTGCAGGCATGGGCATGCCGTTCTTCTCCACCGACACGGTCGCCGTCCAGCGTGCGCTGGAGAGCAAGTGCGACGTCGTCCTGGTCGCCAAGAGCGGTGTCGACGGCGTGTACAGCGCCGACCCGCGCAAGGACCCGACGGCGAAGAAGTACGACGAGCTCACGTACGAGACGGCACTCGCCGAGGGCTTGCAGATCATGGATCAGACCGCGTTCGCGTTGTGCGGTGAGAACAAGTTGCCGATGGTGGTGTTCGGCATGGAGCCGGAAGGCAACATCCTGCGCGTCGTTCAGGGTGAGAAGATTGGCACGCTCGTCAGCGCAGGCTGAAGCCTCGATACGCTGCGTTCAGCAGCTACTCGACCAGCGGTAGTAGCGAAACAGGGAGAAAAGCTGTGATCAACGACATCCTCAACGAAGCCGACGAGAAGATGGGCAAGTCCGTCGACTCGACCCGTGAGGACTTCGCGACGATCCGCGCTGGCCGCATCACGCCGACGGTCTTCAACAAGCTGAACGCCGAGTACTACGGCACGCCGACGCCGTTGTCGGCCCTGGCGACCTTCACCTCGCAGGACGCGCGCACGATCATGATCGCGCCCTTCGACATCTCGGCGATGCCGGCGATCGAGAAGGCGATCCGCGACTCCGACCTCGGCGTCAACCCGTCCAACGACGGCAAGGTGCTGCGGGCGGTCTTCCCGGAGCTGACCGAGGAGCGCCGCAAGGAGTTCGTCAAGCAGGCCAAGGCTCAGGCTGAACAGGGCCGCATCTCGATCCGTCAGGTACGCCAGAAGGCCAAGCAGAACCTCGAGAAGCTCGAGAAGGACGGCGAGGTCGGCAAGGACGACGTCACCGGTGCGGAGAAGAAGCTCGACGTCGCCACCAAGAAGCACACGGACGCGATCGACGACATGCTCAAGCACAAGGAGGCGGAGCTGCTCGAGGTCTGAGACCTCACACTCCGTCTTCCACCGACGCATCCTCGATGAGTACGAGCTCCGACGCCCCTGAGGCGAAGAATCATGGCCGGGCTGGCCGGGACATACCACTGGCGTTCGCGACTGCAGCCGTCCTGGTCGGAGTGATCGCGGCTTCGCTGTTGTTCGTGAAGTCGTTGTTCATCCTGGTTGTCATTGCTGCACTCAGTCTGGCTGTGTGGGAGCTGCGACGGGGCCTGCGTGCGGTCGACATCGACCTCCCACAGTTGCCGATCACCGTCGGTGGAGCGGCAATGATCGCCTCGGCGTATGTCTGGGGCGCGAATGCCCTGGTGACGGCCACCGCGATGACGGCGCTGGGGACCTTGCTGTATCTGTTCCGCCGCGGCGTGCAGGGCTACGTACGCACCGCAACCGCAGCAATCTTCACCGTGATCTATCTGCCGTTCCTCGCGGCCTTTGTCGCCATGTTGTTGTCTGAAGGTGGACGTCGCTGGTCGACCGATTCGGACCTGCATGACCTCGGAGTCCGCGGCGTGGCGACGTTCATCGCCCTCGTCGTCGCCTCCGATGTCGGCGGCTTCGTGGCCGGAGTCCTTCTCGGAAGGCACCCGATGGCGCCGATCATCTCCCCGAAGAAGTCCTGGGAGGGCTTCGCCGGCTCAGCGATCGCGACCTGCGGTGCGGGCATCGGCCTCGTCATCTGGCTCTTCCACGGGCACTGGTACGTCGGCGCTCTGCTCGGCGTGATCGCGGTGGCGATGGCGGTGCTCGGTGATCTCGTCGAGTCCGTCATCAAGCGTGACCTCGGCGTCAAGGACATGAGCCAGATCATTCCCGGCCACGGCGGGATCATGGATCGCCTGGACTCGCTCCTCGCGACGGTCGCGCCGGTCTGGCTCGTCCTCCACTACTGGGTGCTCAAGGGGCACTGAACCGATCTCGGTCAATTCGGGTCGACGAGCCTCGCGCCGTCGACGTCCGTCAGGTATGGCTCTGCCCATGCACTGATGATCCGCGCGGCTCGTTGAGCCTGGCCGTGGGCCGTCATCAGATGGTCGGAACCCTCGAGCGAGACGAAGCTCTTCGGGTGCCGGGCCGCTACGAACAGGGCGCCTGCATTGTCGATCCCGACAGTGTCGTCGGTGGGGGAGTGCATGATCAGCAGCGGCCGGTGAAGGTCGCGCACGCACCCCGTCAGGTCTGAGGCGCGTACGTCCTCGACGAACGCCTTCTTGAGCGTCAATGCACGGCCGGCGACAAGCCACGGTGAGGACCCGTCCGCCAGTACCTTCCCGACGACGGCGTCGTACATCTTCTCCACGTGTACCGGTTCGGAGGGCGCTCCGACAGTCGCGACTGCCTTGACGTCGGGGCAGCGAGCGGCCGCTGCGATCACCGCATCCCCACCGAACGAATGCCCGACCAGCAGGGTGGCCCGCGTCCCACGGGAGGCCATGAATTCGACCGCGCGGATGGTGTCCTCGACCTTGACGGTGAACGAGCCGTCGCCCCAGTCGCCGCCCGACTGTCCGAGCCCTAGGTTGTCGAAGCGGAGCATGCCGATGCCTTCGCTGGCCAGTTGCTTGCAGATCCGGGCCGACGCCGGGAAGTCCTTGCCGAGGGTGAACCCGTGGGAGAAGACGCCCCAGCCGCGTACCGGACCCTGCGGTTCATCGATCAGGCCGACGAGTTCGGGACCGACGACGCTGGGGAACGAGACCTTGGTGCTCACGCGAGAAATCTATCGGCGGCACCGTCAGGTGGGACACTGAGCGACATGTCCGAAGGTCGCGAGCGCTCAGGCGAGGTCAAGGCGCTGCCGCTCGTCATGGAAGCCCCGCGTGGCCGCGCGAAGCCGCCGCGGCACCTGGCAGACCTCGATGAGGTCGGCCGCAAGGACCTGCTCACCGAGATGGGCCTCCCGGGCTTCCGGGCCAAGCAGTTGTCGACCCACTACTTCGGTCGGCTGGTGCACGATCCCGCGGAGATGACCGACCTCCCCGCAAGCCAGCGCGAGGAACTCGTCACCGCGCTCCTCCCGGACCTGATGACCCCGATCAAGCAGCAGTCGGCGGACGCCGGGACGACGGTCAAGACGTTGTGGAAGCTCTTCGACGGCTCGCTCGTCGAGTCGGTGCTGATGCGGTACTCCGATCGCGCCACCATCTGCATCTCCTCCCAGGCCGGCTGCGGCATGGCCTGCCCGTTCTGCGCGACCGGCCAGGGCGGTCTGCAGCGCAACATGTCGACCGCCGAGATCGTCCACCAGGTCGTCGTCGGTGCTCGCGCCATGGCGAACGGGGACGTCGCCGGTGGAGAGGGCCGACTCTCCAACGTGGTCTTCATGGGCATGGGCGAGCCGCTCGCCAACTACAAGGCAGTGGTGGGCGCCGTACGCCGTCTCACTGATCCGGCACCAGCCGGACTCGGGCTGTCAGCCCGCCACGTCACCGTGTCAACGGTCGGGCTCGTCCCGCGGATCAAGCAACTCGCCGATGAGGGCGTACCGGTCACCTTGGCGCTGTCTTTGCACGCCCCGGACGACGAACTGCGCAACGAACTCGTCCCGATCAACACCCGCTTCTCGGTCGCGGAGACGGTCGCCGCGGCCTACGAGTACTTCGAGAAGACCGGCCGCAGAGTCTCCATCGAGTACGCGATGATGCGCGGGATCAACGATCAGGCGCATCGCGCGGACCTGCTCGCCGACGTCCTCGGCGTGTACGGGATGCACTGGGTGCACGTGAACCTCATCCCGTTGAACGAGGTCCGCGGCTCGAAGTACACCCGGTCGTTCGACGAGGTGATGGACGAGTTCGTACGCACACTGGAGCGTCGCGGCCTGTCGACGACCATTCGGGACACCCGCGGCAGCGACATCGATGCGGCCTGCGGCCAACTGGCCGCCGAGGAGCGCTGACCTCCCCTTTTCGGGGGTGTGCCAGGCACTCTCGACAGGACGACGCACCGGGTCCAGACTGAGCCCAAACCTATGCGTGACCTGAGAGGACCAGCCATGATTCGCACCTCTTTCCCACTGTCTCGCGCTGCAGTCGGCGCAGCCCTGCTCCTCGCGGGCGGCGTGCTCACCGCGTGCGGGAGTTCGTCCACGGCAGGCGGTACGCCCAGCAGCGCGGCGCCAAGCACCTCGTCGACGCCCAGCGAGACCATGGGAATGCCGAGCATGGTCCCGAGCCTCACCGCGCTGTGCACCGGGCTGAATTCTGCGGACCTGGCGTCGCTGTCCCAGTCGAAGGACGCAGCCGGAGTCCTGGCGGCGTGGACCAAGCTTGCCGCAGACGCTCCGGACGCCATCAAGGCGGACATGCAGCTCGTGGCCACCTACCTGCAGGCCGCGGTCTCCCACGACTACACGGCAATGTCGGGCGCGATGACCGGTTTCCAGGCCGCGATCGCCCACATCACCACCTACATCGCGACGAACTGTCACGCCTGACGTCACGCAGCCCGCAGTTGGCGCCGAGGTGAACACCCGGAGACTGGTTCACAAACGCACAAGGTCGTCGGCTCGACCCCGCAGGAAGTGACGCGTCGGATTCACCAACACGTCACTTTCGGCCACCCGGCAGGTCGTCCGGCGCGCTCACCCTCGAAGCATGACGAGCATCCTTGCGGAGCGTCCTGAGACCGTCACCCTGCAGCGCGAACCGCTGCGCGTCCTCGTGGTGACCGAGTCCTTCCTGCCGCAGATCAACGGCGTCACCAACTCCGTACGTCGTGTCCTGGAGCACCTCGCCGAGCAGGGCCATGACGCCATGGTGCTGGCCCCGACGGCCCCGGAGAGCGGGGAGTACATGGGCTTCCCGGTCGTGGTCACCAGAGGCATCACCCTGCCGGCCTACGACGACTTCCGGATCGGCATGGAGAGCCGCAAGCGGTTCAAGAAATACATGGTCGACTTCGACCCCGACGTGGTGCACGTGGCGAGTCCGGCCAGTATGGGATGTGCGGCGGTCAAGGCTGCCCAGGAGCTCGGGATCCCGGTGGTGGCGATCTACCAGACCGACATGGTCGGCTTCGCCAAGGGCTACGAGGACCGCTACCACGTGACTGGCCTCGCGAAGGCGATGAAGAAGCTCACCCGGAAGATCCACAACGCGGCTGACCGCAACCTTGCCCCGAGCAGCGCGAGCATCGCGCAACTCGAGGGTCTCGGCATCGAGAACAACGTGCTGTGGCCGCGCGGTGTCAATGTCGAGCAGTTCGACCCGTCGCGCCGCGACAGCGAGTTGCGCACGCGCCTTGCGCCGAACGGTGAGCTCATCGTCGGGTACGTCGGCCGCCTCGCGGTCGAGAAGGAACTCGAACTCCTCGACGTCTTCCACAACGACCCGCGCTACTCATTGGTGCTGGTCGGCGGAGGCCCCGACGAGGAGCGGCTGCGCAAGCTCATGCCGAAGGCGCACTTCCTCGGTCTGCTCCACGGCGAGGAGCTCGGTGCCGCGTACGCCTCCCTCGACGTGTTCGTCCACACCGGCCGTCACGAGACCTTCTGTCAGGCGGCCCAGGAGGGTCTCGCGTCCGGCCTGCCGGTCATCGCGCCGAACCAGGGCGGGCCGATCGACATCGTCGACCACGGGGTCACCGGCTTCCTCTACACGCCGGGCGACCGCGCCGACCTTGCTGGATATGTCGAGAGGCTGGCCAGCGACGACCTGCTGCGCCGGTCGTTCGCCCGCGCCGCTCGCAAGGCCGTCGAGGGTCGGTCGTGGGCCGCGATCAACTCGCGCCTGATCGACCATTACCGTGAAGTGATCGCCGAAAAGCAGCTCAGCGGAGCAGGTCGACGACTTCGTCGATCGAGTTCGCGAGGTGGATCTGCGCGGCCATGGGCCGCGTCGCCGCGAGTGCACTGAGCGCTGGCCACACCGGCAGCGTCTGCGTCCAGTACTCGGCCCCGAGCAGGATCATCGGGGTGACCTGGTCGGGTACGGCGTAGTAGTTCTCGCACGCGTCCTGGAAGATCTCCTGCACCGTGCCCGCCGCGCCCGGCAGGAAGACGATCCCGGCATTGCAGATGTTGAGCAGGATCGCTTCGCGCTGGGCGTTCTTGAAATACTTCGCGATCGCCGTCGCGAAGACATTCGGCGGCTCGTCGCCGTAGTGCCACGTGGGGATCCCGAGGGTGTCACGCGGCACCTCCGCACGAGCCGCAAGACCCGTTTTCGCCCACTGGGAGATCGACGGTCCGTACGTCGGCACCTGTGCCAGGTCGTCGATCGTCCTCTCGAGGGTCGAGGCGGTCTCGTGGCCGTACGACGCCCCGAGGTTCGCTGCCTCCATGGCGCCCGGCCCACCGCCTGTCGCGATGGTGAGGTGGCTGCTGAGTCGGTGGGCCAGGGTTGCCGTCTGTCGGTAGTTCTCGTCTCCGCGCACCGCCTGGTGCCCGCCCATGATCCCGACGATCCGACGCCCGGTGATCCAGCTGTCGAGAGCTTCGTCGATCGAGAAGTCGTGGACCGCACGTTCGCGTGCCGCGCTGCGGTCGTGCGGCTTGCGGGACCATGCGTACGCGCGGGCGTCGAGGGTGTCGCGGTAGCGGTCACCGTCGTACAACTCGTCTGCGGTGTACAGCGAGGTGCGTTCCTGATCGACCGGTGAGGTGGGCTCGGCGGCCGGCAGCGAGGCCAGTCGGGCGAGTTCGTCAGCGCGTACGGACCGCCTGCGACTCATGACGCTGAGCCTTCCATACCGACGCCTGTCAGAATCGCTGCGTGGCGAAGCGTGATGTGACGATTCTTGGGTCGACCGGGTCGATCGGGACCCAGGCGCTGGACCTCGTACGCCGCAACCCGGACAGGTTCCGGGTCGTCGCGATGACCGCGGGGGGCGGCAATCGGGAGCTGTTCGAGGCGCAGGTGGCCGAGTTCAGGCCGGCGTACTCGGGCCTTGGCGAGGAGGCGTCGGTCGAGGCCGCCGGTCGCGAGGCCGATGTGGTCCTCAACGGCATCACCGGTGCGGTCGGACTGCGCCCGACCCTGGCTGCCCTGGAGGCCGGCAACACGCTCGCGCTCGCCAACAAGGAATCCCTGGTCATGGGCGGCCCCCTGGTCCTGGAGCGCGCCGCGCCGGGACAGATCGTCCCGGTCGACAGCGAGCACAGTGCGTTGGCGCAGTGCCTGGCTGCCGGTCGTGCGGAGGACGTACGCAAGCTGGTGCTGACCGCGAGCGGCGGTCCGTTCCGGGGGCGTACGCGGGCCGAGCTCGCCGCGGTCACCGTGGATGAGGCGCTCAACCACCCGACCTGGGACATGGGGCCGGTCATCACCATCAACTCGGCCACCCTGGTCAACAAGGGCCTGGAGGTGATCGAGGCCCACCTCCTCTTCGGGATCCCGTACGACCGCATCGAGGTCGTCGTGCACCCGACGTCGGTGGTGCACTCGATGGTGGAGTTCAACGACGGCTCGACGCTCGCCCAGGCCAGTCCTCCGACGATGGCCATCCCGATCGCGCTGGGCATCGCCGGGTCCGAGCGGATCCCCGATGCCGCCCCGGCAGTGGACTGGACGAGCGCGCAGACGTGGGAGTTCTTCCCGCTCGACGACCAGGCCTTCCCAGCGGTCGCGCTGGCTCGGCGGGCTGGTAAAGCTGGGGGAGTGCAGCCGGCCATCTACAACGCCGCGAACGAAGTCGCCGTGGAGGCGTTCCGGTCGCACCGCCTGGCCTTCACACAGATCGTGGACACGATCGCCACGGTGCTGGACGGCTCCGACCCGATCGTCTTGTCGGCACCGCGTACGGTCGATGACGTGATCGCCGCCGATGCCTGGGCCCGCGACCGCGCTCAGGCCGTTGTTGAGCGGCGTGTGATCGGATGAGTACCTTGCTCTACCTCGGCGGGGTCATCCTCTTCATCCTCGGCGTCGCGGCCTCGATCGGCCTGCACGAGATGGGCCACCTGATCCCCGGCAAGCTCTACAACGTCAAGATCACCCAGTACTTCATCGGCTTCGGGCGCACCATCTGGAGCCGTCAGCGGGGAGAGACCGAGTACGGCCTCAAGGCTGTGCCGCTCGGTGGCTACGTGAAACTCGTCGGGATGCTCCCGCCCGGGCCTGAAGCGGCCCCGGGGACGGTTCCGAGTCGGCCGACCGGCATGTTCAGCCAGTTGATCAGCGACGCCCGCGCGGCGGAGTACGAGCACGTCGGCCCCCACGATCACGGCCGACTCTTCTACCAGCTGCCGTGGTGGAAGAAGGTCGTCATCATGGGCTCGGGTGTGGCCACCAACATCGTGCTCGCGCTCGCCCTCTACTCCGTCGTCTTCATGGGGTATGGAGTTCAGAGCCCGACCCTGACGATCGGCGTCGTGAACAAATGTGTGCTCGCCGTCCGCGCAGCGGAGGCGCCGACCGAATGCCCCAAGGGTGCGCCTGCGTCCCCGGCGGCGAAGGCGGGACTCGAGGTCGGCGACACGGTCACAACGCTCAATGGCGTGAGGATGGAGAACTACGACCAGTTCCGGGAAGCCATCCGTGCCAACGGGACGGGCCCGGTCACGATCGGCATCGTTCGCGGCGGTCGTCCGATGGTCGTCGGGCCGATCTCGACCGTCGTCAACAACGTCCCCTCCGACAGTGATCCGACCCAGACCGTCAGGGCAGGTTTCCTCGGCGTCGAGCCCGATACCGCCCGGCAGCAGCAAGGTTTCGGGTTCGTCCTCTCGACCATGAAGGACAGCACTCGACACGTGCTGTCGACCCTGGGGCACATGCCACAGCGCGTCTACCACGTCGCGCGAGCCGCGCTTGGGCTCGAGACCCGCGACCCGAACGGTCCGATGAGCATCGTCGGCGCCGGCCGGATCTCCGGTGAGGTCGTCCAGAACCAGGCAGTGCCGCTCGGGGCCCGGCTGATGTCTCTCGTGCTGCTCCTCGCGGGCCTCAACCTCTTCCTCGGCCTGGTGAACCTGGTCCCGTTGCCCCCGTTCGACGGCGGCGGCATCGCCACCACACTGGTGGACGCGATCCGTCGGGGATGGGCGCGCGTACGCCGCAGGCCGGACCCGGGCGCACTGGACTCGGCGAAGCTCCTCCCGGTCACCTATGTCGGCGCCGCGCTCATCCTGGTGATCAGCGTGGTCCTGATCTACGCGGACATCGTCGCCCCTGTGAAACTCTCGTGAGTGGGACGGAGGGTTCTGGTCCGGCTGGGACCTACTCCGAAGGAGCATCGGCGCGAACGCGCCCACGAGCGAGCGAAGCGAGCAAGGCGCGCGCGGTTAGCCACCGCGACGAGGAGTAGGTCCCAGCCGGACCAGAACCCTCCGTACTGACTCCGGCGAGTGCCGCCTCGGTAGGATCGGGATGTGACTTCCCTGGGCATGCCCGCACTTCCGCCGCCGGTGCTCGCGCCGCGCCGTCAGACCCGCCAGATCAAGGTCGGCAAGGTCGGCGTCGGATCGGATTCGCCGGTGTCGGTGCAGTCGATGACCACGACGCTCACCAGCGACGTCAACACCACGCTGCAGCAGATCGCCGAACTCACCGCTGCCGGCTGCGACATCGTCCGGGTCGCCTGCCCGAGCCAGGACGACGCTGACGCGCTCGCGGAGATCGCGAAGCACTCCCAGATCCCGGTCATCGCCGACATCCACTTCCAGCCGAAGTACGTCTTCGCCGCCATCGAGGCCGGGTGTGCAGCGGTCCGGGTCAACCCGGGCAACATCCGTGCGTTCGACGACCAGGTCAAGGAGATCGCCCGGGCAGCCCAGGACCACGGCACCAGCATCAGGATCGGCGTCAACGCCGGGTCACTCGACAAGCGCCTGCTGGAGAAGTACGGCAAGGCCACCCCCGAGGCCCTCGTCGAGAGTGCTGTCTGGGAGGCCGGCCTCTTCGAGGAGCACGGCTTCCGTGACTTCAAGATCTCGGTCAAGCACAACGACCCGGTCGTGATGGTGCGCGCGTACGAACTCCTCGCCGAGAGCGGCGACTGGCCGCTGCACCTCGGCGTGACCGAGGCGGGCCCGGCCTTCCAGGGGACGATCAAGTCCGCGACGGCCTTCGGTGCGTTGCTGAGCAAGGGCATCGGCGACACCATCCGGGTCAGCCTGTCGGCTCCGCCGGTCGAGGAGGTCAAGGTGGGCCTCCAGATCCTGCAGAGCCTCAACCTGCGCGAGCGCAAGCTCGAGATCGTCTCCTGCCCGAGTTGCGGCCGCGCGCAGGTCGACGTCTACTCCCTCGCCGAGCAGGTCACCGCAGGGCTGGACGGCCTGGAGGTCCCGCTCCGTGTGGCAGTCATGGGCTGCGTCGTCAACGGCCCCGGCGAGGCCCGTGAGGCCGACCTGGGCGTCGCCAGCGGCAACGGCAAGGGCCAGATCTTCGTCAAGGGCGAGGTCATCAAGACAGTGCCCGAGGCGCTCATCGTCGAGACCCTGATCGAGGAGGCGATGAAGCTCGCCGAGTCGATGGAGGCCGTCGAGGGTGCCTCCGCGAGCGTGTCCGTCTCCTGAGCATGGGAGTCCCGGTCCGGGACGGCATCAAGCCGTTGCGCGCTGACGATCTCGGCGCGTTCCTCGCACTCACCCTCCGTGATCCTGTCCTCGACGTGTTCGCCGAATACCGGGCGCGCGGGACCTCCCTCGATGCCCGCTGGTTGGGCGCTGAGATGTGGGGTCGGTTCAGCGACGGCGGCCTGGTCGCTGCCTGTCACGTCGGCGCGAACCTGGTCCCGGTCGGCGGCTCCGTGGATGACGCGGTCGCCTTCGCCGAGCGGGCGGCCGGCAAGGAGCGGACGGTCTCCACGCTGGTCGGTCGCCATGAACACGTCGAGGCGATGTGGGACGTACTCCGCAGGTCCTGGGACCCGCCTCGTGACATCCGCTGGCGTCAGCCGCACCTGGAGATCGGCTCCCAACCTCTGGTCGAGCCAGACCCCGCCGTCCGGTTGACGGTGGCTGAGGACTTCGGCGTGCTGTACCCCGCCTGCGTGGCGATGTACACCGAGGAGGTGGGGGTCTCGCCGGAGGTCGCCGCCGGGGGAGAGGCGTACCGTGCCCGCGTGCGGCAGCTGATGAACCGCGGCTGGTCGTTCGCCCGGATCGACGACGGCCGACTGGTCTTCAAGGCCGAGGTCGCCTGTGCCACCCCGTACGCAGCCCAGATCCAGGGCGTGTACGTCGCGCCCGAACACCGCAACCAGGGGCATGCGGCCGCGGGTGTTGCGGCCGTCGTGGAGGCCGTACGCGCCTCGATCGCGCCCCGGGTCTCGCTCTACGTCAACGAATGGAATGCCGCCGCGCGGGCCGCGTACGCCCGGGTCGGCTTCGTTGAGACCGCCAGGTTCTCGACGATCATGTTCTGAACGGGTCGCTTCAGGTAACTCTGCAAGGATGGCCGGCATGCGCAAGATCGGTCTGTTTGCCACTGGAATCGCCTCCCTGGCGCTCACCGCGTGTGGGTCGTCCTCGCCGTCAGGCACGGGCAGCAGCTCGATGCCCGGCATCGACATGACCACGCCGATGGCGTCGCCGACCGCCACCGCGCCTTCCGCCTCGCCCGGCGCGGTCGGCGCCTCCGGCAACCCGTTCGCGGACCCGCTTCCGGGGATGCCGGAGATCCCGGCCAACGGTGTGTACGGCGACTCGACAAGCCTGTCTCCGGCTGTCGAGGGCGACCCGGCGTACATCTATGTGCCGGACAGCAACGAGAGTTCCGGCGGCACGACCACCGTCATCGACCAGCACACCCACAAGATCGTCCGGGTGCTTCCGTCGGGCGTGCTGTCGCAGCACGTGACACCGTCGCACGACCTGCGTCACATCTTCGTCGAGGCGAGCGTTGCGAACCGTCTCTACGGCATCGACCCAGCCACGGGACAGGCGGCGACCTCGTACTCCATCGAACGCCCGTACAACCTGTACTTCACGCCGGACGGCAAGTTCGGTGTGGAGATGGACGAGCAGCACCAGAAGATCCAGTTCACCGACCCGAACACCTTCAAGGTCATCAAGACCATCTCGGATCCCGCCTGCCAGGGTCCGAACCACGCCGACTTCTCCGCGAACGGCCGCTACTTCATCGTGAGCTGCGAGTTCTCCGGCGAACTGCTCAAGATCGACACAGTCACTCAGTCAGTCGTCGGTCATCTCTCGCTGGGCAACGGCGCCATGCCACAGGACGTACGCCTCGCACCGGACGGCCGCAGCTTCTATGTCGCCGCGATGATGCTCAACAAGCTCGTCCAGATCCCGTGGAACGACTTCACCGTCGCCAAGGAGTACTCGACGATGACGATGCCTCACGGCATCTACTTCAGTCGCGATCAGCAACGCGCCTTCGTCACCGCTCGCGGTGCCGGGGCGGTCCAGGTCTTCGACCTGGCTCAGGAGAAGTTCGTCGCGACCTGGCAGACCCCGGAGCACTACCACCTAGACATGGGTGGTCTGAGTGTTG
This sequence comes from Nocardioides baekrokdamisoli, assembly GCF_003945325.1. Lineage (NCBI taxonomy): Bacteria > Bacillati > Actinomycetota > Actinomycetes > Propionibacteriales > Nocardioidaceae > Nocardioides > Nocardioides baekrokdamisoli. Next base: position 2,560,695 of record NZ_AP019307.1, read on the forward strand.
ACGGCAAGACCCTGTGGATCTCGGCGCGCAACGAGGGCTGGGTCCTCGGCTTCGACACGACCACCGGTGCCGTGGTGGCCAAGATCCGCGTCGGCGGGATGCCGCACGGCCTGCTGGTCTGGCCGCAGCCCGGTCGCTACTCCATCGGACACACGGGCGTCACCCGATGAGGCGTGCCCTCGCGGTCGCTGCCCTGGCGACCCTCACCGCCTGTGGGTCAACCGCGGCGCAGAGCACGCCGACCACAGGAGGCTCCTCGGTCGGCTCCAGCGTGCTGCCGATTCCTGTGACGCTCGCGCATCCGATCGTCGACGTGATGCCGTACCGGCTGGTTACGGGCGTTGGTCGTGAGGCCATCATCCAGACACCGAGTGGGGCGATCATCGCGGGCGGTCTGGTCGTCGGCGACACCACTACTGACGCAGCGCAAGAGATCGACCTCGGCGCCGGCAAGGTGACCTCCCTCCCGGCCCTGAAGGTTCCTGTCCACGACACGGCGGGGAGCCAGAACGCCGCCGGACCGCTGGTGATCGGCGGCGGGAACAGCTCTGAGCAATCAGTGGTCCAGCAATGGTCGGGTGGCGCTTGGAGTGTGGTCGGACACCTGCCGACGACCCGCTCGGATCTGGTTGCCGTGTCCACTGGGGGCAGGACGTTCGTTCTCGGTGGGTATGACGCGGTCACGCCCGCCGTGAGCAGTGTTGTGTCATCGAGCGACGGCAGGACGTGGACCACAGTCGGCTCGCTCGTAGTGCCGCTGCGATACGCCGCGACGGCGGTCTTCGGAGCCAAGGTGTGGCTGTTCGGCGGTGAGGCGTCGGGCGCTGAATCGAATGTCGTCCAGACGTTCGACACCGCCACCGGCAAGGGACAGGTGGTGGCCCATCTCCCTATGGCGATCGGACACGCCTCCGCGTTCCGCTTCCAGGACAAGGTCCTGATCCTCGGTGGACGTACGGACGCCAGCTCGGGAGCGATGACTGACCAGATGTGGTGGTTCGATCCCGCCACCGACAAGTTCGCCGACGCAGGGAAGCTGCCGTACGTGCTGGCTGACGCCGCCATCGTCACCGGAGGCAATTTCGCGTACGTCGTCGGCGGCGAGAGTCCACACCCGATTTCGACGATCCTGCGGATCACCTTCACCAAGGAGCGATGATGAGTGGCTTGTCCCCGATCACCAAGGCAGTTGTCGGCGCATTCGTCGTCAGCGGAACGATCCACGTCGTCCGTCCGCAGACGTTCGACGCCCTCATGCCCGAGTGGCTGCCGGCGCACAAGGAGATCGTTGTCGGCTCCGGTGTGGCAGAACTCGTCTGTGCGGCTGCGGTCGTGAACCCCAGGACGCGCCGCATGGGCGCGCTGGCCAGTGCGGCGCTGCTGATCGGTGTCTACCCGGGCAACGTGCAGATGGCGCTCGGCGCCCAGAAGACGCACAACACCGGATACAAGATCGCCACGCTGGCCCGCCTGCCACTGCAGTGGCCGATGATCAGCGCCATGCTCAAGACGGCGCGCGAGGCGAAGGCCTAACTCCCTGCCCAGCGGTGGACCGATGTTGCTGGTGAGGCGACTACGGGCCGGATCGGCGCCTCTTCTGTCACTTCGGTCCACCCTCACGTACGCCGCCGGCCGCGGAATCGGTTCGGCTGTGACCCCGGCACCCCAGTAGCCTTGCGCCCATGATCGCCAGGCTCTCGACGCTCTTCGTACGCACACTGCGGGAGGACCCGTCTGACGCCGAGGTCCCGAGCCACCGGCTCCTCGTACGCGCCGGCTACATCCGTCGTGCTGCTCCCGGCATCTACACCTGGCTGCCGCTGGGCCTCCGCGTCCTGCGCAAGGTCGAGGGCATCGTGCGCGAGGAGATGGATGCGATCGGCGCCCAGGAAGTCACCTTCCCGGCTCTGCTTCCGCGTGAACCGTACGAGGCCACCGGTCGCTGGACCGAGTACGGCGACGGCATCTTCCGTCTCAAGGACCGCAAGGATGCGGACTACCTGCTCGGCCCCACGCACGAGGAGATGTTCACACTCCTGGTGAAGGACCTGTACAGCTCGTACAAGGACCTGCCGCTGTCGATCTACCAGATCCAGAACAAGTACCGCGACGAGGCGCGTCCGCGCGCGGGCCTGCTGCGTGGGCGCGAGTTCATCATGAAGGACTCGTACTCCTTCGATGTCGACGACGCCGGCCTGGACGCGAGCTACAACGCTCACCGTGCGGCGTACATCAACATCTTCGACCGGCTCGGTTTCGAGTACGCGGTGGTCAAGGCCACCGCGGGTGCCATGGGCGGCTCGAAGTCGGAGGAGTTCCTCGCGAAGGCCGAGGTCGGTGAGGACACCTTCGTACGCTGCGACAACTGCGACTATGCCGCCAACGTCGAAGCCGTCCAGACCCGCGCACCGCTGGCGATCGACGCCGCCGGCCTCGCGGCCGCGGAGGTCGTCGACACGCCGGGTGCGGAGACGATCGAGAAGCTGGTGGCGTTCCTGAACGCTGAACAGGCGCAGGAGCGGATCTGGACCGGAGCGGACACGCTCAAGACCCTTCTCTTCACGATCACTCACGTCGACGGCACCACTGAGGAGCTGGGCATCGGTGTCCCCGGCGACCGGGAGGTCGACGGGAAGCGGCTCGAGGCGTACCTCGGCGAGGGCATCGAGGTCCAGCTGTTCGGTGCGGCTGACTTCGCCAAGCACCCGAGCCTCGTCAAGGGATACATCGGTCCCAAGGCCATCATTGCCGAGGGCATCAGGTTCCTGGTCGACCCGCGGGTGGTCGACGGATCGGCCTGGGTCGCCGGTGCCGATGACCACGGAAAGCACGTCGTGTCGCTGGTCGCCGGTCGGGACTTCACCCCGGACGGCCTCATCGAGGTCGCCGAGGTACGCGACGGCGACGGCTGCCCGAACTGTGCCGAGGGCGCGCTGAGCACCGCTCGCGGCATCGAGATGGGCCACATCTTCCAGTTGGGCCGCAAGTACGCGGAGGCGCTCGACCTCAAGGTGCTCGACGTCAACGGCAAGCTCGTGACGGTCACGATGGGGTCGTACGGCATCGGCGTCACTCGCGCGGTGGCTGCGATTGCGGAGGGCACCCTCGACGAGATCGGCCTGTGCTGGCCGCGCAACGTGGCGCCGTACGACGTGCACATTGTCGCCGCGGGCAAGGAGGCTGAGATCTTCGAGGCCGCCGAGGCCTTGGCGAAGGGCCTGGAGGCTGCGGGCATCGACGTCCTGCTCGATGATCGCGCCGGCAAGATCAGTCCCGGAGTGAAGTTCAAGGACGCCGAGCTCATCGGTGTGCCGACGATCGTGACGGTGGGACGCGGTCTGGTCGACGGGACGATCGACGTCAAGGACCGCCGTACCGGAGAAGCCACTGCGGTCGCAATCGCCGATGCTGTGGCCTCGATCACTGCCACTGTGAACAGTCGGTAAACCTCTCGGGATCTGCGTCACCTGACCGGGTGGGCCCGCGTTCCATGAGGCGTGACCATTTCTCGACGCACGCTTCTCGGAGCCGCTGGCGCTGTCGCCGGCGGCGCGGGCCTGGCAATGGCGGGAGCGGCTGAGGGCTTCGGCTCGGTCGGTCCCGTGTCCACCTATCCGGCGCTTCCCGCGCCGGCCGACTCGGGGATCGAACACATCGTCGTCGTGATGATGGAGAACCGATCCTTCGACCACTTCCTCGGGTGGGTGCCGAATGCCGACGGCAAGCAGGCTGGCCTGACGTACGTCGACCGCTACGGCGTCCCTCAGAAGACCTATCACCTCGCCGCGTTCAACAACTGCGGTTTCAACGACCCGGACCACTCCTACGAAGGTGGTCGGATCGAGTTCAACGACGGCAAGTGCGACGGGTTCCTCAAGGCAGGTCTCAACGACGTCTCGGCGATCGGGTACTACGACAAGGCGGATCTGCCGTTCCTCGGACGGGCTGCCCAGGACTGGACGACTTTCGACCGCTACTTCTCCGCGGTGATGGCCGAGACGTACCCCAACCGCTTCTACATGCACTCCGCACAGACGGACCGGCTGCACAACGGCATGGCCCAGAGCACCCTTCCGACGATCTGGGACAGCCTTGCGGCTGCCGGAGTCAAGGGCACCTACTTCTTCAACGACGTGCCCTTCACGGCGCTCTGGTACACCAAGCATCTCGCCATCAGTCAGCCGTACGCGCTGTTCAAGACGCAGGCAGCTCTCGGCCAGTTGCCCGCTGTGTCCTACATCGACCCGCGTTTCGAGGACGAGGCATCAGGTACGTCGAACGACGACCACCCGCACGCGGACATCCGGGCGGGGGAGGCGTTCCTCAACGAGGTGTACGACGCTGTTCGCACCAGCCCCAACTGGGACAAGACCGTGCTGGTGATCACGTTCGACGAATGGGGCGGCTTCTACGACCACGTGGCGCCGGAGAAGGCTCCGGATGTGTCCGCGAAGACTGCGCTGCGCGGCTTCCGTGTCCCGACGATCGTCATCTCGCCCCTCGCCCGCCGCGGCCACGTCGGGCACAACACGTACGACCACACGTCGGTGTTGAAGATGATCGAGTGGCGCTTCGGACTGCCACCGCTGACCGTACGCGACGCGAACGCCCGGAACCTGGCTGAGGCTCTCGACTTCTCATCGGTCGCCAGCCCCAACCTGACGGCTCCGGCCTACACCGTTCCCAACTTCACCCCGCTCGGGTGCACGGCCGGAACGGGCGTCTCGACCGCCGAGCTCGGCTCGGAATTCTCTGAATGGGGCGACCTCAAGGCTCTCGCCCAGAAGCTGGGAGTGGTGTTGCCGGTATGACCGCCCTGACGTTCGGCCGCAAGGCCGGCTTCCGTCGCATCGTCGCGTCGCTCACCTTCGTGGCCGTCGCCTTCGTCGGCGGCGCCATTGTGCTTCACAACCACGACGCAGCCGTCCAGCACGACACGCTCGACGCGGTGACCAACAGCAAGATCGCGGCGTACGTGCCGCCGGCCAAGCATGTGTTCGTCATCAACATCGAGAACAAGGGCTTCACCAACACCTGGGGAGACGGTGTCGACGGCAATGGCTACGGGATCGGTGCCGGCAATGGCGGCGACCCGTACCTGGCCACGACCCTGCGTTCGAAGGGTGCGTTGTTGACCTCGTACTACGGGACGGCCCACAACTCGGAGCCGAACTACATCGCGCAGCTCTCCGGGCAGGGTCCCAACCCCGAGATGCAGGGTGACTGCCAGACGTACTCGAATTTCGTCTCGGCGGGTACGGCGGCAATGCATCAGCTCCGTGGCACCGGGTGCATCTTCCCGAAGGGCACCGCGAGCCTCGCCATGCAGCTGCAGAACTCCCGCCACACGTGGAAGGGGTACGAGGAGGACATGGCGACGCCGTGTCAGCACCCGACTGTCGGCGGCGTCGACAACACGCAGAAAGCCACCGCGACGTCCGAGTACGCGACGCGTCACAACCCCTTCATGTACTTCCACGACATCATCGACAACCCGACGAACTGTGCCGCGCACGTCGTACCGCTCACCCAGTTGAGCAAGGACCTGAGCACGTACGGCAGCACTCCCGAGTACTCACTGATCACGCCCGACCTCTGCAACGACGGACACGACGCACCGTGTGCGAACGGGCAGCCCGGCGGTCTGAAGAGCATCGATGCGTGGATGAAGGTTTGGGTTCCCCGGATCATGGCGTCGCCGGCGTTCAAGACCGACGGAGTCCTGGTGATCACGGCCGATGAGGCCGACTATCCGGGCTCGGACAACGACATCACTGGTCAGACTGCGTGTTGTGGTGAGACCGCTGTGAACACCCCGAAGGCGGGGATCACCAACGACGGCGGCGGACTGATCGGCGCCCTGGTGATCTCGAAGTGGACGAAGCCGGGCTCCTGGAGTTCGACGCCGTACAACCACTACGCGCTGCTGGCCAGCCTCGAGGACATCTTCCGGCTCGGGTACGCGGGGTACGCGAGCGACCCGAACCTGGACCACTTCGGCCTGGACGTCTACAACTCCGGCTGGGACCAGGCGACCCCGAGTCCGACCCCGACCCCGACACCAGTCGTCACGAAGCAGCGGACCTACATCGGCCTCACCTACAGCCACGAGGTGCTGCCGGTCGGTCAGGTGACGCGGGAGACGTTCGCGGTGCACCCTGCGTCGATGGTGACCGGGACCCTCAAGGTGTCGATCATCGGCCCGGGCGTGAACATCCTGAAGTACATCAACCTCACCCATGCGATGGGTGGCGTGGTCAGCTTCAACGTGAAGCCGACCGGCCGCGGTTCGATCGCCGTCAAGGCGCAGTACTACGGCGACTCGGCCTGTACGCCATCGAGCATCTCGAGGTACTTCAACGTGCGTTAGAGGTCCGCAACGGGCAGATGAAGTGATCATGGACGCGGCACGCCCGCGTCCATGATCACTTTTCGCCCACTCCCGATAGGGTTGTCCCACCAGCGCGCCGAGGTGGGCGCATCGGCGACAACTCAAGGTTCAGGAGGCTCCAGCGATGGAATCGGTGGCACGCTCCGGACCGGCCCGCGACACCCTGGGCCCGATCGAGCCCGACCTGGTGACCGCACTGCAGGCCGCCGGCTATGACCTTGAAGCGATCGAACTGACTCCTGCGGGCAAGCGACGGGTGCTGCGGATCGCGGTCGACAAGGACGGCGGCATCACGCTGGACGACGTCGCCGAGGCCACCCGGTTGATCAACGATGTGCTCGACACGACGACCGTGCTCGGCGAGCAGCCGTACACGCTGGAGGTCACCTCCCGCGGTGTCGACCGTCCGCTCACGCTCGAACGGCACTGGCGCCGCAACATCAGTCGGCTGGTCAAGGTCACCCTGCTCGAGGGCGGTGTCGTGACCGGACGCATCATCAGCGCCGACGACGCAGCCGCGATCCTCGAAGAGGACGTGAAGGGCAGGAAGAGCCGGCAAGAGGTCGCGTACGCCGACGTCGCGAAAGCTGTCATCCAGATCGAGTTCACACAGCGCCGATCCAACGACGTAGAGGAGTCCTGATGGACATCGACCTGAATCTGCTCCGCATGCTCGAGCGCGAGCGCGGCATCTCCTTCGAGCACCTGGCCGAAGCGATCGAGCAGGCGCTGCTCTCGGCGTACCACAAGGCTCCGCACACGAACCCGAACGCACGGGCTCTCCTCGACCGCAAGACCGGCCACGTGACCATCCTCGCTGCAGAGATCGACGCTGAGGGCACCCAGGTCGGCGAGTACGACGACACCCCGGTCGACTTCGGGCGGATCGCTGCGACCACAGCCAAGCAGATCGTGCTGCAGCGCATCCGCGACGCCGAGGACGAGATCAAGTTCGGTGAGTTCTCCGGCAAGGAGGGCGACATCGTCTCCGGCGTGATCCAGCAGGGCCGCAACCCCGACGACGTGATGGTGGACCTCGGCTCGCTCGAGGCGATCCTGCCGATGATGGAGCGCGTGCCGGGGGAGAACTACGACCACGGATCCCGGATCAAGTGCCTCGTCACCTCCGTACGCAAGGGGATGCGCGGACCGCAGATCACGCTGTCGCGCTCGCACCCGGGCCTGGTCAAGAAACTCTTCGCGTTCGAGGTGCCGGAGATCGCTGACGGCACCGTCGAGATCGCCGCGATCGCCCGTGAGGCCGGCCACCGCACCAAGATCGCGGTGAAGTCGACGAAGCCCGGGGTCAATGCCAAGGGCGCCTGCATCGGGCCGATGGGCCAGCGCGTACGCAACGTGATGGCCGAGCTCAACGGGGAGAAGATCGACATCGTCGACCACTCCGACGACCCGGCCGCGATGGTGGCCGCGGCGTTGTCTCCCGCCCGCGTCACCGAGGTGCAGATCCTGGACCTCGATGCCAGGGCCGCCCGCGTGATCGTCCCCGACTTCCAGCTGTCGTTGGCGATCGGCAAGGAGGGTCAGAACGCCCGCCTTGCAGCGCGTCTGACCGGCTGGCGGATCGACATTCGATCCGACGAGGAATCCCCGTCCGCCTGAGTTAACGGACTCGTTGCCTCGACAGGTAGAGTTTCCCGCTGGTGGCACGCCAAGAGACTGAGCTCGCACAAGCATGCGAGACCGCAGAGCCGATACGGACCTGCGTCGGTTGTCGACAACGTGCCAGCAAACGCGAGTTGGTGCGGGTGACTGCAGTGATCCGACACGGCCAATCGGTCGTCGAGCCGGACATTGAGGGTGCCGTGCCCGGCCGTGGGGCGCACCTGCATCCCACGATCGAGTGTTACGACCTCGCGGTGCGCCGGAAGGCGTTCGCCCGGGCCTTGCGGCTCGAGGGCGGGCCGTCCAGTGCACCGGTGGGTGCGTACGTGGCGGGTCGCGTGACCGAATGACCAACGACTGTCGGTATCTACTAGAAGCGTGGAGCACTCGCTCATGAGCACTCGATGAGTACTTTCCGATGAGCTTTCTCACCAACCCATAACGGTCGTTCCACCCCAACTTGGTGGACGGCCAGAAGGAACAACTGTGGCCAACACCAAGGTTTCTGACCTCGCCAAGAAGTACGGCACCACCTCCAAGGATGTCGTCGAGAAGCTGAAGAGCGTCGGCGAGTACGTCAAGGGCCCCTCCTCGGCGATCCTCCCGCCGGTGGAGAAGAAATTCGCCGACACCTACGGCTCCGAACTGCTCTCCAAGATGAAGCCGGCCGCCGCTGCGCCGGCCGCTGAGGCACCTGCCGCGGCTCCGGCTGCTCCGGCGGCTGCCGCTCCGGCCGCGCCCGCTGAAGCTGCCCCGAGCACCGGTCCCAAACCCGGTCCCAAGCCTGCTCCGGCGCCTGCCGCCGAGCCTGAGGCTCCGGCGGCCGTTGCCCCGGCCGCGCCCGCTGCCACGGAGGCTCCGGCAACTCCGGCCGCCCCTGCTGCCGCTGCGCCTGCCGCACCGCGTACGGCTCCGCGCCCCGGCGCTCCCCGCCCGGGCAACAACCCGTTCGCCTCCAGCCAGGGCATGGGCCGCAAGCCCGCTCCGGCTCCTCGTGACAACACCCCGGGCGCAGTCCCGGGCGTACCGCGGCCGCCGGCGGCTCGCGACGGTGCTGCCCCGGCGCGTCCGGGCATGCCTCGTCCGAACCCGGCCATGATGCCGCGCAACTCGGCCTTCGGTGCGGGCGCTGCCCGTCCGGGTGCCCCCGGTCGTCCGGGTGCCGCTGGCGCTGGCGCTGGCCGTCCCGGTGCCGGCGGCGCAGGTCGTCCTGGCGGCGGTGGCTTCGGTGGTCGTCCTGGTGGCGGTCCCGGTGCCGGTGGCGCTCCGGGTGGCGGCGGTGGTTTCGCCGGTCGCCCCGGTGGCGGCGGCCCGAACCGTCCCGGTCAGCGTGGACAGGTCGGCGGCGCCTTCGGCAAGCAGACCGGCAAGAAGGGTCGGAAGTCCAAGCGCGCGAAGCGCCAGGAATTCGAGGCCATGGAGGCTCCGACGATCGGTGGCATCCGCGTCCGCAAGGGCAACGGTGAGACCGTACGTCTGGCCCGTGGCGCCTCGCTGACGGACTTCGCCGAGAAGATCAACGTCGATCCGTCGCAGTTGGTCCAGATGCTGTTCAGCCTGGGTGAGATGATCACCGCGACCCAGTCTGTCGGTGACGAGACTCTCGAGCTGCTCGGTGAGGAGCTGAACTACATCGTTCAGGTCATCTCGCCCGAGGACGAGGACCGCGAGCTGCTCGAGTCCTTCGACATCGAGTTCGGCGACGAGGGCGACGCGGACGACTGGGTCGTACGCCCGCCGGTGGTGACCGTCATGGGTCACGTCGACCACGGTAAGACGCGCCTCCTCGACGCGCTGCGCAACGCCAACGTCGTGGCAGGCGAGGCCGGTGGCATCACCCAGCACATCGGTGCGTACCAGGTGACCACGACGGTCGAGGACACCGAGCGCAAGATCACCTTCATCGACACCCCCGGTCACGAGGCGTTCACCGCCATGCGTGCCCGTGGTTCGCAGGCCTCCGACATCGCGATCCTCGTGGTCGCGGCGGACGACGGCGTCATGCCGCAGACGGTCGAGGCGCTCAACCACGCCAGGGCTGCCGGCGTACCGATCGTGGTGGCGGTCAACAAGATCGACAAGCCGGACGCCGACCCGACCAAGGTCCGCGGCCAGCTCACCGAGTACGGGCTGATTCCCGAGGAGTACGGCGGCGACTCGATGTTCGTCGACGTCTCGGCGAAGGCCGGTCTCAACCTCGACAAGCTGCTCGAGGCTGTCGTCGTGACGGCGGACGCGGCGCTCGACCTCCGGGCCAACCCGACGCAGGATGCTCAGGGTCTGGTCATCGAAGCGCACCTCGACCGCGGTCGCGGTCCGGTCGCCACGGTGCTCGTCCAGCGCGGCACGCTGCGTGCCGGTGACTCGATTGTCGCCGGTCCGGCCTTCGGTCGCGTTCGCGCCATGCTCGACGAGTACGGCAACGAGATCGACGAGGCCTCCCCGGGTCGTCCCGCCATGGTTCTCGGTCTGTCGGCCGTACCGGGCGCTGGTGCCTCCTTCCTGGTCGTCGAGGACGACCGGATGGCTCGCCAGATCGCCGAGCAGCGTGAGTCGCGTCAGCGTGCCGCGCAGTTGGCGAAGCGTACGGTCCGCCGCACGCTCGAGGACTTCATGAAGACGATGGAGAAGGGCGAGTCGCAGACTCTCAACCTCATCCTCAAGGGCGACGTGTCGGGCTCCGTCGAGGCGCTCGAGGACGCTCTGGCGAGCATCGACGTCGGTGGCGACGAGGTCTCGATCCGCGTCATCGACCGTGGTGTCGGTGCGATCACCGAGACGAACGTCGACCTGGCGGCCGCGTCCGACGCGATCATCATCGGCTTCAACGTCCGCCCGCAGGGCAAGGCGACCGAGCTGGCAGACCGCGAGGGCGTGGAGATCCGATACTACACGGTGATCTACCAGGCGATCGACGAGATCGAGGCCGCGCTCAAGGGCATGCTCAAGCCGGAGTACGAGGAGGCCACCCTCGGCCAGGCCGAGATCCGCGCGCTCTTCAAGAGCTCGAAGATCGGCAACATCGCCGGTTGTATGGTCACCAGCGGTGTCATCCGTCGCAATGCCAAGGTGCGCGTCCTTCGCGACAGTGCCGTCATCGCCGACAACCTCGACCTGGCCTCGCTCAAGCGCGAGAAGGACGATGCGTCGGAGGTCCGCGAGGGCTTCGAGTGCGGTCTGGTCCTGAAGAACTTCCAGGACATCCGCGAAGGCGACATCATCGAAGCGTTCGAGCTGCGCGAGATCGCTCGCAGCTGATCGGTTTCCACGTATCTGACGCCCGTCGTCCGTCCCGCAGTGGTCGGCGAAGGGCGTCAGATACGACGACAGGAGAGTCATGAGTAGCCCACGCAGTCGCAAGATCGCGGACCGGATCAAGGAGATCGTCGCGCACCTTCTGGAGCGCCGCATCAAGGATCCTCGGGTCGGTTTCGTGACCTTGACCGACGTTCGTGTCTCTGGCGACAACCAGCATGCGTCGATCTTCTACACCGTGCTCGGTGCGGAGAACGACACACAGTTGGCGGACACCGCTGCGGCCCTGGAGTCTGCGAAGGGTCTGCTCCGGTCCGAGGTCGCCAAGCAACTCGGGATGCGGCACGCACCGACGCTGGAGTTCGTCCACGACGCGCTGCCGGAGGCCGCACGCCAGATGGATGAAGTGCTGGCGCGTGCCAAGGCTGCCGACGACGAGCTCGCCGCCCACCGTGGCAGCAGTTACGCCGGCGACGAGGACCCATACAAGAAGCCGCGAGACGTTGATGGCGACGAGCCTGAGGACGACGCGGATGACTGGGACGAGGCGTAGTGGCTGAATCCGGTCTGGTGATCGTTGACAAGCCCGCGGGAGTGACGTCGCATGACGTCGTCTCGCGGGTTCGTCGTCTCGCCGGGACCCGCAAGGTCGGCCATGCTGGGACCCTCGACCCGATGGCCACTGGTGTGCTGGTGCTCGGGGTCGAGCGCGCAACGCGCCTGCTCGGCCACCTGATGCTCACCGAGAAGTCCTACGAAGCCACCGTTCGGTTGGGGCAGAGCAGCTCGACCGACGATGCCGAGGGAGAACTCTCCGAGCCCGTCGAGGTTGCGATCGACGAGGCTGCCGTCCGGGCGGCCTTCGCAGGCCAGGTCGGCGACATCATGCAGCGGCCGACCGCCGTGAGTGCGATCAAGATCGACGGACAACGGGCGTACGCACGGGTGCGGGCAGGGGAGGACGTCGAAATCCCTGCTCGTCCGGTGACCGTTCACGAACTGACGGTCCGGGCGATCCGCGGCGTGGACGTCGACATCTCGGTCCGGTGCTCGTCCGGTACCTACATTCGCGCCATCGCGCGCGACGTCGGTGAGGCTCTCGGGGTCGGTGGCCATCTGACGGCGCTGCGACGCACGGCGGTGGGTCCGTACGTCCTCGCCGTCGCGCGGACACTCGACGAACTTGCTGACGACTTCGTCGTGCTGCCGATCGCTGAAGCGGCACGAGCCGCGTTCCCCGGGGTTGATCTCGAGGAGACACAGGCTGTCGACGTACGGATCGGCCGTCGGCTCAGCATCCAGATCGACGGGCTGACGGCTGTCTTCGCCCCTGACGGTGAGTTCCTTGCCTTGTACGAGCCGGTCGGGCCGAGCCTGGCCAAGGCGTCGGCGGTCTTTGTCGGCTGATCCGGTCCACCCGTACGCACGGCTGGTGATCGGGACCACTCGAGTCGCTAGCCTGTGCGTTGTGCAGAGTCCGTTCGACAGCTGGTGGCGAGGCCTGACCGAGGTTCCAGCTGACCTCGGCCGTACCGCTGTCGTGATCGGGAACTTCGACGGCGTGCATCGCGGTCACCAGGCTGTCATCCAGCGCGCCAAGGAGATCGCCGGGGACCTGCCGCTGGTGGCGGTCACGTTCTTCCCGCACCCGATGGCGGTCGTGCGACCGGACATCGCGCCACGCATCCTCACGGATGCCGTCAAGCGTGCGGAACTGTTGCGAGCTGCCGGAGCCGACGCCGTGCTCACCGTCCCGTTCGACCTCGAGGTCGCGTCGTGGTCGCCGGACGAGTTCGCCCGCGAAGTACTCGTCGATCGGCTCCACGCCGCTCTGGTCGTGGTCGGCGACAACTTCCGGTACGGCCACAAGGCATCCGGCGACGTGGCATCTCTGACCGCATTCGGTCGGGAGTACGACTTCCGCGTCGAGGGCGTCGCGCTCGCCGGGGATGAGGCGGCGTGGTGTTCCACTGACGTGCGTACGCTCGTCGACTCCGGCGACGTCGCCGGTGCCACCGCGATCCTGGGCCACGCTCCGACTGTTCGTGGTGTGGTGGTGAAGGGTGACCAACGCGGCCGCGAACTCGGCTTCCCGACCGCCAACGTCCCCGCCGACGACAAGCTCGCGGTGCCCGCCGACGGCGTGTACGCCGGATGGCTCACGAGGCTGGACACCCGCGAACGCTTCCGCGCTGCCATCAGCGTCGGGACCAACCCGACGTTCGAGGGCGTCGTCGGCCGACGCGTCGAGTCGTACGTCCTCGATGAGAGGCTTGATCTTTACGGCGTCGAGGTCGAGGTCGAGTTCGTCGCCCGGATCCGCGGGATGGTCGCCTTCACCACGGTCGAGGCGCTGGTCGAGGTCATCGAGGATGACGTGAGGCGTACGCGAGAGTTGCTGCGCGCCTGATCTCAGGGGAATCCCTGATGCAAAGTGTCCGTACCTTGGTGCAGGCTGTGAGCATGCATCGACAGATCGCCGGGACCTTGACGAGCCCGAAGACCAAATGGTTTGTGCTCGCGTTTTGGGTCATCGCGCTGGCTGCGTCCATTCCGTTCTTCAGCAAGTTGGCGGACGTCCAGAACAACCAAGCCAGTTCGTGGCTGCCGGCTTCGGCCGAGTCCACCCGTGGTCTGGACAAACTCACGCCGTTCCAGAGCCCGAACTCAGTCGCGACGACGGTCGTCTACACCTCCGCCACCGTCACAGGCACCCCGTTGTTGGAGCTCGCGCAGGGCGATGTTCCAGCGCTGCAAAGCATCAAGTCGAGCGACGGTGCGCCAGCGGTCGATGGCAAGATCACGGCGCCGCTGCTCTCGCAGGACAAGCAGGTCGTCCAATTGACGTTGAACTTCAACGTCGGCAAGAACGGTTGGAGCAAGATGCCTGGCTTGGTCAAGGACATCCGACAGATCGCCGATCACTCCGGCGTCACCGTGCACGTGACAGGTCAGGGAGGGTCTGCTGCCGATGCTTCAGCAGCGTTCGGCGGTCTCGATTCGACGCTGCTCATCGCGGCGCTCGGTGTCGTAGTGGCCATTCTCCTCTTCGTCTACCGCAGTCCCACGTTGTGGCTTGTGCCGATTGTGTCGGTCGTCGTCGGCATCTTGGTCACCTTCGGATTCGTCTACATGCTCGCCAAGTACGCGCACCTCACGGTGAACGGCCAGAGCCAGGCGATCCTGTCGATCCTCTGCATTGGCGCAGGGACGGACTACGCGCTGCTCCTGGTCTCGCGATATCGCGAAGAACTGCGCAACTACGAAGACCGTCACGAGGCGATGGCGCATGCGCTGCACCGGGCTGCCCCCGCGATCCTCGCCAGCGCCGGCACCGTCATCCTCGGCATGCTGTGCCTGACCTTCGCCGAGATGAGTTCCACGTCCGGCATGGGGCCGGTCGTAGCGGTCGGAGTCGCGGTGACGTACCTGGTCATGGCGACGTTGCTCCCGGCCCTACTGGTCATCTGCGGCCGCTGGATCTTCTGGCCCAAGCGTCCGGCGGTTGGCTCGGAGGAGCCGACCGAATCGGGCATCTGGGCCAAAGTCGGCCAGCGGATCGCGGTACGTCCGCGGGCCGTGTGGATCGGTACGGCTCTCGTGTTGGGCATCGCCTGCATCGGTCTCGTCCAACTCAATGCCAACGGTCTGACCAACGACCACACGTACACGAAGGAGTTCGACTCGGTCGCCGGGCAGAAGGTACTCGTCACGCACGGCATGGCCGACAACTCGAACCGTCTCCTAGTTGTGGCAAACGCCGATCCCGTCGCGGCCGCAGCGGTGCAAGCAGCGCTTGAGAAGGTGGACGGTCTTGCGATTTTGCCTGGATCGCAGCAGAAGGTCTTCCAGATCGATCCACCGAAGGGTGGCGTAATCGCGTTCGGAGCAGTGATCCAGGCAGACCTGTCGACTCAGACGGCGTTCGATACCGTCAGCGCGGCCCGTAGTGCAGTACACGCTGTGCCAGGAGCCGACGCATTGGTCACGGGCACTTCGGCGATGTATCTCGACACCAAACTGGCGAGCCAGCGCGACGACAAGGTGATCATCCCGATCGTGCTCGTGGTCGTCCTGCTCGTGCTGATGATCCTGCTGCGGGCGCTCGTGGCACCGCTGATGCTGCTCGCGACCGTCGTGCTGTCGTTCGGAGCCGCATTGGGCATCTCGGTGCTGCTGTTCAAGTACGCGTTCCACTTCGCGGGCTCCGACGCCAGCTTCCCGTTGTTCGCGTTCGTGTTCCTGGTGGCGTTGGGGATCGACTACAACATCTTCCTGATGACCCGCGTCCGAGAGGAGGCCCAACACCGGGGCACGCGGGCGGGAGCGTTGATCGGCCTGACCTCGACCGGTGGCGTGATCACCTCGGCCGGCCTCGTCCTCGCCGCGACGTTCCTCATCCTCGGCTCGCTCCCGCTGGTGTTCCTCGCCGAGCTCGGAGTCACCGTGGCTCTCGGCGTCATGCTGGACACAATGATCGTCCGCTCGATCCTCGTCACCGCGCTCAACCTCGATCTCGGCGACAAGATCTGGTGGCCGAGCCGACCTGCGGCCGGTGCACTGTCGCCGGCTGGTGCCGAGGCCTAGGCTCGGCGCATGACCAACGTTGAGGTAGTCGAAGATTTCTTCGCCGCACTGGCGATCGCCGATGTCCCGACCGGGTCGGCGCTTCTCGCGCCGGAGATCGAATGGTTGAACACCGGCCTTCCCACCGTCCGTGGCCGCCGGGTGTTCGGGATCCTGAAGGCTCTCCCGAAGTTGGCGTTCGACTTCGACTTCGTGATGCACGAGATCGACGAGGACGGCGAGACCGTACGCACCCAGCGCACGGACGTGCTCCGCTGGGGACCGCTCTCCTCCAGCTTCCACGTGGCCGGCGACTTCGTGGTGCGTGACGGCAAGATCCACAGGTGGGACGACCGCTACAAGATGGGCGAAGTGATCTCGGGCTTCTTCAAGCGGGTCGACGGGTCCTGACGCTCTGACGGAGCGTCCGCCGCGTTGCTGCTCGGCTCGCGGGCCTTCGATGGCCCGCTTCGCTCGCGCGCCTTGCGGCCGCACGCGTCAGAGCGGCAAGACCGACAGGGCGTCGTTCGATGCCGCTCAGCTGACAGTGACCGGAACGCCGCTGAAGGCGGCGTTGCCGGAGACATCCAGTCGTTCGGGGTCAGTCAGATCGTTGATCGACACCCCGCGGACCTGGCTCGCGTTCGCCATCTGTGTGCCGGCCCGACCATGTCCGTAGCCGTGGGGAAGCGAGACCACCCCCGGCATGATGTCGTCGGTCGCGAGTGCCTCCACCTGCACGCTCCCGACGCGCGACGTCACGGTCACCACGGCGCCGTCGCTCAGGCCGCGCGAGGCGAGGTCGCCGGGGTTGACGAACAACTGATGCCGTTCACGTCCCTTCGTGAGCCGGTGCAGGTTGTGACCCCACGAGTTGTTGTCCTGCTTGCCGCGGCGGCCGATCAACAGCAGTTCGCCAGCGGCTGGCGGCTGTTGCCGCTGCAACCGGTCGAGGTCGTCGAACACCAGGGCGGGAGCAGCGTCGACCCGCTTGTTCTTCGTGCGTAGCCGCTGTGGGAACTGGCCTGCCCGCAGCGGGCCGAGATCCACACCTTCCGGATGCGCGCGCAGCTTGCTCATCGTCACGCCCGAGCGTCCGAGCCGCAGCAGGTTCGCGATCAGGAAAGTCGGGGAGAACTGCAGTCGGGCGCGGAGCTCCAGGCTGCGGCGCAGCGGGGCCTTCCGTGCGAGGCGGCTCTGCGTACGCAGCGCGATGGCTTTGTAGATCTCCCAGTCCTGACGTTGATCGCGACCGATCGTGAAGATCGCCGGCGTGAACCGGGCGGTGTTGCGAACCGCGAGCTGGTGGAAGACGAGGTCGTAGTGGTCGCGTTCGAGGGCTGAAGCGGGCGGCAGGATCACAGAGGCGTGCCGTGTCGTCTCATTGATGTAGAAGTCGATCGCCACCATGAAGTCCAGGCCGGGGAGCGCCCGATCCAGTGCGGCGCCGTTCGGCGTGGACAGTACGGGGTTGCCGGCGCTCGTGATGAGCGCGCGGATCTGGCCAACGCCTGGCGTCTCGATCTCCTCGCACAGCACCGACACCGGGAGTTCGCCCCCGAACTCCTTCAGGCCACGTACGCGCGACGACCGACGACCGAGGTGACCCGGCCCGAGCAGGCCCATGTCGACGACATTGATCGCCGGGTTGGTGAGCATCGCTCCGCCGACGCGGTCGAGGTTGCCGGTGACCAGGTTCAGCATCTGGATCGCCCATTGGCACACCGTGCCGAACTCCTGGGTGGAGACGCCCATCCGGCCGTAGGCAACCGCGCTCGGCGCTGCCATGAACTCCTCGGCGAGCCGCCCGATCGTCGCGGCTGAGACGCCGCTCATCGCCTCCGCGTGTTCGGCCGTGAACGCGGCCACCGCGTACCTCACCGCGTCGAGGTTGTCCACGTACGCCGGCGGCGTCGCATTGCCGGACGCCAGGACCGTGTTGAGGAGGGCGAGCAGGACCCAGGCGTCGGTGCCAGGGCGTACGAAGACGTGCTCGGTGCTCACCTTCGCGGTCTCGGTACGCCGAGGATCGACGACGACCATCGAACCGCCCCGTGCCTTGAGCGCCCGGATCCGGTTGGGGAAGTCAGGGGCCGTCATCAGCGAGCCGTTGGACACCATCGGGTTCGCGCCGAACATCAGGATGTAGTCGGTGCGGTCCAGATCCGGTATGGGCAGCAGCAGTTGGTGGCCGTACAGCAGCCACGACATCAACTGGTGGGGGAGTTGGTCCACGGACGTGGCGCTGAACTTGTTCCGGGTCCGGAACGAGTTCGCCATCGTCACACCGTGCGTCAATGCTCCGAGGGCGTGCACGTTCGGATTGCCGAGGTAGATCGCCAGTGCGTCGTCGCCGTGTTCGTTGATCACCTCCGCCAGTCGGTTCGCGGTGAGTTCGAAGGCGGCCTCCCAGGAGATCTCCTTCCACTCGGCCTCGGCGCCCTCGCCGACGCGCATGACGGGGTGCTTGAGGCGGTCCGGGTCGGCGTAGATGTCCCCGATGGCTGTCCCCTTGGGACAGATGTGACCGCGGGAGAGCGGATCGGTGGGGTTGCCGCGTACGCCGGTGACCTGGTTGTCCTCGATCGTCAGTTCGAGGCCACAGATCGCTTCACACAGGTTGCACACGCCCAGGCGCTTCTCCATGAATGCAATCTACGGGTAAGTGCGGGCGTCCGGGCCGACGATGAAGTTCGTTCCCGTCCAGGCGTACTGCAGCATCGTCCCCGCCGTGGCGAACGCGAGCGCGATCGCCACCTGGGCGGAGACAGGAAGGCGGCGTTCGCTGACCTCGGGCAGCGGCCACCACGGCACGACCGCGAGCAGGAGGTAGCGGGTGATGCTCGGGGTTGCGCGGGTGGTGGCCAGCAGATACAGCACGTACGCCGCCGACCAGGTACGCAGTTCGGTCGGCCAGGCTCGCGCGGACCTCTGGGTGACGATCACGATCGCGGCGAACGCTGCGACCAGGGTGAACGTGAGGACTCCCTGGCCGCCGACCCGGGCTGTCTCGCTCAGCCAGGAGACCCAGTGGCCGTCGAGCGCCCACGTGTTCGCGGTGGCCCAGTACGCATTGAGACGGCCTGTGACGGCCGCGGCGATCATCGGCCACACGCCGAAGGAGGCAACGGCCATCAAGGTCGCGGCGCCCTCGGTGACCCGATCCTCGAACTCGAACGGCTCGGTGTCACGCCTCATCCAACGGACCAGCCAGTGCAGGCCGGCGACCGCGGCCAGAGGCAGGGCCACCGGCCGGGTGAGGGACAGCGCGAGAGTGCAGACCATGAACCAGCCGTACCGGCGCTTGTTGAGTGAGAGCAGTGCTCCCATGATCAGGGCGAACGCCAGGGATTCGGTGTACGCGGCCTGGAGCAGGACAGCCGCCGGGAAGAAGCAGAACCCGACCACAGCCATCGCCGCGGTGAAGCGCGACCCCGAGACCCGGACCAGCAGATAGAGCAGCCAGCATCCGATCCCGCCGGCCACGATGCTGATCAGGCCGGCGCTGGCCTCGTACGACAGGCCCAGATGCATGAGTCCGCGGCACAGCGTGGGGAAGCCGGGGTAGAAGGCCCAGGCGTTCTGGGAGACGGATCCGTCGGGGTTGGTCGGCAACGTGCTCGGATACCAGTGCTGCGCGATGGAGCGGTACCACTGGCCGTCCCAGTTGGAGATGATGTGACCGTACGTCCGCGGCTGCAGTTGGACCGGCACGGTGCCGCCGGCGAAGTAGTTCGGGTCGGTCGTCTGCTTGCTCCGGAGGCCGAACAGGATCAGCGTGTCGACGAGCCGGCTGAACGCGTACACCCCCAGCGGGATGACGCTGCTCCGGGCAGCTGCTGCGATTTTCGCGGCCTGCGGCATGTGGCGTAACCTAGCCCAGTTGCTCGTCTGAGCAGCGCGCCGTCGAACGGCCGCGGAACCCAGTGCCCCGGAGAACAAGCCCGGGCGCGCCGCGCAACTAGGACCGGAAGGAGCCCCGCATGTCTGTTGGAACTGACGCGGAGACCAAGAAGAAGATCATCGCTGAGTACGCCACCGTCGAGGGTGACACCGGTTCGCCGGAGGTCCAGATCGCGCTGCTGTCGCACCGCATCTCGCACCTCACCGACCACCTCAAGCAGCACAAGCACGACCACCACAGCCGTCGTGGCCTGCTGCTCCTCGTCGGCCAGCGCCGTCGCCTGCTCAACTACTTGCAGAAGACCGACATCAGCCGCTACCGCTCGATCATCGAGCGCCTCGGTCTGCGTCGTTGATCGTCGCTTGCTGAACTTCGCGCAGAACGGGCAGTCCCTTCGGGGCCTGCCCGTTCTGCTTTTGTCGGCGGCTGCGGTTACGCTGGGCAGCGATTCAATGATCCGTTTTCGGGGCAGGGCGCCCCGCAACCTGAATAAAAGAGATATTTGTGACTGAACCTGTCATTTCTGCCGTTGAGACCGTTCTGGACAACGGCAAGTTCGGCAAGCGCACCGTCAAGTTCGAGACGGGCCTCCTGGCCCGGCAGGCTGCCGGGTCCGTAACGGCCTACCTGGACGACGAGACCATGCTGCTGTCGGCCACCACCGCCTCGAAGCAGCCGAAGGACCACTTCGACTTCTTCCCACTCACGATCGACGTCGAAGAGCGTATGTACGCCGCCGGCAAGATCCCGGGCTCGTTCTTCCGCTCCGAGGGTCGCCCCGGCGAGGACGCGATCCTCACCTGCCGCCTCATCGACCGTCCGCTGCGCCCGACCTTCGTCAAGGGCCTGCGCAACGAGGTCCAGGTCGTCATCACCGTGATGGCGCTCGACCCGAACCAGCCGTACGACGTGCTCGCGATCAACGCCGCGTCGGCCTCCACCCAACTCGCCGGCCTTCCGTTCTCCGGCCCGGTCGGTGCCACCCGCGTTGCCCTCATCGAGGGTCAGTGGGTTGCCTTCCCGACGCACAGCCAGCTTGAGGACGCCGTCTTCGACATGGTCGTCGCCGGTCGTGTCACCGAGACCGGTGACGTCGCGATCATGATGGTCGAGGCCGAGGCGCCCGAGCAGGCGTGGGACCTCATCCAGGGCGGCGCGCAGGCCCCGACCGAGGCGATCGTCGCCGCCGGTCTGGACGCCTCGAAGCCGTTCATCAAGCAGCTCTGTGAGGCCCAGGCCGAGCTCGCCAAGCAGGCGGCGAAGCCGGTCGGCGAGTTCAAGGTCTTCCTGGACTACCAGGACGACGTCTATGCCGCCGTTGACGCCGCCGTCGGTGACGATGTCCGCGCGCTCTACAGCGCATCGAACGGGCTCGACAAGTTGGCCCGCGAGGCCAAGGGCGACGACATCAAGGCCGCGCTGCTCGACAAGATCGGCGCTGACTTCGAGGGTCGCGAGGGCGAGATCGGTGCGGCGTTCAAGTCGGTCACCAAGCAGGCCATCCGTACGCAGGTCCTGCGTGACAAGGTCCGCATCGACGGCCGCGGTCTGGCCGACATCCGCCCGCTGCACGCCGAGGTCTCGGTGATCCCGCGGGTGCACGGTTCGGCGCTGTTCGAGCGCGGCGAGACCCAGATCCTGGGCGTCACCACTCTCGACATGCTCAAGATGGAGCAGCAGCTCGACACCCTGTCGCCGGAGAAGCACCGGCGCTACATGCACAAGTACATCTTCCCGCCGTTCTCCACCGGTGAGACCGGTCGCGTCGGTTCGCCGAAGCGTCGCGAGATCGGTCACGGTGCGCTCGCCCGTCGCGCGCTCCTGCCGGTGCTGCCGTCGCGTGAAGAGTTCCCGTACGCGATCCGTCAGCTCTCCGAGGCGA
The DNA here is from genome assembly GCF_003945325.1 of Nocardioides baekrokdamisoli. NCBI lineage: Bacteria > Bacillati > Actinomycetota > Actinomycetes > Propionibacteriales > Nocardioidaceae > Nocardioides > Nocardioides baekrokdamisoli. The sequence continues at coordinate 2,582,316 of NZ_AP019307.1, forward strand.
TGGGCTCCAACGGCTCCACCTCGATGGGTTCGGTCTGCGCCAGCACGCTGTCGCTCCTCGAGGCGGGCGTTCCGCTGAAGGCTGCGGTCGCCGGCATCGCGATGGGCCTGATCTCGGGCGAGGTCGACGGCCAGACTCAGTACGTCGCGCTCACCGACATCCTCGGTGCCGAGGACGCGTTCGGCGACATGGACTTCAAGGTCGCCGGTACCTCCGAGTTCGTCACTGCACTGCAGCTCGACACCAAGCTCGACGGCATCCCGGCGTCAGTTCTGGGTGCCGCCCTGAACCAGGCCAAGGACGCGCGTCTTGCGATCCTCGACGTGATGGCCGAGGCCATCACGGCCCCGTCGGAGATGTCGGTGCACGCGCCGCGCATCATCACGGTGAAGATCCCGGTCGACAAGATCGGTGCGGTCATCGGCCCGAAGGGCGCGGTCATCAACCAGATCCAGGACGACACGGGCGCGACCCTGTCGATCGAGGACGACGGCACGGTCTACATCGGTGCGACCAACGGCGAGGCGGCCGAGGCCGCTCGCTCCGCGGTCAACGCGATTGCCAACCCGACCATGCCGGAGATCGGCGAGCGCTACCTGGGCACTGTCGTGAAGACCACCAACTTCGGTGCCTTCGTCTCGCTGCTCCCGGGCAAGGACGGCCTGGTGCACATCACCCGGCTCAAGGCCCTCAACGGTGGCAAGCGCATCGACAACGTCGAGGACGTCGTCGAGGTCGGTCAGAAGATCCAGGTCGAGATCGTCGAGATCGACGACCGCGGCAAGCTCTCGCTCGCCCCGGTGGTCGAGGACGAGGGTTCGGTGGAGGCTGACGCCGCCGCTGACGCTGAGTGATCCTCGCCTGATTTGAGCACAGCACAAGAGATCGAGCCGGGCGTACGTCGGACTCTGCTCCCCAGCGGCCTTCGGGTCGTGACGGAGCAGATGTCGGGCGTACGCTCGGCCGCTGTTGGCGTATGGGTGGGCGTCGGATCCCGCGACGAGACCCCCGAACAGCACGGCTGTTCACACTTCCTGGAGCACCTGCTCTTCAAGGGCACTCCGTCGCGTACGGCCCTGGACATCTCGGTCGCGCTCGACTCGGTCGGCGGTGAGTTCAACGCCTACACGGCCAAGGAATACACGGTCTTCCACGCGCGGATCCTCGATCGCGATCTCCCGATGGCGATCGATGTCCTCGGCGACATGATCAGTTCTTCGCTCATCACCTCCGACGACGTCGAGGCCGAGCGCGAGGTCATCCTCGACGAGATCGCGATGCACGACGACGATGCCGATGACGTCGTCCACAACCTCTTTGCGGCGCAGGCGTACGGGGCTGACACGCCGCTGGGCCGCGGGATCGCCGGCACGTTCGACTCGATCCGCGGGATGTCGCGCGAGACGATCGCGGACTTCTACCGAGCCCGCTACCGCCCTGAGAACATGGTTGTCGCGGCTGCTGGCAATCTGGATCACGACGAGGTCGTACGCCAGGTCGAAGCAGCCTTCGGGCGCCAGGGGTTCCTCGACACTGTCGCGGACCCGATTGCGCCCCGGGCTGGTACGCCCCTGCCGGTCGCCTCCGGAACCGTCACCGAGACTCGGGCCTTTGAGCAGGCCAACGTGGTCCTCGGGGTTCCCGGATTCGGGCGCGACGACGAGCGACGGTTCGCCCTCAGCATCGTCAATGCCACTCTGGGCGGCGGCACGTCCTCACGCCTGTTCCAGGAAGTCCGCGAGAAGCGCGGGCTGGCGTACTCGGTGTACTCGTTCGTCAGCGGCCATGCCGACACCGGTGTCATCGGCGTCGCCGTCGGCTGTCTGCCGGAGAAGACCGAGGAGACGCTGGCGACCGTACGCGCCGAACTGGCCAAGCTCGCTGCCCACGGCATCACCGCGGATGAACTCCGGCTGGCCAAGGGGCAACTCGCAGGGGGAGTTGTGCTCGGCCTCGAGGACTCCGCATCGCGGATGTCACGTCTCGGCAAGGCTGAACTGGTCCATGACCAGATGCTCACGATCGACGACGTCCTGCATCGGATGGACGCAGTGACGCTCGAGGAGTGCCGCGAGGTGGCTCGTCTGTATGGCGGCCCAGAGATCCTCGCGATCGTCGGCCCCTGAGCTCGCCGAACCGTCACTTTTGGCGGCTCGAACCGTCACCTTGGGCGGGCCGAACTGTCACTTCTGGTCCACAGCGAGCCAGGGACGCCCTGTTGTCCACAGGCCCACGACGAGCCGCCCCGAGACTGATGATGTCGGTTCAGCATCACGGGGTGGACATCGAGATCCTGACTCCGGCCGAATTGCGCCAACGGGGGCTGCGGCCCAGACACATTCGTACGCTGCTGGAGCGCGGGGAACTGCGGCGGATCTTGCGCGGCGCGTACGTGGACTCATCCGTGCCGGACAGTCTTGAGCTACGCGCGGCGGCATGCGCACGCGTCCTCGGCCCCCGCCAGATCGTGGTCGATCGCACCGCTGCCTGGCTGCACGGTGTCGATGCCTTGACCTGGGGTGAACATGATGTCCTGCCCCCGGTCGAGGTCTGCGCGGTGCGCGGCGACCAGCGGACTCGTCGCACGGGCCTCGATTCGGGCGAGCGCGATCTCGTGCGCCGCGACCTCCAGGAGCTTGCCGGGGTTCTGGTGACGACGCCCATGCGTACGGGCCTGGATCTTGGCTGCCGGCTCAGGCGCCGAGAGGCGTACGCAGCGCTCAACGATCTTGCCCGCTTGGTCCCGTCCGGACGTCTGGCGTTTGATCGGGAACTGCCGCGGTTCGCGGGGCGCCGCGGCGTTGTGCAACTGCGGCAACTGCTACCGCTGATCGAACCGCGACTCGAGTCACCCCGGGAGGCGTGGCTGTGGCTCGCGCTCCACGACGCCGGGCTACCTCCGCCGACGCCGCAGGTGTGGGTCGGCAATGGTCGCTTCCGTCTGGACTTCGCCTACGAGCGCTTGCGGATCTGCATCGAGTACGACGGCGCCGCGGCGCACGGTCCGCAGAGTGCCGCGTACGACGCTGCGAGGCGGGCATGGTTGAGGGCGCATGGATGGCGGACGATCGCCATCCGGGCTGGCGATTTTGGTGCGGATCGGATCGACACCTGGGTCAGGCAGTTGCGCGCGATGATCGGCGAGAGCTACGACAATCGGCGGTGGTGACAGATCGTCAGCCGCTACCGACGGTTCGTCGCGCCAAATGTGCCGGTTCGGCCCGCCGAAAGTGACGGTTCGGCGTCAGCGGCGGCCGATGAGGGCGACCGCCGCCGGCTGGCGGCTGTCGATCACCGAAACCCGGAATCCGGCTTCGGAGAGTGCCCGACCGGTCTTCTCGACCATTTCAGGCACCATGTCGCGGCGAGTCGCTTCGTAGAAGATGTTGACGGTGCCGCCGGGGAGTACGCGCTCGTGCAGCAGCGCGATCTCGTCACTGCAGTCGCGCGACCAGAACAGGTTCACGTTGAACGCGAACACCTTGTTGAGTCGCTTGACCGGGACGCGCAGCGTGGCGAGGTCGATCTGGCGGACCGTGAGGCGACCTGCGGCCACATAGGGCGCGCAACGCTTCTTCGTACGGTCGACGCCGGCCTCGGAACGATCGATCGCGAACACCTTGCCGGTGGTCAGAGGACGGCACAGCAACTCCGCGCCTTCGCCCGCTCCACACCCGATTTCGAGGATGTGGTCGGTCGGCTGCACATCGATGAGGTCAACGGCCCATCGGATGCGTGCAGGAATCTGCTGAACGACCATGGGCGCAAGTGTTCCAGATTGATGTGGGTCACAGTCCACCCCCTACCGACTTCGGTACGCGCGGAGTGTGCGCCACTAGATTGGTGCCGTGATCAAGGTGGCGGTGTGCGGTGCTCGCGGCAAGCTCGGTTCGGCTCTTGTGGCGGGTTTCAAGGCGTCCGGCGAGATCGATGTCGTGGCCGAGGTCGACTTCGGCGATGACCTCCAGGCGATCACTGCGGCGGGCGCCGAGGTGATCGTGGACGTCACCAGTCCCGACGCGGTGATGGGCAACCTCGAATTCGCAGTCAAGCACGGCATTCACGCTGTGGTGGGCACGACAGGCTTCGACGACGCCCGCCTGGAGCAGATCCGGGCCTGGCTCGGCGAGGCCCCGGCCACGGGCGTACTCATCTGCCCGAACTTCTCCATCGGCGCGATCCTGATGATGCAGTTCGCCGCCAAGGCCGCTCCGTACTTCGAATCGGTGGAGATCATCGAGTTGCACCACCCGACCAAGGCCGATGCACCGTCCGGCACCTCGGCCCGTACCGCCGAACTCATCGCGGCCGCCCGGCTGGCGGCAGGTACGCCGAACGCTCCGGACGCCACGTCGGTGGCCCTGGAGGGCGCACGCGGCGCCAAGGTGGAGGGGGTACCGGTGCACTCGTTGCGCGTACGCGGCCTCGTGGCCCACCAGGAAGTCATCTTCGGCAGCGTCGGGGAGACCCTGACGATCCGCCACGACTCGATGGATCGGTCAGGCTTCGCCCCGGGCGCCATCGCCGGCATCAAGGGAGTGCGTACGCTCCGCGGCCTCACGGTCGGCCTGGAGAACGTGCTCGATCTCTGAGAGGGGCCTCGTCGACCTACTTGTAGCTCTCCGGAAGCTTGGTGCCGACCTTGACCTGCGGCTTCGGGTAGCGCATCAGGCGCATCTGCGTGGAGCGCATCAGCGCGTAGTAGACGTGTCCCTTGGGGGATACGCCGGGGAAGCGTTGCTTCAATTCGCGGCGCACCGCGATGCGCAAGCCCCACAGGCTCATCGCCGCCATCAGCGCCAACACGAGGGTGAAGAGCATCGCGAACGTGATCACCGAGCGGTTGGCGAAGAAGTTCAGTGCGACGGCCAGGACGAGACACGGGAGCAGGATCTCGCCGATGTTGACCTTGCTGTCGATGAAGTCGCGCAGGAACTTCCGGACCGGACCGCGGTCGCGCTCAGCGAGGAACCGCTCGTCACCCGAACGGACAGCAGCCTGAGCCTTCAATCGGTCGGCACGCATCTTCTCGCCACGGGAGCGGGGGGCCTTCGCGCGGGCCTTCGCTGCCGCCTCGGCCTGCTTGCGCGTCGGGGTGGCGTGCCCCTTGCCGCCCTCCTTGCTGGAGGCGGATTCAACGGTTGGAGGCTTCTGACGACCGAACACGGGGCCAGCGTAGGCGATCGAGTGGCGACACCTCTCCCCGGCGCTTTCGCGGCCGCGTAGGGTGAGATCGACCAAATCCTGGGAAGAGGTACAGATGGCCAGCCTGTGGCAGCGTACGAAGCTGATTTTTGCGTCCAACGCGAGCAAGGCGCTCGACAAGGCCGAGGACCCGCGCAAGATCCTCGACTACAGCTACGAGAAGCAGCGCGAGATGCTCACGCAGGTACGCCGCGGCGTGGCTGACGTGGCCACCAGCCGCAAGCGCGTCGAGCTGCAGATCCAGCAACTGCAGGCTCAGCAGAACACCCTGCAGGACCAGGCCAAGAAGGCGATCGACCTCGGCCGCGAGGACCTCGCTCGGGAGGCGCTGACGCGCAAGGCTGGCATCACCGGCCAGATCACCGAGTTGGACACCCAACTGGCGTCTCTGCAGGCCGACGAGGAGAAGCTCGTCCTCGCTCAGCAGCAGTTGACTGCCAAGGTCGAGGCCTTCCGTACCAAGAAGGAAACGATCAAGGCCAACTACACCGCCGCCGAGGCGCAGGTGAAGATCCAGGACGCGGTCGCCGGGATCGGCGACAAGATGGGCGACGTCGGGATGGCGATCGAGCGTGCCGAGGAGAAGACCCGCACGCTGCAGGCGCGTGCCGGTGCGGTCGACGAGTTGCTCGCCTCCGGCGGCCTCGACGACCTGACCGCCAAGCCGGGCGACGACATCGCCCGCCAGTTGGCCGAGCTCAGCGCCGGATCCGACGTCGAGGCCGAGTTGGCCGCGCTCAAGGGCATCGCTGCGCCGCAGGCGACGCCGGCGCTCGAGCAGCCGATCATCACCGCTGAGTCCACGGAGACGACCGAGAAGTAACCACGGTCTCCTGACAGCCTGAACATCTGGCCCCCTCAGACGAGGGGGCCAGTGTCATGCCGTGAGGATGCCGAAGATGCACACGCGTGCCCCTGGCGGCGGTTTGGGCGGCACCGGATTCGGCGGTGGTACGCGCCGCAGCCTCGGCGGCTGACGACAAGTGAGTCCTTTCACAGAAACAGGCGACACACAGGAAACCGATAGCAATCGCGGGCATGCTGAACCCATGAGCACAGTTGCTGGGGATCTCACTCGAGCTGACGGCACCCCGCTGCGGGTTCTGGTCGTCGACGACGAGGCCAACATCGCGGAACTGGTGTCGATGGCTCTGCGGTACGAGGGCTGGCACGTCACCACTGCCCTGAACGGAACCAAGGCGGTTCAGGCGGCGAAGGACACCGACCCCGACGCGGTCGTGCTGGACGTCATGCTCCCGGACATGGACGGCCTGGAGGTCCTGCGCCGCATCCGTACCTCCAACCCCGATGTCCCGGTCGTGTTCCTCACCGCCCGTGATGCCGTCGAGGACCGCATCGCCGGGCTCACGGCCGGCGGCGACGACTACGTCACCAAGCCGTTCTCGCTCGAAGAGGTCGTCGCGAGACTCCGGGCACTCATGCGTCGGATGGGCGCGCGCCGCGCCGAGGAGCGCCCGGTTCTGGTCGTGGGCGACCTGGAGCTGGATGAGGACAGCCACGAGGTGTCTCGTGCCGGCGAGGAGATCTCGTTGACCAACACGGAGTACGAGTTGCTGCGCTATCTGATGCGCAACGAACGCCGTGTCCTGAGCAAGGCCCAGATCCTCGACCGGGTCTGGAACTACGACTTCGGTGGCCAGGCCAACGTCGTCGAGCTGTACATCTCCTACCTGCGCAAGAAGGTCGATGTCGGCCGCGACCCGATGATCCATACCGTGCGGGGAGCCGGGTACGTCCTGAAGCCGGCGACGTGAAGCGTCCCGATCTTCGCTCGTGGCTTCGGCTTCCGTCGTCCCTGGCCCGACGCCTCGTTCTGACAGCCGTTGGCTTGGTGGCAGCGGTCAGTGTCCTGATCGGGACCGTCACGGCCGTCGCGATTCACTCGTCGCTGGTCACGCGATTGGACGGCGAGGTCCGGTCGATCAGCAACCTCGGGCCGTACGAGCCTCGTAACCGTCCCCCTGGCGCGCTGCAGGCAGGTTTTCCGCAGCCGGGCAGCCCTCCGACCTTCAGGGCCGCAGGAAGCATTTTCAGCGACCAGCGGCAGGGTGCCCCACTGAGCGCCGCAGCGCTCAACACGCTCCAACACGTGCCGACCGACGGTAGGGCGCGCAATGTCGAGGTCCCGGGGGTGGGTACCTACCGCGTCGTCGCAACGATCGGTCCGATCACGCTGACTGACGGTTCGACATCAGTCGGGATGGTGGTCGGAGGCCTGCCACTGACCGAGGTCAACGCCACGATGCGGAATCTGATCACGTGGGAACTCATGCTCACGGCCTTTGGTGTGGTGATTGCGGGCGCGGCCGGTTCCGTACTGGTGCGTCGCCAACTCAGGCCGCTGCGCGAGGTGGCGGCCACCGCGCACACAGCCGCCCGACTGCCGCTGGCGAAGGGCGATGTGGTCGAGATCGCCCGAGTGCCCTCTGATATTTCAGAGTCCGGCACCGAGGTCGGTGACGTCGGCTCCGCCCTCAACACGTTGCTGGACCACGTGGAGACTTCACTCGCGGTCCGCCATCGCAGCGAGCAGCAGGTCCGCCAGTTCGTCGCCGATGCCTCCCACGAGCTGCGTACGCCTCTGACCACGATCGCCGGCTATGCCGAACTCGCGCAGGCGCACCCTGAGGACAAGCCCGCGGTCGAGGTGGCGTGGACCAAGGTGCGCGACGAATCCGCCCGGATGACCAGGTTGGTCGAGGACCTGCTCCTCCTGGCACGTCTCGACGCCGGTCGTCCCCTGCAGCGCGAGTCGGTGGATCTGTCGGCGTTGCTGGTGGAGGCGGTCTCTGACGCCAGGGTCGTAGACCCGGATCGCAAATGGACTCTCACCTCGGAATCCGACGACCCCGTCCTCGTCCTCGGCGACGATCAGCGGCTCCACCAGGTCGTCACGAATCTGTTGTCCAACGCGACGCGCTACACGCCGGAGGGCAGCAATGTCACCGTCCGGGTACGTCGCGACGGTTTCGACGTGCACGACGACGGTCCCGGGTTCCCGCCGGACCTCGCGAGTCGGGCGTTCGAGCGGTTCGTACGCGGTGACGAGGCACGCAATCGCGCGGGAGGTACGGGCCTCGGCCTGTCCCTGGTGCACGCGATCGTCACGGCGCACGGCGGCACCGTCACGCTCGCCTCGGCGCCCGGGAGCACGACCATTGCCGTACGCCTCCCGACCTGACGCCGAAAGGGTCAGGCCTTCCGGACCACCGACGACTTGAGTTGCATGCGGCCGAAGCCGTCGACGGTCGCGTCGATGTCGTGGTCGCCGACGCCCTGCTGAAGCCGGATCCCGCGCACCTTCGTACCGACCTTGATCGTGCCGCCGCCGGCGCCCTTGACCTTGAGGTCCTTCGCGATCACCACGTCGTCGCCGTCAGCCAACGGCGTGCCGTTGACGTCCTTGATCACGGCGGCATCGGCCGCGGAAGCTTCCGCTTCAGCAGTCTCGGACGGCGACCACTCGTGCGCGCACTCGGGGCAGACCATCAGGTCGCCCAACGGGTAGGTGTATTCGCTGGCGCACTGCGGGCAGGGGTCGAGGTGATCAGTCACGCTCGGTCTTCCCGGGCAGATCGAGCATCCGCTGCAGCGCGGTCTGTGCATCGGCGGCGGTCTGCGCATCGACCGTGATCTGGTTGACCAGATGGCCTGCGGCCAGTGACTCCAACGTCCACACCAGGTGCGGGAGGTCGATCCGGTTCATGGTCGAGCAGTAGCAGACGGTCTTGTCGAGGAACATGACCCGCTTGTCCGGGTGGGCTGCCGCGAGCCGCTTGACGAGGTTGAGTTCCGTGCCGATCGCCCACGCGGAGCCGGCCGGAGCCGCCTCGATGGTCTGGATGATGAACTCCGTCGACCCGACGAGATCGGCCTTGAGTACGACCTCGTGCTGGCACTCGGGGTGCACCAGGATGTTGATCCCGGGGATCTCGGCCCGCAGCGCGTCGACCGTGTCGGGGGAGAAGCGGCCGTGCACCGAGCAGTGGCCCTGCCACAGGATCACCGTGGCGTCCTGGATCTCCTCAGCAGTCAGGCCGCCGTTGGGTTTGCGGGGGTTCCAGACGACGTTCTTGTCCAGCGGGATGCCGAGTTTGAGGACCGCGGTGTTGCGGCCGAGGTGCTGGTCGGGGAGGAACAGCACCTTCGACCCACGCTCGAAGGCCCACTCCATGACCGTCTGCGCGTTGGAGGACGTACACACGACGCCGCCGTGGCGACCGCAGAACGCCTTGATGTCGGCGCTCGAGTTCATGTACGTCACCGGCACGACCTGATCCGCGACGCCGGCGTCCTCGAGGGCCTTCCAGGCGGCTTCGACCTGACCGAGTACAGCCATGTCGGCCATCGAGCACCCGGCTGCGAGATCGGGGAGTACGACCGCCTGGTCGTCTGTGGTGAGGATGTCGGCCGACTCCGCCATGAAATGCACGCCGCAGAACACGATGTACTCCGCGTCGGGGCGAGCCGCAGCGTCACGGGCGAGCTTGAACGAGTCGCCGGTGACGTCGGCGAACTGGATCACTTCGTCGCGCTGGTAGTGGTGCCCGAGGATGAAGACCTTGTCGCCCAGCGCCGCCTTGGCAGCGGTGGCGCGAGCCACCAGGTCGGGGTCGGAGGCCGGAGGCAGATCTCCGGGGCACTCGACGCCGCGCTCGGAGTTCAGGTCGACACCGCGTCCGAGGGGGAGCAGGGGCAGGTCCACAGTCGTCACAGATCGATCCTAGGCGGGGCCGTACGACGTCGCCCGGCGGTCTCGCGTCGACGCGGGGAATAACCATCCGTGTGCGAGACTTGGACCTATCGCACGACGATGTTTCTGACTTTGGAGGTCCTCATGGGCGACGCATGCTGCGGTGGCGGTCACAGCCACGGTTCTACTGGCGAGGGTGCAGCTGCACCGACCGCCTCGGGTCCGGTTGCGGTGGCCCTCGGCACCCGCACCGACCAGATCAACCTGTCGGACATTGCTGCCGCCAAGATCAAGAGCCTGCTGGAGCAGGAGGGTCGCGATGACCTGAACCTGCGGATCTCCGTGCAGCCGGGCGGTTGCTCGGGCCTGCGCTACCAGTTGTTCTTCGACGAGCGCAGCCTTGACGGCGACGTGCTGGTCGACTTCGACGGCGTCGGTGTCGTCGTGGACCGGATGAGCGCTCCGTACCTCAACGGCGCGACGATCGACTTCGTCGACACCATCGAGAAGCAGGGCTTCACGATCGACAACCCGAACGCGTCGGGCAGCTGCGCGTGTGGTGACTCGTTCCACTGAGTTCTCACTCAGACAACGACAAAGGGTCGGTCCCCGAGGGGGCCGACCCTTTGCCATGTGCGGTGACGCCGTGTGGTTGGCGACACCCTTCCTCTGTTCAGTCCAGGTGCAGCAATTCGGCGAACTTGTTGGCCGCCGCGTACGTCACGCCCTCGACCCGAGCCGCGGGAATGCGGAACGCGTCGCGCGCGATCGTGCGCAGGTTGAGTCGTGAACTGGCCGACGCGCAGTCTGCGACCATCTCTTCGGGCGTGGCGGGGTCTTCGTAGGCATCCTGCATGTCTACGACGCTAGGTACTACTGATGAGTAGCGAAACCCCTACCGACCAGTAGTCTTTCGTGTCGTGTCCGGACGCCTTCTGATCGCTGGTTCGATCGCCACTGACCATCTGATGAACTACGAGGGTCGGTTCGCCGATTCGCTCGTCGCCGACCAGCTCGAGAAGCTCAGCGTGAGCTTCCTCGTCACTGGGCTGGACGTACGCCGCGGAGGCGTCGCACCGAACATCTGCTTCGGCCTCGCCCGCCTGGGCGCCAGCCCGGTCCTGGTCGGTGCGGCCGGCAAGGACTTCGCGGAGTACGAGTCGTGGCTGACGCGCCACGGCGTCGACTGCACGCACGTACGCCTCTCCGAGACCGCGCACACGGCTCGCTTCGTGTGTACGACCGACAACTCCATGTCGCAGATCGCCAGCTTCTACCCGGGAGCGATGGACGAAGCGGGCCTGATCGAGATCGGTGGGATCGATGACGCCCCCGAGGCCGTCCTGATCGGTGCCGACAACCCGGTCGCGATGAAGCGGCACACCGAGGAGTGCCGCCAGCGGGGCTGGAAGTTCTACGCCGACCCGAGCCAGCAGCTCTCCTTCGCCGACGGTGACCTCATCCGCTCGTTGGTCGACGGTGCCGCGATCCTGTTCTCCAACGAGTACGAGTCGCACATCATCAGCGACAAGACCGGCTGGAGCGCCGAGGAGATCCTGGACCGGGTCGACCTGCAGGTCACCACGCTCGGCGGCGATGGCGTACTCATCCAGGCCAAGGGCGCGGCGCCGATCAAGGTGACGGCGCTTCCCGACGTGAAGGCGATCGAGCCGACTGGCGCAGGCGACTCCTTCCGTGCCGGCTTCCTGGCCGCGCTCGGCTGGGGCTTCGACCTTGCCGCGGCCGCTCAGGTGGGCTGCACCATCGCCGCCTTCGTCGTCGAGAGCGTCGGTACCCAGGAGTACTCGTTCACCAACGAGGAGTTCATCTCCCGCCTGCGCGGCGCGTACGGCGACCAGGCCGCCGACGCAGTCGCCGCCAGGCTCAACTAATCGGACGGAGCGCTCGCTTCGTTGCTCTTCGGTCGCGGGCCCGCAAGGCCCGCTTCCCTCCGGCGCCTTGCGATCGCACGCGTCGGATCAGTTGAGTGAGCTCAACTGATCCTTCGTACGACATAGAGGGGCGTGCCGTCGTCGGCGCGCCCCTCTCGTACGTACTCCTGCCCCCGCATCCGGCACCATGCCGGGACGTCGTGGCGGGCCGCAGGGTCGTCGGACTCGACGCCGAGCTCGTCGCCGATCGCAAGTGACTTGAAGGCTCGTGCCAAGTCGATGATCGGCTGCGGACAGGGACGGCCACGGCAGTCCAGGACCCTCACCAGGCCACCTCGGCCCGAAGCTTCTCGACGATGCCCGGGAGTACGGCCAGGAATTGGTCGACGTCGGCCTCGGTCGTCTCGCGGGTGAGCGACAGTCGGACGTTGCCGTGGGTGAGGGCGCCGATCGCAGCGAGTACGCGCGACGGCTCCCGGGTGTCGACCGCGCAGGCCGACCCGCTCGCGATCCCGAATCCCGCCTTGTCGAGTTCGGTGACCAGCGCCTCGCCGTCCACGTAGAGACACGAGAACGTGACCAGGTGAGGGAGGCGGTTGACGGGGTCACCGATCACGTCGACGTCCTCGATCTGCGCGACCGAAGCGCGGATCCTGTCGATCAGCGCGAACTGGCGGGCGTTGGTCTCGTCCCGCTCCGCGACGACTGCCTGCAGCGCTGCAGCAGCAGCGAGGGCGCCCGGGATGTTCGTGAAGGCGTGGGGCGGCTCGATCCATCGAGTGCCCTTCCGCACGATCAGTACGCCGACGCCCCCGGGGCCGCCCCACTTGTGCGCGGAGCCGGCGATCAGGTCGCCGCGGGAGGGGAGTGGCAGACGGCCCATCGATGCGCAGGCGTCGACGATCACTGCGGGACCGGCAGGCAGCGAGTCGACGTCCTGGGTGGTGCCGATCTCGTGATTCGCGGTCTGCGCCGCGACCACTCCAGCTGTCGCAGGCACGGACGCCAGATCGATGTGCCCCGCCCCGTCGACCGGGATCTCCGTTGCCTCGGGGAGGGCCCCGTACACGGCAGCGTGCTCGATCGGGGCCGCCCACGTCGAGGCTCCCGGATTCGCGGCAAGCGCGCCGGTGATCGCCAGCTGGATCGCCTCGGTGCCCGAGGTCGTGAGCACCACCTCATCAGGGCGTACGTCCAGGCATTCGGCGATCACAGCGCGCGAGTTGTCGAGCAGCAACCGTGCGTCGCGGCCGGGTCCGTGCAGGCGTCGGGGGTCGGCGAAACCGCGCTCGTACGCTGCCAGCAGCACCTCGCGCGCCGCGGGATGCAGCGGTTCAGCCGAGGCGCTGTCGAGGTAAGCCACGCACCCACCCTAATGACGACCCCTGCGAGCCAAACGCCGATGCATTCCGATAGTCTGCGGCGTATCCGTGACCACTCGTGAGAGAGAGGCTCGTACGTGGGTCTGCACAAGCCCTTTGCGTCGGCGACGCTGGTGGGTCTAGGCGCTGTTGCGCTGTCTGGTTGTGACAACCAGGCATCGCGCTTCGGCATGCCTTCACCCCTGTCGTCGCGCGGCACCTCGATCCTGCATCTGTGGCAGGGTGCGTGGATCGCTGCGCTCATCACCGGCGCCATCACCTGGGCCCTGATCTTCTGGGCAATGTGGCGTTACCGCCGGCGCAGCGACGACGAAATCCCCGTCCAGACGCGCTACAACCTGCCGCTCGAGATCTTCTACACGATCGCGCCGGTCTTCATGGTCATCGTGTTCTTCGCGTGGACCGTCAAGGCGCAGGACGCGGTGCTGCAGAAGCCTGCAGACCCGACGGCGGTCAACGTCGTCGAGGTCACCGGCCAGCAGTGGTCGTGGACGTTCAACTACGGCATCGGGGCCAACTCGAACGCCGACGGTGACAAGAACGCGGCCGACCTGAACCAGTCGATCGCGGACTACTTCCGGTCCTACGAGGCTCACCAGAAGGACCCGAGTGTCCCGCTGGCCGCGTACCCGTTCGACTACAAGCAGTACGCGTACCTCGCGGGTGACGGCTCGAACATCCCGGTGCTGGTGCTTCCGGTCGGCCAGACCACGCGGTTCAATCTGCACTCCCCGGACGTCATCCACGACTTCGGCGTGGCCGACTTCCTCGAGAAGATGGACGTCGTCCCGGGCCGCGTGAACCACTACTGGGTCACTCCGGACAAGATCACGGCCGTTTTCGACGCAAACTCGTCCGACAACAACTTCCTGGCCCCGAGCACGGCGACCGGTTACAACGGCACCCAGAGCGACACGTCGCACTACTACCTGCGTGACGGTGCCTGCTACGAGCTCTGCGGTGAGTACCACAGCCGGATGCTCTTCCGCGTGGCAATCGTGAGCCCGGCGGACTACGCCGCGTACGTCGCTGCGCTCGCGAAGCGCAACCTCATGCCCCTGGGTCAGGGTCCGAACATCGGCGGTATGGACGCCATCATTGCCAGCACCGGTGTGGAGGCCAAGTAATGACTGCGACGATCCCTCACATTGACGCGGCGCCGGTGCGGAAGCCGCTCGGCACCAAGCTGTACACGCTGCTGACGACGACCGACCACAAGGTCATCGCCAACATGTACTTCGTGACCTCGGTCGCGTGGTTCCTCGTCGGCGGCCTGATGGCGCTGCTGATGCGCTCCAAGCTCGCATTCCCGGGTCAGGAGTGGCTCAGCGACGAGCGCTTCAACCAGTTGTTCACGATGCACGGCACGATCATGTTGCTGCTGTTCGCGACGCCGCTGTTCTTCGGTTTCGGCAACGCCGTCATGCCGATCCAGATCGGTGCCCCGGACGTCGCCTTCCCGCGTCTGAACATGTTCTCGTACTGGCTGTACCTCTTCGGCGGCATCATCGCGGCCTCGGGCTTCTTCACCCCGCAGGGGGCGGCCGACTTCGGCTGGTTCGCGTACACGCCGCTGTCGAACTCCGACCACTCGCCGGGCGTCGGCGGCGACCTCTGGATCATGGGTCTGTGGATGGCCGGTGTCGGCACCATCCTCGGTGCGGTCAACTTCATCGTCACGATCCTGTGCATGCGTGCGCCGGGCATGACGATGTTCCGGATGCCGATCTTCGTGTGGAACACGCTGATCACGTCGCTGCTCGTGCTGATCGCGTTCCCGATCCTCGCCGGCGCTCTGCTCATGCTCGAGGCTGATCGACAGCTCGGCGCGCACGTGTTCGACCCTGCGCACGGTGGCCCGATCCTGTGGCAGCACCTGTTCTGGTTCTTCGGCCACCCTGAGGTCTACATCATCGCGCTGCCGTTCTTCGGCATCGTGTCGGAGATCCTGCCGGTCTTCAGCCGCAAGCCGATCTTCGGTTACGTCGGCCTCGTCGGCGCGACGCTCGGCATCGCGATCCTCTCGGTCGCCGTGTGGGCTCACCACATGTTCGTGACCGGTGCGGTGGACCTGCCGTTCTTCTCCGGCATGACGTTCCTGATCGCGGTCCCGACCGGTGTGAAGTTCTTCAACTGGATCGGCACGATGTGGGGCGGCTCGATCTCGTTCGACACCCCGATGCTCTGGTCGCTGGGCTTCCTCACGACCTTCCTCTTCGGTGGTCTGACGGGCATCATCCTGGCGTCGCCGCCGCTCGACTTCCACGTCTCCGACTCCTACTTCGTCGTGGCTCACTTCCACTACGTCGTCTTCGGCACCGTCGTGTTCGCGATGTTCGCGGGCTTCTACTTCTGGTGGCCGAAGTGGACCGGTCGGATGCTCAACGAGCGCCTCGGCAAGCTGCACTTCTGGCTGCTGTTCATCGGCTTCCACACGACCTTCCTGGTGCAGCACTGGCTCGGTATCGAGGGCATGCAGCGTCGTATCGCTGACTACCTGCCGACGGACGGCTTCACCTTCCTGAACCAGCTCTCGACGGTGGGCGCGTTCCTGCTCAGCTTCTCGATGCTGCCGTTCTTCTACAACCTCTGGGTGTCGCGCAACGCGCCCAAGGTTGAGGTCGACGACCCGTGGGGCTGGGGCCGGTCGCTGGAGTGGGCCACCTCGTGCCCGCCGCCGCGCCACAACTTCAACTCGATCCCGCGGATCCGGTCGGAGTCGCCGGCGTTCGATCTCCACCACCCGGAGATCGCAGCTCTCGAACTGGAGGAGGGTCACTGATGAAGGCTGAAGCCTGGATGTTCGCCGCGTGCACCGCGTTCCTGGTGCTCGTGACGCCCGCGTACTGGTTCGTCACTTCGGGTTCTGACAATCGCGGTGACTGGACCGGCACCTCGGCGCTCGTCATGTGCACCCTGCTGGTGCTGATGATCACGCTCTACCTCGGCTTCCACGCCAACCGGATGGACGCTCGCCCGGAGGACCGCAACGACGCGGACATCGCGGAAGGCGCCGGCGAGCTCGGCTTCTTCCCGCCGTTCTCGTGGTGGCCGCTGTGGTGCGCACTGGGCCTGTCGGTCTTCACCTTCGCTGCGGCGATGAAGACCTACTGGCTGATGATCGGCGCTGCTGGCGTCGGGTTCATCCTGCTGTGCGGTTGGATCTACGAGTACTACCGCGGAGAGTTCAAGCACTGATCCGCTGACGAGTCCTGCAAAGGGCCCCTGCAGACCGCTGAGGCGGCGCAGGGGCCCTTTCTGGTCTGTGGGGCTCGTCGAACTCCTGGAGGCGCTTGAGCGCGCCCAGGAGCCAGGATCACGTCAGCGTGACGCTGACCGGGGCAGGCAGACGTACGGCCTGCTCCGGGAGGCCGTTGATCACCACGGCAGTCTTGTAGATCCCGGTAGGGAGAGGCGGTGGGACGCTGAACCTGCTGCCAGCTCCCATCGGCCCCGGGAGGCAACCCGGCATCGTGCCGTCCGGCTGCCCACTCTGGGAGCACCTGCCGTACGTGGTGATGACGGTGACGGGGTAGCGCGTCACTCCCGCGGGAATCGACTGATTGATCGCGCATTCCAGCGTGAAGGCAGGCTCAAACGTTGTCTGTCCGTTGGTCAGACCCACAGCGAACTTGAAGCCGCAGGAGGTCTTCAGAGGCTTGGGCCCGACATTGTTGACGACCAATACGCCATGGAGTGCCGACCCGGCTGTGACAGTCGTCCGTTGGAGCTCGAGACGTATCTCGATATGCAATGCCGAAATGTGCACTGGCGGGCTGGAGATGACGCCGTGAGCGCCCGATGGCGGGTGGCTGGGGGATACGGACGGCGGCGTGGAGCCACATGCCTGGACGAGGACCAGTGCGGCGGCCGTCGAGACCAGGCGCAGGTGCGTACTCATGCTTCATAGGATGCGCCGTCGACGCCGGTTGGTTCCGGTGGGCGCGCTAATCTCCGCCCATGCGCATTGTGGGGCCGCTGATTGCCGTTGTCATGATCGTTGCCGGGGCGTACGTCGCTTTTGCCGGTATGGGGTGGATAGGCACAGGCCACAAGAGCTCCGGTGCGGCCAACGGCGGGGCACTCCTGTCCGGGCTGGGCGTGGCGTTGGCGATCACGGTGCTGAAACGTCCGAAGCGGTAGTTGGCGAACGTCGGGTCTCGACATGACAGACGTCGGGTCTCGGCAAGGCGAAGGGCCCCTCCCCGGGTGGGGGAGGGGCCCTTCGGCTGTCTACGACCAGACCGATCAGTGGTGACCGTCCAGCGCGTCGTGACCGACACCGGCTTCGAGCTCGTGCAACTCGTGAGCGGCGTGCTCCTGAGCTGCCTCGTACTCCTCGATCGTCGGCTTCTCGACGTCGTCGCCGTAGTACTCGGTACGGATCCGGTCGCGCAGGGTCTTCTTGCCCTTCTCGGTCGGACCGTCGTCCTCGCCCGCCGGACCGCGGTCGCGGACGGTGATGCCGTACGCGTGGCCCTCGTCGATCGGGAGGTGCTTCTCCGCGTACTTGCCGTCGGCCGAGCGCATGATGACGCCGGTCTCGTAGCCGTGCAGGAGGACACCGTTGTCGTGACGCTGGAGCGCGATGCACCAACGCTTGGTGATGAAGAACGCGATCACCGGAGCGACGAACACCAGGACACGCAGGACGTGGGTGATGGTGTTGATCGAGGAGTGGAACTTGATCGCGAGCAGGTCGTTGCCGCCAGCCATCCAGAACATCGCGTACATCGTCATCAGCGCGACCATGAAGGCCGTACGCGTCGGAGCGTTGCGCGGGCGCTGCAGGATGTGGTGCTCACGCTTGTCGCCGGTGATCCAGGCCTCGAGGAACGGCAGGATCGTCAGGAACATCCACATGCCCGTCGGCAGGATGATGACCGGGACGAGGATGTTCCAGGACAGCGTGTGACCCCACAGGTGGGTCTCCCAGCCAGGCATGATGCGGAGCGCGCCGTCGGGCCAACCCATGTACCAGTCGGGCTGCGAGCCGGCGGTGACCTTGGTCGGGTCGTACGGACCGAACTTCCAGACCGGGTTGATCGAGAGCAGAGCGCCCATGATCGCGGTGACGCCGAAGACGATGAAGAAGAATCCACCAGCCTTGGCCGCGTAGACCGGAAGCATCGGGTAGCCGACGACGTTCTTCTCGGTCCGCCCGGGGCCGGCCCACTGGGTGTGCTTGTGGTACACGACGAGCAGCATGTGCGCGGCGATCAGACCGAGCAGCAGACCCGGGATGAGCAGGATGTGGATCGAGTACATGCGGGGGATGATCTGGTCGCCCGGGAACTCGCCGCCGAAGAGGAAGAACGACATGTACGTGCCCACGACCGGGATGGCCTGCATGAAGCCTTCCGCGGCACGAAGACCGGTTCCGGACAGGAGGTCGTCCGGCAGGGAGTAACCGGTGAAGCCCTCGAGCGTGCCGAGCAGCAGCAGGGTCGAGCCGATGACCCAGTTGATCTCACGCGGCTTGCGGTGCG
Organism: Nocardioides baekrokdamisoli; assembly: GCF_003945325.1. NCBI lineage: Bacteria > Bacillati > Actinomycetota > Actinomycetes > Propionibacteriales > Nocardioidaceae > Nocardioides > Nocardioides baekrokdamisoli. The sequence goes on from NZ_AP019307.1 coordinate 2,600,998, forward strand.
CGCCGGTGAAGAACACGCGGAGCAGGTGGATCATCATCGCGGCGATGAAGAGCATGGCCGCCCAGTGGTGCATCTGGCGCAGCAGCAGGCCGCCGCGGACCTCGAACGAGATGTGCAGCGCCGAGTTGAATGCCTCCGAGACCGGAACGCCCTTCAGCGGTACGTAGGTGCCCTTGTAGTCGACCTCGCCCATCGAGGGCGTGAACCACAGTGTCAGCAGGACGCCGGTGATGAGCAGGACGACGAAGCTCCACAGCGCCACTTCGCCGAGCATGAAGGACCAGTGGTCCGGGAAGATCTTGCGGAGGTTCTTCTTGCCCATCGCGGCGAGGCCGAGGCGCTCGTCGGCCCAGTCAGCGATCTTGCCGGTCCTGGTGGTCGGGGCGACCGTGGCGGCAGCGGTGCCGTTGCTGGTCGCGACCTGCGAGATGTCGGTGCTCATGCGAAGTCAACCTTTCCACCGAGCTCGACGTTGCGTACGCCGTTGAGCACGTTGTCCTTGCCGTTGTACTTCCAGTTGTTGCTGATCTTCTCCACCGACTGGGTGTCCCGCTCCCAGTAGCTGGGTCCGACCGGCTCCTGATAGTCGTCGAGAGCAACCAGGTAGCCGTCGGCGTCCACGCCCAGCGGGAGCTGGGGGAGGTGGTGACCGGCGGGACCGAACACGACCTTGCCGCCGTCGGCCAGGTCGAAGGTCGACTGGTGGCACGGGCAGAGCAGGTGGTGGGTGGTGCGCTCGAGCAGCGAGATCGGGCAGCCGACGTGGGTGCAGATCTTCGAGTACGCCACGATGCCCTCGTACGACCACTGGCGGGTCACGTCGTTGACGATGTCCGACGGGTTCATCTTGAGGAGGACCGTCGCGGCCTTCTCCTTGGCGTTCTGCAGGTCTGCGCCCTCGAGGACGAATTCCTCGGTGACCTGCTGGCCGGCCTCGCGGTTGAAGAGCAGTTCCGGCTCCGCGTTGACGAGGTCGCCGATCTCCAGATCGCCCGGGCGGATCGGCGTACCGACGACGTCGCGCACGATGCGGGTGCCACGGCGCCAGATGGTGTTGGTGAGGCCCTGGCCGAGCGGGTTGCCGGCGGCGAAGCCGTTGATCAGCTTGTTCGGGTTGGTGCCGGACAGGTCGCGAAGCTCGACGACGACCGGGACCAGGAGGAAGCCGACAGCGCCGAGGAGGGTGTTGCGGATGAGCGGGCGGCGGGTGATGCCCGACTCGTCCACACCCTGCTTGAACGCGGCGATCGTCGCGGAGCGGTCCTCGAGCGAGGAGGCGGCCGGGTGGCGGTCCTCGGCAAGTTCCTCGTCCGCCATGAGCTTGCGAGCCCACTGGATGATGCCGATACCGATGAACAGCAGGGCGAAGCCGAAGGCCAGGCCGAGGCAGACGTTCGAGGCGCCCATACCGGCGATCTCGCTCGGCTGGTAGCCGGTGCTCAGCCCGAAGTAGGCAACGACGAACAGGACCGAGCAAACGCCCGAGAGGACGAACAGCGTGGCGACCTGGCGCTCGGCACGGCGCTCCGCGGCGGGGTCGACGTCGGTCGGCCGCCAGTGGTGGTCGTGCATGCCCGGATCGGACAGCAGCGCGTCCGTGTGCGCGTTGATCTCGTGCCCGTCGTGGGCGCTGTGCGCGTCGCTCATCAGGCGTCCTTCTTCTTGTTCGTACGCGTGGTGTGGGCTGCGATCCAGATCGCGAAGCCGACCATGGAGCCGATGCCGATGGTCCAGGCCATCAGGCCCTCGGCCACCGGGCCGGCGCTGAGCAGGTCAGAGCCGCCGTAGTTCGTCTGGTCACGCTGGGCGTGGACGAAAGCAGCGACAGCCTGCTTCTCCTTGAGGCTGAGGTTGCCATCGCTGAAGTTCGGCATCGGGCCCGGACCGGTGAGGAGCGCTTCCATGATCGTCCGGGTGTCGTCGTTCAGGATGTTCGGCGCGATGGCGCCGTTCGGCATGGCGCCGCCGGCGCCCGTGAAGTTGTGGCACGCGGTGCAGTTGGTCAGGAAGACCTTGCCACCGAGCTGGATCATCGCGTCCTTCTGGTCGGTCGACCAGCTGTTCTCCGCGTTGACCGCAGCGTCGCTCGGGATGGCGGGGCCGGCACCGAACGAGGCGACGTACGCAGCGAGCGCCTTGATCTCGGTGTCGCTGAAGACGACGCGCTTGTGGTACGCGCCCTGCGGGCCGGACTGCTGGAGCGGCATGCGCCCGGTGCGTACCTGGAAGTCAGCGGCAGCGGCGCCGGTCCCGACCAGCGACGGACCGATGTTCTTGCCGTCGGTGGTGGTGACACCCTCACCGTTCTGGCCGTGGCAGAACGAGCAGCTGACGAGGAACAGGGCCTTGCCCTGGGCGATCTGGTCGGCGGCGCTGGTGCCGTTGTCCGCGTTGGCGGACGGGGCGATGGCGGCGTACGCGGCACCCGTGAACAGCAGGGAGACCAGGAGCAGCAGGGCTCCGGTGAAGCGACGTCGGCGGAACTGGGAGATCCGGCCGATCACGCTGTGGAGGGGACTGTGCTTGTTCAAGCGGCTCACGTTACGTTCCTTGCTCTCAGCGGTCACTTGATCAGGTAGATGGTCGCGAACAGACCGATCCACACGACGTCGACGAAGTGCCAGTAGTACGACACGGCGATGGCGCTGACCGCCTGCTCATGCGTGAACTTCTTCGTGATGTACGTGCGGCCCAGCATCAACAGGAACGCGACGAGACCGAGGGTGACGTGCATGCCGTGGAAGCCGGTGGTCAGGTAGAAGACCGTGCCGTAGGCGTCGTTCGGGATGGTGATGTGCTCGTGGATGAGTGAGGCGTACTCGGTCGCCTGGCCAGCCACGAAGTAGGCGCCCATGAGGTAGGTGAGGATGAACCACTCACGCAGACCCCAGGTGTTGACCTGCCAGATCTTGCCGGTCCGCGCCACCTTGCCCTGCTCGGCCTTGAACACGCCCCACTGACATGTGAACGACGACAGCACCAGCACCGTGGTGTTGATCGCCGCGAACAGCAGGTTCAGGTGCGAGGTGTCGTTCGCCCACAGGGTCGAACTCACATCGCGGATCGTGTAGTACGCCGCGAAGAGAGCCGCGAAGAACATCAGGTCGCTTGACAGCCAGATGATGGTGCCTACGGCCACCATGCTGGGCCGGTCGTGCCGGCCATGCAGGCGCGAAGCAGGAAGAGTCGAAACAGTCGCCACGGGCGCCATTATGTCGGTTCTCACCTTCGACGGCATCCCGACCCCCCGGCTTTTGTGAGCCGTACGCTGGCGCCGTGCTCATCCACTCCGTTGTTCCGCTGCTCCTCCCCGCTCATGGAGGCGCAGAAGTGGGGGATGACGCGCTCGCTCCGTGGTCGCTGGTTGACCTGTTCTCGCGCTGGGAGTTGTCGACGCCCGTGCTCGTCGGCACGACCCTCGCCACCGGGCTCTACCTGTTCGGTGTCTGGCGACTGATGCGACGCGGCGACCGCTGGCCGGTCAACCGGACCATCTGCTGGTTGGTGGGGGTGATCGCGTTCTTCATCGCCACCTCGAGCGAGATCGGCGTCTACGACGACACACTGCTGTCGGTCCACATGGTCCAGCACATGATCCTGTCGATGCTGGTCCCGGTGTTCCTGGCTCTCGGCGCTCCGGTCACCTTGGCACTGCGTACGCTGCCCAGGCGGCCGCGCGGGTGGTTGATGGCGTTGATCCACTCGCGTCTGGCCAAGGTGCTGACGTTCGCACCGCTGGTGTTCGCGCTGTACGTGCTCTCGCCGTGGGCGCTCTATTACTCCGGTTGGTACCGGGCATCCCTGGAACACCCGCTCGTGCACGAGATGATGCATGTGCACCTCGTCGTGGTCGGGTCGCTGTTCTTCTGGCCGCTGCTCGGTCTGGATCCGATCCCCGGACGGCTGACGTACCCACTGCGGGTGCTGATGACGGTCCTGACGCTTCCGTTCCACGCATTCCTCGGTGTGACGCTGATGAATCAGACGACGCTTCTGGGCGGCGACTGGTATCCGGAGTTGCACGACTCGATGGCCTGGCTGCCGGATCCGTCGGCCGATCAGCATCTGGCAGGTGGCATCCTCTGGGGATCCGGCGATGCCATCGGACTGATCTTCTTCATCGTGCTGTTCAGCCAATGGGTGCGAGCATCCATACGCGAGGCGGCGCAGGTCGACCGGCGTCTGGATCTGCAGGAGGCGCGGGCGAGGGCTGCCGGCGAGGATTCGGATAGATTTCGCGGCGCGACAACTGAGTGAGGAGAGTGCATGAACGAGCGACTTGAGCGCTTGATCGTTCGTGCGCGTACCCCCGAGTGGGTCAACTGGTGGCTGCCGTTGGCGGTCTTCGCCGTCAGCCGCCTCATCGACGCCGTCCTCGTGCTGGCGTTCAGTCACGCGCAGGGCGCGATCATCCACGGCGAGAAGATCGAGTACGTCGAGAACAACATGCCGGCTGACCCCGGCTACCTCGGGATGCTGACGAACTGGGACGGTCAGTGGTACCAGTCGATCTCCCACCACGGGTATCCCGGATATCTGCAACTCGACCAGTTCGGTCATGTCCAGATGAACTCGTGGGCGTTCTTCCCGCTGTTCCCGGGTCTGACCCGTCTGGTCATGTTCCTGGCCGCCGGCAACTTCGCTCTGGCCGCCACGATCGTGAGCACCACGTGCGCCGCCCTGGCGATGGTGATGCTGTTCAAGATGGTCCGCGAGTCGGGCGGGCTGTTCCTCGCCACGATCACCGTGGTCTCGCTGTCGGTCAGCCCCGCTGCGCTCGTCTTCCAGGCGGCGTACAGCGAGGGGCCGGCGCTGCTGATGATCATGACCTGCCTGTGGCTCCTACGGCGTCAGCGCTACGGATGGCTGCTCGTGGCGGGGATCGCGCTCTCGCTCGCTCGTCCGGTCGTGGGCGCGCTGGCCATCGTGATCGCGATCCACTGGTTCCACCGTCGGCGTACTGATCCGACGTTCACCAGGAGGCAGCAGATCTGGGTCGGATTCGTCTGCGGACTGATCGGGCTGAGCTTCTTTCTGTGGATCGGTATCTGCGGGTTGGTGCTCGGCCACTCGAACGCGTACCAGCTCACCCAGGACGCCTGGGCCGGCTGGAAGTGGGACCAGATCTCGATGGGCTGGGACAGCTGGCTCTACGGCCTCGTGTCCTTCAAGCTCACCGGCCTGATCGCCCTGATCGTGCTCGGCTACTTCGTCTGGCTCGTACGCCGCCCGGCGGCCGCCGGGTTCGGGGCCGAACTGCGGCTCTGGACGCCGATCTACGCGTTCTACGTACTGGCGGCCACGCGGGTCACTCCGAGTGTGGTCCGGTACCTGATGCTGGTGGCGATCCCGTGGTGGCCGGTCCCTGCGTGCGCCGACTGGTCGCTGCGCGAACGACGTGCCCAGATCGCCATCGTGCTCACCGTGGTGGTCGGCGTGTTCCTGCAGTACGCGTGGGTCCAGTCGTGCTTCGTGGTGTCCACCGACAAGTTCTGGGGCATCTTCCACGGATATCCGTGACCCGACCGGGCCGGCGACGCGGATAGAGTTCCCACGTGTCCATTCGGGTCTTGGTTTACAGCGACGACGTGAACGTACGTCAGCAGGTCATCGTGGCGCTCGGACGCCGCCCGGACCCGGCGCTGCCGGAGTTCGAGTACGTGGAAGTCGCGACTGAGCCCGTCGTCGTGCAGAACCTCGACTCCGGGAAGATCGACCTCGCCATCCTGGACGGCAGCGCAGTCCCCGCGGGCGGCATCGGCATCGCGAAGCAGATGAAGGACGAGATCACGGACTGCCCGCCGATCGTCCTGCTCATCGAACGGTCCGCAGACGCGTGGCTGGCCACGTGGTCGCGCGCGGAAGCCGTGGCCTCCTTGCCGATTGACCCCCTGGACCTGGTCGGGACCGTGACGGCCCTGCTCCAGGTGCCCGCGTGACGACGCGCTGGCCCGAGATCCTCGGTGCGCTGGTCGCTCGTCAGGATCTGAGCCAGGAGCAGGCCGCCTGGGCCATGGGAGAGATCGTCTCCGGTCAGGCCACGTCCGCCCAGATCGCCGGTTTCGCGGTCGCCCTGCGTACCAAGGGTGAAACCGTGCCCGAGGTCACGGGGCTGGTGGATGCGATGTTCGAGTACGCCACACCGATCTCGATCCCGGGACGGGTCCTCGACATCGTCGGCACCGGTGGTGACCGCTCGATGTCGGTGAACATCTCGACGATGTCGGCGATCGTGGCTGCTGGTGCCGGTGCCAAGGTCGTCAAACACGGCAACCGGTCCGCCTCGTCGAAGTCGGGCTCCTCGGACGTCCTCTCCCAACTCGGGATCCGCCTGGACCTGCCGGTGGCGAGAGTCGCCGAGATTGCCGATGAGGTCGGCATCACCTTCCTGTTCGCGGCGATGTTCCATCCCGGTCTGCGGCACGCGGGTCCCACGCGCAGCGAACTGGGGGTGGGCACCACCTTCAACTTCCTGGGTCCGCTCGCCAACCCGGCACGGCCGCAGGCGAACGCGATCGGCACCGCCGATCCGAGCATGGCCCCCGTGATGGCCGGCGTCCTGGCTGACCGTGGCGTCGACGCCTGGGTCTGCCATGGCAATGACGGTCTGGACGAGCTCACGACCACGACGACGTCCCGGGTGTGGGCGGTCAGCGGCGGGTCGGTGGACTCGTTCACCCTCGATCCTCTGGCGTACGGAATCCCTCGTGCCACCGCAGCGGATCTGCGGGGCGGCGAACCCGCCGAGAACGCGGAGGTCGTCCATCGGTTGTTGGCGGGGGAGATCGGCCCGGTGCGCGACGCGGTCGTCCTGAACGCCGGTGCGGCACTGGCCGTGTACGCGGCCGCCCCCGGATCGATCGAGGAACGCCTGGACGCTGGTCTTGCCAAGGCTCGCGAGTCGCTGGACAGCGGCGCGGCGCAGTCAGTGCTCCAACGTTGGGTCGAGGCGTCAGCCCGCTAGCTCAACCAGAGGCCCGCCGGGATCGACGATGACCGGACAGGCCCACGCGCCGACGACATCGACCAGGCGTACGCCGGGGGACTCGAGCCAGCGCAGCAACGTCTCGCTCTCCTCAACCGTGGTCCTCTCGTCCCTTTCGTCCGTGGATTCGGCGAGCGCTCGCAACGCCTCGACGTAGGCCGGCGCCGACGCATCGACGGGAATCACCCCCGCTGCCGCGAGTCGCCCGTACCTGATCACATGCACCTGCCACCGGCCGTCGTCGCAGCGTCTCGCGGCGATGAGTTCGGGGCACGTCCGGATCGAGGTCAGGCGGCTGCTGCGCATCGCTGCGGTGCTGAAGGCGCTGAGTCGGTCGCGATGGGTCGCGGCGACCTCGAAGCGTTCAAGGTCGGACTCGATCGTCATCCTCCGACTCAGCGCATCGACCACATCGACCGCTCCAACGGTCATCGCCTCGGACACGCGCCTGATCAGCGCGGCGTACGTCTCCGGCGTGACGGACCCCTCACATGGGGCCAGACACGTGCCGAGGTCGGCGGCCAGGCAACGCGACCTCGTCGGAACTCGCCCGAATCGGTCGGTGCAGGTCCGGACGGGGAAGGTCTCCTGGATGGCTTCCAGCGCTGCCAGCGCCAACTCCTTGCGGCCGAACGGTCCGATCCCGGGCTCGCCTCGCGGTAGCCGACGCACGATCGAGAGTCGGGGCCACGGCTCCTGGGTGAGCACGACGTAGTGAAGCCTGCGCTGGCGACGGGAGCGCCGGTTGAACCGTGGTGCATGCTCGGCGATCAGGCGCAGTTCGCGGATTGCTGCCTCGGTGTCGGTCGCGCACTCGATCCCTTGCACGTGATGGGCCAGATTGACCATCTGGCCCATCTTCGACCGCTTCTCCGATGAGGTGAAGTAGGTCCGTACGCGGCGCCTGAGGTTGCGGCTCATGCCGACGTACAGGACCCGGTCGCGGTCATCGCGGAACAGGTAGACGCCGGGCTTGTCCGGCAGGCGGTCGGCCAGCCCGCGTTTGCGGCGCTGGGCGTCGGTCACCTTCGCCGAGTACGCCTGCAGCTCTTCCAGGGTCTGCACGCCGAGCCCGCCGATGCGGCTGAACAGGCCGTGGAGGACCTCAACAGTCGCGCGAGCGTCCTCGAGCGCGCGGTGATTGGGCGTCGTCTCTGTCTGGAACAGTCGCGCGAGGGTGCCCAGTCGGCAGTTGGGGGCTTCGTCCCGGCTGAGTACGCGACGAGCCAGGACCGCCGTGTCCACCACCTCGAACTTCGGCCACGCCCACCCGGCGTCCGCGCACGCGTGCTTGAGGAACCCGGTGTCGAATGGTGCGTTGTGTGCGACCAGCACGGTGCCGTGCGCGAATTCCAGGAAGGTCGGGAGTGCTGACTCGATCCGCGGTGCGCCGTACAGAAGTCGGTCCGTGATCCCCGTGAGCGCGGTGATCTCCGGTGGCACCGGGGTGCCCGGATCCACGAACGTCTGGAATTCGGCGAGGACCTCGCCGCCCCTGACCTTCACGGCGCCGATCTCCGTGATCCGGTCTCCCGCCTTGACGGAGGCTCCGGTCGTCTCGAGGTCCACCACGCAGAACGTGATGTCGCGCAACGGGCGCCCCAGCTCGTCGAATCCGCGTTGCACCTCCCACATGTCACACACGGTGTCATCCGGCACCGACAATTTCCGGGTGTCACCCCGCTGGAGAACGGTGTCGCCGGAAAATGTCGGTGGTCGGTGACAGCGTCATCGACATGACACACATCGATTGCGATTCATGCACCGTCCGCGGTCTGGCTTGCCATGACTGCGTCGTCACCGCCTTGCTCGGCCCACCACCAGAGCTCGTGCTCGGGATGGACGAGGAGCGGGCACTCAAGGTCCTCGCCGATGGGGGACTGCTCCCGCCGCTTCGCCTCGTCACTCGTGTGGCTGAAGTGACTGTTGAAAACGTGAGTTGACGCGTGTGGCGTGAGGCTCGTCACGCCGTGGCGGACACGCGCGTCGCAGGTTGGCCACGACCCGGGTGCCTCACCTATCCTTGTCGAACTTGGCGTCCGAGTACGTGAGCATCCGGCTCGCGCGGACGCCGCGCTGAGTCCGGGCCGTTCGGGGGCCTGGAGCCGGGGAACCAACCGGTGTGCTGCGTGAAGTCATGCGGCCGCCATCTGGGGTGAATCGTGCGTGAGGCGTGCCAGTTCGCTGGCGCGAGGAGCGCAGGTAGGGCACGTCGTTGCCCGAATCCGTCAGCTCACCTGGTAGGCGTCACGACGAAGTTAGGGGAGCGCACACAATGCGCCTCAACATCAAGCGTGCCCTGGTGGGCACTGTCCTGGCGGGGACCACCGTCACCGCAGGCTTCCTCCAGGGTCCGGCCCACGCGGCACCGTCCGCAGCCGACGTCCAGACCCAGATCCGCGACCTGTATCACCAGGCCGAGGTCGTCACCGAGCAGTACAACGAGGCCTCCTCGCAGCTCACCAGCCTCAACAGCGCCCTGGTCAACCTCAAGGCCGACCAGGCGGCACAGAACGCTCAGCTCGAGGCCGTACGCACTCAGCTCGGCGATGCCGTGCTGCAACAGTACGAAGGTGCCGGCTCGGCGACGGTCAGTTCCGTCGTGACCTCGAACGACCCGGCGGAGTTCCTCCGTGAGGCGTCCTCGATGTCGTCCTACCAGAACCTCCAGGCCAACCTGGTTCAGAACTACACCAACCAGGTGACCGCGCTCTCGATGCGCGAGGGTGCCACCAATGCCCAGGTCGCGAAGATCCAGTCAGTTCAGCAGCAGCTGAACGCAGACAAGGCCGCGATCAAGGACAAGATCAGCAAGGCGCAGCTTCTGCTCTCGAGCCTGCAGCCCTCACAGCGTGGCTTCCTCGTCTCGCGCGACTTCTCGCGTGCCGACGTGGCGAACCTCCCGGCGCCGAACGGCCGCGCCGCCATCGCCGTGGCGTACGCCCTCGCCCAGGTCGGCAAGGCCTACGTCTGGGGTGCCGCCGGCCCGAACGCCTTCGACTGCTCGGGTCTCACCATGGCTGCGTGGGGCGCCGCTGGTGTCGGCATGTCGCACTACGTCCCGACGCAGGTTGCCGCCTTCCCGCGGGTGCCCCTCAACGCGATGCAGCCCGGTGACCTGATCGAGTACAACGGCGGTTCACACGTCGGCATGTACATCGGCAACGGCCAGATGGTCAACGCCGAGAACCCGAGCGCCGGCGTCCGGATCGAGCCGGTCTACACGCCGTGGTTCCGCCCGGACTTCGCGGTTCGCCCCTGATCGGGCTCTCAACGACTGATACGGTCGCCGGCGTGATGCGCCGGCGACCGTTGTCTTGTCTGGTGCTCCTGGTCTTCTGTGCCGCATGTGGCACCCATGTGGCGCCGCCACCGACGATCAACTCGGCGGCTCCGAGCCCGGGTCTGGCGGCCGCCGCCCTGACAACGTTCACTGACGCTCTGGGCGGGCGCTTCTCCGATGTGCTGACGCCTGCGGAGAAGACCGCGGTCCTCAACGCCAAGGCGATCGGCATCGGCGGTGTGTCGATGCGTTACATCGACGCGGCGACCGCGGCCGCGCCCGACGGATCGTGGACCGGCGATGTCATCATCAGTTGGCGTGTCCGTGGCGAGAAGCCGGCAGAGGAGCAGATCGGAGTCGGCTTCACCCAGTCCGGTGGCGCCGCCCGCATCAGCAGTTTCGGCGGAGCCGGCCAGCCCGTGCCGCTGTGGTTGCTGGCACCGGTCACCGTCACCCGATCCGGTGGCGTCACGGTGATCTCAGAGGGTCGGGATCCGGCGCCATACCTGCGGATGGGGCTGACTGCCGTCCAGCAGGTCCGGGAGACGATCGCGTGGCCCGACGCCCAGTTGGTCCTCGAGGTCCCGGCAGATGAATCAACACTCGAACAGATGTCCGGGTCCGCCGCCGGCGCGTACCGTGGCGTCGCCGCCTTCACTGGCCCGGTCGACGGCCGGCCCCGGGGGCCCGTTCACATCTTCATCAACCCTGACGTCATCGGGACCGGTCGCGACGCCCAGATCGTGCTGACCCACGAGGCCACCCATGCGGCCACCAACGCCGCGACGAATCCGCACCTGCCCGCGTGGGTCCGCGAGGGTTTCGCAGACTACGTGGCGCTCCGGGCCCAGGACCTGCCGCTCAGCGTGTCGGCCGACCGCGCTCTTGCAACGGTACGGAAGTCGGGTCCACCGAAGACGTTGCCGACTGACGCTGACTTCAATTCGATGGCCGAGGACTTTGGCGAGGAATATCAGTTCGCATGGCTGGTCTGGCGCTACCTCGGCGAGATGGGCGGCCCCGCGGCTGCGACCCGCTTCTATGACGCAGTGGGCGCCGGCACCAAGGTCGACGCAGCTCTACGAGCGACGTACGGCGGACTGACCGAGGCGGCCCTGACCAGCCAGTGGCGGACGTACCTCGTCAAACTCGCTCGCTGATCAGCGCTCTTCGGGCCGATTCATGCTCGAGATCAGACCGGCGCGTACGGCCTGAACGATCGCCTGTGCGCGATTCGCGGCGCCGAGCTTCTGGTAGATCCTGGCGATGTGGGTCTTGGCGGTGGATTCAGCCATGTAGAGCCGGCGACCGATGTCTGCGGCTCCGAGACCGTCGGCCAGCAGGCGCAGCACGTCGAGTTCGCGGTCGGTGAGGCGCTCCGTGCCACCGTCCATCCGACGCGCCATGGCCGCGCCAAGTCCCGCGGAGACGAACGAGTGCGGAGAGGTCATGGCGTGGCGTACGGCCTGGACCACGTCCGAGGCGGGCGCGTCCTTGCCCACGAGCGCCGATGCGCCGGCCTGAAGCGCGCCGAAGATCTGATCGTCACCGGAGTGCATCGTGAGGACGACGACGCCGACGTCAGGCACCTGCGCACGGACGGCGCGGATGACATCCAGGCCGGTCCCGTCGGGCAGTTGCAGATCGGTCACCACCACGTCGGGGTTCGTGCGCTCGAAAGCGGCGATGCCCTCAGTCACCGTCGCGGCACTGCCCACGACGGTGAGATCGTCTTCCAGATCCAGAACGCCACCGAGCCCATTCCTGATGAGCTCGTGGTCGTCGATCAACAGCAGTCGCACCTGGTCCACGGGGGTCAGTATGGACCCTCCAGCGCCTCTACGGGAGGTAGGCGCGGCCGACCTGCACACGAACACATACGCCGCCGCCCGGTTGTTCCTCGACGGTGAGCGTGGCGCCGATGAGTTTGGCGCGCTCGTGCATGATCGTCAGACCGTACGAACCGTCCCGGCCGCTGCCCAGTCCGCGACCGTTGTCGGTCACCGACACCATGGCATCCGGGGCGTGCACGATACACTCGACTTCGATGACGGTCGCGTGGGCGTGCTTCACGGCGTTGCCCAACGCCTCCTGGCCGATCCGGAAGATTTCGTTCTCGACGGCAGGGAGAAGACGCTCGCTGCCCTCGTCGAGCAGGACGTTGATCGCGGCATCGGTGGTGTCCGCCAGCCGCCGCGAGACGGCACCGAGAGCCGTGCCGAGGCTGTCGCCCTCGATGATCGAGGTACGCAGGGACGTGAGGGTACTGCGCACCTCGGAGACGATCTCGGTCACACGGCTGCGCAACATCGCGACTCGCGCCTGCTGCTTCGGGTCCGTGGTCCCGGCTGCCACCGCGTCGACCAGGTAACCGAGTCCGGCGATGTCCTGGGCGAGGCCATCGTGCATCTCGCGGGAGAGGCGTTCGCGTTCGGCCGACGTCGCGACGGTCGCGAGGTTGCTGAAGGCCACAGCGGCCTCCAGCTGCATCGCGTACGGAGCAAGCTCCTCGAGCAGGCGCCGGGTGATCACCTTGTCCGGCGCATCGGCTACGACGCGAGCGACGACGACCCCGGCGGCAGGACGTGCCTTGACGAGGGGAAAGGCCACCAGCGACCCGCGTGCCACGGCTCCGTCCGTGGCCGAGCGTGCCAGGTCCAGCCAGTCGGTCTGGCCTCCCGGTGCACCTGCGACGAGGCGCATCGCGCCGCCGGCAGGTGCGTACACCGCCACTTCGACGGCGTTGAGCGAGGACGTCACGGACGCGACGACCGTGGCCCCGGCGGTGGCGACGTCGAGCCCGGCGCCGTAGTTGGTCGAGATGGTGGTGACCTCGTCCAAAAGCGCGCTGACGGCACGGTACGGCGCCATCGGGTCGGCCTGGACCGACAGCGGCCGGGAGAGCATGGAGCCGATGAGTCCTGCGCCGACGCTGGCGACGCCCCAGGAGACCAGGTGGACGACATCGGGCCGATCCAGGTGTTGTCGGATCAGGATCAACGTCAGCCCGCATCCGATGAGTTCAAGTGCGAGCGCGACGGCGGCCCCGGGGATGCGGTGGTACAGACCGCGAACCAGCGGGGGCACCACGAGCATGATGAGCGCGTTGTCGGCGTGACCGATGCAGATCGCAGCGATGATGCCCACCGCGAAACTGTCGTAGGACAGCGCTGCGCGCATCGCCGGGCCTGCGAGCGCCTCGATCGGGGTCGTGAGTCCCCACAGCAGGATCAGGGCGACGTACGCGGCGATCTGCTGGCGGGACGTCGTCGCCAGGATCAGCGGCACTGCGAGCGCGATCAGGCAGAGGATCCTCGCCCCGGCAGCCACCCGGCGTTGGGTGAGGCTGAGAGGCCCTACGCCGGTGAGGCTCAGCGACGCTTCCACAGGCGTCGAGGCTGCTGCGCCACCGCGGCCTCCGGCACGGGGGAGGAGGATGCCAGCGCGATCGGGTCGAACGGCTCACCGGTGATGTGCGAGGCCAGTTCACGGATCGCCCGGGTCGCGGGGTGCGCCGGGTTCTTGAGGACGATCGGCGCGCCGGCGTTGGTGGCGACAGCGATGTCGATCGACGTCGAGATCCGGGCGATTGGCTTGATGCCGAGGATGCCCTCGATCCGGTCGGCGTTGATGCCGACCTCGTCGTCGGCACGGTTGAGCAGCAGGTGGCGGTTGGCGGTCACCTCGAGTTCGTCGAGCGCCTCCAGACCGATCTTCACGTTCTTCAATGTCGGCACGTCGAGCGTGGCGACCACGACGATGTCCTCGGAGGCGTCCATTGCCGACACGCCCTGGTCGTCCAGCGTCGGTGCCGTGTCGACCACGATGTAGTCGAAGGTCTCCCTGAGGGTGTCGAGGACCTTGGTGATGAGCGAGGCGGTGATGCGCTCGCGCACCTCCGGATGGGTCGGCGCGGCCAGGATGGCCATCGTGTCGGAATGCAGGGTCAGCAGCGTGTGGAGTTCGTCGACGTTCAGCGTCCCGTCCCGGCCGATGGCGTGCTCGATCGAGTACGTCGGGAACAGCTGCATCGTGATCGCGACATCACCGAACGCGAGGTCCAGATCGACGAGACAGACCTGCTTTCCGCGCTCGCTCAGCGTGAGCGCCAGGTTCACCGCGGCCGTGGTCTTGCCGACCCCGCCCTTCGGCGACCAGACCGTCACGACCTTGCCGGGCTCGCGCGGCGCAGGTGCCGGCGGCTCCTCGGCGGCAGGCACGTCTGCCGTTGCAGTCGGGTCGGACGGATTCCGCGCGGCGTCAGCGAACTGCGCCGCACGCTCGACCGCGTGCTCAACACCCACGGGAGTGGAACTGAGCACCACGTCGCGGGCGCCAGCCTGCATCGCCGCGGCCAGGACGTCGGTGGTCACGTCGTCCCGGACCAGGATCACCGACGAGTTCGGCGAGGAGATCCGCAGGTAGTTGCAGATGGTGTACGCGTCGTCGGCCGGCACGTACGGGCCGATGACGACCGCGTACTCGTCGGGGCGCTCCGCGAGAGCCTGCAGCAATTGAGGCGCAGACGCGACGACGCGAGCGTCGGCGAGCGCACCGGTAGCCAGCGCCTCGGCAGAGGCGTGGTCAATGTCGAAAATGACGGGCATCAGTCTTCCATCTGATCAAGGACCGTGATCACGGTCACGTAGACCTGTCCGAGATCGTAGTCGGCCTCTGTCGAGGATCGGGTCCGATCACGCACACACGCTGCGCGTGTTGCTTGCTCGCTCGGCGCAGGAGCGCGCGCAAACGCGGCTCCTGGCCTCGCTCCCTATGCATACAGCGCGTCGACGTCGTCCTTGAACTCGCGCATCACCACGGCCCGCTTGAGCTTGAGGCTGGGGGTGAGCTGGCCACCCTCCTCGGTCCACGCGTCGGTGAGGACGGTGAACTTGCGGATCGATTCTGCGTGCGAGACCGCCTTGTTGGCGTCGTCCACGGCCTTCTGGACCTCCGCGAGCAGGTCGGGGTCGTCCGCGAGTTCGGCGATGCCACCGGTCTTGCCGTGAGCGGCAGCCCACGTCGGCAGCGCCTCCGGGTCGATGGTCACCAGCGCGGCGATGAACGGCTGGCCGTCGCCGACGACCATGCACTGGTCGACGAGCGCATTCGCGCGCAGGCGGTCCTCGAGCACAGCCGGCGCCACGTTCTTGCCGCCGGCCGTGACGAGCAGTTCCTTCTTGCGGCCGGTGATCCGGACGAAGCCCTCGTCGTCGATCTCGCCGATGTCGCCGGTGTGGAACCAGCCGTCGACGATGGTTTCCGCGGTCGCGGTCTCGTTGCGCCAGTAGCCGGCGAAGATCATGCCGCCCTTGAACAGCAGTTCGCCGTCGTCGGCGACGCGGGCGGTTGCTCCGGCGATCGGGCGGCCGACGGTGCCGACCTTCTGTGCCTGCGGGGAGTTGACGGTCACCGCGGCCGCTGTCTCGGTGAGGCCGTAGCCCTCGAGGATGGTGAGGCCGATGCCGCGGTAGAAGTGGCCCAGACGCTCACCCAGCGGAGCACCGCCGGAGACGGCGTACGTGCACTCGCCGCCGAGCGCGGTGAGGATCTTGCCGTAGACGAGTCGGGAGAAGAGCGCGTGCTTCACCTTCAGTGCGACCCCGGTGCGGCCGGTGTCGAGGCTGCGTGAGTACGCGATCGCGGTGTCCGTCGCGGTGTTGAAGATCTTGCCCTTGCCGTCGGCTGCGGCGCGCTGCGAGACGGTGTTGTAGACCTTCTCGAACACGCGCGGCACAGCGAGGATGAAGGTCGGCCGGAACACAGCCAGATCGCCCATGAGGTTCTTGATGTCGGCCGAGTGACCCAACTTGACCCGGGCGCGGAAGCAGCCGACCTGGATGGCCCGCGCGAACACGTGAGCCAGCGGCAAGAAGAGCAGCGTCGACCGACCCTCCTCGAAGAGGTTGCCGAGTTCGACGGTGACCGAGTCGATCTCCGAATCGAAGTTCGCGTGGGTGAGGATGCAGCCCTTCGGGCGACCGGTCGTGCCGGAGGTGTAGATCAGTGTGGCCGGGTCGGAGCCGGTGGCGGACGTACGTGCCGTCTCCAGGTCGGCGTCGGACACGCTCGATCCGGACACGACGAGAGCGTCGATCGCTCCTGTGTCGATGCACCAGACCTGGGCGCTCGAGCCGCTGGCGGCCTTGGCCTCCTCCGCCTTGGCGACGTGTCCGGCGGTCTCGGCTACGAGGGCGACCGCGGAGGAATCCTCGAGGATCCACTGCACCTGCTCCGCGGAGGAGGTCTCGTAGATCGGCACCGTGACCGCGCCGGCGAACCAGATCGCGTAGTCGAGAAGGGTCCACTCGTACCGCGTCTTGGAGAAGATCGCGACCCGGTCGCCCGGCTTGATGCCGCCGGCGATCAGGCCCTTGGCGGTGGCAGCGACCTCGCTGTGGAACTCCGACGCAGTGACATCGCTCCAACCATCCGCACCGGGCCGGCTGAAGACGGCGGTGGTCGGTGCCTCGGTGGCGTTGCGGATGACATCCGCGGTGAGGTTGACGCTCGGGACGAACGTGGGGTTCGACGGCGTGGCGAACTCGCGCACCGATTCCTCCTACGGATCAGCGGACTCAGACAGACTGCAGGGTAGTCCCCACCACCCCCCTGCTGTCACCGGTGTCCGCTACGCTCGGGCCGTTCCCGACTGTGAGGACAGCGATGACCGAACTGACGACCTCTTCGATCGTCATTGCGGCCACCCCCGAACGGGTGCTGCACGCGATTGCGGACTTCGCGGCCTATCCTTCGTGGGCCAAGGGCGTGAAGAGCGCCGACGTGCTCAGCAGCGATGCGCAGGGCCGGCCGGCGCAGGTCCGCTTCGTCCTGGACGTCCCGCCGATCAGCGACACGTACACGCTCTCGTACGTCTGGGACGGCAACCGTTCGGTCACCTGGACGCTGGTGGAGAGTGTCCTGCTGCGCTCGCTCGACGGCACGTACGAACTCAAGGCTCTGGCCGACGGGACGACCGAGGTCTCCTACCGACTGCAGCTGGACCTGATGGTCCCCGTGATCGGCATGCTCAAGCGCAAGGGCGAGAAGGTCCTGATCGAGACGGCGCTGCGCGGGCTCAAGACGTACGTCGAGAAGAACTAGGTCCCTCATGCGGATCCTGCTCTTCACGGGCAAGGGTGGCGTCGGCAAGTCCACGACCGCTGCCGGCACTGCCGCACTCGCCGCTTCACGTGGCCTGCGGACTCTGGTCCTGTCCACCGACGCGGCGCACTCGCTTGCGGACGCGTACGGCATTTCCGGTACGTCGAACGGGAACTGTGCCGCCGAGCCGACGAAGATCGCCGACAACCTCTATCTCCAGCAGGTCGACGCCCAGTTGAGGTTCGAGCAGTCGTGGGCAGACATCCAGCGCTACCTGCTCTCGGTGCTCGACGTCGTGGGGGTCGATCCGGTCGCAGCGGAGGAACTCACCGTCATTCCTGGTGCCGAGGAGGTCTTCGCGCTGCTGGAGCTCCGTCATCAGGCCCGGTCGGGTGACTGGGACGTCGTGGTCCTCGACTGCGCCCCCACGGCAGAGACACTGCGTCTGCTCGCGCTGCCGGAAGCGCTGAGTTGGTACATGACCCGGTTCCTGCCCTTCCAGCGGAAGATGGTCAAGGCGCTCAGGCCTGTCCTGACCAAGGCGGCGGGCGGCGTACCCATGCCCGGCGACACCGTGTTCGATGCGGTCGAACGCCTGCACGCCGAGCTCGACGACGTACGCCAGCTGTTGTCGGGGCCGAACGCGTCGGTGCGCCTGGTGATGACGCCCGAGCGGATCGTGCTCGCTGAGGCGCGCCGTAGTTATACGACGCTGTCGTTGTACGGCTACCGGGTCGACGGCGTCGTGGCGAATCGTGTGTTCCCTGCCGACGGCGCGGATGACTGGCGTTCCGGGTGGGTGGCCGCTCAGGCCGACGTCCTGACCGAGACCGATGCGTCCTTCGCCGGACTCCAGGTCTGGCGTTCCCTGTATCGCACACGTGAACCGGTGGGCGTCGAGGCGCTGCGGGACTTCGCAGCAGAGGTGTACGGCGACGCGGACCCGCTCGCCTTGCCCGAGGGCGAAGGCCCGTTCACGCTCCAGCGCACCGAGACCGGAGCCATCGTGCATCTCGCCCTGCCGGGCGTGGACCGCGACCAGGTGCACCTCGCGCGCAACGGCGACGACCTCGTCGTCACGGTCGGGTCGTACCGTCGACTGATGACGCTCCCTGCCGGTCTGGCCCGCCTGAGAATCGCCGGAGCCAAGGTCGACGGGTCAGAATTGAGAGTGAGATTCGTCGAACGGGAGGAGGCCCCGGATGCAGCACCGCGCTGAGTCGGACGAGACCCCGATCGGATCCGCCGCCGACGAGGCGGCCAAGTTGCTCAACGCCCTCGGCGAGTGGGCCAAGGACCAGAGCACCGAGAGCGCGAATGCGTTCTCCGAGAGCGTGGCCGGTCTGGCCGGACGCGCCGCACACGCGGTCGCCGACCTGCCGAAGTTCATGGACCAGCACCTGGCCGCGGGGGCTCCCGAATGTGCCTACTGCCCGGTCTGTCGGACCGTCCATGTGGTCCGTGAGGCCTCGCCGGACGTACGCGTCCACCTGGCGTCCGCTGCGCTGTCGCTGATGCAGGCTGCGACCACGGTGCTCAACGCGATGGCGACACCCGTCCCGGGCGGGGCCCAGCAGGAGCCGACGGTGGAGAAGATCGACCTCGACGACGACTCCGAGTGGGACTAGGTCACGTGACCTTGACCTGCGGTGTCGACGTCGGCGGGACGAAGATCCTGGCTGCCGTGGTCGATGCCGGAGGCTGCATCGTCGAGGAGGTACGGATCGCCTCGCCAGCCGGCCACGTCGAGGCGATGATCGAGTCGATCGCCGGAGTCGTCGGTGACCTCGCCGGGCGACACCAGATCGACGCGGTCGGCATCGGTGCCGCGGGCTACATCGACAAGAGCCGGTCGAGAGTGTTGTTCGCCCCCAACATCGCCTGGCGCAATCTCGACCTCAAAGCCGAGATCGAAGCACGCATTGATCTGCCGGTGGTGGTGGAGAACGACGGCAACGCCGCCGCGTGGGGTGAGTTCCGGTTCGGCGCCGGCCGCGACGTCGAGGACATGGTGATGGTGACCGTCGGCACGGGTGTCGGCGGCGGGATCGTCATCAACGGTGAGTTGGTGCGGGGCGCGTACGGCGTCGCCGCAGAGATCGGACACCTCACGGTGGTCCCCGACGGCGACCTCTGCGGCTGCGGGAAGCGCGGCTGCCTTGAGGCGTACGCGTCCGGTACGGCGCTGGAGCGCAGGGTGCCGGGCATGAGCGGTCCCGAGATCACGGCCGCAGCACGGGCCGGCGACCAGCGCTGCATCGAGGCCATCGCCGGGATCGGTCGGTGGCTGGGCGGTGGGCTGGCGTCGCTGGCGGCCGTGCTGGATCCCGGCCGGATCGTCGTCGGTGGGGGAGTTGCCGAGGCCGGCGACCTCCTGCTCGATCCGGTCCGCGAGGCATTCCGTACGCACTTGACCGGGGTTGGCTATCGTCCTGAAGCGGAGATCGTCAGTGCGGCGCTCGGCAATCATGCAGGCGTCATCGGTGCGGCAGATGTGGCGAGGTCATGAGCAGGAATCACCCCCGCGAGCACGGCAGTGAACTCTTCATCGGTCTCGATGTGGGTGGAAGCAAGGTGCTCGCCGCCGAGATCGACGCCGACGGCCACCTCGTCACCACCGCGCTGCGGATCACGCCCGGGCGACGGGTCCCGGTGCCGCTGGTCGAGGACGCACTGACCGAGGCCGTTGACGAGGTGGCTGCCGGACGGCCGATCTCCGGGGTCGGTCTCGCAGCCGCCGGGTTCGTGGACGCGGCCGGCGAACGGGTCATGTTCGCCCCCCACCTGCCCTGGCGCTCGGACCCCACCCGGTCCCGGCTCGAGGCGCGCTGGGGCGTACCCGTGGCCATGGACAACGACGCCAACTGTGCTGCACGCGCCGAACTCGCCCTGGGGGCTGCGGCTGGAACGCAGTCGGCCCTGATGATCACGCTCGGCACCGGTATCGGCGGCGGTCTGATCGTCGACGGCAAACTGCGACGTGGTCGCAACGGCATGTCGGGCGAGTTCGGGCACATGCAGGTCGTCCCGGACGGGCACCCGTGCGAGTGCGGTCGGGCGGGGTGTTGGGAGCAGTACGCCTCCGGCAACGCGCTCGTGCGCTACGCGCGCAGCCGTCTCGACAGCCCTTCGTACACCCAGCAGACCTCGCTCGAGGAGGCCTGCGGAGGTCTGCCCGAGCAGCTCACCGGCCCGATGATCGCCGAAGCGGGTCGCGCCGGGGACCGGCTGGCCCAGCGTGCGTTCACCGTGGTGGGTGAGTGGTTGGGTGTCGGTATCGCCAACCTCGTCGCTGCGTTCGACCCGGAGGTCGTGGTCGTGGGTGGCGGCGTCTCCGCAGCCGGTGACCTGTTGCTGGATCCCGCTCGGGCCGCGCTGCGCGACTCGCTGGTGGCCGCGTCCGAACGCGAGATCCCCGATGTCGTGCCCGCGCGGTTCGGTCCTGAGGCGGGCGTGGTCGGTGCTGCCGCGATGATCCGGGACGCGGTCGCCGCCCGCGGGTAGAGCCCGGCTCGGTCAGAGACGGGCGCCGTCGTCCCAGGGATCGTCGGGGTTCGACCGCATGCCCGCGACCAGGGCACCGAATCCGCCGACGAACCCGGCGACCATGAGCAGGGACAGCCAGCCCGGTGGCGTCCAGTTGATGATCGTGGTCAACGTGTAGAGCACGATCGCGAGCGCCGGCATGCCCAGCACGCCGATCCAGGCCAGCGTCGTCGCTGGTGAGGTACGCGGCAGCGGCGGGGGAGCCGGAGGCTCGAAATGCCCCTCGTCCTCCCACGCAGGCGTCCACGACTGCGGGTCCGGCTCGACGACCGGTTCTTCCTGTTCCTCGAAATCCGGAAGTTCTGCCGGGCCGCCGTCGCCGAGGTCAGCGCGCTCGCCGAAGTTGTCGATGATGTCGCGCCACGCCTGCTCGTCGGGACGCGTCATGACGCCGGCGCCGCCGCGGTCACGCGTGCGAGGAAGTCGAGCGACAGCTTGATGATCGTCGGCAGGTCGTTGTCGAGGGTGGCCACGTGGTAGCTGTCCTCGAGGTACACCATGTCCAGGTCGGTCGAGGAGATGTTCCGGGCGATGACGACTTCGGACAGCCCGTCGACCACGTGGTCGATGCGCGAGCGGAAGTACAGCACCGGAGCGGAGACCTTGCCGAGGTTCGCGACGACCGAGCGCCAGCCGATCATCATCGAGTGTGCCGCCTTCAGGGGCGTACGCGTGTAGCCGTACTCATTGGTCCCCGGCTTCTTGATGTCGCTGGCGATGCCCGGGAAGGCCGGGACCAGGTGCTTCAGCACCGGGAGGAGCTTCACGTCGAGCCGCTTGGTCGCGACGGCGGGGTTGACCAGGATGACGCCGGTGATCTTGTCGGCGTGATCCTCGGCCAGGCGCAGGACCAGGGACCCGCCCATGGACAGGCCCGCGACGACCACGATGTCGTGGTCGAGGCAGAGCGAGTCGAAGACTCGGGACGCTTCGCCGTACCACTCGTCGTAGGTGCTCCGGTTGAGGTCCTGCCAGCGGGTGCCGTGACCGGGCAGTCGCGGCACGATGACGCCGTATCCCTCGTCGGCCAGTGCGCGGGCCCACGGCTTCATGGAGGCAGGCTGGCCGGTGAAACCATGGCTCAGCAGGACGCCGATCCGGCGCCCGCCGGTGAGCTCGGGCCGTGCCGGGATCGCCAACGGCTCGGCGTCCGGCAGCAGGTCGACTGAAGTTGCTGAACTGTTCGCGGCGGAGTCCATGGCTCCATTCTGCCCGGTCCCGCTAGGCTCGGCCGCGGCAGTTCATGAGGGAGGCTGGCAGTGGGTTACAAGTTCATCTGGTGGCTCTACAAATGGGTCCTGATCGGGCCTGCGATGCGAGTGGTCTTCCGGCCGACCGCCGTCGGTGTGGAGAACATCCCGGCCACGGGCCCCGTCATCCTGGCGAGCAACCACCTGTCCTGGACCGACTGGATCTTCACTCCGCTCCTCATTCCGCGGCGGATCACCTTCGTCGCCAAGGCCGAGTACTTCACCACGCCGGGCCTCAAGGGCGGCTTCCAGAAGTTCTTCTTCACCAGCGCAGGCCAGGTCCCGATCGCCCGTGGTGGTGCGTCGGCCGCGGAAGGCGCGTTGGAGGCATCCCGTGAGGTGCTCCGCAACGGCGGCGTCATGGGCATCTACCCCGAAGGCACCCGTTCGCACAACGGCAAGCTCTACCGCGGACGTACGGGCGTGGCCCGACTCGCGATCGAGATGGGCGTTCCGGTTGTCCCGGTCGGGCTCAAGGGCACGTACGAGATCGCGCCGAGCGGCAAGACCTTCGGCAGGATCGTCCGGCCGACCGTCACGTTCGGCAAGCCGCTCGACTTCTCCCGTTACGAGGGCATGGAGAACGACCGTTTCATCCTGCGCGCCGTGACCGACGAGATCATCTACGAGATCCTCAAGCTGACCGGCCAGGAGTACGTGGACCTCTATGCGACGGACGCGAAGAAGAGGGACAAGGAAGCCCGGAAAGCCTGACCGGGGTCGGTTCGTGAGTCCCGATCAGACGACCTGGGCGCGCCTACGTAGGGATGTGCCACGGATCGCCGCCGCTGCCGGCGTCGGGTATGCCGTCCTTGCGTCCGTGTACGCCGGATTCGGATGGGATGCGCACGCGTACTGGTCCGCGTGGCACGGGCCGATGTACTCGGCCGCTCCGGGGCAGCCCGGCGCCTTCCTCTACTCGCCGGTGTTCGCGGAGTTCCTGTGGCCGCTCGCACAACTCCCGTTCTGGTTGTTCAGTCTCGTCTTCTCGGTCGCATCGGCGGTCTCGATCTGGTGGCTGCTGAAACCCGTGCAGGGCGAGTTGCGTTGGCTCCTGCTGCTGGCAGCGGCGCCGGAGATCGCATCGGGGAACGTCTTCGCCGAGCTGGGGGTGGTGGCTGCTCTCGGTGTGCGCTTCCCGGCGCTGTGGGCGGTGGCAGCCCTCACCAAGCCGTCGGTGTGTCTGGGGCCCGTGTGGAGCGCGTTGCGCCGGGACTGGCGGCCAGTCGCGATCGCCGTCTGTGCGACGGCGCTCGTGGCCGGTGTTTCCTATCTCGCTGCCCCGGGACAGTGGCATGCGTGGCTCGGGTTCCTGCGACGCAACGGATCAGCTGCTTCCGGAGCCGTCGGATCGCCGCTCGTACCCGGAGTGCTTTTCAGGCTGCCGATCAGCCTTGCACTCCTGTGGTGGGGACGTCGGCGACCGGACGTGGTGCCGGTCGCGATGATGCTGGCGACCCCGGTGTTCGGGATCAGTGCGGCAGTGATGCTGTTCGCGATCCCTCGGTTGCGGCTTGTCGGATCGCGTACAGCGCCAGCGAGGTGATCGGGATCGCCTGCCACGGCACGTCGAGCCAGCCGAGGGCCGCGTGCCCGTTCGCGATCGCGTGACGCAGTGGCACCGTCCACAACAACAGATACGTGACTGCGAGGGTTGCGCGCACCCGCGGTGACGGGTTCTCGCGCACCAGCCAGACCACCGCGGGGAAGACCACCACGAGGTCGTACACCAGCAGGTGTGGTGAGGCCACCGCCGTCCCCGACAGTGCGATCGCCCAGGCGCCTCGGAGGGTGGTGGCGCGGCTGGCGCCCCAGACCGCAATGACGGCGCAGACCACGGCTACGACGTCGGCCGTGATCGAGCCGCCGGCCGGCAGCAGCCCTTGGACCAGGGCTGGCAGGCTCGACATCTTCCACGCCTGGGCGTGCGTGACCAGCGTGTCGTACGCGGGGGAGGTGAGAGTGTCGATCCACGTCCTCAGGCCGCTCGGGCCGACCAGTGCCAGGCTCACTGCACCGCACAGGAAGCTCGTGAGAACGAAGCCGCCGAGGGCGCGCCATTCCCGGCGTACGAGCAGCACCACGGGCGCGAGGATGATGAGTTGTGGCTTGATCATGGCCAGCCCGAGGAGGGCGCCGCCGAGGAACGGTCGGCGCCGATCGAGGGCGGTCATGCCGCCCAACCAGCACAGCAGGATCAGCGAGCTGTCCTGGCCGCCGCCGAGCAGTTCGAAGATCGGCTCGGTCGAGGCGAGGGCGATCAGGAGCGGCAGTCTGGGCACCTGCGGCGCCCACGCTCGCATGAGCCGCCAGGAGATGGCGAGACATCCCAGTGAGATCGCAAGCCAGATCGCGGCGGCGAGCCGGTACGGCAGCAATCCGAGGGGTACGAAGAGGGCGGCCTCGACAGGAGCCGACACGAACCAGGCGAGCGGATCGCCGGCGCGCCGGTGCTCGATCGCAGCCTGGACGGTCGGGTCGTACAGGTGCGCGGTGTCGTGGATCAGCAGTTTCGCGCCGGTCCAATGGGCCAGGAAGTCCGGCGCCAGTCCGCCGGGCAGCGCGGTCGGCGACACCAGCCCGACGATCGTCGTGAAGCCGAGCAGGATGACGCTGCCGGCGAGGAACGCCGCCGGATACAGCCGAAGTCGATGCGGAGTCAGGAATCGCGTGGTCGCGAACGAAAATCGATCCAGGGGCGAACTCACGCCCACGCCTTGGACCTCTCAACGGCCTTCTTCCACTGCGCGTACGCGACGTCATCCGCGCCAGCCGGGGTGAAACTGCGGTCCAGGGACCAGGTCTGCCGGATCTCGTCGAATGAGTTCCACACCCCGGTGCCGAGGCCGGCCAGGAAGGCCGCGCCCAGTCCGGTCGTCTCCACGAATCGTGGGCGCGACACCGTCACGCCCGCCTGGTCGGCCTGCAACTGACACAGGAAGTCGTTCGCCGCCGCGCCGCCGTCGACCTTGAGCGCCGTGAGCGCCGGCATGGTCTCGAGCACGTCCCGCACCTCGTACGCGATCGCCTCGAGCGTGGCGCGGACGATGTGTGCTCGCGTCGTCCCGCGGGTCAGGCCGATGATCAATCCACGAGCATCCGGATCCCAGTGCGGTGCGCCGAGCCCGGTGAGCGCCGGTACGAAGACGACTCCATCGGTCGAGGTGACCGTCGCAGCCACAGCAGCCGTCTCGGCGGCCGAACCGACGATCTGGAGCCCGTCGCGCAGCCACTGCACGGCAGCGCCGGTCACGAAGATCGCGCCCTCCTGGGCGTACGTGTGGGCTCCGTCGGGGGAGCGCCAGGCGACCGTCGTCAGCAGGCCTGCGTCGGAGCGGATGGCCTGCGATCCGGTGTTGGTCAGGATGAAGGAGCCGGTGCCGTACGTGCACTTGACCTCACCGGCTTCGAAGCAGGTCTGTCCGAAGAGCGCCGCCTGCTGGTCTCCTGCCATGCCGGCGATCGGGAGCGACAGGTCGAGGAACGACCGTGGGTCGGTGACCAGGTGGGTCGTGCCCCAGTTCGCGACCACATCCGGAAGGGCGTCGGCCGGGACTCCGAACAAGTCGCACAGTTCGGGTGACCAGGCACCCGTGTGCAGATCGAAGAGCAGAGTTCGGGAGGCATTCGAGGCGTCGGTGACGTGCCAGGTCCCCCGGGTCATCCGGGCGATCAGGTAGGAGTCGACCGTGCCGACCGCGTATCGGCCGGACTCGACCAGCGCCCAGGTGTGCGGTTCGTTTTCGCGCAGCCAGGCGAGCTTCGTGGCCGAGAAGTACGGGTCCAACCGCAGGCCGGTGATCTCGGAGACGCGGGCCTCGTGCGCCTTGTTCTCCGCGCAGTACGCGGCCGTGCGCCGGTCCTGCCAGACGATCGCGCGGCGAGGGCTGCCGAGGGTCTCGCGGTCCCAGAGCACGATCGTCTCGCGTTGGTTCGTGATGCCGATGCCGGCGAGGCTGCTGCGGTCGATCCCCTTGAGTGCGGCGCGACACGCCTCGAGGGTCGCCTGCCAGATCTCCTCCGGCACGTGCTCGACCCACCCGGGCTGGGGGAAGTGCTGGGGGAACTCCTGGTAGCCGCGGGCAATGATCTGGCCGTCGTCGGACACGACGAGGGCGGTGACGCCGGTGGTGCCGGCGTCGATCGAGAGGACGGTGCTCCGTGCTGAGCTGGTCGAAGTGCTCACCTCGCAGACGTTAGTGGTTCGGGCAGTCGTGTCCACGGCAGAAACTCGGAGGCTCAGGGCGTACGTCCTCAAATATCATGACTGGGTGAGCGACTTGTCTGACACGACGCTGTCTTCCCTGCCGACCTTGGCCGAGTTGCACGCGATGGGTGCTGCCCAGCAGCCCACCTACCCGGATCCCGCAGTGCTCGCCAGTGCCGTCGACACGCTGCGCTCCCGACCGCCGCTCGTCTTCGCCGGCGAGTGTGACGACCTCAAGACCAAGCTCGCCGCCGTCGCGCGCGGTGAGGCTTTCCTTCTCCAGGGCGGGGACTGCGCCGAGACTCTCGCTGAGGTGAGCGCGGACAACGTACGCGCCAAGCTCCGCGTCCTGCTGCAGATGTCGGTCGTGCTGACGTACGCGGCGAGCGTGCCTGTGGTGAAGCTCGGTCGTCTGGCCGGTCAGTTCGCCAAGCCCCGCTCGAGCGACTTCGAGACCCGTGAGGGCGTGACGCTTCCGGCGTACCGCGGTGATGCCGTCAACGGCTACGACTTCACCGAAGCCTCGCGGATCCCCGACCCGCAACGCCTCGTTGACGTCTACAACGCCTCGGCCGCGACGCTCAACCTCGTACGCGCCTTCACCACCGGTGGCTACGCCGACCTGCGCCAGGTGCACAGTTGGAACACCGACTTCGTGAAGGGTGCCCCGCTCGGAGCCCGGTACGAGGCGTTGGCCGGCGAGATCGATCGCGCCATGACGTTCATGCATGCCATCGGCGTGGACTCCGACGAGCTCCGCCGCGTCGACTTCCACTCCTCGCACGAGGCTCTGGTCCTCGAGTACGAGCACGCGTTGACCCGTGTCGACAGCCGCACCAACGACCTCTACGACGTGTCGGGTCACTTCCTCTGGATCGGGGAGCGTACCCGTCAGTTGGATGGCGCCCATGTCGACCTCCTCAGCCGGATCAAGAACCCGATCGGCGTGAAGCTCGGCCCGTCCACCACGCCGGATGACGCCCTCGCGCTCGCAGCCAAGCTCAACCCGACCAACGAGCCGGGGCGCCTCACCTTCATCACCCGCTTCGGCGCAGGCAAGATCCGCGAAGGCCTGCCGGCGCTGGTCGACAAGGTCACCGCCGAGGGTGTCTCGGTCGCCTGGGTCTGCGACCCGATGCACGGCAACGGCTTCACCGCGCCGTCGGGCTACAAGACCCGCAACTTCGACGACGTCCTCGACGAGGTCCAGGGCTTCTTCGACGTCCACCGCTCGCTCGGCACCTGGCCCGGCGGTCTGCACATCGAACTCACCGGCGACAACGTCACCGAGTGCCTCGGTGGCGGCGAGGAACTGTCCGACGCCGACCTCGCCACGCGGTACGAGTCCCTGTGTGACCCGCGCCTGAACCGGGTGCAGTCGCTCGAGATGGCCTTCCTCGTGGCCGACATGCTGCGCCACTCCTGACACGCTTGGTCCGAGGTGCTGGGATGGAGCCATGACCACCCCGCGCATCACTCTCAACGACGGCCACACCATTCCCCAGTTGGGCTTCGGCGTGTGGCAGGTCCCTCCGCCCGAGGCCGAGCGGGTCGTCGCCGAAGCGTTGCAGGTCGGCTACCGGCACATCGACACAGCGCAGATGTACCAGAACGAGTCGGGAGTCGGCCGCGCTGTCGC
The DNA here is from genome assembly GCF_003945325.1 of Nocardioides baekrokdamisoli. Classification (NCBI taxonomy): domain Bacteria; kingdom Bacillati; phylum Actinomycetota; class Actinomycetes; order Propionibacteriales; family Nocardioidaceae; genus Nocardioides; species Nocardioides baekrokdamisoli. The sequence continues at coordinate 2,629,012 of NZ_AP019307.1, forward strand.
CGCCTCCGGCCTGCCCCGTGCCGACGTCTTCATCACCACCAAGGTCAACAACAACGCCCACCGGCCGACTGACGCCGCAGCCTCGATCCAGCGCTCACTCGAGGAGTTGGCAACCGACTACATCGACCTGCTGCTGATCCACTGGCCGCTGCCGACTCAGTACGACGGCGACTTCGTCAGCACCTGGGAGGCGCTGGTCGCAGCTCGCGACGCCGGCCAGGCCCGGTCGATCGGTGTGTCCAACTTCCAGCCAGCCCATCTCGAGGCGCTGCACCGGACCGGCGTCACACCGGCGGTCAACCAGATCGAGGTGCACCCGCGCTTCTCCAACAACGGCCCCCGTGCCGCCAACGCCGCCCAGGGCACCGTCACCGAGGTCTGGTCACCGCTGGGACAAGGATCCGTCCTCACCGATCCGGTCATCACCGCCATCGCCGAGCGCCTCGGCCGTACCTCCGCCCAGGTGATCATCCGCTGGCACCTCCAGCGTGGAGACGTCGTCTTCCCGAAGACCGTCACGCGGTCACGGATGGTCGAGAACGCCGACGTCCTCGACTTCCAGCTGACCCCCGAGGACCTGCAGGCGATCGACGGGATGAACAAGGGCGAGGAAGGTCGGATCGGACCTAACCCCGATCAGTTCGACTGGATCCCCTGATCGCCCTGATCGCCCTCTGACGGCGCGTTCGCTGCGTCTCACCTCGGTCGGCGGCCGCCAAAAGGCCGCCTTCCCTCGGGTTCCTTGCGACCGCGCTCGTCAGAGAACGATCAGCCCCTTGGCGACATCGTCGTGCGCCAGGTCCAGTGCTGGATCTGGTCCCCGTCCTGCAGGGACGACCGGGTGGCCGTGTCGGTGAAGCCGGTCGTGGCGAGCAGCCGTTGCGCACGAGCGTTGTCCGCGCGGACCCACGTACTCAGCCGTGACCATTCCAGAGCCTGCGCGTGCCGGACCAGAGCCGCCCCGACGCCGGAGCCCCAGACCGCTGGATCGACGAAGACCATCGCCAGATGCCCCGCATCCGGGTCCGGTACGCCCTCCTCGAGGTAGGTCTCGGCCAGCAGCATCCCGGCCGGACGGTGACCGTAGTGAGCCAACAGCAGTACCTCGGCGTGATCGAGTTTGGTGCGTACGCGCTGCGACCGGAGGTCACCTGCGGGCCGTGGCCGGGTCCGATTGGCACGACGCCACGCAGCCATCGCCAACTCGCGCTGATCCGCAGTCGTCACGAGGTCGACCGCGATCCGGGGCACGCGGACAGCCTAGGCTCCGCGGCACCTCGACTGGATCCGGTCCGAGCGAGTCGCGGACCGGGTAGCCTGCGGCGGAGGCGTATGACCCGCGCCACAGGGCGTCGTCGGGAGGCATTCAATGAACAGGCGTACGAGCGCGGCCATCGCAGGCTCACTGCTGGCTGTCGGCGCACTCATCGGCGGTGGAGCGTACGCGGCCACGACCCCGCCTCCGGGTCTGCCGTGGACGGACGTGCTGCGGAATCTCGCGCAGTACGGAGCCAGTCAGTTGGCGGCCGAGACGCCGCCGGTGTACGTGCCGAGCCCGACCCTGCATCCCGTCCCGACTGCTCGATGCGACACCTCGTCCCGGCCGCTCCGTGAGGCCATGCAAGGTCGTGTCAGCGCGGCTGACATCGCCTCGACGGGAGGCAAGGTCGGGTGGACGTGCAATGTCACCCAGGTCTCGCACGTCGCCACCCCGGGCGGCTTCCGCACCTGGCGCTACACCGACCACTCCGGACACACGTGTGCGTTCTACGACACCTCGTTGGTGGCCCCGCTGACGATCTTCTCCCCGCTCGCGGGGCCGTCCCTGGGCACTGCTGTCGTCGACATCACGAACCCGGCCAGGCCTGTCCAGACCGCCATGCTCACCTCGTTGGCGATGCTGTCGCCGCACGAGTCGCTCAACCTGAACACGCCGCGCGGCCTGCTCGCAGCAGAAGTCGGCAACGCGGCGACGTTGCCCGGCACGATGGACGTCTATACCGTCGCGGCCGACTGCAGGCATCCGAAGATGTTGTCCGAGGTCCCGATCGCGATGGGCCACGAGAGCGGCTTCAGCCCGGACGGTCGGACGTTCTGGGTGGGCTCTGCGACCGCCTACATCTATGCGTACGACCTCACCAATCCGGCTCACCCCTCGTTGCTCTGGACCGGTGCGTACTACTCGCACGGTCTGAGCTTCGCCCCTGACGGCAAGACGATGTATCAGACCGATCCGGTCAACGGGAACCTCGCCATCCTCGACGTCAGCCAGATCCAGAACCGGGTCGCGCACCCGGTCGTCAAGGAACTCAAGCGGATCACCTGGCCGACAGTCTCGATCCCGCAGAACAGCCAGTACTTCACCAACAACGGACATCGTTATCTGCTGGAGTTCGACGAGTTCGCGTTCCGGATCAACCCTCCGACTGCAGCGGAGACCCCCGGTGCGGCCCGGATCCTCAACATCGACCACCCGGGTGCCCCGCGGATCGTCTCCGACCTGCGCCTGCAGGTGCAGATGCCGGCGAACCACAAGATCGCCAACGCGGACCCGTACCCGCTGGCCAGCGTGTCGGTGGTCGGATACGGAGCGCACTACTGCTCGGTCCCGACGACGAACAACCCGCAACTCGCGGCCTGCTCCGACCTCAACTCGGGGCTGCGCATCTTCAACATCAGCAACCCGGCAGCACCGTACGAGGTGGCGTACTTCATCAACCCGCCGCGGGCGGCCAACATCCTCCCGTCGTTGCAGGGAGTCGTTGCCTTCTCGATGCCGGCCTGGGACGTCGTACGGCACCAGGTCATCTACACCGACGCCGTCGGCGGCATGTACGTGCTCCAGCTGCACTCGAACGTGTGGAAGTGAGGTTCCGAGCACGCGGGGCACTCGTCGCGCTGCTCGGCTTGGCTGCGCTCTGCGCGTGCGGGTCGCCACAGCACAGCGCGATCGCCCCGCCCAGTGCCGTCGACATCGGCTTCGCCCAGGACATGAGCACTCATCACGACCAGGCGTTGCTGATGAGCCAGTTGGCACTCAAGGACGGGACGTCGGCGGTCAAGGACATCGCTGCGGCGATCCTGTCGGGCCAGGCCCAGGAGATCGGCGCGCTGCGAGGCTGGCTGCAGGTGTGGGGCCAGCCGCCGGCGAATCCCATCCCGATGGGCTGGATGACGATGTCGCCGTCGGCGAAGCCTTCGGCCTCGATGTCGCCGATGTCAGGCATGTCGGACATGCCGGGGATGTCCGCCCCGAACGCCACTGCGACCCCAGGGTCGATGGACTACGCACCCATGCCGGGGATGGCGACGCCCGCTCAGATGATCCGGCTCACCAATGCTCGTGGCAAGGCGTTCGACGTCCTGTTCGCCCAGTTGATGACCCGTCACCACCTCGGCGGCATCGCCATGGACAGGGCGGCGATCGCGCAGGGGGCGTCACCGCTCGTGGCTCAGTTGGCCGGCCAGGAGATCACCGAGCAGTTCCAGGACATCGCCTACCTGACGGCTGTCCTCAGGTCGTACGGCGTGAAGGTCAACTGAGCCTCACTAGGTGATGAAGATCGTCACCGTGCTGCCGTACGGCGCCATCGCCCCGCCGCCGGGGGTCTGCGAGACGACGTAACCGAGGCCGAAATACACGCTGTTGTGCTGAACGCTCACCTTGAATCCGGCGGCCTTCAGGGCCTGGGTGGCAGCGTCGACACCCTCTGGCGTCGAGCTCACATCCGGTACCTGCACCAGGTGCGGGCCCTTCGACACCGTGAACGAGACCGTGTCGCCGTGATGAACGATGGTCCCGGGCGCTGGGAACTGCGAGATGATCACGCCCGCCGGGATGGTGTCGTCGTACTGCTGCTGGGATCCGTCGACCGTGAGCTTCAGCTTGGTCAGACCGGACTGGACGTCGGCGAAGGTGTGCTTGACGTAGTTGCCCAGGGTGATCGGCTGCTGGCCCTTGCTCACCTGCAGGTTGATGACGGACCCCGCGTACGCGTCCCGGCCGGGGCCCGGAGTCGTCCCGATGACGGAACCGACAGGGATCGTGTCGGACCAGTCCTGCGTCAAGGTGCCGATCTTGAAATGCAGCCCCTGGAGGGTGGCCTGCGCCGCCGCCTGACGTTGTCCCACGACATTGGGGACCGGGTGGTGCTCGCGGCCCAGGCTCGGGAAGACGGTGATCGTGGCACCGGGCAGGACTCGCGAGCCGTCGCCGGGATCAGTGCCGGCAACTTCGCCGGCGCCGTCAGTGGAGGACCACCGCGGGGTGCCTTCGACCGTCTTGAAACCTGCGCTCTGGAGTTGCTGCTCGGCCACGGCCAGCGGCTTGCCCTCGACATTGGGCACGTGCGTGTAGCGGCCGAGGAGGTACCACCAGCCGACTCCGATGGCGATCCCGATCAGGAGCAGCAGCGCGAGGATCAACGCGAAGAGCCCCCGGCGCTTCTTCCGGCGGTCGGCCGCCTTCGCCTCGCGGATCGAGCGTTGCTGCGTACGCTCCACCGCCGCGCCTCCGTCGTCGCGTCCGGACAGCACCGCGGTCGGCTCCGGGAGCCTCGAGCCGAGGTTGAGGGCTGCCGTCAGTTCAGGATCGTCGGAGATGCCGTCGGCCAGAGTGCGCGCGACCTTGTGCAGGTTCCGCAGGAAGTCACCCGCATCGGTGAACCGCTCGTCCGGGTTGCGCGCCGTGGCGCGCGCGACGAGGGCGTCGACGTACGGCGGAATCCCGCGGACCGCGGCCGACGGCGCCGGGATGTCCTCGTGGACGTGCTTGTACGCGACCTGGATCGGGGTCTCGCCCTGGTGCGGCTTCGTGCCGGTGAGCAATTCGTAGAGAAGGACACCGGCGGCGTACACGTCCACGCGGGCGTCGGCATTGCCGCGCTCGACGAGCTCGGGAGCCAGATAGGAGACGGTGCCGATGATGGTGCCGGTCGAGGTGTGCTGCGTCTCGGCGGTGACGGCGCGGGCGAGACCGAAGTCGGCGACCTTGATCCGACCCGGCGTGCCGGGGGACGCGGGGGAGATGAGGACGTTCTCGGGCTTGACGTCACGATGGACGATGCCGGCGCGGTGCGCGGCGGCCAGCGCCGCAAGGACCGGTTCCAGGTACGCGAGTGCCTTGGCCGGGGGCATCGGTGCGCCGACGAGATCGCGCAGCGTCTTGCCGCGTACGAGCTCCATTGCGAGGAACAGGGTGCCGTCGTCCTCGCCCTGGTCGAAGACCGCGACGACATTGGGGTGGTCGAGTTGTGCCGCAGAGCGGGCCTCGCGCACGAAGCGGGCCGAGAAGGTCTCGTCGTCACCGAGCCCGGAGTGCATCACCTTGAGGGCGACGGTGCGCAGGAGGCGGTTGTCGTGAGCCAGGTACACGGTGGCCATGCCGCCGCGGGCGATCTTCTCCTGGATGACGTAACGACCGTCGAGCGTACGTCCGATCAGGGCGTCGGTCGCCGACGGTGCAGTGGCAGCCCGAGCGCGCTTGCCGCCTCGACCGTCTGCAGACACGACCATCCTCCTGACCGGTCGGGGGAAGGCAACCGGAGAGGCCATCGTACGAACTCGGGCTGAAATTCCGAGGTTTCGACACCCGTAGGCGAGACTGACCCCGTGGCTCTCGCTGATGAAAACCTCGCTGAACTTGTGACGGAGTGGCTCGACTGGGCCCAGACCGGCAAGGCGCTCGGCGTGAGTGTCGGCAAGATCAAGACGATGATCCGGGACCACGAACTCGCCGCTGCGGTGCCGGTCGCCGGCACCGGGCAGAAGATCCCCGCCCTGTTCATCCAGGACGGGCTGGTCGTGAAGGGCCTACCGGGCCTGTTCACCTCGCTGCACGATGGTGGCTACTCCGACCGCGAGATCATCGCGTGGCTGTACATCGATGCCGACCTTCCGGGCCGCCCGATCGACGCCCTGCGTGAGAACCGTGGGTCGGAAGTGAAGCGTCGCGCCCAAGCGATGCATTTCTGATTTCTCGCGTGGCGGAGCGTCCGCGGCGTTGCTGCTCGGCTCGCTGGCCCTGGTGGCCAGCTCTGCTCCCGCGCCTTGCGGCCGCACGCGCTACGCAAGAAATCGGTCCGTCGGGGGCGGCACCAAAAATGAGACTGATCTGCTTCTGTCCCGGCCGGTTCGTAGTGTGACTCCTGTGACTGGCCTTCCCGAGTTGCTCCGCAGTGGGCGCCGCAGTTTCTCGTTCGAGTTCTTCCCGCCGAAGGATGCCGACGGCGAGGCGAAGTTGTGGGAGGCAATCGAGGCCCTCGAGCCCTACCAGCCGACTTTCGTCTCGGTGACGTACGGTGCCGGCGGCTCGACCCGGGACACCACTGTCCGCATCACCGAGCGCATCGCCCGTGAGACGTCGCTGACCCCGGTCGCCCACTTCACCCTGGTGGGCCACACGGTCGAGGAGATCGATCGTGTCCTGGACGCGTACTCGGCCGCAGGCGTGGAGAACGTGATGGTGCTCCGTGGTGACCCGAGCGAGGGTCCCCGCGCCGAGTGGACCCCGACCAAGGGCGGCCTGACGTACGCCGCCGACCTTGTCGAGCGGATCGACGGCCGTGGAGGTTTCGGGATCGGTGTGGCCGCGTTCCCGGAGGGCCACCCCTCGGCCGAGTCGCTCGACGTCGACGCCGACGTACTCGTCGCCAAGGCCAAGGCGGGTGCGGGCTTCGCGATCACCCAGATGTTCTTCCGTGCCTCTGACTACTTCGACCTCGTGGAGCGTGTACGCGCCCGCGGCGCCGACATTCCGATCGTGCCGGGCATCATGCCGATCCTGAACCTGGCGGCGATCCGCCGTCAGGGCGAGCTGATCGGTACCTCGGTGCCCGACGAGATCGTGGATCGCATCAGCGCCCACGGTGACGACGCGGCCGCGATCCGGGCCGAGGGCATCGCCATCGCCGCGGAGTTGTGCGAGGAACTGCTCGCCGGCGGCGCGCCGGGCCTGCACTTCTACACGCTCAACCGCTCGACCGCCACGCTCGAGATCTTCGAGAAGCTGCAGATCACCGCGTCCTGATCGCCTCGTGCGCACCAGCGGGGCCTTGAACCCCCGCTCATGCGCACGAGCCGCTCAGGCCGGGCCGATCACCTGCGCCACCAGCGCGGCGGACAGCCCTACGAAGGGCAGTCCGGCACCCGGGGTGGCATGAGCGCCGGCGGCGTACAGGTTCTTGAACGGCGTGGTCGGCCCCGGTCGGTCGAAGACCGTACGCGGACCTGCCCATGAGATGCCGAGCGGCGAGCCGTTCCACATCTCGACGGTCTGCGGGGGAGTGCGGTCGTACTGCCGCACGATCCGGCCACGAAGATCGATCCGGTGCCGCCGCAGGGCTGTGACCAGGTCCTCACCGATCGCCGCGTGGGCGATCGCGGTCAGGTGCGTACCGGTGTGGCGCAGCGTGATCATGGCGCCGCCGTGGAGCACGACTTCCGGTGGCAGGTCGAGCGGTGCGTCCAGTTCGATCCAGGTGATCGCCGGCGGGATCGCCGGAAGCGTCTGCGTCGTCAACCGTTCGAGGGCAGGGAATCGCCGAGGGTCGGTCGCCACCACGACGGCGTCGGCGTCGGCCTCGCCACCGTCGAGCGCCACTGCCACGGCTGCGTTGTCGCGTACGACGACGTCTTGGACCGGCGTACCCAGATGAACTGCGACGTTGCGGGTCTGCATCCGGTCCGCCAGGGACGCGGCGAGCGCCTCGGGCCCGCCGACGACGTCCCACATTCCGAACCGCTGTTCGAGATAGACCTCGAGTCCGGTCCATGCGGGTGTGTACCGCGGGTTCTGTCCGGTCGCCGCAGCGCCGTACTCGGCGATGATCCGCAGGCGATGGTCCTTGAAGGTTCGCTTAGCGCGCTTGGCCAGGGTCTCGCGCGACGTCAGCAGTCTCCGCAGCCGCTTGTCCGGGTGAGCCCGGTCCCAAGGAACTTCCGCGTACGTGGTCCGCAGCACCTCCCAGGTCTCGCTGAACGACTCGACGTAGTCGACCCACTCCTGACCGAGTTCCTCGAGCTGGGCCCCGCGCGAGCCGCCGTGGACGTTGAGGGTGGTGCGGTCCTCGAAACGGTGCTCGCGGATCAACTCGCGGTGTTCGAGGTCGAGTTCGCGGTCCAGGGTCCGGCCTGACTTGCGGAACAGGTCCTTGATGACGGCTGGGAGCAGTACGCCGCTGACCGGGGACGGCCACGGACCGTCCTCGCTGAGGATCGGACGCAGGGCGCCGCCCAGAGCCGGGCCGGCCTCGTACAGGGCGACCTCGTGGCCCAGTTTGGCCAGACGCGCGGCACTGGCCAGTCCGCCATAGCCCCCACCGATCACTGCAACCCGCATGCCCCGGACCCTAGAGGCTCGGAGTCTCTTTCGCTCGGTTGTGAGGAGTTCGCGGCTATGTTTGTCGCGTGTCCGCAGCTGCCAGTTCAGTTCCGTCCTCGGGGACGCGCCCGAGTGCTCATCGGAATGCGGTGCGTACCGCCGCTGTGTGGTCGGCGCTCGAGCCGCTGCTGAGCCGGGACAAGTTGACGGTCGTCGACCTGGGCGGCGGGACCGGCGGCTTCGCGGTGCCCGTGGCCGAGCTCGGCCACGACGTCACCGTGATCGACCCCAGCCCGGACGCGCTCGCCGCCCTCGGCAGGCGCGCCGCCGAACTCGGCGTCGACGTCACCGCGATCCAGGGTGACGTGTCGACGTTGGCGCAGATGGATGCCGGCAGCGCCGACCTCGTCCTGTGTCACGGTGTCCTCGAGGTCGTCCCTAACGTCGCGATCGCCCTGGTCGGGATTCGGGGGGTGTTGAAGCCCGGCGGCAGCGTGAGTCTGTTGGTGGGTCAGCGGAGCTCAGCGGTGCTGAGCCGAGCCATGGCCGGCCACTTCAGTGAGGCCCGGGACCTGCTCGAGCACTCGACCATGGGGCGGCTCGGCCGCCGCTTCACCGACGGCGAGGTCGCCACCGCGCTCGCTGCTGCGGGCTTCCAGGTCACCGACACCCATGGCGTACGCATCTTCGCGGATCTGGTCCCGGGCAGTCTGCTCGACAGCGAGCCCGGAGCGGCCGAGTCGCTGGTGGAACTCGAACTCGCGACCGCTGGGCTGGCTGAATTCCGCAGCTTCGCCAGTCAGCTCCACTACATCGCCCGGCTGCCTGAGGATCCGGCGTCCGGAGGACGGCGGTAGTCCTTTGGATTCCCTACCGAAGTCGTGGGGACACACTTAGACTGAAGTGGTCTTGGGAGGACGCTGTGCCGCTTTCGAATGAGGAACTCCGCCAGTTGGAGTTGATGGAGCGTGCCCTCACCGAGGACGACCCGATCTTCGCCGCCGCGCTGGGCGGCACCCGCGAGCGTCGTCGATATGAGCGTGACGCCATCCTCGGTGTCGTCGCTTTCGTGCTCGGCCTGGTGGCCATGGTGGCGGCTTCCACCCTTCAACTCACCGTGCTCGGCGTACTCGGCTTCGTCCTGATGGTGTTCTCCGGCAGCGCCGTCGCCTCGGCCCTCCGAGTGAGGTCGCTCCTCCGCTAGCCCCGCCACGCACCCGTGCCCCTGGTCCCTTCGGATCGGGGGCTTTTTCGTACCCGAAGGCGGACCAATGTTTCGGGTGGGGCGCGACGCGCCGACTGAGTCGTCCCGTCGGCAACATCGGTCCGTCTGAGAGCACCCCCAGCCCCTGGTCCATCCGGATCGGGGGCTTTGTCGCGCTCAGCGGAGCGGGGGAGGGCGTACGTGGGGCAGCGGGGAGGAAACGGGGATGTAAGTGGTTGACGGTGGATGAAAGTGGCGTAAGGTGGGGCACAGTGGAGGACCGGGGAAGAAATGGGGAGGGACCGTGGAGAACCACACGCTCGCTCCGGCGCTCTTCCTCGGTACGTACACCCCTCGTCTGGATGAGAAGGGGCGGCTGTTCCTTCCGGCGAAGTTTCGGGATCGATTGGCAACTGGGGTGGTGGTCACGCGTGGGCAGGAGAAGTGCCTCGTGGTCTGGCCCCAGGACGTCTTCGCCGCAGAGGCGGCGCGCGTGATGTCGACGCCGATGGGCCTGCGTGGATCCCGTGACATCTCCCGCACGTTCTTCTCCGGAGCCGAGCCCGGCACGCCGGACAAGCAGGGCCGCATCGTCGTACCGCCGCTTCTGCGGGCGTACGCGGGGCTGACCAAGGACGTGGCAGTGATCGGCGTCGGGGACCGGGTGGAGATCTGGGACCAGGCCAAGTGGCTGGAGTACGACGCCGAGGCCGCCGAGAAGTACGCAGAACTGGACGACGCCGGCGTCTGAACAGGCACGCCGGCCGAGGCCACACAACTCAACAACGATCCGTCGAACCAGGTCTCAGTCCCGCTCGGAGCGGTGGCTGGGACACCTTCCCCGGTTCCAGGCAGCGGCGCACACTGACACACCTTCCCCGGTGTCAGTTGACGCAGCGGGCCCGAGACCTGGCTCTACGGATCACCTCCCCACATGAGCACGACGAACACCGAAGGGTCGAAGGACGAGATGGTCCGCCAGCAGCACGCACCGGTCATGATCGACCGCGTCATCGCGTTGCTGGCTCCCGCGTTGGAGCGCGACGGCGCCGTCCTCCTCGACTGCACCACGGGCCATGGTGGCCACACCGAAGCCGTCCTCACTCGGCTTCCGCTGGCACGGGTCATCGGGATCGACCGAGACACCATGGCGCTCGAGATGGCGGGCGAGCGGCTCAAGCCGTTCGGGGATCGCTGGGTCGGCGTGCACGCGGTCTATGACGAAATCGCCGACGTCGTACGCGACCAGGGGCTCAGGACCGTGGACGGAGTCCTCTTCGACCTCGGTGTCTCGAGCATGCAGCTCGACATGCGCGAGCGGGGCTTTGCGTACGCCGAGGACGCACCGCTGGACATGCGGATGGACCAGACGACCGGGTTGACGGCGGCTGATGTGCTCAATACCTATGATGCGCGCGACCTGACCCGGATCCTGCGGGAGTACGGCGAGGAGAAGTTCGCGAGCAAGATCGCCCGCGCGGTGGTACGCCGCCGCGACAGCGCGCCGTTCGACACCTCTGCGGCACTGGTCGAACTGTTGTACGCCGAGATCCCCGCGCCGGCGCGGCGGACCGGCGGACATCCGGCGAAGCGTACGTTCCAGGCCCTCCGGATGGAGGTCAACGACGAGCTCGGTGCGCTGCGTCGTGCCTTGCCTGCCTCGATCGCGGCCATCAACGTCGGCGGCCGGGTGGTCGTCGAGTCCTACCACTCGCTCGAGGACCGGATGGTGAAGCAGGTCTTCGCCAAGGCCACCGCCCTCGACGTTCCCCACGACCTGCCCTTCATCCCTGCCGACGCGGCGCCGGATCTGCGCCTCGTCACCCGCGGAGCCGAACAGGCCACCGACGCCGAAATCACCGAGAACCCGCGCGCAGCAAGTGTCCGCCTGCGCGCCGTCGAGCGCATCGCCCGCACCCGAGGAGCCGCAGCATGAGCAACGCCGCCTACACACTGCGCACCGTCCGGACCGTCAGGGGAGACCTCCAGGCTCTCCGACGACGGGCGAATCTGCGCGTCGTACGTCCGGGTGCTCGGCGTGCGGGGACGGTGCCGTTCCTGATGACGATCGGCGTCATGCTGCTCGGCGGGCTCGTCGGGCTGTTGATGTTCAACACCTCGATGCAGAACGTCGCGTTCCAGCAGAACGCACTCCAGGCCGAGGCCACGAACCTCGCCGCCCAGCAGCAGTCGCTGGACATGCAACTGGCCGGCCTCAACAACCCGCAGCACATCGCGAGCAGCGCCCGCGGGTTGGGGATGGTGATCCCGCAGACGGTCGCGTTCCTCCGGATCCCCACCGGCCAGGTGTTGGGGACACCGTCCCCGGCCAACGGCACCGCCACCCCGAATCTGTGGGCGCCGAACCCGATGCCGTACTACCCGCCGCCGGCCTCGACCGTGGTGAAGCCCAAGGTCTCCACGGCGCCGAAGACGGCGGTCAGGACGCCCGCCAGGACCGGCACGACGACCTCCACGAAGAAGCCCGCGACGCATCGCTGATCAGCCGCGCGTCGCTTCCCTGACACGCCTTCCGGAACGGGTTAACTGGCCTCATGCCCACGCTGACGCCCCCGCGGCCTGCCGCGCGTCGCGGCGGATCCTCGGACCCTGAGCGGACCGGGAGCCGGCTCGGGGTCGGATTCATGATCATTGCGTTCGTGGCGTCGCTGTTCGCTGCCCGACTGATCCAGCTGCAGGTCTTCGACCCGCACGGCTATTCCGCGGCTGCCGCCGCCGAGAACCGGGTGACGCTTGATGTGCCGGCTCATCGAGGCGCCATCGTCGACCGCACCGGACAGCCGCTCGCGCAGTCGGTCCAGGGTCTGATGGTGCTCGCGGACCCCTCGGTCACGGGATTCCATGACGCCACCACGCCGGACGGCACTCCGAAGCTGGCGACGCTGCTGGCGAACCGATTGGGTATCTCCTACATCGACACGCTCAAGCGGCTCCGGCTCACGAACAGCCGTTTCGCCTACATCGCCCGTCAGGTGCCCGCGACGATGGCGATCGCGGCCGTCGCGGCCGCCGACGCGGTGTGCAAGGTCAAGGGTTGTTCCGGCCTGTGGACCGCGACCGATCCGGTGCGGGAGTACCCGGCCAAGGATGTGGCGGCCAATCTGATCGGCTTCCTCGGCACTCCGACCGACGCAGGCAGGGACACCCCGCTCGCTGGCCTCGAACTCTCCTTCAACAACTATCTCGCCGGCAAGGACGGCTCGCAGACCTTCGAGGTCGCGCGTCCGGGCTCGACCACCCAGTTGCCGCTGGGGTCGGCCAGCACCGTTCCTGCGGTCGACGGACACGACCTGAAGCTGACGATCGACTCGCAACTGCAGTGGTACGTCCAGCGCGTCCTCGGAGATGCCGTACGCCAGGCCGGTGGTGACTCGGGCTACGCAGTCGTGCTGGACTCGCGCACGGGTGAAGTCCTGTCGCTCGCGGACTACCCGACCTTCGACGCGTCGAACCCGTCGGGCTCGCCGGTCTCGGCTCGCGGAGCCGCCTCGCTCACCCAGATGTACGAACCCGGCTCGGTCGAGAAGACGCTGACGTTGTCGAGCCTGATCGACCTCGGTCAGCGCAACCTGGTCAAGAAGGTCAATGCCGGTACCAAACTGACCGTGCCGCCGCTGTATCACTCGCCGACCGATCCGAGCCATCCGATCAAGGACTGGTTCGGCCACCCGTCGATGCAGTGGACGCTGGCCGGCGTCATCGCCCAGTCCTCCAACATCGGCACGGTCATCGCGTCGCAACTGTTCCAGCCGGGCCAGTTGTACTCCTACCTGAAGGCTTTCGGCCTCGGTTCGCCCACCAACCTCGGCGTGCCCGGTGAGACTGCCGGTCTGCTGGCGCCGGTCGACACCTGGACCCGCGACCTGGAGAACCGCATCGACTTCGGTCAGTCGGTCTCGGTCAACGCCGTGCAGATGGCAGCCGCGGTCAACACCATCGCGAGGGGCGGGTCGTACATCTCGCCGAGCCTGATCAAGGGCTCCGCGACCGACAATCTCGGCGTCCAGCACGGCACCGCCGACGCCGTCACCCGTCAGGTGCTCGGCGCGTACGCGGCCGCGCAGATGCGCAGCATGATGGAGCAGGTCGTCATCCCCGGGAAGGGTGTCGCACCCGGAGCACAGGTGCCGAGTTACGTCGTCGCCGGCAAGACCGGTACGGCGCAGCGCGTCGTCAACGGTCGGTACGACGGGTCGTTCACCGTGTCCTTCGCGGGCTTCGCCCCTGCCGACAAACCGCGGTTCACCGTGTACGTCGTCGTCCAGAACCCGCGTAACAACGGTGGTGGTGGCTCCATCGGTGGCCCGGCGTTCGAGAAGATCATGCAGTGGCTGCTGGCGCGGTACGGCGTGCCGCCGACCGGCGCCCAGCCTGCCCAGATCCCGACGACGTGGTGACATCAACATCCCCGACCCGGCCACAGAATCCACCGCGTACGCGATTGGATGCCCTGCTCGACGCTTTCGAGGAACTCTCCCTGGACGGCGATCCCGCCACTGAGGTCACGGGCATCTGTCTGGACTCGCGCCGGATCCAGCCTGGCGACCTCTACGTGGCGCTGGCCGGTGCGACATCGCACGGCGCGAACTACACCGAGCAGGCCTTCGCCGCTGGTGCGGTGGCCGTCCTCACGGACGCCGAGGTCACCCACTTCCGCGGGGAGGCGCCGCATCTGACGGCGCGCGACCCGCGGGCGCTCCTGGGTCGGCTCTCGGCCGCGATCTACGACAACCCTGCCGAAAAGCTCACCACCATCGGCATCACGGGAACGCAGGGGAAGACGACGACCTCCCGGCTCCTGGAAGGTGCGTTGGAGGCGTCCGAGACGCCGACCGGTGTGATCGGCACCATCGGGACACGGATCAACGGCGTGGACATCAAGACCTCCCTCACCACACCCGAGGCTCCGGATCTGCACGGATTGTTCGCCCGGATGGTGGAGGACGGCGTACGCGTCTGCGTGATGGAGGTCTCCAGCCACGCCTTGGTGATGGGCCGCGTCGACGGAGTGATCTTCGACGTCGCGGTCTTCCTCAACCTGGGTCGCGACCACCTCGACTTCCACCACACCGTCGAGGAGTACTTCCAGGCCAAGGCGAGTCTGTTCACCTTCAAACGCGCCAAGCAGGCAGTGATCAACCTCGATGACGAGTACGGCCGCCGCCTGGCGCTCGAGACGACCATCCCGACGACGACGTACGGAGCGAAGGTCCAGAAGGCTGACTGGACCTTCGAGATCGTCGACCGCGATCCCGGACAGACGATCTTCGAACTGTCGCGGATGTGGCATCGAGATCGCATCGTCACGGTCCCGATGCCCGGTGACTACAACGCGTCCAACGCCGCGGCGGCTGTCCTGGCGGCAGTCACGGCCGGGCTGAGCTGGCGTGATGTCGCGCGTGGCCTTGCCACGGGGCACGGGGTGCCCGGCCGGCTCGAGGAGATCAAGAACGGGATCGGCCTCCAGGTGATCGTCGACTACGCGCACAAGCCGGATGCCGTCGAGGCCGCCATCACCACGATGCGGCCGCTCGCCCGACGAGTCCTCGTGGTCATCGGGGCCGGGGGAGACCGGGACACCGGCAAGCGACCGATCATGGGCGAGATCGCCGCGCGACTCGCCGACGTGGTGGTCATCACTGACGACAACCCGCGCTCGGAGGATCCGGCAGCCATCCGTGCCCAGGTCGTCGCCGGCACCGCCGGACAGGACGCCGAGATCCACGAGATCGGGGATCGCCGGATGGCGATCACCTACGCCATCGACGCCGCTCGGCCCGGTGATGTGGTGCTGATCCTCGGCAAGGGTCACGAAACCGGTCAGGAGATCGGCGGTGTGATCCATCCCTTCGACGATCGCGATGTCGCTCGCGACGTGTTGCGCACTCTCTAGTTCCTCATAGGGAAGAATGCGTCGGGCGGCATCCGTGGGCCGCAGTGAAGTGGACAGAGGAGACATGAAGGCAGTCCTCATCAGCGGCGTGCTGTCGTTGCTGTTCTCGCTGTTCGGCACGCGAGTTGCGATCGGGTTCTTCTCGCGCCGCGGATACGGCCAGGAGATCCGCGAGGACGGCCCGCAGACCCACATCACCAAGCGTGGCACCCCGACCATGGGTGGCATCGCGATCGTGGGCGCCGCTGTTGCCGGCTACCTCCTCGCGAAGGTGAGCACCGGCACGATGCCGACCGCATCCGGGTGGCTGCTCCTGTTCCTCTTCGTCGGGATGGGGCTGGTGGGATTCCTCGACGACTTCATCAAGGTCTTCAAGCAGCGCAATCTCGGACTCCGCAGCCGCGCCAAGATGATCGGTCAGACCGCGATCGCCCTCATCTTCGGTGCGGTCGCGCTGACGGCCGGGCGCCACAACGACCTGCGCCCCGGGGACCTCTACTTCTCCACGATCCACAACTTCGGACCAAAACTCCCGATGTTTGCCGTGCTGGCCCTCATCTGGCTGATCGTGACCGCCACCAGCAACGCGGTGAACCTGACCGACGGTCTCGACGGGCTTGCCACCGGTGCGAGCGTGATGGTGTTCGGTGCGTACACGATCGTCAACATCTGGCAGGTCCGGCAGGCGTGTTCCCTGGGCCCGAAGGTCGTCGATCAGGCGCACTGCTATGCCGTACGCGATCCCCAGGATCTCGCCGTCCTTGCCGCCGCGGTCACGGGCGCCTGCTTCGGTTTCCTGTGGTGGAATGCCTCGCCGGCAAGGATCTTCATGGGCGACACGGGTTCGCTGGCGCTCGGCTCGGCGCTCGCCGGATTCGCGATCCTGACCCGCACCGAGGGCCTGATGGTGCTGCTCGCCGGCCTCTTCGTGATCGAGACCTGCTCGGTCATCCTCCAGGTCGGATTCTTCAAGGCGACCAAGGGCAAGCGCATTCTCAGGATGGCGCCGATCCACCACCATTTCGAGATGCTCGGGTGGGAGCAGGTCACGGTCGTGATCCGGTTCTGGATCATCTGCGGTCTCTTCGTGACGCTCGGACTCGGTCTGTTCTACGCCGCGTGGGTGGCCAACCACTGATGGCCCTCGATCACCTGGGCCGGCACGACTCCTGGGAGGGAGTTCGTGCGGTCGTCGCCGGATTCGGCGTCTCCGGATTCGCGGCGGCGGACAACCTCTTGCATCTCGGCGCCTCCGTCACCGCACTCGATGAGTCGCCGGGCGACGATGAGCGGCAGGAGAAGGCCGAACTCCTCAACGTGCTGGGTGCGGACGTACGCCTCGGGGCGGGGGAGACCGCGACCCTGCCGGACGATGTCGATCTGCTGATCACGTCGCCTGGCTGGCGTCCGACGACTCCTTTGCTGGCGCAGGCACGAGATCGCGGCATCCCGATCTGGGGCGAGGTCGAGCTGGCCTGGCGTCTGCGTGATCCCGAGAATGCGGCACCCTGGTTGGCGATCACCGGCACCAACGGCAAGACGACGACGGTCCAGATGCTCGACACGATCCTGCGGACGGCGGGACTGCGTTCGGTGGCGGTGGGCAATGTCGGCCTCCCGATCGTCGAGGCCGTCATGGATCCGATGCCGTACGACGTCTTCGCCGTCGAACTCTCCAGCTTCCAGCTGCACTACACGCAGACCATGGCCGCGGAGTCTGCCGCCGTCCTCAACGTCGCCGAGGACCACCTCGACTGGTACGACTCGATGGACGCCTACGCCCGCGACAAGGGTCGCATCTACGAGGGTGTGCAGCGGGCGTGCGTGTACAACGTCGCCGATGAGGTCACTCGTCGGCTCGTGGAGGACGCGGACGTACGCGAGGGCGCTCGTGCGATTGGATTCACCCTGGGCGCGCCCGGCGTCGGCATGTTGGGAGTGGTCGACGACATCCTCGTCGACCGCGCCTTCCTCGAGGCGCGACACAGCAGCGCGGCCGAGTTGTGCACGATCTCCGATCTGGCCAGCGACGCCCCCCACTACATCGCAAATGCGCTGGCTGCGGCCGCCCTCGCCCGAGCCCACGGGATCAGCCAGACCGCGGTCCGAGACGGGCTCAAGGCATTCAGGCCCGACGGACACCGGATCGAGACGGTTGCGTCGAAGGACGGCATCACGTGGGTCGATGACAGCAAGGCCACCAACCCCCACGCCGCGCTCGCCAGCCTGCGGGCGTACCCGTCGGTCGTCTGGATCGCCGGCGGACTGGCCAAGGGTGCGACGTTCGACGACCTGGTCGTCGCGGCGCGCGACCGGATGCGGGCTGCCGTACTCACTGGAACCGATCAGGACCTGATCGCCGACGCGCTCGCGCGACACGCGCCCGATGTGCCCGTGATCCGGGTCGGGGCGAACGAGACTGGTGCCGCAGCCATGGCGTCGGTCGTGGCGGCGGCGGGAACTGTGGCGGCCTCCGGCGACACCGTGTTGCTGGCGCCGGGTTGCGCGTCGATGGACCAGTTCAAGGACTACAAGGATCGCGGCGATCGGTTCGCCGAAGCGGTACGCACGAGGCTCGGTCAGTAGACGACACGGGGCAGGGATGAGGGATCGATGACGACGGGTGTCGACACCGAATCCCTCTGGCTCGACCGTGGCATCAAGGAGAGCGCTCGTCGCGCCAGCGATCGCGTACGCGAGGTCCTGCATCGGCCGATGACTCCGTACTACCTGCTGCTCGGATCGACCGCGATGCTGCTCGTTCTCGGCCTGGTCATGGTCACCTCCGCCTCCAGCGTCTTCTCCTACATCCACAACAACGGCAACTCGTACGCGATTGCGGAGAAGCAGTTGATGTGGACCGTGATCGGTGTGCCGTGTGCGCTGGTCGCGGCGCGGTTGCCGATGCGTTTCCTGCGGCGGATCGCGTGGCCGGGATATCTGGGATCCCTCGGTCTCCTGGCCCTGACGGCAGCGATCGGTGTCACCATCGGTGGCAACAAGAACTGGCTGGCTCTCGGCCCCGTGCAGATCCAGGCCTCCGAGGTCGCGAAACTCGCGGTCCTGATCTGGGCCGCGAACGTCCTGACCCTCAAGGGTCGCCGGATCACCACGCTCGTCGAGCTCGCCGTCCCGGTCGTCCCGGGTCTCTTCCTGGTGATGATCCTGGTCATGGCCGGTGGTGACCTCGGCACCACCTTGATCTTCGCGCTCATCATGATGGCGCTGATGTATGTCGCCGGTATGCGCGGTCGCATCTTCGCAGTCGGCTTCCTCGCAATGTCCGCGCTGGCGTTCTTCTTCGTCGGCACCAGTGGTCACCGGCGCGCCCGATTCCTGGGATTCACCAATCCGATCGAGCACCTGTCCGGCGTCGGCTGGCAGGCCGGTCACGGCCTGTACGCACTGTCCACCGGCGGATTCCTGGGGCAGGGCATCGGCGCCTCGCAGCAGAAGTGGGCGGACCTCCCCGAGGCCCACACCGACTACATCTTCGCGGTCCTCGGCGAGGAGCTCGGTCTGGTCGGGACCCTGCTCGTGCTCGGACTCTTCATCGCCATCGCGTACGCCGCCGTCCGGGTCGCCCGTCAGACGAAGGACCCGTTCGTACGCTTCGTCACCTTCGGTGTGACGGTCTGGATCGTCGGTCAGGCGCTGATCAACATCGGGATGTGCATCGCCTGGCTCCCGGTCATCGGCATCCCGTTGCCCCTGGTGTCGTACGGCGGTTCGGCGTTGGTGCCTGAGCTGGTGGCTCTCGGCCTGGTGATCGGCTTCGCCAAGCGCGAGGGGTACGCGGCTCGTGGTTGAAGTTCCCGGGCGGCGCGTCCGCCCAGACGCACACCTGGCTTCGTTGTCGTCGGTCGCGATGCCGCCGGCATCGCTCCGCTCCTCCGCCTTGCCAGGCGCACGCCTGGACGACCGTGCCACCCACGACCTCAACCACGAACCGCGTGCAGCGCGTTAGCGCTGGTACGGGAAACTGTCCTCGATGAAGGTTCTTCTCGCCGGCGGCGGCACCGCCGGCCATACGTCTCCGCTGCTCGCGACCGCTGACGCGCTCCGTCGCCTCGACCCGGCGGTCGAGATCGTCTGTGTCGGCACGCCGCGCGGACTGGAGAACCGCGTCGTTCCCGCAGCGGGGTACCGCCTCGAACTCATTCCGCCGGTGCCGCTCCCGCGGAAGGTCAACGCCGATCTGTTCCGGGTGCCGAGGCGCCTGCGGAAGGCTGTCCGCGCCGCTCGTTCCCTGATCGACTCGTTCCAGCCCGATGTGGTCGTCGGATACGGCGGGTACGTCTCGATGCCGGTCTATCTGGCCGCGCGCAGGCGCCGGGTCCCGATCGTCATCCACGAGCAGAACGCCATTCCCGGCATCGCGAACAAGGTCGGCTCACGCCGCGCCACCCGGGTCGCCGTGAGTTTCCCCGGCACTCCGCTGCCGAACTCCGAGTACGTCGGGCTGCCCCTGAGATCGGCCATCTCCGGCCTGGATCGGTCGGCCCTGCGTGCCGAGGCGCGGGCGTTCTTCGGACTCGACCAGGACAAGCCGACGCTGGTCGTGACCGGCGGTTCGCAGGGTGCTCAGCGGCTCAACAACGCCGTTTCGGGCGCCTGGCCGGCGCTGCAGGCGGCCGGCGCGCAGGTCCTGCACGTCATCGGCCCGAAGAACTCGCTGACATCGCCGCACCCCGACTACCACGTGCTCGGATTCGTCGACCGGATGGAGTACGCCCTGGCGGCGGCCGACCTGATGGTCTGCCGCTCCGGCGCTTCGAGCGTCGCCGAGGCGGCCGCTGTCGGCGTACCCGCGGTGTTCGTACCGCTCCCGATCGGGAACGGCGAGCAGGCCCGCAACGCTGCTCCGGTCGTGGAGGCTGGGGGAGCGCTGCTGGTGGCGGATGCCGAGATGACGCCGGAGTGGGTCTCGGCCCACGTCCCGGCACTGTTGGCCGACCCGACGAGGTTGGCGGCGATGAGCGCTGCTGCCTCGGCGCTGGTGCCGCGGGATGCCGCAGACAAGCTGGCCGCGCTCATCGCGCAGGTCGCACGTTCCAGGAAGGAATCACTGTGAGGGTTCCGGTACCGGAGACCATCCTGTCTCCCGAGCAACTCGGTCGGGTGCATTTCGTGGGCATCGGCGGAGCAGGTTTGTCCGCGATCGCCCGCCTGATGCTGGCGCGTGGCATTGCAGTCAGCGGCAGTGACGGCGTCGACTCGCCGACGCTGCGGGCGCTGGAGGAGGCGGGGGCGACGGTATTCGTCGGCCACGCGGCCTCGCAGGTCGACGGCGCGGACACGCTCGTGGTCTCGACGGCTGTCAAGGAGGACAACCCCGAGGTGGTCGAGGCCCAGGCACGTGGCCTGCGGCTGTATCCGCGTTCGGCGGGACTCACCTCGGTGATGAGCGGCCACCGTGTCCTGGCGATCGCCGGCACCCACGGCAAGACCACCACGACCAGCCTGTTGACGGTTGCTCTCCAGGCGGCGGGCGCCGAGCCGACGTACGCCGTCGGCGGCGACCTCACAGCCACCGGCGTGAATGCCGGCCGCGGCACCGGTGACCTGTTTGTCGCCGAGGCGGACGAGAGCGATGGTGCCTTCCTGGTCTACGCGCCGTACGCCGCGATCGTGACCAACGTCGAGGCCGACCACCTCGACTCCTGGGGGACCGAGGCTGCCTATCGCGAAGCCTTCGCCCAGTTCGTCGGGCGCATCGCTCCGGACGGTCTGCTGGTCGCCTGCATCGACGATCCGGGAGCGGCCGATCTGCGGTTCGTGGCCGACGCGCTGGGGCGTCGATTCGTCAGCATCGGCACCACCGAGTTGGCCTCGGTCCGGGCTGTCGATGTCGAGCTCGTCGGAGCCACCAGCGCCTTCACCGTCGTCGACGAGGGTCGTGAACTGGGCAGGGTGACGCTGCAGATCCCCGGCCGGCACTACGTCCTGGATGCGCTCGCCGCACTGACCCTCGGTCTTCGACTGGGGTACGACTTCGATGCCCTGCGTACCGGTCTGGAGGCCTTCACAGGCACTCGCCGGCGGATGGAGTTCAAGGGGGAGGCTGCAGGCATCCGTGTCTACGACTCGTACGCCCATCACCCCTCGGAGATCGCCGGTGACCTCGAGGCCGCCCGGTCCCTCGCGGGTGAGGGCCGAGTGGTCGTCGCGTACCAGCCACATCTGGTCTCGCGTACGCGCCTGTTCGGTGTCGACATGGGTCGGGCGCTCAGCGCGGCCGACGACGTGGTCGTGCTCCCGATCTATCTCGCACGAGAAGAAGCGGATCCGGCGGTGACCAGCGCTCTGGTCGCAGACGCGGTGGCGCCGACGCCGGCGCTCGTCGTCGACGGCCTGGACTCTGCTGCCGTTGCGCTCGTGGATCGTGCGCGTCCCGGTGATCTGGTCCTGACCCTGGGGGCGGGCAGCGTCACCGAGGTGGCCCCTGAGGTGTTGGCGCTGCTGGAGCGCCGATGAACGATCTCGGCGGAGTCAGCAAGTCCACCCTGCGCGAGCGGCGTCGGTTCGCCTGGCGTCGCCTGCGCGGCCGGATGCTGGCTTGGCGCTATCTGCTGATCGGTACGGTGATCGCGGTTGTCGGCGGGCTCGCGGTGTGGGCTCTGGAGTTCCACGGGTTCGGCGGCATGTTCGATGTCAGCAAGGTCGACATCGTGGGCGCCAACACCACGACCACTCGCGCGATGATCGAGAAGGCTGCCCACCTGCCGGTCGGCGCGTCGCTGGTGTCAGCCGACCTCGGCCAGATCGAGGACAACGTGCTGCACGACCCCGCTCTGCAGCAAGCGGTCCTCGAGGCCGATGTGAGTCGCGAGTGGCCGGACACGATCAAGATCGTGATCACACTGCGTACGCCGGTCGCTGCGGTGAACTTCGGCGACCACTGCGAGGCGCTCGACATGCATGGGTATCTCTTCCTGCACTACCCGGTCGCCGGCGCTGGCTGCGGGAAGCCGCTCGATGTGCTGCCCGTGGTCCAGGCGCCGCCGGCCGGGACGGACAGCCAACGCGCGTACGCGCAGGCAGCCGGCGTTGCAGGCGAGCTGCCGGCATCCTTGCGCCGGATGGTGAAGTACATCGGGATTGCGAGCGAGGACGGCGTCACGCTCATCCTCAAGGGTGATGGCAACCTGCACATCGGTGACGGGACCGTGGTGACCTGGGGGAGTGCGACGAGTACGCGCCTCAAGGCTCAGGAGTTGGTGGCCCTGATCAAGGCCAACCCCGGCGCCCGTTCGTACAACGTCTCGGTGCCATCGAGCCCGACCGTCCAGCCGTAGCACTGCAACACGAGCAGATCCGCGTCAGGCAATTTCACAAACCCACGCAAACCCTGCGTGTCGCGACGATTCCGTGGCATCGCGTTCGTAGTGTTCTGAACACGGCGAGGTTGACATAACTATAACCCTCTACTAGAGGGTCAGGGTTGGAAGACACGCCGGCCAGACCACAAGAAGCAACACATCAACACTGCACATATCAACCACAGCGTGGGGCACGGGCAAAGCTGACCTCACTCATCAGAGGAGAACGACGATGGCCGCACAGAACTATCTGGCACTCATCAAGGTCGTCGGCATCGGCGGCGGCGGCGTGAATGCGGTGAACCGGATGATCGATGTCGGCCTGCGCGGGGTCGAGTTCATCGCCATCAACACCGACGCCCAGGCGCTGTTGATGAGTGACGCCGACGTCAAGCTCGACATCGGCCGTGAGCTCACCCGCGGTCTGGGCGCCGGCGCCAACCCGGGCGTGGGGGAGAAGGCGGCTGAGGACCACGCTGAGGAGATCGAGGAAGCGCTCCGCGGCGCCGACATGGTCTTCGTCACCGCGGGCGAGGGTGGCGGCACCGGCACCGGTGGAGCGCCGGTCGTGGCCCGCATCTCGCGCAGCCTCGGCGCGCTGACCATCGGCGTGGTCACCCGCCCGTTCCAGTTCGAGGGTCGTCGTCGGGCCGGCTCCGCCGAGGACGGCATCGCCAAGCTGCGCGAGGAGGTCGACACCCTCATCGTGATCCCCAACGACCGACTGCTCTCGATCTCGGACAAGAACGTCTCGGTCATCGATGCGTTCAAGCAGGCTGACCAGGTGCTGCTCCAGGGCGTCTCCGGCATCACGGACCTGATCACGACCCCGGGTCTGATCAACGTCGACTTCGCCGACGTGAAGGCGGTCATGAGCAACGCCGGTTCGGCGCTGATGGGCATCGGTTCTGCGCGCGGCGAGTCCCGCGCGATCCAGGCTGCCGAGATGGCCGTCGCGAGCCCGCTGCTCGAGGCGAGCATCGACGGCGCCCACGGCGTCCTGCTCTCGATCGCCGGCGGTTCCGACCTGGGCCTCTTCGAGGTCAATGAGGCGGCTGCTCTGGTCGCGGACGCGGTCCACCCGGATGCCAACATCATCTTCGGCACGATCATCGACGACTCGCTCGGCGACGAGGTGAAGATCACCGTCATCGCCGCCGGCTTCGACGGTGGCACCCCGAAGAAGCGCGACACGACGCTCCGCGGCGAGCCGCTCCGCCAGGCGCAGGCTCCGCAGCAGGTGCAGTCCCAGCCGCAGGCTCAGTCGCAGCAGCCGCCGCGGATCCAGTTCGACGACACCTCGCACATCCAGCGGGTGCCAGCCAACGTCGGTGCCCAGCCGGCTCAGCCGATCACCTACTCCGACGACGAGCTGGATGTCCCGGACTTCCTGAAGTAAGCCCCTCGACAAGCTCAGGACGAGGCTTGTACAGCTTTCGCACCAGCATCGGCCCCGTCGACCTGGCCTTCACGGACAGGTACGGCGGGGTCAGTGCTGCGCCCTTTGCGGAGCTGAATCTCGCGGTCAGTGGGCCTGACGACGAGAAGGCGAAGCAGCTGAACCATCGGATCCTGATGGACGACTTCGCACCCGGCGATCTGTTGGCAGACCTGTACCAGGTCCACGGCGACGCGGTCGTCGATGCCGTCCCCGGTCTCCGGCCCGAGGCTGACGGGATCGTGACGACGACGCCGGGCATCACCCTCATGGTCCGGGCGGCCGACTGTGTTCCCGTCCTGTTGGCAGGCTCCGGCGTTGTGGGCGCCGCTCACGCCGGTCGGAAGGGGATGGCCGCGGGTGTCGTCACGCGTACGGTCGAGCGGATGCGCGAGCTCGGCGCCGATCAGATCCGTGCGTGGATCGGTCCGTCCATCTGCGGCGCCTGTTATGAGGTGCCGGCAGACATGCGTGACGATGTCGCCGCGATCGAGCCGGCGTCAGCTTCCACGACCCGGCGGGGCACGCCAGCCATCGATGTCGCTGCCGGCGTACGCGCCCAGCTGGAGCGGGCGGGGGTGGTCGTCGACCACGTCGGCGGCTGCACTCTGGAGTCGCTGGATCGGTATTCGTTCCGCCGCGACGGTGAGTCGGCTGGCCGGCTCGCGGGCATCATCCGGATGGCACCGCAATGAGCCGCCGCGACGAACTGGCCGCGGGTCTGGCAGCCACGCGTACGCGCATCGCTGCCGCCGAGGCGGCAGCAGGACGGGCTCCGGGATCGGTGGCTCTGGTCGTCGTCACCAAGTTCTTCCCAGCTTCCGACGTACGACTCCTCGCGGATCTCGGGGTCACCGATGTCGGCGAGAACCGTCATCAGGAGGCTGAGGCGAAGGCAGCCGAGTGTGCTGATCTCGATCTCACGTGGCATTTCATCGGAGGACTGCAGACCAACAAGGCCGCCGCAGTCGCCCGGTATGCCGGCGTGGTGGAGTCCGTCGACCGTGCGGAGCTCATCCCTCGCCTTGCGCGCGGCGCAGCCGAAGCCGGTCGGGATCTCGCGGTTCTCCTCCAGGTCAGCCTTGAGCCGGGTGCAGACGGGCGTTCAGGTGCTGCTCCGGCGGATCTGGCTCGACTGGCCGAGACGGCGACGGATGCCGGCCTGGACGTCCGCGGCTTGATGGCAGTCGCGCCTCTGGGGGAGGCGCCGGATCGTGCTTTTGCTCGATTGGCGGAGATTCAGAGCACGTTCCTGCTCGGCCACCCGGACGCGAGCGTGCTGTCGGCCGGGATGAGCGCGGACCTTGAGCAGGCGATCTCCGCCGGTGCGACACACGTGCGTGTCGGCTCCGCAATCCTCGGTTCACGCTCGAGCGTCAAGTAGTTTCACTAATGAACGAACTAGGAAGGCAGAGCCATGAGCGGCGCGATGCGACGGATCGGTGAATACCTCGGCTTGCTCGAGGACACGGCTGGGTACGACGACGACACCTCGTCCTATGAGGCCGGCGAGCTGACGCGCGTCGGCGCGCCGCAGCGTCGCGAGCGTCCGGCCGATGTCGCCCATCTCTCCGAGCGCCGTCGCCCGCAGGCAGTCCCGGCTGCGCAGGAACTCTCCAGGATCGTCAACCTGACCCCCACGACCTACAACGAGGCTCGCGCAGTCGGCGAGGCCTTCCGTCAGGGCATTCCGGTGATCATGAACCTCACCGAGATGGACGACGCCGACGCCAAGCGCCTGGTCGACTTCGCTGCAGGCCTCGTCTTCGCCACGCACGGCTCGATCGAGCGGATCACCCACAAGGTCTTCATGCTCTCGCCGGCCAACGTCTCGGTGACCGCCGAGCAGAAGGCGAAGATCGCCACCGGCGGTTTCTTCAACCAGAGTTGATCGTGGTCGCCCGGATGACGACAGGGCGACCAGTTAGCGACTCAAAGGCCATGCCGGTACGCTGATCCGGCCGCGCGCGTCGGAAAGCGATGTGCGCATGCGACTACGAATGGATGAGGTCATGCCACTGACTCCCGAGGACGTGAGCAACAAGCGTTTCACTCCCGTACGCCTGCGTGAGGGCTACGACATGGGTGAGGTCGATCAGTTCCTGGACGAGGTCGAGGCCGAGCTGGCCCGCCTGAACAAGGAGAACGACGACCTGCGCGCTCAGCTCGCTGCCGGCGGTCACGCGCCGATTGCTCCTGCTCCGGTGGAGGCCAAGGTTGAGGCTCCGGCTCCTGTCGCCGAGGCGCCCGCTCCGGTCGCGCCGGCTCCGGCAGCGCCCGCGCAGCTCGAGACCCTCAAGGTCGAGACCGTCGCCGACGCGTCCAGCGCTGCGGCCCGCCTCCTTGAGCTCGCGACGCGCAACCACGACTCGCTCATCGAGACCGCCAAGAACGACGCGGACAAGATCCTCGGCGAGGCCAAGCAGAAGGCCGAGCGCACGGAGTCCGAGTCCAAGGCCAGCGCGGACAAGGTCGAAGCCGACGCCCGCCAGCGCGCGTCGATGCTCGACTGGGAGACCTCGCAGAAGCGCGAGCAGCTGTTCGGCGACCTGGAGAAGGAGCGCGACAAGCTCTCCGTCGAGGTCGAGAACCTGCGCGCGTTCGAGCGGGAGTACCGCTCGCGCCTGAAGAGCTACTTCACCCAGCAGCTCGAGTCGCTCAACAACGGTGAGGCTGGTGCCGATGTCGAGGGCGCCGGCCCGAAGCGCCATCGCTCGGCCCTCGGCGAAGCAGACGCGTGATTCTGAGTTAACGAACACGGCGTGCCGGTTGAGTCGTCGCACTACGACGGCTACTCTCCCGGCACGCCTTTCGTTTTATTGAGGAGACCCAGTGGCTGGGACCCGTAAGTTGACCGGTGCTGTCTCGGGGGCAGCGCGCAAGGTGCTGGGCCGAAAGGCCGACGTACCGTCTCCCGCACCCGAAACCAAGCCCGCTCCGGTGGCGAAGAAGGCTGCCCCGGCGGTCAAGAAGGCGGCGGCGACCAAGGCCGCTCCCGCCAGGGCTGCCACCAAGAAGCCCGCCGCGGCCAAGAAGGTTGTCCCGGCCAGGGCGCCAGCGGCCACCAAGTCTGCGGCCAAAGCCGTCGAGGTGAAGGCTGCGCCGGTCAAGAAGGCGGCGCCTGCCAAGGTCCCGGCTGCGAAGGCTCCAGCGGCCAAGAAGGCTGCCCCTGCCAAGAAGGCCGCCCCCGCGGCCCAGAAGGTCGCGGCTCCGGCCGTCAAGACCACGCCTGTGAGGAAGGCTCCCGTGAAAAAGGCTGCACCCGTCCTGCGCGTCCTCGAGCAGGAGGACCCCTGGACCAAGGCCGAACTCGACGAGATCATCTCCGAGCTCACGTCCATGCGATCGCACAGCCTCAAGGTCGTCGCCGACCTGCAACGCGAGCTCGACGGACTCATGCGCAACTCCGGCGACGGTGCCGGCCAGGACCAGGCCGACGTCGGCGCCACCAGTTTCGAGCGCGACCAGGAACTCACCGTCCTCAACGGCGAGCAGGAGAAGCTTGCCCAGATCGAGCGGGCCTTCCACGCGATCGACGAGGGTACGTACGGCATCTGTGAGTCGTGCGGCAACCCCATCGGGAAGAACCGGCTTCTCGCCTTCCCGCGCGCGACGCTGTGTATGGACTGCAAGCGCCGCGAAGAGCGCCGCTGACCTTCATCACGCACGTTCGCTGCGTCGCTCCGTGCTCGCTGGCCCGAATGGCCAGCTTGCGCGCGGGCTCCTTGCGACCGCACGCGCTGAAGGCCAGCGGTCGTGTGTACGCCAAGGTAGACCGATGTTGAGGTTGGTGCCGGCCCGCCGCCTTCAGGCGGCACATCTGCAACATAGGTCCACCTTGGCGTACCCGCTCCGTCGGCAACCGACGCTGTGACACACTCGGCACCGTCATGCGCGCCCCATCTGCTTCGAAACACGCCCTTCTGATCGGCGCCGTCGCGCTGATGTTCCTTGCGGTCGACCAGGTGATGAAGGCCGTCGCGGTGGCTCACTTCGCCTCACCTCAGCAGGTCCTCGGGACCTTCCTCCAGTTCTGGCTGACCAAGAACTGTGGCGCGGCCTGGAGTTTCGGCACCGGCATGACCTGGATCTTCACCGTGCTGGCGGTCGGCGCGACCCTGGTGATCGCGTGGTTCACGCCTCGGTGTCGCAACGCGGTGTGGGCGATTGCGCTCGGCCTCGTACTCGCCGGTGTGGACGGCAACCTCGTCGACCGGCTGTTCCGTGCGCCCGGAGGAGGCAACGGCTGTGTCGTCGACTTCATCGCCTTCCCGCACTACCCGATCTTCAACGTGGCCGACATGTGCATCAACGTGGGTGCGGTGGTGATCGTGGTGCAGCTCTACCGAGGCATCCATCTCAATGGCACCCGGACCGCCAAGAAGGCCCGACCGTGACTGACCAGCGCACCGTGTTCGTTCCCGAGGGCCTCGAGGGCGAGCGTGTGGATGCCGGGATCGCGCGGCTGTTCGGGCTGTCCCGGACCCGCGCCGCGGAACTGTGCGCCGAGGGCCATGTGACGCTCGACGGCAAGGTCGCGATCAAGAGTGATCGGCTTCTGGCCGGCGCCATGCTCGACGTCACGATCCCGCGGATGGCTGACCCGCTGGAGATCCACCCCGAGATCGTCGAGGGCATCCGGATCATCCACGAGGACGATGCGATCGTGGTGATCGACAAGCCGGTGGGGGTCGCGGTCCACCCGAGCGTCGGATGGACCGGGCCGACGGTGGTCGCCCATCTGGTCGCCGCGGGCGTACGCATCTCCACCAGCGGCGCCAAGGAGCGCGAAGGCATCGTGCAGCGGCTCGACGTCGGCACCTCGGGTGTGATGGTGATCGCCAAGTCCGAGTACGCGTACTCGGTCCTGAAGCAGGCCTTCCGTGACCGCACGCCGGAGAAGACGTATCACGCGCTCGTCCAGGGGCATCCGGACCCGCTCGCGGGCACCGTGGACGCACCGATCGGGCGCCATCCCAAGGCGGACTGGAAGTTCGCGGTGATGCCGGACGGGCGGCACTCGATCACTCACTACGAGACCCTCGAGGCGCACCGCTTCGCCAGCCTGCTGGAGATCCACCTGGAGACAGGGCGTACGCACCAGATCCGCGTGCACATGAGCGCACTCAAGCATCCGTGCGTCGGCGATCCGCTGTACGGCTCCGACCCCGTCCTGGCCAAGCGGGTGGGGCTGGACCGGCAGTGGCTGCACGCGGTCAAGCTCGGCATCACCCATCCGGAGACGGGCGAGTGGGTCGAGTTCGAGTCGTCGTACCCGGACGACCTGAAGCACGCGCTCGACGTCATTCGCGACGCTCACTGACGAGTCGCCCAGCGCCATACGTGGTCAACGTCGCAGGTTTGGTCCACCTGGCGACCGCAATCTTCGACGTTGACGGGTGCGGCGAGCAGCCCTCGCCGGCCAGTCGCTGGTGTCGCCGCTTGGCGGCTGCAGTCGGTGCGCGGGTCGACCGGCGCGACGACCGCTGAGGAAGGTTCTGGCAACCGTCCACGACAGGAATGTCGGTGCCGGATGGCAGGGTCGGCGAAGGTAGGGTTTGAGTCCTTCCCCTCAGTAGTTGTGTGGGGCCGCGCGAGCGGCCCGAGAGATGTTGTGTCGACCCTGAAGGGACCCGTGTGAGCGCCAGCGACGGCTCGGACTTCGTGCATCTGCACGTCCACACCGAGTACTCGATGCTGGACGGAGCCTCGCTCCTCGACGGGCTCTTCGAGCGCACCTCGCAGCTCGGCATGCCGGCGATCGCGATGACCGACCACGGCAACCTGCACGGGGCGTACGACTTCTACACGAAGGCGAAGAGGGCCGGCGTCAAGCCGATCATCGGTATCGAGGCGTACATCTCGCCGGAGATCCCGCGTGGCGAGCGGCGCCGGGTCCGGTGGGGCAAGGGCGACACCTCCGAGGAGGGCGGCGACGACGTCTCGGGTGCCGGTGCGTACACCCACATGACGATGTGGGCCTCGACCACCGAGGGCATGCACAACCTGTTCCGGCTCTCCAGCCAGGCGAGCATGTCGGGGTACTTCTACAAGCCCCGCATGGACAAGGAACTCCTGGTCGCGCACAGCAAGGGTCTGATCGTCTCGACGGGTTGCCCCAGCGGTGCCATCCAGACGCGACTGCGCCTGGGGCAGTGGGACGAGGCCGTACGCACGGCCGGCGAGCTGCAGGACATCTTCGGCCCGGAGAACGTGTATCTCGAACTGATGGATCACGGCATCTCGATCGAGAAGCGGGTACGCGACGACCTGCTCAAGCTCGGCCGTGATCTCAACATCAAACCGATCGCGACGAACGACTCGCACTACAACAACCCCGAGGACTCGAGCGCCCAGGAAGCGCTGCTCTGCGTCAACAGCGGCAGCCGACTCAGCGAGCCGACGTACGCCCAGGGCGGCAAGCGATTCGCCTTCGACGGCAACGGCTACTACATCAAGTCCGCGCAGGAGATGCGCGAGCTGTGGGGGCGTCAGGGTCTGATCGAGGCTTGCGACAACACGCTGGAGATCGCCGAGCGTTGCGAGGTCGAGTTCACCGAGTCCACCGGTGGCTACATGGCGAAAGCCGACATCCCGGCGGGGGAGACCGAGGAGAGTTGGTTCCGCAAGGAGGTGTGGCGCGGGATCGAGGCGCGCTATCCGGGCGAGAGGACGACCCCGGAGGTCAGGGACCGCGTCGAGTTCGAACTCCAGGTCATCGCCCAGAAGGACTACTGCGGCTACTTCCTCGTGGTTGCCGACTTCATCCAGTGGTCGAAGGACAACGGCATCCGCGTGGGTCCGGGTCGCGGGTCGGGCGCGGGCTCGATCGCCGCGTACGCGCTGCGCATCACCGACTTGTGCCCCCTGGAGCACGGCCTCTACTTCGAGCGCTTCCTCAACCCTGAGCGCCCCTCGATGCCCGACTTCGACATCGACTTCGACGACCACCGTCGCGGCGAGGTCATCCAGTACGTCACCGAGAAGTACGGCTCGGAGCGCGTCGCGCAGATCGCCACCTTCGGTCGGATCAAGGCCAAGGCTGCGATCAAGGACGCCGCCCGCATCCTTGACCACGGCTTCGCGATCGGGGACCGGATCACCAAGGCGCTGCCGCCCGATGTGATGGGCAAGAGCGTCAAGCTCAAGGAACTGTTCGACACCGAGTCCAAGCGGTACGCCGAGGGCGCGGAGTTCCGGTCGTTGTACGAGACCGAGCCCGACGTGCGCCGGATCTACGAGGTCGCGACGGGCCTTGAGGGTCAGATCCGCCAGACCGGTGTGCACGCGGCCGGCGTGATCATGTCGAGCGAGCCGCTTCTCGACGTCGTGCCGCTGATGGACCCGAAGCAGGACGGCGCGGTCATCACGCAGTTCGAGTACCCGATGTGTGAGGCGCTCGGCCTCGTCAAGATGGACTTCCTCGGCCTCTCCAACCTGCACACGATGGACGACGCGGTCGCGAACATCAAGGCGAACCGCGGCGTGGACGTGGTCCTGGAGGATCTGCCGTTCGACGATCGCGCGACGTACGAGTTGATGGGTCGGGGTGACACCCTCGGTGTCTTCCAGCTCGATGGCGGCGGCATGCGTGCGCTGCTGCGGTCGATGCTTCCCGACCAGTTCGCCGACATCACGGCCGTCTCCGCGCTCTACCGACCCGGTCCGATGGGCGCCGATTCGCACAACAAGTACGCCCACCGCAAGAACGGCCGCGAGCCGATCGAGCCGATCCACCCAGCCCTGGCCGAGGCGCTGGAGCCGGTGCTGGGGGAGACGTACGGCCTGATCGTGTATCAGGAGCAGGTGATGGCGATCGCGCAGGTGCTCGCCGGCTTCTCCCTCGGCGCCGCAGACAACATGCGCCGCGCGATGGGCAAGAAGAAGAAGGAAGAGCTCGACAAGCAGTACGCCGGCTTCGAGGGCGGCATGCTCGAGCGCGGCTATCCCCAACAGGCCGTCAAGATCCTCTGGGAGACGCTGGTCCCGTTCGCGGACTATGCCTTCAACAAGTCGCACTCCGCGGCGTACGGCGTCATCACCTACTGGACCGCCTACCTCAAGGCGAACTACCCGACCGAATACATGGCGGCGCTCCTCACCTCGGTGAAGAACGACAAGGACAAGATGGCGATCTACCTCGGCGAGTGCCGACGGATGAAGATCAACGTCCTGCCGCCGGACGTCAACGAGTCGTCCCACAACTTCACCGCCGTCGGGAAGGACATCCGTTTCGGTCTGACCGCGGTCCGCAACGTCGGCCACAACGTGGTTGACGGCATCGTCGCGGGCCGCGTGGAGAAGGGCCGGTACGAAGACTTCAACGACTTCCTCGCGAAGGTGCCTGCCCCGGTGTGCAACAAGCGCGTCATCGAGTCGCTCATCAAGGCGGGCGGGTTCGACGACATGAAGCACAAGCGGCGCTGTCTGTGGAGCGTGCATGAGCTCGCCGTGGACCAGTACGTCGACATCAAGCGCAACGAGGCCATCGGTCAGGACTCGCTCTTCGGTGGGATGGATGCGGCCGACTCCGGTTTCGGCACCACGGTGGCGATCCCGGACGTCGATGAGTGGGAGAAGATGACCCTGCTCGGGTTCGAGCGGGAGATGCTCGGCCTGTACGTCTCCGACCATCCGTTGTTCGGCCTCGAGCACGTCCTGGCCAACGGCACCGACGCCACCATCGGCGCGCTGCTGACCGACGAGGACGACCCGGCTGCGCAGAAGTATCCGCACGGCTCGATCGTGACCGTGGCGGGTCTGGTCACCGGGGTGAACCGCAAGATCACCAAACGTGGTGATCCCTGGGCGACGCTGACTCTGGAGGACCTCGAGGGTTCGGTCGAGGTGCTGCTGTTCCCCAGCGCGTACCAACTGGCCGCGACCCATCTCGTCGAGGACGCGATCCTGCGGATCAAGGTCCGGGTGGACCGCGAACGCGACTCCCTGCAGCTCAACGGCATGGAGGTCACCGTGCCGGACCTCGGGGTCGGTGGTGGTGCCAATGGCCCGGTGACGATCTCGATGCCGTCCACCCGGTGCACTCCGCAGACGGTCGCGGAGCTGAAGAACGTTCTCGCTGCGCATGCTGGGATGACCGAGGTACGTTTGCGCCTGCTCACTCGCGAATCCGTACGCGTCCTCAAACTGGACGATCGGCTCCGCGTCACACCGTCGTCGGCGTTGTTCGCCGATCTGAAACACCTTCTGGGGCCTGGATGCTTAAGCGGTTGAGTGAGGGCCGGTTCATCGCTGTGGCCCTCGGGGCGTACGCACTGCTCGCGATCGTCGGTGGCCTCCTCTGGCGTCTGTGGTGGACCGCGCCGAACGGCATGGTGATCAGTCAGCAGTGGATTCCCGGCGCGGTGCAGCTCAACGGTTCGCTGTACCCGCTCGCCGACCCGCCGCAGGACATCCCCGCAGCCACCGCGCACTGGGCGATCCTCGCGATCGCCGTGGGCCTGATCGGCGGCCTGATCGTCGTCCTCGGTGCGCGCGGCCGTGAGTACGCCGCGCTCGCCGTCGGCCTTGTCGGCAGCGCTTGCGCGGGTCTCCTGATGTGCGGCGTGGGATATCTCAACCGCGGGGGAGATCCTCGCGCGGTTGCGGCGATCCTCCCGGACGGAGCGATGCTCCACGACCGGATCCAGTTGGCCGAGCCCTGGTTGTTGGCGCTGCCGTTGGTTGCGTCAGGGACTGTGATCGCGATCGCCTTCCTCGGGTGGGCTGCCCGCCCGGCCCACCACGTCGCCCAGGACGTCACGCACCACATCGGCGAGCCTGTCTGAGCCGACGCGTCCGTAAGGGCGATATTCGGTCGGGGCCGTGGAGCACCGGCCCGTAGAATCGGGTTCGTGATTCGCCGCATCGACCTCCGCCGCTCCGCGGCGGGTGGCGCCCCGCTCGACTACCGCACGGCCGTTCCGCGTGCTGAGTTCGACGTTGAGGCCGCCACGCATGCGGTGCAGCCGATCCTCGATGCCGTGCGTACCCGCGGCACCGACGCGATCCTCGAGTTCGCCCAGAAGTTCGACGGCGTAGACCTGACCGACATCCGGGTGCCGGTCGCGGCCATGACGGAGGCGCTCGCCGCGCTCGACCCCGCGATCCGCGCAGGTCTGGATGAGTCGATCGCCCGCCTGCGTACGACCTCCAAGAACGAACTCGAGGCGGACTCCGTCACCGACCTCGGCCCCGGCGCGCGGGTCACCCACCGGATGGTGCCGGTCGGCCGCGTCGGGCTCTACGTACCTGGCGGCCTCGCTCCTTTGGTCTCCAGCGTGCTCATGAACGTCGTCCCGGCACAGATCGCGGGCGTGAAGTCGTTGGCGCTCGCGAGCCCGCCGCAAAAGGAGTTCGGCGGCTTGCCGCACCCGACGATCCTGGCGGCGTGCGCCCTGCTCGGCGTCGAGGAGGTGTACGCCGTCGGCGGCGCCCAGGCGATCGCGATGTTCGCGTACGGCGCTGGCCCCTGCGAGCGTGTCAACCTCATCACCGGTCCCGGCAACATCTACGTCGCCACCGCCAAACGGTTGGTCAAGGGCACGGTGGGGATCGATGCGGAAGCCGGTCCGACCGAGATCGCCATCCTGGCCGACGACACAGCGGACGCGGCGTTCGTGGCCGCCGACCTGATCTCGCAGGCGGAGCACGACCCGCTGGCTGCGTCGGTCCTGGTCACCGACAGCCTTCGGCTCGCCGACGAGGTCGAGGCGGCGCTGGAGCCGCAGGTGGCCGCGACCAAGCACGTGGACCGCATCCGGACCTCCCTGGGTGGCCAGCAGTCCGCGATCGTCCTGGTCGATGACATCGAACAGGGGTTGGCCGTGGTCGACGCGTACGCCGCGGAGCACCTCGAGATCCACACGGTGGACGCGGAGGCGATCGCTGCGCGGGTCAACAACGCCGGCGCGATCTTCGTCGGGCCGTACGCGCCGGTGTCGCTCGGTGACTACTGCGCGGGCTCCAATCACGTCCTCCCGACGGCTGGCTGCGCCTGCCACTCCAGCGGTCTCTCGGTGCGCTCGTTCACGAAGTCAATGCACGTGATCTCGTACGACCGAGGCGCCCTGGAGGCGGTCAAGGATCACGTCGTCACGTTGGCGAACGCCGAGGATCTGCCGGGCCACGGTGCGGCTGTTTCAGTCCGGTTCGAGGGCTAGCCATGACGTTTCCCCCGATCCGGCCCGAGTTGGCCGGGATCGCTCCGTACGGCGCGCCGCAACTGGATGTCCCGGTCCAGCTGAACGTCAACGAGAACCCGTACGGTCCGTCCGCGGCGGCGATCGCCGACATCGCGACCTCCGTCGCCGAGGCGGCCGTGACACTGAACCGCTACCCGGACCGTGAGTTCACCGAACTCCGCACCGGCCTCGCGGCATACCTGAGTCGCGACACCAGCACCCCCGTGCTCCCGGAGCAGATCTGGGCGGCGAACGGGTCGAACGAAGTGATGCTGCAGCTCCTACAGGCCTTCGGCGGCCCCGGCCGTACTGCGCTGAGTTTTGCCCCGACGTACTCGATGTATCCGGAGTACGCCCGCGACACTCACACCACTTGGGTGGCCGGTACGCGTGAGCAGGACTTCTCGCTCGACCTCGACACAGCGCGTGCGCTGATCGAGGAGGTGCGTCCCAGCGTCGTGCTCCTGCCGAGCCCCAACAACCCGACCGGGACCGCGCTCGACCCTGCGGTCATCGACGCGCTCTGCGAGGTGATCGGCGAGTCCGGGATCCTGGTCGTCGACGAGGCGTACGGCGAGTTCCGCCGCCAGGGCGTCCCGTCGGCGCTCGACGCGCTGCCGCGCAACCGCAACCTGGTGGTCACTCGCACCATGTCGAAGGCTTTCGCGGGCGCGGGACTGCGACTGGGCTACCTGGCCGCCGACCCGGCGATCTGCGACGCGATCCGGGTCGTACGCCTGCCTTACCACCTCTCGGCGACCACGCAGGCAGTCGCGCTCGCGGCCCTTCGGCACGCGGATGAGTTGCTCGGCAACGTCGCCTCGCTGCGTGAGGAGCGGGACGCGACGGTGACCTGGCTGCGCGACCAGGGCTTCACCGTCGCCGACACGGACGCGAACTACGCGTTGTTCGGAATGTTCGAGGACCGCCACGCGGTATGGCAGGGCCTGCTCGATCGGGGCGTACTGATCCGGGAGACTGGTCCGGATGGCTGGCTGCGGGTGTCGATCGGCACTCCGGCTGAGATGAGATCGTTCAGGCACGCACTGTTGGACGTAGTCAAGACTTCCGCACGCAAGGCACAGGAGAACCCATGAGCAGGACCGCACGGATCGAGCGCGCGACCTCGGAGTCGAAGGTCCTCGTCGAGGTCGACCTCGACGGCACCGGCAAGCACGACATCGACACCGGTGTCGGCTTCTACGACCACATGCTGACGGCGTTCGCGCGCCACGCGCTCGTGGACCTCACGGTCAGGACCGAGGGCGACATTCACATCGACGCCCACCACACCGTCGAGGACACCGCGATCGTGCTCGGCCAGGCGCTGCGCGAGGCGCTGGGACCCAAGTTGGGCATCCGCCGTTTCGGCGACGCCACCGTTCCGCTCGATGAGGCGCTGGTCCAGGCCGTCGTGGACCTCTCCGGTCGTCCGTACCTCGTGCACAGTGGTGAGCCCGCAGGCCAGGAGTATGTGCAGATCGGCGGCACCGGTGCGTCGTTCGTCGGCTCGCTGACCCGCCACGTGTTCGAGTCGATCAGTTTCCACGCGCAGATCGCGCTGCACGTACGCGTCCTCGCTGGTCGCGACCCGCACCACATCGTCGAGACCCAGTTCAAGGCGTTCGCGAGGGCGTTCCGGGACGCGGCCGCGTTCGACCCCCGCGAGACGGGCATCCCGTCGACCAAGGGCGTCATCTGAGCATGCTGGCTGCTCCAGGAATCGGTGGTTGAGCTTGTCGAAACCAAACGTCGTCGTCCTCGACTACGGCTCGGGCAACCTGCGGTCGGCTGTCCGGGCGTTCGAGCGCGCCGGGGCGACGGTGGAGTTGACCAGCGACATGGACGCGGCCATGGCCGCTGACGGTCTGGTGGTGCCGGGCGTCGGGGCGTACGAGGCGTGCATGCGCGGCCTACGTGCCATCCGCGGTGAACGCATCATTGGGCGCCGTCTTTCCGGCGGTCGGCCGGTGCTGGGCATCTGCGTCGGCTTCCAGATCATGTTCGAGACCGGCGTCGAGCACGGCGTGACCACCGAAGGCTGCGGCGAGTGGCCGGGCGTCGTGGAGAAGTTGCATGCACCGGTGGTGCCGCACATGGGGTGGAACACCGTCGATGTCGCCGAAGGATCCACGCTCTTCGCAGGCGTCGAGGACGAGCGGTTCTATTTCGTGCACTCCTATGGCGTGCGTGAATGGCTGCTGCAGACCGACGGTCGCACCGAGGCGCCCAAGGTCACCTGGGCCGAGCACGGCGGCGACCGGTTCGTGGCCGCAGTCGAGAACGGGCCGCTCGTGGCGACCCAGTTCCACCCGGAGAAGTCCGGCGATGCCGGGGCACACTTGCTCCGGACCTGGGTGTCCTCGCTGAAAAGCGCCTGAGCGGAGCCGATCGTGGACGAGATCGCGTTGCCCTACCTGGCGGACGCGTCGTACCTCAACATGAACGACGTGATCCATGCCGCCCTGCGGCGTGATTTCGAGCGGCTGCGGGCGGCCACCGCGGCCCTGGAGGTCGGCGACACTGCCCGCGTACACGCGCTGCGTGAGGCGTGGGACTTCATCTGGGGCGAGCTGCATCACCACCACATCACCGAGGACCGATTGGTCTGGCCGTTCGTTCTCGAGCGAGACCTGGTACCGCGGGACCTGACCGATCAGATGGAGGCCGAGCACCAGCGGATGGCGATCGCGTGCGGTCGTCTCAGCGAGGCGTTTCGCGAGTTGGAGGCACAGCCGACGACCGCTCACCTGATCGCTCTCCGGGCGCAGTTGGAGTTTGCTGTCAAGGTCGCCGAGGAGCATCTGGTCCACGAGGAACGCGACGTGATGCCGGTCCTCGAGCCGCACT
This sequence comes from Nocardioides baekrokdamisoli, assembly GCF_003945325.1. NCBI lineage: Bacteria > Bacillati > Actinomycetota > Actinomycetes > Propionibacteriales > Nocardioidaceae > Nocardioides > Nocardioides baekrokdamisoli. Next base: position 2,667,243 of record NZ_AP019307.1, read on the forward strand.
GGGGTACGCCCGCGTGGAAGGTGGTGGAGCGGGAGATGGCGAAGGTCAGCCCGTTCACCGCCGGCGGGATGATGGCCTGGTTGCAGGACGGTTCCGATCCGGTCGTCCACGCGGCATTGCGGCGGCACTTCCCGGCCGCGCTGCTCTGGGCGGCCAGCAACGTCTTCGGGCGGGCGTACCACCGCACCGTCGCGCCGGTGTGGAGGTGAAGGCATGCGGTTCGTGATCGATCCGGCCAGCAGCGTCCCGGCCTACGAGCAGATCGTGCGCCAGGTCGTCGACGGGGCAGCGAACGGCACCCTGCAGGCAGGGGAGAAGCTACCGACCGTACGCGCTCTCGCCGCCGAGCTGGGCCTCGCCGTCAACACGGTCGCGAAGGCATACCGCGAACTCGAAATGCGCGGCGCGATCGAGACCCGTGGCCGGGCTGGCACCTTCGTCACGGGCGAGACACGTGACCGGGATGCGGCTGTCGCGGCTCATGAGTACGTACGCAAGGCGCGTGCCCTGGGCCTGTCCGAGACCGAGATGCTGGCTCAGGTACGCCACGCGCTCGGAATAACATCAGCGCCATGAGCAACTACCTCGAGCTGCTGCCCGCCGTCGACATCAAGAACGGCCAGGCCGTCCAGCTCGTCCAGGGGGTTGATGGTTCGGAGAAGGTCTTCGGGGATCCGATCGAAGCCGCGCTGCGGTGGCAGGAGGCCGGGGCCGAGTGGCTTCACCTCGTCGATCTGGACGCGGCCTTCGGGCACGGCAACAACCGCGAACTGCAGGCGCAGATCGTCGGCGCCCTCGACATCAAGGTCGAGATGAGCGGTGGCATTCGTGATGACGAGTCGCTCGAGGCGGCGATGGCGACCGGCTGCCGTCGGGTCAACATCGGTACCGCTGCACTGGAGAACCCGGAATGGTGCCGCAAGGCGATCGCCACCTGGGGGGACCGGGTTGCGATCGGGCTGGACGTGCGCGGTACCACGCTCGCCGCGCGTGGCTGGACCCGCGACGGCGGTGACCTGTACGAGACCCTGGCTCGCCTCGATTCGGAGGGCTGTGCTCGTTACGTGGTCACCGACGTCAACAAGGACGGCATGCTGCAGGGCCCGAACCTCGATCTGCTCCGCGACGTCTGCTCGCGTACGAAGGCGCCTGTGGTCGCGTCCGGCGGCGTGACCACGCTTGATGACATCCGCGCTCTGATGGGTCTGGTCGAGATCGGTGTGGAGGGTGCCATCGCCGGCACCGCGCTCTACACCGGCCAGTTCACTCTTGAGGATGCGCTCGCGCTCACACTGCCCTCCGCCCAGGGTCGAGCATGAGCCTCGCCGTCCGGGTGATCCCGTGCCTGGACGTCGACGGGGGCCGTGTGGTCAAGGGCATCAACTTCAAGGATCTCCGCGACGCCGGGGACCCGGTCGAGTTGGCCAAGGCGTACGACGCCGAGGGCGCGGACGAACTGACCTTCCTCGACATCTCCGCCTCCGTTGAGGCTCGTACGACCACGATGGAGATCGTGTCGAAGGTGGCCGAAGAGGTCTTCATCCCGTTGACGGTCGGAGGCGGGATCAAGTCGGTCGAGGACGTCGACCGGCTCCTCCGAGCGGGCGCTGACAAGATCGGCGTGAACACCGCTGCCATCCGGCGACCGGAGCTGATCAGCGAGATCGCCGATCGCTTCGGCAATCAGGTGCTGGTGCTGTCGGCAGACGTACGCCGCGTCCAGGGGGAGACCCGGACCGATTCCGGCTTCGAGGTGACTACGCACGGTGGTCGCGAGGGCACCGGGATCGACGCGATCGAGTGGATCGCGCGTGCTGCCGACCTCGGGGCCGGCGAGATCCTGCTCAACTCGATGGATGCCGACGGCACCTGCGACGGCTTCGACACCGAACTGATCCGGCTGGTCCGCAGCACCGTGAGTGTTCCTGTGATTGCCTCTGGTGGCGCTGGAGCGGTCGAGCATTTCGTGCCAGCGGTTGAGGCGGGCGCGGACGCGGTGCTGGCGGCGACGGTGTTCCACTTCGGGACGTTGCGCATCAGCGAGGTCAAGGCCGCGATGCGTACGCACGGGCTGCCGGTCCGTTGAGTTGCGCGGTACGGGGTTCTGCGTAGGCGCTAACGGCGTGGGCGAGGGACGACTTGGAAGTCCCCGATCCCGCGGTCGGTATCGGTGAGGTACCCCTTGTCGACCTCGAGAGCCACGGAGATCCGCCAGATCACGTCCATGGTCGGGTTTGGTGGTTTGAAGGTGCCGTCGGGTTCCCGATTGCTGCCGCGTCCATTCCACAGCGACTGGAGATAACTCCTGCTGATGCCCGTCAGTTCGATCACGTCACGTTGGGTCAGCTTCAGGTCGTGTGCGCGGTGCCGCATCTTCTCGCCGAACTGGCTCGCCAACACGGCGAAGTCGGGTTTCGTGTTCAACGGCGGGCACCTTGAAACCCTCATTGCCGGCGCAGAAATTGGCGGCCCGATATGTCGGGCCAAGGTCGCATGTATAGGGCCGGTGGCTGAGGGTGCTCCAACTCGTTGACGGCCACGCTAGGCGCGACCACGGACATTTCTGAGTCCGGTTCTTCGATGAGTGGCGTTCATCGTCAGTGACGACGAGCGCGCCTTCCAGGTGGTGCGTGCCGAACTGCCGGACCACGTCAAGCCTGTCCGGCTGTACGAGCCGTACCTCAGCAACTTCCGCCTCGGGGGTGGGGGAGTCAGATCTCTATGACAGACACGTCTGTCACCTGGGCGCGTACCGCGCGCGCGAGCCTGCGATCCGCGGTCAGCAACGGACATTGGTTCTCGATCGCTGCTGCGACGTACAACGCATCCGTGATGCGGAGGAAGCGCCGCATCGCCCAGGCGCCGGCACTCAGATCTTGGTCGTTGAGCATGATCAACGGCATCGACGACAGGTCGGCCACGCACAGGTCGGCGTCCGCTGACGACAACTCGCCTGTCCGCTCAAGTCGGGCCAGGCTGCTCAGAGCCTCGCTGACCGCCAACTCCGGGACGATCAGGGACTGCCCGCCCATCGCCGTCCGTGCTGCGGCCTGGCGGTCGTTGGGGAGTATCGAATTGACGATCGAACTGGCGTCAAGGACGAGGGCCATCGAACCGCTCGTCATGGAAGAGATCGGCCTTGGCCTCGGCCAGCGCGCGATCGATGGCTTCTCGGGGGATCGAGGGAAGGTTGTCGGTCCTCGCCCTGACCTTCGCGATCCACGCGGTCGTCGGATGCTCGTTCAACTCCCGATCCAGCATGGCAATCACCAAGGCAGACATGGTGGTGTGCTCACTCCGCGCCCGCTCCGCCAGCTTTTCATGGAGCTCGGCCGGAAGGTTCTTGACCTGCAGCATGCTCATGGCATGACGCTAGCATGCTGGCGTACGCGATGAAGTTCACTTTGACCGACTACCAGGCCGACGCTGTACGCGACGTACTGGTCGGACTTGGCAACGCCTCCAGGATGCTGGACCTGTCGCTCCGCACCTCAGTGCCCTCACCGCACCGACCTCACCGTGGAATCAGTACGTGCGGCCGTCCTCGCAGCTGAGGACGCCACGATGCGGTACCGCTCCGCGGAAGCCTTCGACCACCAGTAGGTCGAGCCGCGTGCTGCGCAGGCAGGACCGTCGGTGATATCGAGGTGAGTGGACCGTCCCCAACGCCGTACGCTTAGCCCCCGTGAAGACGTTCGAGGAGCTCTGGACCGAGCTGAACCACAAGGCGGAGACCCGCCCTGAGGGCAGCGGCACCGTGAAGGCCCTGGACGCCGGCGTCCATCAGATCGGCAAGAAGCTGGTGGAGGAGGCCGCCGAGAGCTGGATGGCCGCGGAGCATGAGGGCAAGGAAGCCGCCGCTCTCGAGCTGAGCCAGCTGATCTACCACGCTCAGGTACTCATGATCGCCACCGGCATCACCCTTGACGACGTCTACGCCCACCTCTGACGGCGCCCTCCAGAAACGTGACTCCATGAACCTCCGCATCGCGATCCCCAACAAGGGCGCGCTGTCCGAAGCCACCCAGCAGATCCTGACCGAGGCTGGCTACCGACAGCGTGGCGACAGCAAGCAACTGACCCTCATCGATGCTGAGCACGGCATCGAGTTCTTCTACCTGCGCCCCCGCGACATCGCGTTGTACGTCGGCGAGGGCACCCTTGACATCGGCATCACCGGCCGCGACCTCCTGCAGGACAGCGGCGCACACGCCGACGAGGCCATGCAGCTCGGCTTCGGTCGCTCGAAGTTCCGCTTCGCCGGTGTGGCCGGGGCGCACAGCGACCTGAGCGAGCTCTCCGGCAAGCGCATCGCCACCTCGTACACGGGCGTGGTCAAGCGATTCCTGGCCGAGCGCGGGATCGACGCGACCGTGACACACCTCGACGGTGCCGTCGAGTCGTCCATCCAGCTCGGTGTCGCGGACATCATCGCCGACGTCGTCGAGACGGGGACGACGCTGCGCCAGGCCGGCTTGGAGGTCTTCGGGGACGTCATCCTCGAGTCCGAAGCCGTCGTGATCACCCGCGCCGGCGCTCCGGCGCCCGAGGGCTTCGACACCTTCCGGCGGCGCATCGACGGCGTCCTGGTGGCCCGGTCGTACGTGATGATGGACTACGACGTCCCGGAATCCGCGATGGCAGCCGCCGTCGCGCTCACCCCGGGGATGGAGTCGCCGACCGTGGCGCCGCTGCAGCGCGACGGCTGGTTCGCCGTACGCGCCATGGTCCCTCGCAACGGCGCCCAGAAGCTCATGGACGAGCTGTACGCGATCGGAGCCCGGGCGATCCTGCTCACGGACATCCATGCCTGCCGACTCTGACCTGCCCCGCACCTTTCGCCCGATGGGCCCGCGGATCGTCGGGATCATCGTGGTCGTCGCGTTGCTCGCGTTCTCGGTGTTCATCTGGTTCGCCGGCTTCACGGCCAAGACGCGATCCGAGTTCACCGCACTCCAGATCGCGACGCTGATCGGCATCGGTGGCCTCATCGTGGCCGTCCTGTACGCCCTGGTCCGCTCCAGGGTCACCGCGACGCAGGCCGGGCTCATCGTGGTGAACGGGTACCGCAAGCGCGCCTTCGTCTGGGCGCAGGTCGTCGCGGTTCGTCTTCCCTCCGGGGCTCCGTGGGTCACCCTTGACCTGGTCGACGGCTCGACGTGCCCGGCGATGGGCATCCAGAGCTCCGACGGCGATCACGCGCGGGCGCAGGTGCGCCAGTTGCGTGCTCTTCTCGAGGCGCATTCCGCCCCGAGCGCCTGATCATTCGGCGAATATTCCCCAGACCCCGCTGTGGGTCTCGCCGGGTTCCAGTCGGATCAGGTCCTCGCCCGAGCTGAACGCATCCACTGGCGCGCTCATCGGCTCCACCGCCAGCGAGCGGCGCGGGGCAGCAGTGTCGTCTCCGCTGTAGAGCAGCAACCACGGCCAGGTCTCGTCCACCCAGAGACCGGTGGTGTGGGTGCCATCGCTGACTCGGACCGTCGCATGGTCCGGGACATCGGGATCTTCCCCTCGGCGCAGCCCGGCGAAGCAGTGGTTGAAGTACACGTCGCCGACAGTTCGCGGCGCGCGGAAGTCGTACGTGGTGCCCTCGACGTGCTCGCGCCCGACCGGCAGCAGCCGCTCGTCGTCGGTGAGGAGTCGCGTGGCGGCGGGCAGTTGGAGCGTCCAGTTGTCGATCGGACCCGAGCCCACGGTGATGTACGGATGGGCGCCCTGAGCGTACGGCGCAGCAGTGTCCGAGAAGTTCTGCGCCGATTGCACGACCGACAGCCCGAAGCGGCCCACCGAGTAGCTCACGGCGAGCTCGAGCGTCCATGGGTAGCCGGTCTGCGCCATCACGCGGTACGTGAGCGTCACGCGGGCCTCATCGTGCTCCGCCAGCGTCCAGGCGGCCCAGCGTGCCAACCCATGGGAGGCGTTGCGCCGCGCAGGTTCGGTCAGCGCGAGTTGATGAGCCGCCCCGTCGAATGAGTACCGCCCGTCCCGGATCCGGTTCGGCCAGGGCATGAGGAGTTGCCCACGACCACCCGACGACATCGCGTCTTCGTCAAAACCATCGACCAGGTCGCGGCCTTCAAAGGTGAGCGTTCGCAGGGCGGCGCCCGACTCGGTGATCACCGCCTCGTACCCGTGAGATGCGATCCGGAACTGTTCTCCGCTGGGGGCGAGCATGAGGCAAGCCTATTCAGCGGAGCGGTCAGCCAGTCTCGAGCACCAGGTCGGCTCGCTCGCGGGTGCGTTCGCGCAGGAAGTGGACGCGTTCCTGGTCGGCCCACATCGTCCAGTGCGGTGCGAAGGAGTCGCCGTCGCGCGCGAGCGCCCGCTGCTGGCGTACGTCCTCGTCGGCATCCATCCAGACCAGCAGGGAGGCTCGATCCCTGAGCGGGCCGGCTCCTGAGCCGACCCCCTCGATGATCAGGGTCGGGCTTGGTGCGACGTCGATCGCGTAGTCCCTGTCCGAGCGATGCCAGTTCCACGGTGCGTACGTCACGGGCCGCCGGAGCGCCACCGCCTCGGCGATTCGCGACGCCTGCTTCACGCCCGCCTCGAGGCCGCTCCAGCCGGCGTACAGGTCGTCCATGTGCAGCACCGTCGCGTCGAGTTCCGCGGCGACCGCGTTGGCGAGCGTGGTCTTCCCCGAGCCAGCCGGTCCGTCGATGCAGAGCAGCCGGGTGGTGCCGCAGCGCACCGGCGCGGCCAGCAGCAGGTCAACGACCTGCGGAGGCGTCACGAGATCCCGTGCTTGCGGAGCAGCGCAGTGAGTTCGTCGTCCTCCGACGAGGATCCGGTCGCCGCCACACCCTTCGGCTCTTGGGCGCCCGTGACGGCCTTTGCCTGGCCCGGCAGCCATCTTGCGCCGAAGATCATCAGGCCGCCAACGGCGCCGACGACGATCCCGACCCAGACCACGGGGGAGAACACGAAGCCGGTCGCCCAGTCGGCGATCGCCGAGGAGATGCGGCCGATCAGCCTGAGCGTGTGCGTCAGGTACGCCGCGATCGGGAGCAACGCGACCCCGGCGCCGCGCACCAGCGTCCGAGGCCCACGCGTACGCGCCCTGCTCCAGGTCACCACGCCGATCAGGGTGGTGAGGGCCAGGGCCAGGGCGCCCCACGCTGCGTTGTCCATGGGACCATTCAACAATGACCGAGCAACCCCCGGCAGCATCTGAGTCGGCTGAGAAGCGCATCCTGCGCTCCGACTTCCCGGGTGACGACGGCACGGCCTCGGCAGACGTGAGCGCTGCGTTGGCCGAGTTCGCTGCCGGCGGCGACTACGAGAAGGCCCTGGGGCCACTGTTCTCGGCACGGCTGTTGGTTCCCGTTGTTGCCGTCCTGGGTGAGGTCGAATACGACGAGCGCGGCCTCGCCCACGACAAGACCAGTGACATGGCCACCGTGCTGCTGACCGGTGCGGACGGCCGCAAGGCACTCCTGGCATTCACGGGCACGGACGCGTTGCAGCGCTGGCGTGCTGACGCTCGCCCAGTGCCGGTGTGGACCCGGGACGCGGCGAGGTCTGCGATCCAGGAGGGCGCGGATGCCCTGGTCATCGATGTCGCCGGTCCGGTCCCGTTCGCCATCGAGGGGAACATCCTGCGCCTGGCGGCGGTTTGACCTCATGTCCCCGCCCACGGGGATGTGACTCAATGGCCGGGCGCGCGTACGCTTGTCGCTTGACCGATCAATCTGGGTGACCAGTGCGATCACAAGCGGGGATCACGACGTTTGAAAAAGCGTTGCAGAACTCCCACCCGCATCGACCAGCGGTCGTCGGGTTCGGTCCTGCAGTTGAGATGTGCGTACGCGTGCACCTCGGCCGAAGGCTTCCGCTTGCGTCGCGGAAGTCTTTTTCGTTTTTGAATCACATCGTGTTTGCCGCAACCAGCTGGAGGAAATATCAGCACTGAGCTTCGTATCAACGACCGGATCCGGGTTCCCGAGGTCCGCCTCGTTGGTCCCAATGGTGAAACCGTCGGCATCGTCCCGACGGGTGATGCGCTGCGCCTCGCGCAGGAGGCCGACCTCGACCTCGTCGAGATTGCGCCCATGGGCAAGCCGCCGGTCTGCAAGCTCATGGACTACGGCAAGTTCAAGTACGAGAACGCTCAGAAGGAGCGCGAGGCTCGTCGCAACCAGACGAACGTCATCATCAAGGAGATGAAGCTTCGTCCGAAGATCGACTCGCACGACTACGAGACGAAGAAGGGCCACGTCGAGCGCTTCCTCAAGGGCGGCGACAAGGTCAAGATCACCATCATGTTCCGCGGTCGTGAGCAGCACCGTCCGGAGCTCGGTTTCCGCCTCCTGCAGAAGTTGGCCGAGGACATCGGCGAGCTCGGCTTCGTCGAGTCCACGCCGAAGCAGGACGGCCGCAACATGGTCATGGTGATCGGCCCGAGCAAGAAGAAGGCCGCCGCCATGGTTGAGGTCAAGGCCGCCAAGGAAGAAGCCGCGGCCGCCAAGGCTGCCGAGGTTGCCGCTGAGTTGGCCGCCACGAAGGCCGCCGTCACGGGCCCTGTTGCGCAGAAGAAGGAGCGTGGCCGCTCCGAGAACCTCGATCCGGAGATCGAGGCCTGAATCTCCGCGACAGCGGAGTTCGAGTTTTCCTCGCGGCGCGAGCCGGCGAGATTCGTACTAGGTGAGAGAAGAGAGAGACAGATGCCGAAGAACAAGACGCACTCGGGCGCGAAGAAGCGCTTCAAGGTGACGGGCTCGGGGAAGATCCTTCGCGAGAAGGCTGGCAAGCGCCACAACCTTGAGAAGAAGGCCTCGAAGGTCACCCGTCGCCTGACCGGCACCGTTGAGGTCGCGAAGAGCGACGTCCCCCGCGCAAAGAAGATGCTGGGTCTCTGACCCGCTTTCACGGACTAGAAGGAGCACTGAAATGGCACGTGTAAAGCGCGCAGTAAACGCCCAGAAGAAGCGTCGTACCACCCTCGAGCGGGCCTCGGGTTACCGCGGCCAGCGCTCGCGCCTGTACCGCAAGGCCAAGGAGCAGGTCACCCACTCGCTGGTCTACAGCTACAACGACCGTCGCAAGAACAAGGGCAACTTCCGCAAGCTCTGGATCCAGCGCATCAACGCTGCGTCCCGCGCGCAGGGTATGACCTACAACCGCTTCATCCAGGGCCTCGGCCTCGCGGGTGTCGAGGTCGACCGCAAGATCCTGGCCGAGCTTGCCGTCAACGACGTGGCTGCGTTCAACGCGCTCGTCGAGGTCGCCCGGGCCGCCCTTCCGGAGGACGTCAACGCTCCGGCTGCTGTCTGATTCAGATGACTGCACCTCTTTCGGCGGGCAACGCTCGTGTGAAGGAGGCTCGGAAATTGAGCCGCCGCTCGGTACGCACCGAGCGGCGGCTTTTCCTTGCCGACGGCCCGAAGGCCGTCGAGGGTGCGCTCGCCTCAGCACTGGTGGAGGAGATCTTCGCCACCGAGGCTGCCGCTGAGCAGTACGCCCAGATCCTCGGTTCTGCTGAGGTCGCCATTGTGGAACCACGGGCGATCGAAGGCCTGTCCGACTCGGTCTCGCCGGCCGGTCTGGTGGCCGTCTGCCGGTTCTTCGACATTCCGACCGCACGAATTGCGGACGACACGCCTGGTCCGCGCCTGATTGCGATCTGTGCGGACGTACGCGATCCCGGCAACGCCGGCACGGTGATCCGTTGCGCCGACGCGGCTGGTGCCGACGCCGTGATCCTCGCCGGCGACGCCGTCGATCTCTACAACCCCAAGACGATTCGCGCGAGCGTGGGCTCCGCTTTCAACCTCCCGATCGCGATCGAGCGAGATGTCGAGTCCGCGATCGCTGCGGCAAGGGCCTCCGGCCTGCAGGTGCTCGCTGCAGACATGGACGGCGAGGATCTCTTCTCCGCGGACGACCTGCTGCGGCGCCCCACCGCGTGGTTGTTCGGCAACGAGGCGTGGGGACTTCCTCAGACGCTGCGCGACGCGTCCGATCACGTCGTGTCGATCCCGATCTTCGGTCGGGCCGAGAGCCTCAATCTCTCGACCGCAGCAGCTGTTTGTCTCTACGCCACAGCGCGTTCACAGCGGGGCTGACTTTTGTCGGTGGTCGCTGCAAGACTGCAGTCATGACTACTTACGCCCCCGGTGCGGACCCGCGTCGCTGGAAGGCTCTGGCCGTCCTCGGCCTGATCCAGTTCATGCTCATCCTCGACGTCACGGTCGTGAATGTGGCGCTGCCGAGCATCAAGTCCACCTTGGACATGTCCGAGTCGGGGCTGGCGTGGGTGGTGGAGGCGTACGTCCTCGCGGCCGGTGGCTTGCTTCTCCTCGGTGGCCGGCTGTCCGACCTCATCGGCCGCCGCGCGATGTTCATCGTCGGGGTCGCCCTGTTCGGTCTCGCGTCGGCCGTCTGCGGGGGCGCCCACAACGTCCTGTTCTTCCACCACGGCTCGATGATGAGCGTCTCGCGGTTCGTGCAGGGTCTGGGTGAAGCCATCGCTGCCCCCGCGTCCCTCGGCATCATCGCGGTGCTGTTCACCGATCCTGCAGAGCGCATCAAGGCGCTGGGGATCTTCGGTGGTCTCGCCGGCCTCGGTGGCACGTCCGGCACCGTCATCTCGGGATTCATCACCCATCTGGACTGGCGCTGGATCTTCTTCATCAACGTCCCCGTCGCGGTTGTGGCGATCCTGTTGGTGCCGCGACTCGTCGACGAGAGCAAGTCGGCCAAGGCGCACCGCCCGGACTTCCTGGGAGCGATCACCGGCACCGCCGGCCTGCTGGCCATTGTCTACGGCCTGCTCCATGCCTCTGATCACTCGTGGGGTGACAAGGGCGTCCTGTTCCCGCTCGTCGGTGGTCTGGCGCTGGTCGTGCTCATGGTCGTCATCGAGGCGATCTCAACAGACCCGCTGATCCCGCTCTCGTTCTTCCGGAACCGTACGCGTGTGGTGACCAATGTGGTCACGTTGTTCTTCTCGTCCGCGTTCTTCTCGTACTTCTTCCTCCTCACTCTCGTCGAGCAGCAGAACATGGGCTGGGGATCAATCAAGTCGGGGCTGTCCTACCTGCCATTCGGCATCGGTATCGGGCTTGGCATCGGCGTCGGCACGGGGTTGATGCCCAAGGTCGGCGTCAAGCGGTTGCTCGCGCTTGGGTTCCTTCTCGACGCCGTCGGGATGGCGTTGTCGACGCGGATCGGCGCTGCCGACCCGCACACGATCAGCTATGCCGCGGACATCCTGCCCGGGATGATCCTGCTCGCGCTCGGGTCCGGGCTGAGTTTCCCGGCGATTGGCAACGCATCGCTGCATGAGGTGACCGGCGAGGACTCATCGCTCGCCGCAGGGCTTCAGCAGGCGATCCAGCAGATCGGTGGCGCACTCGGCCTGGCGACTCTCGCCAGCATTGCGACGAAGTACGCGTACCACCACCAGGGCAACCTGGCCCAGGGTGCCGTCACGCCGTTCTGGATTGGCGCCGTGTCGCTCGTCATTGGTGGCGTGCTCGTGATGGCCTTGATGGAGCACGTGTTGGCTATCCCGCAGAACCCGATGGCGGTGGCTGCAGAGGCGGAACTTGAAGAGGGCCTCGCCTGACGCAGGGTGGTCTGAGTCCATGTCTGGGAACCCATTCGCCGTGAGGGCGGGTGGGTTCCTAGACTTTCACCCGGCTTGCGGCACACGGCGCGGGCCAACAGAGAGGACGCCATGTCGGGCCCGAACACCGAGTACGACCCGGTTGCGGTCACGCCGCTGAAGACCGAGGAGGTCGAGGCGGCCCGTGACGCTGCTCTGGCAGCCATTGCCGCAGCGTCCGATCTGGAGGAATTGAAGGCCGTACGTCTGGAGCACGCAGGCGATCGGTCGGCGCTGGCTCTGGCAAACCGCGAGATCGGTGCCCTCCCTCCGCAGGCGCGCAAGGAGGCCGGTCAGAAGATCGGCCAGGCTCGCGGCGCCGTCAACCAGGCACTCACCGCCCGGCAAGAGGTGCTCGAGGCCGAGCACGAGGCGCAGATGCTTGTCGTCGAGGCCGTGGACGTCACGCTGCCGACCGACCGGGTCGCGTACGGAGCCCGCCATCCACTGACGACCGGTGCAGAGTTGATCGCCGATGTCTTCGTCGCGATGGGCTGGGAGGTCGCCGAAGGTCCACTGATCGAGGCGGAATGGCTGAACTTCGACGCGCTCAACCTCGGCCCGGACCATCCTGCGCGGACAATGCAGGACACGTTCTGGACCGAACCCGCTGAGGACCACCGCGTACTGCGTACGCACACGTCACCGGTCCAGGCCCGCACCATGCTCACCCGCGAGGCACCGATCTATGTCGTGTGTCCCGGCCGTGTCTTCCGCACCGACGAGTACGACGCGACGCACAGCCCGATGTTCCATCAGGTCGAGGGCCTCGCGATCGACGAAGGTCTGTCGATGGCGCACCTCAAGGGCACGTTGGACCACTTCGCATCGCAGATGTTCGGTGAGGGCATCTCCACCCGCTTCCGACCGTCGTACTTCCCGTTCACGGAGCCCAGTGCCGAGGTCGACCTCGTCTGTTTCGTGTGCCGCGGCGTCGATCCCGAGAGCTGCCGCACGTGCCGCGGTGAGGGCTGGATCGAATGGGGTGGCTGCGGCATCGTCAATCCCCGTGTCCTTCGCGCGTGTGGTGTCGACTCCGAGAGGTTCACCGGCTTCGCGTTCGGCATGGGCATCGACCGGTCGTTGATGTTCCGCACCGGGCTGTCCGACCTGCGCACCCTCTTCGAGGGCGACGTCCGTTTCACCTCAGCTTTTGGGAGCGAATTGTGAAGGCTCCGGTCTCCTGGATCAAGGAGTACGTCGACCTGCCCGACTCGGTCACCACCGAGGCGCTCACCGACCGCCTCACTGCGCTCGGGCTCAAGCTCGAGGCGCTCGAATCCGCGGACATCACCGGTCCGCTGGTGATCGGTCGCGTCCTCACGCAGGACCCGGAACCGCAGAAGAACGGCAAGGTCATCAACTGGTGCACCGTCGACGTCGGCGACGCCAACGGCACCGGTGCACCCCAGGGGATCATCTGCGGTGCCCACAACTTCGGACCGGGAGACCTCGTCGTCGTGTGTCTGCCCGGCGCTGTCCTGCCGGGTGGATTCGCGATTGCCGAGCGCAAGACGTACGGCCACATCTCGGCCGGCATGATCTGCTCGGCCCGGGAGCTCGGCCTCTCCGACGAGCACGAGGGCATCATCGTTCTGCCTGAGGGCACCGCCCAGCCCGGTGACGACGCTTTCGAACTTCTGGGGCTCGATGAAGAAGTCATCGAGTTCGAGATCAACCCCGACCGCGCGTACGCGCTTTCGCTGCGCGGTGTCGCCCGCGAGGCGGCCCTCGGTTTCGAGGCGCCCTTCACTGACCCGGCCGAGCGCGAGGTTCCTGAGATCGACGGCAAGGCCTGGGACGTTGACGTCCAGGACGTCGCCGGCTGCCCTGTCTTCGCTGCCCGTCTGGTCAGCGGCTTCAACCCGTCCGCCCCGACTCCTGACTGGATGAGCCGCCGCCTGGAGCAGTCGGGCATGCGCTCGATCTCGCTCGCAGTCGACATCACCAACTACGTGATGCTCGAGCTCGGCCAGCCGATCCACGGCTATGACGCCGACAAGGTCGCCGGCGGTCTGGCCGTGCGGCGGGCCGGGGCCGGAGAGAAGCTCGAGACCCTCGACGGGACGCTTCGTGCGCTTGATGTCGAGGACCTGGTCATCGCTGACGACTCGGGTGTGATCGGCCTCGCTGGCGTGATGGGCGGAGCCAGTACCGAGATCTCCGGGACGACGACCCGTGTCCTGGTCGAGGCGGCCAACTGGCAGCCGGTGTCGATGTTCCGCACCGGGCGCCGCCACAAGCTCAACTCCGAGGCCGGTAAACGCAACGAGCGCGGCGTCGACCCGCTGCTGCCGGGCGTTGCCGCCGACCGCGTGGTCGAGTTGCTGGTGGAGTTCGGGGGAGCGACCGCCGAGCCCGGCTTCACCGTGGTCGGATCGGCCGCTGCTCGCGAGCCGATCTCCATCGCCGCCGATCTTCCGGCACGGATCACCGGCATGGAGATCTCGGCAGGGACCACGGTCGCAAACCTCCGCCTGATCGGCGCTGAGGTCGTACTCGACGGCGACGTCGTGACAGCCACACCGCCGACCTGGCGCGTGGACATCAACGACCCGTACGACCTCGTCGAGGAAGTCGCCCGCATCGTCGGGTACGAATCGGTGCCGAGTGTGTTGCCGCAACGCGCCACCGGACGCGGCCTGACTCGGGCACAGAAGCTGCGGCGTCGGATCGGTCGGAGTCTCGCCGGCGCCGGTCTGAGCGAGATCGTTGCCTTCCCGTTCGTGGGGGAGGCGACTTTCGACGCGCTCGGACTCGACCCTGACGACCATCGGCGCGACGTCGTTCAACTTGCCAACCCGTTGTCCAGTGAGGACCCGTCGTACACGACGACCCTGCTGCCGGGTGTGCTCAAGGCGGCTGCTCGCAACCTTGGCCGCGGTGCGAACGGTGTTGCCCTGTTCGAGACCGCGCCGGTCGCGATCCCGGCGCACCAAGGGCCGTCGCCCATCTACGGGGTTGACCGCCGTCCAACTCCGGAGGAGCTCGATGCCCTTCTGAAGACGCTGCCGGCGCAGCCCCTGCACCTGGGTGTCGTCTTCGCGGGGCAAGTCGTCCGCGACGGCTGGGACGGGGCAGGTCGTGACGCGGAGTGGAGCGATGCGGTCGCAGTCGTACGCCGCCTCGCTGCTGACCTGAGCGTCGCACTTGATGTCCGAGGAGTCGCGTACGCACCGTGGCACCCGGGCCGTTGTGCCGAGTTCTCGATCGAGGGCAAGGTCATCGGCCACGCCGGGGAACTCCACCCGACCGTGTGCAGGAACTTCGGGCTTCCCGCGCGTGCGGCCGTCGCCGAGATCGACCTCGACGCTCTCATCCGCGCCGTCCCTGACGCAGTCCGGGCGCCGGAGTTCTCCACCATGCCGGTGGCGAAGGAGGACGTCGCCCTGCTGGTCGACACCGAGATCACCGTGGCCGCCGTCGACGAGGCGCTTCGCGATGGAGCCGGCGAACTCCTCGAGTCCCTGCGTCTGTTCGACACCTACGTCGGCGAGCAGCTCGGCGCGGGCAAGAAGTCGCTCGCCTTCGCCCTGCGTTTCCGTGCAACAGATCGGACGCTGACGGCTGAGGAGACCGCGGCTGCTCGCGATGCCGCGGTTGCCAGGGCTGCTGAACTGACCGGCGCGGTCCAGCGTTAGTCGGTGGCGCGCTTCGGGGCTGACATCCGGATGAGGTTGTCGGGCCACGGCGGCTTGCGGAGCACGGCGAGACTTCCAAGAGTGGCAGCGATGAGGCCTGTGATCACGCCGATGGTGGCGATGCGATCGGCGTCGATGACCGGCACCCAGGTGGTGCCCTTCTCCCGCACCACGAACATCCCGATCGCGCTCGAGCCGTCGCCCCGGACGCGGGACACGGGGATGAGGGTCGAGTGCTCCGTCGTGATGGGGTCCCCGTAGACGAGGCGACCTGAGGCCGGCACTGCGTACTGCCTGTGGCTCATCGGTGCTGGCTCCTTCGTCAGTGCCGGCAGGTCTCGGCCGCTGAGGCGGACGGACCTGTAGCGTCGCAGCATGCCGATGTTTGAATTCGAGGGCAAGCGTCCCCAGGTCCACCCCGAGGCGTTCATCGCCCCGACGGCCACGCTGATCGGCGATGTCACCGTCGAAAAGGGTGCAAGCATCTGGTACGGCGTCGTGCTGCGCGCCGACATCTGCACGATCATCGTGCGCGAGGGCGCGAACATCCAGGACAACTCCGTGGTCCACGGCGGCCCCGAGGCTGTCGTCGAGATCGGTGCGCACTCGACCGTCGCTCACAGTTGTGTGATGCATGGCAAGCGGTTGGGGGAGAAGTCGATCCTCGCCAACAACTCAGTCATGCTCGACGACTCGGTGATCGGTGACGGCACCATGGTGGCGGCGAGTTCGATGATCGGGCCGGGTGGCTCGATCCCTGATCACGTACTGGCTGCTGGCGCCCCGGCGCAGGTGAAGAAGCCCATTGCCGGGACGCCGGCCGAATTCTGGGTGCAGGTCAACGGCGACTACTACGCCGACCTCGCTAGGCGGCATGCGAACGGCGTACGCGAGGTCTGACATCTTGCGCGAGGTCATGCATGATCATGTATTGTTATGCGCATGACGGGAACGAGGGTCGCAGTCGCCGGAGCCAGCGGGTACGCCGGTGGTGAGTTGCTGCGCCTGCTGCTTGCGCATCCCGAGGTCGAGATCGGTGCCCTCACGGCCAACAGCAACGCAGGTGAGCGACTCGGCGCCCTGCAGCCGCATCTCCTGCCGCTGGCCGATCGGATCCTCGAGCCGACCACCGTCGAGGTACTGAGCGGGCACGATGTCGTCTTCCTCGCTCTGCCCCACGGCACGTCGGCAGCGTTGGCCGAGCAGTTGCCGGAGCAGATGGTCATCGTCGACTGTGGCGCTGATTTCCGGCTCAAGGACGCCGAGGCGTGGACCACGTTCTACGGCACCGAGCACGCCGGCAGCTGGCCGTACGGGCTTCCAGAGCTGCCCGACCACCGGGCTGCGCTGCAGGGCGCGACCCGGATCGCAGTCCCCGGCTGTTATCCGACCGTGAGCAGCCTCATCCTGGCTCCCGCCGTCGCAGCCGGTCTGATCGAGCCAGATGTGGTGGTCGTTGCGGCCAGCGGCACGAGTGGCGCCGGGAAGGCACTGAAGGCGAACCTGCTCGGCAGCGAGGTCATGGGCAACACCAGTGCGTACGGCGTCGGCGGCGTGCACCGGCACACCCCCGAGATCACGCAGAACCTCTCCGCCCTCGCGGGAGAGCCCGTGACCGTCTCATTCACTCCAATGCTCGTCCCGATGTCGCGAGGGATCCTTGCCACCGGCACCGCCACCCTGAAGCCGGGCGTCACCGCAGATCAGGTGCAGCAGGCGTACGCGGCGGCTTTCGCCGACGAGCAGTTCGTCCACGTCCTCCCGCAGGGTCAGTGGCCACAGACCAAGTCGGTCGTCGGATCCAACGCGGTGCACCTTCAGGTTGCCGTGGATGAAGCCGCGAACAAGCTCGTCGCCGTTGGTGCGGTCGACAATCTGACCAAGGGCACGGCCGGCGCCGCCGTCCAGTGCATGAACCTCGCCCTCGGCTTCCCTGAGCAGACTGGCCTGAGCACGATCGGACTCGCACCATGAGCACCTCTCACACTGGCGCGGTGACCCGTCCCAAGGGCTTCGTCGCCGCAGGCGTGGCGGCCGGTCTCAAGAGCAGTGGCAACAAGGACCTCGCCCTGGTCGTGAACCAGGGACCGTCGTTCGCCTCGGCGACCGTGTTCACCAGCAACCGCTGCAAGGCCAATCCGGTGCTCTGGAGCCAGGAGGTCGTGAAGGACGGCATCGTCAAGGCGGTCGTACTGAACTCCGGCGGGGCGAACTGCTACACCGGCGCAGAGGGTTTCCAGACCACCCATGCCACTGCCGAGCGCGTCGCCGAGAAGGTCGGGATCGGTGCGATCGACGTCATCGTCTGCTCGACCGGTTTGATCGGCCTGGTCAACAACCGCGACGACCTGCTCAGAGGTGTCGACGCGGCCGCAGAGGCGCTCGGTGAGACCGGCGGAGACGACGCGGCGCACGCGATCATGACGACCGACACCGTGAGCAAGCAGGTCATCGTGACCGGCGATGGCTGGTCGATCGGTGGCATGGCCAAGGGTGCGGGAATGCTCGCTCCCGCGCTGGCGACGATGCTGGTCGTGATCACCACGGATGCGGACGTCGATTCCGCGACCCTCGATCGCGCTCTGAGGACCGCGACGAGGGTCAGCTTCGATCGGTTGGACTCCGATGGGTGCATGTCCACGAACGACACTGTGACTCTGCTGGCCAGTGGCGCAAGCGGTGTGACGCCTTCGGAGGAGGCGTTCACGGCTGCTCTGACCTCGGTCTGCAGTGACCTCGCGATGCAGTTGCTCCAGGATGCGGAGGGTGCAGATCATTCGATCTCCATCCAGACGATCAACGCAGCGTCGGAGGACGATGCCGTGAAGGTCGGCCGGAGCGTTGCGCGGAGCAACCTCTTCAAGGCGGCGATCTTCGGCAAGGACCCGAACTGGGGCCGGATCCTCGCCAGTGTTGGCACGACCGACGCGGAGTTCGATCCGGCTGACCTCGACGTCGCGCTGAACGGCGTGTGGGTCTGCAAAGCCTCGACGCCGGCGGAGGATCCGAGCCAGATCGATCTCGAGCCTCGCGAGGTCACCGTGACAATCGACCTCAAGTCCGGCAGTGCCCGGGCGACGGTGTGGACGAACGACCTCACCCATGCGTACGTCCACGAGAACAGTGCGTACTCCTCATGAGCGACCACACCGTCCTGACCCCTGGACAGAATGCCCAGGTTCTCGCCAACGCCCTGCCCTGGTTGAAGCGCTATCACAGCCAGATCATCGTCGTGAAGTACGGCGGCAACGCGATGACCGACGACACCTTGAAGGTGGCCTTTGCGGAGGACATCGCCTTCCTGCGCCTGGCTGGTTTCAAGCCGGTGGTCGTCCACGGTGGTGGTCCGCAGATCTCGAAGATGCTGGACCGCTTGAACATCAAGTCCGAGTTCCGTGGAGGCCTCCGGGTCACCACTCCTGAAGCCATGGACGTCGTACGGATGGTGCTGGTCGGCCAGGTCCAGCGCGAGTTGGTCGGTCTGCTCAACCAGCATGGCCCCCTCGCGGTCGGCCTGTCCGGCGAGGACGCAGGCCTCTTCACTGCGGTTGCGACCAACACGATCGTCGACGGTGAAGAGGTCGACCTCGGCTTGGTCGGCGAGGTCGAGTCCGTACGCCCCGACGCCGTCCTGGACCTCATCGAGGCCGGCCGGATCCCGGTGATCTCGAGCGTCGCGCCGGATCGCCAGGGCGTGGTTCACAACGTCAACGCCGATACGGCTGCGGCAGCGCTCGCGATCGCGCTCAAGGCGGAGAAGTTGCTCGTCCTGACCGACGTCGAAGGCCTGTACCGCGACTGGCCCGACTCCGATGACGTCATCGGCGAGATCAGCCCTGAGGCTCTTGCCGAACTGATGCCGAGCCTCGCGAGCGGCATGGTGCCCAAGATGCAGGCCTGCCTGGAAGCCATCGTCGGGGGAGTGCCTCGGGCGACGGTCGTCGACGGCCGCGAACCCCATGCCGTCCTGCTGGAGATCTTCACCGACGAAGGTGTGGGTACGCAGGTCGTTCCCGGCGTCGAGACCAAGATTCGGAAGGCGCGCGCATGACGAGCCAAGGACTCAGCGCGTCCGAGAGATACAGCGGCGCGTTGATGAACACCTTCGGGACTCCGAAGTTGGTGCTCGCCAAGGGTGACGGCACGCACGTCTGGGATGAGAACGGGAAGGCTTACCTGGACCTCCTCGGCGGCATCGCCGTCAACGCCCTCGGCCATGCACACCCGGCCGTGGTCGCGGCGGTGGCGCAGCAGTTCGGCGCGCTCGGCCACATCTCGAACTTCTTCGCCAGCCGTCCACAGATCGAGCTGGCGGAGAAGCTGCGGGATCTCGTTGCACAGACGTACGCCGGTGCCGGCGAGACCAAAGTGTTCTTCACCAACTCCGGCGCCGAAGCGAACGAGGCGGCGTTCAAGATCACCCGCCGCACGGGGCGTACCCACATCGTTGCGATGGAGGGCAGCTTCCACGGCCGCACGATGGGCGCGCTCGCGGTCACCTCGAAGGAGGCTTACCGGACTCCGTTCGAGCCGCTGCCGGGTGATGTGACGTTCGTACCGTTCGGCGATGTTTCGGCACTCGAGGCGGCCGTGAGCGAGTCGACCGCCGCGATCGTCGTCGAACCCATCCAAGGCGAGGGCGGGGTGTTGGTCCCGCCAGCCGGCTTCCTTGCCGAGGTGCGACGGATCGCCGATGCGCATGGTGCCCTGATGTGGGTCGACGAGATCCAGACCGGGGTAGGACGTACGGGTTCGTGGTTCGCGAACGCAGAAGCGACACCCGACCTCATCACCTTGGCGAAGGGTCTGGGAGGTGGATTCCCGATCGGCGCCTGCATCGGCATCGGACGGGCTGCGAGCCTCCTCGAGCCCGGCAACCACGGCACGACGTTCGGCGGCAACCCGCCTGCTTGCGCGGTGGCTCTTGCGGTCATCACCACCATCGAGGAGCAGGGGCTGCTCGATCACGTCGCCTCGATCGGTGCTGCCCTCACGAACGCCCTCGCGGCCGACCCGCGCGTCAGCGAGATCAGCGGACGCGGCCTGTTGGTCGGCGCGACCGTGAGTGTCGACGCCGGCAAGGTCGTGGCCGCAGCCCAGCACCACGGCGTCATCCTCAACGCCGCGACCCCGAATCGTGTGCGTCTCGCGCCGGCATACGTCCTGAGCGAGGCTGACGTGACGGAGTTCGCTGAAAAGTGGTCCACCATTCTCGACACTGCAGAAGCACTGTGATGACAGGAGCGACCATGCGGCATTTCCTGCGCGACGACGAGCTCACCCCGGCCGAACAGGCAGAGGTCCTCGCACTGGCTGCGGAGATCAAGGCCAACCCGTTCGAGCATCGCCCTCTGCACGGCCCCAGGACCGTAGCGACGATCTACGACAAGCCGACACTGCGTACGCAGTCGTCGTTTGCAGCCGGCATTGCCGAACTCGGCGGCCACCCGATGTTGGTGGACGGTGGTCTCGCGGGCATCGGGGTACGTGAGTCCGTCGCCGACGTGGCCCGGGTGCTCGGTCGACAGGCCAGCGCGATCGTCTGGCGTACGTACGAGCAAACCAAGATCGAGCAGATGGCTGAGCATGCCGGAGTCCCGGTGGTCAATGCGTTGACCGATGAGTTCCATCCCTGCCAACTGTTGGCTGATCTGCTGACGATCCAGGAGCGCAAGGGTGCGCTGAAGGGGCTGACGGCGGCATTCCTGGGCGATGCCGCCTGCAACATGGGCAATTCGTGGGCGCTCGCAGGCGCGACCGCCGGTATGCACGTCCGATTCGGAGCCCCCGAGGGCTGCGCCCCTGACGCCGACGTCCTCAAGAAGGCCGCGCACATCGCGGCCCACACCGACGGATCGATCGCTGTGAGCACCGATGCTGCCGAGGCAGTACGCGACGCCGACATCCTCATCACTGACACGTGGGTGAGCATGGGCAAGGAGGACGAAGCCACGGCGCGGATCGCGTTGTTCTCGCCCTACGCGCTGACCGCTGATCTGGTGGCTCAGGCGAAGCCGGACGCGATCGTGATGCACTGCCTCCCCGCGTACCGTGGCAAGGAGATCGCAGCTGAGGTCATCGACGGACCACAGAGCGTGGTGTGGGACGAGGCGGAGAACCGTCGCCACGCCCAGAAGGCGATCCTGACCTTCCTGATGGGCGCGCTCTGATGTTGGCGCTGACTGCCAGGGCCAACAATGGTTGAGGCGCGGCCGGCCACGAAGGCGAGCCGACACCAGTTGATCACCGACCTCGTCGGCACTCAGCCGATCCACTCGCAGACCGAGTTGGCCGAGCTCCTCGCAGATCGCGGCGTGCAGGTCACCCAGGCGACCCTGTCGCGTGACCTCGTGTTCCTGGATGCGATCAAGGTTCGACTCGGCGGGGGCCTGGCCTACGCCATTCCGGGGGAGGGCGGGGACCGTCGCCCCGCGGCCCCGGCAGAGTCCGCCGCCGCTCAGACCCGGCTCGGCCGGTTGTGCGCCGAGCTACTGGTCAGCGCCGAGGCGAGTACGAATCTGGTGGTGCTGCGCACACCGCCGGGAGCCGCCCAGTTCCTTGCCGGCGCCATCGACAAGTGCGATTTCTCGGAGATTCTTGGGACGATTGCCGGCGACGACACCGTTCTGGTGATCGGCCGGGACGCGCTGGGCGGAGAGGATCTCGTACGGCGCTTCGTCGCCCTGGCCGAGCAGCCCGAACATGTCGTCGCCGACGACATGCATGCCATCGACGATGCGAAGAGGAACTGAGTTGAGCAAGGTACTGACCGAGCTGCCGAAGGGCGAGCGAGTAGGCATCGCATTCTCCGGCGGTCTGGACACCTCGGTGGCCGTCGCATGGATGCGCGCGAACGGCGCTGTGCCGTGCACGTACACGGCTGACATCGGCCAGTACGACGAGCCGGACATCTCGGGTGTACCCGACCGGGCGAAGCAGTACGGAGCCGAGATCGCGCGCGCGATCGACTGCCGTCGCGAGCTGGTCGAGGAGGGTCTCGCGGCACTGGCCTGCGGCGCCTTCCACATCAAATCTGCCGGGCGTACGTACTTCAACACCACCCCGCTGGGGCGAGCTGTGACCGGCACGATGCTGGTCCGTGCCATGCGTGAGGACGATGTCGACATCTGGGGCGACGGGTCGACCTACAAGGGCAACGACATCGAGCGCTTCTACCGCTACGGCCTCATGGCCAACCCGAACCTGCGGATCTACAAGCCCTGGCTGGACAACACGTTCGTCACCCAGCTCGGCGGTCGCTCTGAGATGAGCCAGTGGCTCGTCGAGCACAACCTGCCGTATCGCGACAGCACGGAGAAGGCCTACTCCACTGACGCCAACATCTGGGGCGCGACTCACGAGGCGAAGACGCTCGAGCATCTCGACGTCAGCCTGGAGATCGTCGAGCCGATCATGGGCGTGAAGTTCTGGGATCCGTCGGTGGTGATCGACACCGAGGACGTCGCGATCTCGTTCGAGAGCGGCCGACCTGTCGCCATCAACGGCCAGCGCTTCGACGACCCGGTGGCGCTCGTGATGGAAGCCAACGCCGTCGGCGGACGCCACGGCCTCGGCATGTCCGACCAGATCGAGAACCGCATCATCGAGGCGAAGTCGCGGGGCATCTACGAGGCCCCGGGCATGGCCTTGTTGTTTGTCGCGTATGAGCGCCTGCTCAACGCGATCCACAACGAGGACACCATCGCGAACTACACCGCTGAGGGCCGGCGCCTCGGCCGGCTCTTGTACGAAGGCCGTTGGTTCGACCCCCAGGCGTTCATGCTGCGCGAGTCGATCCAGCGATGGGTGGCGTCGGTCGTCACCGGCGAGGTGACGCTACGGCTGCGCCGGGGTGAGGACTACACCGTCCTCAGGACGGACGGCCCCGCGTTCTCCTACCACCCGGAGAAGTTGTCGATGGAGCGCACGGAGAACGCAGCGTTCGGCCCGCTGGACCGGATCGGCCAGCTCACCATGCGCAATCTCGACATCGCGGACTCCCGCGCCAAGCTCGAGTTGTACGCCGACCAGCTCGGTGGTCGCGCGAACCTGCTCGGTCCCGTCACCCCCGGTGAGTCCGCGAGCATCGCAGCGAACCCCGATCTCGAGGACGCTGCCGAGGCCGGCGACGGTGCAGCACTGGAGTCAGGCCTTGACTGATTCCACGGGCACGACCAACGAGGGCAAACTCTGGGGTGGGCGCTTCGCGTCGGGCCCCTCACCCGAGCTCGATGCCCTGTCCCGGTCGACCCACTTCGATTGGCGCCTGGCGCTGTATGACATCGCTGGCTCCCACGCCCACGCCAAGGCGCTGGGTGCCGCAGGGCTGCTGACCGCCACGGATGAGGTGGAACTGCACCGGGGCCTGGACCTTCTGGCGCAGCGATTCACGGACGGCACGTTGCGTCCGAGCGAGTCCGACGAAGACGTTCACGGCGCGCTGGAGCGATTGCTGCTCGACGAGGTCGGGCCAGAGGTCGGCGGACGACTGCGGGCGGGACGTTCACGCAACGACCAGATCGCCACCCTCTTCCGGTGTTACCTGCTCGACCACGCCGACACGATCTCCAGCCTCGTGCTGGACCTGGTGAACGCTCTCGCGCAACAGGCCGACGCGCACATGGGCGCGATCATGCCGGGCCGCACCCATCTGCAACACGCGCAGCCGGTGCTCCTGAGCCATCACCTGCTCGCGCACGCGTGGCCATTGATGCGCGATGTCGGAAGGCTCGCCGATTGGCGGCGCCGCGTCATCGGATCGTCGCCGTACGGATCGGGAGCGCTGGCCGGGCAGAGCCTCGGTCTCGATCCCGAACTGGTGGCCCGGGAACTGGGATTCACTGGATCGATCGAGAACTCGATCGACGGCACCGCTTCACGGGACTTCGTCGCCGAGTTCGCGTACGTCGCTGCACAGATCGGTGTGGATGTCTCACGTCTCGCGGAGGAGGTCATCCTCTGGTCGACACGGGAGTTCGACTTCGTCACGCTCCACGACTCATGGTCGACCGGCTCGTCGATCATGCCGCAGAAGAAGAATCCGGACATCTCCGAACTGGCCCGCGGCAAGGCGGGCCGCCTGATCGGCAACGTGTCCGGCCTGTTGGCCACGCTCAAGGCCCTGCCCCTCGCGTACAACCGCGATCTGCAGGAGGACAAGGAGCCGGTGTTTGACTCCGTCGACACCCTGGAGGTGTTGCTGCCGGCGTTCACCGGTCAGATCGCCACGTTGGTCTTCAACACCGAGCGCATGGCGGTGCTGGCGCCTCAAGGCTTCTCGTTGGCCACGGACATCGCCGAGTGGCTGGTACGCGAGGGTGTGCCGTTCCGCGAGGCACACGAGCTGGCAGGAGCATGCGTACGCGCCGCCGAGGGTCGGGGAGTGGAGCTTGACGCACTCACGGACGGCGAGTTCGCCGCGATCTCGGCACATCTGACGCCAGACGTGCGTGCGGTCCTGACAGCAGACGGATCAGTACGGTCCCGCAACGGCCGTGGCGGGACCGCTCCAGAGCGGGTACAGGAGCAGTTGGGCCAGCTCCAGCGTGCCGCGGAGGAGGCCCGAAAGGGCCTCTGACCTGCGGAAACATGGAGGATGCGTCGAGGATTAGGAACCCTCGTACGGCGCGTGTAACTTTCTCTCTTGTCGCCGCGAGAGCGGGTGACGGAGACCGGATCAAGGTCAGATCAACGCCAAGTTGACTGGCTCCGAGAAGGTCACTAAAGTTTCACAAGTTGCCCCAAAGTGAGACCGCGAGGTCAAGCGTGGTGCGCGTGTGATTTTTGAGAACTCAACAGTGTGTCATAGTCGACGGATTAATTTTTAACCGTCAATCTTTTGAGATTGTCGTATGACAATTCGGACATCAAGCTATTTGCTTGTGTTTGTTTGGTCAGTATCAGTTTTTCATTTTTTTTGGAGAGTTTGATCCTGGCTCAGGACGAACGCTGGCGGCGTGCTTAACACATGCAAGTCGAGCGGAAAGGCCTTTCGGGGTACTCGAGCGGCGAACGGGTGAGTAACACGTGAGTAATCTGCCCTGCACTCTGGGATAGCCATCGGAAACGGTGATTAATACTGGATATGAGCAATCCACGCATGTGGGTTGTTGGAAAGTTTTTCGGTGCAGGATGTGCTCGCGGCCTATCAGCTTGTTGGTGGGGTAATGGCCTACCAAGGCTTCGACGGGTAGCCGGCCTGAGAGGGTGACCGGCCACACTGGGACTGAGACACGGCCCAGACTCCTACGGGAGGCAGCAGTGGGGAATATTGGACAATGGGCGGAAGCCTGATCCAGCAACGCCGCGTGAGGGATGACGGCCTTCGGGTTGTAAACCTCTTTCAGTACAGACGAAGCGCAAGTGACGGTATGTACAGAAGAAGGACCGGCCAACTACGTGCCAGCAGCCGCGGTAATACGTAGGGTCCGAGCGTTGTCCGGAATTATTGGGCGTAAAGGGCTCGTAGGCGGTTTGTCGCGTCGGGAGTGAAAACTTCGGGCTTAACTCGGAGCTTGCTTTCGATACGGGCAGACTTGAGGCATTCAGGGGAGAACGGAATTCCTGGTGTAGCGGTGAAATGCGCAGATATCAGGAGGAACACCGGTGGCGAAGGCGGTTCTCTGGGAATGTACTGACGCTGAGGAGCGAAAGTGTGGGGAGCGAACAGGATTAGATACCCTGGTAGTCCACACCGTAAACGTTGGGCGCTAGGTGTGGGGCCTATTCCATGGGTTCCGTGCCGCAGCTAACGCATTAAGCGCCCCGCCTGGGGAGTACGGCCGCAAGGCTAAAACTCAAAGGAATTGACGGGGGCCCGCACAAGCGGCGGAGCATGCGGATTAATTCGATGCAACGCGAAGAACCTTACCTGGGTTTGACATGCACTAGACGCAGGCAGAGATGTCTGTTCCTTTTTGGCTGGTGTGCAGGTGGTGCATGGCTGTCGTCAGCTCGTGTCGTGAGATGTTGGGTTAAGTCCCGCAACGAGCGCAACCCTCGTCCTATGTTGCCAGCACGTAATGGTGGGGACTCATAGGAGACTGCCGGGGTCAACTCGGAGGAAGGTGGGGATGACGTCAAGTCTTCATGCCCCTTATGTCCAGGGCTTCACGCATGCTACAATGGCCGGTACAGACCGCTGCGATCCCGCGAGGGTGAGCGAATCGGAAAAAGCCGGTCTCAGTTCGGATTGGGGTCTGCAACTCGACCCCATGAAGTCGGAGTCGCTAGTAATCGCAGATCAGCAACGCTGCGGTGAATACGTTCCCGGGCCTTGTACACACCGCCCGTCACGTCACGAAAGTCGGCAACACCCGAAGCCGGTGGCCTAACCCGTAAGGGGGGGAGCCGTCGAAGGTGGGGCTGGTGATTGGGACGAAGTCGTAACAAGGTAGCCGTACCGGAAGGTGCGGCTGGATCACCTCCTTTCTAAGGAGCACACACCATTTGAGTTCATCACCAACAGTGGTGGTGGCTGCGTGGGTGTTCACTAGTGGAACCGTCGATGAACGATCAGTTGAACTGCTGGTCCCTGGTGAGTACAACCAAGATTCTTCACAGCTTGCTGTGGGGTGAGGAGTGGAAAGCGTTGATGGGGGTTGAGCGCGGCTGGTTTTGACACACTGTTGGGGTTCTGAGAAATCACACGGAACCCATACCTGGTAGTGGCTTTGTGGGGCCAGATCGCCGGCGGATTCGCCGGTTGGGTCCTTCAGGGTTGCTGGTGTGGGCGGTGGTTTGTGGTTTTTGTTTTCTGGATAGTGGACGCGAGCATCTTTGAGTGCTGCTGGCAATGCTCATGCGACTGTCACCATGGTCGTGTGGGTGGTAGCACTCTGTCTTTGTAGTTTTGTTGTTTTTGTTGAGTGTTTGTGAGACAAGCTATGAAGGGCACATGGTGGATGCCTTGGCATCAAGAGCCGATGAAGGACGTGCGAGCCTGCGATAAGCCCTGGGGAGTTGGCAACGGAGCGTTGATCCGGGGGTGTCCGAATGGGGGAACCCAGCACGAGTCATGTCGTGTTACCGCATCCTGAATCTATAGGGATGTTGGAGGGAACGTCGGGAAGTGAAACATCTCAGTACCGACAGGAAGAGAAAACAATAGTGATTCCGAGAGTAGTGGCGAGCGAAATCGGATGAGGCCAAACCAATTGCGTGTGATAGCCGGCAGGCGTTGCGTGGTTGGGGTTGTGGGAGCATTCAGCATTTTCTGCCGAGAGTGCGCACAGTAAGAAACCAATGTTGAGCGTGATGTAGGTTGGAAAGCCTCACCGTAGAGGGTGATAGTCCCGTAACGGTAAGACATTGGCTGTGGAGTGATTTCCCAAGTAGCACGCTACTCCTGGAATGGCGTGTGAATCTGGCAGGACCACCTGCTAAGCCTAAATACTTCTTGATGACCGATAGCGGACAAGTACCGTGAGGGAAAGGTGAAAAGTACCCCTGGCGGGGAGTGAAATAGTACCTGAAACCGTGTGCCTACAATCCGTTAGAGCCTCCTTGTGGGGTGATAGCGTGCCTTTTGAAGAATGAGCCTGCGAGTTAGCGGTGTGTGGCGAGGTTAACCCGTGTGGGGTAGCCGTAGCGAAAGCGAATCTGAACAGGGTGTTTAGTCGCACGCTCTAGACCCGAAGCGAAGTGATCTATCCATGGGCAGGTTGAAGCGCCGGTAAGACGGCGTGGAGGACCGAACCCACTTCAGTTGAAAATGGAGGGGATGACCTGTGGATAGGGGTGAAAGGCCAATCAAACTTCGTGATAGCTGGTTCTCCCCGAAATGCATTTAGGTGCAGCGTTGTGTGTTTCTTGCCGGAGGTAGAGCACTGGATAGCCGATGGGCCCTACAAGGTTACTGACGTTAGCCAAACTCCGAATGCCGGTAAGTGAGAGCGCAGCAGTGAGACTGCGGGGGATAAGCTCCGTAGTCGAGAGGGAAACAGCCCAGACCATCAGCTAAGGCCCCTAAGCGGCGGCTAAGTGGAAAAGGATGTGGAGTCGCAGTGACAACCAGGAGGTTGGCTTGGAAGCAGCCACCCTTGAAAGAGTGCGTAATAGCTCACTGGTCAAGTGATTCCGCGCCGACAATGTAGCGGGGCTCAAGCCGCCCGCCGAAGCTATGGGATTCCGTTATGCGGGATCGGTAGGGGAGCGTCGTGTATCCAGTGAAGCCTCGGAGTGATCCAGGGGTGGAGGGTTCACGAGTGAGAATGCAGGCATGAGTAGCGAATGAGGAGTGAGAAACTCCTCCGCCGAATGATCAAGGGTTCCAGGGTCAAGCTAATCTGCCCTGGGTAAGTCGGGACCTAAGGCGAGGCCGACAGGCGTAGTCGATGGACAACCAGTTGATATTCTGGTACCGGCAAAATAGCGCCCATGACGAATCCAGTGATGCTAAGTGCCCGAAACACCGCGACCAAGACTTCGGTCAAGGCGTGTGTGCGTAGCGCACGATCCGATCTGGTAGTAGTCAAGCGATGGGGTGACGCAGGAAGGTAGTCGATCCGGCGCGATGGTAGTCGCCGGCTAAGGACGTAGGACTGTGTGTAGGCAAATCCGCACACTGCATGTCTGAGATCTGATGGGGACCCGTATGGGGAAGTCGATGATCCTATGCTGCCAAGAAAAACCTCTAGCGAGCTATGCGCCGCCCGTACCCCAAACCGACTCAGGTGATCAGGTAGAGAATACCAAGGCGATCGAGCGAACTATGGTTAAGGAACTCGGCAAAATGCCCCCGTAACTTCGGGAGAAGGGGGGCCCGGATCGTGTACCCACTTGCTGGGGAAGCGTGAAGGGCCGCAGAGACCAGGGGAAAGCGACTGTTTACTAAAAACACAGGTCCGTGCGAAGTTGTAAGACGATGTATACGGACTGACTCCTGCCCGGTGCTGGAAGGTTAAGAGGACCGGTTAGACAGCAATGTCGAAGCTGAGAATTTAAGCCCCAGTAAACGGCGGTGGTAACTATAACCATCCTAAGGTAGCGAAATTCCTTGTCGGGTAAGTTCCGACCTGCACGAATGGAGTAACGACTTTCCCACTGTCTCAACCGTAGACTCGGCGAAATTGCACTACGAGTAAAGATGCTCGTTACGCGCAGAAGGACGGAAAGACCCCGGGACCTTTACTATAGTTTGGTATTGGTGTTTGGTTCGATTTGTGTAGGATAGGTGGGAGACTGTGAAGCGGCCACGCCAGTGGTTGTGGAGTCAACGTTGAAATACCACTCTGATCGTATTAGATATCTAACCTAGGACCGTGATCCGGTTCAGGGACAGTGCCTGATGGGTAGTTTAACTGGGGCGGTTGCCTCCTAAAATGTAACGGAGGCGCTCAAAGGTTCTCTCAGCCTGGTTGGCAATCAGGTGGCGAGTGTAAGTGCACAAGAGAGCTTGACTGTGAGAGTGACAACTCGAGCAGGGACGAAAGTCGGAACTAGTGATCCGGCGCCGGCAAGTGGAAGCGGCGTCGCTCAACGGATAAAAGGTACCCCGGGGATAACAGGCTGATCTTCCCCAAGAGTCCATATCGACGGGATGGTTTGGCACCTCGATGTCGGCTCGTCGCATCCTGGGGCTGGAGTAGGTCCCAAGGGTTGGGCTGTTCGCCCATTAAAGCGGCACGCGAGCTGGGTTTAGAACGTCGTGAGACAGTTCGGTCCCTATCCTCTGCGCGCGTAGGAAACTTGAGAAAACCTGCCCCTAGTACGAGAGGACCGGGGTGGACGAACCTCTGGTGTGCCAGTTGTACCGCCAGGTGCACTGCTGGTTAGCTACGTTCGGAAGTGATAACCGCTGAACGCATCTAAGCGGGAAACACGTTTCAAGATAAGGTTTCCCACCATTTATTGGTTAAGGCCTCCCACAGACTATGGGGTTGATAGGCCGGAGGTGTACAGCAGCAATGCCCAGCCGACCGGTACTAATAGGCCGAGGGCTTACCTCACAAACACTCAACAAAAACAACAAAGTTGAGAACCTACAAGACTAAGTCTGAAAAGACTCCTTTGCTCGCGTCCACGAACAGTTTGCACCACCAACACACGTTGGTGACGACGCAACTCCAGGAAACAACCTAGAGTTACGGCGGCCATAGCGAACGGGAAACACCCGGCCACATCCCGAACCCGGAAGTTAAGCCGTTCAGCGCCGATGGTACTGCAACCACGAGGTTGTGGGAGAGTAGGACGCCGCCGGACAATTCTTATGCGAAGCGGGACCACGCACCGTCGTGGTCCCGCTTCTGCGTTCTCTACACTTCGTGTCGAGCGCATCATCTCAATAGCGGTCAGTAGGAGGCTCTCGTGGCACAGGAACAGCGCGGCTCGCGCTCGGGTGATCAGCGTCGGTCTTCTGGCGACCGCTCCGGCTCTGCGGGTCGGGCATCGTCCGCCGGTGGCCGAGCCGGCTCTGCCCGCGGCGGCAAGCCTGCCGGTGACGGCGGCTACAAGGGTCGCGGCGGCTCCAGCGATGGGCCGACGCGGTACGGCAAGGACTCAAAGCCAGCGGGTGACGGTCCGAAGCGGTACAGCAAGGACAGCAAGCCGTCCGGTCCCCGGCGCGAAGGCGATCGCGATCTGGCTCGCAAGCGCACCATGGGTAAGGGCAACGGCCAGGCGCGAGCTGCTGTTCGTCGGACGGACCGTGGCGAGGAGGCCCCGCGTACCGAGGATCAGAAGATCTACGACGGACCGCCGATCCCTGAGGGGGTGACGGGCAAGGAGCTCGATCGGGCGATCAGCGCTCAATTGCGCGGTCTGCCGGAGAAGCTGGCGATGCGTATCGCCATGCACCTTGTTGCCGCCCAGATGTTCATTGACGAAGATCCGGAGCGGGCGTACCTGCATGCGAAGGCAGCGAAGGCCCGTACGCAGCGCCTCGCTGTGATTCGTGAGGCACTTGGCGAGGCTGCGTACGCCGCAGGCCACTATGCCGAGGCCCTTTCGGAGCTCCGTGCCGCCAAGCGCATGAATGGCGCGACCGCGTACCTGCCGATCATGG
Source organism: Nocardioides baekrokdamisoli (assembly GCF_003945325.1). NCBI lineage: Bacteria > Bacillati > Actinomycetota > Actinomycetes > Propionibacteriales > Nocardioidaceae > Nocardioides > Nocardioides baekrokdamisoli. Next base: position 2,698,498 of record NZ_AP019307.1, read on the forward strand.
CCGACTGCCACCGCGCTCTCGGGCAGCCTGAGGACGCGGTGCGTCTGGCCCGGAGCGCCTCTGTGGCCAACTTCGTGCCGGAAGCGAAGGCAGAGATGACCATCGTCGAGGCCGGGGCGCGCCGCGACATGGGTCATATCGACGCCGCGTTGCGAGTCCTTGAACTCGCCCCCCTGAACAGCCGTAGCCGGGCGTCCTGGGTGGTTCGCTTGCGGTACGCGTACGCGGACGCGCTTGAGGAAGCCGGTCGCGACCAGGATGCGCTGACCTGGTTCCACCGTACGCAGGGCGTCGACCACGACGAGATCACTGATTCTGCCGAGCGTGCCGAAGCGCTGGAGAATAAGCTCGGCTGAACTCTCGCGGGAGCGCCGAGGCGGTTCCCTGCGGCTCGCCGGTCCAACAACACTGGCGAACTCGCGCCCCATCGGTAACAATGGGACCCAACAACTTCACAGGCGTATCCATACGCTGTAGTCGCAGTCTCGCGACATCCATCTGAGCCCGCTGGGGAAGGCGTAGCTCGCCGGATGAAGGAGACGATCGTGACTGCATACCTCGACGTACACAACGGGTCGTCCGCGTCGACGACTCACGGTGTTCTGTTCGTGCACTCCGCGCCGTCCGCGCTGGGCCCTCACATCGAGTGGGCAGTGGGCGGTGTACTTGGTGCTGCCGTCAGCCTCGACTGGATGCAGCAGCCTGCTCAGGCCGGTACATACCGTGCCGAACTGTCCTGGAGTGGTCCCGTGGGCTCGGCGGCCGCCGTTGCGTCCGCCCTCAAGGGCTGGGACCACCTTCGCTTCGAGATCACCGAGGACCCGACGTCGTCGAGCGAGGGTTCGCGCTACTCGTACACGCCTGAACTCGGCGTCTTCCACGCCGTGACTGGCCTCTACGGCGACATCATGATCCCCGAGGATCGACTCAAGGCCGCAGTGGTGAAGGCCGCGTTGGGCGACACCACGATTCTCAATGAGATCGATCTGTTGGTCGGCAAGCCGTGGGACGACGAACTTGAGTCGTTCCGCTACGCCGGCGACGGTGCGCCGGTTCGTTGGTTGCACCAAGTCGTCTGACCCACGGCGCGCGAGCGCCCTGGTCCGCAGGGCAGTGGGCGTTCAGGAGAGCGTGTAGTGCACCACTGGTAGGTGTGCGGCGTGATCAACCCCTGAGCTGTCCCAGAGGTTCATGACGGAGACGATCGTGTACGTACCCTTGGGTGCGATCGCGCTGCACAGGCGGTAGTAGCGCACGCCGTTGAGTCCGTCGGCGCCCTTGAGGAGGCCAGCCGTGGCGAGGTGCGTGTTGTTCGGTCCGTCGATATAGACGTCGACCTCCCAGTTCACGCCCTCGGGAGGATGAATCGAGTAGGACCACGGGTACATGTGGCAGCCGGGGAGTAGCCGGCCGTTGTGTGCGTTGAGGTGGCCCATGGCGTAGATCTGCTGCCAGGTGTACGTACTGCTGCTGCCGAGGGCGTACGCCTGACCTCCGAGCAGTGCCCAAGTGGCTGCTGCGAGTGCGACCACGCGAGACCTACGACGCATTCCTACCTCCGCCTTACCTAGTGATACCGGTCACAGGCTACGCGCTCGGCGACCTGCCCGCGGCGAAAGTTCAGTCAGCGACCGCGGTGACCAGGTCCGAGACCGTACGTACTCCACGGACGACGTCGTCGGCGAGTCGGATGCCGTGGCGCTCCTCGATACCGAACACGACCTCGACCACCGCCAGCGAGTCTGCGCCCAGATCGGCCTCCAGCAGTGCGTCGTCAGTGATCCTCGTCGGCTCGAGCTCCATCACGAGTGCCAGCAATTCGACGACGGCGGAGCGTGCCTGACCGAGTTCCACGGGCAGATACTGCCCTGTAACAACATCGTGATTCAATCTTTGGACCACAAAGCAGCGGGGGCGCACATGTTGGAAACGCAGTTCGTGACGGTTCACGGCCACAAGCGGGCCTACGTGAAGGCTGGACCGACGGATCGGCCGGGTGCGCCGGTGATCCTGCTCCTGCACGGCTTGGGCTGCGACCGCCACACCTGGGACGAGGTCATCGAAGATCTCGCGGCTACGTTTGTGGTGATTGCCCCTGACTTCCTCGGACACGGCGAATCTGCCAAGCCTCGCGCGGACTACTCGGTTGCCGGCTATGCGAACGGCATGCGTGACCTTCTCACCGTGCTCGGCGTCGACAAGGCGACGGTGGTCGGACACAGTTTCGGCGGCGGGGTCGCGGCGCAGTTCGCGTACCAGTTCCCTGAGCGCACGGAGCGTCTTGTGCTCGTCGACTCCGGTGGCATGGGCAAGGAAGTCACGCCGCTCATCCGGGCGTACACACTGCCGCTCTCGATGACGGTGGTCGCCCTGGCCACGCTGCCTGGTCCACGGCACGTGCTCACGGCGGGCCTACGGTCGCTCGGCCGCATCGATTCCAAACTCACCCGTGATCTGGGCGAGGTTGCCACCATCGTCGAGGCGCTCAAGGCGCCGCGCATGAGGTACGCGCTCAATCGCCTCGTCAACGGCGTCATCGACTACCGGGGACAGGTCGTCACCATCCGGGACCGGGCGTACCTGACCGAGGAGATGCCGATGGCGGTCATCTGGGGTGCCGAGGACCTGGTGCTGCCGGCCAAGCAAGGACGCGAGATCCTCGAGTTCGCACCGAACGCCCAGCTGACGATCTTCCCGAAGGTCGGGCACTTCCCGATGAAGAAGTATCCGGAGGAGTTCGTACGCCTCCTCAAAGATTTCGTCGATTCCACCGAGCCTGCCAAGTATCACCGAGCCCGCTGGCGCGCACTGCTCAAGGCGGGCGCGAAGCAACGTCCGCTCCGTGTCGTCTCGGAGATGACCATGGCGCCGAGCGGGTCGTCCACCGACGCCTGATTTGGACCGGGGTTGCGCGTCGGTGCTGTTCTCCGATGGACTACACCCCACACATTGGTAGTGACCAAGGAGGAACGACGTTGAACGCGAGCGCGGCCACGAGCGCCGCCGACCGGTTGGGTTTCAAGCCCGGCATGGTCGTGCAGGAGCTGGGCTGGGATGACGACACCGACACCGCGCTGCGTGACGCGATCGAGAACGCGATCGACGACGGCATGGTCGACGGCGAGTACGGCAACGATGTTGACGCCGTGCTTCTCTGGTGGCGCAATGACGACGGCGACCTGGTGGACGGCCTGGTCGACGCCCTGACTGATCTGGTCGGCGGCGGCGCGATCTGGCTGCTCACCCCGAAGGTGGGGCGCCCGGGTGCGGTCGAGGCGGCTGACATCACCGAGGCGGCCCCGTTGGCCGGACTGGCCCAGACGTCGTCGGCTGCCGTCAGCAGCGACTGGGCTGCCACCCGGCTGGTGGCCCCCAAGTCGCAGCGCTGACCAGCGCTGGCGGATACTGGCACGCGATGGAACTCTCTGTTGGCGCGGACGCGCCCGACTTCACCCTGCGCGACCAGTTCGGTCAGGACGTGACCCTCTCGTCGTTCCGCGGCGAGAAGTCGGTCCTGCTGATGTTCTACCCGTGGGCGTTCTCCAACGTGTGCACGGGGGAGATGCAGGGGATCCGCTCGCGGCTGGCCGAATTCCTTACGTTCGACACCGAGGTCATCGGTATCTCCATCGATCACGTCTACACGCTGCGTACGTTCTCCGACGAGGCCGGCATCAATTTCCCGCTGCTGGCCGATTTCTGGCCGCACGGGGCCGTGGCCCGGGCGTACGGCGTCTTCGACGAGAAGATCGGCGTGGCCCGACGCTCCTCGTACGTGATCGACAAGGAGGGCAAGGTTGCCTGGTCGATCCACAACCAGCTCGGCGACAGCCGGGACCTCGACCAGCAGCTGGAGCAGTTGCGGGCGGCTGCGCAGGTGCCGTCCGCGTAGCCCCGGCATTGCCGAATCGCCCGCGGCGCACCCGAACATCTAGTCTTGGGCGCTGCAAAGGGTGTGTAGCTCAGTTGGTAGAGCAGCGCGTTTACACCGCGCCGGTCGCAGGTTCGAGTCCTGTCGCACCCACCGAAACCTGTACGAGGCCCGATTGCGGGTCTAGCGTCTCAACCATGGCCACTCAAGAGTTTGACCTCGACGCGTTCGTGCACGCAGTCGAGCAGCGCGATGCCGGCGGCCAACTCGGGGCGTACGCCGACCAAGCACAGGTGTTGATCGTCGACGCCACTGCGCCTCCGTCGTCTCCCAGGACGTTCGATGGCCTTGAGGCGATCGGACGTTGGGTCGGGGATGTTGCTGCGCGCGACATGACCCATCGTGTGAACTGGGCCGCGAAGGAGGGTGATCGCGTGGCCTTCGTGGAGGACTGCGAGTATCCCGGCGGTGAAAAGGTCCTCTGCATGACGACGATGGACATCGTGGACGGCAGGATCGTCCGGCAGTTGGTGAGTCAGGCCTGGGACAGCTGAGTCGGTCGCGAACGTCTCGACTTGCATTGCAGGTAAGCCTTACCTAACAATGCAGGCATGAGTTTTGCGCACACCTTGATCCTCGGCTTGATCGCGGGCGGCACCATCGTCCTCGGTCTGCCGGTTGGCCGGTTGACCGAAACCCGTCCCTTTGTTCGACAGTTCCTGTCGGCACTGGCGGTCGGCGTCCTGGTCTTCCTTGTGTGGGACGTGTTGTCACATGCGTGGGAGCCGGTCGACATCGCGGTGTCGGCAGACACCCGGAACCTTGGCCACGCGTTCGGCTACGGCGCACTGATGTTCGCCGGCCTGGCCGTCGGCCTGCTCAGCCTGGTGTGGTTCGAGCGCCGCGCGGTCGGCGAATCGGAACTCGACAACAAGAAGTTGTCGATGATGATCGCGATCGGCATCGGTCTCCACAACTTCGGCGAGGGCCTCGCGATCGGCAACTCGGCTGCTTCGGGCGCCATCGGTCTGGCGACCGTGCTGGTCGTCGGGTTCGCTCTGCACAACGCCACCGAAGGCTTCGGCATCACTGCGCCGCTGGCCGGCGGGGACAAGCCATCCTGGGGTTACCTCGGCCTGCTCGGCCTGATCGGTGGAGGGCCGACGCTCATCGGCACCCTGGTTGGCTACAAGGTCACCAGCGAACCACTCGGTGTGGTCTTCCTGTCGCTGGCAGCCGGCTCGATCCTCTACGTGGTGATCCAGTTGATCGGCGTCGCAGCGCGCGCCCGGCGTACTGACATCCTGGCCAGTGGCTTGCTGCTCGGGCTGATCGCAGGCTTCATCACCGATGCGATCGTGACTGCCGGCGGCGCCTGAGTCGTACGCATGCATCAAGGCCCTGGTCCGTGAGGATCAGGGCCTTTGCACGTTCAGGAGGCGTTGTGGTCGCCGTTGCACCAGTCCTCGGGCTGCACCTGGACCTTCACCGAGTCGATGTGGTCGCCACATCCTTGCCAGGTCGTCTTGCCGCAGGTGCAGGGGACTGGATAACACATAGCGACGTACCCTACGCGTCGGACGGGTCGCGGAGCACGACGACGAAGAGGCTGAGTACGAACAGGGCCAGGGTCACCAGGTGCACGCCGGTGCACCACAGGCAGAGTGAGCCGATCTGGACCTCGGCCCAGATCAGATACGCGACCATTGCCACCCCGATGCCAGAGGCCGCCAGGCGTCCGTTCTCTGCCAGGGCGGCCAGTTGCGGTGACCCTGCGAGGGCGACGACCGCCAGACCGAGTGCGACAACGAAGAAGGCCACGCCCAGATAGGCCACCGGAATCCCGGCGACCGTGGCGTACGAACTGGTCGTGACCTTGGCGCAGTCGACGGCTCCATGGCCGCCGCAGGCCAACGTCGCGTTCGCCGTCGCATGCTCATAGCCGAGGTAGATCGAGTCGGCCAGGCCCAACAGCGTCAGGACGAGGCCAGCCACGGCCGAAGGCCGGCTCATCGGGCGGCGACCACGCCAGCCGAGTTGCAGACGTTTGCCGGCTGGTTGTTGGTCAGGGTGCAGAGCTCAGCGGTGAGGATGTTGGCCGCGCCGAGGATCTGCTTGCTCTGGGCGCTGGTCGGGTCCGTCAGCGCGTTCGCGATCTCGTCCCACGAACGTGGTGCCGACTGGCTGTCGCCGGCATCCACATGCAGCGAGGTCGGCTGGAACTGTGCGCCGGACATCGCGTACATACCGCCGAGATCCAGGAACGGGAAGCTGCTCTGGCCGAGCGTCGTCCACACCTGGCTGTCGCGCGCGGGGGGAGTGTCGAGTGGGTTGCGGTTGCCATCCAGGGCCTCGGTCCCGCTGAACACCAGGTACTTGCTGGTGTAGGTGGCTCCGTGGAAGGTGAACGTGCTGGTGCTCGCGTAGACGTCGTCCGCTGATGAACTCTGGCGGCCGAGCTTGTCCCAGGTGCCGAAACGGGACAGGGCTGCGATGAGCGCCCACCGCTGGCCGGCGCAGAACGGGCAGAACTCCGCCCCGACGTAGACCACAACCGGCTTGCCGTCCTCGGTGAGTGCGGGACCGGAAGTCGTCTTCAGTTTGGCCGCGGAGCCTGGCCCGACCGCGTCGTACGTCGATGCGGGAATGGTCGTCAGGATCTTGATGTCCCGTGCGAGGACCTGCTCGCTGGTCAGGGAGGGTTGGGCGGAGTTGGACGAGCTCGACGAGGCGAGGCCGGTGCTGGCTGGAGCCGGGCTCTTGCTGATCGCCTTGGCCACGAACGCGAACACCACGACGAGGACCAGCAGAGTGGCGACGATGCCGGTGTAGGTCAGGGCAACCTTGACCCGGCGCTGCTTCTCCGCGGCAGCAGCAGTCGCGGCCGCCGCCTCACGGGCGTTCTTCGCATTCGGCATGGCCACAGTCTGCCAACTGCTTCCAACGCGCACGGCGGCTGCCCGGCGCGTACGCTGCCGTCGTGCCTGCGCTTGGTGACGTCGTCGATCTGGTCCATTCATGGTTCCCGCCGTCCACGGCGGAATCCTGGGATGCTGTGGGGCTGGTGTCGGGCGACCCCGCGGCGCCCGTTCGCACGATCCTTCTGGCGGTCGATGCGGCGCCGGAGGTGGCAGCCGAGGCGGCATCGATCGGGGCAGATCTGCTGCTCGTCCACCATCCGTTGTTCTTCAAGCCGGTCCATTCGGTCGCCGCGACGACACCCAAGGGCCGCACGTTGTGGACGCTGTCCAGCGCCGGTTGTGCCCTTTTGGCAGCCCACACCAACGCCGATCAGGCGGTCGGAGGTGTCTCGGAGTCGATGGCGTACGCGCTCGGCCTGACCGACCTCGAGCCGCTGGTCGGATCGACCGCACTGGACTCGCTGGTCACCTACGTACCCGTCGACGCGGCGGCCGCCGTGCGGGCTGCCCTGGCGGCGGCCGGCGCCGGCGGCGTCGGGAACTACGACACGGCCTCGTTCTCCAACGGCGGCACCGGGCGTTTCCGACCACTCGAGGGCGCACGCCCGGCGGTCGGTGTCGTCGGCGAGGTCGAGGAGGTCGCCGAGGAGCGGATCGAGGTCATCCTGCCGCGCTCGGCCCGAGCGGCGGTGGTCAGCGCGCTGCTCGGCGCCCATCCGTACGAGACACCTGCTTATCAAGTGATCGAATTGGTGAGCACGGCGGATGCAACGAGCGGCCACGGACGGATCGGGTCGATCGAGCCGACGACCCTGCGCTTGTTCGCCGAGACCGTGTCCGCGGCTCTGCCGGCGACGGCAGCGGGGATCCGTATCGGCGGCGACCTCGACAAGCCGATTCGTCGGGTCGCTCTGTGCGGCGGGGCGGGTGCGAGCTTCCTCCCGGACGTGGCGCGTACCGATGCCGATGTCTACGTCACCAGCGACCTGGGCCACCACACGGCAGGGGAGTTCCTGGAGGCAGGCGGGGCCGCGCTGATCGACGTGCCGCACTGGGCTGCCGAGTCGACCTGGCTGCCGGTGGTGGCGGCTCGGCTGCGAGAGGCGTTGGGAGATAAGGTCGAGGTAGTCGTCTCCGAGGTCGTCACCGATCCGTGGACACTGCGTCTCTGAACGGCGCAGGACATCTGAATTTTTGAGGGAGTACGCGTGAAGGCCGACCCGCTGGCACAGATCAAGTTGCTGGACCTGCAGGAGCTCGACTCGCGCATCGCGCATCTCAAGCACCAGCTGGCGACACTTCCCCAGATCACGCAGCTCGAGACGGCTCGCGCCGAACGCGCCGAGGTCGACAACGCCGCCCGGGACGCCCGGATCGCGCGCGACGATCTGTCGTTGGCCCAGCGGAAAGCCGACAACGACGTCGAAGCGGTCAAGGCGCGGCGCGTACGCGATGAGGCACGGCTCAACGCCGGGCAGGGATCGGCGAAGGACCTCGAGGCGCTGCAGCACGAGCTCGGCGCGCTGGCGAAGCGGATCTCCGACCTCGAGGACATCGAGTTGGAGCTGATGGAGGAGCTGGAGGGCTCCACCGCCGAGGCCGGCCGACTCGAGGCTCAGGTCGCCGAGATCGACGCGCGCATCGCGGAGTTGGAGGAGTCCAAGGCCTCTGCCGAGGCCGAGATCCGCGCTGAGGGTTCGGCGGCGTTCGCGCAGCGCGGACCGCTCGTGGAGGACTTCCCGGCCGACCTGCTCGCGCTGTACGACAAGCTGCGCGACCAGTACGGCGTCGGTGCCGCCTTGCTGCGAGCGCGTCGCTGCGGTGGGTGCGGGCTCGATGTCGATGCAGCCGAGTTGTCGAGGATTCGTACGACTCCGGCGGCCGAGGTCGTACGCCACGAGGACTGTGGCCGGATTCTGATTCGTACCTCCGAGTCGGGCCTCTGATGGTCGACTCGGTCATCGTCGAGGCTGACGGTGGCTCTCGCGGGAACCCCGGCCCGGCTGCGTACGGAGCCGTCCTCAAGGATGCCGTGACTGGTGCCGTGATTGCTGAGGACGGCAGCGCCATCGGCATCGCGACCAACAACGTCGCGGAGTATTCGGGTCTGATCGCAGGACTCGAGCTCGCGGCGGCGTACGCGCCCGGTGCGACGGTCTCCGTCCGGATGGATTCCAAACTCGTGGTCGAGCAGATGTCGGGCCGTTGGCAGATCAAGCACCCCGACATGAAGCCGCTCGCCGCCATGGCGCGGTCGCTGGCTCCCGGCGGCACCACGTACACGTGGATGCCGCGTGAGCAGAACACGTACGCGGACCGCCTCGCGAACGAGGCCCTGGATGGCGTACGCAGCGGGGTTACTGTTGCCGCCGTGGATGCTGACGATTCGTTGATCGCTGAAGTCGAGTCGCCGTCCGCGGCTCCTTCGTCCCGTGGCTGGGCCCGCCCCGGCGGCCCGCCGACGACCCTGATCCTCGTCCGGCACGGCATCACCGCTCACACCAAGGAGAAGCGCTTCTCCGGCGGGCTCGCGTCGGCCAATCCGCCGTTGGTGGACGAAGGCCGCGAGCAGGTCCGTCTGACCGCGGAGTGGCTCAAGCCGCTCGCCGAGAAGGTGTCCGTGGTGATCGGATCTCCGGTCGAGCGCACCTGGCAGTCGGCGGAGATCGTCGCTTCGGTCCTCGGCAAGGACCTGGTAGCGGAGCCGGGCTTCGCCGAGATGGAGTTCGGTGTCTGGGACGGGCTGACCTTCACCGAGGTCGCCGAGAAGTTCCCGGGCCAGTTGGACACATGGCTGGGTTCGTTTACCTGGGCCCCTGAGGGAGGCGAGTCCTTCGAGGGCGTACGCGAGCGGGTGCTTGAGGGGCTCGAGCGGGTGCTGACCGAGCATGGCGGCGAGACCGTGGTGGTCGTCTCGCACGTGACGCCCATCAAGACCCTGGTCGCGCGGGCGCTCGGCCGTGGCCTGTCCTCGCTCTTCCACATGGAACTCGCGCCGGCGTCGGTGAGCGTGTTGTCGTTCTACGAGGACGGCGACACGGAGCCGCGGGGGTCGATGCGGTTGTTCAACGGGCTGCCACCGGAGCGGGATCCGTTCTCGCCGACCGCCTGGTGATCAGATCTCGGTGACGATCACGTCGAGCTGCGTACCGGACCTGCCGGGATCGCCGATCTCGACCGTCCAGCCGAGATCGCGCCACGCTTCGGCCAGCTTTGCAGGCGTACGCGGGTTGGCGCCGTCCTCGAGCAGGGCTCGGACGAGGCGTCCCTTGGTGGCCTTGTTGAAGTGCGACACCACCTTGCGGACGCCGTCCACCTCGTGGAGCACGCGAACCGTCGCGGTCTGCCTGGCGAGGGGCTCGGTGCGCCAGAAGTTCTGATACGTGCCGGAACGCAGGTCGACGAGCAGCCCGCTGCCGACCGAGGCTGTGATCGCTTCACCGAGGTGCGTACGCCAATGGGCGGCGACGGGGCCGATGCCGGGGAGTGATGCGTCGCCGGAGAGGCGGTATGCCGGGATGCGGTCGGAGAGGGTCACGAGTCCGAAGACCGACGACGTCACTGCGACGCGGCCCAGGCGGCGGCGCGCGGCTGCGGTCAAGGTCTGCGTCGAGAGGTTGTCGTAGACGACTCCGGTGTAGATCCGCTCGGCGCGGGCGGTGGCGGCGTTGCCCAGCGAGGCGTTGAGGGCGAGCAGTTCGGGCTGCGTCTTGGGGATCGCGAGGCCGTTCGTGGCCGCTTCGGGGTCGGACGTGCACCAGTCGACGAGCGCGTCGATCATCGCTGATCGTGCTGAGGTGAGCCCTGGGTTGGAGAGTCCGTCCAGGGCCAGTGCCGCGCCCCGCCGGGGTGCGTACTTGCCCTCGCTCGGCGGCAGCAGGATCAACACGAGGTCATCGTGCCAGTGGGGCCGTCGGCGACGAATTCCGCATCTCAGCCTGACAGATGTCGGGTGTCGCAGTGGCAGATGTCGGGTTTCGGCGTGACGGACGTCGGGTCTCGGCGGATACGGTGTGGACGTGCCTCAAGGTCGTGTGATCCGGGTTGCCCACGCCGATGACGGCGTTGCCGCGCAGAGCCTGCGCCGCGGCGTCGCAGCCCTGCAGGCTGAATTGGAGGTGACCGACTTCGCCGCCGACGTCCTGGCCGAGGCGGAACGTGCCGCCGCCTCCGTCGTACTCCCGGACAACGACCAGACGGCGATCGGGTTCGTCACGATCGACCCGCCGGGATCGATGGATCTCGACCAAGCGATGCACATCGAGCGCAATGGCGGCGGCTACACGATCCGCTATGCCATCGCCGATCTCGCAAGCTTCGTCACGGCTGGGGGAGCGCTCGACATCGAGGTCAACAAACGCGGCCTCACGTTGTATGGCGCCGATTCAAGCGTGCCGTTGCATCCCGAGGTCCTGTCGCACGGTGCCGCCAGCCTGCTGCCCGACCAGATCAGGCCGGCGCTGCTCTGGAGGACCGAACTCGATGCCAAGGGCGCGATCGTGTCCACCCATGTCGAGCGTGCGCGGGTGAAGTCGATCGCCCGGCTCGACTACGCGAGCGTCCAGACAGCACTCGACAACGACACCTTGCCGGACGCGTATGCCGAGACGATCCGGCTCCTCAAGGAGGTCGGTGAACTGCGGATCCAACAGGAGATCGATCGAGGCGGCATCACGCTCAACCTCCCGGATCAGGAGATCGAGGTCGTGGGCGAGGAGTGGCGGTTGAACTTCCGTCAGCAGCTGCCGATCGAGGAGTGGAACGCCCAGATCTCGCTGCTGACCGGTTTCGGAGCGGCCAACCTGATGCTCGGGGCCAAGGTCGGGCTGCTGCGTACCCTCCCTCCGCCGGACCCTCGCGATATCGACCGCCTGCGTCGGACCGCAGCTGCGCTCGGTGTGGACTGGGAGCCCAGACTGTGCCGGAGTTCGTACGCAGCCTCGACGTGAGTGACCCGAAGCAGGCGGCGATGTTGGTCGCTTCCATGAGGTTGCTCCGGGGAAGCGGGTACGTGGGTTTCGACGGCGAGGTGCCCGCACTGCACACCCAGGCCGCGCTGGCTTCCGCGTACGCCCATGTCACGGCACCGCTGCGGCGCCTGATCGATCGGTACGCGGGGGAGATCTGCGTGTCGATCTGCGCGAAGCAGCCGGTCCCAGCCTGGGTCAAGGACGCCATCACTCGCGTGCCGGAGGAGATGCGGGCCGCCGACCGCCGCAGCTCGACGTACGAGAGGGCGATCCTCGATCTGGTCGAGGCCGGCATCCTCGCGCCGCAGGTCGGTGCGATCTTCGACGGCGTCATCGTCGACGTCAGTGGCAAAGAGCCGACGCATGGATCGGTCACGATCCAGGCTCCCGCGGTCGAAAGCCCGGTCACCGGGACGGTCAATCTGCCGCTTGGCCAGGCGGTCAAGGTCACCCTGGCGGTCGCCGATGTCGCCACCCGGAAGGTCGCCTTCGCGCTCGCCTGAGCAACTTTGGGCAGGCAAACCTTACATTCGTGGAAGAATTGGTCCTCAGATCGCGTTCTTCAAGCGATCGAGGAGTGCAGATGAGTCAGACCGACCCGGTGGTGGAGAAGAACTTCCGCGCAGCGATGTCGCACGTCGCGGCGCCGGTGTCGATCGTCACCTCGGTGGTGGACGGCACTCCGTGGGGCACGACTGTCTCCGCGTTCGCGTCGCTGTCGATGGATCCGCCGATGATGCTGATCTCGTTGCAGCACGACTCCGGCCTGCTGTCGCGCATCGGCGAAGGGTCGATCCTCGGCGTCAACGTGCTGTCGGCGAGCCAGTCCGAACTTGCGCTCCGCTTCGCGCGGAGGGACCAGGACCGGTTCACCTCGACGCCCTGGACCCTCGCTGACGGCGCACCCCGACTCGGAGACATCCACGCGTATGTGGCGGTCAAGGTCGCGCGCATGGTCACGGGCGGCGACCACGTGGTGCTTTTCTGTGACGTGATCGATGCAGCGACGTACGAGACGCAGCCTTTGACGTATCACCGGCGCCTGTTCGGGACGCACACACCCGAGGTCTGAGCCGGAGGCCTTCGACGGGTTGGTTCAGACGTCCTTGCGTTTCATGACCAACCAGCCGAGGACGATCGCGAGCAACGCGTACGCGGCGAGCACGGCGACTGCGACGGGCCGGGTCAGGACGGAGTCCGACGTGCCGACGGTCTCGATGAGGTGCCCGGCGATGTTGCTCGGCAGGAACTTGCCGATGTGCTGCGACCAGGACGATGGCAGGAAGCTGACGATGATCGGCAGAACGAACACCAGCCCGACCACCGAGGCGATCGCGCCCGCAGTGTTCCGGATCAGGAAGCCGAGTCCGAGGCCGATCAGGCCGACAATGGTGACGTAGTACGTGGCGCCGAGCAGGCCGCGGACCGCGCCGGGGCTGCTGAGGCTCCCGTTCATGTTCCACTGGGCGAGGATCGCCTGGCCGATGAAGAACGCCCCGAACGTCATCACCAGTGACACGATCACGGTGACGAGCGCAAAGATCACGACCTTCGCGAGCAGGACGGGAGTCCGCTTCGGGACGGCCGTCATGGAGGCGCGGATCATGCCGGTCGCGTACTCGCCGGTGACACTCATCACGCCCATCACGCCGATGGCCAACTGGGCGAGAAACACTCCGGTCTGGGTGAAGATCACCGGATCGAAGAGCTCGTGGCGATCCGGATGGTTGTGGACCTCCTGGCCGTGGCCGAAGCTCACCAGCGCTCCGATGCCCAACGACAGGACCAGCGCCACCGCGTACGTGATCCAGGTCGATCGCAACGTGCGGAACTTGATCCACTCGGCCCTGAGGATGCGGGGGAAGGTCAGCGTGCCGGTGCTCACTGGGCGCTCCCGTGGTAGTCGACCGCGTCGCGGGTGACGGACATGAACGCTTCCTCCAAGGTGGCTTTCTGCGTGGTCAGTTGAGTCAGCGCGATGCCCCGCGCCAGGGCGATCTCGCCGATGCCGGCGGCATCCACTCCGACGACATCGAAGCCGTCATCGGCGTCGGTGACGGTCACTCCGTCGCGGGTGAGTGCCTCGCGGAGCGAGGTGTTGTCAGCCGCCGAGACATGGACGTGGCTGACACCGGCGTTGGCGGTCAGTTCGGCAACCGTGGTGTCGGCGATCAGCTTGCCCTTGCCGATCACGATCAGGTGCTCGGCGGTGACGGCCATCTCGCTCATCAGGTGGCTGCTCACGAACACGGTGCGGCCTTCAGCAGCCAACGCCTTGAGCAGGTTGCGGATCCACAGCACGCCCTCCGGATCGAGGCCGTTGACGGGCTCGTCGAGCAGCAGCGTGTGCGGGTCGCCGAGCAGAGCCGAGGCGATGCCCAGCCGCTGGCCCATGCCGAGTGAGAACCCGCCTGCCCGTTTGCTGGCGACGCTCTCCAGACCGACGATGCCGATCACCTCGTCGACACGCTTCCTGCTGATGCCGTGAGTTGCAGCGAGCGCGCGGAGGTGGTTGCGCGCCGTACGCCCCTGGTGGATGGCCTTGGCTTCCAACAGTGCGCCGACTTCCTGCAGTGGCGCCTTGTGGTCGCGGTAGCGCTTGCCGTTGATGGTCGCGCTGCCCCCGGTGGCGGCGTCCAGATCGAGGAGCAGTCGCATGGTGGTCGACTTGCCGGCGCCGTTGGGGCCGAGGAAGCCGGTGACCATGCCGGGGCGAACACTGAAACTGAGGTCGTCGACGGCCTTCTTGGAGCCGTAGGACTTGGTGAGATGCGAGGCTTCGATCACGGTGTCCAACCTAGGGGAGGGAGCCAACTTTGGCACCGCTCCCTCCGACAGAAGTCGCAATCGATCACCACTGGAAAAGCGGCCGCAACAGGCGTGTACTGGAAGGAACCATCCGTCACAGGAGGCTCCGAATGGACACCCGACCGATCGTGGTCGGCGTTGACGGATCCGACGGTAGTGCCGCCGCGATCCGCCATGGCGCCGACCGAGCGTACGCATCTGGGCGTGGACTGCATCTGGTGCACGTCGCGCCCGTCTTCATCCCGATGTCCGGCGCTGCGCCGATGGGCACGCCCTACCTCCCGCAGGACTTCGACACGGTCGGGAAGGCGGTCCTTGCCGAGGCGGTCGAGTACGCCCGCGCGCTGATGCCGTCGGAGCGACTCACCTCAACTCTTACCGTGGGTTCACGCAGCAGCGGGCTGTTGCACGAGGCACGCCACGCTTCCGAGATCGTCTTCGGCGAGGATCGAACACCGTTCCTCGAGCGGATCTCGTTCGGCTCGATGGTCGCGCAGGTGTGTGCGCACTCGCCCGTGCCGGTGACGTGCGTACCGGAGTCGTGGCGCCCCGATCGGCCAGAGTTGGTCGTGGTCGGCATCCACGACTACAACCACATCTCACTCGAGTTGGTGCGGGCCGGATTCGCAGCCGCTCAGGAGCGCGCGGCAGGCATCGAATTCATCCACGTCTGGGACCTCCCTCCCGGTTACGGCCGGATGGTCGACTCGGTGATGGACTTCCCGCGCTGGCGGACGATGGTCGAACATTTCGTCGCGAAGGCCGTGATCGAGGCGGTCGGACATGACGCAGGAGCCTTCGACGTACGCGCCGTGCACGGGCACCCGTCGCACGAACTCCAGGACCGCTCGCGTGAGGCGACCCTGATCCTCCTCGGGCACCATCGCAACGGGGGCTTCTTCGACCACCTCGGTGGCACCGGACGGGCGCTGTTGCGGACCTCCGACTGTCCGGTCGAGGTCCTGCCGGTCAGCGATCCGGTCGTCCCGGTCGACGTCGAGCAACATGATGAGTTCCTGAGAGCCTGACCGTCTGCCGATGCGGGTACGCAGCCCGGACCCCGTGCCCGCGAGTCAGCGGAAATGCGGCAAGGTGTCCTCATGCAGAACGTGTTCCAGTCTCCGTCCCGAGTCGTGGTGTTGTCGGGCGGGATGGGTGGCGCGAAGTTCCTCCAGGGGCTGAAGCACCTGCTTCCCGACGCGCACATCACGGTGGTCGCGAACACCTGCGACGACATGTGGGTGCACGGCCTCCGGGTCTGCCCGGACCTCGACACCGTGATGTACACGCTCGGCGACGGCATCGATCGCGACCGGGGTTGGGGGCGTACGGACGAGACCTGGTCGACCAAGGAGGACCTCGCTGCGTACGGTGCCGGACTCGAGTGGTTCGGTCTCGGTGACCGTGACATCGCCACGCATCTGCTCCGTACGACATTGCTCCGCGGCGGTGCCACGCTGACGGAGGTGACGGCGCGGTTGTGTGAGCGTTGGCGGCCGGGGGTCGAACTGCTGCCGATGACCGACGACGAGGTCGAGACCCATGTGGTGATCGAGGACGCCGAGGGGCCTCGGACGATCCACTTCCAGGAATACTGGGTACGCCTTCGGGCCGAGGTGCCCGCTCGCGAGCTGATCTTCCAGGGCCTGGCACAGAGCGCGCCGACGTCGGCCGTCCTCACCGCGATCGCCGATGCTGACCTGGTGATCCTTCCGCCGTCGAACCCGGTGGTTTCGGTCGGGACGATCCTGGGGGTCCCCGGTCTGTCCGATGCGATCCGCTCGACCTCGGCTCCGGTCGTCGGGCTGTCGCCGATCGTCGGTGGCGCACACGTACGCGGGATGGCCGAACAGATGCTGGCCTCGATAGGTGTCGGGGTGAGTGCTGAAGCCGTCGGACTTCACTACGGGGCTCGATCGACTGGTGGAGTCTTGGACGGCTGGCTCGTCGACACCGTGGACGCCTCCGCTGTCCCGGCGCTGCAGGCCGCAGCGATCAGGGCGGTCGCGGTGCCGCTGATGATGACCGACGTCGATGCGACGGCTGCCATGGCACGGTCGGCGATCGAACTGGTCCGCTGATGCTCCAGATCTGGGCTCCGGACGGTGTCGGCGAGGTCGGTGCCGACACTGATCTCGCAGAGACGCTGGTTGGGGTGGCCGAACTCGAGCATGGCGACATCGTGGTCGTCACCAGCAAGATCGTCGCCAAGTCCGAGGGCCGCGTCGTCGCAGGGGAGCGAGCTGAGTGGATCGCCCGCGAATCGGTCCGCGTCGTCGCCCAACGTGGTGAGACCGCGATCGTACGCACGCGGCACGGGCTCACGATGGCCGCAGCGGGCATCGACGCCTCCAACGTCGAACCGGGCCTGCTGGTGCTACTGCCCGAGGACCCGGATGCCTCGGCCCAACGGCTCCGCGCGGCCGTTGCCGAGAAGGTCGGTCGCAATGTCGGAGTCCTCATCTCGGACACGTCCGGCCGGGCGTGGCGTGTCGGGCAGACCGACATTGCGATCGGCGCTGCCGGGGTGAACGTCGTCGCCGACTACCGCGGGACCACGGATCCGTACGGCAACCCCCTGGCGGTGACGCTGCCGGCGGTCGCCGATGAGTTGACCGGTGCTGCCGAACTGGTCGCGGGCAAGATCGGGGGACGGCCGTTCGCGGTCATTCGGGGCCGCGGCGACCTGGTTCTCCCGGTCGGCGAGCACGGCGAGGGTGCGGTGGCGTTGGTACGTGCCGACGCGGAGGACATGTTCGGACTCGGCGCCCGGGAAGCCGTCGTGCACGCCGTCATCGGCGATGAGTCGACCCAGGGGGCATTCGGCGGACCTGCATCAGCCGAGGACGTACGCGCCGCACTCGCCCAGGTGCCCGGAGCAGGGCCTGAGGTAGTTGCCGCGATCCTGTACGCCCACGGCTGGTCCGCCGAGGACTGGCAGGCCGCTCTCAGCGAACCGCTGAACTGAACAACTCGACGTCGGCCGGGCTGTCGACATCTCGGCGAGCACTCGACGGGGCAGCGACGAACGACGTGTATCCGGCAGCCTGATGCCGAGCCGCCGAGTCGACGCCGAAGAGCAGCGAGGGTGACTCCGCGAGGGCGTGCACCAGCATCGTGGTGCCGGTCCCGAGGTGGTCCGGGACCAGCAGCGGCGTGCCGGTCCGATGGAACTCAGCGACGACGGCGTCGAGGTCGGCGGAGTCGAGGTCGGCGAGGTCGCCCACGACGACGGCGACGTCATCGTCGGGGAATGACTGCACAGCGTGGTCGCGGCCCGCGGCGATGGCACCATTCAGACCCCCGGAGCCAGGTTCGGTGAGGACCGTTGCTCCCAGCGTCCGAGCGGCCTCGGCGACGGCGGCGTCCCCGGCAACAACGATCACCCGGGCCACGGAGGTCGCTGCGAGTGCCGCGCCAACCGTGCGGGCCATGAGTTCGAGAGCGAGTTCCTCACGGGCGGCTGATGGCAACTGCGTACGCGACTTCGCCGCCCCGAGTCGTTTGACCGGGACGATGACGCTGACGCGGCGCGGGTCAGTCGCTGGCGAGCTCGACATTGCTGATGTTGATCCCGGAGTGGGTCTTGTAGGTCTTGTTGATCGAGATCAGGGTCGCGGTCATCGGCTCGAGGTGACGGCACATCCGCAGCGCACCGGCGTTGATGCCCGGGCGTCCGGCCACCGTCGCGGCGAGCTCGCACGTCACCGCCATCGCAGTCGCGTCGTCGGAGGCGACCAGGACGTCGTCGCCGAGAGCCTGGTCGACCTTCACCAGCTTCGGTGCGGCCACGTGGTGGAACGCGCCAGCGACCAGTGCCCCGGGCAGTTGCGCCGCGATGTGTTCGGCTGCGGAGCCGGCGTCAACGACGAGGCCGTACGGTCCGCGCTTGTCGAAGCCCAGCGGGTTGACGCAGGAGATCACGACCTTGCCTGCGGCGTACGGAGCCAGCCAGGCCACGCTGGTGGGGGAGTCGTCCCAGGGGGTCGCGACCACGATCACGTCAGCTCCGTCGGCGATCGCCTCATTGGCTGCCCCGGAGATCTCTCCGGCCCCTGCCGGCATCAAGTCGCTGAGTTCCACCGCGGCCGCGATGGCGCGCTCGGCGTCGCGTGATCCCAGGGCCACGGTGTGACCGGCCGCGGCAAAGCGGGCCGCCAGGCCCTTGCCCTGCGCGCCGGTGCCGCCGATGATCGCAATACGGAGGTGGTTGGTGGTCATGCGATGCCTCTCAAGAGTTCCCTGGTCGGGGTTCCGTACGTGGTGGTGCGTTCGCGGGTCGGGCGGTCGCAGCCGGCTGCGATCTGTTCGAGTTCGGCGATGGTCTTGGCGGACCCGTGGGCCGACCCGGCCATCCTGGAGATCGTCTCCTCCATCAGCGTCCCGCCGAGGTCGTTCGCCCCGGCCCGGAGCATCGCCCGGGTGCCGTCGACGCCGAGCTTGACCCAACTGGTCTGGATGTTCGGGATGCGTCCGTGCAGCATGATCCGCGCGACCGCGTGCACGGCGACATTGTCGCGATGCGTGGGACCGGGGCGGGCGACGCCGGCCAGATACAACGGTGCCATCTGGTGCACGAACGGCAACGGGACGAATTCGGTGAAGCCGCCGACGCCGTTGGACAACGCAGTGTCCTGGATCCGCGACAGCACTCGCAGGTGCTGGACCCAGTGGCCGGGGTGGTCGACGTGGCCGTACATCATCGTCGAGGAGGACCTGATGCCCACGCGGTGTGCCGTGGTGACGACCTCGATCCACGACGCGGCCGGAAGTTTGCCCTTCGTCAGTACCCAGCGGACGTCGTCGTCGAGGATCTCGGCAGCGGTGCCCGGGATCGTGTCGACGCCGGATTCCTTGAGTTGGATCAGGAAGTCCTCGATGGACAGGCCGGTACGCGACGCACCGGTGACGATCTCCATCGGGCTGAACGCGTGCACATGCATCTGCGGGACACGAGCCTTCACCGCCCGCGCGATCTCGAAGTACGCGTTCGCAGGCAGTTGAGGGTCGATCCCGCCCTGCATGCAGACCTCGGAGGCGCCGAGATCCCAGGCCTCCTCGGCGCGGTCGGCGATCTGGTCCAGCGACAGTGAGTACGCGTCCGCATCGGTGCGTCGCTGCGCGAACGCGCAGAACCGGCAACCGACGTAACAGACGTTGGTGAAGTTGATGTTGCGGTTGACGACGTAGGTGATCTCGTCGCCGACGGTCTCCCGGCGAAGGTCGTCGGCCAGTCGACACACCTCGGCCAGCAACGACCCCTCAGCCGTGATGAGGGTGAGCGCGTGCTCGTCGGAAAGGTTGCCCGGATCGGCCTCCGCGGCGGCGAGCGCTGCCAGTCCGTCGGCGGCCACCCGTCCGGCGCGAGGGGCGGGAGCATTCGCCTCGTGGAGGCTGTCCCAGTCGCCGTAGATGGTGTCGAAGTCGTTCCGGCGGTCGTGCGTACGCCCGGTGATGTCGATGTCGATCGCCAGGCTGGTCCGGCCGGAGCTGACGAGAGCAGCATCCGGTTCCTGCCAGGGCAGGCCCGAGGCGCGTACGCCCGGAGCCATCAGCCCATCGGGCCCGGTCAGCGCTGCGACATGCGGCTGGACCCGCGGGTCGATCCACGGCTCGCCGGCCAGGACGTACGAGGGGTGCGCGGTGAGCCGCGGCGCCAAGGCCCGGCCGTACGCTGCGGTCACCTGGCGCAGGACGTCCAGGCTCGGCCACGGACGTTCTGGGTTCACGTGGTCCGGGGTCAGCGGCGAGACGCCACCCCAGTCGTCGATGCCCGCCGCGAGCAGCGCCGTGCATTCGTCGATGTCGACCAGGTTCGGCGGAGCCTGCAGGCGTACGCCGGGCCCGAGCACGATCCGCGCGGTCGCGATCGCGGCGCGGTACTCGTCCAGGCCGAGGTCGTCGCTGTGTCGCATCGCGGTGGCCGGTTTGGCGCGGAAGTTCTGGATGATCACTTCCTGGATGTGGCCGTACTGTCGCGCGACCTTCCGGATCGCGAAGATCGACTCGGCCCGCTCGGCGGCGGTTTCTCCGATCCCGATCAGCAGCCCGGTGGTGAAGGGCACGGACAGCCGGCCGGCGTCCTCGAGCACCCGCAGGCGTACGTCCGGATCCTTGTCCGGCGACCCGAAGTGCGCCGATCCCGGTGTCTCGTACAACCGCCGGGAGGTCGTCTCGAGCATCATCCCCATCGACGGGGCAACCGGCTTGAGGCGGTTGATCTCCTCCCACGACATCACCCCGGGGTTGAGGTGGGGGAGCAGCCCGGTATCCTCGAGCACCGCGATCGCCAGTTCGCGAACGTACCCCAGCGTGGAGTCGTGGCCACGCTCATCGAGCCACTGGCGAGCCTCGGGCCAGCGATCCTCGGGCCGATCACCCAGCGTGAACAGGGCCTCCGCACAACCGGCCTCGGCGCCGGCTCGCGCCACCGCCAGCACCTCGTCGCGGCTCATGAACAACGATTCGCCCGAGCGCTCCAACTGGCTCGGAGTCGCGACGAACGTGCAGTAGTGGCAGCGATCGCGACACAGCCGGGTGACGGGGAGGAAGACCTTCGGTGAGTACGTGATCACGCCCGGGCGGCCGGCCTCGAGCAGACCCGCATCACGGATCGAAGAGGCGATCGCCGAGAGTCGGACCAGGTCCTCGCCACGCGCCTCAAGCAACACGGCGGCCTCCGCGACGTCGATGGCCGCCCCGCGTTCGGCGCGTACGAGCGCCCGCCGGACCTCAGCTGCTGTCACCGTCACGACGATACCGTCGCCGCGGTCGGTGCCTGCGCGTAGTACGCGACGCCATCGGCCTCGGACACTGTCACCCGACCCAGTGCCTGGAGCAGGTCCAGGTGTGCCAGCGTCTCGAACGCTGCGAGCGTGCTGTTGAACGGATCGAGCTCGGACAATCGACGGCCGCGGTTCGTCCACGGCAGCAGCGCCGCGACCTCCCAGGCGGTGGTTGCGCCTTCGGCGAGCGCGGCGGCACAGGCGTCGAGCCGTTCGTCGTGGTGGGCCACGAGTTCGTCGACACGAGCGTGCGAACTGGCGGTCACCGGCCCGTGTGCGGGCAGCAACTGGAGGTCGGGCAGTTCCCGGACCTTGCGCAGCGAGTCCAGGTAGTCACGCAGCGGCTGGCGTACCCATGCCGGTTCGAAACCGATCGACGGTGTGATCGTCGGCAACACGTGGTCGCCCGCGAACAGGACGCCCGCCGAGGCGTCGGCGAACACGAAGTGGCCCTGGGTGTGGCCGGGCGTCGAGACGGCGGCCAGGACACGACCGCCGATGTCGATGGTGTGATCGCGGTCGAGCCACTGGTCGGGCATGCCGTAGTCGTCCATCGGTGGACGTTCTGCCGGCATCATCGCCGTCCAGTTCGCTGCCAGTTCGTACGCGCCGGCGAGTTTCAGTCGATCCAGATTGGGGTCGTGCGAGATCGACCGGTCGTGCATGAGGTCCATCGACGGCTTGTCGCCCAAGCCCAGGGCAACGTCGGCGCCGACCTCTCGGCCGACCACGTACGCCTGCGTGTAGTGATCGCGATGCAGGTGCGTCACCAGGAAGCGACGGATGTCGCTGAGGGCGTACCCGGCCTCCTTCATCGAGATCTCGAACTGGGTCCGGGATTCAGCGATAGACCAGCCGCCATCGACGAGGACGAGGCCGGAGTCGGTCTCGATCACGTACACGTTGACGGCCCGCAGGCCGTCCATCGGAAGGGGGAGTGGGATCCGGGTGATGCCCGGCGCCACCGGGTACGAACCCGGCTCCGTCCATGCTCCGCTGCCCGTCGAGGTCATCACAAAACTGTAACAGGTTCTAGTTTTGCGACTGGGGCTGCTCGGACGGGGTCACGGACTGATTCTGGCCCTTGCGGGATGCGGCATGACGACCGGCACGCCGCCCGAAGTACGAGCCTTCGGCGAGTTGCAGGCCCGACGCGTACCCCTTGCCGTCGGTGGCGATGTTGGAGGCGCACGCGCCAGCCGCGTACAGCCCGCCGATCGCCGAGCCGTCGACACGTTCGACCTCGCCGTCGACCGACGTCCGCATCCCGCCCATCGTGAAGCCGGCGTACAGCGCCTTCCCCAGCGTCAGGTCGTACGCCCCCCACGGGCCGACGTCCTGCGGCTCGAGCCACTCGGAGTACTTGTGGAAGTCGGGGTCGTCCTTTCGGGAGGCGTTCTCGTTGTAGCGACCCAGTGTGGCGGCCAGGCTGCCGGTGGGCAGACCGAGCCCGACCTCCATCTCCTCGATCGTGTCCCAGCCGTCGATGAAGGGGCACAGCGGGAACGCGGGGTGCTCGATGTGCTCGGAGTCGACGATCAGGTACGCCGCATGGTCGGTCTGCTCCATCACGAACCCCGACGTGCGTGAGTGGTACGAGTCCTCGGCCACGAACCTCTCGCCCTGTTTGTTGACGATCACGCCCATCAGCAACCGCGACGGCGGATAGACCGGCGCGGTGATGAAGGCGCTGTCCATGTTCTGCAGTTCGGCTCCGACCGAGGACCCGAGACGCAGGCCGAGTCCGTCGTCGTACGTCGAGCCGAGGGTGAACGGCTTCTCCTGCAGCTGTGGCACGTGGGCCGCGACCATGTCGGCGTTCATCACGAAGCCCCCGGCCGCGATGATGACGGCGTCGGTGCCGATCACGCCGCTCTGGTCGAAGTGCCGCCACGCGACACCGACGACGTCTCCGGTCTCGTTGGTGATCAGGTTGGTCGCGCCGGTCTCGTACCGGATCTCGACTCCGGCCTCCTCGAGCCGCCCAGCCATCAGATCCATCACCAGTTGGGTGCCGCCCATCTCGCCGGGGCGCGGGACCTTGTGGCCGCGAGGGGCGGGGGTGGCGAGATCGCGGAAGGGCCAGACCTTCTCGTTGCCGGTGTACATCAGCCCCTCGGTGCCGGGCTGGATGACTGCCTTCTCGGGGTAGTAGCTGCGCTCGAACTCGAATCCGAGCGCTTCGACCCAGCCGAAGTGCTCGACCGAGTCGTCGCTGAATGCGTCCACCTTCTCCGGTGCCGCCGTCGGGTTCGCGGCGCGGAGGTACGCAGCCATGGCTTCGGCCGAGTCGGCCTGACCGGTGGCACTCTGCACAGGCGTGCCGCCGCCCAGGTAGAAGTGGCCACCGGACATCGCGCTGGTGCCGCCGTACGTCGAGGCACGCTCGAGCAGGATCACTCGCGCTCCGGATCGAGCGGCCTCCAGCGCTGCACTGCCTCCGGCGATGCCGAAGCCGACCACGACGACATCGGTGTGTTCAGCGGCTCCGGCCCCGTCTGCGGTCAGAGTGCCGATGTCGAATACTGCGGGGATGGTGAGCCCGGAGGGGATGTCTTGAGCCACGGCGCGTACGCGTTCCTTCACATTTGAGGGCGCGAATGGCGCCGTTTGTCCAAAACTAGAATCTGTTCTACTTTATGCTCAAGTGAATCAGGTCACACACGGTTGAATCTGGTCACAAGCGGTTGGGGGTTACTACATGGCGTTGAGTGTTGCCGCCATGCTCCGCGGACCGGGTGAGATCGCTGCCATGACGGTTGACGTCATCAAAGCCACCTTCACCACGAGGTTCCAGGGCCGAGAGTTCATCGAGCAGGCGTGGTTCATCACCAGCGTGACGCTCATGCCGACGATCCTCGTGTCGATCCCGTTCGGCGCCGTGATCTCGCTCCAGGTGGGCCAGTTGACCGGTCAGCTCGGTGCCCAGTCGTTCGCTGGTGCAACCGCTGTGCTGGCGACAGTACGCGAAGCCGCCCCGATCGCGGCGGCGCTCATCATCGCTGGTGCCGCAGGTTCTGCCATCTGTGCCGACCTCGGTGCGCGCAAGATCCGCGAGGAGATCGATGCGCTTGAGGTGCTCGGCATCGACCCGGTGGTCCGCCTCGTAACCCCACGCGTCCTTGCCACGTTGTTCGTCGCAATGATGATCAATGGAATCGTGATCGCCGCGGGTATCGCCGGCGGCTACTTCTTCACGGTCATCATCTCCGGCGGTTCGGCAGGCGCCTTCCTGTCATCGTTCACCGCGTTGGCATCGTTGCCAGACCTCTACATCGCGATGGTCAAGGCGGGCGTCTTCGGCTTCCTGGCGGCGATCGTCGGCGCGTACAAGGGCCTGAATGCCGCAGGCGGCCCGAGCGGGGTCGGCAAGGCCGTGAACCAGACGGTCATCCTCGCGTTCATGCTGCTGTTCCTGCTGAACTCGATCATCACCGCCGTCTACTTCCAACTCGTCCCCCAGAACGGGCTGTGATCGACATGGGTATCGTGCGGGAACTCGGCACCGAATTCGTCGACGGACAGAAGGGTCGCCTCGAGGAGTACGGCGATCAGTTCCTGTTCTACGTCAAGGCCTTGGCGGCCGTACCGAGGACGATGAGTCGTCACCGCCGTGAGGTGTGGGCCACGGTCGGGGACATCACCTTCGGCGTCGGCGGTCTCGCGGTGATCACCGGGTCGGCCGGCGTCATCGCCTTCATGGCGTTCTTCGCGGGCACCGAGGTCGGCATCCAGGGGTACGCCTCGCTCAGCCAGATCGGTGTCGCGAAGTTCAGTGCCTTCATCTCGGCGTACTTCAACACGCGTGAGGTCGCTCCGCTGATCGCGTCGATCGCGCTCGCTGCGACGGTGGGCTGCGGTTACACCGCCCGGCTGGGAGCGATGCGGATCTCGGAGGAGATCGACGCACTTGAGGTGATGGGCATCCCGTCGCTGCCGTTCTTGGTCACGAGCCGGATGATCGCCGCGTTCATCGCGGTGATCCCGCTCTACATCGTGGCGCTGTGCTCGTCCTATCTGGCGCCTCGGCTCATCGTGACCCAGATCTATCACCAGTCGGCGGGCACCTATGACCACTACTTCCTGGCGTTCCTGCCGCCCGGTGACATCCTGAAGTCGTTCCTCAAGTTGATCATCCTGGCGATCGCGGTCGTCCTGATCCACTGCTACTACGGGTACACCGCCTCGGGCGGGCCGGCAGGTGTCGGTCGGGCGGTGGGCCGCGCCATCCGTACCTCGATCGTCACCATCGTGGTGGCCGACTTCTTCATCAGCTTCGCCATGTGGGCCTCAACGACCACGGTCAGGATCACTGGGTAGCGGCGATGCTGAGCAACATCATTCATGACACCAAGGCGGAGCATCGCCGATTGCAGGTCGCTGGCGTCGCCTTCCTGACCGCGATGGGCCTCCTGATCGCCTTGTCGATCGCCATCTACGACAAGGTCTTCGTGTCCTCCACCGATGTGACCGTGCTTGCGAGCCGGGCCGGTCTGCAGTTGCCGAAGTTCGGCGACGTACGCATGCACGGTGTGATCGTCGGTCAGATCCGCAGCGTCACCGACGACGGCTCGGAGGCCGTCATCAAGTTGGCGCTGGATCCGAAGTTCACCTCCGGGATCCCGTCGAACGTTTCGGTCAAGATCGTCCCGACCACGCTGTTCGGGCAGAAGTACGTGCAGTTCGTCGACCCCGTCGGCGTACGCGACAGTGCGATTGCCGACGGTGCCGTCATCCCGGCGAGCCGGGTCACCACGAGCGTCGAACTCGAGAGCGTGCTGGCCAATCTCTTCCCGCTGTTGAAATCGATCAAGCCGTCCGACCTGGATGTCACCCTGCATGCGATCTCCTCGGCGCTTCTGGGGCGCGGTGACGAGATCGGGCAAACGCTGAGCAACCTGAACTCCTATCTCGCCACGTTCAACCCGCACCTCCCCACGATGGAGGCTGACCTGGCGCAGCTGGCAAAGGTAGCGAAGGTCTACGGCCTCGCCGCGCCGGATCTGGTCAACATCCTGAGGAACGCGACCACGACGGCCACCACAGTCGCCCAGCAGAGCGGTCAACTGGATACCTTGTTCAACGACCTCACGACGCTGTCGAACGACGGCACCTCATTCCTCAACGCCAACGGACAGAGTCTCATCACCGAGGCTGCGGTCGCGCACCCATTGCTGTCGCTGCTCGACGTGTACTCGCCCGAGTACACGTGTTTGTTGCAGGGCCTGGACCGGTACTCACCACGTCTGAACCAGATCTTCGAGCACAGTCGGGTCAGCCAGACCATGCTCCTGAGCGGCACGCAGCAGACGGCATTCACGTCGTCAGAACGCCCGGTTTACGGCGACGTCGGCCACGGACCGTGGTGCTATGGCCTGCCGTACCCCAAGGAAGGCCCGGGTCAGCCGCACCTGCGGATCAACGACGGCGTATCGCATGCGAGGCACCCGTGAGTACGCGTAACGTCCGGACGGTCAGCGCCGCGATCAAGCTCGGGATCTTCGTGGTCGTCTCTCTGCTCGTCACCGGCCTGTTGGCCGTCATCATGGGCCACCTGACGGTGGGGTCGCAGCACGGCTACAAGGCGATCTTCACCACCGCGAGTGAACTCAAGTCGGGCGATGACGTCCGGGTCGCGGGCGTCTCGGTCGGCACGGTCACCGGGGTGGAGATCTACAACCGCAACGAGGCGATCGTCTCCTTCGATGTCACCTCCGGTCTGCAGTTGACCAAGAACAGTGGCGCGGAGATCCGGTTCCTCAACATCGTCGGCGACCGTTATCTCGCGTTGAGTCAAGGTGAGGCGTCCACGCAGATGCTGAACCCCGGCGACACGATCCCGGCCACCCAGACCACGCCGGCGCTCGACCTCACCGCGCTTTTCAACGGATTCCAGCCGCTCTTCCAGGCGCTCACGCCGAAGGACGTCAACGACCTGTCGATGAACCTCATCCAGGTGCTCCAGGGGGAGAGCGGCAACGTTTCTGACCTGCTCGCCAAGACTGCGTCGTTGACGAACTCACTGGCTGATCGCGATCAGTTGATCAACGAGGTCATCACCAACCTTGGCGGCACCTTGGCCACGATCGACAGCCGCCACCAGCAGTTGTCCGATCTCCTGACGGGCCTTGAGCAGTGGATGGGTCACCTGTCCAACGACCGTGTCCAGATCGGTGACTCGATCCAGAACATCTCGACACTCACACAGGAACTCGCTGACCTGCTCACCCAGGCCCGTCCGTTCACCAAGGAGGACATCGCCCAACTGCGTCGGGTGATGACGATCCTCAACCAGCCGTCGGCCCAGGCAGCACTCGACGCGGCACTCAAGCAGTTGCCGACGACGTTGCGCCGGCAGGCAAGGATCGGGACCTTCGGATCTTGGTACAACTACTACCTGTGTGACTTCACGGGTCGGGTGATCCTGCCGCAGTTGGGCACCCTGCTGAACCTCGGCCCGGTGGCGGCGCAGGCGAATTCGGCGCTCAACCAGATTCAGGCACAGATCAACAAATACCTGAACGTGTACAGCACGCAACCGAGGTGTGCGAACTGATGGCAAGACGTACGGACAAGCACCTGACCTGGTATGGCGGTCTCGCGATCGGCGTGCTGGCGTTGGCGATGCTCGCGGCATTCACCCTGCAGAAGTTCCCCTTCTTCGCCGGCACCACGTACCACGCGGAGTTCAAGGATGCGAGCGGGTTGAAGGTCGGCGATCAGGTCGAGATCGCCGGTATTCGAGTCGGTCGCGTCGACGGCATGTCGATCGAAGGCACCCATATCCGGGTTGACTTCGACGTGCACGGCCAGAAATTCGGGAAGATGTCGACAGCCTCGGTCGAGGTGCTCAATCTGCTGGGCGAGAAGTACCTCAAGCTCACCCCGATCGGTGACGACACGATGTCGGACGGCGGGACGATTACCTGCCCACGCCCGGATGCGACGGCGACCCAGCCGAAGGACTGTCGCACCACGGCTGGCTACGACATCGTCGGAGCTCTGACCGATCTCACCAACACGACCGGGAAGATCAACCAGGCGAACCTCTCGAAGGCACTGTCGACCTTGGCGACGACGATCAACGGCGCTGCTCCGAACGTCAAGGGGTCGTTCGCTGGTCTGTCCAGGCTCTCGTCGGTGATCTCGTCGCGCAACACCGAGATCGGGCAACTGCTGAACCACGCGCAGTCGGTCTCCAACCTGCTCAACTCTCGCAAGGGCGACCTCCTGGCGCTGATGAAGAGCAGCGACCTCGTGTTCCAGGAACTGCTCAACCGGCGACAGGCGATCGACGACCTGCTGACGTCGACCCGGCGTCTGGCGGTGCAACTCAAGGGAGTTGCCACCGACAACCAGGCACAGATCGGGGATGCGTTGAAGCAGTTGAACACCGCGTTGACGTTCCTGAACGCGCGCAAGCAGCAACTCAGCGACACGATCAAGTACTACGGCCCGTACGCATCCATCCTGGAGAACGTGATCGGCACGGGCCCGTGGTTCGACGCGTACGTTCCGAACCTGCCTGGACTGGCGACCGGTGAATTCGTGCCTGGTGTGAGGACGTACTGATGGCACTTGATCTCGCCCGTGTCCGGGCCACCACTCTCCGCCAGCGACTCATCGCCGCGGCCGTCATCGTGCTGCTCATCATCGGTGCGTTCTGGTTCACGTCGGGACCGAAGACGCGTACGGTCAGCGCGCACTTCTCACAGGCCATCAGCGTCTATGCCGGCAGCAGTGTCGACATCATGGGCATCACGGTCGGTCAGGTGACAGCCATCGTGCCCGAGGGTGCCACTGTGCGGGTCGACATGACCTACGACGCGAAGTATCACCTGCCGGCTGATGTGAGCGCATCGATCGTCGCTCCGACCCTGGTGGCGGACCGATTCGTCCAGTTGACGGCGGCGAAGGGCGAGAACTGGTGCTGGACGTGTGATTCGTCGAGTTCCGTCGCCGACAGCGGGGACATCCCGGCGTCGCGGAGCCACCAGCCCCTCGAGATCGACGACGTCTACAAGAGCTTGTCGCAGCTCAGCAAGACCTTGGGGCCATCTGAGGCCAACAAGACCGGCGCGCTGTCCGAACTGCTCAACGCCAGCGCGAAGGCGCTGAAGGGCAACGGTGTCCTCGGTAACGACATGCTGAGGAATCTCAGTGGCGCGGTCAGGGTGCTCGGGGACAACTCGCCGCAATTGTTCTCGACCGTCGATGGCCTGTCGTCGCTCAGCACGACGTTGCGCAACAACGACGCACTGGTCAGCACCTTCCTGACTCGGCTTGCGGGGGTCTCGACCGAGCTCGGCGGGGAGAGTCAGAATCTGCAGCAGGCGTTGGCGGCGATCGCTGACGCGCTGGGCACCGTCCAGTCGTTCGTCCACGACAACCGCGCTGCGCTCAAGGGCGACATCCAGCAGTTGACCACCACGGTGAAGGCTCTTGGCGATCAGCGGAAGACGTTGGGCCAGATCCTGCAGTTGGCCCCGTTGGGGTTGAACAACCTCACCGAGGCCTACGACAGCGTGACCGGCACCGAGGGGATCCGACTGCAGCTGGGCCCCGAGGGGACCGACGTCGGCAACCTGCTCTGTGGCGTCATCACCTCTGCCGGGATGCCCAACCCTGGCACCGCCTGCGACCTGCTACGCGCACTCCTGCCGGGCGGCACCAACCATGGGGTGAACCCGTCCTCCACCACGTCGAAGAGTTTCCCCCAAGCACCGTCGGCTGGTCTCGCGGGCATCCTCGACCCTGCGCTGAAGGGGTTGTTGGGATGACGACACGATTGATTCGAGGAGTTGTCGCTGCGGTGGCGGGCATGGTCGCACTGACCGGCTGCCAGTTCCACGGCGCGTACGACCTCCCGCTGCCCGGCAAGGTTGTCGGCTCGGGCGATGGCTATCACGTCAAGGCGATCTTCAGTGACGTCGTTGACGTGGTGCCGTACACCCACGTGATGGCGAACGACGTCCCGATCGGGCAGGTCGACTCCGTCACCCGGCTCGGTTGGAACGCCGAGGTCGACATGACGATCCGCAAGGACGTCGTCCTGCCGGCCAATGCGATCGCCGACGTACGCCAGACCAGCCTGTTGGGTGAGAAGTTCATCGAACTGGACCCGCCGACGGGCACGGCATCGGTCGGTCGCCTCGCCGATGGTGCGACCATCCCGCTGGCTCAGACGTCCCGCAACCCGGAGGTCGAGGAAGTACTCGGGGCGCTCTCGAGCATCCTCAGCGGTGGTGGGGTCCAGCAGTTGAAGACGATCAGCACCGAGCTCAACAAGGCAATGGACGGCCGACAGGGCGATGTGCGCAGCGTGCTCAGCAGCCTCGACGTGCTGGTGACATCGCTCAATGGCCAGCGCGCGAACATCATCGAGGCACTGTCGGAGGTCAACAAGTTGACCAGGACGCTCAACAAGGAGCATGGCGTCGTTGCGAGCGCGTTGGATTCGTTCGGACCTGCACTGAAGGTGCTCAACCAGCAGCATCAGGACCTGATGACCATGCTGACTGCTCTGGACAGGCTCGGCAGGGTCGGCACGAACGTGATCAGCCAGAGTCGGGCCAACATTGTTGCCGACCTGAAGGAACTCGGTCCTACCTTGAAGGGGCTGGCTGACGCCGGAAAGTCGCTGCCGCAGGGCTTGGTCATGCTGGCGACGTTCCCCTTCCCGAAGGAAGCGGCGACCTTGGCCAAGGGCGACTACTCGAACGCGTTGTTCCACATGGACTTCGACCTCAACAAGGCGCTCAGCGGGTCTCTGCACGGCGGCGATACGGGCCTGCCGAACGTGGGCCAGTTGTGCTCGGTCTACTCGAACGGCAGTTGTGCCCCGTTGATGGCGGCGTTGTGCACCGTCACGGGTCTGACGCTGTTCTGTTCGCCGACGGCGGCGAAGTTGGGTTCGAGCGTGACCGGAGGAAAGAAGCCCACGACGGCTCCCGTCAATCCCCTTGACGGCCTCCTCGGCCCCGTGACGTCTGGTCTGTTGTCACCCAAGGGTCCGTTGGGCGGACTCCTGGGGCCGGGCACTGGGTTGGGAGGCCTGTTGTGAGTACCGGTTTGCGCATTCGGCTGTTTGCCTTCGTGATCCTCGCGGCCACCGGCATCGTCTTCGTCGCGGCGAACTATCTCGGTGCCTTCAACGTGCTGTTCGGGCGCCAGGTGTCGATGTACGTCGATCTGCCGCGGTCCGGGGGGCTTTACATCGGCAGCGAGGTCGACAATCGCGGCGTCAAGGTCGGCAAGGTCACGGACATGAGCCTGACCTCGACTGGCGTGCGTGTCACGATCCGGGTCGACAAGAATGCGGACATCCCGCTGTCGTCGGCACTGTCGGTGGCAGACCTCACCGCGGTGGGGGAGCAGTACCTCAACTTCAGCCCCACCAGCGCGTCGGGTCCGTACGCAACGGCGGGCCACGTGTTCTCCGGCACGGGAGCCAGCATCCCGGAAACGACGGACCAGCTGCTCCTCGACATCGACGGATTCGTACGCTCCGTGCCGATCGGGAGCCTGCAGACGACCGTCAGCGAATTGGGCAAGATGTTCAAGGGCAATGCGGACTCGCTCGGAC
This sequence comes from Nocardioides baekrokdamisoli, assembly GCF_003945325.1. Taxonomy (NCBI): domain Bacteria; kingdom Bacillati; phylum Actinomycetota; class Actinomycetes; order Propionibacteriales; family Nocardioidaceae; genus Nocardioides; species Nocardioides baekrokdamisoli. The sequence continues at coordinate 2,730,438 of NZ_AP019307.1, forward strand.
AGATGGTCGACTCAGGCAGCAAGTTCATCAACACGGCCGCCGCTCACGAGCAGGCCACGATCGACCTGATCAACTCGAGCACCACCGTGCTGAAGACGCAGGCGGCGCACGCCTCCGACATCGCGAACTTTGCCGCAGGGCTGGCGAAGTTCACCGGCGCACTGAGTGTGTCGGACACCAACCTTCGGACGGTCCTTGCGAACGGCGGGCCGGCGATCAGGGAAGCCGACGGACTCGTCAATGACCTGAGTGCCGTCGTACCGAGTTTCCTGGCCAATCTCATCCCGCTCAACCAGGTGGTCTCAGCCCATCTGCCGGCTCTCGAGCAGACGTTGGTGGTCTTGCCCCCGGTCATCGCCACCGGATTCACCGGTACGCCCGGCGACGGCTACGGGCACCTCAACATGCAGTTCTCCTACACGCTTGGAGTGTGTTCGGGCGCCGGGTATCTGCCGCACCCCTGGCCGAGCCCGCTCAACACCAGTGACCTGCCGCTGTTCCCGGCTCGCTGTGACGACCCGAAGGCGCAACCCAATTACACCGGTTCCGACGCGTTGCTGCAGCGTGGCGTCAACCTGACCCCGCGGTGAGGTAGAACGTTCCCATGCTTCAAGCTTTACGGACCCGGATGAATCTGGTCCTCCTGGTGGCCGTCGCGCTCGCGCTGACGATGCTGATCCTGATCGTCACAGTCGGCACCAAGGCGGTTGGCGTGACGGCCAAGGGAGACGCCGAGCAGGGCCGGATCGACGCAGTGAAGAGCGTCGTCAGTGACGAGATCACTGCGCTGTTCAGCCCTGACTACCGGCACCTCGACACGTGGGCAGCTTCGGTCACCCGCAGCGTTTCGGGTGATTTCATCGACTTCGTCAACTCGCAGATCGAAACCTCAAAAGCGAGGATCTACGCCGCGAAGATCATCGCAACCGGCGGAGTGGACGCGGTTGCCATCAATGACCTCAAGGCGACGACCGCCAAGGCCTTCGTGATGGCCCACGAGAACGAGACGAGCCCCTCCTTGAAGAAGGTTGCGGCGACGTCGAACTGTCCAGCCCAGACGCTCTGCTCGCCGTACGTCCTCGAGGTTGATGTCGTGCTCACGCCCGGGGGATGGAAGATCTCGAAGTGGGGACCCGTCGCATGATCGGCGTACGGCTGCGCTGCCCTGAATGCCAGGCCCGCGTATCGGCAAAGGCGCGCTGGTGCCCCGGGTGCGGTACGGAGCTTCCCCAGCCTGCAGTGCTTCCGGAGCCTGCGGAGCCAGAGGCGTTGGAAGAGTCTCCTGCGGCGGCGACGGGCACCGCCAGTTCGAAGCGAGCCAGTCTGTCTCCGCGGTCGTGGTCGGCGCCGCAGTGGGTGTCGGTGGTCCTCGCCGTCCTGCTGGTCGTGGTGCTTGCCGTCGGAGCGTTGGCGTTCTTTGCCGAGCGGAACTCGACGGTTGCGAGCAACAAGCAGCAGACCGCATCGAGTGTTCGCGACGCCGTCCTGAGCCGTGCCTCCGAGGCGTCCATCAAGGCGTACACCGTCACAGCGGTGACGCATGAGAAGGACAACGCCGCCGCCGAGACGTTGATGACGGCGAAGATGGCTGCGAAGTATTCAGGCCAGGTGACCGCAGCACAGTGGAAGACCCTTGCTGCTGGTGGTGCGAAGCAGACATCCAAGGTTGCTGCCGACGGCGTCACCTCCATGACCAAGGACACCGCCCACGTGTTCGTGCTGATCGTCGTCTCGACGACGGCGAAGAACACGTCGTCGAACAGCGTCGTGGCCTATCGCTTGAACGTCACGCTGGTGGACCGTGGCGGCAACTGGTTGGTTGATGACATGAACGTCATCTTCTGACCCCTCCAAGTACTGGCAGGCGGCCACCAGAGTCGCTAAACTAGAACACGTTCTACCTGAACATCTCTAGTACTGCGCGCACTGATCGGGGCGACTTCATGAAGCTGTCTGTTGATTACGACCTCTGTGAGTCGAACGCCTTGTGCGTCGGCATGGCTCCACAGATCTTCGATCTCGACGACGACGACAACCTGCTGATCGCCACTCACGACATCGGTGAAGCCGACGCCGCGTCCGTACGCCGCGCAGTCGCTGCGTGCCCACGCGCCGCGTTGTCGTTGAGTGACACCGTGCTGGACGAGACCGCATGACCGACGCAACTCTGCCGCTGACCGGTCGGGTCGCGGTTGTCACTGGCGCGGGCGCAGGGCTCGGCCGCGCCGAGGCTCTGGCTCTTGCTGCGGCAGGCGCAGACGTCGTACTCAATGACCTCGAAGGGCGCGCGGACGAGGCGGCCGCCGAGATCAGCGCCCTCGGCCGCCGCGCCGTGATCGTGGCCGGCGACGTGGGGGAGCGCAGTACTGCTGACGCTCTGGTGGCTGCGGCCGTCGATGAGCTCGGCTCGCTCGACATCGTCGTCAACAATGCCGGCTTCACCCGTGACCGGATGATCTTCAACCTGTCCGACGAAGAGTTCGACGCGGTGCTGCGCGTCCACCTGCGGGGACACTTCCTGCTCACCCGTAACGCCGCCGCGTACTGGCGCGGGCTCAGCAAGGAGACGGGTGCGCCGGTCTACGGCCGACTCATCAACACCGCGTCCGAGGCGTTCCTCTCCGGGTCTCCGGGTCAGGCGAACTATGCCGCAGCCAAGGCCGGAATCATGGCGCTCACACTGTCGGCAGCACGTGGCCTGGCCTCCAGCGGCGTACGCGCCAATGCGATCTGCCCGCGGGCGCGTACGGCCATGACCGCCCAGGTCTTCGGCGACGACACCTCGGGCAAGGCGGTCGACCCCTACTCGCCCGACCACGTCGCACCACTCGTGGCGTACTTGGCTTCGCCGGCCGCGGACTCGATCAACGGCCAGTGCTTCGTCGTGTACGGCGGCATGGTGGCGCTGCTGGCGCCGCCGGTCGTCGAGCAGCGTTTCGACGCAGCCGGCGACGCCTGGGACCTTGCCGACCTCGACCACCAGATCGGCGGATTCTTCGCCGATCGGGACCCCGGACTCAGCTTCTCCGCTGACTCCGTCATGCGTCTGACCGTCTGACCCCGATCACAAGGAAATCACCATGACTCGTCTCCAGAACAAGGTCGCCATCGTCACCGGCGGCGCGCAGGGCCAGGGCGCCGCGATCGTACGATCGTTCGTCGCCGAAGGCGCCAAGGTCGTCATCGCCGATGTGGCTGTCGAGCCCGGCGAGGCGCTCGCCGCCGAGCTCGGCGCCGACGCGATCTTCGTCAAGCACGACGTCAGCTCCGAGGACTCCTGGACCGCGTTGGTCGAGGCCGCCACGGCAGCTTTCGGTGCGCCGAACGTGCTCGTCAACAACGCTGGCATCCTGCGATTCGGCGCCATCACCGAGACGTCGGTCGAGTTGTACGAGCAGGTCTTCCGGGTCAACCAGCTCGGTACCTTCCTGGGCATGAAGGCGGTCATTCCGTCGATGAAGCAGGCGGGCGGCGGATCGATCGTCAATGCGTCGTCGATCGAGGGCCTGGGCGGCATGGGCCACCTCGTCGCGTACTCCGCGACCAAGTTCGCGATCCGCGGCATGACCAAGGTGGCCGCGATGGAGCTCGGCAGCTTCGGCATCCGGGTCAACTCGGTACACCCGGGCATGATCGACACCGGGATGACCCGTGAGCACGGTGGCGATCTGGCGATGGAGTTCGGCGCCTCCAAGGTGGCGCTGAAGCGCGTGGGGCTGCCGTCGGACGTCGCGCCGTTGTACGTTTATCTGGCAAGCGACGAGAGCGCGTACACCACTGGCGCGGAGATCGCCGTGGATGGTGGCGCGACAGCGACGCACTCCTTCGGCGGCTGAGCCTGCAGACGGACCCAACGGCCTACCGCACACTCCCTCCGCGGTGGGCCGTTGTCGTCAGTCCTTGCCGACGAGCAGCAGCCTGACGGCGGTCTCCATCGACCGGAGCACGTCATCGGCGCCGCTGCGACCGGTCACCCAGCTGACCAGTGAGGCGAGCCAGACATCCGCGATGACGCGGATGACATCGGCTTCCTCCTGGGTCGGCTCGTGATCGAGCTCGCCGGTCATCGTGCGGGCGAAGAGCGAGGTCAGTTTGATGCCGACTTCGTGGATCTCGGTCTGCGCCGTGGAGTCGGCGAACATGAAGGCGCGTACGAGGGCCTCGGTGAGGTTCGCCCGGACCTGAAGGTTCTGGGTGGTGCGCTCGAGCACGAACATCACTCGACCGTACGGGGTGTCGCCGGGGACCTGGTGCGTACGCGAGATCTCCTCGACCTGGTCGAACTCGCGGCTCAGGGCCGAGACGAGCAGGTGGATCTTCGAGGGGAAGTAGCGGTAGAGCGTGCCGAGCGCAACGCCTGCAGAGTCGGCGACGGTACGCATCTGGACGGCATCGAAGCCGCCCTCGGATGCGAGTTCGACGGTTGCGTCGAGGATCCGGGCGCGCCGCTCACGCTGCGCGACGCTGCCGGCAGCTTCCTCCGGCACTGTGGCGTTCACACTCATGGGGCCCCTCCAGGTGAGTCTGTCGGATCAGGCTAGCCAACTTTTGCCACAAAGTGGAACACGTTCTCGCTGTGGCCTCCGTTACGATAAGTGAAACACGTTCTAGTTTTGGAGGTTCCGGTGTCGATCGGTGTCACCCCTGATCATCAGGACCTGGCTGCTTCGGTCGTCGACTGGGCGCAGAGTCTGGCCGGGCTCGACGCCGTCCGCGGTGCTGAGGCGGACGTCGAAGCGACCTTTGGCGACGTGTGGAAGCACGTGGCCGCCCACGGCCTTGCCTTGATCGCTGCGCCGGAGGGTGCGGGCGGCGGCGGAGGGTCTCTTCTGGACGCTGCGGTGGCTGTGTCCTCGGCAGCGGAGGAACTGCTCCCGGGCCCGGTCCTCTCGACCTCGGTGACCGGTGTGGTCGCCGGTGACATCGCTCCAGTGATGGCGACGCTTGCAACCGGTGGACGTGCGGCCGTCGGCCTGGTGGCGTCGCTCGAGATGGCCGAGCGGCTGACCGGGACGGTGTCGGTGGTACTCGATGCTCCTGGAGCCGACTGGTTCCTCCTTGGCGCTGGCGAGCGGTGGTTCGCGGTGCCGGCAGCAGGTGTCACCGTGCAAGCGTCGGTCGGCCTGGATCTGACCCGGCGGACCGGATCGGTCACTGTTGACGCTCCGCTGGCAGACGTCCACGAACTGTCAGCCTCTGGTGCGGACGTGCGGCGGGTGCTGGTCTCCTTTGCCGCGGCCGAGGCGGCTGGCGTCGCCCGACGCTGTCTGAAGATCGCAGTTGAGTACGCCGGGATCCGTGAGCAGTTCGGGCAGCCGATCGGGAAGTTCCAGGCGATCAAGCAGCTCTGTGCGCAGATGCTGGAGACGAGCGAGGCTGTCAATGCTGCCGCCTGGGACGTCGCTGCGGCCGCGACGAGCGGTCCGGAACAGTCGGCGTACGCCGCCGATGTCGCCGGGACAATCGCGTTCGACGGGGCTGTCCGGGTTGCCCAGGACTGCATCCAGGTGCTCGGCGGCATCGGGTTCACCTTTGAGCACGAGGCTCACTTCTATCTGCGGCGCGCGACTGCACTGCGAGCGATCGTCGGCTCGGGCGACAGCTTCGCGCGATCGTTGGCCCAGCGTGCCGTCGGTGGGGTCCGCCGGGCCGTCGACATTGACCTCGACGGTCAGGACGAGGCCGTACGCGCCGAGATCCGTGCGGTGGTCGGCACCGCTGCCATGGCGCCGGACTTCTGTCGTCGCCACGCGTTGGTCGACTCGGGTCTGATCGCGCCGCACTGGCCCGCTCCGTACGGGCGCAATGCCGGCCCGGTCGAGCAGATCGTCATCGACCAGGAACTGGCCGCCGCAGGGGTGACCCTGCCCGACATCAAGATCGGTGGCTGGGCAGTGCCGACGATCCTGGCGCACGGCACTGACGCGCAGCGCGCGAAGTTCGTACGCCCGACCCTCTCCGGAGACATCGTCTGGTGCCAGCTGTTCAGCGAACCGGGAGCCGGGTCGGACCTGGCCTCGTTGCGTACGAAGGCGGTCCGGGTCGAGGGCGGCTGGTCGCTGACCGGCCAGAAGGTCTGGACGTCGCTGGCGCAGCAGGCCGACTGGGCGATCTGCCTCGCACGGACGAACCCGGACGCACCGCAGCATGCCGGGATCACCTACTTCCTGGTCGACATGCGATCCGCAGGACTCGATGTCCGTCCACTCCGGGAGTTGACCGGAGACGCGTTGTTCAACGAGGTGTTCCTCAACGACGTCTTCGTACCCGATGAGCTCGTCGTGGGGGAGGTCGACGGCGGATGGCGGTTGGCCCGCACAACGCTGGCCAACGAACGCGTCGCGATGGCGAGCACCAAGCTCGGGCTGAGCGTCGAGCGAGCGATCGAGCTGGTCGCATCCGGCTCTGACGCTGACCTGGCCCGGGTCGGGCGGATGGTCGCGCTGTCGACGGTCGGTTCGCTTCTGGATGTACGCACCACGCTGCGCTCACTCGCCGGACAAGGACCGGGTGCGGAGTCGAGCGTTGCGAAACTCCTCACGGTCCACGTCCGACAGACGGCCTCCGAACTGGTCGTCGACCTGCTCGGGCCGGCCGCACTGACCGACGATCCTCAGGTGGTCGCCGACGTCCACGAGATGCTGCTGACGCGGTGTCTGTCGATCGCCGGCGGCACCACGCAGATCCTGCGGAACGTGGCCGCCGAGCGGATTCTCGGGCTCCCGCGCTGATCGGCGCGTGTGGTTGAGCGGGGGCTATGACGCCCGCTCAACCACACGGCCGGCCAGCCAGGTCGCCCGGTGCCACTCGAGCCACCGGGTGACAGCTCGCAGGGCGTACTGGCTGCGCACCGAGGAGAAGATCTCGAACGCGTGCTGGGCGCCGGGGAGTTCGGCGTAGGTCACGGTCGACGTGCTCACCTCCCGCAGGGCCTTGACGAAGGCGCGGGCCTGCGTGACCTCGACGAGTGAGTCGTTGGCTCCGTGGAGGACGAAGAAGTCCGGTGCGTCAACGCGTACGTGCGCCAGCGGCGAGGCCTCGATGAAGTCGTCGAGATGCGTCTTCGGATCCTTCTTGAAGATCATCGGGCCGAGGAACTCGTCGCGCATCATCAGAGTGCCCTTGCTCCCGTTGAGGCCGGCCATGTCGTACACGCCGTAGAAGGGCACACAGCCGGCCACCGAGGTGTCCGCATCCTCGAAGCCCGGCTGGAACTGAGGGGCTTCGGTGAGGGCAGCGAGGGAGGAGAGGTGACCGCCGGCGCTGCCGCCGGTCAGGACGAGGTAGTCCGGGTCGCCGCCGTACGTCGCGATGTTGGCGCGTATCCAGGCGATCGCCTTCTTCACATCGACGATCTGTGCGGGCCAGACATGCTTGGGCGCCAGGCGGTAGTTGATCGACACGCACACCCAGCCGAGCTCGGCCATCATGTTCATCAACAGGAGCCCCTGCTGCTGCTTGTGGCCGATCATCCAACCGCCGCCATGGATCTGGATGAGCACCGGGGCCCGGTCCAGATCGACGTCGCGCGGACGGTAGATGTCGAGCAGTGCGCGCCGGCCACCCTGGGTGTACGCGATGTTGCGGATCGACTCGACCTTGGCGTCGCGGAAGTTGAACGGCCGCGCGACCGCCGCGATCGGAATGCTGGCGTTCGGTGTGGGGTCGTACCCCTCGCCGAGGCCTTCGACCAGCGCATCCTCGACGATGCTCTGGACCCGGCTCCCCGACCGCACCAGGTAGCCCAGTACGCCGGCGGCACCGGCGCCGAGGGCGGCGTCGATCCAGCGCGTACGCCTCTTCGAGGACGCGACCTGGACCGCTGTGTCCGCGACCGAGGCGGCAAGGATCTGCGGCGCCAACTCTGCCGTGAGCCAGCCCGCGAAGAATGCCTGCACCGAGGCGTACTTACCAGGAATGGGTCGAACTGCATTGGCGCCGAGCAGGATCAGGCCGAGCTGGCGGAGCCGGTACGTGGAGCTCATGGGAGGAGCGTACGACCCCTGAAGCGAACAAGTGGAACGCGTTCTAATTTCACTCTATGATTCGATCGTGGATCGCCTCAGTGGACTCGACGCCAGCTTCCTCTACCTCGAGGACAACGCGCAGTTGATGCATGTCTGCGGCCTCATCGTGATCGACCCGACGACGATCCCCGGTGGATATTCGTTCGAGGCGTTCAAGACCGAGTTGGGTCGGCGCGTACGCCCGATCCCGATGTTCCACCGCAAGCTGAAGTTCGTGCCCGGTCGTCTGGACCACCCGGTGTGGGTCGAGGATGTCGACTTCGACATCGAGCGACAGGTCCACCGCGTCGCGCTTCCAGCTCCCGGTGGTCGTGACGAGCTGTCCGAGCTGGCGGGCCACATCGCCGGCCTGCCGCTGGACCGCACCCGGCCGCTGTGGGAGATGTGGGTCATCGAGGGCCTGGAGAGCGGCCACATGGCCGTGATGTCCAAGATGCACCACGCCTCGGTCGACGGCGTGTCCGGCGCCAACATGATCTCCTACCTCTGCAGCCTCGAGCCCGACGCTCCGCCGCTGGACCCCGGGGCGACCGCGGGCGCTTCGATGAGGGTGCCCGGTGACGGTGAGCTGATCGCCCGCGCGGTCGGCAACACGCTTGCCAAGCCGGTCAACTTCGTGAAGATGCTCGCGCCGACGGCCGCCATCCTGGTGACGAGCGCCCGCCGAGCCAGCGAGGGCAAGGCGATGGCTGCGCCGCTGACGGCACCGCGTACGTCCTTCAACGGAAACATCACCGGCCACCGTTCGATCGCGTACACCAAGATGTCCCTGGCCAAGATCAAGGAGATCCGCCACGCCGTCGAAGGTGCGACCGTCAACGACGTCGTCCTGGCGGTGAGCGGCGGCGCTCTGCGGCGCTACCTCGAGGAGCGCGGCGAACTCCCGACCACCTCGTTGCTGGCGACCGTGCCGGTGTCGGTCCGCTCCGAGTCCGAGGGAGGCGGCAGCAACAAGGTCTCCTCGCTGTTCACCCGTCTGCGCACCGACCTGGAGGACCCGGCTGAGCGGATCCAGGAGATCGCCAAGAGCAACGTGAACGCCAAGGAGCACCACGCGGCCATCCCGGCGGACACCCTGCAGGACTGGGCTCAGTTCGCTGCCCCGCGCGTGTTCGGCCTGGCGACCCGGGCGGTGTCCAGTTTCCGGCTCGCCGATCGCGGCCCGGTGATCCACAACCTGGTGATCTCCAACGTCCCGGGCCCGCCGGTCCCGCTGTACTTCATGGGCGGTCGGATCGAGGCGCTCTATCCGCTCGGACCGATCTTCCACGGCGCCGGTCTCAACATCACCGTGATGAGCAACAACGGGATCATGGACGTCGGAATCATCGCCTGCCAGGAGCTCATGCCCCGGGCCTGGGACCTCGCCGACAGCTTCCCCGAGGAGCTCGAGGCGATGCACAAGGCGATCGTCGGCTGAATCAGCCTCGCGCTGCCGGCTGCCGATCGCGTACGCGTGCCGCCGTCGTGTTGACCGCCTGCAGGAACTGCGGGATGAAGGCCTCCGCCTGAAGGACGCATCCTGCGTGACCACACGGTGCTTCGTGGACGGTCGAGTTCGGGATGAGAGCAGCGACCTTGCGCTGGCCGGACGCGGGAAGCACGTGGTCCTCGCTGGTCACGACGACTGCCGTCGGGACGTCGACGTACGGGAGCCAGCGCGTGGAGTGGAAGCGCCCGAGCGAGGCGACTGCCTGTCCGACCGCCCACGGGCTCGTACTCTTGAATTCTGCGAGCGCCCACTGGCCGACGTCGGTCTGCTCGATCTGCAGTGCTCCGGCCGCCGCGCTGGCCGCGCTGCGCAGCATCTTCGAGCGGGCCACGCTGTGCAGGATGCCCATCGCCAGTTCGGTGTACGCGTGGAAGAGCACCGTCGGGAGGTTGTTGCGGAAGTGATCGGTCGTCGCGCACAGCACCAGCCCGCCGACGGCGTCCGGGTGCTGACGCCAGAGCCGCTGGGCGACGATCGACCCCATCGAGAAGCCGGCCACGATCGGGTCGACGAGTTCGAGAGCGTCGATGACGGCGGCAGCGTCGTCAGCACAGTCGGAGATGAGGAAGCGCTCCGACGTGATCCCACGACCGTGCCAACGCTGGTCGAAGATGACGACGCGATAGCGCTTGTTGAGTTCCTCGATCACCGGGAACCAGGTGAGGAGTCCGGTGCACCCGACGGCGTGCAGCAGTACTACCGTTCGGGCGTCAGGCGTGGGGCCGGGGAGGTCGGTGAGCCAGACCCGACCACGGCGTGGGAGATCGAGCCAACGGCCCTCCGGCGGATCGAACTCCGGCAACTTCAACAGTTGGGCCAGTGCTGTCACAGGCGACCTCACGTGACGTGCCTCCTTGGTTGCAGGGTCGTGGTCATGGCTCGCTCCCGTGCCCTAGACTAGAACACGTTCCAGTTTTGTTTGTGACGTGGTGTTCGTGACGTCCGGCACATAGGTTCCGGCACATAGTTCTGATGCAGTGAGGTGGCCATGTTCGATCGCAGTGAGACGGCCGATGCCGTACGCGGGGTGGTCAAGGATGTCCTCGCCCGCGAGGTCGAGTGGTCGGCCTTCGCCGACGCCGGGTTGCTCGAGTTCGGCGAGGACCTCGGGGTCACCGAGGTCGCAGCCGCGTTGTACGAACTCGGAGCAGCGGCTGCGGTCGATGTTCCGTACCTGGAGACAGCGAGCTGTGCCCTGCTGCTGAGCGAGATCGGCGGTCAGCACGAGTTGCTCGCTTCCGTCGCCGCGGGGACGGCGCGGTTGGCGCCGGGCCTACGCACTCGCGCCGGGTCGAGCACGCCGGCGTACGAGTCCGGCAAGGTCCGCGGGCAGATCCTCGGAGTGGCCGGGGCCGACTGGTTGCTGGTGCCCGCCACGTCCGCGGACGGCGAGGTTCTGCTGCTCGTGGAGGACGCGGCGGTGACGAGGGTCGAGAGCGCGACCTCGCGCGGGGCTCTCGAGGCCACGGTCGTCCTGGACGGTGCCGCCGACGTCATCGGTGACGCCGAGGCAGTGCGCCGACTGCGGGAGCTGGTGGCTGCCGGGCAGGTCAGCATCGCTGCCGGGCTCGTCGACGGGGCACGGGATCTGACCGCGAGCTACATCTCGGAGAGGGTCCAGTTCGGCCGCAAGCTCGCTGAGTTCCAGGCCGTCTCGCAGCAGATCGCTGATGTCTTCATCGCCTCCCGGACCCTGGGGCTCGCCGCCGAGAACCTGGTGTGGCGCCTCACCGATCGCTTGCCTGCTGCCGATGACCTCGCAGTCGCCGCGTACTGGGCGGCCTCGCAGGCACGTGCCGCGATCCAGACCTGTCACCACCTGCACGGCGGCATGGGTCTTGACATCACCTACCCGCTGCCGCGCTACTCCGCGTGGGCCTCTGACGTGGCGGCCGCGCTCGGCGGAGCCGAGGGTGCGCTGGAGGGCGTACGCGTTGCCGACGCCGCTGTCGCCAATCTTGAACTGACCGTTGAGCAGCGAGACCTCAAGGCCGAGTTGCGTACGTACTTCGCTCAAGTGGTCTCCCCGGAGCAGCACCGGGACATGATGGTGAACCGTCACGGACCGAGCTACCGGACCGTCGTGCGCCAGCTCGGCGAGGATGGCTGGATGGGGGTCGGCTGGCCCACGAAGTTCGGCGGCAAGGGCCTCGGTGACATCGAGCAGACGATCTTCGCCAACGAGGCGATCCGGGCAGAGGTGCCGCTGCCGTCGGTGACCCTGCAGACCGTCGGCCCGACGCTGCAGACCTTCGGTACCGAGGAGCAGAAGGCACGCTTCCTGCCGTCGATCCTCGCGGGCGAGGTGCATTTCGCGATCGGCTACTCCGAGCCGGACGCCGGGACCGATCTCGCCTCGCTGCGTACGTCGGCACGGCGCGACGGCGACCACTACGTCGTCAACGGTCAGAAGATGTTCACCACCGGCGGCCACGCCGCCGACTACATCTGGCTGGCGGTGCGTACAGACCCCGACGCGCCCAAGCACAAGGGGATCTCGATCCTGATCGTCGACACGACGGACCCCGGGTTCTCGTGGACGCCGATCATCACTGCGGACGGTGCTCATCACGTCAACGCGACGTACTACAACGACGTACGCGTGCCGGTCGAGAACCTGGTCGGCGTCGAGAACGAGGGCTGGCGACTGATCACCGCGCAGCTCAACCACGAGCGGGTCATGCTCGGCCCGGCGGGCCGGCTCGAGGGTCTGCGTGACCGCGTGGTCGCGTGGGCCGAGGCGGCCGGCGTCGCAGACGAGACGGACGTACGCCGGGCGGTCGGCGAGGTGACCGCGGCCTTCCGGGTCAACGAACTCCTCAACTGGGAGGTCGCCCGGCAGGCGGCGAACGGCGGCCTGTCGGTCGCCGATGCCTCGGCATCGAAGGTGTTCGCCAGCGAGCAGGTACAGGTCCTGGGGCCGCAGTTGCTCGATGTCGTACGCCGCTACGGAGACCCGGCCGACGAGGCCACGGGCGAGTTGATCGAACTGCTCGACGCCCTCGGGAAGCGCAACCTCGTGCTGACCTTCGGTGGAGGGGTGAACGAGGTGCAGCGTGAGCTGATCGCCCAGTTCGGCCTGAAGCTGCCGCGGGTGCCGCGATGACCAGCACCGCTCAGGACACCACGCCGCACGACGACGTGATGGATCTGGTCGCACCGATGCTGGAGCGCGGGCCGACCGAGCCGCGCCTGGCGCTGGACGAGGTCAACCTGCCGATGATCCGCCACTGGCTCGAGGCGATCGGTGAAACTGATCCCCGCTTCTCGGGACCGGACGCGGTCGCGCCGCCCGCGATGGCGCAGGTCTGGACGATGTACGGGCTCGATCCGCACCGCCCATCGCACGACCCGCTGCACGGGACGATGCAGATCCTGGACAAGGCCGGGTTCACCTCGGTGCTCGGGACGAACTGTGACCAGACGTACGCGCGATTCCTGCTGCCCGGTGAGCGCACGGCGATCACGTCGCGGCTGACCTCCGTCGTCGGTCCCAAGCAGACCGGGGTCGGGACCGGCTACTTCGTGACCACCGAGAACACCTGGTGGGTGGGCGACGAGGCCGTCGCGACGATGACGTTCCGGGTGCTCAAGTTCAAGCCGGGTACGGCCGCCGCTGCCGCGCCGAAGATCGATCGGACCTTGGCCGTACGCCCGGTCCGCAACCGCGACAACGAATTCTTCTTCGAGGGCGCCGCGCTCGGCGAGGTGCGGATCCAGAAGTGCAACGCCTGCGGCGTGCTGCGGCACCCTCCGGGTCCGATGTGCCCGTCGTGCCACGCCGCCGATCGCGGCTACGTGGTCGCTTCCGGTCTCGGAACGGTGTTCTCCGAGATCACCCACCATGCGCCGGCGATCCCCGGCCGGGCCCTGCCGTTGCGGATCGTCCTGGTCGATCTCGACGAGGGCGTACGCATGGTGGGTGTCCACCTCGGGGACGAAGCACCCGAGATCGGTACGCGCGTGCGCGCGGTCTTCGACCGCATCGACGACGACCTCACCCTCGTCGCATGGGAGCCCGCCGCCTCCGCCGAAACCCGACAGATGTCAGCCGAAACCCGACAACTGTCAGGTCGAGATGCGGAGATTGTCACCGATCTGGTCGTCCACGACCTGCCGGCGTGGGAGGTGCCGATCACCCCGACGCTGGTCGTGTCGACCGCGCTCGCCACCCGCGACTTCCAGGACGTGCACCATGACCGCGACCTCGCGGTGAAGCGAGGATCGAAGGACATCTTCCTCAACATCCTGAGTACGACGGGGCTGGTGCAGCGGTTCGTCGGCGAATGGGCGCGTGAGCGTTTCGGGGCGGACGTACGCATCACTGCCTGCGCCCTGCGGCTCGGCGCGCCGGCGTACCCGGGCGACACGCTCACCTTCACAGGCGACGTGGTCACTGACGACGGTCGCGAGGTTGTCGTCGACGTGGTCGGGGCGGTGTCGCTCGGCAACCACGTGAATGCGCGCGTGACACTGGTCAGGGGAGAGGCATGAGCATCGGGTTCAGCGGAGTGGCGGCCATCGCAGGCATCGGGGCCACCGAGTTCTCCAAGGAGTCCGGCCGCTCCGAGCTGCAGTTGTCTGCCGAGGCGACCCTGGCGGCGCTGGCGGACGCGGGCCTTGCGCCGAGCGACGTCGACGGTCTGGTCACCTTCACGATGGACAACTCCTCGGAGATCGCGCTCGCCCGCGAGCTCGGCATGGGCGACCTGCGCTTCTTCAGCCGGATCAACTACGGCGGCGGAGCGGCGTGCGGCACGGTGCAGCAGGCCGCGATGGCGGTGGCGACCGGCGTGGCCGACGTCGTCGTGGCGTACCGAGGCTTCAACGAGCGGTCGGGTCAGCGCTTCGGGCAGGTGCAGAGCTGGGCGGCGACCCAGGTCAACACCAACGGTCTCGACAACGCCTGGACGTACCCGCACGGTCTCTCGACCCCGGCCGCGACGGTCGCGATGCAGGCGCGTCGTTACATGCACGAGTACGGCGCGACTTCGGAAGACTTCGGGCGCGTGGCGGTTGCCGACCGGCGTCACGCCGCGACGAATCCGGCCGCGTTCTTCCACGGGAAGCCGATCACGCTGGAGGACCACCAGGCCTCACGACTGATCGCCGACCCGCTGCGACTCCTTGACTGCTGCCAGGAATCCGATGGTGCGGTCGCGATCGTGGTGACGACGACCGAGCGCGCCCGCGACCTCGCCCAGGGGGGCGTACCGATCCTCGCCGCCGCTCAGGGGAGCGCGGCCGATCAGTTCGTGATGACCTCCTACTACCGCGATGACATCGGGGTGCCCGAGATCGGCGTCGTGGGGCGGGAACTGTGGCGACAGTCCGGCCTAGGGCCGGCGGACATGCAGACGGCGGTGTTGTACGACCACTTCACGCCGTATGTGCTGATGCAGCTCGAGGAGCTCGGCTTCTGCGGTCGCGGTGAGGCTCCTGGCTTCATTGCCGACGGCGCGATCGAACTGGGTGGGCGGCTGCCGATCAACACCCATGGCGGGCAGCTCGGGGAGGCGTACATCCACGGCATGAACGGCATTGCCGAGGGCGTACGCCAGTGCCGTGGGACCTCGGTGAATCAGGTCGATGCGGTCGAGCATGTACTCGTCACTGCCGGCACGGGTGTGCCAACCAGTGGGCTGATCCTCGGCACCCGCGAACCGTGAGGTTTTCAGGCCCGAATCGTGATGATCGTTCACGGTTCGGGCCTGCAACTTTCACGGTTTGGCGTCAGGCTCGGACGCGCGCGGCGAGCTTGTCGAGGTAGCGCAGGACGTCGTCGGGCTCGGCGTCGGGCACACCCCAGATGAGCTCGTGGGCCTCGGCGCGCTCCCAGTCCGCGTACTCCTCCTCGGTGGGTCGCTTGTAGACGAGGATCCTGACCTCTGGCTCGCCGTCACGTCCCGCGTCGACCCATTCACGTCGCAGCAGCGCGGCGCGGTCGGCGATCTCGACCTCGCGCGGCGTTGTCATCCAGCCGTCGGCGTGCTGGGCGATCCAGCGCATCGTCTGCGGACCGCCGCCGGCTCCGACCACGACGGGGATCCGGCCGCGCGCCGGCTTGGGGTACGCCCAACTCGGCCCGAACGACACGAACTCGCCGTCGTACGACGCCTCCTCCTCCGACCACAGCGCCCGCATCGCCTCGAGGTATTCGCGCAGGACGGTCCGACGACGATCAGCCGGCACGTGGTGGTCGGCGAGTTCGTCGGTGTTCCAGCCGAACCCGACACCGATGCTCAGGCGCCCGTCGGACAGGTGGTCGAGTGTCGCCAGCGACTTTGCCAGCGTGATCGGGTCCGACTCCACCGGCAGGGCCACGGCAGTCGAGAGCCCGATCCGCGATGTCACCGCCGCACAGGTCGCCAACGACACCCACGGGTCCAGCGTGCGCAGGTATCGATCGTCGGGCAGTTCCTTGGACCCGGAGGGGTGCAGAGCGTCGCGGCGAACCGGGATGTGGGTGTGCTCCGGCACGTAGATCGTGTCGAATCCTCGCTCCTCAGCGGCGATCGCGAGAGCGGCGGGACGGATCCCTCGGTCAGAGGTGAAAAGCACGATTCCGTGGCGCATGGACCCACCTTAGAAGTCATGGCGCCAGAAAACTAGAACGTGTTACATTTTTGGAATGATCCTGAATCTCTTTAAGTTGGATGGTCGGGCAGCGGTCGTGACCGGCGCAGGACGCGGCATCGGTGCGGCCTCCGCCATCGGTCTGGCCCAGGCCGGCGCCGACGTGGTCATCTCGGCCCGACACGGCTCCCAGCTGCAGGTCGTGGCCGATCAGATCGAGGCGCTCGGTCGCCGTGCGATCATCGTCAAGGCGGATCTCTCCGACCTCGATGCGGCAGCCTCGCTCGCCGATATCGCGCGTACGGAGTTCGGGCGACTCGACGTGGTCGTCAACAACGTCGGCGGCACGATCCCGAACACGTTGCTGGACACCGACGCCGCCTATCTCGAGGAGGCGTTCCACTTCAACGTCTCGACCGCACACGCACTCACCCGCGCTGCCGTACCGCACATGCTTGAGGCAGGCGGCGGCTCGGTCATCAACATCACCTCCGCCGTCGGCCGACTCGCCGGCCGCGGCTACCTGGCGTACGGCACCGCCAAGGGCGCGCTGGCGCACTACACCCGCCTCGCTGCACGTGATCTCAGCCCCTCGATCCGCGTCAACGCGATCGCGGTCGGCTCGGTGCAGACGAGCGCGCTCGACTTTGTGACCCAGGACGAGAACACGAAGGCGGCGATGGAGGCAGGTACGCCGCTCGGCCGGATCGGCACCACCGACGACATCGCAGCTGCCGTGCTTTACCTGGCCAGCCCGGCCGGGTCGTTCCTGACCGGGAAGGTGCTCGAGGTCGACGGCGGACTCCAGGAGCCGAACCTGGATCTCAACCTGCCCGACCTCAAGGCTGCCCTGTGAGCGCGCCGCTGCGCGTGGTCGCCTGGTCGACTGGAACGGTCGGCAAGCACGTCATCGCGGGCATCGACGCCCGGCCGGATCTGGAGCTCGTTGGACTCTGGGTCAGCAACCCCGACAAGGTCGGGATCGACGCCGGTCGACTCGCCGAGCTCCACCGCGACCTCGGCGTCGCCGCCACCAACGACAAGCAGGCGTTGTACGCGCTGAAGCCCGACTGCATCGTGCACAGCGCGATGACCGATGACCGTCTCTTCGATGCGATGGAGGATCTCATTGAGTTCCTCGAGCAAGGCATCAACGTGGTCTCGAGTGGCCCGGTGCTGCTCTGCTACCCGAACGGCCTCGGGCTGGACGCGTACGTCGACCGCATCAATGCCGCCGGTGCTGCCACCGGTGCGAGCCTGCACGTGAACGGCATCGACCCCGGCTGGGCGAACGACGTCCTCCCTCTGGCGACCTCGAGCCTGGCATTGCGGATCGACGAGGTCCGGGTCAGCGAGATCGCGGACTACGCGACGTACTACCAACCCGTGGTGATGGGCGACATCTACGGCTTCGGCAAGCCGATGGACTACCCGGCCATGCTGTGGCAGCCGGGCATCCTGACCACGGCCTGGGGCCCGGTCGTACGCCAGCTCGCAGCCGGGCTGGACGTCGAACTCGATGCCGACCTCATCGAGAAGGTGGAGCGGGTCGCCGCGGATGCGGATCTCTCGACGGTCAGCGTCGAAATCGCGGCCGGGACCATGGCCGCTGTCCGTTTCCAAGTGATCGGCACCGTCAACGGCACCCCGCGGATCGTGCTCGACCACGTCACGCGTACGCACCCCGATCAGTGCCCCGAATGGCCGACTCCGGCCTCGGGGGATGGCTGCTACCGCGTGGAGTTCACTGGCGAGCCGATGATGCGGATGGAGTTCACCCATCACGGTGAGCACGGTGACCACAACGTGAGCGGCATGATCGTCACCGCGATGCGTCTGGTGAACAGCGCGCATGCGGTCGTGGGGGCGAAGCCCGGTCTGCTGACGGCGCTCGATCTCCCGACGGTTTCCGGCAGGGGTCTGGTCACCCGCTGAGCGACGTCCGGCTCGGAGGCCTCAGCGCGGAGCCGCGTACCCGGTGATACACCGAAGTCGGTGTGCCGGGGCCGCGCTCCGTGTGCGGGAGGTCCGTCGCCGGACTTCGGTGTATCCGTGGGTACGCAACACGAAACGAGGGAGTGCTGCCATCGGCAGCACTCCCTCGTTTCGTTTCCCTCAGGCGAGGGTCAGGACGATGTCCGAGAGTGCGGGGCGACCGTCTCCGACAGTGGCCGAGGCCACGATCCGGCCGTCCTCGAGCCACCCGTTGATCGACAACGTCTCCCCGGGGAGGACCACGCCGGTGAAGCGTCCGGCGAAGCCGCGTACCCGCGACGCGTCGCCGTCCAGGAGCGCGTCGGTGAGTTCGCGCAGGACGATTCCGTACGTGCAGAGTCCGTGCAGGATCGGCGCCGGGAATCCTGCTCCCTTGGCGAACGCAGGGTCGGCATGCAGCGGGTTGCGGTCGCCGCAGAGGCGGTAGAGCAGTGCCTGGTTCGGCGCGACCGAGTAGGTGACGGCAGCGTCAGCAGCGCGGTCCGGCAGGGCCACCGCGGTCGACTCGCCGCGCGAGCCGCCCCATCCGCCTTCGCCCTTGACGAAGATCGAGGAGCGTACGCGCCACAGCTCGGTGCCGGCCTCGGACCGGGCCACGCCCTCCTGCCAGATGATCGCGGCACTGCCCTTGTCCCAGACATCGGTGATGCGACGGGTCAGGGTGGCGGTGCCCGACGTCGGGATCGGGCCGGAGACGGTGACTTCCTGGGCGCCGTGGACGACCTGGGCGAGGTTGATGTCGCACCCGGGGAGGTCCAGCGGTGGCGGGTCGGTCATGTGGAACGTCGGGACGACCACACCGAACGACGGCAACACCTGGAGGGCCGCATCGTCCAGCGTGTAACGCAACGATGCCGGATCCACCTGATCACCCGGGCGCGAGGATGCGCCGAGGCCGAGGTGGTAGAGCAGCACGTCCGAGGACGTCCAGGAGAAGCTCAGCGGTTCGAGCTCAGCGCCGATGGCGACGGACGGGTCGATCGGCATCAGTTGCCCTCCGAGGCGATGTCTTCTGCGGCCAGGTACCCGAACACCATGGCGGGACCAATCGTCGCGCCGGGCCCGGCGTACGTGTTGCCCATGACGGCCGCGGAGCAGTTGCCGGCCGCGTACAGGCCGGGGATGACCGAACCATCGGCGCGCAGGACGCGGGCGCGCTCGTCGGTGACGAGGCCGCCCTTGGTGCCGAGGTCGCCGGGCACGATCTTGACGGCGTAGAACGGCGCCTGGTCGATCCGGTGCAGGGACGGGTTCGGGCCCACCGTCGGGTCGGCGTAGTAGCGGTCGTAGGCGCTCTCGCCGCGGTGGAAGTCCTCGTCGACGCCGCTCTCGGCGAATCCGTTGAAGCGGGTCAGCGTGGCGGCCAGCGCTTCGGTCGGCATGTCGAGTTGCTGAGCCAGCGACTCAATGGTGCCAGCCTTCTTGACCACGCCGTGCTTGAGCCAGTGACCCGGGAACGGCATCCGTGCGGTGAGGCCGGCGAACAGATACCGGTTGCGGTAGCGCTGGTCGATGATCATCCAGGCGGGTACGTGGGAGATGCCGGTGGCCTCACCCTTGTAGATCTCGTGGGTGGCCTCAACGTAGGGGAGTGCCTCGTTCATGAATCGCTGACCGGCGCTGTTGACGATGATGGAGCCGGGGAGGTTGCGCTCCGCGAGGCAGAACCACGGGCCGCGGGGGAGCGGGATCGTCGGACCCCACCAGGCGTCGTCCATCAGTGCTACTTCGGCACCGACGGCGATGCCGCTCTCGATGCCGGCACCGGTGTTGTTCGCCGAGGCGGTGCTCCATGCGGGGTCGGTCGGTGCGGGCAGGTACTTCTCGCGCAGCTCGGCGTTCTTCTCGAATCCGCCGCTGCCGAGGATGACACCGCGGCGGGCTCGCCAGATCTCCTCGGTGACGGTGCCGTCCGATGCCGTCCGGGTGACGCGTACGCCGGCGACCCGACCGTCCTCGATCAGCAGTCCTGCGAGGTCGGCGCCGTACTCGACCGGAACACCGGCGTCCAGCAGGCCCTTGCGGAGCCCGATCACGAGTGCCATGCCCATCGCGTACATCCGTCGGCCGAGGAGCTGGGCGACGACGCGGTTGAACAGCACCTTGAACATCGTCAGCGGCCCGCGGATCGTACGCAGTCCAAGGCTGATCTTGCGGAAGTCGGCCTGGGTGACGATCAGGTTCGCGGGCGCCTTCGTGTACGGGGCGTGCAGTCGGTCCAGCTCGTCGCCGATGATCCGGCCGTCCATCGGGACCGGCTCGACGGAGCGTCCGTCGGAGCGGCCACCCGGCTGCTCGGGAAGGTAGTCGGAGTACTGCGGCACCCACTTGAACCGCACCGGCGTCTTGGCGCGTACGAAGTCCATGACCTCGGGACCGCGGTCGATGAAGGTGTCGCGGCGGATCTTGGTGGAGCCGTCGCCGACAATCGAGTCGAGGTAGAGTTTGGACTGGTCGGCGTCGTCCGCGGCGACCTGACCGGCGTCGCGCAGGGCGTAGTTGCCGGGGATCCAGACTCCGCCGCCGGAGCGGGCGGTCGAGCCGCCGAACGACTCACTCTTCTCCAGCACGACAGTGGAGAGACCGCGGTCTGCGGCGGCGAGGGCGGCGGTCAGGCCGGCGCCTCCAGCGCCAACCACGACGACGTCAACAGTGCGGTCCAGGGGCGTGGGTTCCATTGATCCTCCGGGTCGGGCTACGCAAAAACTGTAACACGTTCTAGTATTGCGCCATGCCTGCTCAAACCGTGCTCACTGACGAAGTCCGCAGGGAGGTCGCCCGCGCTCTCGCCGACGCTGAAGCCACGCGTACGGCCATCGCGCCGCTGCGCGAAACCTGGCCGGCGCTGGACGTGGTCGACGCGTACGAGATCCAACTGCTCAACATCCGCCGGCGCCTCGCCGCCGGCGCGACGATCAAGGGTCACAAGGTGGGCCTGTCGTCGCTGGCGATGCAGCAGATGATGAACGTCGACGAGCCGGACTACGGCCACCTGCTGTCGGACATGGAGTGCCTCGAGGGCACGCCGATCAGCGCTGGCGCGTACTGCATGCCGCGTGTCGAGGTGGAGGTCGCGTTCATTCTCGGCGAGACCCTGCCGGGCGAGGGGTGCACCGAGGCCGACGTGTTGCGGGCGACCGAATGGGTGGCACCGTCGATCGAGCTCATCGACTCCCGGATCCAGAACTGGAACATCAAGATCGGCGACACCATCGCCGACAACGCCTCGAGCGCCGGTTACATCCTCGGCCCCGAGCGCGTGCGGCCGAGCGACATCGACCTGCGGACGATCGAGGCCCGGCTGCGCTGCAACGGCGAGCAGGTCGCCGAAGGCCGCTCGGACGCCGTGCTCGGCAACCCGGTCACCGCGGTCGCGTGGCTTGCCCGCAAGGTCGCGTCCTTCGGCGTGACGCTGGAGGCCGGCCACGTGATCCTCCCGGGCAGCGTGCACCGCGCCATCGACGCCCGCCCGGGTGACAACTTCGAAGCCGAGTTCGACGGACTCGGCACCGTACGACTGAACTTCACTGACTGAGGGTGATCATGGGTAAAGCAACTGCCGCCATCGTCGGACCGGGGAACATCGGTACCGACCTGCTCTACAAACTCCTGCGCAGCGACGTCATCGAGCCGCGCTGGATGATCGGCGTCGACCCCGCCAGCGAGGGGCTGAAGCTCGCTGCCGACCAGGGCCTGATCTCCACCCATGAAGGTGTCGACTGGCTCCTGAAGCAGGACGAACTGCCCGACATGATCTTCGAGGCCACGTCGGCGTACGTGCACCGCGAGTACGCACCGCGCTACCGCGAGGCGGGCATCCGGGCGATCGACCTGACCCCGGCGGCAGTCGGCCCGGCGGTCATCCCGCCGGTCAACGGCCAGGCCCACCTGGACGCCGACAACGTCAACATGATCACGTGTGGTGGCCAGGCCACCATCCCGATGGTCTACGCAGTCTCCCGGGTGGCGCCGGTCCCGTACGCGGAGATCGTCGCCTCGGTCTCCAGTGCCAGTGCCGGCCCCGGCACCCGCGCCAACATCGACGAGTTCACCCGGACGACCAGTCGCGGTGTCCGCGAGATCGGCGGAGCGGTCGACGGTAAGGCGATCATCATCCTCAACCCGGCCGAGCCGCCGATGATCATGCGTGACACGATCTTCTGCGCCGTCTCCCCGGACGCCGATCGCGACGCGATCGCCCAGTCGGTCCATGACATGGAGCGGGCTGTCCAGCAGTACGTGCCGGGCTACCGGCTCCTCCAGGAGCCGCAGTTCGACGATGCCTCCGAGGCCACCCGCGGCCACACCAAGGTGAGCATCTTCGTCGAGGTCGAGGGCGCGGGGGACTACCTCCCGCCGTACGCCGGCAACCTCGACATCATGACCGCCGCCGCCACCAAGGTCGGCGAAGACATCGCCCGTTCGATCCTGATGGGAGCCTCGCGATGAGCAACGTCACCACCACCGAGACCAACGTCCTCGCCCGCCGCTGGGCCGACGTCGCCGCTGACAACCAGCGGACCGAGCAGACCACCGGCCTGGACCTGCGGCTGACCGACACCTGTCTGCGAGATGGCTCGCACCACAAGCGGCACCAGTTCGTGCCCCAGGAGGTGCGCGACATCGTCGGCGCTCTGGATGCGTCCGGCATCCCCGTCATCGAGGTCACCCACGGTGACGGCCTGGGCGGCTCGAGCTTCAACTACGGCTTCTCCAAGACGCCGGAGCAGGAGTTGATCAAGCTCGCCGCCGAGACGGCGAAGCGCGCCAAGATCGCGTTCCTGATGCTCCCGGGCGTCGGCACGAAGGACGACATCCGTGCGGCGCAGGACAACGGTGGTCAGATCTGCCGCATCGCGACCCACTGCACCGAGGCGGACACCTCGCGCCAGCACTTCAAGCTCGCCCGCGAGCTCGGTCTGGAGACTGTCGGCTTCCTGATGATGAGCCACACCCAGTCGCCGGAGACGCTGGCCAAGCAGGCCCGGATCATGGTCGACGCGGGCTGCCAGTGCGTCTACGTCGTCGACTCGGCCGGTGCCCTGATCATGGAGGGCGTCGGCGACCGGGTCTCGGCCGTACTCGCCGAGATCGATGGTGAGGCCACCGTCGGCTTCCACGGCCACGAGAACCTCGGCCTCGGTGTCGCCAACACCGTCGTTGCCGCGCGTGCCGGCGCGACCCAGATCGACGGGTCCGTGCGTCGCTTCGGCGCAGGTGCGGGCAACACCCCGCTCGAGGCGTTCATCGGTGTCTCCGACAAGCTCGGCTGGTCGACCGGTGTCGACTTCCTGCAGATCGTCGATGCGGCCGAGGATGTCGTACGCCCGGTCATGCCGGAGGAGTGCACGCTCAACCGGATGACGCTGATGATGGGGTACGCCGGGGTCTACTCCTCGTTCCTCAAGCACGCGGGCAACGCGGCGGATCGTTACGGCGTCAGCGGCGCCCAGATCCTGCTCGAGGCCGGTGCGCGCAAGCTGATCGGCGGCCAGGAGGACCAGCTGATCGACATCGCGCTGATGCTGAAGGCGAAGCAGGATGCGTGACTGAGCGAGGTCAAGCGAGCGCTCGCGCTCGCTTGTGCCGAGCGAGGGAATGCAGCCAGCCGAAGGCTGGCCGGCCAATGCCTGACGGAGGTGACACCGCGTGAGTGCGGTCCTGGTCACCGGCGCCGCCGGCGGTCTGGGCGCGGCCGTGGTCGAGCTCTTCGCCGACCGCGGATGGACCGTGTACGCGGCGGACGTCGTGGAGCCGACTGTTCGCGCCCGTGTCGTCCCGCTGGTCCTCGACGTCACCTCGGACGAAAGCGTCGCGGCTGCGGTCGCCTCGGTCCCCGCGTTGGACTGTGTGATCAACTTCGCGGGCGTCCTGGGCATCGGCCCGTTGATGGACATTCCCGCCGAGCGGTTCGGCCGCGTACTCGACATCAATGTCGTCGGGACGCACCGCGTCAACCGGGCGTTCTTCGGGCTGGTGCATGCCTCCGGTGGTCGGATCATCAACATCTCCTCGGAGACCGGGTGGCAGCGCGCGTTGCCGATGAACGGCCCGTATGCGACCAGCAAGCATGCGATCGAGGCGTACTCGGATGCACTGCGACGTGAACTCATGTTTGTCGGGGTCGATGTCGTCGTGATCCAACCCGGTCCGTTCCGGACCGCGATGACCGGCGGGATCGAGGCGGCGTTCCAGGCCGCGACCGTGCCGGGTTCGCCGTTCGAGCGGCTGGCTCGCAAGGTCGGCCGGATGGCGGCGGGCGAGCAGGCGAAGGCGCATGATCCGGCTGTCCTGGCCGAGGTCATCTGGCAGGCCGCAACCGCTGCCAAACCGAAGGCTCGCTACTCGGTGAAGCCCGACCCTGCACGAACTCTCATGCATCGCCTGCCGACCTCCGTGGTCGACCGGTTGCTCAAGAAGACGCTCGGCTGACGCTCACCGAGTCCGCGCAGCTGCCTCCACAGCAGAGGCGAACATCGCCGGATTCGCCAGCATCGACAAGTGCCCTGCGTCCTTGATGATGTACACCGGCGGATGCCCGAGGTTCGCGATGGCTCCCTGGAGGGTTCCGCCTTCCTGATCGCCGTCGCCCCAGATGATCTCGGTCGGCACCGCGATCGAGGAGATCTCGTCGGTGGTGAGGCCGTAGCTGTCCCCGCCGAACCAGCTGTGCAGCGCGTCGACCGCGGATCGTTGACCGAGAGGTCGCACCCATTGCTTCGCCAGAGCCGGCGTCAGTCCCGGGCAAGGGTTGCCGCACACGGATCTGATCATCGACTCGGCGCCGGACGGCCACCGCGCCATGATGCGTGTCACCGACGTCAGGTAGGGCGTGGCGCTGGCGAACGCGTGCAACACCCATCGAACGGCGTCGTTGCCGATCGGGATCGGGCGAGCGTCTCCGTCAGCAAAGACGACGCCGCTCACTGCCTGCCGATGGTCGAGCGCCAGCCTGGCGGTCACCGCGGCTCCCATCGAATGGCCGACGAGGAGTGGCCTGGGGAGGTGCAGCGCGCCGATGAAGCCGTCGAGGAGTTCGGCCTGACCGGTGAGCGTGATCGGGCTGATGTCGCGGGTGTATCCGTACCAGGACATGTCGAGGGCGTAGACGCGATGGTTCCTCGCCAGGAGCGGTCCGACGTTCTGCCACACGATCGACGATTCGAAGGCGCCGGGTACGAGCACGATCGGCGAGCCGTGCGTACCCCAGTGCTGATAGTGCACCGAGGCGTCCCCGACGCGTACGTAACTGCCGAAGCCGGGTTCGATCTCGTTCGGCGGCACCGTCATCCGGTTGTAGACGAACGACGCGGCGGTGACCGTCAGGATCAGGACGATCACTACGCGGCCGATCCGCCGAAGCCAGATCCGGATGCGTTGTCCCACCGTTCGCTGCTCCTTCCGAGATGAGGTGTCGCGAGAGCGACGGATCCAGCGCGGCACCTGCATGTCGCGCAGCCTATTGCTGGACCGAAACTAGAACCTGTTCTAGTATTGCGGTAACACCTACCAGGAGAAGCCGAATGTCCCACGAAGTTCTCGACGGCGTACGCGACCTGCTCCCGACCATCCGCGAGCGTGCGGACGAGGCGGAGCGACTGCGCGTCATCCCTGAGGCGTCCATCAAGGACCTCGAGTCGACCGGATTCTTCCGTCTGCTGCAGCCGAAGCTCTACGACGGCTTCGAGGCCGACCCGATCGACTTCTACACCGCCGTGCGCGAGATCGCCGGTGCCTGCGGGTCGACCGGCTGGGTCTCCAGCGTGCTCGGCGTGCACCCCTGGCAGGTGGCGCTCTTCGCCAAGGACGCGCAGGAGGCAGTCTGGGGTGCGGACACCTCCGCCCGGCTGTCGTCCTCGTACGCGCCGACCGGCAAGGCGATCGTGGCCGACGGTGGCTACACACTGTCTGGCAAGTGGAGCTTCTCATCCGGTTCGGACCACGCGCAGTGGGTGCTGCTCGGTGGCCTGGTCTTCAACGCCGAGGGTCAGATCGTCGACTTCAAGACGTTCATGATCCCGCGCTCGGACTACGAGATCCTCGACGTCTGGAACGTCGTCGGCCTGCGTGGCACCGGCTCGAACGACATCGTCGTCAACGACGTCTTCGTGCCGGAGGCCTTCACGTTGTCGATGTCGGACACCGGTCGTTGCTACGGCCCCGGCCAGGAAGTCAACACCTCCGACCTCTACAAGCTGCCGTTCCACTCGCTCTTCACCAGCACGATCACGACCCCGATCGTCGGCATGGCGTACGGCGCGTACGCCGAGCACGTCGACATGCAGCAGAAGCGCGTACGCGCTGCCTATCTCGGTGAGAAGGCGTCGCTGGACCCGTTCGCGGCGGTACGCATCGCGCGGGCGTCCTCGGACATCGACGCCGCCTGGGCGCTGCTGGTCAACAACATCCGCGAGGAGCAGGCCCTGGTCGCCAAGGGCGAGAAGATCCCGCTCTCGCTGCGGCTGAAGGTCCGTCGCGACCAGGTCGTGGGCACCCAGCGTTCGATCGACGCGATCGACGCCCTGTTCGAGGCCTCCGGCGGCCGCGCGCTGGCGGAGGGTACGTACCTCCAGCGGGCCTGGCGCGACGCCCACGCCGGCCGTGTCCACGCTGCCAACGACCCCGAGCGCGCGCTGCAGATGTACGGCGCCTCGGAGTTCGGCCACAAGGTCGACCCCGGGATGTACTGACCCCATGTCATTGGAAGGCACAGTGTTCGCGAAGGAAGACGTACGCCGGTCGGCGAAGGCCGGGGACATCACGCTGAACTACTACGAAGCGGGCGAGCAGGGCGATCGGCTCCCGTTCGTGCTGCTGCACGGCGGCGGGCCCGGCGCCTCGGCGTGGAGCAACTTCGGCTCCGCGCTGCCGCGCTTCGCGACCAACTTCCGCACCCTGCTGGTCGACCAGCCGGGCTTCGGGCAGTCCGACAAGCCGACTGTGGGTGCCAACTACTTCCGCCACTCGGCGGACTACCTCGTCAAGCTGCTCGACGAGTTGCAGATCGAGAAGGTTCACCTGCTCGGCAACTCGCTCGGCGGCGGCACCGCCACCCGGTTCGCGCTGTCGTACCCGGACCGGGTCGGCCGGTTGGTACTGATGGGCCCGGGTGGCCTGTCGCTCAATCTGTTCCACGCCGACCCCACCGAGGGCGTTCAGCGCCTCATGGAGTTCAGCATGGACCCGACCCGTGAGCGGCTCCGGGCGTTCATCTCCAGCATGGTGGTCAACCAGTCGCTGGTCACTGACGAACTGATCGAGGAGCGCTTCGCCGATGCGACCGCTCCCGGTTCGATGGAAGCGATGCGGTCGATGGGCGCATCGTTCTGGAACCCGGAGTGGGCCGAGGACGGCATGCTCTGGCGCGAGGTCCACGCGATTCGCAAGCCAACCCTGCTCACCTGGGGTCGCGAGGATCGCGTCAACCCGCTCGACGGGGCCCTGGTCGCTCTCAAGCAGATCCCGCGGGCGCAGTTGCATGTGTTCCCCAACTGCGGCCACTGGGCACAGATCGAGGCGGCCGAGGAGTTCGCCCAGGTCTGCACCACCTTCCTCCTCGCCCACAAGGAGCGCTGATGGTCATCGACATCAAGTCCATGGGCTACGTACGCGTGGCCTCGACGGACCTGGCTGCCTGGCAGCTGTTCGCGGAGAAGGTCCTGGGGCTGGCCGCCGGACGTGGTCCGACCGAGGGCAACCTCTACTACCGGATCGACGAGGTCTCCGCCCGTCTGATCGTGTTCCCCTCCGACGTGGACGAGTTGTCGGCCACTGGGTGGGAGCTGGCCGACCACGCCGCGCTGCAGGACGCCCGTGAGCACCTCAGCAAGGCCGGCGTCGCCTTCGAGGAGGGCACGGCCGAGGAGCTGGCTGAGCGTCGCGTGCAGGAGCTCGTACGCTTCCGCGACCCGTTCGACAACGTCTTCGAGTTGTTCCACGGCATCACCTACGAATCGCGCCCGGTGGTCACCCCGTACGCGGCGAAGTTCGTCACCGGGATCCAGGGGATGGGCCACATCGTCGTGCCGGTGAGCGACGACGTGGAGGCTCTGCGTTTCTACCGCGACGTCCTCGGATTCGCGCTGCGCGACTCGATGTCGATGCCCGGCGAGTTCGTCGGGAAGCCGGCCGGGTCGAAGATCTGGCTGCGGTTCCTCGGGGTCAACCCGCGCCACCACAGCCTCGCGTTCCTGCCGATGCCCAACGCCAGCAAGTGCGTCCACATCATGCTCGAGGTCGACAAGCTCGACGACGTCGGTCGCGCGCTGGAGCGCGTACGCAAGTACAAGGCGCCGTTGTCGGCCACGCTCGGTCGTCACATGAACGACGAGATGGTCTCCTTCTACGTGAAGTCGCCGGCCGGGTTCGACATCGAATTCGGCTGCGAGGGCCTGCAGGTGGACGAGAACCGGTGGGTCGCGCGCGAGTCGACCGCCGTGTCGTACTGGGGACACGTCTTCGGTGGGCACTGACACGATGTCGACCCACAGCGCGGACATCCCCGAGGGGATGAACCCCGATGCGGCAGCGCAGTGGCCGCCTCGGGAGTTGATCGACTCGTTCCTCGGGTCGTTCGACGAGGGGCTGTGGCCGGGGGAGGCCACGGCCTTTCCGACCGATGACCCGGAGGCGGTTGCGGCCGCGCGGCAGTTCCGGGACACGCTCTCGCACTTCGCGTCCGGGGTCACCGTGATCACCTCGGTCTCCGACGATGAGCCGGTGGGCATGACCTGCCAGTCGTTCGCGAGCGTGTCGTTGCACCCGCCGATGGTGATGTTCATCCCGGCGAAGACCTCCAGGGCGTGGCCGAAGATGCAGCGAGCGGGGCACTTCACCGTGAACTTCCTCGCCGCCGACCAGCAGCAGGTCTCGAACACCTTCGCCACCCGCGACGCCGACAAGTTCGCAGGAGTCGACTGGACTCCCGGAGTCACCGGCGCACCGGTGCTGCCGGGCGTACTCGGGCACATCGACTGCACCGTGCACGCGGCCTACGAGGTCGGCGATCACTACGTGGTCATCGGCAAGGTCCAGGACCTCTCGGTCGACAGTGACCAGCCGCCGTTGCTGTTCTACCGCGGCGCGTACCGCACCACCGACTAGCAGGGGTTCTCGATGAAACTGGGCAAGCGGGCTGTCATTCTCGGCGGAAGCATGGCCGGGCTGAGTGCCGCCGGCGCGGTCGCTCCGTACGTCGACGAAGTCATCATCCTCGAGCGAGACGAACTGCCTGCAGAGGCGCAGCACCGGCGGGGCGTGCCGCAGAGCAAGCATCCGCATTTCCTGCTGAACTCGGGACGCCGTGCGATCAATGCGCTCTTCCCGGGGTATGAAGACGATCTGATCGCGGCCGGCGGGATGCCGTTGACCGCGTCGATGGACACCGCCTACCTCGAGGGCCCGGGTTGGGCGCCGCGCAAGCAGGGCGCGCTCACCATGGTGTACGGATCACGCCTGCTGATCGAGCGTGTGCTGCGTGATCGCGTACGCGCTCTCCCCGGCGTGGTCTTCCGCGAAGGGGTCACGGTCACGGGCATCGAGACCAAGGACGGTCGCGTCGTCGGTGTGCGGTTCGCAGGCGCCTCCGGGGAGGAACGACTTGAGGCCGACCTCGTCGTGGATGCGCTGGGACGTGGATCGTCTGTCTCCGACTGGCTGGTGGCTGCTGGCGGGGCCGAGCCTCCGGTCAAGACACTGGACGCCAAGGTCACCTACGTGTCGCGCTGGTACGACATCCCCGACCCGAAGACACGGTCCGCCTCCTGGTGGTGGCAGCACATGGTGCTCATGCCCTCGCAGGAGAAGGACGATCATCCGGACGAGCACGACTACCTGGTCAACTTCTTCCCGATCGAGGGCAACCGGAGCATCGCGTGCTTCGGGTCCTGGGGCCTGCCGATGCCGAAGACGACTGAGGAATTCGAGGCGTCCGCCGACCGACTGCGGACGCCGCAGTTCAAGGCCGCGATGACGGCCTCGGAACCCACCTCTGAGGTGCACCTGACGCGCTCGACGGGCAACAAGTGGCGCCGGTACGACCGGCTGCCGAAGGCGCCTCTCGGGGTCGTCTTCGTCGGCGACTCGATCTGTGCCTTCAACCCGTTCTACGGGCAGGGGATGAGTTCGGCCGCGATCTCGGCACGGCTGCTCCGTGAGCGGTTGGACGCGGCATCCGCCCTGGACGAGCGTTTCTTCGCCGACTTCCTCAAGCGGCAGGCCAAGGAGTTCCAGGTGCCGTGGGGGATGGCGATGGCTCGCGACCGCGGGTACGAGTGCGCCACCGGCACCGAAGTGGCACCGGCCTGGGTACGCCGCATCCTGGCTGCAATGACCTGGCCGATGTTCAACCTGATCACTGGCGCAGCCCGTGAGGATGCGGTCATCGATGAGCACTTCGCCCGCGTCTTCAACATGGACGAGTCGATCGTCGCGATGATGCTCAACCCGAGGGTGCTGTTCGGGTTCGCGCGCTACAAGCTGAGGGCGTGGTTCCGCCGCGAGCGGATCCCGTACGGCTTCGACGGGCAGGCCGAGCCGCCGGGCACCAACTGGACGCCCGGGCTGGCCTCGTGAGCGCCACCTGCGATCCGGCCGCCCAGCAGGTCACGGCTCATCTGGGCTTCGACTGTCACCACGTGAGTTCGGTCGTGTCGGTCCGCAACCCGTTCGCGCTGACCAACTGGACGATGCCGATCCTCGAGTTGTTGATCATCGCCGGGGCGGTCTTCGCGCTGGTGCATGCGATACGCCGCTATCGCCAGGGCGATCCGGTCAACCTCGCGCTCTGGTTCGCGCCGCTGGTCTATCTGATGGTGACCGAGCCGCCGCTCTACTTCCCCGAGTGGTTCGGTCTGGACCATCGCTTCGGCTTCATCTTCGCCCACAACCTCTTCACCGTGCAGTTCATGTGGGATCGACTGCCGCTCTACATCGTCGCCTTCTACCCGGCGCTGGCTCAGTTGGCGTACGAACTGGTGCGCGTGCTCGGCGTCTTCCGACGCGGCCCTCTGGCCGGATCCGTCGCGGTCGCGTTCGTGTGCCAGGTGTTCTACGAGATCTTCGACCAGCTCGGGCCGCAGCTGAAGTGGTGGGCCTGGAATGACGGCAACGTCGAGGTCAATCACCCGATGATGGCGTCGGTCCCGCTCAACAGCATGGTGTTGTTCGCGTCGGCGTCCTTCGGCGTACTGACCTATCTGGTGGTGCGCCTGACGGCGGGTCGCCGTGGTTGGTCGTTGACGTGGCGGATCCTTCTCGCCGGCGTTCTGGCCCCACCGTCGATGGCGCTGGCCGGCATCCCGTCAGGGGCCTTCCGTGGCCATGTCGAAGGGCAGGCGTGGGCTCTCGGGATCGAGCTCGGACTCATCTGGATTGTCGGCGTGTGGGTGTTGTTCAAGGCCGTCAGGCGTCCCGCTGGCGAGGTGGACGCACGGTTCGCCCGGGCCTACCCGGCTGCGTACCTGGTGGTGCTGGCCGTGCTCTGGGTCGGCGCCCTGCCGGCGTACTTCGGTGCCGTGCACGGGCTGACGAGTGGCGGGACACCCATCGGCAGCGGTCCGTACGTCCTGGCGTGCTTCGCGGCGGCGACCGTGCTGGTCGCAGCCGTGTTCCGGGCCGGTCGGACTCAGGCGTCTGCCTAGAGGCTGATCAGCGCGCGGTGCTCGTGGGGCTGGCCGAACAGTTGCCCCAGTGCGTGGGCTCGCTTGAACACCAGATGAGCGTCGTGCTCCCAGGTGATGCCAATGCCGCCATGAAGCTGAATCGTCTCGGCGCCGATGTGGCTCAGGGCGTCCGAGCAGTACGCCGCTGCGGAATGGATCATCGTCGGATCCGTCGTCGCGGCGTCGACTGCCGATCGAGCCATCTCGACGCGTACGAGCATGTCGGCCATCCGGTGCTTGAGCGCCTGGAACGATCCGATGGGGCGACCGAACTGGACGCGCTCCTTGGCGTACGCGACGGTCATGTCGAGTCCGCGCCGAGCCGCTCCTACCTGCAGAGCGGCGACGGTCAGACAGCCGGCGTCGTGGGCACGTGAGAGTGCTTCTGACGCGTCGTCGACGACGAGCGTTGCGGGGGCGTCGTCGAATGTGAGGTTGGCCAGACGGAGCGTGGGATCCATCGCCGGGGTCTGCGTACGAGCGACGTCTGCCGGGTCGACAGACACGAGGGCGACGCCATCTCCGGTGCGCGCAGCGGCGATGAGGACCGTGGCGATGTCGCCGTCGAGGACGTACTCGATCGTGCCGGAGACCCGACCGTCGACGTAGGTCAGTGGCTCGTCGACGTCGGTCGACGCCGAGGTCGTGGTGGCCGATGCCAGAGTGGCCACTTCGCCGCCGGCGATCCGTTCGAGCAACGACTCGGTGCCGGGCGTCGTGATCAGGGCAGCCGAGGCGATCAGCGACGACACCAGCGGGAGTGGCGCGAGGGCGTACCCGATCTCCTCGGCGACGACGAGCGCCTCGGCGAGTGAGAAGCCAGCACCGCCCGCCTCCTCCGGGATCGGGAGTGCCGCGACGCCGACCTGCTCGCAGAGCAACTGCCAGAGTGACGCGTCATGGCCGACCGGTGACTCCATCGCCACCCGGACGGCGGCGCTGTCGGAGCGCTTCGCGAGCAGGCTGCGTACGGTCGCGGCCAGCTCCTCCTGCTCGGGAGTGCGTGTCATGACGGAATCCGGGTTTCGGCGTGCCGGGTGTCGGGTTTCGGCGTGGCGGATGTCGGGTTTCGGCGGGCCAGGAGAGAGGCGAGGATCCGCTCGCGGTGCCACTGTGGAGAGCCGCCGAGGTGCTTCAGATCGAGGACGCGTTGCATCCAGATCGAGATGTCGCACTCGAGCGTGTAGCCGATGGCGCCGTGGACCTGCAGGGCGGCGCGGGACGCCCGGTACGCGGCGTCGTACGCCCCGACCTTGGCCGCTGAGACGGCTTGTTCACCGGGCGCGCAAGCCGCGCCGAACACCAGCGGCCGAGCGAAGTCCAGGGCGATCCGCACGTCGGCCAGTTGGTGCTTGATCGCCTGGTAGGAGCCGATCTCACGACCGAACTGGCGGCGCTGCTTCACGTAGGTGACGGAGTCGGCCAGCAGTCGCTCTCCGGCGCCGAGCAGGTACGCGGCGTTCGCGAGTACGCCGAGGTCGGTCGCGTCGAAATGCGCAGACGGCACCGGTACGGCGTGCCGCCCCAGCACTTCGAAGACCGCGGCGACCTCGACCGGACCGAGGTCCGGATCGCCGACGCCTTGCTGTTCCAACCGAGCCCACAAGGTGTCAGCGGCTGTGCTGTCGCCGCCTGCCGCCGCACGGTTGACGGCGGGCGTGTCACTGGTCACGAGCAGGCGGTCGAGCGAGTCGGCGAATGCCTGCTGCTCCTCGGTCAGGATGAACTCCATCAGCCCTTCGCCTCCCTCGGCAGGCCGAGGATCCGCTCGGCGACGATGTTGCGTTGGATCTCGTTGGTCCCGGCGTAGATGGGGCCGGCGAGGGAGAACAGATACCCGTCGCGCCACCGCCGGTCGTCCGGTGCCAACTCGAGCGCGGTCTCGTGCAGCGCGATGTCGAGCTCGGACCACCACACCTTGTTGACCGATCCGGCGGCACCCATGTCGCCGCCGCCCGCCAGTCGGGTGACGGTGCCCCAGGTGTAGAGCCGGTACGCCTCGGCGCCGATCCAGGCGTCCACGACGGCGTTCGCGAAGGCAGGCTCCGGGGCCGTGGCGTACAGGTCCACGAGTCGGTCGGCAGCCGCGCAGAAGCGTCCGGGGGAGCGCAGCGACAGGCCGCGCTCGTTGCCGGCCGTCGACATCGCCACCCGCCACCCGTCGCCGGGCGCACCGAGTACGTCCGAGTCCGGGACGAACACGTCGTCGAAGAAGATCTCTGCGAAGCCGGGTTCCCTGTCGAGTTGTGGGATCGGACGTACGGTCACGCCGTCGGCATCCAGCGGGAACAGGAAATAGGTCAGGCCGGCGTGGCGTGCGGCCGTCGGGTCCGAGCGGAACAGGCCGAAACCCCAGTGTGCGTACGCGGCGCGCGAGGACCAGGTCTTCTGTCCGTTGAGGTGCCAGCCACCCTCGACCCGGGTGGCCGTCGACCGCAGCGACGCCAGGTCGGAACCGGCCTCCGGCTCGGACCAGGCCTGAGCCCAGATGCGCTCACCGGTGGCCATCGAGGGGAGGAAGCGAGCCTGCTGTTCGGCCGTACCGTGGTCGAAGATGATCGGCGCGAGCAGGAAGATCCCGTTCTGGGAGACCCGTCCCGGGGCGCCTGCGCGGTAGTACTCCTCCTCGAAGATCACCCACTCCACGAGTGAGGCGCCACGGCCGCCGTACTCCTCCGGCCACGACACCACTGACCAGCGTGCCGCGGAGAGCTTGGCCTCCCACTCCTGGTGGGCGAGGAAACCTTCTGCGGAGTCCATCGACGGCAGCGGTTCGGTGGGTACGTTCGCCTCGAGCCAGGCGCGGGCCTCGGCCTGGAAGGCGAGTTCGGATTCGGAGAGATCGAGGTTCACGAGCCGGCCTGCTCCTTGTTCCGCGCAGCCATCGACTTCGCGTCGAGTCCGCCGAGCGAGTCCGTCGAGGTCTCCGCGTTGTGCGCGTGCGCGAAGTGGTGCAGCCCGAAGACCGAATCCATGCCGGCGCGCAGCCCCTGCAGGTCCTCGGCCTGGTTGACGGCCTTCTTGGTGAGCGCGAGTCCGAAGCGCGGCATCGCGGAGATCCGTTCGGCCATCGCCACGACCGTCGACTCGAGGTCGGCTCGGGGCACGACCTGGTTGACCATGCCCAACTCCAGCGCACGGGTCGCGCTGAACCTGTCGCCGGTGAAGAGGAACTCCTTCGCGGCACGCGGGTTCATCACCCACGGGTGGGCGAAGTATTCGACACCCGGGATCCCCATCCGGACGACCGGGTCGGAGAAGAACGCGTCGTCGGAGGCGATGATGAAGTCGCACGACCAAGCGAGCATGAGACCGCCCGCGATGCAGGCGCCGTGCACCATCGCGATGACGGGCTTCGGGACTTCGCGCCAGCGTCGGCACATGCCCATGTAGACCTCGGACTCGCGGGCCCAGCGCAGGTCGCCGCCCTCCTTGTCGACGTGGGTCCAGTGGATGACGGCCTTGCGCTCGTACTCGACGTCAACGTCGCGCCCGGGCGTACCGATGTCGTGACCGGCGCAGAAGTGGTCGCCGTTGCCCGACAGCACGATCACCTTGACGTCGTCGTCGTCGGTGGCGCGCTGGAGCGCGGCGTCCAGGGCGTACGTCATCACCGAGTTCTGCGCGTTGCGGTACTCGGGTCGGTTGAGGCGGATCCGGGCGATGCTGCCCGTGACCTCGTAGGTCACTGCCTCTGTGCTGTGCTCAGTCATCCGAGCTCCTCAGTTCGTTCTTGAGTACCTTGCCCGCGAGGTTGCGGGGGAGAGCGTCGACAAAGGCGACCGTACGCGGCGCCTTGAAGTTGGCGAGGTGTTCGCGGGCGTACGCGATCACTGCGGCCTGATCGAGCAGGGCGTCGGGATCGGCGACGGGGCGGCGTACGACGAAGGCCTTGCCGATCTCACCGAGACGCTCATCTGGTACGCCGATGACGGCCACGTCCGCGATCCCGGCGTGGCGGGCCAGGATCTGCTCGATCTCCGCCGGATAGACGTTGAAACCGCCGCAGATGTACATGTCCTTGAGGCGGTCGGTGATCCGCAGGTATCCGTCGGCGTCCACCACGCCGACGTCGCCGGTACGCAGCCAGCCGTCCGGGTCGATCGCCTCAGCCGTGGCCTCGGGGTCGTCTAGGTAGCCGCGCATCACCATCGGACCGCGCAACTGCACTTCGCCCTCCTCGCCGGCGACGAGGACGACTCCGGTTTCGTGGTCGACGATCCGCATCTCCAGGCCGTCCACCGCTCGACCGCAACTGGTCGCGATCAACTCGTTGGCATCACCCGGGCGGCACATGGTGGCCACGCAGCACTCCGTCATGCCGAACGCTGTGATGACCATCTCGAACGAGAGGTCGGTCTGCAGTCGCTCGACCAACGCAACCGGCACGCTCGCTGCGCCGGTGTTGGCGAAACGCAGGCTCGAAGTGTCCGTCGAGGTGAAGTCCGGGTGGTCGAGCAGGCCCTGGAAGATCGCCGGAGCGCCGGGGAGCACCGTGATCCGTTCGCGCGCGATCAGCGCGAGGAGTTCGCCGGGTTCGAATGTGGCAGCGGGATGGATCGCGCAGCCGCGGAGGAGACCGACGATCAGCCCGACCTTGTAACCGTAGGAGTGGAAGAACGGGCTGACCACGAGGTAGCGGTCCTCGGCCGTGACCTGACCGATCGCACTCCAGACCTCGGCTGCGGCGATGGTCTGCCGGTGTGCGGTCTCGACGCCTTTGGATCGGCCGGTGGTGCCGGAGGTGAACAGGATGTCGGCGATGTCGTCGGGTCGGACGGCGTCGGCCCGCGCCTCGACCTCGGCCATCTCGTGCGCATCAGCGTGCGCTCCAGCCCCCGCTGGTGCGCACGAGGCGATCTGCTCGAAGGTCAGGACAGCTGCCACCGACGCGAGGGCGGAGACCTCTCGCAACTCGGCGGAGAGGGTACGTCCGAGGAAGCCGTCGTCGACCACCACGATCTGCGCGGCGGTCCGCTCGATCAGGTCGGAAGCCTCATGGGCGGTGTATCTGCTGTTGAGGGGGACCAGTTGGCCACCCGCGTACGTGGCTGCCAGGGCGGCAATCACCCAGCTGATCTTGTTGGGACCCCACACGGCGACGCGGCCACCGGGCTGGAGACCGAGGGCCAGATAGCCCCGCGCGGTGTCCTGGACGAGCGCGTGCAGCTGCGAGAAGGTGAGGGTGACGTCGCCCTCAACCAGTGCGGTGCGGTCGCCGAACTCCCGCGCGGCGCGGCGCAGCACGCCGGGCAACGTGCCGGGCAGGGTGCCGGACGCAGTGCCGGAGATCGGGCTCATCTCGCTCCTTCAGGCCATCCGCAGGCGCTAGGCCAACCAAACAGTTGCTTGGTAGGCTACTTTAACCGCACGCTGGCAACCGGGGAAGGAGGGCCGCCTGAGATGACGTCGATCGATGTTCGTACCGAGATCCGTGGATGGCTGGACCGCGAGCTCGGCACTGCCGCAACCGATGGGCCGTACGCGTCCCTGCGTGGCGCCGGTGGGCCCGGCCGCGAGGACGAGGCCTTCGAGGAACGTCGCGGCTGGAACCGCCACCTCGCCGAGAACGGCTGGACCTGCCTTGGCTGGCCCGTCGAGTACGGCGGCCGCGGGCTGTCGGTCGACGAGCAGGTCGTCTTCTACGAGGAGTACGCCGGCGCCGACGCGCCGCACAAGGTCAACCACCTGGGCGAGGAACTGCTCGGGCCGACCCTGATCGCCTTCGGGACCGAGGCGCAGAAGCAGCGCTTCCTGCCCGGCATCCGCAACGTGACCGAACTCTGGTGCCAGGGCTACTCCGAGCCCGGCGCCGGCTCGGACCTCGCCAACGTGCAGACCAAGGCTCGCCTCGATGGTGACGAATGGGTCATCGACGGTCAGAAGGTCTGGACCTCGAACGCGATGGAGGCCGACTGGATCTTCGTCGTCGCGCGCACCGAGCCGGGTTCCCAGCGGCACCACGGCCTCTCGTTCCTGCTCGTCCCGTTGGACCAGCCGGGGATCGAGGTGCGACCGATCCGGCAGCTGACCGGCGGTTCGGAGTTCAACGAGGTGTTCTTCACCGGAGCCCGCACCGAGGCCGATCTGGTCGTCGGGGGTGTCGGCAACGGGTGGCGAGTCGCCATGGGTCTGCTGGGCTTCGAGCGCGGCGTGTCGGTGTTGGGGCAGCAGGTCGGTTTCGCCCGCGAGTTCGCGGACGTCGTCGACCTGGCTCGGACCAACGGTGCGATCAACGACCCGGTCCTGCGCGACCGGTTGGCCGACCTCAAGGTCGAGCTCGACGTGATGCGGGCCAACGCAGCGCGGATGCTCGCCGGGGTCGAGGGCGGGTCCGGATCGGACGCCGGCGGTGGCGCGGCCTCCATCGCGAAACTCGTCTGGGCCAACTGGCACCAGAAGCTCGGCGAGACCGCCATGGCGATCGCCGGCCCGGCGTCCCTCACGGCCGAGGCGCCCTACGAGCTGGATCGCTTCCAGCGTCTCTTCCTCTTCGCGCGTGCCGACACGATCTACGGCGGCAGCGACGAGATCCAGCGCAACATCCTGGCCGAGCGCGTACTCGGCCTGCCCAGAGAACCCAAGGGAGCCTGATGACCATCCATCGCGAGGAACAGCCCACTCCGGCGTACGTCCCGGCCCACGGCCTGCTCAAGGACAAGGTCGTCGTCGTGACGGCGGCGGCCGGCGCTGGCATCGGCGCCGCGGTCGTACGCCGTGTGCTCGAGGAGGGCGCGAAGGCAGTCGTCCTCGGCGACACTCACGAACGACGCCTGGAAGAGGCGCGGGCGGAACTCGCGGCCGACTTCGGTGAGGACCGCGTACGCGCCCTGGTCTGCGACGTCACCGACGAGGAGCAGGTCGTCGCCCTGATCGATGCAGCTGACGAGTTCGGTGGCGTCGAGGTGATGATCAACAACGCGGGCCTCGGTGGCACGGCTTCGGTGCTCGAGATGACCGACGACCAGTGGTCCAAGGTCCTCGACATCACCCTCACCGGGACGTTCCGATGCATCCGGTACGCCGGGGCGAAGATGCGCGACACCGGCAAGGGCGGCGTGATCGTCAACAACGCCTCCGTCATCGGGTGGCGCGCTCAGGAGGGTCAGGCGCACTACGCCGCGGCGAAGGCCGGCGTGATGGCGCTGACCCGCTGCTCTGCGCTCGACCTCGCGCCCCATGGGATCCGGGTCAACGCGGTCTCGCCGTCGCTGGCGATGCACCCGTTCCTGGCCAAGGTGACCAGTGACGAACTGCTCGCCGAGCTCAAGCAGCGCGAAGCCTTCGGTCGCGCCGCCGAACCGTGGGAGGTGGCCAACGTGATGGTCTTCCTCGCCAGTGACTACAGCTCGTACATGACCGGTGAGGTCCTGTCCGTGAGCAGCCAGCACGCATGAGTACGACCGGGGCAGCGGTCAGCCGGCGCGAGGAGCTCCTCGGCATCGCCGCCCGGCTGTTCGCGACCCAGGGGTACACGAACACCACGGTGCGTCACATCGCCGACGCCGCCGGGATCCTGTCCGGTTCGCTCTATCACCACTTCGACTCCAAGGAGTCGATGGTCGACGAGATCCTCCGCGAGTTCCAGAACGAATTGTTCGGGCAGTACGAGGCGATCCTCGCCAGCACCGACGACGCCCGAGCGAAGCT
Organism: Nocardioides baekrokdamisoli; assembly: GCF_003945325.1. Taxonomy (NCBI): domain Bacteria; kingdom Bacillati; phylum Actinomycetota; class Actinomycetes; order Propionibacteriales; family Nocardioidaceae; genus Nocardioides; species Nocardioides baekrokdamisoli. The sequence goes on from NZ_AP019307.1 coordinate 2,769,839, forward strand.
CGAGGCGGCCGTCCGGGTCTCCTTCGAAGCCATCGACCAGCACCCGTTCGAGGTTGCGATCTTCCAGAACGACGCGGACTACCTGGGTGGCGTTGAACGCTTCGGCTATCTGGCCGAACGCAACCAGCAGTCGCGTGAGGTCTGGGTGACGTTGCTGCGCGAGGGCATCGCCAGTGGTGCCCTGCGCCCCGACCTCGACGTCGACCTCACCTACCGCTTCATCCGGGACACCGTCTGGGTGGCCGTGAAGTGGTACCGACCGGGCGGGAAGCTCACCCACACGGCCGTGGCCGATCAGTATCTGACCATTCTGCTCGACGGGATCGCTCATGCCTGACGCCATGGGTGCCAGCCGATTTTCCGCGTTGGCCGCCGTCGATCGAGTCCAGTGTCCGAGGGGTGTCCGCCAATCTTCCGAACGTTCGGAAGGCACTCCGGGTCATCTTCCGAACGTTCGGAAACCGCTCCGCGCCATCTTCCGAACGTTCGGAAGGTCCAGACAGGGCACGTTCTCACACAGCCGTGCCGAATCGAGGAACCATGCCTGAAGCCTTCATCATCGACGCCGTGCGTACGCCGGTCGGACGCCGCGGCGGCTCGCTCGCCGGCATGCACTCCGCCGACCTCGGAGCGCACTCCCTGTCCGCACTGATGACCCGTACCGGGGTCGACCCGAGCGCCGTCGACGACGTGATCATGGGCTGCTGCGACACCATCGGCTCGCAGGCCGGCGATGTCGCGCGTACGGCCTGGCTCACCGCCGGGCTGCCGGACGAGGTGCCCGGTGTGACGATCGATCGCCAGTGTGGCTCGTCCCAGCAGGCTGTGCACTTCGCGGCCCAGGGCGTCATGTCTGGCACCCAGGACCTCGTGGTGGCCGGCGGACTGCAGAACATGTCTGCGATCCCGATCTCGGCCGCGATGCTGGTGGCTGACCAGTACGGCTTCACCACGCCGTTCGCTGAGTCCCCGGGTTGGCGCGCACGGTACGGCGACGTCGAGGTGTCGCAGTTCAACTCCGCCGAGATGATCGCCGAGAAGTGGGACATCAGCCGCGAGGACATGGAGGCGTTCGCGTACGCCTCGCACCAGCGGGCACGTACCGCGATCGCGGAGGGTCGCTTCGCGAACGAGATCGCGCCGGTCGGAGACTTCGCGGTCGACGAGTGCCCCCGCGAGACCTCTCTGGAGAAGATGGCGGCCCTCAACCCGCTGGCTCCCGGTGGCCGGATCACGGCCGCAGTTGCCTCCCAGATCTCGGACGCGTCCTCGGCGATGCTGATCGCCTCCGAGGCAGCCGTCGCCACCCACGGCCTCACGCCGCGGGCGCGGATCCACCACCTCTCGGTCCGCGGGGATGACCCGATCTGGATGCTGACCGGACCGATCCGGGCCACCGAGTACGCGTTGAAGAAGGCCGGGATGTCGATCGACGACATCGACCTCTTCGAGTGCAACGAGGCGTTCGCCTCGGTCGTGCTGGCGTGGATGAAGGAGACCGGGGCGCCGCACGAGAAGGTCAACGTCAACGGGGGCGGCATCGCGCTCGGGCACCCGATCGGGGCCACGGGAACCCGCCTGATGACGACGCTTCTCAACGAGCTCGAGCGCACCGGTGGCCGCTACGGCCTGCAGACGATGTGCGAGGGCGGCGGTCAGGCCAACGTCACGATCATCGAGCGGCTGTGACGGCCCCGTCGGCGTTCGCGCCTGCCCAACTGGGGCCGGTGACGCTGCGCAACCGGATCATCAAGTCGGCGACCTTCGAGGGGCGTACGCCCGACGGCCTGGTGACCGACGAACTCATCGACTACCACCTCGCGCCGAGCCGCGGGGGAGTCGGACTCACGACGGTCGCCTACCTCGCGATCGCGCCCGAAGGGCGTACGCACGGCGAACAGATCGTCGTCGGATCGTGGTCCGCGCCGGGGCTGGCGCGACTCACGGATGCGATCCATGAGACCGGCGCGAAGATCTCCGGCCAACTCGGCCACGCCGGCCCGGTCGCAAACGGCCGCTCCAACCGCCACCGGGCGATCTCGGCCTCGTCGATGCCGTCGCCGCTGAGCATGCAGATGATCCGCGGCGCCACGGAGAGTGACATCACCCGGATCACCTACGACTATGTACGCGCCGCACGCATCCTCGTCGACGCCGGCTTTGACGTGCTCGAGGTCCATCTCGCGCACAGCTATTTGTTGAGCGCGTTCCTGGCGCCCGGACTGAACCGGCGGCGCGATCGTTGGGGCGGATCGCTCGAGAACCGGGCCCGCTTCGCGCGTCAGGTCGTACGCGCCGTGCGGGATGAGGTCGGCGACGAGGTCGCGGTCATCGCCAAACTCGGGATGAGCGACGGTTCCCCGGCAGGGGTGTCGGTGCCCGAGAGCATCGAGGTCGCACAGTGGTTGCAGCAGGACGGTGGCCTCGACGCGATCGAACTGAGCGCCGGCAGCTCGCTCCTGAACCCGATGTATCTCTTCCGTGGCGACGTGCCACTGAAGGAGTTCGCCGCGCAGATGCCCGGGCCTGTGCGCCTCGGTCTCAAGACCCCGATGGGCCGGACCTTCTTCCGTGCGTACGAGTTCCGCGAGGCGTTCCTGCGCGAGAACGCGCTCAAGTTCCGCGCCGCGGTCTCGATGCCGCTGGTCCAGCTCGGCGGAATCAATGACCGGGCCACGATCGATCAGTCGATGGCCGACGGGTTCGAATTCGTCGCCATGGCCCGGGCGCTGCTGCGCGAACCCGACCTGGTCTCCCGGCTCGCCGCTGACGAGACGGGGCACGGGCTGTGCATCCACTGCAACCAGTGCATGCCCACCATCTACACCGGCACTCGCTGCACGCAGCTCCCGCTCCTGCCGAAACCCGACATCCGTCAGCCCGAGACGACCGGAGTGAGGCCGAGCGCCGCGCGTGCGCGAGCGCTTGCGCCGAACGAGGGAGTGCCGCGCGAAGCGCGGCCGACCCGACGTCCGTCAGGTCGAGATGGATAGTTTGGCCTGATGCGCGAGCCGAACCCGATCAGGTCAGCTGCCACAGTCATCGTCGTACGCGACGGAGCAGCTGGGCTCGAGACGTTGTTGTTGCGCCGCCACTCCGACATCGCCTTCCACGGCGGCTCCTGGGTCTTCCCCGGCGGCCGGATCGACGCGGCCGACTACGGCTCCACGGAGCTTCCGTCGGACCCGATGTCGGATGGCCACGAACCCGCAGCTCGAGTGGCCGGGGTACGCGAGGCCAACGAGGAAGCCGGGCTCGTACTCGATCCGGGCGAACTAGTGCCGTTCTCGCACTGGACCACCCCCGCACTGCGGGTCAAGCGGTACGCGACGTGGTTCTTCGTGGTCGCCGCGCCTGTCGGTGAGGTCACGGTGGACGGGTCCGAGATCACCGATCATCGGTGGATGTCTCCGCTCGCGGCGCTCGACGCGCGCGACAGTGGCGAGATCGAGTTGCCGCCGCCGACATACGTGACCCTTCGCCGGCTGGCCAGCTCCTCGACCGTCGCCGAGGTGCTCAAAGAAGCCGCCGACGCTCCCTATCTGCGTTTCGAACCGCACATCCACCTCGTCGAGGGCGGCTTCGTCTCGATCTACGAGGGCGACGCTGCGTACGAGGACGACTCGCGCCTCGATGCCGAGGCACCGAGGCATCGCCTGTACGCGGTCAACCCGATCTGGCGCTACGAGCGCACCTGACTCACCGCCGAGACCCGGCATCCGTCACGCCGAGACCTGGCGTCTGTCAGCCCCGGTACGGCTCTGTGGCGTACCGCGACATGATCGCGAGGATCTGCGCCGGATCCATCCGCCCGTCAGGCCCCGGCGGAAGGTCGGCGAGTTCGCGGAAGTAGTTGATGTACCGCTCCGGGGTGACGGTGCAGAGCAGCGTCGCGGGCGCGGACGAGTCCGCATTGGCGAACGTGTGCGGGTCCCCGATCGGAGCCGTCACCAGACTGCCGGCGGGTGCGAGCAAGGTGTCGGCGCCGCTGGTGAACAACACGGTCCCGCTGACGACGAAGAACGTCTCGTCGTGCTCGCGGTGTACGTGCTGCGGCGGGCCGCCCCATCCCGGCGCGAGCTCGCACTCGACCATGCCGATCCGCTTGTTGGTCGCGGTCCCATCGCTCAGGACGCGGAACTGGCACCCGGCGGCGACGAAGCTTTCGCCGGTCCCGGGCGCCGACAAGGTGACTGTCATGAGATCTCCTTCGAAATAAGACACGTGTCTCATATCAAGACATCTGTATCATCGACTCCATGGGCGACCCAGTCAACCCCCGACCTTCGGCGCGGGAACGTACGCGGCACCTGCTGCTTGAGACCGCACGCGCGATGATCGCCGCCGGCGAACCGGTCTCCGTGCAGTCGCTGGCCGAGCGCGCCGGTGTCTCCCGTGCGACCGCGTACCGCTACTTCACCAACGCCGACAGCATTGTCCTCAACGCGAGCCTGCCGGCCGCCGACAACCCGTTCCGCGACCCGCAGTGGGAGCCCCCGGGCTCGGGGGAGTACGCGGACCTGCCGATTCGGATGGGGCAGGTGGTCGTGGCGACGTCTGAGTGGGCCTTCGACCATGCCAACGAGTTGCGGTCGGTGCTGGCGGCGAGCCTGTCGCCCGACAGCGCGACGCGCGGGATGTCCCGGGTCGGCAAACTCAACCGCGGCCGATGGATCGACTCTGTGCTCGCAGACCTGCCGCCCGACATCGATCCTGAGACCAGGCAACGCCTGACCAATGCGCTCATGCCGCTCTTCGGAGCTGACGCGGTCGTCTGGACGACAGATGCCGCGGAACTCGACCGCGACCAAGCGATCGATCAGCTGCGCTGGACTGCCGAAACACTCGTCCGGGCCGTCCTGGCTCAGTCCTGAGGCCGCGGTGACATGAAGGCGATCGCCGGACTGATCCCGATCGACTCGCCACGCAGCGTCGTGATCCGACGCCCCGGCTGGACCGCGTCCTTGATGCGCCCGACCCGGTCACCCAGGTGCAGAGCCAGCGCATCGATGTCATCGACGCGGAACGTGATGCCCCAGAAGCTGTCGTCGCCCGACGCCGGTTCGTGCGGACCGATGACCTCGAGGATCACCTCGCCGAGCCTCAGGAACAGTTGCCTGAACGCACCTGCGTCACGCTCACGCAGTACTTCCAAACCGTACGCGTCCCGCAACCTCTGCGCGGTGCGTACGAGATCGGTCGACATGAGTACGACGTGGTCGATCTGGGTGACGTGGTTGGGGTGCGCCGGCGCGCGATCCGGGGCTTCTGCATCCACCACAGTCCATCCGGTGATCCCGGTGCCGTCGCCACCGAACCGAAGCCGCACGGTCCCGACCTGACAGACATCACCCTCGATCGCGAACCCCAGTGCCTGCCAGGCATCGGCGGAGTCGGCGATCTGGACCTCTTCGATGATCACCTGGCGACCGTATCTGGTGCTGGCGGAGCATCAGTGGAAGCGGACGCCCCGGACGAGGCGATCAACCTCCGTGGCAAGGCCCGGCGAGCCGGAGGCGTTGTAACAGACGTCGATGTCGAACTCGGAGAGCGATCCTGCGGGGCTGCGTCCCGGGGTCGGCGGGTACGCCTTCAGGGTTTCGGTCGCAGTGGCGCCTGCCGGACAGTCCTGGGTGGCTGCGTACACCTTGATCTCGACGCGCTGGCCGTCGACGACGGTGTCGGTCCGCCCCGCACGGTTGTTCGGAACGAACTGGCTCCCGCTGACCGTCACGATGACGCCGCCGGGGGAGAGAGTGGAGATCGGGCCGCGGCAGGAGACTGCCGTGACGCCACCCGACTTCGTCGTCACGCACGGGTTGTGCGGAGTCTGGTTGGTGAAGTACCCCACCGTTCCCCACGGAGCAGGCGTCGGCGGCGGTGGTGGGACGAAGCGCCACGCTCTCGGGTGCTGCACGCTCGCGGCGGTGAACGTATTGAAGGGAGTGGTCGTCCAACCCGCTGGCGTGACCGTGACAACCGGTGTGCTCGTGGTGTGCGCAGAAGGCGATGGCGAGCCGCAGCCGCTGACGGCCAACGCGAGGAGCGATCCGCTCAGGAGAAGACAACGATTCATGATTCCTCCGGTGCAGATCATGCGGGTACAAGCCTAGGACGCCGTATGAGGATGCCTTCGTTCCATCGCGGGCTGTCCAACTCGATCCGCCCACCCGCAACCGGCTTCGCGCAACGGGCAGACTGGGGTCATGGTGAGCGCCCTCCTGTCCGTGACGTTCGCGTGCGGAGTGGTCATCGCGGTCTCGCATGTCCTCAACCGCAGCTTCGTCGCGCCGGTCTATGACGTGGTCGCGAATCTCCTGGCGTTCGTGTGCGCTGCGTCCGCGTCGGCCCTGCTTCACCACTGGCTTCCCGCAGCACTGTCGGTGGCGGCAGTGGCGTGCTGGCTCGTGCTCGCCCGGCGTACCGCTGCAGCTCTCTGATCGACCACCTCAATCTCTGACCGGAGCACACATGAACACCATCCTCTGGATCGGCGCGGGAATCCTCGCGTCGGCATTCCTGGCCGCAGGCCTGACGAAGGCCACGCAGCCGAAGGAGAAGCTCGCGCCGAACATGGCGTGGGTGGAGGACTACTCGTCCCGAGCCGTACGCCTCATCGGCATCGCGGAGATCGTCGGTGCGGTGGGGCTGATCCTGCCGGCGGCAGTGAGGGTAGCCGTCTGGCTCACACCGCTTGCAGCGGCAGCCCTCGCCGTGACGATGCTCCTCGGAGCGGCCGCGCACGTACGCCGCGGCGAGATCGCGCTCGCCATCCCGTCCGGTGTCCTCTTCGTCCTCACCGCAGCGGTCGCGATCCTGCGATTCGGTCCGTACGCCTTCTGAGATCCGGACGACGGCCGTAGTGTCAAGGCGTGCTGGAGATCCGCCCCAACTGCGAGCGCTGCGATCGCGACCTCAAGCCGGATGCGGTCGCGTACATCTGCACCTTTGAGTGCACCTGGTGCCCCTCGTGCGTGGACGGGTTCGAGGGCCGACGGTGCCCGAACTGCAACGGCAATCTCGAACGGCGCCCGATCCGGCCGGCAGCCTTGTTGGCGCAGCATCCGGCCAGCACGGTACGCGTCACAAGTTGAGCCGGCCGGTTAGGGTCCAGGAGTGCCGAGTTTCATCCCCACGCCATCCGACGATCCCGTATCCGAGCGCCTGCTCACCGCGTACTTCACCTCACGCGCACTCGGGTTCACGACGCACCCGGACGGCTACCGGATCACCCACCCCGACCCGGCGTGGTTCACGCCGCCGGCTGGGGTGTTCCTTGTCGTGGAGGACGACGACGGGCGCCCGGTCGGTTGCGGTGGCGTCCGGCGCATCGACGACATCGACGAGGCCACCACGTACGAGATCAAGCACCTGTGGCTCGATCCGGAGACACGCGGACGGGGCTGGTCCCGGCCGCTGATGACGGAGCTCGAGCAGCAGGCCCGGGGGTTCGGGGCGGAGCTGATGGTGCTCGACACGAACGAGTCGTTGACCGCCGCCCAACACCTCTACCGATCCTCGGGTTATGAGGAGACAACGGCGTACAACCTCAACAAGAACGCCACCCACTGGTTCCGGAAACGCCTCGACTGAGTGCTCGACCACCACCCGAAAGCCAGCGGCCACGCAACGTTCATCGGGGCATCCTCGGGACGTAAGCCGTACCCACGAGGCTCGGTGTGGCTCCTGGCGTGGAGCTCCCCGAAGCGCGGCTCCGGGGTCTCGGGAGGAGCATCATGATTCGTCGTTTGATTCCGGGCGCCGCTGCAGCCGTTGTTGCCGCTGGCCTGCTGGTCATCTCGTCGCCGGCAGCCCCGCCGGCGCTCGCCGCAGTGAGCGGCAACCTGATCGTCAACCCGGGTGCCGAGAGCGGCGAGTGCAGCGTCAACGGCCTCCAGGGCGAGACCCTTCCTGGCTGGACGATCACGAACGGCATGCCGACCAACGTCTGCTACGGAACTGCCGGTGGCTTCCCGACGAGTACGACGCCCGGGGCGCCGAGTCGCGGGAACACGTTCTTCGCCGGCGGTGGCACTGGCAACGCGACCATGGAGCAGTCGGTCGACGTGTCGTCCGCCGCCACCGCCATCGATGCCGGCGGGGTGACGTACAACCTCTCCGGCTGGCTCGGCGGATGGTCGAGCCAGAATGACACCGCCGGAGTGCAGGCGACGTTCCTGAACGCCTCCGGGACGAGCGTGGGCACCGCGCAACTTGCGGCGGTGACGGCGTCGGATCGCGGCAACACGACCGAGTTCCTGCAGCGCACCGCCACGGCTGCCGTCCCGGCAGGCACGCGTACGGTCCGCGTCGACGTCAACTACGTCTGGTCGGGCGGCAGCACCACCGACGGGTACGTCGACAACCTGTCCCTGACGCTGTCCACCACGGTCACGCAGCCCACGCTGAGCGCGCCGGCCTCGTCGGTGCCCGGCTTCGACCACGTGTTCCTCATCTACATGGAGAACGAGAACGGCTTCCAGCAGTCGGTCGACGGGAACAACTACATCTACGGCAACGCGGCGGCGCCGTACATCAACAACACCCTGGTGCCGATGGGTACGCGGCTCAACAACCTCTACGGCACCACGCATCCCAGCGACCCGAACTATCTCGCTCTGGCGGGCGGGTCGGTGTCCGGTCAGACGAGCAACCCGGCGGTGGGCAGTGTCAACGCGACCAACCTCGCCGACCGTGCAGAGGCGGCTGGCAAGACCTGGAAGGCGTACAACCAGGGTGCGAACGGCACCTGCGACCTGACCACCCACGGGTCCACGTACCCCGACGACGAACCGTTCACCCTCTACAACGATGTCGCGAACAACAGCACCCGTTGCAACAGCCACATCATGCCGCTGACGCAGCTGTCGACGGATCTCTCCTCAGCCTCCACCACGCCGAACTTCTCGTGGATCGCTGCCGACGACTACTACGACATGGAGGCTGGCGGCATCGCACCCGGTGACACGTGGTTGAGCCAGACGCTGCCGACGATCTTCAACTCACCAGCCTGGAAGACGCAGCGTTCGCTGCTGATCGTCACCTGGGACGAGGGCTACACGAAGTCGTACGGACCGAATTACCCCAACGAGGTCGCCGGCGTCATGATCGGCTCGCCCGGGACGGTGAAGGCTGGTGCGACCAGCACGACGCGCTACAACCAGTACAGCATCGGCCGGACGATCGAGAACGCGCTCGGGCTCTCCCCGATGACCCCGAACGACACGTACGCGCAGCCGATCAACGACGTCTGGGGTCAGTCGACCAGCCCGACGCTCAGCACGACCACGCCGTCGGTCACGAACGGATCCTCGATCACGTTCAACTACACGACGCCTGCCGCGACGAACAGTTCGACCAACTGGGTCGGGATCTACAAGCAGGGGAACACGCCGGGCAATCAGGCTTCCACCGACTGGAAATACACCGCCGGCACCAGCGGCTCGGTCACCTTCACGGCCAACTACGGGCCCGGGACCTATCAGGTCTACTACCTGTACAACGACGGCTACACCGTGCTCGCAGGTCCGATCACGGTCACGCTCAACTAGCAGCGGGGCGCCAGATGCCTCGGGGCCGCCGGCAGCCGCACGCTGACGTGTAGCCCGCCGCCCGGGCGCGGGCGCAGTGTGAGGGTGCCGTTGTGTGCCTCGGCGATGCGCTGGACGACAGCGAGCCCGAGTCCGACGCCCGCCTGGTCGTGGTGGACCCGTTCGGTTCCTCGGTGGAAGGGCTCGGTGAGTTGGGCCACCACGTGCGGATCGACGAGCGGTCCGGTGTTCTCGACGACGAATTCCACATGAGTGGGGTGCGTACTCGTGGCGATCTGTACGGTGCCGTGCTTGGGGAGATTGTGCACGATCGCGTTGTGGATGAGGTTGACGGCCAGTTGGGTGATCAGCGCCGCCGACCCCGAGGTGTACGCGGCGTCCGTCGAGGCTTCGATGCGGATACCGTTCCTCGCCGCGACGGGAAGAAGGGCTTCCACTGCTTCGTCGGATGCAAGCGACAGGTCCACCACCTCAGAGGTGAATGCCCCCTGTTCGGCCCGGCTCAGCAGGAGGAGAGCCTCGGTGAGTTCGATGGCTCGGTTGTTCACCGACTGCAGACGTTCCAGGAATTCGTCACCCACCGCCGCTGGGTCCCTGCGAGCCACTTCGAGCATCGTCCTCGTGATGGCGAGGGGCGTACGCAACTCGTGCGAGGCGTTGGCTGCGAAACGCTGCTGTTCGGCCACATGGTCTTCAAGACGGGCGAGCATGATGTCGAAGGCGTCGGCCAACTCCCGGAACTCATCGCGCGGGCCTTCCAACGCGATCCGATGGGTCAGCGATCCCGCCGAGGCGAGTCGGGTGGCTTCGGCGATTCGGTTCAGGGGAGCGAGCATGCGGCCGGCGAGGAGCCAGCCTCCGCTGAGCCCGAAGAGCAGCAGGAACCCCAGAGCCGTGGCCGCGAACGGTGCCGCCTGTCGGACGAGGATCGTCTTGTAGCCCGGGATGAAGATCAGCCCGTTGTGGCGGGCGTGGATGAGGAACTCCCAGGCGGCGAGCAGCAGGATGGCTCCGGCGACCATGAGGAAGCCGGCGTAGCTGAGGGTCAGTTTGAGGCGGGCGCTGAGGCCCCACGACCTAGTCACCGGGCGACCGCTCGAGGGCCACGTCGATCCGGTAGCCGACGCCGGGAATCGTGGCGATCAGCCACGGTTCGCCCAGGCGTTTGCGAAGCGCGGAGACGGTGATCCGTACGGCGTTGGTGAAGGGATCGGCGTTCTCATCCCAGGCGCGCTCGAGGAGTTCCTCCGCACTGATCACGCCGCCTTCGGCCCCGACGAGGACTTCGAGTACGGCGAACTGCTTGCGGGTCAACGCGACGTACCTGCCGTCTCTGTAGACCTCGCGACGGAACGGGTCGAGGCGGAGCCCGGCGATCTCGCGTACCGGAGGCCGACTGTGCGCGCGGCGGCGATCGAGGGCCCGCAGCCGCAGTACCAGTTCCTGGAGTTCGAACGGCTTCGTCAGATAGTCGTCCGCACCGAGTTCGAAGCCCGAGGCCTTGTCGTCCAACCGATCTGCGGCGGTCAGCATCAGGATCGGCATGCCGGTCCCGGAGGCGACGATGCGGCCGGCGACCTCATCGCCCGAAGGGCCCGGAATGTCCCGATCGAGCACGGCGATGTCGTAACTGTTGACCGACAACATCTCCAAGGCGGTGTCACCGTCTCCGGCGACGTCGGCTGCGATCGCCTCAAGGCGCAGTCCGTCACGGATCGCGTTCGCCAGCAGCGGCTCATCCTCGACGACCAATACGCGCACGGTCCGATCGTAGGGAACCCGGCATATCGCCGACATATCGAAAACTGCATACCCCCCGACAACAGGCGTCCGCGTTGACTCGCTGCCATGACCAAACACGCGGCAGGTTCCCGCAAAAGGCAGCGCCCCCGCGGCGCCACCGTTGCAGCCGTCCTCGGAGTGGCCATCGCGCTGGGCGCCCTGGGGTACGCGACGGTGGTCTCGGTTCCCAGCCTCGCCTCATCGGCGCGGAGCGAGTCGGGACTGACCGACACGGGCGGACTGAGCGCCGCCGACGGAGTCATTCCCGGCACGGTCAGCATTTTCAACGAGACGTACGCCGGCATCACCCACCTCAAGCCCGACATGCTGGCGTCCCTGCGCAAAGCCGCCAAGGCGGCCGGCGACGAGGGCATCGAGATCGATGTCACCAGTGGTTGGCGTTCGAAGGCGTACCAGCAGAAGCTCTTCAACCAGGGCATCAAGGAGTACGGATCCGAGCAAGCGGCCGCTCAGTGGGTGGCCCGTCCGGGCACGTCGATCCATGAGGCAGGGGACGCAGTCGACGTCAGCGGCTCCGGGGCGCAGGCGTGGTTGGTGCAGAACGGGCGGTTGTACGGCCTGTGCCAGATGTACGCCAATGAGCCGTGGCACTTCGAATGGCGGCCGGCGGCCATCGAGAGCGGTTGCCCGGAGATCTACACCAACCCCGGCCAGGACCCGAGGCTCGCGCAATGATCTGGGCGGAGGTAGCGGCGCGGATGTCTCCGATGGACGGCTGCGCCTGGTTCCTGACGTTCAGCGGCGCAGTGACCACGGCGGTCGTCGTGGCTCCCTTCCTGCCCGTGCTGATGTGCCTGCTGGCCGCCATCCGCAGGCTCCGCGGCCGCGCACCTGGAGCGGCCTTGCGTACCGCGGTGCTGGATGTGGGCCTGATCTACGCGACGGTCGTGCCGATCTGGCTCACGATGGTTCCCGGAGGTCATCCAGGGCTCGTCGTCCATCCGTGGACCGACATCCCGACGATGCCGCACGACGCACTCCTGGGAAACCTGCTGCTCCTGGCCGGGATCGGGTTCTTCGTGCCGATGCGCTTCCGTCTGATGTCCTCGGTGACACTCACGACCTTGCTGGCCATGGCGATCTCGTGCGCCATCGAGACGTGCCAGTACGTATTGCCCATCGGTCGCGTCGCCTCGATCGACGATGTCATTCTCAACACGAGCGGTGCGGCCGTCGCCGCGATCCTCGCCGTACCGTGGTGGGCGAGGCGACCGTGGGCCCGTTCGGTGCCGGCACATGTGTTCCTGCCGTCGGTCTGACTGCCGACGACGGCGACGCTCAAGTGATGGAGTCGGCTAACGGGCGAATGTGCGCAGGAACGCCACGCCGTCGGCGGTGACACCGGCGTGGACCTGATTCGCCATCGTGATTGCCGCGGCCCGGTCGGCGGCTCTCATTCGGCAATGCTCGCCGCTGTCGGCCTCGATGTCCACGACCCAGCGATCGCGCAGTAGGTGCTTCTGGATCAGGCCCGGCGCGTACGTGTAGTCGACGTATGTCCCCACGGGATTCGTGAGCACGGCCGGCGGTCCCCAGGAGCGCTGCCACCGCCGAAGTCTGTCGACGGCGGGCTCCACCCGGATCGTGACTCGTACGTGGTCCGGTCCGAGGGCGTCGGGCAGCTCTCCAGCGCCCGGCGAGACAACCGAGTACGGAGTCGGGTCGTCGGAGCTCACCGATGTAGTCAATCAGGGCGGTGGGCGAGTCGGCTACCGTCGCGGTATGCGGCACCGGCTCCTGGTTCGAGTGGTGCTGATTGCAGCCAGTTGGTGCGTCGGCGCGCTGGTGGCGAAGGTCGGGTTGTGGTGGTCCGACCATTACCCGAAGAGTCCGACGATCGAACTCTGGTACCAGGTCCTGATCTTCTTTTCGTTAGCGGTGGCCGTCGGCGGATCCACGCTGGCCATCCGGGCAACCAGGCGCCATCGAAATTCGATGAATTGATCCGTGTTCGGACGTACGTGAATTGAAAAGAGGTGTCTTCCGGGAGTTCTGGCGCGGTGCTAGGTTCCAGCGAGGGGCGGGCTTCCTGGAGGAGACACGAATGTCCCATGGCAATCAGAAGGCACCTGTTCCGGAAACGTCATTGTCGGCCATGGGCCGACGAAGTTTCCTCACCACAGCCTCGGCTCTGAGTTTCGGCGCGACCGGAATTCTGGTGGGTCGAAATTGGCACCAAGGCTCCGCCGCACAATCGACGGCAATACGGCTCGTCGGCGATTCGTGCACATTGACCCCTCCGGCCGGATTTCCGCAGGGCATTCCGCTCTATCAACAGGGTTATCGGAACTGGTCGGAGGAGACGATTGTCGACGACGTCTGGACGTGCGCGCCGTCCAATGCGGCCGACGTCGTCGCAGTCGCCAACTGGGCGGTCGGGGCCGGTTATCGGATCCGGCCTCGGGGATTCATGCACAACTGGGCCCCGTTCACGGTGTCCAACAGTGAGAGCTGCTCGAGTCCCGTGGTCCTGCTCGACACCACCACGTGCATGGTGTCGATGGAACTCATCACCGGACCTCCGCCGGCCGTCAAGGTGGGGCCGGGCGCCACGATGGAGGCAATCCTCGGCTTCCTGGAGGGCAACAACGCTGGCCTCGCGTCCGTACCCGCTGTCGGTCAGATCACCATCGGCGGTGCGATGGCGATCGACGCCCACGGCGCATGTGTCCCGGCGGACGGCGAGACTCCGTTGGCCGGCCAGGCGTACGGGTCCATCAGCAACCTGGTGCTGTCGCTCGACGCGGTGGTCTGGAACAGCACGACCAGTGCGTACGAGGTGCAGACGTTCACTCGTAGCGACCCACGGACCAAGGCGCTCCTGACCCATCTGGGACGTACGTTCGTCACCTCGATCACCCTGCAGGCATCGGCCAACCAGAACCTGCGGTGTCAGAGCTACACGGATGTCTCGGCGGCCACGCTCTTTGCTCCGCCCGCGACCGCCGGGAGCCGGAGTTTCGCTGCGTACATCGCGAAGGCGGGCCGGGTCGAGGCGATCCTCTATCCGTTCACCAGCAACCCGTGGCTGAAAGTGTGGAGCGTCTGCCCGAACAAGCCGCTGCTCTCGCGCCACACGACGACGCCGTACAACTACGTCTTCTCCGACATCATCCCGCAGTCGGTCGCGATCCTGGTCAACGAGATCATCGGCGGGAACCCGTCAGCGGCTCCCGCGTTGGGGGCAGCGGAGTACGCGGCGACGGTGAGCGGACTGACAGCCTTCCTGGACTACGACCTTTGGGGTCCGGCCAAGAACACGCAGCTGTACATCCAGGCCTCGACGCTGCGTCTGGCCGAGGGAGGCGGCGCAGTCCTGTGTCGTCGTGCCGATATCCAGCGCGTCGTCAGCGAGTTCTACGCGAAGTACTCCTCGCTGATGGCGTCGTACCAACAAGCCGGCAAGTACCCGATGAACGGACCGATCGAGATCCGAGTCTCGGGTCTCGACCACGGCTCGGCGGTGCAGGCGACCGGCGCCGAGCCACCGAGCATCTCAGCCCTCCTCGAGCGGACCGATCACCCGGAATGGGACTCAGCGGTCTGGACGAACATGCTCACGATCCCGGGGACGCCGTACGCGTACGACTTCTACACCGAGATGGGCAACTGGGCCCGGACGAACTACGCGAGCTACGCCGCCGTACGCGTCGAGTGGTCGAAAGGATGGGCGCACACCACCGCCGGGCCATGGACCGACACCAACGCCCTCACCCAGACGATCCCGAACGACTTCCGGGTTGCCCGTACGTCCAGCCAGAACTGGGACTGGGCGCTCGGCGTGTACGACACGCTCGACCCGCACCGGATCTTCACCAGTCCGTTGCACGACGTGTTGACGCCCTGACCAGGCGATCAGGAGAGGTTCAGCGGCCCACCGGTCGTATGGCGCGCAGTGTGGAGTTCCATCTCCTGCTGACAGCGCCGACGCCCCTGGACGCCTCCAAAGATCAGAATCCACGCCCCAGCCTCCACCGCCAGTCCGCCAACGATGCCGGTCGGGCGCGGATGCTCTGCAAAGAACGCGAGGGCGCCGATCACGAGCACCGCGCCCAGGAAGATCAGGTACTTGAACAGCTTGGCGAGGTCCTCGAGTGCCTCAGTCACCCTGTCACCCATCCGTAAGCCGCCCATCGGAGACTTCGCGCTCGGTCGGTTCCGGCGCCGCGACGATCTGACCAACTCCGAGACCGTTCACCATTGCCATCCCCGAAACAGTCGGGCAGCGATGTTGCTGCCGACACTACGAGTGTGTCGTCTGATGCGCCGAGTCAGTAGGGGCCAGCGCCTAGCGCCTGTAGTCAGTTCGGGCCAGCCGCAGGCTGGCCACGCCAGTGGTGCCTCCAGCTCGCGTTCTGCTGGCTGGGATCAAGGGAGCGAGTCGGCCACAACCTGGTGCGGTCTACCACTGCCCGATGGACGACGGCAGTTTCGTTCAGATCTGGTTCCTCACCGCAAGCGGCGATGCCAGTATCCGAATCGGGCTGCGCGGGTGTGTGTTCTATCTGCCGCCCCGGTCGGATCTGGGCGTCTGGCCCGCCGCCATGGCGTCGACGCACTAGCGGCACATGAGGACGGACTGCACCGTCCAACCAAGAGGCCGTTTCCTCAAGGGCCAGGGCGATTGTCGCAGTTGCCGGTGCGTTCCCTATGCTCCGCGCATGGCCGCCGACGCTGACGATCCCCGCCCTGATGTAGCTGAGCAGAACGCACAGTCCCTCGAGGAACTCCACGCAAGCACTCGCGATGACTCCAAATCGCATGCTGTCGACGTTGATGAAACCGAGGCCGCCGAGAGCTTCGAACTTCCCGGTGCCGACCTCTCCGATGTTGAACTCGCAGTTGAGGTCGTTCCTGAACAGCAGGATGAGTTCACATGCATGAGCTGCTTCCTGGTTCATCACCGCACGCAATTGGCTGATGCCAAGAAGATGATCTGTCGCGACTGCACGAGCTAGACGCTTCTGGGGACGCCGGTCATCAGGGACGGCACCGCGCCGCACCGACTGTTCGTCACGAACTGAGGCAGATCAGTGCGTTTCGCCCTGGACCGATAGGTCACGTGCGCCAAGTGCGACCAGACGATGTCTGACGTCGGTCTCAACACCCTCACTGACCCACACTGAGGCCAGGGCAGCTTTGAGAGCCGGCACTCGTGCAGCGGTCTGCTCCACTTCATTGATCACGCTGGCGCCATGACCGCGATGCGACAACAGATCCTCTAACGGACCAGCCCCGACCCAGTCGAGTTCCTCAGGCACCGCGGCCGCCGCTGCGGCGAGCACTGCGAGCACCTCAACCACTCCAGGCTCCGCGGTGCGCGTCATCTCGTCGATGAACGTGCCAGCGGGTCCGGTCGATTCGGAACGTGACTCGATCAACCAATCGTCTGCCCAGGTCCGACGGGACCGCCACCGCGTCACGGCGCCGAGGACGTCAACGACCTCCACAGAACCGTTGCGGAGACATCGCGCTGACATTGGGCAAGGCTCTCACTTCGGCGCTGACGTCTGCAGCGCATTTCGACCTGGCCGCGGCAGATCAGCGCGTTTGCGTGCAGCGAGTGGGAGGCTTCGATCATGGGAGGTAGCCGGGGTTTGGAAGCTCGTATGGCCGCGATGCAGGCAGCGGCTGAGCGGGTCGTCAAGGATCGACGTCGCATGAGTCGTGCGGACGCCGAAGACATTGTTCGGATGGAGTTCGAACGCCGTGGGGTCGAACTTCCAAACGATTCCGTTGAGCGGATCGCGCTGATGTTTCACAGGTCACCGGCATGGCCGTTTCTGCACCCTTTGAAGGCGCGCCGCGAGCGACGCCGGTGGGCCGTACAGGCGCAACTTGCGGCCGATGAGTGCAACCGTCCGCCTGCGGACGGCCCGACCGTCCGGTCCCAACCGCCGCGGTCGTAAACGGCCCGAGTCTTGCCGGTCGCGGCAGATCCGATCATTGTTCGCAGGAACGGCCGGCAAGTGGCACGGTCGCGGTCGGCTCCTCAGAGAGTGGCACATTTGCGTGCCACTCTCGCTCTTCGCGACGCGCTCATCGGCGGATTCGCGATCATCCGGGCGGACGTTAACGCTCCCACCAGGTGCGTTCCGCCTTGACCCACTCGCGCCCAGCGACCACTTCAATCGGGATTCGGCGCAGCCGAAGGATCACCACGACAGTCAAGATCCAGGTGAGCCATAGAAAGAACGCTCCCATCAGGACTCCGAAGATCACGGCGAAGAACGGGCCTGATCCACCCGCAGAGTCGATGATCCAGGCAGTGAGCCCGCTCAGGGAGCCGGCGCCAAGCAGGTAAACCAGCTGACCGACGCCGACGCGGCCCCGTTGGGCGCCGCGCACCCAACCGCGACAGGCAGTCCGGATCAGCCACGCTTGTACGTTCCTGGCTCCATGATCACACCCGGCACCTGCCGCCCGATCTCGGCACGATCGTGAGCCAGCAGCGGCAGATGAGGGCACTTCGCAGCTCGCCTAAGTCGGCGTCGGTCCCGGCTCTATGACGGACCCCACTGGTTTGCTGTTTTGCGTCCGCACTTGTCGCCGTTCAGTCGGCAGTTCGCGTAATTTGCATCGAGGTACTTCATCTCGTCGATAAACATCGGCGCCGGGTAGTTGAACGTCGATCGTGCGATGCCGAGGTAGTAAGTCCCGTCCGGCTCCAGCAATTGCGCGTAGAACGAGTAGTAGGTCTGGCCGTTCGGTCCGCTCGCCGGCACGATTCCCTTCATCTGCTGCAGTTGGCTGGGCAGAACTCCAGCGGTGACAACGCCTGGCTCCATGTTGGCCACAGGTTTGGCAGGCACGCCGAGGCTGGACTCCACGCGCGCAACCGTCTGTGCGAACGCAAGCCCCTTTGCTGCCGTGGGGAATTTGATGGCAACGGTGTCAATGTCAAGGACATAGTCGCCTTTCGGGTTGATCTCCTCCTTGAAGGTCAGTCGGTAGTCGACCCGAGCGGCACTGTCGCCCCCATTCGAGGCGAGTGCTGCCGAGAACGCACCCGAGGGTTTCAACACCTTTTCGACATCCGCGATGCTCAAGACTCCCTGCTGCGTCCCAGTCGTGACGGAAACGACCGCATCCGTATTGGGTGGCGGCATGTGACCGAACGACGTTTCGGACTGCAGCACTGGCAACGTGGCCAGAAGGCGTTCGCCTTCACTGTGGGCGCCTGCGCCGCTCGCTGAGCATGCCGAGACCAGCGCTATCGACGCGAGCGTGGTCGCAATGGCTCGAAGGCCCATGGATGGGAATCTAGTCGCGCGGCGCGAGTCCGCGGAAGGCACGCCTGCCGACTCGCCTGGCACCTAGCGCATCTGATCGGGACGAGTGATGACCGTACTCATCTCGACAGAGAGTGCGCTTCCGCACTATTCCGCGCGCGAGGGCAAACCTCAGACGACCAAACCACCCAATCGCCGCAGCTCCGCAGCAGCCTGCGTCACTACGCGATCGATCAGTTCCTCACACGTGGGTAGGTCGTTGATTATGCCGACCACCTGCCCAGAGGCGAGGACGCCGGCAGAAGGGTCGCCTTCGACGAGGCCGGCCTTGAGCATCACCGGGGTGTTCGCGGCGAGCGCCATCTGACCGAGCGAGCGGCCGGAGGCGTGCTTCATGGCACGACCATCGGCGGCCATCTGGCGCCAGGACATCCCGGCTTCCTTCTTGAAGGCCAGGGTGCGGCGTACGGTCGGGCCCAGTCGTTTGAGCGCGGAGGATTCCTCGACCGAGTCGACCAAGGGCGTACGCAGCATCCGGTGGGGCATGCCGTCGACCTTCGCGGTGACGACCGTGCCGTCGAGGCCGGCTTCGAGGTAGCGCTGCTTGACCGCTTCGGGGACGGTGGAGTCGGCGGTCAGCAGGAAGCGCGTACCCATGCCGACACCGGCCGCGCCGTAGGCCAGGGCGGCGGCGAGCCCGCGACCGTCGAAGAAGCCGCCCGCTGCGATGACCGGGATGTCGACGGCGTCGAGCACGCTCGGGAGCAGCAGGGTCGTCGGGACGGCGCCGGTGTGGCCGCCGCCTTCGCCGCCCTGGAGCATCACGGCGTCGGCACCCCACGAGGCGACCTTCTCGGCATGCCGTGCCGCGCCGATCGAGGGGATGACGACGATGCCGTGATCCTTGAGCCGAGCGATCAGGTCCTGCTTCGGCGCCAGCGCGAACGACGCCACCTTCACGCCGTACTTGATGAGCAGTTCGCAGCGGTCGAGAGCGTCGCCGGCGTCGGCCCGCAGGTTCACGCCGAACGGCGCGTCCGTACGCTCCTTGACCTCGACGATCGCCTTCTCGAGTTCGGCCAGCGACATCGTCGCTGACGCCAGGATGCCGAGACCACCGGCGCGTGCGGTGCCGGTGACCAGGCGCGGCCCGGCGACCCAGCCCATGCCGGTCTGCACGACCGGGTGCTTGATCCCGACGAGTTCCGTCAGGGGAGTACGCAGCATCTGCTCGATCATGGGTTCGGTACCTCTCGCTCGCGCAGACCCCGCGGGTCGAGCATCTCCCGGATCAACATGAGCTCGCCGACGGACGGCTCGCGCGTGGTCGGCACGTCGCCCGACACATGGATCTCGAACGCTGACGCGGCCTGGACGTCCTCGACCGTGACGCCCGGGTGCAGCGACAGCAGCCGCACGGTGTCATCGGGACCGCCGACGTCGTAGACGCCGAGATCGGTGACGATCCGGTGGATGTCGTTGTACTTGGCGGCCGCCGGTCCGGCTTCGCGAGCGAGTTTCGGGCCGACGCCGGTGACGACGTCGACCTTCTCGACGAACACGCGCGAGGACTGCTTCGGCACCCAGTACGACGTGCGGTTGTTGACCGTGTTGCCGGGGGCACCGCGCGAGCCGAGGAGCTGCCTTTTCGGCTGCTCGAACGGACCGATCGCGGAGATGTTCTGGTTGCCGTGACGGTCCACCTGGGTCGCTCCCATCATCACGTGACGCTTGCCGTACGCGACCACGTCGAAGACCCGGCGGAACGGGATCCAGCCCTCGACGACATCGCCCTTGGCGTACAACGGCGGCACGCCGGCGAGGAACAACGACTCTCCGTCGCTGATCGCCAGATCGGGGTTGGAGGTGAGCTTCGCCAGGCGTACGCCGAGCATCGGCATGGTGCCCATGGGGGAGCCGAAGATCTCGCCGTCGTCCTTGAAGGCGTCCGCGATGGCGGCGGCGCAGATCTCTGCGCGGGTCACGTCTGTCATGCCTGCTCCTTCGTGAACTCAGCGACGGCTGCCTGGTACGCGGCCTCGTCGCCGCTGAGGAAGCGCGCCTTGAACGCGGCCCAGTCCTCCGGGTCCGCGGTCGAGGCGGCGTAGTGCTTCTGGAACTTCTCGTCGCGCTCGTAGTCGGGCGTACACGTCGTGAAGTGCGCCCCGTTCGGGGTCTCGACGACGCCGGTGACCATCGTGCGGTGCAGGAGTACGCGCTGCACCGGGGTGTCGACCGTGAGTCCGGCGGTGTCGACGATCTGCTCGCACGACACGTACGCGCGGTCGGCGGCCATGCAGAACAGGTCATCGAAGTACGGGTCCGGGCCGAGATAGCTGGCGTTCCCGTGCACGTCGGCGCGGTTCAGGTGCACCATAGCGACGTCCAGCTTGAGCGCCGGGACCGCGACGAACTCCTCGTGATCGCCGTTCGCGTCCGCGTACGGGCTCTTCACGAGCTTGAGCTCGGGGTTGTTGCGAAGCACATCCGACCCGAGCCCGGCCCGCATCGGCAGGAACGGAAGGCGCTGCGCAGCCGCCTGCAGCCCGGTGTTGAACATCCCCTCGTCCCACTCGTGGATGACCGGGATCGTGCGGTTCTGGCGAGCCTGCTGGAACAGCGGCTCCAATGGGATCGAGTCCAGCGAGACGAAGGCGTACGTCAGCGACCTGATCTTGCCGGCCTCGGCCAACAGGCCGACGTCCGCGCCGCCCCAGCTGACGATGTCGAGGTCCTTGAGGTCCGATCGCAGGATGGCGCGTACGAGGGCCATCGGCTTGCGCCGCGGGCCCCACCCGCCGATGCCGATCGTCATGCCGTCGCGGAGTTCGGCGACGACCTGGTCGATCGTCATCTCCTTGTTGCTGGGCTTGCTCACTTCTGTCCTGCCTTGTTGGTTCCAGCGCTGTGTGCACTCTTTGCCGTTCCGGCAAAGGCGTCACGGAGCTCGTCCGAGACGCCGGCGAGGTTGAGTTCGAAGGTGAAGCCCTGCTCGAACCGGTAGCTCTTGTTGACGTCCACCGGCTCGATGCCGTTGAGCGCCTCCTTCGCCGCGCGGATCACCCGGGTGTCCTTGTCGGCGATGTCGCGGGCGACCTCGAGCGCGGTGTCGAGGAGCTGGTCCTGGGGGACCAGTCGGTAGACCGAGCCGAAGCGGTGCAGATCAGCGGCGGAGATGGTCTTCGCGGTGAAGTAGAGCGCGCGCATCATCTGCTGGGGGACCAGGCGAGCCATGTGGGTGGCTGCGCCGAGAGCGCCCTGCTTGACCTCGGGGACGCCGAAGTACGCGTCCTCGCTCGCGACCACGATGTCGGCGTTGCCGACCAGGCCGACGCCTCCGCCGATGCAGAATCCGTTGACCGCGGCGATCACCGGGACGCTGCACTCGTACACAGCCTTGAAGGCGGCGTAGCAGCCCTTGTTGGCACCGATCAGCGCGTCGAACCCGGTGGTGTGCTGCATCTCCTTGATGTCGACGCCGGCGTTGAAGCCCTTGCCCTCGGCCCGCAGGATGACGACCTTGGTCGCCATGTCCTTGCTGGCCTCGTCGAGCGCAGTAGCGACATCGAACCAGCCCTGGACGGTGAGGGCATTGACGGGCGGGTGCGCCATCGTGATGACGCGGATGCCGTCGTCGCGAAGCTCGCTGGTGATCGCCATGGGAAGCCTTTCCTACGCAACCAAACGTTTGCTTGGTACTGTATCAGGCATGGCTCTCACCCTGGACCTGTCCGGCACGGTCGTGCTCGTGACCGGCGGCTCCCGCGGCATCGGTCGCGGCATCGCCTCCGCCTTCCTGGAGGCGGGCGCCACCGTGGTGACGTGCGGGCGATCGGAAGCCGAGCCGCGCGAGGGCGTACGCCACATCCTCTGCGACGTGCGCGACCCTGAGTCCGTCGAGGCGATGGTCGCGACGATCCTCGCCGAGTACGGCCGCCTCGACGTCCTGGTCAACAACGCCGGCGGCGCACCGTCGACGGATGCAGCCACCGCGTCGCCGCGATTCCACGACAAGATCATCGGCCTCAACCTCAACGCGCCGCTGCTGGTCGCACAGGTCGCCAACCGGGCCATGCGGGCCACCGGCGGCGGCTCGATCATCAACATCACCTCGATCAGCGCACATCGCCCGGCGCCGACGATTGCCGCGTACGCCGCCGCGAAGGCGGGTCTGGAGTCGCTCACCAAGTCGTTGGCGATGGAATGGGGCCCGGCAGTCCGGGTGAACTCGATCGAGGTCGGGTTGTGCCGGACCGAGCAGACCGACGACCACTACGGCTCGGACGAGCGCGTGGCGAGGATCGAAGCGACCATCCCGCTCGGTCGGATGGCTCGGCCGGACGAAGTCGGCAACGTGGCCGTGTTCCTCGCCAGCGACCTGGCTTCGTACGTCAGTGGTGCCAGCGTCGGCTGCCACGGCGGTGGCGAGCCCCCCGTGTTTCTGCACATCTCCTGAACCTGTTCCTGAAACCCCATCACTGAGGAGTACGCCGTTGTCCGGACTGTTGGAAGGCCGCATCGCCATCGTCACCGGCGCAGGCCGCGGCATCGGTCGCGCCCATGCGCTGGAACTCGCCCGGCAGGGCGCCAAGCTCGTCATCAACGATTTCGGCGTGACGAACAACGGCGAGAAGTCGGACTCCCCGGCCCACGACGTCGTCGCCGAGATCGAGGCGATGGGCGGCCAGGCCGTGGTCAACGGCGCCGACGTGGCCGACTTCGAGCAGGCCGGTGCGCTGATCCAGCAGGCCATCGACACCTTCGGCGGGCTGGACATCCTCGTCAACAACGCCGGGTTCGTACGCGACCGGATGCTCGTGAACGCGACTGAGGACGAGTGGGACGCCGTGATCCGGGTCCACCTCAAGGGCCACTTCGCAACGCTGCGGCACGCGGCGGCGTACTGGCGTGCGGAGTCCAAGGAGGGCCGCCAGCGGATCGCCCGGGTGATCAACACGACGTCCGGTGCCGGCCTGCAGGGCTCGATCGGGCAGGTCGCGTACTCGGCCGCCAAGGGCGGCATCGCGACGATGACCCTGGTCGCCGCCGCCGAGCTCGGCCGCGTCGGCGTCACCGTCAACGCCCTCGCGCCGGTCGCGAAGACCCGGATGACCGAAGGCGCGTTCGACACCTCCGAGATGGCACTGCCCGAGGACAACTCACCGATCGTCGCCTGGCTCGCCTCCGAGGCGGCCGGGCATGTGACAGGCCGGGTCTTCGAGAGCGACGGCGGCAAGCTCACCCTTGAGGACGGCTGGCGGCACGTGGCCTCGCGCGACAAGGGCTCCCGTTGGGAGACCGCAGAGCTGGGCCCGATTGTCGATGCCCTGATCGCCGAAGCGCCGGCGCCCGAGCCGGTCTACGGGGCCTGAGATGCCCATGGATCCGGCCCTGCGCGACGCCTTCGCGCTGTTCGTACTCGACGGCGATGTGTTGGTGCCGCAGGACATCGCGCGAAGCCTCTGGAAAGCCGATCAGATGCACGGCGTCGCGACCTGCGGAGCGTTGGGTCGGGCCGCCGAGCGAGCGATCGACGAGTTGGGGCGCGGCGATCTGCAGCCTGCCCGCTTCACGGTCGACCTGTTCCGGGCGCCGAGCATGAATCCGTGTACGACGAGGGTCGAGGTCTTGCGGGAAGGCTCCCGGATCGCGGTGCTGGAGGCGTTCCTCGAGCAGGACGGCGAGGACGTCGCCGCCGCACGGGTGCTGTTCCTCAAGCCTGGTGACAGCCCGAGTGGTGAGGTCTGGACCTCGCCGGAGATCCTGACCCCGCCGCCGCTCGAGATCGCACCGCCGACAGACGACCCGCGCCCACCCCACTTCTGCAGCGACACGGGTTGGTCCCAGGACTTCTCCGCCCACCAGAACGCCGGGCGCAAGCAGATGTGGCAGGTCGCGCTCCCGATCGTGGCGGGGGAGGAGACGTCGCCGTTCGCTGGCCTGGCTGGTGCCGCCGACACCACGAGCATGGTGATGAACTGGGGCTCCCAGGGCGTCGAGCACATCAACACCGACGTCACCCTGTCGATCAGTCGGCTCCCGGTCAGCGCGGAAGTAGGGATGGCGGCGCTCACCTGGCACACCAATGACGGCATCGCCACCGGAACGGCCGCCGTCTACGACCGCGAGGGCGTCTTCGGCACCAGTTCGGTGGTCTCGCTGGCGAACACCCGCCGGTCGGTCGACTTCACCTCTGACGCCGTGTTGGGCCACATCGAGTCCGCCTAGCGCCGAACTGTGAGGTTGCAGGCCCGAACCGTGAGGTTCGTACGCCTGCGCGCTAGTCCTTAGGGGCACATTGACGGCCCGAGGTGTGGACGTACGGGCCGCGCCGCCCTCGTACGCTCGAAGTGAGAGCGCGACTGGAGGGAGCCCAGCATGCGCACACGTCACGCCTTGGGCGCTGCCGCAGCAGTGCTTGCATTAGCGGGTGCCGGAGCGGCCAGCCCGACAGTCGCCAGCGCAGCCACCGCGCTCCCGGGCGTGGTGACGGTGATGTCGTCGACGGTGGACGCGTCGGTGGCGGCCAAGAAACTCAGCCACAAGCCGAAGAGCCACAAGCCGAAGCGAGCCAATCACGGGCGCAGCAAGCATGCGACGACGCACGCGGCTGTCCCACCGAAGACTCGTGCATCGACGAGCACGCCACACGCGTCACACGCCAGTGTGGTGGCCCCACGGAGAGTCGTCGGGAGTACGCCGACCACCACGTCGACCTCGCAGCGGATCGGCCCGAAACCGGTCCCGGACGTCCTTCAGCAGGTGGCCACCGCAGTGCAGGACGCGTTCAGCCTCTTCGGATGGAACCTGCTCGCGCTGATCCCGATCGCCGGCATCGCGATCGCCATCTCGCGTCAGATGAAGTCGC
The DNA here is from genome assembly GCF_003945325.1 of Nocardioides baekrokdamisoli. Lineage (NCBI taxonomy): Bacteria > Bacillati > Actinomycetota > Actinomycetes > Propionibacteriales > Nocardioidaceae > Nocardioides > Nocardioides baekrokdamisoli. The sequence continues at coordinate 2,795,293 of NZ_AP019307.1, forward strand.
CGCGCGGGCCGGGTTCGAATCGATCCGGATCCCGGGTTTCCGCATCCCGGTGAACGAGAAGGGCCGAGACGGGAACGTGTCCCATCTCGGCCCTGCAAACCTCACGGTTCGGCCCTGCAAACCTCACGGTTCGGCGATCAGCGGATCCCGAACTTCCGCATCAGCTTGAGCGACAGAGTCGTCTGCTTCGCGTACGCGTCGTAGGTCTGGGTGCCCTGCGGCCCCATGACCTGCTTCTTCAGGACGGCGATGTTCTGCGCATCGGTGTACTTCAACAACCCCTGGTCACCGTGACGAGCACCGACGCCGGAGTTCTTCAGGCCACCCGACGGAGTCCCCTTCGAGGCGTACGCCGTGGCGAGGATGTCGTTGATGTTCACGTTGCCCGAGTCGATCCGGCGCGCGACTGACATGGCGTTGTCGACGTCCTGACCCCAGACGGAGGCGTTGAGGCCGTAGTCGGTGTCGTTGGCGAGCGCGATCGCCTCGTCGACGGTCGAGTACCGGTGCAGACCGACGACCGGACCGAACGTCTCGGTCTTGCCGGCGATCATCTCCGCGGTCACGCCCTCGAGGATCGTCGGCTCGTAGAACGCCGGGCCGAGGTCGGGGCGTGCGCGACCGCCGGTGAGCACAACAGCACCCTTGGCAACCGCGTCGTCGACGTGGGAGGCGACCCGATCCTTGTGATCGGGGGAGACCAACGACCCGATCTCCGGGCCGAAGTCGTACGTCGCATCGATCCGCAACGCCTTGGTGGCAGCCACGAACTTGTCGCGGAACTCCTCGTACACCGAGTCATGGATGTAGAGCCGCTCGATGTGCATGCAGATCTGGCCGGTGTTGCCGAAGGCGCCGAACAGGGCACCCTTGACGGCCTCGTCGATGTTGGCGTCCGGCAGGACGACCATCGGGTTCTTGCCGCCGAGCTCCAGGCAGCAACCGATCAGGTGCTGGCCGGCCAGTTCGCCGATGATCCGACCGGTCGCGGTGGATCCGGTGAACATGACGTAGTCGGCGCTCGCGAGGAACGTCGGACCGACGTCCGGGCCCTCGCCGCATACCATCTGGACCAGGCCGCGCGGGATGCCCGCCTGCTCCAGCAACTCGACACCGAAGAGCGGCGAGAGCGCGGTCTTGTTGTCCGGCTTCACCACGACACCGTTGCCGGCGATCAGCGCCGGGATCGTGTCCGAGATGCCGGTCGCGAACGGGAAGTTCCACGGCGCGATGATGCCGACGACACCTTTGGGCCGACGGACCTCGTTGGAGTACGACAGCACCGGGACGGGGCCAGGTCGCTTCTTGTCGCCCAGGACCTTCGGAGCGCGCTTGATGTAGTGCGAGGTGCCCATGGGGACGTCGCACGACTCCTCGAACGCCATCCGGCGGTTCTTGCCGCTCTCCGCCTGGATGATGTCGGTGATCAGCATCTGGTTCTCGAGGACCAGGGCGTGGAACTTCTTCAGCACCGCCAGCCGACGCTTGAGCGGCCACGAACCCCAGATCTTCTGAGCCTCCCGAGAGGCGTCGAAGGCACCTGCGATGTCCGTCGGTGAGGACTGCGGCAGTTCCGCCAGCACCTCGCCGGTGTAGACCTCGGTCAGCTTCCAGGTCCGGCCGTCGGTCCCCGGGACCCGGGCGACGAGTCGGTCCAGGAAGGCGGGGGTCAGGGTCGACGGGCGCTGGCTCATGCGAGCACCAGCTCTGCGGCCTTCTCGCCGATCATGACCGACGGTGCGTTGGTGTTGCCACCGATGATGCTCGGCATGATCGAGGCGTCGGCGACCCGGAGGCCCTCGATGCCGCGTACTCGCAGGTCCGGCCCGACGACCGCACGTTCGTCCACACCCATCCGGCAGGAGCCGACAGCGTGGTAGATCGACGTCGCGCGGTTGGTGACCTCGGATTTCATCTTCTCCGCGTCGAGCGCGACTCCGGGGTGGATCTCCGACTTGACCCGACCGCCGAGGAGCGGGTTCGTCATGATGTCGCGGATCATCGCCACGCCCTCGAGCAGCACCTTGTGGTCGTCCGGCTCGGAGAGGTAGTTGAAGTCGATCAGCGGGGCTGCCGTCGGGTCGGCCGAAGCCAACCGCAGGGTGCCACGGCTCTTCGGGTAGATCAGCGAGCTCATCACCGTCAGCGCCGCACGCTTGTCGACCTCGTGACGGATCGGTGCGTCCTGGTTGGGCGACGGGTACGCCCAGGGGAGCACGTGGAGCTGCAGGTCCGGGACGTTCGTCGCCAAGGACGTACGCACGAAGCCCACCGTCTCGAAGACGGTGTTTTCCAGGAACGATCCACCGCGAGTGACCTCGCGGAGCAGGCCGCGGGCGAAGTACGCCGGGGTGCCGTGGTGCTTCGCGGTCGGCATCTCCCACGTGGTCGGGACGAACATGTGGTCGTGGAGGTTGTCGCCGACCGGCAGGTCCTGCACGACCTGGATGCCGAGCGAGCCGAGGTGGCCGGCCGGGCCGATGCCCGAGAGCATCAAGAGCTGCGGCGAGCCGAACGATCCGGCGCTGAGGATGACCTCCGCGGTGGCGCGTACGACGCTGCGACGACCCTTCTTGTCGATCACCTCGACGCCGACGGCGCGGGTGCCCTCGAGGACGACGCGCGCGACCTGGTGCTCGGTGAGCACGCTCAGCGACGGCAGTTCCTGGTCGTGAAGGTACGCGCGTGAGGTCGAGTAGCGAAGACCACCGATCGCGCTCTGCTGGAAGGTGCTCATACCCTCCTGCTCGGCGCCGTTGTAGTCGTCGAGGACCTTGACGTTGAGGGTGTCAGCGGCGGCCTGCTTGAAGACCTGCGAAGCCTCGGTCGGCTGGGTGTGACGGGTGATCTTGACCGGACCGCCGGCGCCGCGGAAGTCGTTCGCGCCGTCCTCGAAGTCCTCGATCCGCTTGTACGTGGCGTTGACGCTGTCGGCGTCCCAGCCGGTGTTGCCCTCGGCCGCCCAGGAGTCGTAGTTGGCGCGGTTGCCGCGGACCCAGAGCAGCCCGTTGATCGAGCTGGAGCCGCCCAGGACTTTGCCGCGCGGCTGGGGCAGCTCACGATTGCGCGCGTTCTCCTGCGGCACCGTGTGGTAGCCCCAGTCGACCGTCTTCTTGAGCTTGGGCTCGGCGTGCATCGGGCCGATCATTCCCGGCTTGGTCACCAGGAAGTTCTTCTTGTCGTTCTTGCCGGCCTCGATGAGGATGACCGACTTGCCTGCCTGAGCCAGCCGTCCGGCGACCGCACAGCCGGCGCTGCCGCCGCCCACGACCACGTACTCGGCCTCGGTCAGGTTGTCATTGCGCGAGTTCACGTTTGTCCTCAGATCCGTTCGATGATCGTGGCGGTTGCCTGCGCGCCACCGGCGCACATGGAGATGAGCGCGGTGGAGCCGTCCGTACGCTCCAGTTCGTGCAGGGCGGTGGTCAGCAGGCGGGTGCCTGTCGAACCGACCGGGTGGCCGAGCGCGATCGCGCCGCCACTGACGTTGTACTTGTCCTCAGGGACGTTGTGCTGCTGTGCCCATGACATCACGACACCGGCGAAGGCCTCGTTGACCTCGAACACGTCGATGTCGGCGATGCTGCGACCGCTGTCGGCGAGCGCCTTGGCGGTCGCCTGGACCGGTCCGTCGAGGTGGTAGTACGGGTCGGCGCCGACCAGGCAGCTGGTGATGATCCGGGCCCGCGGGGTGAGCCCCAGCGAGCGAGCGAGGTCCTCGTCCATGAGGAGCAGGGCAGAGGCGCCGTCGGAGATCTGCGAGGCGGTGCCGGCGGTGTGCGTACCCCCCTCGAGCACGGGGGCGAGCGAGGCGAGCTTCTCAAGGGACGTCTCGCGAATGCCCTGATCTGAGTCCACCAGACGAGTCTCGCCGGTCGGGTTGCCTTCGTCATCCAGTACGGGCGCTTCGAGGGCGAAGATCTCGCGGCGGAACCGACCCTCGGCCTGAGCCGCGGCGGCACGCTGCTGTGAGCGGAGCCCGAAGGCGTCGACGTCCTCGCGGGTGAAGCCGCGGTCGCGGACGATCCGGTCGGCACCGAGGAACTGGTCCGGGAGGTCGATCGACCAGTCGGCCGGCCTGGGGGAGCCGAGTCCCTTCGGCACGTTGCCGCCCAGCGGCACCCGGCTCATCGACTCGACGCCGCACGCGACGCCGGCCTTGATCGCGCCACCGGCGATCATCGCGTTGATCAGGTGGGTTGCCTGCTGCGCGCTGGAGCACTGGGCGTCGATCACGGTCGAGCCGGTGTGGTTCGGCAGGCCTGCGTGCATCCACGCACGACGCACCATGTTGTTGGACTGCTCGCCGGCCTGCGTGACGCAACCGCCGATCACCTGGTCGATCAGATCGGCGTCGATACCGGAGCGCTTGAGCACCTCGGTCTGGGCGGCGCCGAGCAGGACGGCGGGGTGAATTCCGGACAACCAACCGCGGCGTTTGCCCTGTGGTGTGCGTACTGCTTCAACGATGACGGGGGTGCCCATGGAAAAAAAGTAGAACACGTTCTCATTTTGGGCAAGTATCCCCTTCCGAAACGGCGATCCGCATGGCACCATCAACTAGAACGTGTTACAGATTTCGGAGGCTTCCGTGACCGCAGTACCTACTTTGCCCGTCGGCTTCGACCCGACCGACCCCGAACTCAACGAGGCGGGCGTCCCGCTGAACGAGTTCCTCGAGATGCGACAGGCCGCACCGGTCTTCTGGGTGGAGCAGCCTGAGGAGTCGCGCGCCGGGATGGAGGGCGGCAGCGGCTACTGGGCTCTCTCGAGCCACGCCGACGTCGCCGCGGTCTCCAAGAACGACGCCGAGTTCGTCACCAGTGAGAACACGGCGATCATCCGGTTCGGTCCGGACATGACTCGTGATCAGCTTGAGCTCCAGCGCGTCATGCTGATCAACCAGGACGGCCAGGAGCACCACGCGACTCGGCGCATCATCAGCCGTGGCTTCACGCCGCGGTCGATCATGGACCTCGAGCCGCGTCTGATCGAGCGGGCGCACAAGATCGTCGACGACGCGCTGGCGAACGGCGAGGGTGACTTCGTCGAGCAGGTCGCCTCCGAGCTGCCGCTGCAGGCGATCGCCGAGCTCCTCGGTGTGCCCCAGGAGGACCGTCGCAAGCTCTTCCAGTGGTCGAACGAGATGCTCTCCTACGACGACCCCGAGTTCGACGCCGACCCCGAGGCAGCCTCGATCGAGATTCTCACGTACGCGATGGAACTCGCCGAGAAGCGCAAGGTCGACCCGCAGGACGACATCATGACCAAGCTGGTCACCGCCGGTGAGGACGGCGAGATGCTCAGCGCGGACCAGCTCGGCTACTTCGTCATCATGCTGGCTGTGGCCGGCAACGAGACCACCCGCAACGCCATCACCCACGGCATGAACGCCTTCTTCGACAACCCGGACCAGTGGGAGCTCTTCAAGAAGGAGCGCCCGAAGACCGCGGTCGACGAGATCATCCGTTGGGCCACCCCGGTGACGGTTTTCCAGCGCACTGCGACTCGCGACACACAGGTCGGCGGAGTGCCGGTCCAGAAGGGCCAGCGCGTCGGGCTCTTCTACGCTGCAGCGAACCACGACCCGGCGGTCTTCACGAACCCTGGTGAGTTCAACATCCTGCGCGACCCGAACCCGCACGTCGCGTTCGGTGGCCACGGTGCCCACTACTGCGTCGGCGCCAACCTGGCCCGGATGGAGGTCGAGATCATGTTCAACGTGATCGCCGACCGGATGCCGGAGATCCGCAAGCTCAAGGAGCCGCGTCGCCTGCGCAGCGGTTGGATCAACGGAATCAAGGAACTCCAGGTCGCGTACAAGTGACCTGACGCTCAGGTCGCTTGACTAGAGCCTTGGCAAACGGCGCCACCACGCCCGCCCGAACAGGCGGCGCGGGGTCGGCGCCGTTTGTCGTTGTGTGCGCTGCCACTCGGAGCGGCTCAGCAACCGACCGGCAGCACGCTCACGGGCGACGCACGCCGTGTGAGCGTGGCGACGCCGGTCCCGGTCGCCCTCGGGGAAGAGCAAGGTATTCGGGTTCATTGCCAGGAGTTGGCGATGGCAGATCGGGCAGACGTACGTCTTCGGCTGCCGTGACTGGGCCGGCCTGGTCTCGTACCAACGCGCCTGCCCCGTCATGGGGGCTCCCTACGCCAGCGCCTTCTCGATCTCGGCGCGCAGCTTCTCTGGTGTGGTCGTCGGGCCGTACCGGCCGATGACCTGACCGTCGCGGCCGATCAGGAACTTGGTGAAGTTCCACTTGATCGCGCCGCTGAGCAGGCCGCCCTTCTGCTTCTTCAGCCATTGGAAGATCGGGTGTGCGTCGGCCCCGTTGACGTCGATCTTGGCGAACATCGGGAACGTCACGCCGTAGTTCCTCGTGCAGAACGCGCCGATCGAGTCCTCGTCGCCCGGCTCCTGGTGACCGAACTGGTCGCAGGGGAATCCGAGGACCGCAAGGCCGCGGTCGGCGTACGCCTCGTGAAGAGTCTGCAAGCCCTCGTACTGCCCGGTGAAGGCGCATTTGGAGGCCGTGTTGACGACGAGGACGACCTGGTCGTCGAAGTCGGCGAGGTCGACCGGCTCGCCGGCGAGGGAGGTGGCTTTGAAATCCGAGAGTCCGGTCACCTTGCCAGTCTGACACTGTCCCGGAAACGACAGCGGGCCGGGCGGACTCACGCGTCTGAGATTCGGGCTTGACCTTGACGCTGCGTCAGGGTTCCACGCTTGTCCACATGAGCACACAGCATGCGATTGAGACGAGAGCCCTGCAGCACTCGTACGCGGAGAAGCCCATCCTGAGTGGCCTCGATCTCGTCGTCCCGACAGGATCGGTGTACGCCCTCCTCGGGCCGAACGGCGCCGGCAAGACGACCACGGTCCGCATCCTCGCGACCCTGTTGCGTCCGACCGGCGGCTCGGCGTTCGTCGGGGGCCACGACGTACGCCGCGACCCGGAGTCGGTCCGGCGGCTGATCGGCGTCACCGGTCAGTTCTCCGCGATCGATGATCTGATGACGGGCCGCCAGCAACTCGGTCTTGTCGCCGATCTGGTCCGGGTGGCGAGGGCCGATCGGCGGACCCGGGTCGATGACCTGGTCGACGTCTTCGGGCTGGGCGACGTCGTCGACGCCAAGGCCGCGACGTACTCGGGCGGTCAGAAGCGGAAGCTCGATCTGGCGATGACGCTGATCGCCTCGCCCGCCGTTGTCTTCCTCGACGAACCGACCACTGGCCTGGACCCACGGTCCCGGCGGGACCTGTGGCAGGTCGTACGCCAGCGGGTCTCTGCGGGCACGACGGTGCTTCTCACCACCCAGTACCTCGATGAGGCCGACGCACTCGCCGATCGGGTGGGCGTCCTGGACGGCGGCGTACTCGTCGCCGAAGGCACTCCCGCCGAACTGAAATCGGAGGTCGGCGGATCGCTCGACGACGTCTTCCTCCACCTCACCGACAAGCTCACTGACAGCGAGGACGCACGATGATGGCAAACACTGCGGTCCGCGACACCGCCATCCTGTTCCGACGTCGTTTGCTGCACCTCGCCGCGTACCCGTCGATGACGCTGATGCTGATCGGCATGCCGCTGATCTTCATGTTCCTGTTCGTGTACGTCTTCGGCGGCACGATGGGCGCGGGCATCGCAGGGATGCATCTCTCCGCAGCGACGAGTCGGTCGCAGTACTTGAGGTACATCTTCCCGGCGATCATCGTGATGACCGTTGCGGCGACGGCGCAGGGGACAGCCATCGGGATCTCGATGGACATGACCCGGGGGATCGTCGACCGCCTGCGTACGCTCCCCATCGCTCGGTCAGCCGTGCTCACTGCGCACGCTCTGGGCGCGCTCGTGCAGACCGTGATCAGCACGGTCGTCGTACTCGCGATCGCCCTGGTGCTGGGCTATCGGACCTCAGCCGGGTTGGGGTCGTGGGTCCTGATCGTCCTGGTGACGCTCGCCTTCTCGCTGGCGCTGACGTGGCTCACGATCGGCCTCGGGTTGGCGGCGCGGACGGTCGAGACGGCCAGCAACACCCCGATGTTCCTGACGCTGTTGCCGTTCCTCAGCAGTGGCTTCGTCCCCACTGACTCGATGGGACCGTTCCTGCGGTTCGTCGCGCAGAACCAGCCCTTCACGCCGATCGTCGACTCGCTGCGCGGGCTGCTGGATGGGCACACCCCGTCGACCTCGACGCTGGTGGCCGCCTTCGCCTGGTGTGCGGGGATCTGTCTGCTGAGCTTCCTGTGGTCGACACGCCTGTACGCCCGGCGCAGCGCCACGGTCGCCGCGTGAGTGACAGGCTGAGCTCGTGCTGACCATCTCGCAGGTCGCGAAGTTCGCCGGGGTGACGGTCCGCGCTGTGCGCCACTATCACCAGCGCGGCCTGCTCGCGGAGCCGCCACGGGACGCGTCGGGCTACCGACGGTACGACACCCAGGACGCGATCGATCTGGTGAAGATCCGGACCCTCAGCGAGGCAGGGGTGCCGTTGGCACGCGTACGCGAGTTGATGCATGCGGAGTCGGACGAGTTCGGTGACGCGATGCGGGAGATCGACGAGTCGTTGCGCGTACAGATCAAACGGCTGGAGGAGCACCGACGCCAGGTGCGTCGGTTGGCTGGGGGAGAGGATCTCGGGCTGCCCGATGTCGTCGTGGCGTTCATCGCCCGAATGCGCGAGGCGGGCATCGGCGAGGAGACGATCGCGGTGGAGCGGGATGCCTGGTTGATCGTCGCCGCCCACGAACCGGCACGAGCGGAGGAATGGGTGCGGCGCAAGGGCGCGATGTTCGACGACGACCCGGCGTTCATTGCGGTCTATCGAGCGCTGTCGGAGGCTGCCGGGTGGTCGGTGGATGATCCGCGGCTGCCGGCGCTGGCGGATCAGCTCCTGGGGTATGCGATGCACCAGGACGTCAAGGAGTCGGACGAGATCCTCGACCCGGCACTGTTGAAGATGTTGAACGACCGCACCGCCGAGGCGATCCCGACGTGGAAGGTGCTCAACGACTTGGTGTTGGAGCGGATGGTGGAGGGCGGTCCGGCGGCCGGTATCGGCTGAGATCGTTCTCGCTGGGAGTCGTTTGGCCGCCGGTTCTGTCGGTGGTCGTCTGTAAATTTATGGCAACAAGGAGGAGTTGCCATGGCCGACACGCACCACACCCATCCGGTGTTGGCGTGCGTACGCGGCCTCGACTCCGCCTTGGCAGACATTGCCGATCTGGATCCGCTGTTCATGCCGACGCCCGAGAAGGCGACGGCGCTGATGACCTTGTCGAGGGTGTTGACTGCTGCGGCAGCGCTGCACGCACGGTTGCTGGCCAGTGCCAGCGATGTTGCGTTCGAGCATGGAGCGCGTGATGCGGCGGGGTGGCTTGCTGCTGAGGAGTACGGCGACTACCGGTCGGTCCGCCGTTCTCTCGAGTTCGGTCGTTCGCTGCAGTCCGCCCCGTTGGCGTCCGCGGCTCTGGCCGACGGGCGGCTCGGAATGGACAAGGCGCTGGTCATCATCCGGGCCGTCGACGGGCTCCCCGCAGAAGTCAGTGACGAACTCCGTGACCGGGCGGAGGCGACGTTGGTGGAGCAGGCGGCGGAGTTGTCTCCGAAGGCGTTGGCTCGGGTGGCGCGGCATCTGGAGGCGGTGGTGGATCCGGAGGCTGTTGATGCGGCGGAGGCGAAGGCATTGCTGCGTGAGGAACGGTCGGCGTGGGAGAAGACGAGCCTGCGGATCCTGGATCGGTTCGACGGGACGGCACGGATCACCGGTGTCCTCCCTGCAGCGTCGGCACAGCGGTTGCGGACGTACTTGGAGGCGCATGCTCAACCCCGCAAGCATGACGGGGAACATGCACGGGCCGATCAGCTGGCGGGGCGGGCGTTCTGCGATTTGTTGGAGCGCATCAGTCCGGACGTGTTGCCGAAGCATGGTGGTGACGCGACCACCGTCATGGTGATGGTGCCGCTGGCCGATCTGCGTGCCGAGCTCGGTGGCGCCTCTATCGGCGGGCTGGACTCGGATCAGCGGATCAGCGCGGCGGAGGCACGCCGGTTGGCGTGCACGGCCGAGATCATCCCGGTGGTTTTGGGGTCGAAGTCACAGGTTCTGGACCTCGGTCGTGGTCAGCGTCTCTTCACGCCCGCGCAGCGCAAGGCCTTACGTACCCGACACTCCACGTGCCAGGTCGAAGGCTGTGATGTCCCCTCGACGTGGTGCGATGCCCACCACGAAGACCCGTGGTCCCGCGGGGGCCGCACCGATCTGCGGAACGCACTGTTGGTCTGCGGGCATCACCATCGAAGACTCCACGACGCCCGCTACCTCGCATCGCGGGCCGGCGATCGGATCCACGTGCAGCTGAGGAGGTGACAGGCAGTGCACTGGTCCCGCGCCGGACCCAGCAGAGGGCGGCCCCGGTGTACGGGACCGCCCTCCGAATCAGCGATTCAGTCGCCCTTGACGTTCACGATCTGTCGCAGTGTGTGCCGGATCTCGACCAGGTCGACGGCGTCCGCCATCACCTGATCGATGTCCTTGTACGCCGCCGGGATCTCGTCGATGAACGCGCTGGTGTCGCGGTACTCGATGCCCTGCATTGCCTCACGCAGGTCGTCCTGGGTGAATGCGCGCCGGGCAGCCGACCGGGAGTAGTTCCGGCCGGCACCGTGCGGTGCCGAGTTCAGCGAGAGCGCGTTGCCCAGACCAGAGACCACGTACGACGCCGTGCCCATCGATCCCGGGATCAGACCGGCTCGGCCGACCTCGGCGTTGATCGCGCCCTTGCGGGAGAGCCACACGTCCTTGCCGAAGTGGTGCTCCTGCTCGGTGTAGTTGTGGTGGCAGTTGATCTCCTCCAGCCGATCCACCTCCCCGCCGACCCACTCGGAGAACTGCCGGACCACCCGGTCCATCATCTCCTCGCGGTTGAGCAACGCGTACCGCTGCGCCCATCGCATCTCGCGGATGTACGCCCAGAACTCGTCGGTGCCCTCGACCAGGTACGCCAGGTCGCGGTCCGGCAACTGGATCCACCACTTCGCGCACAGGTCCTGCGCAACCTTGATGTGCTTCTGCGCGATCCGGTTGCCGACGCCACGGGATCCGGAGTGAAGGAACAGCCACACCTGGTCGGTCTCGTCGACGGTCACCTCGATGAAGTGATTGCCGGAACCGAGCGTGCCCAACTGGAGGTCCCACCGCTTCGCGTACGCACCGGGCTCGAACTCCGCCTGCTCGGCGAGTGTCGTCAGCTCGGCCAGGCGCTCCTCGGTGTGGGCGCGGCTGATCTTGTTGTTCGACGCGCCGGCCGAGAGCGGGACGGCCCGCTCGATCGCCTGCCGAAGCGGTCGACGATCAGACGGCAGATCGCGCGCTGCGTACTGCGTACGCACGGCGATCATGCCGCAGCCGATGTCGACTCCGACGGCGGCCGGGATGATCGCGCCGAGTGTCGGGATCACCGAACCAACGGTCGCGCCGAGGCCCAGGTGGGCGTCCGGCATCAAGGCCACGTGCGGGTGGATGAACGGCATCGTCGCCGTCGTCATGGCCTGCTCGCGGGTCTTGTCCTCCAGGATCGACGCCCAGTTCTTGAGCGTCTTCGTGACGTTCTCCATCGTCCTTTCCTCGTGTGTGCGTGGCCGCCTCGTGAGCGGCACCAGATGAGCGGCCCGGGATCGCCGGGCCGTCGACAAGGGTGTCGGAGTACGCGTCGCGGAGGCAACGGGTTTTCCCGGATCGGGCCGCCCGAGGGGCGCCGTTGCGGACGATCAGTCGGTTGAGCGCAGTCGCCGGTCGCCGTACGCGAAGACCCCACTGACGGCCGCCAGCAGCGCAATCACGAGGACGCCGTTGAGCGCAATGCGGCCGTACCCGAGCACATCAACATCGGTGAACGGGTACGGGTACCAGTGCACGGCCGCGCCGCGGATCAGCGTGTACGCGATCCACAGCACCGGAAAGGCCAAGGAGAGCAGCACGGTCCGGCGATCGATCCGCGGTCGCGGACCGAAGAGGAACCAGCCGATGACGATCATGATCGGCACCACGTAATGGACGATCGAGTTCACCAGGATCTCGGTGAAACCGTTCGGCTCGTGGATGTCGGCCAGGATCGCCGAGTAGACGATGCCGGTCACAGCGATTCCGAACAGCGCCGCCAGTCGTACTGCGCGCCAGATCGCTCCGTCGCGATGCGGGTTGAGCGCCAGTGTCAGAGCGGTGAAGCCGCACAGCAGGTTGCTCTGGATCGTGAAGAAGCTGAACACACGGACGATCCGTCCGAAGGCATGGGTGCCTCGGAGCAGCCCGGTGGTCACCTCAGGCGCAGGGCCGTTGGCCCGGATCGCGATGACCATCTGCAGGATGATCGCCACCAGGACCAGTACCGCAATTGAGCCGTGCCACAGACGAGCGACCATGGAGGCACAGTAGCGACACGCGGCTCACCCGCGCCGCAGGCGGAGCGGGCTATCGTGAAACCGTGAACGCCGAGGGCTGGTACGTCGATCCGTTCGGTACGCATGCCGACCGCTGGTTCTCCGACGGCACTCCGACGAAGCTGGTCAGGGACGGGACCGTCACGTCGTACGACGCGCCGCCCTCGACCGAGTACGACGGAACCTTGCAGCCGTCAGCGGACGCCGAGCCGACCGACGGCGCCGACCTCATCCGGGCCGACTCGCCCAACCCCACACCCGACTACGGCCGAGCGGCCATGGAGGTCTGGGACCAGACGGCCGGCCTCATCTGAGGCAGCCGGTCAGCGTGTGATCAGGCCGGGACTTCGGCCCCGACGACCCAGGTCGCGAAGAACTGCGAGCCGCCGCCGTACGCATGACCGAGTGCCTTGCGCGCACCATCGACCTGGTGTTCGCCGGCCATCCCGCGGACCTGCATCGCAGCCTCTGCGAACCGCAGCATGCCGGAGGCACCGATCGGGTTCGAGGACAGGACGCCGCCGGACATGTTGACCGGGATCCGTCCACCGATGGCGGTCTCGCCGGCCTCGGTGAGTTTCCACCCGGTGCCCTGATCGGCGAAGCCGAGGTTCTCCATCCACATCGGCTCGAACCACGAGAACGGGACGTAGATCTCCGCGCAGTCGATCTCGTCGATCGGCGAGGTGATCCCGGCCTGCTTCCACAGGGCTGCGGCGGCCGCCTGACCGGCGAGAGGGTTGACCTGGTCGCGACCCGACGCCGTGGTCGGCTCGGAACGCATCGCAGTCGCGTGGATCCACGCCGGGTTCGAGTACGCCTTCGCGGTGTCCTCGTCAGCGATCACCAGCGCGCAGGCGCCGTCCGAGGACGGGCAGGTCTCGTCGTACCGGATCGGGTCCCACAGCATCTGCGACGCCAGCACCGTCTCGACCGTCGTGCCCTCGTTGTGCAGGTGCGCGTACGGGTTCTTCAGTGCGTTCTGGCGGTCCTTCGCCGCCACCATCGCGCCGATGTGAGTGGGCGCTCCGGAGCGCCGGATGTAGGCGCGTACGTGCGGGGCGAAGTAGCCGCCGGCGCCGGCGTGCACCGGCATGATGAACGGGACCGGCACCGACAGTGCCCACATCGCATTCGACTCGGACTGCTTTTCGAACGCGACCGTCAGGACGCGCTTGTGTACGCCGGCCTGCACCAGCGAGGCAGCCACGATCGCCGTCGAACCGCCGACCGAACCGGCGGTGTGTACGCGCAGGAGCGGCTTGCCGACGGCGCCCAGCGCCTCCGCCATGTACAACTCGGGCATCATCACGCCCTCGAAGAGGTCGGGCGCCTTGCCGACCACGATCGCGTCGATGTCGTCGAAGGTCATGTTGGCGTCAAGAAGCGCCCGGTCGATCGCCTCGCGACACACACCGGCGATCGACAGGTCGTCGCGCTTGGCGCGGTGGTGGGTCTGGCCGATGCCGACCACTGCGGCACGCTGCTTGCTCATCGGTTGGCCTCCATGACGCAGACGAGGTTCTGTTGAAGGGCCGGTCCAGAGGTGGCGTGGCCGAGGGTGCGCTGCGCATCGCCCGACCAGATCTGCTTGGCGGCCTCGCCGATCCGGATCAGGCCGGCGCTGAACATCGGGTTGGCGGTCAGTGCGCCTCCCGAAGGGTTGATGCTGACTGAGTCGTCCAGACCGAGTTCCTTGCGGAGGATCAGTTCCTGGTGACTGAACGGCGCGTGCAGTTCGGCGACGTCGATCGGTGCGCCACCCACGTTGGCCGAGATGGCCGCACGGCGCGCCGAGGGCGACCCCGACAGGTCGCGCGAGCCCAGGTCGGCCTGATCGACCGAGTGCGCGAAACCGCTGATCCAGGCCGGCCGTTCGGCCGTCGTCGGGAGGTGGTCCTTGGCCGCGATGATGATCGCCGCAGCACCGTCCGTGACGGGGGAGCAGTCGTGCTTGTGCAGCGGGTCCGCGTACAGCGGCCGAGCGAGGAGTTCATCGACACCTTCCTTGCCGCTGCGGATCGCGTACGGGTTGTCGGCAGCGTCGGCCAGGGAGCGCTGCGCGACGGCTGCCAGATCCTTTTCGGTCCAGTGGCCGCCCTCAAGTCCGAGGCGCGCCTGGAGTGCGGCGATCGAGACCGTGTCCGGCCACAGCGGCGTCATCGTGTACGGGTCCAGCTGCAGCGCCAACGTGCGGCGCAGGACGCCAGCCGACGACTTGCCGAAGCCGTAGACGAGGGCCGTGTCGACCTCGCCCGTCTGGATCTTGAGCCAAGCCTCGTACAGCGCCCAGGCGGCGTCCATCTCGACATGGGACTCCGCGACGGGCGGGAAGGCGCCGATCGCGTCGACCGCACTGACGAACGAGAACGCCCGGCCGGCGAGGTAGTCGCTGGAGCCGGAGCACCAGAAGCCGATGTCCGACTTCGTCCACCCGGTCTGCTCGAAGAGTTCGGCGAAGATCGGCACCAGCAGTTCGACACAGGTCGGCGACCCCTCGAACTCCTTCATCTGTCGCTGGGCGAAGCCCACGACTGCTACATCACGCATTACAGGTGTCCCTCATAGGTCTCGTACGCCGCGTCGGGTTCACCGTTCGGCTGGAAGTGCAGGATGTTCTCGATGGTGGTGCCCCACTCCTCGCGGGGCTTCCACACGGCCTCCACGCGCATGCCCATCCGGACGTCGTGCGCGTCGATGCCCTGGATCAGGTGCAGGAACGCGATGTCGGCGCCGTCGAGCAGCACGTACGCGGAGACGTACGGCGGCGTGATGCGCTGGCCCAGGAAGGGGACGTTGACGATGCAGAAGGTCGTCACGGTGCCGCTTCCCGCGAGCTCGACCTCATCGGTCGTCGGCACCCCATCGACCGGGCAGGCGCCGCGCGGTGGGACGTAGACCTTGCGACAGACCGGGCAGCGCTGACCGAGGATCCGGCCCTCGGCCATGCCGCGGAAGAACGCGGACTCCTCGGGCGAGGCTGCGTACACGTAGTCCAGCGAGACGGGCGTGATGACGCCGGTGACGCCTTCGGCGGACCCCTCGTCGGCAGAGAACGACTCGCTGTGCTCAGCCGTGTCGGCGGGCTCGAAGCACGCGATGTCGGTGATCGCGCCGACGCGCTCAGCGGCCCACCGGATCCGGACGCGCATACCCGTGTGGATCGCGTCGTTCGACGCGACGTCGACCGCGTGCATGATCGCCGTGTCGGCGCCGTCGAGCTTCACGAGGGCCCAGGCGAACGGGTGGTCCAGGGGCTGGGCCTTGACCGGCTCCGGCACCCAGGTCCAGCTGACGACGGTGCCCTCGGAGGCGACGCCGACGAAGTCGGTGGTCGCTGCGTGGGTGACCGGGTCGAACTCAGGCGGGGGGACCCGCACGACACCGTCGGACGTACGTCCGCCAACGACGTGGCCGTCTCGAAGTCCGGTCAAAAAGTGTCCGATGACTGGTCCTGTGGAGCGCGTGTAATCGAAGGCGACTTCGATCGGCGCTTGCAATGTCCGGGTGCCCATGGCTCAAAAGTGAAACACGTTCTAGTCTTGGGTTCAAGCACTGAGGCGTCGAGTATGAGACGCGGTAATGACGGAGGCAGAACGTGAAGCTTGGCCTGCAACTCGGATACTGGGGCGCCCAGCCGCCGACCGGTGTCGCAGAACTCGTGGCGGCCGCGGAGGACAGCGGCTTCGACGCGATGTTCACCGCGGAGGCGTGGGGTTCTGACGCCTTCACGCCGTTGGCGTGGTGGGGCCGCGACACGAGTCGGATCAAGCTCGGGACGAGCATCGTCCAGATGTCCGGACGCGCGCCGACGAGCATTGCGATGCACGCGCTGACGCTGGACCACCTGACCAATGGCCGACTGATTCTCGGGCTCGGTGTGAGTGGGCCGCAGGTCGTCGAGGGTTGGTACGGCCAGCCGTTCGAGAAGCCGCTGGCCCGTACCCGCGAGGTCGTCGAGATCATCCGCAAGGTGCTGGCCCGCGAGGCGCCGGTCACCAACGACGGACCGCACTTCCCGCTGCCGTACAACGGTGCCAACGCGACGGGACTGGGCAAGCCACTGAAGCCGATCGTGCACCCGCTGCGTGCCGACATCCCGATCTGGCTCGGCGCCGAGGGGCCGAAGAACGTCGCCCAGACCGCCGAGATCGCAGACGGCTGGATCGCCATCTTCTACACGCCGAAGTCGGCATCGATGTACCAGCCGTGGCTCGACGAGGGTTTCGCCCGACCGGGCGCCCGGCGTACGCGGGAGACCTTCGACATCGCCGCGACCTGCCACCTGCAGATCACCACGAGCGAGGACGAGCGGCGTGCGGTCATCGATTACATGAAGCCGTGGGCAGCGCTCTACATGGGTGGCATGGGCGCCAAGGACCAGAACTTCCATAAGAACGTCTTCGAGCGGATGGGGTACGCCGAGCTCGCCGGCACGGTGCAGGAACTGTTCCTCGAGGGCAAGAAGGACGAGGCTGCCGGGCTGATCCCGGACGAGCTGATCACTGATCTGCACATCATCGGGGACGAGGTGTACGTGAAGGACAGGGTTGCGGAGTGGGAGGAATCAGGCGTGACGGAGTTGCTGTTGAGTTGCCGATCGGCCGACGAGGTCCGTCAGATCGCCGGGGTCCTGCTGTGAGCATCGTCCACCTGGGCCACCTGCTGACCTCCGGGCTCGATCGCTGTGCCGATCAGCCCGTCCTCGAACTCGGCGAGGCCGTCCTCACCGGCGCCGAGATGAAGGCCGAAGTCGCGCGTTACGTCGCGGCTCTCGAATCTCTCGGTGTCACCACGGGCAGCGCGGTCGGCGTCCTGTCGGCCAACCGGCCCGAGGTGCTGCTTGTGATCGGTGCCGGTCAGACGCAGGGCTACCGGCGTACGGCACTGCATCCTCTCGGCTCGCTCGACGACCACGCGTACGTCCTCGCGGATGCCGGCGTCACGACGTTGATCGTCGACACGGTTCCGGCGTTCCTGACCCGCGCAGCCGATCTGCTGGAGCGTGTGGAGTCGCTGACCCAGGTGCTGACCTTTGGGCCGGCCGACGTGGGCACCGACCTCGTGGCAACGGCCGCGACTGTGTCGCCCGGCGAGTTGGCCGTGGCCGATCTCGACCCCGACGCCGTGGTCTCGATCACCTACACCGGCGGCACCACCGGGCGCCCGAAGGGTGTCGTCGGAACGGCGTCGTCGATGGCGGCGATGACCCAGGTGCAGCTCGCGGAATGGGAGTGGCCGGCGGCACCGAAGTTCCTGATCGCTACGCCGCTGTCACACGCGGGCGCAGCATTCTTCGCCCCGACGGTGATGAAGGGCGGTTCGCTGTACGTCGTGCCGAAGTTCGACCCGGCCGAGGTGCTCCGCGTCATCGAGGAGCAGAAGATCACGGCCACCATGCTGGTGCCGTCGATGATCTACGCACTGCTCGATCACCCTGACAGTCACACCCGTGATCTCTCGAGCCTGGAGACCGTCTACTACGGGGCCTCATCGATCAGTCCGACCCGGTTGGCGGAGGCCATCGAGCGGTTCGGCCCGATCTTCGCCCAGTACTACGGCCAGTCCGAGTGCCCGATGGTGATCAGCTACCTGGCGAAGGCCGATCACGGCGGTCCGCGTCTCGCGTCGTGCGGTCGCCCCAGTGCCTGGCTGCGGGCGGAGCTGCGCCGCGAGGACGGCTCGGTAGCGGCTGTCGGGGAGCCCGGGGAGATCTGGGTCTCCGGTCAGGTCCTGGCGAACGGCTACTGGCACCTGCCTGAGCAGACGGCGGAGACTTTCGTCGACGGGTGGCTGCGTACGGGCGATGTCGCACGGGCGGACGAGGACGGTTTCTGGTACATCGTCGACCGCACCAAGGACATGATCGTGACCGGCGGGTTCAACGTGTTCCCGCGCGAGATCGAGGACGTGATCGCCACCGATCCGGCCGTGGCCCAGGTCGCGGTGATTGGCGTGCCCGACGAGAAGTGGGGCGAACTCGTCACCGCCGTCGTCGTACCCCGCCCTGGTGCGGCGATCGACGTCGAGGCGATCCAGCACCTGGTCAAGGACAAGAAGGGCTCGGTGCACGTACCCAAGCGGGTCCTCACCGTCGAGGCGATCCCCATGACCGCTCTCGGCAAGCCGGACAAGAAGGCCTTGCGCGCAACGTACGCCTGACAAGGGCTCGAGCAACGACGAAGGGCCGCACCTGACAGGTGCGGCCCTTCGTCGTGCGTTGGTCAGCTGCCGCTGAAGTTGGGCTTGCGGCGCTCGGCGAACGAACGCGGCCCTTCCTTGGCATCGTTGCTTGCGAACACTGCTGCGCCGACGGTGGCATCGTCCTTCCAGCACTCGTTCTCGTGCTTGCCCTCGGAGTCGCGGATTGTCTTCAGCACAGCCTGGACGGCCAGCGGGCCGTTCGCGGCGATCAGGTCGGCGACCTCGAGCGCGGCGGTCAACGCCTCGCCGTCGGGGACGATCCGGCCGATGAGGCCGATCTCCTTGGCCTCGGCAGCCAGGACGTGGCGCCCGGTCAGCAACAGTTCGGCAGCGATCGTGTACGGGATCTGCCGGGGCAGGCGTACGGCCGAACCGCCCAGCGGGTAGAGGCCCCACTTGACCTCGGATACGCCGAACTTGGCCGACTCGCCGGCGATCCGGATGTCAGTCGCCTGCAGGATCTCGGTGCCGCCCGCGATCGCCGGGCCCTCGACGGCAGCGATCAGCGGCTTGGTCAATCGGAAGCCCTTGAGCAGCGACTTGATGATCGACGGATCGAAGGCGCCGGAGGCGAACTTGTCGCCCGGTGCGTCCTTCGACATCGCCTTGAGGTCTGCGCCTGCGCAGAAGTAGCCGCCGGCGCCGGTCAGGATGACGACGCGTACCTCGGGGTCATTGTTGGCCCGTTCCCAGGCTTGCTCCATCAGCCCCAACATCTCGCCCGAGAGGGCGTTGCGGGACTCGGGACGGTTCATCGTGACGATGAGGGTGTGTCCGCGGAGTTCGGTCAGGAGATGCGGCTGGGTCGGCTCGTGCGACTCGCTCGTGGATGACTCGCTCATGGACGCAGTGTAGACACAAACGAGAACGTGTTCTAGTTTTGCCCACATGGCCCGCAACATTGCCGATCTGTTCGAGCACGCCGTTGACGCTGCACCTGACAAGCCTGCAGTGCAGGTCGGAGACCGTGGGGTCACCTTTGCCGAGCTCGAGGCGGAGTCCAACAAACTCGCCCATTTCCTGAGCAGTCGTGGCATCGGCGCCGGCGACCATGTCGGCCTGTACTCCAAGAACTCTGCCGAGCACGTGATCGCGCTGCTCGCGATCTTCAAGGTCCGCGCCGTCGCGATCAACATCAACTACCGCTACGTCGCCGGGGAACTCGAATACATCTTCGACAACGCCGATCTGGTCGGCCTCGTCCACGACGAGGTGTACGCCCCGCTCGTTGCCGAGGTCGCGCCGAAGTTCGCGAAGCTCAAGACGATCGTCGCGGTGCCCAGCCCGGTTGATGAGATCGGTGACGACGAGTTCGCGTTGATCCAGTCGTACGGCGGTGTCCTCCTGGCCGATGCGGCGGAGGGCCAGTCCGACGCCCGGGACTTCGGGCCGCGCAGCGCCGACGACATCCACATCATCTACACCGGCGGCACCACCGGATTCCCCAAGGGCGTCATGTGGCGCCACGAGGACTTCTGGCGCGTGCTGGGTGGCGGCATCGACTTCATGAGCGGCGACTACCTCGAGGAGTACGACCAGTCCGAGAAGGCGAAGCAGCCCGGGCTCGTCACGCTGCCGCTCAGCCCGCTGATGCACGGCGGCGCGCAGGCAGCCCTCCTGATGCACCTGTTCGCCGGCACCGTCACGATCCTGGAACCGCGATTCGACCCGGTGAAGACCTGGGAGATCATCGACAAGTACGGCGTCCACATGATGTTCATGACGGGCGATGCCATGGCTCGCCCGCTGATCGACGCGTACGAGGCGGGCCGCGCGGACGGTACGCCGTTCAGTGGCCAGACGCTCTTCGCGATCGCCTCGAGCGCGGCGATCTTCTCCAAGCCGGTCAAGGAGCGGTGGATGAAGGCATTCCCCAACGCGGTCTTCACCGATTCCGTGGGCTCGACGGAGACCGGTTTCCAGGGGACCGGCCTGCAGGACGCCAGCGCGCTGTCCACCGATGGCCCGGTCAT
This sequence comes from Nocardioides baekrokdamisoli, assembly GCF_003945325.1. Taxonomy (NCBI): domain Bacteria; kingdom Bacillati; phylum Actinomycetota; class Actinomycetes; order Propionibacteriales; family Nocardioidaceae; genus Nocardioides; species Nocardioides baekrokdamisoli. Next base: position 2,815,913 of record NZ_AP019307.1, read on the forward strand.
CACCGCGGGTGCGCACACGGCGGTCCTCGATGAGGATGGCCGGCCGATCGACATCCACGACCCGAAGAACATCGGGTGTGTGGGCCTCACCGCACGCAAGGGTCACGTCCCCGTCGGCTACTACGGCGACCCCGAGAAGTCAGCCAAGACGTTCGTGGAGATCGACGGCGAGCGTCACTCCATCCCCGGGGACATGGCGCGGGTCGAGGGTGAAGGTCGCCTCACATTGCTGGGACGCGGCTCCAACTGCATCAACACCGGTGGGGAGAAGGTCTACCCGGAGGAGGTTGAGGCGGCGATCAAGTTCCACCCCGACATCTACGACACCCTCGTCGTCGGACTGCCTGATGAGACCTACGGCCAGACCGTCGCAGCCGTCGTGCAGCCCACGCCCGGCGCGACGATCGAGCTGGAGGAGTTGCGCACCTTCCTGCGTACGCACTTGTCGGGCTACAAGCTGCCGCGCGTCCTCGCGATCGTCGACGAGATTCCGCGCAACGCCGCCGGCAAGGCGCAGTACCCCCGGGCCAAGGAAATCGCTCTGGCCACCATCTCGACAGGAGCTTCTGCCTGATGCACACCGACCTCTGCGAGCGTTTCGGGATCCAGTACCCGATCTTCGCCTTCACTCCGTCCGAGCACGTGGCCGCCGCGGTGTCGCGTGCCGGTGGTCTGGGTGTGCTGGGCTGCGTACGCTTCAACGACCCGGCCGAACTCGACAAGACCCTCGACTGGCTGGACGCGAACACCGACGGCAAGCCGTACGGCGTCGACGTCGTGATGCCGATGAAGGTCCCGACCGAGGGCACCTCGACGGACCTCAAGTCCTACATCCCGGCTGATCACATCAGCTTCGTCGAGCGGACGCTGCAGCAGTTGGGTGTTCCGCCGCTTCCGGAGGGTGAGGGTCGCGAGGGCGTACTCGGCTGGCTGCACTCGGTCGCGCGTTCGCACGTCGACATCGCCCTGTCTCACCGGCCGGTGCTGATCGCGAATGCCCTCGGGTCGCCGCCGGTGGATGTCATCAACCAGGCTCACGAGGCCGGTGTCCTCGTCGCGGCGCTGGCGGGTGCTGCCAAGCACGCGCAGTCGCATGTGACCAACGGCGTCGACATCATCATCGCCCAGGGCTACGAGGCGGGCGGGCACACCGGCGAGATCGCCTCGATGGTGCTCACGCCGGAGATCGTCGACGCCGTCGGGCCGAATGTCCCTGTGCTCGGTGCCGGCGGGATCGGTCGCGGCCGTCAGGTCGCGGCGTCCCTCGCCCTGGGCGCCCAGGGCGTCTGGACCGGGTCGGTCTGGCTGACCACTGCCGAGTACCAGAACCTGAACACGAACAAGGGCATGACCGAGGCGTTCCTGCGTGCGACCAGCGCGGACACGGTGCGTACGAAGGTCTACACTGGCAAGCCAGCGCGGTTGCTCAAGACCAAGTGGACCGAGGCCTGGGCGGCCGAGGACGCACCGTCGCCGCTGCCGATGCCGCTGCAGAACCTGCTCGTGGCCGACGCGCACAACCGGATGAATGCCCACGGTGATCCGGACGTGATCTCGATGCCGGTGGGTCAGATCGTCGGCACGATGAACGAGGTACGACCGGTGGCCGACGTGATGGCTGACCTGGTCGCCGAGTTCGAGGCGACAGTCGATCGCCTGGACAAGATTCGCTGATGACCAGGGGCGTCTGGCGGCGGCTCGGGGTGCTGGTGGCAGCCCTCGGACTGCTGGCAGCGCCCGCTGCTCGGGCAGTGCCCGGCGGTGCGTCGATCGGATCGGCCGGAGTCTGGATGACGGATGCGGCCGGCCGGGTGGTGATCCTGCACGGACTGAATCAGGTCTACAAGGTGGCGCCGTACACGCCGTCCGCTGGCGGATTCAGCGACGACGACGCAGCCTTCCTGGCAGCCAACGGCTTCAACGCGATGCGCCTGGGAGTCATCTGGGCCGCCGTCGAACCTCGCCCAGGCGCGTACGACGACGCCTATCTGGCCTCGCTCTCCCAGACGGTCCAGACCCTCGCCCGCCACGGGATCGTCTCGCTGCTCGACTTCCACCAGGACCTCTACAACGAGGAGTTCCAAGGGGAAGGTGCGCCCGCCTGGGCCACCCAGGACGGCGGGCTGCTGAATCCGCCCCTGGGCTTCCCGGGCAACTACTTCGCCAACCTTGCGGAGAACCACGCCTGGGACGCCTTCTGGGGCAGTGCGCCGGCGCCTGACGGCCGCGGGCTCCAGGACCACTATGTCGGTGCCGTGGCGCACGTGGCGTCGTACTTCCGGGGCGTCCCATCGGTCGCCGGTTACGAGGTCATGAATGAGCCGTGGCCCGGTACGGCCTGGGCGTTGTGTCTGAATCCGCTGCTCGGTTGCCCGCTGTTCGACGCCACCCTGTCGGCCTTCAATGCCAAGGCCGTCAGTGCCGTACGCGCCGCCGACAGCGGACACCTGATCTGGACCGAACCGAATGTGCTGTTCAACCAGGGCATGCCGACCAACGTCACTGCGTTCGGGTCGGGCACTGGGTTCGCGTTCCACGACTACTGCGGAGTCCAGTCGCTCCTCGGCAACAACCTCAGCTGTCCGTTGCAGGATGCGTTGACGTTCCACAACGCCGCGACGTACTCCTCGAGCCGCCGGGTCCCGCCACTGCTGACCGAGTTCGGTGCCACGAACGACCTGTCGAATCTCACCGAGGTCGAGAACTACGCCGACCAGAACCGGATGAGCTGGCTCGAATGGGCCTACACCGGCAACGACAAGACGAGTTCGTCCTCGTCGGGGCAGGCGCTGGTCTATGACCCATCGCAGCCTCCGGTCGGGGCCAACGTGAACGCCGCGAAGCTCCAGGTGCTCGCTCGGCCGTACCCGCAGGCTGTCGCCGGTGTCCCAGGCGCATGGTCGTGGGCCAACGGTGTCTTCGCACTGACGTACTCGACCGCGCGTGCGGACGGCGTGGGTTCCTTCGGTGCCGGGTCCGAGACCGACATCTCGGCACCCGCAGTGGCCTTCCCGCACGGCTACACGGTGAGTGTCGCCGGCGCGCGGGTCACCTCCGCGCCGAACGCGGCCACGCTGCGCCTTGCGCTGCTGCCGGGAGCTTCAACCGTGACGGTGTCCGTACGCGCGAATTAGCATGAGGCGGTGACGCGTCTTCGGGTGCTGGCGGCCCTGCTTGCGAGTGCTGTCTACGCGGTCGTTCCGGCGTCGGCCCGGGCGTCGACCGCGTACGCGCCGGACGGGGTGTTGTTCTACCCGAGCCTGGCCGGGCTGCTGCCGGCGCTGGGCGGGCCGCACTTCTGCTCCGCCACGGTGGTCCATTCAGCCGGTCACGATCTGGTCATCACCGCAGCGCACTGCGTGTTCGGCGCCGGACCGGGGACGGAGTTCGTGCCCGGGTTCCGCGACGGCCGGGCCCCGTACGGCGTGTGGTCGGTGGCGAGCATCCACGTCGACCCGGGCTGGCAGTCAGGGCAGAATCCGACGCGCGATGTCGCAGTGCTGACCATCGCTCCTTTGAACGGCCGCCAGGTCGAGGACGTGGTGGGCGCACGGCCGCTGGGGCTGCCGGTGATCGGCGCGGCGACGACGGTACGCGGCTATCCGATGACGGCCGGCGTGCCGAGCGCGTGCACTAGCCGGCTGACCCTGACCGCAGGCTTTCCGACGGTCGCCTGCCCTGCCGGCGGGATGACCGACGGCGTCAGTGGTGGCGCCTTCGTCCAGAGCGGCCGGGTCGTCGGTGTGATCGGTGGACTGCAGCAGGGTGGCTGCACGGCGACCGTCAACTACTCCTCGCCGTTCGGCGCGTGGACGAGTCGGCTCCTCAACCGCGCGCAGGCGCACGCCGCCGGAGATCTGGCGCTGCCCGGCTTCCTCGCGAATGCCTGTCCATGAGTCGTGTCTCGGCGTGACGGATGCCGGGTCTCGGCGTCAGGCCGGCTCGGCCGCCAGCAGCCGACCGACGGCCAGCGCCGACGCAGTCGTACCTCCAGCGGTGAACTCGAACCGCTTCGCCGCCGTGTAATAGCGGTGTGCGGCTCCGTCGAGATCAATGCCGACGCCGCCGTGGATGTGGACGGTGGAGTGCGCGATCCGGTGGCTGATGTCCGCAGCCCACAGGGCTGCTTCGGCCACCTCGAGCGCAGAGTCGAGGCCCTCGGAGAGCCGCCAGACCGCTTGCCACAGTGTGAGTGAGCCGAACAGCAGGTCGATGTGTCCGTCGGCCAGCCGGTGAGCCACCGACTGGAACGTGGCGATCGGGCGCTCGAACTGCTCGCGCTCCTTGGCGTACGCGGTGGTGAGCGCAAGCGAGCCTTCGGCGATGCCGACCATCTCCGCCGAGGCGGCGATGGTGACGAGTTCAGCGAGCACGCGGGCGGCGTCTGCCGCACCGAGGATCTCGGCGGAGGCACCGGTGAGAGTGACCAGTCCGGCCACGTCGCCATCAGTCGTACGCTGCGCCTCGACCGAGACGCCGGTGGCCCCGGCCTGGACCACGAAGACGGCCGAGCCGTCGGTGGTGGAGGCAGTCACCAGGTACGCGGCCGCGCGAGTGCCAGCGCGTACGACGGTCTTGGTCCCGGTCAGGCTCCACCCGTCAGGTCCGCTCGTCGCGACAGTCGTCGGATGGACCGGCTGCGCGTCCAGGTCCTCCGCGAGTGCCGGGACGATGATCGAGGTGCCGTCTGCGATCCCGGGGAGCCAGCGGCTGCGCTGGTTGTCCGAGCCGTACGCACCGATCGCTGCCGTTGCTGCGTACACAGGGGCCAGCGGGATCGGTGCGACCGTACGCCCGGCTTCGACGAGGACCCGGCAGGCCTCGATCAGGCCGAGTCCGGCGCCGCCGTACTCCTCAGCGATCGGCAGCGAGATCAAGCCGGCGTCCGCGACCGCACGCCACAGGTCGGCGTCGAACCGGTCGCCGCCGGACTCGACGGCACGCTGGCGCTCGACCGTGGTGAGATCGCCGAAGATCTGGGCAGCCAGCGCGGCCGCCTCGTCCTGCTCGGAGGAGAAGGTGAAGTCCATGTCTATTACCTCTTCTGCTCAGCGCTTCGCTGCGGGGAGGCCGAGGCCGACGTACCCGATGATGTCGCGTTGGATCTCGTTGGTGCCGCCGCCGAAGGTCATCACCAGCGAGGAGCGGAAGTAGCGCTCGAGCCGCCCGGCCAGCACGGCACCGGGGGAGTCCGCGGCAACGCCGGCGCTCGGGCCCACGATCTCCATCAGGGACCGGTAGACCTCGACGGCGAGTTCGGAGCCGAACACCTTGGTGGCCGACGCATCAGCCGGGTTGAGGGTGTCGATCTCGGAAGCCAGCTTCCAGTTGACCAGCGTGAGCGCATCGGTACGCGCCTGCGCCCGACCGAGGAGCACCTGGACCCACTGCTGATCGATCACGCGGTCGCCGGTCGACGTCTTGGTCGACTGCGCCCAGTCACGGACGAGCTCAATCGAGTGCACCAGTGCGGCCGAGGAGGTCAGGGCCACTCGCTCGCGGTTGAGCTGATTGGTCATCAGCTTCCAGCCGCCGCCGCGCTCGCCGATGATGTTCTCCGCCGGGACGCGTACGTCCTCGTAGTAGGTCGCGCTGGTGTGCACGCTCGCAACTGTGTGTACCGGGGTGTAGCTGAAGCCGGCGGCCGAGGTCGGCACCAGGATCAGCGACAGTCCGCGGTGGCGCGGCTGGTCGGGTTCGGTGCGGCACGCCATCCAGAGCCAGTCGGCGTACTGGATCAACGAGGTCCACATCTTCTGCCCGTTGATGACCCATTCGCCGGTGCCCTCGTCGAGGACCGCGCGAGTCTTGAGCGAGGCGAGGTCGGTGCCCGATCCGGGCTCGGAGTAGCCGATCGAGAAGTGCAGCTCCCCGGCAAGGATCTTGGGGAGGAAGAAGTCCTTCTGCTCGTCCGACCCGAACTTCATGATCGTCGGGCCGACCGTGTTGAGCGTCAGGTGGGGGACCGGTACGCCGGCGACCCCGGCGACGTCGGTGAAGATCAGCTGATCGATCATCGACCGGTTCTGGCCGCCGTACTCCTCGGGCCAGCCGATGCCGAGCCAGCCGTCGGTGCCGAGCTGACGGATCACGCTCTTGTAGACGCTGGTGTCGCCGAACTCGCCGGTGGAGGCAGCCAGCCCCGCCCGGATCTCCGGCGTCACGAGCGCGGCAAAATACTCGCGAAGCTCGGAACGAAGCCGCTCTTGTTCTGGTGTCAGGGCTACCCGCATGTGATAAAACTAGAACATGTTCTCGTTTTGGTCCATCATTGGGTCAGGAACGAGCGTCGTGACCCAAGGAGTGAGGCATGTCTGAGACCCGTGCACTTGACGCTGGCACCGCGCCGGAGCGATTCGCGCGTGGATGGCACTGTCTCGGCCTCGAGCGGGACTTCGCCGATGGCAAGCCGCACGCGGTCGAGGCCTTCGGCGGCAAGCTCGTCGTCTGGGCCGACTCGAAGGGCGCCATCAACGTGCTCGACGGCTACTGCCGTCACATGGGTGGCGACCTGACCCAGGGCTTCGTCAAGGGTGACGAGGTCGCCTGCCCGTTCCATGACTGGCGATGGGGCGGCGACGGTCGCTGCAAGCAGATCCCGTACGCCCGTCGCGTCCCGCTCCGCGCGCGTACGCACCGCTACGACGTCGCGATCCGCAACGGTCAGGTGCTCATCTGGCACGACCCGGAGAACTCGGCCGCCGACCACGAGATCCTGCCGCCGGAACTGCCCGACGTGATGACCGACAAGTACACGGAATGGTCGTGGCACACGAAGGAGATCAACGGCTCGCACTGTCGTGAGTTGATCGACAACGTCGCCGACATGGCGCACTTCTATTACGTGCACTTCGCGTTCCCGACCAGCTTCCGCAACGTCTTCGAGGGCCACACCGCGACCCAGTTCATGGAGTCGCAGGGCCGCCCGGACCACCAGGACGGTGCGTACGGCGACGAGAACTCGTTCCTGAAGTCGGTGGCCACGTACTACGGACCGTCGTACATGATCAACTGGCTCGAGGTCGACTACAAGGGCTTCGTCACCGAGGTGATCCTGGTGAACTGCCACCTTCCCACGGGCCCCGACAGCTTCACACTGCAGTACGCGATCACCGTCAAGAAGCCCGAAGGCCTCGATGAGAAGACGGTCAACTACATCGCCGAGGCGTACACGAACTCCTTCGGCAGCGGCTTCCTCCAGGACGTGGCGATCTGGGAGAACAAGGTGCCGGTCCAGAACCCGCTGCTGTGCGAGGACGACGGCCCGGTCTACCAGTTGCGTCGTTGGTACGAGCAGTTCTACGTCGACGCCGCTGACGTCCAGCCGGAGATGAGCGAGCGGTTCGAGTTCGAGGTCGACACCACCAAGGCCAACGAGTTCTGGCACGCGGAGGTCGCCGAGAACCTGGCGCGCAGGGCTGCTGAAACTGAGCCCGCTCACGACGTGGCCACCGCCGACGTGTCATGACGTCCTTCCGTGTCGGCGACGCGACGCGCGCCGATCAAGAGCTCTACACCCATGCCCGGATGGTCGAGGTGTCCTGCGGGACCTGCGGCACGGTCGTCGGGGTGAAGAAGAACAGCGACCAGCACACGTCGATCCAGTGGGGTGAGGACGGCGTCAGCACGTGTCGGGAGTTCGCAGAGTCGGCGGCCCGGCCGGGTGGGCGAGCGGTGTACGCACCCTGCCCGCGGCTCGCGCTCAGCATCGACGCCGCGGTGGACGCCGGCCGGATTGAGATCGGAGCCATCGATGGCTACTGAATTCCCGAACAGTGACGTCGTCGAGCTCGCCGTGCGGGAGGTCGTCATCGAGACGGCCGACGCGCGCTCGATCGTCTTCGAGCCGTACGCAGGTTGGTTGGACTTCAAGCCGGGTCAGTTCCTGACGCTGGCGGTGCCCAGCGACCAGACCGGTGTGGCCGCCCGCTGCTACTCGTTGTCGAGTACGCCCGGCGAAGGCCTCAAGGTCACGGTCAAACGGACTGCTGACGGGTACGCCTCCAACTGGATCTGCGAGAACCTCGAGCCGGGCGACAGCCTGCGTGTCCTTCCGCCGAGCGGGATCTTCACGCCGGCCTCGCTCGACGCGGACTTCCTGCTCTTTGCCGGTGGCAGCGGTGTCACGCCGATCATGTCGATCGCGCGTACGGCCCTGCGCAACGGCAGTGGCCGGATCGTGGTGTTCTACGCCAACCGTGACGAGTCATCGGTGATCTTCGCGAAGCAGTGGGCCGAGCTCGCGGCCGCGTACCCGGACCGGCTGCAGGTCGTGCACTGGTTGGAGTCCGTCCAGGGCCTGCCGAGCCAGGATCAGCTGCGCGCCTTTGCGTCGCAGTACCTGTCGTACGACGCCTTCGTGTGTGGCCCGGCTCCGTTCATGGCCTCGACGGTCGCGGCGTTGCGCGAACTGGAGTTCCCGCGGGAGCGTCGTCACCAGGAGAAGTTCATCTCGCTCGGCGGCAACCCCTTCGGCGATGCCGAGGACGCGGCAGTCGCTGCGGAGGAGATCGAGGCAGCCGAATCGGACGGCCCCGGCGAGGTTGTACTCGATGACCCCTCTGCCGGCCCGTCCCGCCTGCAGGTCGAACTCGACGGCGTCGACCACGACTTCGACGACTGGGCGCCGGGTGTCACTCTGCTCGATCACCTCGAGTCCAAGGGCATCGCGGCGCCGTACTCGTGCCGCCTCGGCGAGTGCTCGGCCTGTGCCTGCCGGATCCTCGAGGGTGAGGTCAAGATGCTCAACAACGACGTCCTCGACGACGAGGACCTCGCCGACGGCATCCGGCTGGCCTGCCAGTCCGTTGCCGTCACCGACAAGGTCCGCGTCAGCTACTCCTGACCCTCTGCGAAGGGGCGTCCTTTCACCGTCGAAGGGTCGCAGATTCACGGTCGAAGGGTCGCAAATCAACCGTCCGACGGTCACCATCGACGGTTGTGGTGCGTCGCGGCGAGCAGATCACGCAGCTGGGTCAGCCAGACGCCCTCGCGACGGCCGCGGAAATCGGCCGACGTTACCACGATGAACTCCCAGCCGTCCTGTCGCATCAGATCGCGCCGCCGCCGGTCCCGGCGACGCTGTTCCTCGGTCGAGTCGTGGAATTCAGAACCGTCGTACTCCACCGCGATCCGCCGGTGTGGGTAGGCGAAGTCGACGCGAAACCATTCACCGCCAGGCAGGTCCACCCGATGCTGCGCCCGCGGAACGGGCAAGCCGGCATCCAGGATCGCGAGCAGTAGTCGTGACTCGCGCATCGACTCCACTTCAGGAGTGAGGTGGCCGATCAGTGCGCGGAGTTGGCATACGCCCCGGCGGCGCCGATGCCGCGGCAGTTCACGTACGAAGTCCGCTGCGGCCAGGTCGTACGCACCGGCGAGAGCATTCATGGCCGCAAAAGCCTGCCACCGCTTGAGTACGCACCCCAGGTCCATCGCCGTGCGCAGCGGTGTGGTGGTGGGAACCCCATGGATCCGGACCACCTCAACGGGGGCCAGGTCGCGTGAATGTGCCGCCAAGTCGGCCATCCGGCTCGCGCGTCGGTCGCCGATCACCGCCGTCTCGGGAACCAGTGGCTGGTCGCGCTCCAACCAGCTGTAGGTGTCGACGCCGAGGATCAGGGCCGCCGTCCGATCGACGGCCACGTGGCCGCGCGGGGCCATCTCGTCCAGGTACGCCGCCCATTCCGGCGGGATCGGAGATTCGTCTGCCACGCGCCGCATCGTGGATCAGAGGCCGTGCTCACCGACCGCAGGAGCGCGGACGCTGTGGACAACGGTGTGGCGACGGCGCCATGTGGACGCACAGTGGTTCGCGGCCGCCCCGTCGGCAGTGAAAGTGCGCCCCTTCGACGGCGACTCCGCGCCCCGTCGACGTCAGTTCAGCCGTTGACCTTGTCGATCACGTTCTCGGCGAACCACTCCAGGTGCTGGACCTTCTTCTCCAGCGGCTCGGTGTCCGGGCCCTTGATGTAGGGGAGTCGGAACCCGACGATGCAGTCGGTGACGCCGCGGTCCTCCATCCGCTTCGCGCCGTCGACGGTGAATGCGTCGTAGGAGATGACATGGGTCTCGAACGGCTTGTCCGCGAGGCCCTCCTCCTTCTTGATCTCGTCGAGTCGGTCGAGCAGGCGGGCGAGCTCCTCGCCGTCGCCGCCGGCGTGCATCCAGCCGTCACCCTTCAGCACCGCGCGTCGCAGGGCTGCGTCGCTGTGGCCGCCGATGAGGAGCGGGATCGGCTCCGTCGGCGCCGGGGTCATCTTGGTGGCGGCGATGTCGTAGAACTCGCCGTGGTACTCGAAGTACTCACCCGACGTCAGTCCACGCAGGATGTCGATCTGCTCGTCCATCCGCTTGCCACGCGCCGCCCACGGGACGCCCATGAGCTCGAAGTCCTCGGGCCAGGGGGAGAGGCCGATGCCGAGACCGAGTCGGTTGTCCGACAGGTACGCGATGGACATCGCCTGTTTGGCGACCAGCGCCGGAGGGCGTACGGCCAGCTTCAGCACGAACGGCAGGAACCGGATCTTCGTGGTCACGCTCGACATCGCGGCGGCCAGGGTGAAGGTCTCGATGAACGCCTTGTCCTCGAGGAACTCGCGGTCACCGGTGTCGGTGTACGGGTACTTCGAGTCCGACTCCTTGGGGTACGCGAGCGAGTCCGCCAGCGTGATGGAGTGATAGCCCGCGTTCTCGGCGGCCTGCGCCAGCGGGATGTAGAAACGGGGGTCGGTCAGCGCCTCGGCATAGGTGAATCGCACGGAAGCGACTCTAGAACACGTTCTAGTTTTGCGGTAGCCTCCTCTTCATGAGCGACACCGCCACCGACCAGATCGAGCTACCCGCGTACGTCGTCTGGAACGCGCCGAACGGCGATCATCCGGCCCGTCGTGCCTCTCAGCGTTCCTACTCCGCCGTGGGCACCGGTGTGCTCGCGGAGTGGTTGAAGGTGTACGCGGAGGACGCGGTCATCGAGGACCCGGTGGGCCCGTCCTGGTTCGACCCGGAGGGCAAGGGCCACCACGGCCACGCCGGGATCAGCGCGTTCTGGGACAAGGCGATCGCGCCGATCGAGTCGTTCATCTTCACCATCACCGACTCGCACGCGTGCGGGAACTCCTGCGCCAACATCGGAACGATCACCACCCGTTTCCCGGACGGCACTCTGGTCGACACCGACCTGGTGATGATCTACACCGTCAACGACGAGGGCCGGGTGGCCTCCATGCGCGCGTACTGGGAAGCCGAGCGCGCGATGACCACCATGCGGAAGGCGTGACATGAAGTTCCAGCACACCAACACCTACGCCGCCCCGATCGAGCGCGTACGCGCGATGCTCAACGACCCGGCGTTCCGCGAGCAGGTCGCGACCCGTGTGGGTGCGCTCTCGTGCTCGGCAGCGTTTGGCAACGGGAAGCTCGTCGTTCGCGAGGAGCAGCCTGTCCAGGGCGTACCGGCCTTTGCCAAGAAGTTCGCTGGTGGCGCCACCACCGTGATTCATACCGAAATCTGGGACGAGGCGGGCACCTCGGCGACGATCACCCTCGAGACCCCCGGCAAACCGATCACCCAGGCCGGCAGCGTGGCATTGACCGAGGCCGCCGGCGTGACGACCCACAGCTACACCCTTGAGGTGTCCGCGTCGGTCCCGCTGATCGGCGGCAAGCTCGAGAAGCTCGTCGCGGATCTGACCACCGCAGGGCTCGTCACCGAGGGCCAGGTCGGCGCCGAATGGCTCGCCTCGCACTCCTGACGTACCACTTTCACACTCGCTCGACTCCTGAAGGACCCCCATGTCTGAGGCCCTGATCTACGACGTTGTCCGCACACCACGGGGCAAGGGGAAGGTCGGTGGCGGGCTCAACACCGTGAAGCCGATCGACCTGGTCACCGGGCTGATCGACGCAGTCCGCGACCGCAACCCAGGGCTCGACCCCGAGGCGATCGACGACCTGATCGTCGGTGTGGTCAGCCCGTTCGGCGACCAGGGCGGTGTCCTGGCCAAGACCGCGGCGATCGCGGCCGGCCTGCCGGACACCACGTCGGGCGTGCAACTCAACCGGATGTGCGCCTCGGGCCTCGAGGCGGTCAATCAGGCTGCTGCGCGGGTGCGCGGCGGCTGGGAGGACCTGATCCTCGCCGGCGGCGTCGAGTCGATGTCGCGCGTACCGATGGGCACCGTCGGCAGCGCGTGGTCGCAGGACCCGGCCACCGCCTGGCAGACCGACTTCGTGCCCCAGGGCATCGGCGCCGACCTGATCGCCACGGTCGAGGGCTGGAGCCGTGAGGACGTCGACGCGTACGCGGTCCAGTCACAGGCCCGCGCCGCGAAGGCGCAAGCGAATGACTACTTCGCCAAGTCGCTCATCCCGGTCCGCGACATCAATGGCCACGTCGTGCTCGATCGCGACGAGTTCGTACGTCCCGGCACGACGCTGGAGAGCCTTTCCCCGCTGAAGCCGTCGTTCGCCGCGATGGGGGCGCAGGGCGGGTACGACTTCGTGGCCCTGGAGAAGTACCACTGGCTGCCGGGGATCAACCACGTCCACCACTCCGGCAACTCCTCAGGCATCGTCGACGGAGCCGCGTTGGTGCTGATCGGCAGCGAGAAGGCCGGGTCCGACATGGGCCTGACCCCGCGTGGCCGGATCGTGTCCGCAGCGGTCTCGGGCGCCGACCCGACGATCATGCTGACCGGCCCCGCGCCGGCGAGCCGCAAGGCGCTGGCGAAGGCAGGGCTGACGGTCGACGACATCGACCTGTTCGAGATCAACGAGGCGTTCGCCTCGGTCGCGATGCGGTTCATGCGCGACCTCGACCTCGACCCGGAGATCGTCAACGTCAACGGCGGAGCGATCGCGATGGGTCACCCGCTGGGTGCCACCGGCGCGATGATCCTGGGCACCGTGCTGGACGAGTTGGAGCGCCGCGACCTGCGTCGTGGGCTGGTGACGTTGTGCATCGGCGCCGGCATGGGCATCGCGACCATCGTGGAACGGATCTGAACGACATGAACGACACCGCTATGACCTCCGTCGTCCGCTACGACGTGGGCGCCGACAAGATCGCCACCATCACCTTCGACGACCCGTCGTCGGCTGCCAACACGATGAGTGCCCGCTTCAAGCAGGACTTCGCGGACGTACTCGACCGCCTTGCCGCTGACGTGGCCGACGGCTCGGTCCTCGGAGCTATCGTCGCGAGCGCGAAGGACTCGTTCTTCGCCGGCGGCAACGTGAAGGCGCTGCTCGAGGTCGGACCTGCCGACGCCGAGCGGCTCTACAACGACTCGCTCGCCCTCAAGGCGACCCTGCGCAGGATGGAGACCATCGGTGTCCCGGTGGTCTCAGCGATCAACGGTGCGGCGCTCGGTGGCGGTTATGAGCTCTGCCTCGCGACCCACCACCGGATCGCGGTCGAGGACCGCAAGGTCCAGATCGGGCTGCCGGAGGTGACCCTCGGCCTGCTCGCGGGTGCGGGCGGAGTGGTGCGTACGGTCCGGAAGTTCGGCGTCTTCAAGGCGATCAACGAGATCCTCACGACCGGCACCCGATTCACTGTCGCGGCAGCCCTCGATAAGGGGCTCATCGACGAGGTCGTCGGCTCGCAGGACGACCTGCTCCCCGCGGCGAGGGCATGGCTGCTCGCGCACGCTGGCGACGCCGACGCGTCGGTGCAGCCATGGGATCGCCCGGGCTACAGGATCCCGGGTGGAGCCGCGACCGATCGCGCGATCTCGAGCATGCTCCCCGGCGTACCGGGCAACGTGCGCAAGGCTGCCAAGGGCGTTCCGTACCCGGCTCCGCGGGCGATCATCTCGGCCGCGGTCGAGGGCGCTCAGGTCGACTTCGCCGGAGCGGAGCAGATCGAGGCCCGCTACTTCGTCAACCTCGCGACCGGCCAGGTCGCGAAGGCGATGATCCAGGCGTTCTTCTTCGACATGCAGCGGGCCAGTGGCGGCGGGGATCGACCGGCTGGGTACGAGACGCGCCCCGTGACGAAGCTCGCCGTCCTTGGCGCTGGAATGATGGGTGCCGGGATCGCGTACGCCTCGGCGTCGGCCGGCATCGAGGTCGTGCTCAAGGACGTGACGCTGGAGGCTGCTGAGCGCGGCAAGGCGTACTCGGAGAAGCTGCTCGCCAAAGCTCAGGAGCGCGGCAAGATCACCGCCGAGAAGGCGGCCCAGGTCCTCGGACGGATCACGCCGACTGCCGATGTGGATGCGCTGGTCGGGTGCGACGGTGTGGTCGAGGCGGTGTTCGAGGACGCCGAGCTGAAGAAGAAGCTCTTCGCCGAGATCGAGGGCGTCGTCGCACCGGACGCGTTGCTGGGCTCGAACACCTCGACGCTCCCGATCACCGATCTGGCCGAGGGCGTGAGTCGTCAGTCGGACTTCATCGGGATGCACTTCTTCTCGCCGGCCGACAAGATGCCGATCGTCGAGGTGATCCGCGGAGCGAAGACCACCGACGAGACGCTGGCGCGCACGATCGACTTCGTGCTGCAGATCCGGAAGATTCCGATCGTCGTCAACGACAGTCGTGGGTTCTACACCAGCCGGATCATCGGCGTACGCATCAACGAGGGTCTGGCGATGATCGCCGAAGGTGTCGCTCCCTGGACCGTCGAGCGGGCGACGCTTCAGGCGGGTTACCCGGTCGGCGCGCTGCAGTTGTGCGACGAACTCAACCTCGAGCTGATGGCGAAGGTCGCCGCTGCCAACAAGGCCGGCGCCGAGGCGGAGGGACGCGCATGGGTGGAGAAGCCCGGCGCTGCCGTCGTCCCGGCCATGGTGGCCGCCGGTCGCGCAGGACGTCTCCGTGGGGCTGGCTTCTACGACTACGACGACGCGGGCGTACGCCAGGGGATCTGGGTCGGTCTCAGCGACCTGTTCCCGGTTGCTGCTGCGCAGGTCTCGTTCAGGGACGCCCAGGATCGGCTGCTCTTCGCCGAGGCTCTCGAAGCGGCGAAGTGCTTCGAGGAGGGCGTGATCGAGTCCGCGGCCGCGGCCAACATCGGGGCGATCATGGCGATCGGCTTCCCCGGCATCACCGGCGGACCGGCGACGTTCATGACCAACTACGAGGGCGGCCTGGCCGGCTTCGTGGCGCGCGCAGACCTGCTGGCGGACGCGTACGGTGAGCGGTTCCGCGCGTCGGACTGGCTGCGCGCCAAGGCTGCGTCTGGCGAGGGCTTCCCCGCCTAGCCCGAAGCCGGACGGCGAGTCTGCTGCGCTGCGCGCAGCACTCCCTCGTTCGGCTGCAGCGCTCGCGCGAGCGCGGCGCTCCGCCTCACTCCGGTCGTCTCGGCATGGCAGACGTCGGGTTTCGGCCTCACTCCGGTCGTTTCGGCGTTGATCAGCCCCAGCTGGCCGGTTCGTCGGCCGCGCCCTTGGCGCGTACCCAGCGGGGGAGGATGAAGATACCGGTCGCCTCGGCGGTCTCCTGACCGCTCGCATCACGCAGGACGCCGCGTACGAACGTCTTGGTCTCGGCGATCTCGGTGACCCACGCCTCGGCCGAGCAGTCGCCGAGCACCGTCGGGTGCTGGTAGCGGATCGTCAGCGTGCCGGTCATGCCGGGCCCGCCGCCGTCCGCTGCGCACTCGCCGAGCATCTGATCCAGGATCAGCGCGACGACGCCGCCGTGCACGAGTCCCGGCGGGCCTTCGTACAGGGCGTTGAGGTGGAAGTCGGCCCACGTGTGCCCGTCGCCGCCGCGATGGACGTGGACCGGTGGAGCGATCGGGTTGCGCAAGCCGACGACGGCGTTGCCGTAGTTCAGCGCCAGCCCCTCGGGAGTCAGCGCCACCCCGTACGCGCCGTCGATCTGATGGGTCCGCAGCCGCGCGGTCAGTGCCTCGACCGATCCGGTGATCTCGCGGATCTCATCCTCGCCGACAAGAGTCTGCAGACTGGCTTCACCGAGGTCGCGCAGGGCATCTGCAAGGCTGCCGTACACATCACGTTCATGGCTCAGTTCCTCAGGGCTGACCTCAAGAATCTGGTACCGATAGGGCGCGCGCATTTGCTCAGACTAGAACACGTTCTAGTATTGGTGAAGCACAAGTACTGTGCGGCTCACATGCATGTCGTACAGAGAGGAGTGGCGGATGGGCGTCAACCAACGCGGCCAGGTGACGATGTCGGATGAGGAGATCGCCGACTTCATCCCCACACGACGCACCGCCATCCTGTCGAGCATCGGTGCCGACGGGCAGCCGCACGTGGTCGCGATGTGGTTCGCCTGGCTGGACGGTGAGATCTGGTTCGAGACCAAGGCGAAGTCGCAGAAGGCGGTCAACCTCCGCCGCGATGGCCGCATCACTGTGCTGATCGAGGACGGCCTCACGTACGACACCCTGCGCGGCGTGTCGATCGAGGGCGTCGCCGAGATCGTCGACGGTGCCGATGCGTTGTGGCGAGTCGGTGTCGATGTCTGGGAGCGTTATACCGGTCCGTACACCGACGAGATGAAGCCGCTGGTCGAGATGATGTTGCACAACCGGATTGCGATCCGGCTCAAGGCTGATCGGGTGCGGTCCTGGGACCACCGCAAGCTCGGCCTGCCCGCCATGGAGATCGGCGGTACGACCGCCCCGACCTATGCCCCGAAGGGGAGCGAATCATGAGCAAGCACCTGCGCGTCGCCGTCGTCGGTGCCGGACCTGCCGGCATCTATGCCTCCGACATCCTGGTCAAGTCCGAGTTGCCCGAGGGGTACGACTCGGTCAGCGTCGACATCCTCGAGGCGGACCCGACTCCCTTCGGGCTGATCCGGTACGGCGTGGCACCTGACCACCCCCGGATCAAGGAGATCGTCAAGGCGCTGCACCGCGTGATGTCCCAGGACAACGTCCACTTCTACGGCAACGTCGTGTTCGGCAAGGACCTCGATCTCGCGGACCTGCACGGGCTCTACGACGCCGTCGTGTTCGCAACCGGCGCCCGGCGTGACCGCGAGCTGGAGATCCCTGGCATCGACCTCGAGGGGTCGTTCGGCGCCGCGGACTTCGTGTCCTGGTACGACGGCCACCCGGAGGCGCCACGCGAGTGGACCTTCGACCCGACGGCCGAGTCGGTTGCTGTCCTGGGTGTCGGCAACGTGGCTCTCGACGTCGCACGCATCCTGGCCAAGACGGCCGACGAACTGCTGACCACCGACATCCCGGACAACGTCTACCGCGGTCTGCGTACCAATGCGACCAAGGACGTGCACGTCTTCGCACGCCGTGGTCCGGCGCAGGCGAAGTTCAGCCCGATGGAGCTGCGCGAACTCAACCACTCACCGAACATCGATGTGATCGTGCACGGCGAGGGTTTCGAGTTCGACGAGGGCTCCGAGCAGGCGCTCCGCGACCACAAGGCGCAGAAGCTCGTCGTCGACGTGTTGTTCCGCTACCTCGATGACTACATGGAGGACAAGCTCAAGGGCGCGGCGCACCGCATCCACATCCACTTCCTGCAGAACCCGGTCGAGGTCCTCGGTGAGGACGGCAAGGTCGTCGCGCTGCGTACCGAGATCACAGAGTTCGACGGCACCGGCAACGTACGCGGTACCGGCGAGTTCGTGGACACGCCGGTTCAGGCGGTCTACCGCGCCGTCGGCTACTACTCCGACCCGCTCCTGGGTCTGCCGTTCAACGAGGCGGCCGGCGTGGTCCCGAACGACGGCGGGCGCGTCCTGCTCGACGGAGACCCCGTCCCGCGGACGTACGTCACCGGCTGGATCAAGCGTGGCCCGGTGGGCCTGATCGGCCACACCAAGTCGGACGCCCAGGAGACCGTACGCCGCCTTCTGGAGGATGCTGCGGCGTCGGCCGAGATGGGTGCGCTGGGCGGCGAGGTCACGCGCTTCCTCGACGAACGCGACGTCGCGTACACGACCTGGGACGGCTGGCTCGCTCTGGACCACCACGAACGCCACCTCGGTGGCGCTGCCCGCGAACGGGTCAAGGTCGTCGCTCGCGACGAGATGGTCAGGATCGCCCGCGCCCTGTGATCGCCTCGTGCGCATGAGCGGGGCCTGGAGCACCCGCTCATGCGCACAAGCCGATCAGGCGAGGCGGTCGCGTACCTGTGTCTCGGTGAGGCCGTAGTCCGCCAGGTCGTAGCGGTGGGAGGACTTCCGGGCGCCGGTCCGCGATTCGGCGTCCGCGGCCGTGACCGCCTGGTCCACGGCCGGACTCCAGTCGAGGTCGAAGGCCTCGTAGATCCCACGGGTCGTGCCGACCGGATCGGCAATGAAACTGTCGTAGTCGACATCAAGGAAGTGGCTCGCGTCGTGACGTGCGCGATCGCGTTCGTACGCACGCACTTCGCGGTCGAGCAGATCCAGTTGGGTCTCGCCGATCCGTGCGCCGACGAAGGTGGTCGACCAGCCGTCCGTGGCAGCCGCTGAGAGCGAGCAGGCCGACGCGACCGATGCGACCACGTCGCGGGTCGTACGCACGATGCAGGCGTCCGGATAGACCGACAGGATCGCGTCGATGCCCACGAGGTGCGACGGGTTCTTCAGGACCCAGCGCTTGTCCTGGTCATGGAGGCCGATGAGCTGGAGGTTCTGCTTGTGGCGTGCGTACGCCGGCGTCCAGTCCTGCTGTTCCAGCCAGGCCGCGTACCGCGGGATGTCCGCCAGCGACTCGAAGCCGACGGACAGTCCGGACTGGCGCAGCAGTCGCCAACACTCCTCGACGGTCGCCGCATCGCTGTAGTGGATGCCGCTGAAGTCGGGGTTGGCTTCGTGGTGGGCCTTGTACGCCGCGTCGAGGGCCTGGTAGATCGGGTCGGTCGCCCAGGACTCGCGAGGCGGCCTCGGCTGCGGCACCTCGGTCAGCCAGAGCTCGAGTCCCTGGTGCGACGGATCGGCGGTCAGGAGTCGGTGCAGGGCGGTTGTGCCGGTGCGGGGGAGACCGGTGACGAAGATCGGCCGCTCGATGCGTACGTCGGCGTGCTCGGGGTTCGCGGTGAATCCCTGCTGCGACAGCAGCCGACTGACCAGGGTCGCCTTCACCATCTGGCGCTGCTGGTAGTTCCCCAGTGGAGTCAGACCGGCGTTCTCGGCGAGGTCGTCGACCAGGATCCGCAGGCCCTCCTCGTGCTCGGTGCCGCCGAAGTCGGTGAGACCAGTCGTACCAACGGCCGCGGCCGAGATCTCCTCGTACGTGCCGAGGTCGGGGCGAGTGCGTGCGGAGGTGTCGGTCATCGGATTTTCTCCCGTTCGGTCAGTTGTTGATCATGCCGGCGCCGACGGTGATGCCGGTGGCTTCGTCGATGAGGATGAAGGAGCCGGTGGTGCGGTTTTGGGCGTAGACGTCGGCGAGTAGGGGGGTGGTGGTGCGGAGGTGGATGCGGCCGATTTCGTTGAGGCCCAGGGTGGTGGCGTCGGGGTCGCGGTGCAGGGTGTTGACGTCGAGGCGGTATTGGATGTCTTTGACCAGGGCCCGGGCTGACCGGGTGGTGTGTTTGATGGCCAGTTTCTGGCGTGGTTGTAGGGGGGTGGTGGACATCCAGCAGATCATCGCGTCGATGTCTTGTTTGGGGACGGGGGCGTTGTGGATCCGGGCGATCATGTCGCCGCGGGAGACATCCACGTCGTCCTTGAGCCGTACCGTCACCGACATCGGTGGGTACGCGGCGTCGAGTTCCTGACCGAAGAGGTCGATGGCCTCGATGGTGGTGGTCATCCCCGAGGGCAGGACCACGATTTCGTCGCCGGGTTTCAGGACGCCGCCGGCGACGGTGCCGCCGTAGCCGCGGTAGTCGTGGTGTTGGTCGGATTTGGGGCGGATGACGTATTGGACGGGGAACCGGACGTCGCGGTAGTCGCGATCACTCGCCACGTGGACGTGTTCGAGGTGGTGCATCAGGGTGGGGCCTTTGTACCAGTCCATGTTGACTGACCGGTCCACGACGTTGTCGCCTTGGAGTGCGGAGATGGGGATGATTTCGAGGTCGGGGACGTCGAGTTTGGTGGCGAAGGTGGTGAATTCTTCGAGGATGGTGCGGTAGACGTCTTCGGAGTAGTCGACGAGGTCCATTTTGTTGATTGCCAGGACGAAGTGGGGGACTCGGAGCAGGGACAGCAGGACGGCGTGGCGGCGGGATTGTTCGGTGAGGCCGTGGCGGGCGTCGACGAGGATCAAACCCAGATCTGCGGTGGAGGCGCCGGTGACCATGTTGCGGGTGTACTGCACGTGGCCGGGGGTGTCGGCGATGATGAATTTGCGGTTGGGGGTGGCGAAGTAGCGGTAGGCCACGTCGATGGTGATGCCTTGTTCGCGTTCGCTGCGGAGTCCGTCGGTGAGCAGGGACAGGTCGACGTAGCCGTGGCCTTTGGCTTCGGAGGTCCGTTCCACGGCGTCCAACTGGTCTTCGAAGATTGCTTTGCTGTCGTAGAGCAGGCGACCGATCAGGGTCGACTTCCCGTCATCCACCGAACCAGCGGTCGCGAATCGCAGCAGGTCCATGTGGCGCCTGCCAGTCGTGTTGTCGGGCATCAGAAGTAGCCTTCCTTCTTGCGGTCTTCCATGGCTGCTTCGCTGAAGCGGTCGTCGCCGCGGGTGGCACCACGTTCGGTGACGCGGGCGGTGGCGACTTCGGTGATGATCTCGTCCACAGTGCTGGCCCCGGATTCCACACATCCGGTCAACGTGATGTCACCCACGGTGCGGAACCGGACGGTCCGTTCGGTGACGGTTTCCCCTTCGCGCAGGGTGTTCCATTCGGATTCCGACAGCAGCATCCCGTCGCGTTCGAACACGCGGCGTTGGTGGGAGCAGTAGATCGAGGGGATCTCGATGCCTTCGCGACCGATGTAGTCCCAGATGTCGAGTTCGGTCCAGTTCGAGATCGGGAACACCCGCATGTGCTCACCCTGGTGCAGTCGCCCATTGTAGAGGTTCCACAGTTCGGGGCGCTGGTTCTTGGGGTCCCATTGGCCGAACTCGTCACGGTGGGAGTAGACCCGTTCCTTCGCGCGGGCCTTTTCCTCGTCACGTCGACCGCCTCCGAAGGCGGCGGTGAACCCGTTGTCCTCGATCGCATGGAGCAGGGTCGCGATCTGCATCCGGTTGCGGCTGGTCTTGCCGTCCTCGACCACGATCCCGTCCCGGATCGCGTCATCGACACTGGCGATGACGAGTTTGACTCCGAGTCGGTTGACCCAGTTGTCGCGGGTGGAGAGCACTTCAGGGAAGTCGCGTCCGGTGTCGACCTGGAGGACCGGGAAGGGGATCTTGGCGGGGTGGAACGCTTTCTCGGCCAGACGCAGCATCACGATGCTGTCCTTGCCGCCGGAGAACATCAGTACCGGCCGCTCGAACTCGGCAGCGGATTCACGGAAGATGTGGATCGACTCGGCCTCCAGCTGATCCAACTGGGAAAGGCGATAGTCGAGGACGGTCACGGGATCCCCTTCGTTTCGCGTTCTTCTGGAGTCGGACGGTGCCCAACTAGAACGTGTTCTAGAACGATAGGGGTTGACATGACAGTTGGCAAGACGAATGTCATGTGGAACGTCGTCGACTCGGGTAACGTTGCCCGCGATGACGCACGCATCCACTGAAGAGCTCGCACTCGACACCCGGACTCGTCTGCTCCACGGAGCTCTCGATTGCATCCGCCGGGGTGCCCGGGTGTCGTTCGCCGACGTCGCCAGAAGTTCCGGCGTCGCACGACAGACGATCTATGCGTACTTTCCGGACCGCGACTCGCTCACGAATGCCGCTGTGGATTTCGCCGCGATTCAGGTGACTCGAGACGTCATCGCGAGGACCGAGTCCTGCGACTCTGCGGCAGATGCGCTCGTTGAGGCGCTCGTCGCCTTCTACCTGGCCGCCAAGACTGATCCGGCGGTGGGGCAGGTCGTGGCCATGACGCTGCACCCCCGCACCGCCGACCGAGGAACCATTCCCTCCGAGGCGATGCGCCTCGTACGGTCGTTCGTCCGCCCCCGACTGGTCATCGGGCGCTCGGATGCGGAACTCGACGAGGTGGCTGAGGTGTTCCTCCGCTATCTGCTCTCGGTGCTCGCCTACAGCTCGACCAACACCGAGACGGTGGAGTCGTTGCGTACGTTCCTGCAACGGCGGATGGTCCCAGCCCTCGGGCTCGACTGATCCGTCGCGCCCGAGGGTGGGGTGGCCTCAGTTGTCGTGGAACTCGCCGCAGTCCACGTTGAGCATCGTCCCGGTGACAGCGCTGGCCAGGTCACTGATCAGGAAGAGCGCCGCGCGCGCGACCTCCTCGGCCGTCGCGAGTCGCTTGAGATCCGTCGGCTCAGCCTTCTGGCGGTAGATCTCCTCGTGTGTCGTTCCGGCCTCGCTCGCGAGCCAGTCGAAGTAGGCCTTGTTGACGTCCTCGTAGATGTAGGACGGCGCGATGCTGTTGACCCGGATGCCGCGGGGGCCGAGTTCGGTCGCCAGCGAGGAAGCCAGGTGTGCGAGGGTGCCCTTGGACAGCTTGTAGCCGCCGAATTCCGGCTGTGACGCGTGGATGACGGCGGAGTTGATCATCACGACGGAGCCCTGGGAGGCGGCGAGTGCGTCCGCGAAGGCTGCCGTGAGGCGCAGTGGGGCGAACACGTTCGTCTCCTGCGCCGCCCGCAGACCGTCCAGCGTGAGCGTGGTGAGCGGGTCCATCGGCGGGATACCGAACGCGTTGTGGATCAGTCCGTCGACGTGCCCGAACTCGGCCAGCGCGGCCTCGACGAGGTGTGCGTGGGCGCCTTCGTCGGTGATGTCGGTGGGTACGACCAGGGCTCGCCGGCCGGTGGCGCGTACGGCCTCGGCCATCTTCTCCAGACGGCGTTCGGTTCGGCTGACCAGGACGAGGTCGGCGCCCATCGCTGCGGCTTCCAGGCCGAGCGAGCGACCGAGTCCCGGTCCGACGCCCGACAGGACGATGACTTTGCCTTCAAGCAGTGTGTTCAACGGATCATCCTCAACTAATCATGCGGCGTGCGACGCCGACCTGTCGGTCGGCGATCCGGGCTGCGTACTCCTTCGGAGTGACGCTCTGGTCGTGGGGAAGTCGGAGGTCGGCGAGCTTGATCAACTCGACGTTCGGGCCGTCGGCTCCAGTGAGTGCCCGGTCGAGCCGTTGCCAGCGCAGCATCATCACGCCGTGGGGGTGGCCGCAGAGTTCGAGCCAGTTGGCGACGCCCGGGTCGCGTTCTGAGATCACGTAGCGGATCAGGCCGTCGGGGTCGACAACCGACTGCGCGCGGGTCAGCGAGGTCTGGTGGTGCTCGTAGTCGGTGGAGGCGTACCAGCGCGAGCCGATCTGGATGGCCTGGTACGCGCACTCCGCGGCCGGCACGGTGACGACGAGCGCCTCGTCCTCGGCGAGCTCGTAGTGGCCGATCGAGCTGAACTGCGAGGTCAGACCGCCGGGGGTCGACTTCGGCGTGGTGAGGGTGTTGACCGGCTCCTTGTAGGTGAACCAGTCGGGGAATGCGTACCAGGTCTGGATCCGGCCGATCAGCATCTTCGCGGCGACGTCGTACCGCTTGTCGACACTGGCCTCCGTGGGTGCCTTGCGAGGCACACCGGCGGTGTCGAGTCGCTGCAGCCTCAGGGTGCCGCGGTCCTCGCTGCCCCAGTCAGAGAAGACCTCGCGAATGATGAGCGTTGAGCCCTTGCGCAGCCCGAGGGTGGCACCGAATCGCCACCGGAACGTGCCGTCGGCGGCGATGTCGAGTTCGCGGTCGTCGAACGCGGCAAGGGTGCCCGGGCTGCCGTCGGCGCTGTAGGTGCCGTCCATGATCTGGAAGGACAAGTCGGCGCTGGTGCCACGGCGGCCGGTGAGTTCGTACTCGGCGCCCTCGGTGAGGAAGGCGGTGAAGTAGATCGCGTCCGGATTGTCGAGGCCCTGTCGGGCGTACTGGTGCGTGGGGTTGATCAGGATCGGATGGTCGATGTCGTAGTCGAAGGCCATCTGGATCGAGGAGCGAATGCTGCCGGCCAGATATTCACGGCCCTCGGCGCGCTCGACGTCTGTCGCCTCGAAGGGCGGATTCTCAATCATGCGGCCGGCTTCGGCGATCGCGTCGCGGAAACGGTCGAGCGCGGTTGTCGTCACGAGTCCTCACAGGTACTAGAACGTGTTCTAGTTGGACCATACACTCAGGACATGGACCTGGAAACGGTGGAAGCCATTCGCTCGCTGAAGTACCGCTATCTGCGCACGCTCGACCTCAAGTTGTGGGACGACTTCGCCGACACGTTGTGTGAGGACGTGGTCGGCGACTACGGCTCGCCGTCGGGCGGGCAACCGCTGCACTTCGAGGGTCGCGACGCGCTCGCCGGGCACATGCGTACGGCGCTGGCCGGACCGATCGCGACCCAGCACGTCGCCTCGCACCCGGAGATCACCGTCGACGGGGACACGGCTGTGGGGAGTTGGGCGATGCAGGACACGGTGATCGCGTCGGAGTTCGGGGTGGTGATCCGTGGAGGCGCCTATTACACCGACACCTACCGCCGTGAGGATGGCGTGTGGCGGATTGCCTCGACGGCGTACGAGCGGATCTACGAGACCATGGAGACCTTGACCGGCAGCGAGACGACGCTCACCGCGTTCATGTGGAGCTAGGCCTGGAAATCGATCCCGGTCAGTTCGGCCGATCTGTCCCACAGCGCTCGCGAGGCGGCGGTGTCGAGTGAGGCCGGCGTACGCGACGCCGGACCCGGCCAGCCGTACAACTCGAACATGCCGGTCGGGCCGATGTAACTGTTGCCCGGGACGTCCTCGGTCGCTGCGTACAGCGAGGGAAGTGCGCCCTTCCACGGCGGCATGCCGGTGAGTTGGTGACCCCAGCCGCCGACCGCCTTGCGGAGACGACTGGTGGAGTGCGCGGTGATGTTGGTCCCCGTCGTGCCCGGATGCGCACCGGTGGCCCGCACCGGGCTCGGCGCCTCGCGAAGTCGGCGGTCGAGTTCGGTGAGGAACTGCAGGTTCGCCAGTTTTGAAGCGGCGTACGCGGCGTACGCCTTGTAACCCCGACGCGCCCAGTCGAGGTCGTCGAGTTGCAGGTCGCCGGTCTTGTGTGAGGCCGATGCGACGACGACCACGCGCTCGCGGATCCTCGGCAGCAACAGGTTGGTCAGGCTGTAGTGACCCAGATGGTTGGTCGCGAAATGCATCTCGACGCCTTCGGGCGTCAGTTCGTACGGCACCCCGAGCACGCCTGCGTTGTTGATCAACACATCGATCTCGCCGACCGTCGCGGCGAAGGTGCGTACCGATGTCTGGTCTGCGAGATCGACGACGCCGATCTCGACCGAACCGCCGTTCGCCGGGGAGATGGTGGCTGCTGCTTCCTCGCCCTTGACCCGGTTGCGGACCGCCATGATCACGCGCGCACCCGCCTGCGCAAGGGCATCGGCGGTGGCCAGCCCGACGCCGCTGCTTGCGCCGGTGACGAGGAACGTCCGGCTGGGCTGGGGTGGGACCTGTTTCCAGCGGCTCATGGAGATGAGGTTAGGCCAGCAGCTCCTTGACCAGTGGGACGACCTTCGTTCCGTACAGCCCGATCGAGCTGAGCAGTTGGTCGTGACTGACCCGCTGGTCGTACTTCAGATCGAACCGGTTCACGCCGAGCGTCTTGACCGTCGCGGCGACCTTGCGGGCCACCGTCTCGGGTGAGCCGACGTACAGCGCGCCACCCTCGATCTCGCGTTCGAAGTCCCCGGGCCGCGGCGGCGCCCAACCACGCTCCGCACCGATCTTGGTACGCATCGCCAACCACCCGTCGTACACAGCGGCCCGCGCCTGCTCGTCTGTCTCGGCAACGAATCCGGGGGAGTGGACGGCCACCGGTTGCCGGGGAGCGCCGAACTGGTCCTGCGCCCGCTCGAAGAGATCGATGTACGGCAGGAAGCGGTCCGCGGGACCGCCGATGATGGCCAGGAAGAGTCCGAATCCATGGCTCGCGGCGCGTACGACCGACTCCGGCGTGCCGCCGACTCCCACCCAGGCCCGGATGCCGTTCTCGGTCTTCGGGAAGACCTCCTGGTCGGTCAGCGGCGCGCGGGTCGTGCCGGACCACGTCACCGGCTTCTCGGTCAGCAGGTCCTTGAGCAGTGCGAGCCGCTCCTCGAAGAGGATGTTGTAGTCGGCGGTGTCGAAGCCGAACAGGCTGAAGGACTCGATGAAGGAGCCCCGACCGGCCACGATCTCGGCGCGCCCGTTCGAGACCGCATCCAGGGTCGCGAACCGCTCGAAGACCCGCACCGGATCGTCGGAACTCAGGACGGTCACCGCTGACCCGAGGCGGATGTGGTCGGTCTTCGAGGCGACCGCAGCCAGGACCATCTCCGGGCTGGACACCGCGAAGTCGGGGCGGTGGTGCTCGCCCACGCCGAAGAAGTCCAGGCCCACCTGATCGGCGAGTACGCCCTCCGCCACGATGTCGCGGATCACCTGGGCGTGGTGCTGCGGCAACCCGTCGGGGCCGACAGTCACGCCGCCGAAGGTGTCGAGTCCGAACTCCACCTCAGTCATGGTGGTTGAACATGCAACTGAACCAGGGCATTCCCTTGGAGGTCTACGGGGCGAGGACAGCCTTCGCGATCGAGTTGCCGGCAGCGATCTTGCCGCAGGACGACGGAGCGGTCTTGCCGGCGAAGCGATCCAGGATCCAGCCGTACGCCTGCGGCAACCAGAGAGCGGTGGAGCCGATGTGCGACAGCGGGTACTCGACGTACTGGGTCCGGATGCCGCGAGCACAGTACGTGCGGGCCAGGGTGCGGACGTCGCCGGCGATCATGACACCGTCACCGGCGCCGTACTTGGCGGACGGGAGCGTGCCCTCCTGGTAGCCGCCATTGCCCTGGCCGATGAACAGAGGCGCCGACGGGGTGCCGCCAGTGCTCATGATCAGCTTGTTGATCGTGTTGACGAAGGCTGGGATCCGGTACGGATTCTGGTACGCCGGCAACGCCATCTTCTGCCAGGTCAGGCCCGGGTAGTGGCCCAGCGCATCGGCGATCGCGGCCTTCTGCAGGGCTGCGACGACCGTGCGGCCGTACGCGTTGAGGTACTGGGTGAGATTGATGTGGTACGACCGGCTGATCCCGATGATGGCCATCGGAATGACGCCGGACCAGACCAGCGAACCGCCGACGTACGTCAGGTTGTGAGCCGGGTCGACCAGCACACCACCGACGGCCGTGCCGACGATCCGCGGGGCGACGTCAGGTGCGTACGTCTTCGCCTGCTCGGCGGCCCACTCGCTCCCGATCGCGCCACCGGAGTACCCGATCAGGGCCACCTTCGCGGTGTTCGGGATCTGGGTCGCGGACGTCCGGCTGATCGCGCGGATCGAGTCCAGCGTGACCCTGCCGTACTCCGGGCCGGCAGCGAAGTCGGCCGACTGGCCCTCGGTGTCCGGGATGTTGATGGCCTTGCCGGAGAGGAGCAAAGGTGCGAAGAGGAGCGTCTCCACGTTGGCGATCCCCTCGCCGGCCCCGCTGCCGCCAGCGATGGCCACGGACGGCTCGTCGGCAGGGTTCAGGGAGTCGTAGAACGACTGGTAGGAGACCACCTGCTTGATCGGACCGCTGGCGCCGAGCGGGCGTACGACGGTGGTCACGCCGACCGCCGCGGCGCCGAGAGCGTTCGTGGTCCGGAAGAGGATCTGGATCGCCTTCAGCGGAAGTGCCAGGCCCTGGATGGAGTAGTTGACCGTCCGGGTCCGGAGCACGGCGCCGGGCGCGTACTGGCTCAGCGGCTTGGTGCCGGTGTAGCGGTAGAACGGGTCGGTCGGGGACACGGCCTGGGCCGGGGCCAGGAGCGAGGCCATGGCCGCGATGACGGCGATGAGGGCGATGAGCACTTTGCGCATGGGGACAGCTCCTGGACGGGGGAGGGGGCGCAGTGACTCTACGTGAAGGCTGCGAGCACGGTGGGCAGTCGCTCTGGTTGGCCAAATTGTCGGCGGTCGTTGGGACATTGAAGCCATGCTCGAAGTACCTGTCCTGCCAGCCATGGTGATGCCGTCGGCGCCGCTGGTCGACGACCTTGGTGCCGAGCGCCTGGTGGTCGCTCAGACTGAGACGTGGCTTGCGACTCAGACGCAGTCCCAGGAAGCAGTCCTGTGGTGGCCCCACTGGCGACGGACAGACCCCGTTGAGGTCCAGGGTCCGGTCCATCTGCGCGCCCTGATCACCGCTCTACTGAGCGACGATTTCGCCGGTCTCACGCTGGGGCTGGAGAGCGACGGTCCGTGGGCTCAGGTTCACGGCGACTCGTCGATCGACGTGGAGATCGAACTGCACCCGCACCGTCACGAGGGACGTTCGGGCGGGATGTATTTCGAAAGGGTTCAGCCTGTCGCGCCTGCTGGAGCGGCTGCGCTCGGTTGGGCATGGGTACGCCGCCGGCCGCTGCCGGAGGGATTCCGACTCGATCCGCGGGTCATTCCGCAGGGATCCGGCTGGGATGTCG
This sequence comes from Nocardioides baekrokdamisoli, assembly GCF_003945325.1. Classification (NCBI taxonomy): domain Bacteria; kingdom Bacillati; phylum Actinomycetota; class Actinomycetes; order Propionibacteriales; family Nocardioidaceae; genus Nocardioides; species Nocardioides baekrokdamisoli. Next base: position 2,844,361 of record NZ_AP019307.1, read on the forward strand.
CGTTGTGAGAGTCCCTTTGGCTGCCGAAATTGTCGGAAGCCTCCGATACGAATGTCCTAAGGGAAATCAGGGGCGCTCAGCGCCGGGGGAGAGTGGTACCGATGACGTTGACGACTGCGCAACTCGACCGGGCGTGCGGAGCACTGCTCGGCACCGCGATCGGCGACGCTCTGGGAGCCGGTTACGAGTTCGGGTCCGCACCGCTCGGGCCGGAGGGTCCGGCCATGATCGGCGGCGGCCTCGGCAACTTCGCGCCAGGGGAGTGGACTGACGACACCACGATGATGTGGTGCATCGCGGACGTCGCTGCCCGCGGCATCGACCTGCGCTCCGATGAGGGGCTCAGCGCGATCGCCCGCAACTTCCGGGACTGGTACGAGACACGTCCGCGGGACATCGGCATCCAGACGTCGCAGATCCTCGGACGGGTGGGGTCGGATCCGACCGCAGCCGGCATGACAGAGGCGGCGGCTGAGTTGCACCGGCGCGCCGGGCGTAGCGGTGGCAACGGTTCGCTCATGCGTACCGCGCCGATCGCCTTGCCTTATCTCGATGATGCGGACGCCGTCGCTTCGGCGGCTCGCGCGGTGAGCGCGCTGACCCACTACGAGGACGATGCGCAGGACGCGTGTGTCCTGTGGTCGCTCGCCATCCGGCACGCAATCCTCATGGGGGAGTTCGACGCACGAGTCGGGCTGAGGTTTCTGACGCCTGCTCAGGCTGCCCGCTGGGAGGGCCTGATCACCGAGGCGGAGACACGCGAACCTGGAGCGTTCACTCCCAACGGTTGGGTGGTCGCCGCGTTCCAGGCGGCTTGGTCGGCCATCGTCCACACGCTGGTGCCGGATGTGGATCCGTGCCGGCACTAGGGCGATGCCTTGGTGACGGCGATCAACGTCGGCGACGACACCGACACGGTCGCAGCGATCGCTGGCGCACTCCTGGGTGCCCGGTGGGGTGCCTCGGCGATCCCGGCGGACTGGCGGCGGGTCTCGCACGGCTACCCGGGACTCAAGGGCGACCGACTCGTCGAGCTGGCCACCCTCGCGGCCAACGGCGGTCCGATCATCTACGACTGGCCCCTGACTCCGAAGATCGGCTACGAGAAGTTCGCGCCGCGCGGCGTCTGCGTGCAGCACCCGTACGACGGGCGGTTGATGATCGGCGACGTACGGGCGCTTGGCGCGCTGCCAGGCCACATCGACGCGGTCGTCAGCCTCTGTCTGGTCGGCACCGAGCAGGTGCCGTCGGATCGGGAGTCGGTGGTGTTCCGGCTGATCGACAACGACGACCCGGACGAAAACGTCAACCTCGACTTCGTCCTGGCCGACGCCGTGCAGACGATCGCGAAGCTGCGCGGCGAAGGGAAGTCGGTCTTTCTCCACTGCGTGGCAGCGCAGAGTCGTACGCCCACCGTGGCCATCGCGTATGCGATGTCGCTCGGGGCTGAGCTGAGCGTGGCCAGGCAGCGAGTGCTCAACGTGCTTCCGGGCGCGGCGCCCAACCGCGCCTTCGAGGGTGCCCTGCGCCGTTTGGTGCAGGGCACCATTGCGGCGCCGGCCCGATCGGACTTCGCGCCCGAACGCGGGTACGCTCCGGCCCGCCTGCTGCGTGAGGCTCCGCGCTACCCGCTCCCTGCTGACGGGCCCGTCACCGTGTGGACGATGCGCACTCCGAACAAGGAGATCATCGGCACGATCACGTTCAACGACGCAGGCGCAGACTTCGAGATCGTGACGCCGACGCCCTCGATGAACGCGCAGGAGTACGGGCTGGAACTCATCGGATTCCTCAGCGACCTCTCTGCCAACGAGACTCCGATCAAGGACGCGCTGGCTGAGATCAGCAGCGCCTACGCGGGCGACTACTCCGAAACACAGGGCACGTGGAGGGCTTCGCCGTCCGCACCGCCAGCAGCGGAGTAGCCCGAATCGGCAGCCGCGCCGGCGTAGCCCTTCGGTCGACGCTTGCCGTCGGCCGAAGGGTGATGCGGACGGGCTGACCTGTAAGCCGGGTTCTGTACGCAGCACGCTGCGCAGCGATCATCCATCTACGAACGCCGTTGCCGGCGCCCTCCAGCGCTCTACCCGGACGCTTGGGCGGGCAGCCCTCAGCGCGTCCTGTCTGAACTTGCTCCAGGTGGGGTTTGCCGAGCCCCCTCGGTCACCCGAGGGGCTGGTGAGCTCTTACCTCACCGTTTCACCCTTACCTCGTTGCCGAGGCGGTCTCTTTTCTGTGGCACTTTCCCGCGGGTCACCCCGGATGGCTGTTAACCATCACCCTGCCCTGTGGAGCCCGGACTTTCCTCGCCTCCCGCTTGAGAAAACTCAGCGCAAGCCGCGATCGCCCGGTCAGCCCATCCGCAGACGTGCAGCGTACGGCCGCGCAGCCCGCGTACGCCAGACGTCGCCGCTCAGGCGACGGCCTTGTAGATCTCGTCGACGTACTTGGCTGCGGTCGCTTGGTCGGTGGCGGTGACCTTGACGGTGAGCGCACCGCTCGTGCGCGTGCAGATCGCCTCGGAGCCGCTGGTCGAGGTGCTGGAGGAGCAGATCGCGTCACCGACCTTGGCGTACGTCATGCCTGCGGTGAGTGTTGCGCCGCCGCCGATACGGGTCGCCTCGACGAGCACCTGCTTGGTGCCGCTCGCGTAGAGGGCCATGTCGGTCCCAGCGCCGAGCGTCGTCTGAGCCGAGGTGAGGGAGGGCTTGATCTGCGTGTCGACGGTCGTGTTGCGGGTGAACCCGCCGGACAACGTGCCGGGCAGCGTCAGGGCCGCGCTCGAACTCGTGGCCGGCGACGAGTCGCCAATCTGGGCGAGCCCGAAGCCTGCGCCGCCACCGACCAGCAGGCTGATGACGCCCACTCCCACAGCCAACTGAATCGGCTTCGAGGGCAGAGAGGGCTTCGGTCGGCTGGCCTTGACAGGCTCGGTCGCCTCAATGATGTCGGCGTTCGGCTGCGGGTCGGTGGTCATGGAGTGCCCTTCAGAGATGCATGGCGTCCCTGATCGGGCGCCGTGGGGACCCTAGCCGTCGCTGATGTGAATGCGCTGGCAGGTCCCTGTGGAACATGCGCTCCCGCGCGGTTGTTACGGCGCCATGGGAGAGGCGGGTCATGTCCGAGTTCGAGTTCACAGCGCCCAGGGCGATCTTCATGCCGCAGCGTGGGTACGAGGACGCCTACCGCACGGCGTACGACCTGCTGGTCCGGCGGTTCCCGGCTGAAGCGTTGTCGCTGATCGAGCCTGCCCTGGCCGAAGACTCGGACCACCGCGGGCTGTTGACCCTGCGGGCCTGGGCGTACATGCTCCGCGCACAACTCGGTCGAGCAGAGGCTGATCTGCGCGCGCTCGTCGAGCGTGACCCCTCGGATGCGTGGGCTTTGCACGGGCTGGGTCGCGTCCTTGAGCGGCAGTTCCGTCCGGCCGAGGCGCTGGGCTACCTTCGTCTGGCGGCGGTGATGAGCGACGACTACGACCATCAGGCTGCGGTGTACCGAGTGGAGCAGCAACTCGCCCGCGAATCGTGACGGCTCGCTAGGGTCTGCCCATGCGGAGAGTGACCCCTTGGGGATTCATCGGGATCGGCGGGCTGGCGTGCGACCTGTTCCTGTACGGGGCGTCGGCCACGTTCGCACCGCTGTGGGTGGTCGCCCTGATGGTCGTGATCTGGCTGCCGCTGATGGGGCTGGGCATGAAGTGGTTCAACGACCGAGCGCTGTGGACCTTCTGGGTCTCCGTCGTGGGCGCCGTGCTCTGGCTGGGCGAGATCGCCCTGGTCGCTGCGACGAAGTAGCCGAATTCCGGGTCTCGGTGTGACGGATGTCGGGTTTCGACCTGACAGAGGTCGGGTTTCGGCATCAGTCGGGGAGGACCAACCAGCCGTTGGTGTCGGCCACGGCAGCGGCTTCGTCGCGGTTCTTCGCCCCGAGACGGCCGGTCGCGGCCGCAAGATGATTGCGGACCGTTGCTCCCGACAGATACAGGGTGCTGGCGATCTGCGCCACGGTCTGGCCGGCGCGTACGCCGATGAGGACCTCGGTCTCGCGGGCGGACAGGGGAGAGGTGCTCACGTCTCCACGCTACCGGTTGGGACCGACGAGTTGGTTGAGTGAATTCGCCGGAGGGGTCACAGCCAGCCGTTGGACTCGGCGAGCCGTACGGCCTCGGCGCGATTGGTGGCCCCGGTCTTCCCGATCGCGGCGGACAGATGGTTGCGGACCGTGCCCTCGGACAGGAACAAGCGGCCTGCGATGGCCGCGGCGGATGAGCCGTCGCGCGCAGCCTGGAGTACCTCTGTCTCCCTCGGCGACAGTGGTGAGTCACCGGTCATCAACGAGTCGGTGGCGAGCTCCGGGTCCACCACGCGCAGACCTTGGGCGACGCGGCGTACGGCCTCGGCCAACTGCGCCGCGGGCGTGTCCTTGACGACGAACCCGCTTGCGCCGGCCTGAAGTGCGCGCCGCAGATAGCCCGGACGCCCGAACGTGGTCACGATCAGAACGCGGACGTCGGGCAGTGCCTCGCGCAGAGCGGCGGTCGCCGCGATCCCGTCCATCCCGGGCATCTCGATGTCGAGCATGGCGACATCGGGGGAGGACGACCGGGCCGCGGCCACCACATCGAGGCCGCTGCCCACCTCGGCGACCACCTCGATGTCGGGTTCGAGGTTGAGCAGTGCTGAGAGTGCGCCGCGTACGAGCGCCTGGTCGTCGGCCAACAGGAGTCGAATCATCGGACGGCCACCTCAACGACGAAACCGGGAGTGAGGTTGCGCGTGGTGACCGTCGCCGCGTTGGCACGCGCCCGTTCGCGCAGCCCGGTCAGGCCGCTGCCGACCGTGTCGCAGTCGCAACCGCGCCCGTTGTCACGCACCTCGACGTTCCGGTCCGACAGCACGATCTCACACTGCGTCGCGTGCGAGTGGCGGAGGACGTTGGTGATCCCTTCGCGGACTGTCCATGCGAACAGCTCACGCAACTCGGTCGGGACTGCGTCCGTCGATTGCGGGAGGACCGGCTCGATACCTGCTGCGTTGAGCGCCTGCCTGGCGCGGGCCAACTCGTTGGGAAGAGTCAGTTCGCGATAACCGCGCACGGCCCGGCGTACGTCCGCGAGAGCGTCACGGGAGAGCCGCTCGAGGTCGGCCAGCTCCTCGCGTGCCCGGACCGGGTCGACGTCGAAGAGTCGTTGTGCGAGCTCGGCCTTGACGGTGATGACAGTGAGGGAGTGGCCGAGGATGTCGTGCAGGTCGCGGGCGAACCGGGTGCGCTCGTTCTCGACCGCGAGGTCCGCGTTCTCCTGGTGTGCCTCGATCAGCTGGAAGTTGCGGGTGATGACCGTACGGATGCCGAAGACGGCGATCGAAGCGGCGATCACGCCTAGCCCGACACCACCGGCTGCGCTGTCCCAACCGTGCCGGAACGCCATTGAGAGCACCGCGACCAGATCGAGGACAGCGACCGCGATGCCGAAACGGGGTGGCAGCAGCATGATCGCCAGCACCGCGATGTAGACCGACGCCGCGAGACCCTTCGGCCCGATCAACGCGACCATCAGGACACCGAACCCGATCAGTACGCCCAGACTGACCAGTGCCTGCGGCCAGGTGGCACGCAGCGGAGTGATCCGGCGATGCAGGAGTTGGCGAGCCCAGATCCAGACACCGACGTACCAGATCCCGAAGGCGACGGTCGCGCCCGCGCCGATCCACTTGTGCTGCTGGATCGCGTAGATCAGTGGATCGAGCAGGTAGAGCAACCAGATGGAGGCGAACCACGGCCCCAACCAACGCGGCTGGTTGGTGGGGGCCATGATGTCGACGCTACTGGTCATCAGACGCGAGCCGTGTCCTTGCTCATGCGCCACGCGGCGCCGGCCACGAAGAGGCCGAACCAGACGACCGCGTTGACCACGGCGTACCAGGGGAGCTCGCTCGTGAGTGGGGATCGAGCGATCTCCGCGACGCCGTACATCGGGGTCCAGTAGGCGATGTCGCGAACGACGGGGGAGTACACGCTCAGCGGGATGAAGACGCCGCCGAGGAAGGACAGTGCGGCCAGCCCCGGGCCGAGGATCTGCATTGCGTTCTCGCCGGGCACGATGTAACCGACGAAGACGCCGAGAGCCGCGAAGGTCACCGTGCAGACGAGGGCCAGCAGCGCGCCGAAGATCCAGACGTGGGTCGGCATCACGGCCTTGCCCTCGACGGCGCCGACGATATTGACCACAACGATTGCAATGCCGCCCATGATCAGCGCCATCGTCACCTTCACCAGGATGTACGCGACTGGCTTGAGCGGGGTCAGCCGGAGCTGACGGGACCAACCAGTAGCCCGCTCCAGCGCCACCATGGCACCCGTCGCGGCTGCCGTGAGCGCCGCGGCGTACAGCGCGATCGAGATCAGGATGTACGCAGCGACGTTGCCCGATCCTGCAGCGCTGCCGGCATCTTGACGGTTCGTGAAGATGAGGGCGAACGCTGCCGGCATCAGCAGGGTGAAGACGATGGTCCGACGGTTGCGGAGCATCCGGGTGAGCTCGATCCGCAGCAGGGTGAGGCTGAACCCGCCCAGGGGCGGGACCCGCCGCGCGGTCACGTCACTGAAGTCGTTCACGGCGCTGCTCATTCGTTGTCTCCCGTCAGGGCGAGGAACGCGTCCTCGAGGTTCTTGCTGGTGATCTCCAGGTCGCGTGCCCCGGTCTCGGTGAGCAGATAGCGGGCGACCGCGTCGCTGTCCTTGGTGTGCACGATCACCTGGTCGCCGCGGAGGTCGAGGCCGTCGACGCCGCCGAGACTGCGGATCCGGTTCTCGATGTCCGTGCTCAGGTCGTCGACGGTGGCGCGTACGGTGCGGCCCGCGGCCAGTGCCCGGATCTCCGAACCTGACCCGTCGGCCACGATCCGGCCCTTGCTGATCAGGATGATCCGGTCGGCGTACTGGTCAGCCTCCTCGAGGTAATGAGTGGCGAAGAGGACCGTACGTCCCCGCTCGGCGTCCGTGCGGATGGCGTTCCAGAACGTACGTCGTCCCTCCACGTCCATGCCGGTCGTCGGCTCGTCGAGCAGCAGCAGGGCGGGGTCGGGGAGCAGCGCCATTGCGAAGCGGAGACGCTGCTGTTCCCCACCCGAGGCCTTGCCAACCTTGCGGTCCGCGACGTGCTCGATACCGGCTTTCCGGATCGCCTCATCCACCGGCATCGTGTCGGCGAACAGGCTCGCGGTGTACTGGACCGTCTCCCGGACCGTGAGGTCCTTGAGGAGCCCGCCGGTCTGCATCACTGCGCTGACGAGTCCGCGCGAGATCGCCTCGCGGGGCTTGAGACCGAGGACGTCGACGGTGCCGCTGGTCGGGTGCGAGAGGCCCAGAATCATGTCGATCGTGGTCGTCTTGCCGGCGCCGTTCGGGCCGAGGAAGGCCACCACCTCACCGTGGTTGAGGGTCAGATCAATCCCTTGGACTGCCTGGACCGAGCCGAAGCTCTTGGTCACGCCGTCGAGGCGTACTGCTGTGGTCATGTCTCGACGATGTCACCTGAGGCCCGCCGGTGCCCATGGTGCGCAGCACGACCTCACCGTGACATCCGTCATCACCCGCCCCGCCGAGACCCCACATCCGTCACGCCGAGACCCGACGTTTGTCAGTCGAGACCCGACGTTTGTCAGTCGAGACCCGACGTTTGTCAGTCCGAGATCGATTGGCCGCAGGCGTACAGCCACCGGCTTCCGACGGGCCGCCGCGAGCGCGGCCAGATGCCGGGTCTCGGGCTGACGGATGCCGGGTCTCGGCGTGACGGATGTCGGGTTTCGGCCTAGAAGGTGTGGTCCGCGCCGGGGAAGGCCTGGGACTTCACGTCAGCGACGTACGCGCGGGCGCCGTCGCTGAGGGCGGTGGCCACGTCGGCGTACTTCTTGACGAAGCGCGGCACCCGACCCTGATTGAGGCCGAAGGCGTCCTGCCACACCAGCACTTGACCGTCGGTCTGGTTGCCGGCGCCGATGCCGATCGTCGGGATCTCGACCTTCCTGGTGACCTCGGTGGCGACCGGGCCCGGCACCATCTCGAGCACGACCGCGAACGCACCGGCCTCCTGGACCGCGTACGCGTCGCGCAGGATGTGCTCGGCCGCGTCCTCGCCGCGGCCCTGGACGCGGTAGCCGCCCAGCGCATGCTCCGACTGCGGGGTGAAGCCGATGTGTGCGCAGACCGGGATCCCGCCTCGTGCGAGCCGTTCGATCTGCGGCACCATCTCGACGCCGCCTTCGAGCTTGATCGCGGCGACCCCGGCTTCCTTCATGAAGCGCACCGAGGTGGCGTACGCCTGCTCCGGCGAACCCTGGTAGGACCCGAACGGCAGGTCACCGATGACGAGCGCGCGTGACGCGCCGCGTACGACCGCCCGGGCCAGCGGGATCAACTCGTCGACCGACACCGGGAGGGAGGTCGGGTAGCCGTAGACGACGTTCGCGGCCGAGTCGCCGACCAGCAGTGTGTCGACCCCGGCCTCGTCGAAGATGCGGGCGGTGGCGACGTCGTACGTCGTCAGCATGGTGAACTTCTCGCCGGCCTGCTTCCAGTCACGCAGGTGGTGCGTACGCACCTTCTTGACAGCTGCTGCACCGGTGGGGGTGCCCCCGTAGGGCGCTACCTCTGCCTCAGCAGACATGGGCATTGCCTCGTTGGACATGAGGTGCCTTTCATGGACATCTCGCGGCTCCCTGATGGAGTCCACGGACCATCGTCCAGCCTAGTGACCGGGCGCGGAAGAGTCGCTGTGGGGTGAATCACTCGCGCCGTACTCACGGGTCACCGTCGCCACCCGGACGCGGTAGTCCGAGTACCAGACGTCGCGACCGCGACGTTGGGCGATGGTGTGCTCGGCGACCTGCTTCCACGCGGCGGCGTCAGCCTCGGTCCGCCAGTACGACACCGTGATCCCGAGGCCCTCGCGGGCCGACTCGATCCCGAGGAATCCCGGCTGGGCGGACGCCAACTCCACCATCCTTGCCGACATGACCGCGTAGCCCTGGTCGCCGGCGGTGCGCAGCGACGTGAAGATGACCGCGGTGTAGGGCGGTTCGGGGGTAGGCGCAATGCTCACGCCTCAACCTTCCCGCATCGGCCGCCCTTTGGGCGGCGACCTCCCTCGCTCGGCGCGGGAGCGTGTGTGCACGCTCCCGACCTCGCTCAGTCGGTCTCTAGACTGACCGCGTGGACTTTGCCAACGCGTACGCACATGGCTTCGCCCGGGTCGCGGCGGTCACTCTGCCGGTGACCCCGGCAGATCCGGCCGCGAACGCGCGTGCAGTGATCGAGCAGGCCCGGGCTTGCCACGACGATTCCGTGGCCGTCGCCGTCTTCCCGGAGCTCTGCCTCAGCGGCTACTCGATCGATGACCTGTTGCTCCAGCAGACCCTCCTCGAGGCCGTCGAGCAGGCGATTGCAGACGTGGTCGCCGCCAGCGCGGATCTGAGTACGGTGCTGGTCGTCGGTGCTCCGGTCATCCATCAGAACCGGGTGCTCAATGCGGCCGTCGTCATCCACCGGGGATCCGTACTCGGCGTCAGTGCCAAGTCGTACCTGCCGACCTACCGCGAGTTCTACGAACGTCGCTGGTTCGGGTCCGGGGTGGACATCGAGGACGAGATCACGGTCGCGGGCCAGGACGAGGTGCCGCTGTCGACTCGCTTGATCTACCGGGCGACCGACATTCCCGGCCTGACGTTCCATGCCGAGATCTGCGAGGACATGTGGGTCCCGGTCCCGCCGAGCGCGATCGCGGCGCTGGCTGGAGCCACGGTCCTGCTCAACCTGAGCGCGAGCCCGGTGACAGTGGGTCGGGCCGAAAGCCGCCGACTGCTGGTCGCCAGTGCGAGCGCCCGGTGCAGCGCGGCGTACGTCTACACCGCGGCAGGCGCGGGGGAGTCGACGACGGATCTCGCCTGGGACGGCCACGCGATGATCTACGAGCTGGGAAGCCTGCTCAAGGAGAGCGAGCGCTTCAACGCCGAAGCCCATCGCACGGTCGCGGACGTCGATCTCGAGCAGATTCGCGCCGAGCGGATCCGTCAGGGGACGTTCGACGACAACGCCCGCGCGGAGACTGCGGCGGAGGTGTTCCGCGTCGTGGATTTTCAGTTGGGGCCGAGGCAGGCCTTGGATCTGAAGCGGCCGCTGGATCGATTCCCCTTCGTTCCTGACGATCCCGAGCGGCTCGCGCAGGACTGTTACGAGGCGTACAACATCCAGGTCTCTGGACTCGTCACGAGACTGAAGGCCCTCCCGCCGGGGACGAAGGCAGTCATCGGCATCAGTGGCGGACTCGACTCGACCCACGCGCTCATCGTTGCTGCCGACGCGATGGATCGGCTCGGGCGGCCGCGCAGCGACATCCTGGCGTTCACGATGCCCGGCTTCGCGACGACCGACCAGACCAAGGGCAACGCGCTCAAACTCATGGAGGCGATCGGCGCCATCTCGGAGACGCTCGACATCACCACGACCGCCACGCAGATGATGAAGGACCTCGGCCAGTCCGCGACGAACTACGACGTGACGTTCGAGAACATCCAGGCCGGGCTGCGCACCGACTACCTGTTCCGGATCGCCAATCAGCGCCACGGCATCGTGATCGGCACCGGTGACCTGAGTGAACTCGCGCTCGGGTGGTGCACGTACGGGGTCGGCGACCAGATGTCGCACTACAACGTCAACTCCGGCGTCCCGAAGACGCTGATCCAGCACCTGATCCGCTGGGTCATCTCGACCGACACATTCACCGCGGACACCAACGCCGTGCTACAGGTGGTCGTCGACCAGGAGATCAGCCCGGAGCTCATTCCCGGCAGCATGCAGTCCACCGAGGCCACCGTCGGACCGTACGCACTCCAGGACTTCACCCTGTTCCATGTCGTACGGCACGGGTTCCGGCCGTCGAAGATCGCCTTCCTCGCCCTGCATGCGTGGGGGGATGTCGCCGCGGGCGGATGGCCTGTCGGCTATCCGGAGGACCAGCGCAGGGCGTACGACCTCGGTGAGATCACCGGCTGGATGCAGGTGTTCATCACCCGGTTCTTCGCCAGTCAGTTCAAGCGCTCGGCGCTGCCGAACGGACCGAAGGTGAGCAACGGCGGCACGATGAGTCCGCGCGGAGACTGGCGGATGCCGTCCGATGTCGCACCGACTGCGTGGCTGGCCGATCTCGACACCGTCGGGACGGGCTGACTCGAGCCCAATCGCACAACAATTCAGGACATGGCGGCAGCCGAGGGCATATGACCCTCGGACCCCCTGCTCATCCTGAATTGTTGCGTGAGGTGTCCCGATCGACCTGACGATCGGTCTCAGCCGAGAGTGATCCAGAGCCCCACGATCATCGGGATCAGACCGAGCAACAGCCACGGGGTGAGCGGAGACTTCTTGTGGATCACGAATCCGACCGCGACCGCAACCAGCCCGAACATGCCGGCGATCACGTTCAGCCCGATCCGCGGGGTGTTCGACTGACCGACGACGATCAAGGAGGCGATCACCAGCCCGATCGACAGGTGGGCGATGGTGAAGACGGCGAGCACCGAGACGACCCAGCGTTGGACATGGGTCAGCGCCTTGTTGTTGACCGGACGGACCGGGTTGTTCGGATCCATCAGGTGGCGGGGGCGGCGCACCGGGGTCTCGGACATGACCACCAGAGTACGGTCGATCCAGGTCGGTCCTCGCATCGGTGGAAGAGGCCGACACGGCTGTGGGTGCGTTTGTTGACACGTGCGTCGGCCGTACGTAACAACGCTGTCACGGGCAGGGCCTAGGTTCGCGAGCATGGACGTGTTCGAGGGATACAAGGCGACGAGCACGGCGTACGACGAGATGTTCGGCGACTGGGGTGTCCGGCCCGGGTACCGGTCGCTGCACCAGGCGCTGGCCGCGCTCGCACCCGGTGAACTCAGGGCGCGCGTCGATGCCCTCAGGTCGAGCTATCTCGATCAGGGCGTCACGTTCGACATCGGCGGCGAGGAGCGGGCATTCCCGCTCGACGTGCTGCCACGGATCATCTCCCCGAGCGAGTGGGAGCCGATCGAGCAGGGCGTACGCCAGCGGGTACGCGCGTTGGAGGCGTTCCTGGCCGACGTGTACGGCGCCGGCCGGGTGTTCAAGGATCGGGTGATCCCGCGTGCGGTGATCACTTCCTCCTCACACTTCCATCGCTCGGTGAGCGGGGTGGTGCCGCCGAACGGCGCACGCGTCCAGGTGTCCGGGATCGACCTGATCCGCGACGACGCGGGGGAGTTCCGGGTCCTGGAGGACAACGTACGAGTTCCGTCCGGGGTGTCGTACGTGATGACGAACCGACGTGCGCTCGGCGCGACCCTCCCGGAGCCGTTCACCGATCACCGGATCCGCCAGGTGGCCGGATACCCGCAGAAGCTCCTGCGCGCATTGCGCGCCTCTGCCCCGGCCGGTGTGGCCGACCCGACCGTCGTGGTGCTGACACCCGGTGTCTACAACGGCGCGTACTTCGAGCACGCGTTGCTGGCGCGCACCATGGGTGTGGAGTTGGTCGAGGGCCGTGACCTGGAGTGTCGCCAGGGCCATGTGGTGATGCGTACGACCACCGGCCCGCGGCCGGTGCACGTGATCTATCGCCGGGTCGATGACGAGTTCCTCGATCCTGTGCATTTCCGGGCCGACTCGATGCTGGGCTGCGCGGGCCTGATCAATGCCGCGCGAGCCGGCAATGTGACCATCGCGAACGCGGTCGGCAACGGCGTCGCGGACGACAAACTCGTCTACACCTACCTGCCGGACCTGATCCGGTACTACCTGAACGAGGAGCCGGTCCTGCGCAACGTCGACACGTGGCGACTGGACGAACCCGAAGCGCTTGCCGAGGTCCTCGACCGGCTGGACGAGCTCGTCCTCAAGCCCGTCGACGGCTCGGGCGGCAAGGGCATCGTGATCGGTCCGGCCGCGACCCGGGCCGAAATCGACACGCTCAGGGCTCGGCTGCTGGAGGATCCGCGTGGCTGGATCGCGCAGCCCGTCGTCCAACTCTCGACTGTCCCGACGTACATCGACGGAGCCATGCGTCCGCGGCACGTCGACCTGCGACCGTTCGCGGTCAACGACGGCGAGGACGTGTGGGTACTTCCGGGTGGACTCACCCGGGTCGCGCTCCCGGAAGGGGAGCTGATCGTGAACTCCTCCCGAGGAGGCGGCTCCAAGGACACCTGGGTGCTCGCCGACGACGGCCCGGTCACACCTGAACCCGAACCGGTCCACGAGCCGATGGTCCTCCAGCGAAGCCCAGTGCCGGTCGGGAACCGCCCCGAGGCCCAACCCAGTCAGCAGGAGCAGCAGCAACAGCAGGGCCGGGAGGCGTCATGTTGAGTCGCATCGCCGAGTCCCTCTTCTGGATCGGCCGCTATGTCGAACGTGCCGAGGGCACGGCCCGGATCCTCGACGTCCAGACGCAGCTGATCCTGGAGGACCCCACCGTCGACGAGGCCCTGACCTGCGCCGGCGTACTGGCGGTCATGGGGATCCCGGCCGAGCCGGGCGAGCTCGTGGACGTACGCGAGATGCTGCGCCGGCTGGTCTACGACGCGTCCTGCGACACGTCGATCGCGGCCTGCCTGATCGCGGCCCGAGAGAGTGCCCGACGAGCCCGCGAGACGCTGTCGACGTCGCTGTGGGAGGTCATCAACACGACCTATCGCGAGATCCCGCTCGGGACGTTCGCAGCCAACCCGCGGCTGTTCTCCTGGGTGCGTGACCGCGCCGCCCTGATCAACGGCACCGCCGACTCGACGATGATGCGTGACGAACCGTGGCGGTTCCTCGTACTCGGTCGTTCGATCGAACGCGCCGACATGACCGCCCGTCTGGTGGCCTCGGCCGCGGTGGCCAGCGGGGATGCGTGGACGACCACGTTGCGCGCCTGCGGTGGCCATGAGGCCTTCCTGCGTACGCACGCCGGCGTGGTCACCGACCAGGGTGCGGCCGAGTTCCTGCTGCGCGGAAGCCTCTTCCCGCGGTCGGTGGTGGCGGCGCTCAACCGGGCCGAGCAGGAGCTCGCGTACCTGGAAGCGCTCGGCGGTCACGTCGGCGTACGCGGTGAAGCCGAGCGGCTGCTCGGCAAGATCCGCGCCGACCTCGAGTACCGGACACCCGAGGACCTGCTCAACAACCTGCCGCTGGAGATGGAGTTGCTGCAACGCTCCTGCGTCGCGGGGACGAATGCGATCACTGGCCGCTACTTCGCCGGCGCCGAGGCGCGTCACTGGCGTGGCGGCGGCATGGCCGAAGGAGATCAGTGATGCATCTGAAGATCGTGCACACCACCGGGTACGAGTACGGCGAGCCGGTCACGGCGTCGTACAACGAGGCCCGGCTGACGGCGCAGACCCAACCGAGTCAGTTCGTCACCCAGGTCCGACTCGACGTCACCCCGAAGCCGTGGGCCTACAGCTACCGGGACCACTGGGGCTCCCAGGTCACCTCGTTCGAGGTCCAGGAAGCGCACTCCTCGCTCAACGTCGTGGCGACCACAGTGGTCCACACCAACCCGCCGTATCCCTTCGTCGATGCGCTGAGTTGGTCCGATCTGGCGCGAGTCTCCGACGAGTACGCCGAGTACCTGATGGTCCTCGAACGGGCTCGGCCGCCAGCCGATCTGCTCAAGCTGCTGCAGCCGATCCGGGAGACTGCGCCGACGCCGACGGCGGCCGTACGCGAGGTCTGCGCGCTGATCCATCGCGAGGTCGAGTACGTCCCCGGATCGACGCATGTGCACGCGCATGCGGCGGACGCCTGGGACCAGCGCAAGGGCGTCTGTCAGGACATCGCGCACCTGGCGATCGGTTGCCTGCGGTCGCTGGGCATCCCCACCCGGTACGTCTCGGGCTACCTGCACCCCAACCGCGAGCCCGAGGTCGACAAGACGGTCGAGGGCGAGTCGCATGCCTGGATCGAGTGGTGGGACGGTGGCTGGCGTGGCTTCGACCCGACCAACGAGACCGTGCCCGGCGAGCGCTACGTGGTGGTGGCGACCGGTCGCAACTACGACGACGTACGCCCGCTGGCCGGTGTGTATACCGGTGGTGGTGCAGAGTCGCACATGTACGTCACCGTCGAGATCACCCGACTTCCGTAGCCCGACCTTCCTGAGGAGCCCGACGCCGTGACCATCAGGGTGGCAGTCCAGCACCGCACCACATACACGTTCGCCGAGCCGGTGAAGGTGTACCCGCACGAGGTACGCCTGCGGCCCGCGCCGCACTGTCGGACGCCGATCACCTCGTACTCGCTCACCGTGGGTCCCAGCGACCACTTCGTGAACTGGCAGCAGGATCCGTTCGGCAACTTCCTGGCTCGGTTGGTGTTCCCCACGCCCGTCCGGGAACTCGACATCACGGTCGACCTCGTGGCAGACCTGACGGTGATCAACCCGTTCGACTTCTTCGTCGAGGAGTACGCCGAGACGTACCCGTTCGCGTACGCCGACCCGCTCCGGGCCGACCTGGACCCGTACCTGCGACCGGTCATCGAGGCCGGCTCGGTCGGTCCGGGACCGGCCGTGACCGAGTGGCTGCGCTCGAACGGTCTCGCCGAGGTCGGACCGACCCGGATCGTCGACTTCCTGGTGGAGGTCAATCGGCTCGTGCGTGATGCGGTCGACTACTCGGTCCGGATGGAGGCGGGCGTCCAGTCGCCCGATGAGACGCTGCAACGCGCGATCGGGTCGTGCCGGGACTCGGCGTGGCTGCTGGTCAGTGTGCTCCGGCAGCTGGGTCTGGCTGCGCGTTTCGTGTCCGGCTATCTGGTCCAACTGGTCACCGATGACGTGCTCTCCGGCGAGGGTTTCCTGGACGGTCCGTCGGGCCCGCCGGCTGACTTCACCGACCTGCACGCGTGGGCCGAGGTATACGTACCCGGTGCCGGGTGGATCGGCCTCGACGCGACCTCCGGCCTCTTCGCCGGCGAGGGCCACATCCCGCTGTCGGCCACCCCGGACCCGGCCACGAGTGCCCCGATCAGCGGGGCCACCGGCCCCGTCGGCGTGCAGTTCTCGTTCTCGAACTCGGTGACTCGGATCCACGAGGATGCCCGCGTCACGTTGCCGTACACCGACGACCAGTGGGCCGGGGTCGATCGCCTCGGCGTCCACGTCGACGACCTGCTGCAGGCGGGGGACGTCCGGTTGTCGATGGGAGGCGAACCGACCTTTGTCTCCGTCGACGACTCGAGTACGCCGGAGTGGAACACTGCCGCCGACGGCCCGGTCAAACGGACGCTCGCGCGGGAGTTGACCGAGCGGTTGAAGGAACGCTGGGCACCGACCGGGATCGTCCAGCACCCGCAGGGGAAGTGGTACCCGGGCGAGCCGCTGCCGCGCTGGCAGGCAAGTCTGGTGTGGCGTACAGACGGCGTCGCGCTGTGGCAGGACCAGTCCTTGCTGGACCACCCGTGGTCTCCGGGGACCGACGTTCGTCCGGAGGTTCCGGCCCGCTTCGCGCGTACGCTCGCCGCGTTGCTCGGAGTCCCAGACGAGCACGTCCTGCCGGCCTTCGAGGACGCGTACTCCGCCCGGTGGTCGCAGGCGCGGCTGCCCTTCGGCGACCCCGAGGGCGCCGAGGCCCCGACGGTCGCGGATGTCGACGCGGGCATCGACGACGAAACCGCCTGGGTGATCCCGGTCTTCGAGCGCATCGAGGAGCGTGGCTGGGCCACGACCCAGTGGCGGCTGCGACGGGAGCGACTCTTCCTGACTCCGGGCACGTCTCCGGCAGGGTTGCGGCTGCCACTCGACTCGATCGGGTGGGTCGCCCCGCCCGAGACCCCGGACGCCTCGCCGTTCGCTGACCGGCCACCGCTGGGCCGCGTGAAGAACGCGTGGCAGCCGGCGAAGGTCGTACCGGTGGAGCAGGCGCCCCGGTTCGCGGTTGTCGTGGAGGAGCGGGAGGGTCACCTGTTTGTGTTCCTGCCGCCGATCTACGACGTGGAGCACGCAGTCGAACTCATCGCGATGGTCGAGGAGGCCGCCACGCAGGTGGGCACGCCGGTCGTCCTGGAGGGCTACCCGATCCCCGGTGACGCACGGACTCGGACCCTGTCGGTGACCCCCGATCCGGGCGTGATCGAGGTCAATGTCCAGCCGACGTCGACGTGGTCACAACTGCGGGACCTGACCACGTCGTTGTACGCCGATGCCCGGGCGACCCGCCTGACCACCGAGAAGTTCGACGTCGACGGGACCCACACGGGGACCGGTGGCGGCAACCACTTCACCCTCGGTGGCCTGACCCCGGCGGACTCACCACTGTTGCGTCGCCCCGACCTCCTCCGGTCGCTGCTCACCTACTGGCAGCACCACCCCGCGCTGTCGTACGTGTTCTCGGGCCGGTTCATCGGGCCGACCTCCCAGGCGCCGCGGGTGGACGAGGGTCGTGCGGAGACGTTGTACGAACTCGAGATCGCCTTCGCCGAGCTCGACCGCGTGGCCGGCGGCGAGGAGGAGACGTCGCCATGGGTGATCGATCGGGCGCTGCGGCACCTGCTCACCGA
The DNA here is from genome assembly GCF_003945325.1 of Nocardioides baekrokdamisoli. NCBI lineage: Bacteria > Bacillati > Actinomycetota > Actinomycetes > Propionibacteriales > Nocardioidaceae > Nocardioides > Nocardioides baekrokdamisoli. The sequence goes on from NZ_AP019307.1 coordinate 2,861,926, forward strand.
CCTCACCGGCAACACCCACCGGGCCGAGTTCTGCATCGACAAGCTCTACAGCCCCGACAGCGATCGCGGCCGACTCGGCCTGCTTGAGCTTCGCGGCTTCGAGATGCCGCCGCACGCTCGGATGGCACTGGTGCAGGCGCTGCTCATCCGCGCGCTGGTCGCACGCTTCTGGGACGAGCCGTACGCAGGCTCGCTGGTGCGCTGGGGGACTCGGTTGCACGACCGGTTCCTGTTGCCGCACTTCGCTCGCCAGGACCTGCTCGACGTCGTCGAGGACGTCAACCGGTGGCTGGTCCGGCACGATCCCGACGCACCCACCTTCGATGCGGCCTGGTTCGAACCCTTCCTCGAGTTCCGCTTCCCGCGGATCGGCGAGGTCGATGTCGCCGGCGTGCACATCGAGGCTCGCTGGGCGATCGAGCCCTGGGCCGTACTCGGTGAGGAGGTCGGCAGCGGCGGCACCGCGAGGTACGTCGACTCGTCGGTCGAGCGACTCCAGCTCCTGGTGCGCGGCCTCGCCGAGGGCCGTCAGGTCCTGGCCGTCAATGGTGTCCCAGTCCCGCTGACCCCGACCGGGGTGCCGGGCGAGTTCGTCGCCGGCGTCCGCTACCGAGCCTGGGCGCCGTACTCCGCGCTCCACCCGACCATCGGCGTGCACTCGCCGCTGGTCGTCGACGTGGTCGAACTCGGCGCCTCGCGCAGCATCGGCGGGTTCACCTACCACGTCGTCCACCCGGGCGGGCGTGCGTACGAGGACCGGCCGGTGAACGCGATGAGTGCCGAAGCCCGCCGCGCGGGTCGGTTCCAGGTTGGTGGCCACACGTCGGGACTGATCGATCTCGACAGCTCGACGCCTCCGGCAGGGCGTGCGGACCCGTTGGCGGGCGCCGAGTACCCGACGACGTTGGACCTCCGGCGATTCAGACCCAGTGACAGTTAGGGTTCCCGGGTGAGCGGGGTCGAACTGGTCGGTGCTGCGGCGCCGGGAGACGTCGACCGCTACCGCGCTGTCCAGGCGCCGCTCGCTGCGTACGACGAGCTTCTTGCCGGTGCCCCGGGTGCCGCCAGTGGTCTCGCGGCCGCCATTGACGCGATGGGTCGCGGCGGCTTGGTGTCGGCCCGTCAGGAAGTACGCCGGCTGGTCGATGACGACGGCATCCAGTACGGGTTCCCTGCAACCGATGACGACCCACAAACACGGCGGCCATGGCACCTCGACCCGCTGCCGCTGGTCATCGCAGCGCAGGAGTGGGCTGGACTCGAACGCGCGATCCAGCAGCGCGCGCACCTCCTCGGCCTGATCCTCGACGACTTCTACAGCGACCGACTGCTCCTGCGTCGCGGCGTGATCCCGGCCGAGGTCGTGCTCGGGCATCCCGGGTTCATCCGCCAGGCCGACGGCATTCGTGGGACGCGACTGACGATCGGCGCCCACGACCTGGGACGGGATGCAGCCGGTTCGTGGCGGGTACTCGCCGACCGTACGTCTGCTCCCTCCGGCGCCGGGTACGCGATGGCGAACCGCCGGATCGTCTCGCAGGTGATGGCTCAACTGCACCGCGAGACCGATCTCGTCCGTCTCCGCGGCTTCTTCCACACCATGCGCGCGGCCATCATGGATGCCGCTCCAGGTCGGGCCGAGAGTCCGCGGGCTGTGTTGCTGTCGCCGGGCGCCTACAGCGAGACCGCGTACGACCAGAGCTTCCTGGCGAGCCTGCTCGGGTTCCCCCTGGTCGAGTCCGACGACCTGGCGCTGCGCGATGGCCAGGTGTGGATGCGTTCGGGCGGCCGACTGGCTCGCGTGGACGCGATCATCCGGCGAGTCGACTCGGACTTCTGTGATCCGCTCGAACTGCGTGCGGATTCCCAACTCGGACTTCCCGGACTGATCGAGGCCACCCGACGTGGCACGGTCTCGGTGCTCAACCCATTCGGTGCCGGCGTCCTGGAGAACGCTGGCCTCGCGCCCTACCTTGCCCGCGCCTGTCATGAACTCCTCGGTGAGGACCTGCTGCTGGAGAACGCCCCGACCTGGTGGTGCGGCGACGCCGACGCGCGGACGTACGTGCTCGCGCACCTCGAGCAACTGATCGTCCGGCGGCTCGACGCGGTCGACGGGCAGCCCCCGCAGGACGGCTGGGCGCTGAGCAGTACGAACCTCGCCTCGCTTCGCGCGGCGATCGCTGCGGAGCCGTGGGCCTGGGTCGCCCAGGAACCACTCCCGTTGTCGACCGCCCCGGTGGTCGAGGGCGACCACCTCACGCCCGGCCGGGTCGTCCTGCGTACGTTCTGGGCCGCCGACGAGACGGGCCCGACCGTCATGAAGGGTGGTCTGGGCCGGATCGGACCGGCCCCGTCGTCGCAGCGGATCTCCTCGAGTGCGGGAGCGGTCGCCAAGGACGTCTGGGTGCTGTCCGGCGGGGAGGAGACCCGGTGGGTCGACCGCACCGATCAGCTGCCGATCCTCGTCGGTCTGCGGGAACCGTCCGCGGTGTCCCCGCGAGTGGCGGACAACCTGTTCTGGATCGGTCGATACGTCGCCCGGGCAGAAGGCACGACCCGACTGCTGCGCGTCGTGGACGACCTCACCGAGGACTACGCATCCCACGTCGGTACGCCGGGTGCCTCGACGATGCAGGCGATGATCGAGGCCGCGGCTGACCTGACCCGGATCCGTTTCGACGGCGAGACCGACCCGCATGGCCATGTCCGGGCGATGCTGGCGGACACGGCGTTCTCCGGCTCGGTGGCGTACTCCGTTCGCCGTCTCGTCGATGCCTCGCAGAACGTCCGCGACTCGCTGTCGTACGACGTCTGGCACGTGTTGAGTCGGTTGGTGCGCGCACTGGCCCGGACGCCGAAGAGTTCCCAACAACTGCGGCCGACGCTCCTGCGGGTCATCGAGTCGTTGCTGGCGGTGAGCGGCATCGTCGCCGAGTCGATGGTGCGCGACGAGTCATGGGGTTACCTCGACGGCGGGATCCGGCTGGAGCGAGGCCTGATGACCGCCGAACTGTTGCGTTCCACGCTCGGGGTGGCCCGTCCCCCGGTCGTGGAGGGCCAGGTGACCGAGGCCGTCCTGGAGGTCGGCGAGAGCATCATCACCCACCGCCGGCGGACGGTCGCCGGTGTCGGGCCGGCCTGGCCGGTGCACTCGGCAGTGGCGTTGCTGCTGGCCGATACCGGCAACCCTCGATCGGTGGCCTTCCAGGTCGAGCGGCTCCACGAGGACTTCGTGTTGGTGGGCGACACCGCGATGGCGGCGCGTACGCGCACGCTGGCGGAGGAGATCGCAGCCTTTGACATCGTCGCTGCGTGCGCTGACGGCCGCGCCGGGTTGGCATCCGGGCTGCAGGAGTTCGCCGATGCTCTGCGCGGGATCGACCAGGAGCTGGAGCAGCGTACGTTCGCCCGTCGGCAGATGCAGCGGGTGCTGCCCGCGCCGTGGACCGGTGGGAGGAAGTTGTCATGAGCCAGACCGCCGACGACTTCCTGCCCCGGCGCTACCAAGTGCGGCATCGGACCACGTACACCTACGAGGGCGCGGTCGACACGTGCTACGAGCGTGGTTTCCTGGCGCCGCGGGACACGCCGTCGCAGCTGGTGCTCTCCAACCGGATCGACATCGACCCGGAGCCCGACCTGATCACCGAGCACCTCGACCACTTCGGGAACCGGAGCTTCTATGTCGAGGTGCACTCCTCGCACTCCCAACTGCAGGTGACCAAGACGAGCGTGCTCGACGTGGCGTGGTCGCAGCCGAATCTTGATCGCTTGAACCAGTGGACCGTGGCGACCGCCGCGGCCCAGATCGTGGCCCACGCGGACCCGGTGGAACGCGCCGAGTACGAGATGTCGTCGCCTTTGGTACGCCTGTCGCCGGTGGTCTCGGAATTCGCTGCCAGCCTCATCAATCCGGCCATGCCGCTGGGCGAAGCGATCCGCGCACTGACGCACGGCATCTTCTCCGGCTTCGCGTACGAGCCCGGCGCGACGACCATCAACACCACCTTGCCGGACTTGCTGCAGTTGCGTGCGGGGGTGTGTCAGGACTTCACCCATCTCGCCGTGGGTGCGCTGAGGTCCGTCGGTCTGCCTGCCCGCTATGTCTCGGGCTATCTCGAGACCTCACCGCCACCAGGCAAGGCGAAGCTCGAAGGGTCTGACGCGTCCCATGCGTGGGCGTCGGTGATGCTTCCGGACGGGTCGTGGCTCGACTTCGACCCGACGAACGACCACTTCTGTGACAGCCGCTATGTCGTCACCGCGTGGGGCCGCGACTTCCGCGACGTCTCCCCGCTCAAGGGCGTGATCTTCGCCGATGCCGCGAGTTCGTCGATGTCGGTCGCCGTCGACGTGACCCGAGTGCCGACCTGATCTGGCGAAGCCATGCTCTGCGCCGGCGTCGTCCTTCAGGGTTGAATCTGCTGACTAGTCCGGACTAGCAGTTGGCGCTTTTCGGTTCATCTTCGCCCCTGGACCACTCATTCTGTTGACCGCTCGCTGGATCCGAAGGAATCCTCATGTCCGGCCCCCCGATTTCTGGTCCAAAACTTGTGAGAATCCATCCATGAGTGAGAGGACCGGTGTCAGTGATGGCTGCCGCTAAGAGGTTGTCGCCTGAGCAGATCGTGGCGAAGTTGCGGGATGCGGAGAAGCTTCAGGGGCAGGGCGCGACGATCCCGCAGGTGTGCAAACGGCTCGGGGTGTCTGAGCAGACGTTCTATCGCTGGCGTCAGAAGTACGGGGCGTTGAAGGAAGACGAGGCGATCCGGCTCAAAACCCTGGAGCAGGAGAACGCTCGGTTGAAACGGATCGTGGCTGAGCAGGCGCTCGACATCTCGATGTTGAAGGACCTTGCGAAGGGAAACTTCTGAGCCCGTCCCGTCGACGCGACGCGGTGGCGATGCTGACCAGGAAGCACAAGGTCAGCGAACGTCGCGCGTGCCGGCTGGTCGGGCAGAACCGATCCTCGAACCGCTACGTCGCGGTGCCTTCGGATTTCGAAGTCAAGCTCGTAGCGCGGATGACGAAGTTAGCTGCGCGGCATCCGAAGTGGGGTTACCGGATGATCCATCTGATTCTGGTTGAGGAGGGCTGGGAGGTGAACCGCAAACGGATCGAGCGGTTGTGGCGCCAAGAAGGCCTGCAAGTGCCCCCGTCGAGGGCTAAAGACGCAGGTCAGAAGGCGTTGGGGGCCGATGAGAACAGTTTGTGGAAGCTGCCACCGCTGCGTCGTAATCACATCTGGTCCTATGACTTCGTGACCCGCAGGACCGATGACGGGCGGGCGGTGCGGGTGCTGAACGTCATCGATGAGTTCACTCGGGTCGCGTTGGGGTCGTGGGTGGCGCGGTCGATCGGGGCGATGCACGTCCAGGAACACCTTGAAGCGCTGTTCGAGGTCCACGGGAAGCCGTCGCTGATCCGGGCCGACAACGGTCGGGAGTTCGTGGCTGATTCGCTGCGTGAATGGCTCACCGAGCAGGGCGTCCGGGCAGTGTTCGTGGCGAAGGCGTCGCCGCAGCAGAACGGGTACATCGAACGGTTCAACGGCTCGATGTCACGCGAGGTGTTCGGGCACGAGATCTACCACTCGGTGCTCGAGGTTCGACACGTGGTGAACGAGTGGACCGAGGTGTACAACACCCGCCGGCCTCATCGAGGACTTGGTGGCAAGACCCCGGCGGCGTACGCGAAGATGCATCCAGACACAGAAGATCCGGAAGAGGATGGTGGTTGCCCGTGAGAGGGACTACCACCACTGCGCGTGGACCAGTCCGCCCACGGGCCCGGATCGGATGTTCTGCCCGGAACTCTCACACCGGGCGGACCAGTTTCTTGGGGCCGGACATGCCTTACGTGCCGGCCAGCAGCGGTTCGCAACGGATCCTCGACACCCACGCCGGGACCGGGACCTGCACCCCGTCCTGCGCAACGCTGACCGACGGCACACCCGAATACGTCAAGGCCACCGGTACCGCGGTCCCGGCTGATGCCACCGCGGTGGTGTTGTCGGCCACCGTCACCACTCCCAGCGCAGGTGGCTCGCTCAGCATCTGGCCCCAAGGACAACTCGGATCAGCGAATACCAGCCTCAACTACCTGTCCGGGATGACCACGACCGGCACCGTCCTCACCAGCCTCGGTGGCGGGACGATCGGCACTGAGCTTCACGGCGCCACCGCCGACCTCGCCCTCGACGTCCAGGGGTACTACCTCGCCGCACCCGTCACCACCACGTACACCTACAACGGCGACAACCAACTCACCGACACCACCACCAGCAGCGCCACTACCAACCCGCACTACACCTACGACCCCCACACCGGGCTCGCCCAGCGGATCAACGACCACACCAGCGACTACATCTACGGACCCGACGGTGCGCTGCTGGAGACCACAGCCGACACGGCCAACGCACCCGGCACCGTCACCAACTACTACCTCACTGACACGCTGACGTCCGTCCGAGCCCAAATCTCCACCGACGGCACCCTCAACACCACCAACACCTACACACCCTGGGGAACCGGCGGTCCCGCCTACGCAGGCGGATACACCGACCCAACCACTGGCTACAACTACCTCCTCAACCGCTACCAAGACCCCACTACCGGCCAATTCGCCACCGTCGACCCGCTGGTCGGTCTCACTGCGCAGCCATACGGATATGCAGACGGAAACCCCACAGGCGAAACTGACCCGACCGGGCTGTCATGCAGTCTCAATCCGTTTTCTGGCGACAATTGCATTGGAGCTGCGTTCGTAGCCGTCGGCGGAGTCGTAGACAACACGCTCGGATGGGCCGCTGACCACCCGGTACAAGCCGTCGGCATCGGATTGGGAGCCGTGTCGCTTGCTACTGGCGTTGGTGAGCTCGCCGGCGCCACCCTAGTACTGGGAGATCTGGTTATTGGGCCGACCGCGCTCGGGGTCGTATCGTTCGGAACTGGTGTGGTGGGCACGGTCCTTGACGCCAAAGACTGTCACAATGAGGGGGGCGCGGCCTGTGCTGGCCTTGCGCTCAGCCTTCCGGGTGCGATCAGTGGTATCGGGGGCCTTCTTCCCGCTGGGCTGTTGCCCGAGAGCCTTCTCTCTCTGCTGGACTACATCGGATTTGGGACCGGTGCGCTTGGTTTTGGTTGGGACACCGGAGCAATTCTGTTCGGCACCGATGCCAGTTCGTCGGAAGGATGTAGGTAGCTATGCCGCGCGAAACCTTTGATGAAATTTGGCTACCTCGCGTCGGTGCGTCCGCGGCTGCCCAACTTCGAAAGAGCGGGTACTGCGCCATGGTCGCTGGCCCGGTCTGTCTTGGCCTTGCGGTGGCTTGCAGTTTCGCGTTCGGCTCCGGATCTATAGAAGGTACGGTCATCGGTCTCTGTTGCGGTGTGGTAATCCTCGTTGTATTCGGGTTTTGGGTACGAAGCTTGGTGATACTCGCTAGGGAACTGTCGACGCAGTTCGGTACCACCATTCGCTGGTCCGAGATGCCCCGCATGCAACCGACACAGTTCGACGAATGGTGCCGCAAGCGGGGTCTCCCGACACCGCCCACAACGTAGCCCCCAGAAGACATTCGCAACCCGCACACAAGAGTTGGGAATGCTGCACGAATGGGTGACAGGTCTCTTCACGCGGTCCGAGTGCCGTGTGGTCGTGATGGTCTCGTACGATCTGCAACTGGCTTCCACGACGCGTGAGATGAGGCGCCGATCACCTAGCTGAAGGCGACGGCCAGGACGCCGTCGTCGTGGGGCAGCACATCGGCGCGGGCGTCGACGGTCATCGAGACCAGCTCGATCTGACCCCGGATCGCGTCCAGGAACGCGATGTCTGCCGCGTCCCGGCCGGCTGCGATCCGGACCATGCTGCCGCGCGGCGCCAGACCGGTGCCGTCGACGATCCACCAGATGCCGTCGATGAGCACCTCGGAGACCGCGTGGAAGTCCATCGGCACCAGCCCCGGCGCGTACACGGCGGCCACCCGTGCCGGGATCCCCATGGCCCGGGCGAACGCCGTGAGCAGGTGCGCGGTGTCTCGGCAGACCCCGCGCCGCGACAGGAAGACTTCGGTGGCGCCGTCGAGGTGATCGGTGGTGCCGGGGGCGTACTGGATGGATTCGAGCGTCCAGCGTCGGATCGCGCCGACGGTGTCCCGCGCAGGGGCGGACTCGGCGAACAGCGATTGGGCGACGTTCACGAGGCGATCGGAGTCGCAGTAGCGGCTCGGGCGCAGGTAGGTGAGGTCGTCGCCGGGTTGCGGACCGGCGGTCCGGTGAGCGGTCACGGTCGCGGCGTACGCCACGGTCAGGCGCCCGAGCCCGGCCTGGAAGCAGTGCCGGCGAGTGCCGAACGTGTCGACGCGTTCGATCACGTCCACGGGTTGGCCGTCGAGGCGTACGTCCAGCCGTTCGGACACCTCGTACGCCGTGTGCGGGGCGACCGTGAGCACGAGGTCGGCTGATCGATGGACCACGACGTCGAGCTGGCAGGAGACCTCACGCATGTCCGGAGCGTACTCCGGGTATGTCGGTCTGGCTCGCGCGGAAGGCGCGCGGAGTGGTGCGGTACCAGCGCCGGAAGGAGCGGTTGAACGTGCTCTGCTCGGTGTATCCGAGGAGAGCCGCGATCTGTCGTAGTTGCAGTCCCGGGTTTGCGAGCATCCGGGCTGCCTGCTCGGAACGTTCGCGCTCCACGAGCGCCGCGAAAGAGGTCCCTTCCTCAGCCAGCCGGCGTTGCAGCGTTCGAGCGTGCAGGCCGAGGTGGTGGGCGACGGCGTCGGCCTGACACGTCCCGGTTGGCAGGAGCCTGCGGATCAGGTCGGCAACGGGGGCCGAGAGGTCAGCGCCGGGATGGAACGACGCCTCCAGGTACTGCGTGGCGATCCGCAGCGTTGCCGGGTCGGCATTGTCGATCGGCGTCGCGGCGTACACCTCGCTGATGGAGAAGCCGCACCAGTCCTGCTCGAACTCCACTGAGGGGCCGAGGACCTCGGCATAGGTCGACCAGGGGCCGACTTGGGCATGCCGGAACGCCAATGACCCGTGCGGCACCTCCGGGCCCGAGAGCATGCGGAGGATCTGCATCCCGTTCCCGAGGCTGAGTTCGTACGTCTGTGGGAGGTACGGCAGCCCGGGCTCCTCGATCGAGTAGTTGAACGCGATCAACCCCTGCTGGTGGCCGGGGTCGTACGGGCCGACGGGGCTGAGGTGCAGGACCGGGGAGTGAGCGTGCAGGTAGCGTCCGATCGCGACGAACGCCTCCAGGATGGTCTCGGTGTTGCGGGCCACCACCGCGATCGGGCCGAGGATTCCGAGCCCCTGCCAAGCGCTGAGTCGCAACCCGAAATCCGGACAGTCCAGTTCGTCCGCGGTCGTCTGGAGCATCCAGGCCATCGGGGCGTACGGGACGAACGACTCGTCGGTCGTCTGGTCCTCGCGCGGGAGGCCGAATCGGCGCCGCAGCGATCGCGGATCCCCACCGAGTTCGCGGACGAGCGCGTCGTATCCACGAATGTTGGTCGCCCGGATCAGTCCGCCCACGCTCGCCTCCATCTGTCGCCTAAAGCAAAAAATGTGTCGTGAAATGACAATACTTGGGACATCGGCTGGCGCGACAGTGGACGCATGACCACACAGCACGCCGAAGTTCTCATCATCGGTGCCGGGATCTCCGGAATCGGCATCGCGTCCCGTCTGCGCCGGGAGTTCCCGGAGCGCGACATCGCCATCCTGGAGCGTCGCCGGAACATCGGGGGGACCTGGGACCTCTTCCGGTACCCGGGCATCCGCTCGGACTCGGACATGTTCACCTTCGGGTACGAGTTCAAGCCGTGGGACGAGACCAAGGTGCTCGCAGACGGACCCGCGATCCGCAACTACGTCACCACGACCGCCCGGGAGAACGGCGTCGACCAACTGATCCACCACGGGCTCAAGGTCATCGATTCCGACTGGTCATCGGCTGACCAACGGTGGACCGTCACGGCACTCCGCGAGGAGACCGGCGACATCGAGACCTGGACGTGCACCTACCTCGTGATCGCGACGGGGTACTACAACTACGACGCGGGCCACACCCCGGAATTCGCCGGCATCGAGGACTTCGCCGGGTCCGTGATCCACCCGCAGCACTGGCCCGAGGACTTCGACCACACCGGCAAGAAGGTCGTGGTGATCGGCAGCGGTGCGACGGCCGTCACCCTCGTGCCGTCGATGGCGGACACGGTCGAGCACATCACCATGCTGCAGCGTTCGCCCTCGTACATCCTCCCCGTCCCGTCGGTCGACAAGATCACCGCGGCGCAGCGGCGGTTCCTTCCTCGCGCGGTTTCGCACCGGATGACGCGCACCCGCAACATAGCCATGTGGCGGGCCATGTACGGCGGCTCGCGCAAGTACCCCAAGCAGGTGCGCGCGATGATCGCCGCGATCACCCGGCGTCAGTTGGGTGAGGACTTCGACATGTCTCATTTCACGCCGAAGTACGACCCGTGGGACCAGCGTCTGTGTGCGGTTCCGGACGGCGACCTCTTCAAGGCGCTCAGGTCCGGGAAGGCCTCGATCGTCACCGACCGCATCGAGCGGTTCACTGAGAACGGCATTCTGCTGACGTCCGGTCGTGAACTGGAAGCCGACGTCATCATCACGGCCACCGGGCTCGAGTTGCAGATGTTGGGCGGCGCCACCCTCCGGGTCGACGGGAAGGTCCACGACATCGCTGACGGCTGTGTCTACAAGGGCGTCATGCTGCAGGACGTACCGAACCTGCTCTGGGTCCTCGGCTACACGAACATCTCCTGGACGCTCAAGGTCGACATCGCCGGAGCCTGGCTCGTCCGCCTGCTCCAGCACATGGATGCGACGGGTCACGCGGTCGCGGTCCCGGTGGATCGGAGCGGTCTCGGCACCGCGGGTGCAGCGATCGACGAGATGTCGTCGGGCTACATCCAGCGCGGGCTCGGGATGGTGCCGCGGCAGGGCAAGGACTTCCCGTGGCGGTTGGTGATGGACTACAAGCACGACCGCCAGGTGCTGCTCAACGACCCGATCGAGGACGGGGTGCTCAGCCTCCAGCCGGTACGCCAGCCGGTCGCGCAGGCGGTGCACCCATGAGCCCGGCGTTGGAGCTCCGCGGGCCTGGTCGTGGGGCAGCCCCGGACAAGCCGACGCTGCTCTTCGTCCCGGGCCTGGGCCATGAGGCCGGCTGCTGGGACAACTGGCGGGCGTCCGCCGAGGCCGTCGGCCACCCCGCGTACGCGATGTCACTGCGCGGTCACGGCACCAGTGCCGGCCGCCTGCGGACCGCCCGGCTCGGCAACTATCGCGACGACGTGGTCCGAGTGGCGCGATCCCTGCCCGAGGCGCCGGTACTGATCGGACACTCGATGGGCGGGCTCGTCAGCGCGATGGCCGCAGCCCGCCAGCCGGTGCGCGCGGTCGTGCTGGTCGCAGCGGTGGCGGCTCACCCGGGCATCGGCTCCTTCCTCTCGGTGGCGCGCCAGCACCCGGGCGACGCCCTGGGGATGATGATCGGCCGTACGCTGACGCTGCGCCCGGAATACATGTATGAGCGACTCGATCCGGTCACTGCCGAGCGGTACATCTCGCAGGTCGGCAAGGAGTCCCCGATCGCCCAGCAGCAGTTGATCTTCCATCGGCCTCCGCCGGCGCCGCTGGGTGGTGCACCGGTCCTGGTGGTCGGGGCGACTGCCGACAGGCTGGTGCCGATCACGGACGTACGCGCCAACGCGCGGCGCTACGGCGCCGAGCTGATCGAGTTCGACGGGATCGGGCACAACCTGATGCAGGACGTCGGCTGGGAGCAGCCGTGGGCGGCGATCGAGGACTGGATCTCGCGCAGGGTCCTCACGGCCGAGCGTCCACGATCGGCGGCCCGGTCAGCGACCTGAGCTGCTCGATCGTGACGTCGGGTGCCAGCTCGATCAAGTGCAGTGCGCCGTCGACCAGATCGATCACACCCAGGTCGGTGATGATCCGATCCACCACGCCGGCGCCGGTCAGCGGGAGGTCGCAGCTCTCGACGATCTTGTGGCTGCCGTCCTTGGCCACGTGCTCCATCAGCACGACGACCCGGCGGGCACCGTGGACCAGATCCATGGCGCCGCCCATGCCCTTGACCATGCGGCCGGGGATCATCCAGTTGGCGATGTCACCGTTGGGGGAGACCTGCAACGCTCCGAGGATCGCCGCATCGATCTTGCCGCCACGGATCATCCCGAAGGACGTCGCCGAGTCGAAGAAGCTCGCCCCCGGGCGGATTGTCACGGTCTCCTTGCCGGCATTGATCAGATCCGGGTCGACGTCCTCGTCGTACGGGTACGGCCCCGTGCCGAGGATCCCGTTCTCGCTCTGCAGCACGATCTCGACGTCGACGGGGACGTAGTTCGGCACGAGCGTCGGGAGGCCGATCCCGAGGTTCACGTACTGCCCGTCCTCCAGCTCCTGCGCCGCTCGCGCCGCCATCTGTTCGTGTGTCCAGCTCATCGGACGTCCTCCGGGTGCGCGTTGACGGTCCGGCGTTCGATCCGTTTCGTACGCGCCTGCTCGGGCGTCAGTGGCACGACGCGTTGGACGAAGGCGCCGGGCGTATGGATCAGGTCCGGGTCGAGTTCGCCCGGCTCGACGAGATGCTCGACCTCGGCGATCGTGACCCGTCCGGCCATCGCGGCCAATGGGTTGAAGTTCCGTGCGGCCCGCCGGTAGACGAGGTTCCCGTGCCGGTCGCCCTTCCAGGCGCGTACGAGGCCGAAGTCGGCAACGATCGCGGTCTCCAGGATGAACTCGCCGGGCCCATCCACCGTCTCGAAGACCTGGGACTGTTTGGGAGGGCTGGAGAGCACGACGTTGCCGTCGGAGTCGTACCTCCACGGCAGACCGCCCTCGGCGACCTGGGTCCCGACTCCGGTCCGGGTGAAGAAGCCGGCAAGGCCGGAGCCGCCGGCTCGCAACCGCTCGGCGAGCGTGCCCTGTGGAGTCAGTTCGACCTCGAGTTCCCCGGCCAGGTACTGCCGGGCGAACTCCTTGTTCTCCCCGACATAGGAGGCCACGATCCGCCGTAGGCGACCGGCGGTGAGGAGGAGACCGAGACCCCAGTCGTCGACCCCGGCATTGTTGGACACCGCCTCTATGTCCTTGACCCCGGATCGCAGCAGCGCGTCGATCAGAGTGGACGGGATCCCGCAGAGACCGAAGCCGCCGAACGCGATCGTTGCGCCGTCACCGATGGTTGCGACGGCGTCATCGGCGCTGGCCCAGACCTTGTCCATCAGTGCGCCGCCCGTGCGATTCGGTACGCCGGCGCGCGCGGCGGTGTCGAGGCCGTCCCGGTCGCGAGCAGCGGGAGCGTCCGCGGGGGAATGAGGACCGACAGCACCATGACGCTCGTCGACCGGGCGACGGGGACCGATCGGTCGATCTGGATGAGCGTCTCCTGCAATTCGGGATGCGATCGGGTCGCGACGCGGCAGAGCACGTCGAAGTTCCCGGTGGTGCCGTACGCCTCCAGCACCTGGGGGATGGCGGTGAGGTCGCGTACCACCTCGTCCAGGGCACCCTGGGCGATCTCGAGGGTCACGTACGCCTGCACCTCGAAGCCTGCTGAGGCCACATCGAGGGTGGGGGTCCAGTCGGCGATGACGCCTGCCTCGGTGAGGCGACGAAGGCGGCTCTGCACGGTCGCTCGAGCCACCTTGACCTGCCGCGAGAGCTCAAGGTCACCTGCGCGGGGCGACTCGCTGAGTGCGGTCAGGAGCGCGATGTCGATCTCGTCCAGTGTGGTTGGGGTCACACCTCATTGCTTAGCATATTGAGTAGATCAAGCGCCAGATTGCTGGACATATTGCGCAGACATGCCAGCGTGTCATGCACAGGTTGTCCACCACTGTGCACAGTAGTTGACTCGGCTCATGGCACTTGCGGAGACCCTGACGAGCGAGGAGCGACTCGCCGAGCTCGACCTCGACACGCTCAAGCAACTCGTCGGCCTCGTCGAGTACGACGACGACGCCGACCCGTTCCCCGTGACCGGGTGGGACGCCGTCGTCTGGGTCGTCGGCAACGCCACCCAGACCGCCCACTTCTTCATCTCCGCGTTCGGGATGAATCTCGTCGCCTACGCGGGCCCCGAGACCGGCAACCGCGACCACCTGGCGTACGTGCTCACCAGCGGTGGGGTGCGTTTCGTGATCAAGGGCGGCGTCGATCCGCACAGCCCGTTGCTCGATCACCACCGCCGGCACGGCGACGGTGTCATCGACATCGCCCTCGCGGTGCCCGACGTGGATCGCTGCATCACCCATGCCCGATCGGTCGGCGCCACGATCCTCGAGGAACCCCACGACCTGACCGACGAGCACGGGACCGTACGCATCGCGGCGATCGCCACATACGGAGACACCCGGCACACACTCGTCGACCGGAGTCGGTACGACGGCCCGTACCTGCCCGGCTATGTCGCCCGCACGAGCGCGTACGTACGCCCCCCGCGTGCGCCGAAGCGGCTGTTCCAGGCGCTCGACCACGTCGTCGGCAACGTCGAGCTCGGACGGATGGACGAGTGGGTCGACTTCTATCGGCGGGTCATGGGCTTCACGAACATGGCGGAGTTCATCGGTGATGACATTGCCACCGACTACTCCGCACTGATGTCCAAGGTCGTGGCGAGCGGCAACCACCGGGTGAAGTTCCCGTTGAACGAGCCGGCACCGGCGAGGAAGAAGTCGCAGATCGACGAGTACCTGGAGTTCTACGGCGGGCCCGGCGCACAACATCTGGCGTTGGCGACCGGCGACATCCTCGGCACGGTCGACGAGCTCCGGAGGCAGGGGATCGAGTTCCTGAACACGCCGGACAGCTACTACGAGGACCCCGAGCTCCGGGCCCGGATCGGCGAGGTCCGGGTGCCCGTCGAGGAACTGCAGCAGCGGGGGATCCTGGTCGACCGCGACGAGGACGGGTATCTCCTGCAGATCTTCACCAAGCCGATCGGAGATCGGCCGACCGTCTTCTTCGAGTTCATCGAGCGGCACGGGTCGCTCGGCTTCGGCAAGGGCAACTTCAAGGCGCTGTTCGAGGCGATCGAACGTGAGCAGGAGCGACGGGGGAACTTCTGACCATGGCGCACTACCAGCGGATCGGATCCGTGCCGCCGAAGCGGCACACCCAGCATCGGGACCCCGACGGACAGCTCTACTACGAGGAGTTGATGGGGGAGGAGGGCTTCTCATCCGACTCCTCGCTGCTCTATCACCGCCACATCCCGTCGGCGATCCTCGAGGCGCGTACGTGGGAGCTGCCGGATCAGTCCACGACGCCCAACCACCCGCTGATCCCGCGGCACCTGAAGCTGCACGACCTCTGGAGCGGGGAGGACTGGCGCACGACCGACGCCGTGACCGGTCGTCGACTCGTGCTCGGCAACGGCGACGTGCGAATCAGTTATGCCGTGTGCGGAACGCCGTCGCCGTACTACCGCAATGGCATCGGCGACGAGTGCGTGTACGTCGAGTCCGGCACGGCCACGGTCGAGACTGTCTTCGGTGCGCTTGAGGTCGCGGGCGGCGACTACGTGATCCTGCCGCGTGCCACCACCCACCGCTGGGTGCCCATCGGGGACGAGCCCCTCCGCATCTACGCGATCGAGGGCAACAGCCACATCGCGCCGCCGAAGCGCTACCTCTCCCGGTACGGGCAACTGCTCGAGCATGCGCCGTACTGCGAACGCGACCTGCGGGTGCCGGCGGCGCCCCTGCTGGTGGACGGCGGCCCGACCGAGGTCTTCATCAAGCATCGTGGCAACGGGCCGGGCGGCCTCGCGGGGACCATCCACGTGACGCCGCACCACCCGTTCGACGTCGTCGGCTGGGACGGCTGTCTCTACCCGTACGCCTTCAACTGGCGTGACTTCGAACCGATCACCGGACGAGTGCACCAACCGCCGCCGGTGCACCAGGTGTTCGAGGGCAACAACTTCGTCATCTGCAACTTCGTGCCGCGGAAGGTCGACTACCACCCACTGTCGATCCCGGTGCCGTACTACCACTCGAACGTCGACTCCGATGAGGTGATGTTCTACTGCGGCGGCGACTACGAGGCGCGCCGGGGATCGGGCATCGGGCAGGGCTCGATCAGCCTGCACCCGGGCGGGCACAGTCACGGACCGCAACCAGGGGCGTACGAGCGGTCGATCGGCGTGCACTTCTTCGATGAGCTCGCCGTCATGGTCGACACGTTCCGGCCGCTGGAACTCGGGGAGGCCGGTCGTGCTGTGGATGACGGTGTGTACGTGACGTCGTGGATCCGGGGGGAGGAATGACCTTCCCGCTGATCTTCGACGATGCCGCGATCTACCCGCCGGGCAACCTGCCGTTGACCGACGCGATCGTGGCCCATCGGGGGCACCTCGCGGCCGCGTACTCCCGCCTGGTGGGGCCGCTCGTCGTGGGTCTCGCGGATCTGCCCGCGCTTGCTGGAGAGGGGCCGCTCCAGATCGCGGTGGTGGTGCCGGATGCATCGGGTGCCGCTGAGGCGATCGCGCGCGTACGCGATCTCGACGGAATCTGCCTGGTCGCGCTCGAGGTCAGGGACGCAGGCATCGAGGAACTGGCCGAGGCGATCGGCGAGCCCGACGGCGTGGCGGTGTACATCGAGGTGCCGCGCGACGCCCGGAGCGCGGGGCTGATCAGCGAGCTGGCCAGCACGGCGTACCGCGCGAAGTTGCGAACGGGGGGACTCGAGCAGGCGATGTATCCCGACGAGGCCGAACTCGCCTCTGCACTCGTGGCGCTGACCGCTGCGAAGGTGCCGTTCAAGGCCACTGCCGGACTGCACCATGCCCTGCGCAACACCGATCCCGAGACCGGGTTGGAGCAGCACGGTTTCGTCAACATCCTCGCAGCCACCGAGCGGGCTCGACTGGGTGCCGACGTCGATGAGGTCGCGGCCGTCCTGGCCATACGTGATGCGAGCCAACTGCCACCGCTCCCCGAGAGCTCGCCGTTGCTGTCGATCGGCACGTGCGTGATCGCGGAGCCCGTCGAGGAGATCGCGGCACTCGGGTTGGTGACGCTGTGATGGACGATGATCTCTTCGGCCTGACCAACCTCCCGTACGGCGTCTATTCGGTGGCCGGATCGACGCCGCGGGTCGGCACCCGGCTCGGTGGTCAGGTGATCGATCTCGCGACCCTGCTGGGTGACACGGTCTTCGCCGCGCCGACGCTCAACCCGTTCATGGCCCAGGGCCGCGAACGGTGGGATGCCGTCCGAGCGGCGATGATCGCGGCGTTGACCGACGGTGTGCCGCATCGTGGGGCGTACCCGCTCGCGGATGTCGCGCTGCACCTGCCGTTCGAGGTCGCCGACTACGTCGACTTCTACGCCTCGGAACAGCACGCCTCGAACCTCGGCAGGTTGTTCCGACCGGACAACCCCGACCCGCTGATGCCGAACTGGAAACACCTGCCGGTGAGCTACACCGGCCGCGCAGGCTCGATCGTCGTGTCGGGCACCGACATCGTCCGCCCACGCGGCCAACGCCTGCCCGTGGGTGGGACCACGCCGGAGTACGGACCGGCGCTGCGCCTCGACATCGAGGCCGAGATCGGCTTCGTCGTCGGTGTCGGCAACCCGATGGGCTCCTCGATCTCCGCTGCCGACGTGGCCGATCACATCTTCGGACTCATGCTCTTCAACGACTGGTCCGCACGCGACATCCAGGCCTGGGAGTACGCACCCCTCGGCCCTCACCTGGGCAAGTCGTTCGCCTCGACCGTCTCGCCGTGGGTGGTGCCGTTGGCCGCGCTGGACGCGGCCCGGATCCCGACGCCGGAGCAGAAGCCGGAACCGATCGCGTACCTCCACATGGACGAGCCATGGGGCCTCGACATCGATCTCGAGATCGAGTGGAACGGCGATGCGATCAGCCGGCCTCCGTACGCCTCGACCTATTGGTCTCCGGCGCAGATGCTGGCGCACCTGACCGCGAACGGCGCGCCCACGCGTACCGGCGACCTGTTCGCCTCCGGCACGGTTTCCGGACCGACGAAGGACCAGGTCGGATCGCTGATCGAGCGCGGCGAAGGCTTCCTGGCGGACGGCGACGAGATCGTCATCCGCGCGACCGCGCCAGGAGCCGATGGCACCCGGATCGGTTTTGGCGAAGCACGCGGACGCATCGCCCCGAGTCCGATCGGAGCACGACCATGACCACCACCACAGAACGGACCCCGATGAAGACACTGCTCCACCGGTTCGAGGACACCGCTCCGGAGATCGTGTTCGAGTGGCACGACACCGAGACCGAGGCCAGGGGCTGGGCGGTGATCAACTCCTTGCGCGGCGGAGCGGCCGGCGGTGGCACCCGGATGCGCAGCGGTCTGGATCGCCGTGAGGTCGAGTCGCTCGCGAAGACGATGGAGGTCAAGTTCACCGTCTCCGGTCCGGCGATCGGTGGCGCCAAGTCCGGCATCGACTTCGACCCGGCAGACCCACGCCGCGACGAGGTCCTGGCGCGCTGGTTCAAGGCGGTGACGCCGCTGCTGAAGGCGTACTACGGCACCGGCGGCGACCTCAATGTGGACGAGTTGCACGACGTCATCCCGCTGACCGAGCGCTATGGCCTCTGGCACCCGCAGCAGGGCATCGTCAACGGACACTTCGCACCCGACGAGCGCGAGTTGATCCGGCGCGTCGGCATGTTGCGCCTCGGTGTCTCAAAGGTCGTGGAGGACCCGCGCTACACCCCGTCGGTGCAGCGGAAGTACACGATCGCCGATCTCGTCACAGGCTGGGGCGTCGCGGAGTCGGTCATCGGCTTCTACGACGTGTACGGCTCCGGCGAGAACGTCGCAGGCAAGCGTGTGATCGTCCAGGGCTGGGGCAACGTCGGGGCGGCCGCCGCGTACTACCTCGCCCATGCCGGGGCTCGCGTCGTCGGGATCATCGACCGCGACGGCGGGCTGATCAACGCCGAGGGGTTCAGCGTCGAGGAGATCGACGCGTTGTTCCTCGGGAAGGCAGGCAACGGCCTGGCTGCTGAGGGACTGCTCAGTTTCGAGGAGGTCAGCGAGCACATCTGGGATCTGGAGGCCGAGATCTTCCTGCCGTGCGCCGCTTCGCGACTCGTCACCACCGACCAGGTGAAGCGGCTCAGCGTCGCCGGCCTCGAGGTGATCTCCGCCGGCGCGAACGTACCCTTCGCCGACCTCGAGATCTTCTACGGGCCGACGTACGAACTCGCGGACCAGACGGTCGCCGTGATCCCGGACTTCATCGCCAACTGTGGGATGGCCCGCGCCTTCACGCTCCTGATGGAGGGCTCGGGGGTGGTCACGGACGAAGCGATTCTCGGGGATGTGTCCCGCACGATCCGCGCCGCACTGGAGCGCTGCCATGACCGGTCGTCCGCGCGTACGGGCATCGCCGCCACCGCGCTGGAGTTGGCGCTGGATCAGTTGGTGGCGACGCCGGATCACGTCACGGAGAGGAGCTGACATGTTTGACGAGGGCCAGTGCTTCGCGCCGATCGTCGAGGACGCGCACGGCAACGTGAGTGTCCAGTTGGGCAGCGAGCATCCCGGGTTCGCCGACGCCGAGTACCGGAGTCGCCGCGACCGGCTCGCCAGTCTGGCGAGCAGTTGGGAGCCGGGTGGCCCCTGCCCGATCGCGGACTACACGGCCGAGGAGGACGAGGTCTGGCGAGTGGTCTGCGAAGCACTCGAGACCAGGCACCGTGCGTACGCGAGCGGGGTGTTCCTCGAGGGGAAGGAGATGCTCCACCTCCCGGTCGATCGCGTGCCGCAGCTCGACGAGGTCAGCGACCTCCTCGCCCCGCTGACCGGCTTCCGGTATCAACCCGCCGCCGGTCTGGTGCCACTGCGCGAGTTCTATGGCGCGCTGGCCGACAAGCACTTCTGGGGTACGCAGTACATCCGCCACCACAGTGTGCCGCTCTACACGCCCGAGCCCGACGTGCTGCACGAGGTCGTCGGGCATGGCAACACGCTCGCCCATCCGCGATACGCGGCGCTCTACGAATCCGCCGGCCGGGCGGCGCGCCGGGTGGAGTCGGAGGAGGCGCTCGAGTTCGTCAGCAAGGTCTTCTGGTTCACCCTCGAGTTCGGCGTGCACCACGAAGGTGGTGAACTCCGTGCCTACGGAGCCGGCATCCTCTCAAGTCCGGGCGAGATCGAGGAGTTCCGCGGGATGGAGATCCGGCCGTTGGATCTGATCGACATGGGGACCCACGATTACGACATCACCAAGTACCAGGACGTCCTGTATGCCGGAGACTCGTTCGCGCACGTCGAGGACGTCGTCGGTGCATTCTGGGACTCGTGCGACGACGACTCGATCGGGAAGTTGAAGGAAACGGCATGACCAAACCACTCACTCCGCAGGAGATCGAGGTCGCCGTCGCGACGCTGACCGGATGGTCGAAAGTCGACGGGATGCTGACGCGTACGCGCACCCTCGACACCTTCCCCGCGGCTCTCGACTGGGTGCAGATGGTCGGCGGGATCGCCGAGGAACTCAACCATCATCCGGACATCGACATCCGCTGGTGCACCGTGACGTTGCGGATCTGCACGCACGATGCGGGCAATCAGATCACGGCGAAGGATGTGGAGTTCGCGGCCCTGGTGGATCGGATCGGCGTCGACGCTGAGGCGAGGTCAGACGGCCGCGCAGAATAGTGCGGATGCTTCCTATTCTGCCGATGTCAGGGCGATGGGCGACACACGAAAGTGGCACGCATATGTGCCACTTTCTGAGTAAACGGGCCGCGACCGTGCCACTTGCTGGCGTTCGTGCGATCAATGATCGGATCTGCCGCTCTCAGATCCAGTGGACAAGGATCGTCGCGGCAAGAGCGAGCGGAAGGGCCAGACCAAGCCACCGCGCCACGCGGATTCGTCGGTAGCGACGTGAGCCAGGTTCCGGCTTGCGTCCGGTGAACATCTCGACCGTCGACTCGCCCCAGGGGACAGTTAGAAACCACGAAGCCAGACCGAACACGACGGCTACTCCCAGCCCGAGCAAGGCGTGGCGGGTGTTCACGTCGCAAGGATGTCAGACGTCGTTGGCCGTTCCGGTTCTGCCGCGAGTCGACCGCATCCCTCAGAGGGTGGCCCAAGAGCCAACTGACGGGACTCCTGCCGCGTCACACAAGCGCCCCAGATCGGTGACACCGACCTCCTCGCCGCGAAACACAAAGAGTGGCTCAGCGCACGACGACCCCGACGACGTCGGCGATCGGTACGAACACTAGGTCAGAGCATTGCGCCTGTACCGCCCGACTGGGCGCGCACATGTGGAACGCCGAGTCGGCACTGGTCGAGCGGTTGTCTCCCATCACGAAGAGTTCCCCGGCGGGCACGGTCACTTTCCAGCCCTCTGAACACGCCTTCGGGCTATCCCCGTAAGCCTCTGGACCATCACAGAACGTGGGGAGCACAGCCGCGTCCGGAACGCCTGCGCGCGGGGCAAGGAAGGGCTCGGGCATCGCGGTTCCGTTGATGATCAGTTCACCAGTGGACTTGTCGCAGCACACGATCGTCTCGCCAGGCATCCCGATGACACGCTTCATGAGTTGGCCGGAGTCCGAGCTGTAACTCCAGCCGCTGGGAGTATTGAATACCACGATGTCCAGGCGCTTCGGCGAGTACGAAAAATGGTCGCCGTTGACACGCTCGACCCAGAAGTGTTCACCGGGCTTGATCGTCGGATACATCGATACCCCCGGCAGGTGCATCCGGTGGAAGGTCCACAAGATGCCACCGAGGCCAAGCACCACCACCGCACCGACGGCACCAATCCCGAGCAACCACCTCTTCCGAGTCATGGCGCGGACGGTACTCCGATATCCGAGGTCGAACGGCGAGAAGCAGTGAATGCGCGCCCACCTGCAACGTCCACAGACCAAGCCGCACTTCGCGAAGTGCACTGTTCTGGCTCCCTTCTGTGTCAAGAGGCGGCTGGATGGTGCCTCTGTTCGACGGCGCCAGCGGGGCGTAGCGTGGTGGGCACGGGTCCGGGAAGTGGCTGATCCGAAGTGTCGATGTGCGGGGGCAGGTCGACCGCGCTGGATATGTCAGACGCCCCGCAGTGCCCTCCCGGACCCGCTTCACGTGCGTCGGCCACGAGTTGGCGATAGATCACATCCGAGATGCGTCGCTTCAAACACCGCAGTGCTTCCATCGGGGTCTTCCCGGCCGCGAGTTTGCGTCGGTAGTAGGCCCGGCCTTCGGTGTCACGCCGGATCTGGACGATCGCGGCGATGTGGATGACGTGGTTCATCCGCCGGTTCCCGGCCCGCGATAACCGGTGTCGGATCTGCTCACCAGATGAGGCATCCAACGGTGCGGTGCCGGTCCAGGAGGCGAACCTGTTCCGGTCAGCGAACCGGACAACATCGCCGACATCGGCCAAGATCCTGGCTGCGCCCGCTGGGCCGATGCCGTGAATGTCCATCAGGTGCGATCCGCGTTCGAGGACTGCAACTTTCAGCTCGGTGTTGATCTTCTTCAACTTCCGGTCCAGGACGACAAGGTCGGCGATCTCCTCAGCGGTGATCCGGCGACGCATCCTCCCAGCCAGATCCCGGGGCTTCACTGTCGCGAGCAGGGCCTTGGCTTGATCGGCTGACAGGTCACGTTTGCGCTGGCCAGGCAGCAATTCACTGAGCAGGCGTTGGATCCGGTTCACGGTCTGAACCCGCAGATGCGAAAGCTCATCACGACGATCGGCGAGCATCCGGATCACCTCCAGTCCCTCATCGACCGCCAGCACACGTAGACCTTTGGTGTGGACTGCGACCGCGGCGATCGAATGCGCATCGGTCGCGTCGGTCTTCCGGTTGTGGCCGGTATCGAACAACCTCACCCGGGCGGCGAGCTTGGCCGGAACATCGACCACGGACTCGCCAGCGGCGAGCAACCGTTGGGCCAGCGGTCGGCCGGCACCGTTGGCACCCTCAACCGCCCACACCCGATCAGGCCACTGCGCCACGTACTTCCGCATCAGCCGGTACCCGTCGGTGTCGGTGGCATATCGGCCGCCGCCAAGTCGGTGACCGTGGTGGTCGACGACCTCGATCGTGGCCGAGAGTTTGTGGGGATCGACCCCAATGTTCACTGCATCCATCACGTTTCCTCGCTTCGATTCGATTGAACTGAAACGGCGAGGTGGGCAGTGCTACTACGAGCTGGGCAGTCCCTTCTTGAGCCACGCCTCGTCAACGGTGACCCGGCGGGCAGCAGACCAGAAGAGAGCCACACCCTCTGGTGGGCAGCCGCAAAGAGAGCCGTCCCGCCGGGCACCTAGACCGAGTCTGGCCAGACACCGATCCTGACCGGAAGTCTCTTAGTAGCCGCTAATCGGTCGGACTCAGGCGGGCCCCGCCGACGCGACTGCCCGTACCGCGGTTAGTCGCCAAAGGTCTGGCCCGGAGCCGCCACCGCGCGGCGTCTCGGAATCACCCCGAGCAAGAGGGCACACGCCACAAGGCTGACCACTGCAACCGATGCCGACCACGCGGAGCCACCGATCGCATGCCAATCCACGTCCCACGGGGCGGGCGGCTCGTAGTCCGAGCCGAACAGCCCATTACCCGCGAACGCGAGAACCGGGGCGCCGATGCCCACCACGCCAAATGCGACTGCACGCCAAACCTTGTGAAAGCGCATCGACACATACACGATGCCGATGATCACGCCGACGAATGCAACGTTCGCCGTCAGGGTCCACAGCGACATGACGATGATGCTCATCTTGATCCCGTCCGGGAGCGCGTCGTAGTTGATCGACCCGTCGCTATTGATCGGATCACGCGGCGCTGTCGTTGTCGTTGGGATCGAGGTCAGGTCAGCGCGGTTGGAGAACGCGTGGACGATCCCGTCGACTCCGACATAGAGCGTCATCGTCACCCACATGCCGATCCCGATGAGGCTGAGAACCCACAGGGCCTTGGGTGCCTGAAAGGTCTGTGCCATGGCCGCAATCTACGACCAACAACCCGGGAATTCTGCGGCAGCACCGCCGGCCGCGAGGAGCCACCTGCTCTCCAGCCGCGGGTGAACGCCCTGATCTGCCGCAGTGCGCCGGTCCGTTCCCGCCAGTCTGGGATCATGGATTCGTGGCGATGACGACGGGCCGGTACGCCGCGAGACCTCTAGGCCCCGGCGGTGGCGGATATGTGATTGCCGTTGCCGTCAGCCTCGTTGTGTTCAGCACGCTGGTGACTGCGTCATTGGCCAACAGCGACGGCCTCGCGTGGGGTGGAACGTTCCTTTTCGTCCTGATTGTCGGGGTTATCCCGGCTACAGCAATTGGCTTCCTTGGGGTTGGTGTTCTCGAACTGGTGACCGGTCGCTTTCGTCATCAGTGGCCGGCCGTAGTACTGGCCTGCGTCGTGGGGGCCGCGGAGGGAGCCGCGCTCCTTCCCCATAGCCTCGTCTTCGCCACGTACCTCGGGGTGTCCGCGGGAGTTGGTCGCCTCTCCGTCGTTCCCCTGGTCGCGCGGCGACGGATAGCGCTGCGAGACCGAAGGACAGACGTTTTCCACCACCGGCGTGGGCTTGGGCCAACCCGCAGGAGTCAGTTCACGGATGCCACGTCAGTGTTTCGTCTTCGCGTCGATGGCGTCTTCGAAGCCCGAAGGCGCGGGACCGTCGTCGTTGGCGAGATAGTCACAGGCGAGATCAGTGTCGGGGACTTCGTAGCAGTGGAGAACCGGGACATCGCGCCGACGAAGGTCGTTGGTATCGATCCAGCACCGCGCATACCTGACGCCGCCGGACAGTCGTTTCAACGCGTGGGTCTCTTGGTTCCGGGCTGGAGCAAGACCGACGTCACCCTCGGCGACATCCTCGTACACGCGACCAATCAACCGCACTGATTTGCTGCGACGCGAAAGAGCGTTTGCGAATACGCTCGACCAATGGCGCACTCCCAGATTCTTGATATTGCCAGCGAGCACTCGCTGACGTTCTACTGCGGTGACCTGCCGGCAGACCCCGCGGTCGTCGCCGCTCAGCACGAGCCGAACGGATACTTCTGGGAAGGCGTCGCAACCTTTGTTGCCCCCGAGATCGCGGACCGCCTCGACCTCGACTCCGAAGCCGGCATGTTCAGTGCATCAGGTTCGAAGACGGACTGCCAGGCGCTCCAAGCCGTTCTGGAGCCACTGATCGGTTCCTCCGAGGCAATCAGCGGCGTCATCACACGAGCCAACGAGGCCGGATTCGAGTTCGACGACTAACGCACTGATCTGCCGCGCTGAGCGACCCGCACATGGCAAAGTTCAGGCATGAGTTACGACCTTGCAGTCTGGGAAGGCGAACAGCCAATCTCTGATGCGGCTGCTCTTGACTGCTACCTGAAGCTCATGGACCGCATGGAGTCGGGCGACCACGAGCCGACCCCGACGCCGGCAATTATGGCCTTCGTCGAGGCCTTGACGGCTAGGTGGCCTGACACGGATGAAGCATGGGACGACGACGAGACGCCATGGGCCGACGCCCCCATCATCAACAACGCCTTCGGCGACGCCATCTACTTCGCAATGACCTACAGCGGCGCCGAACGTGCGGTTCCGTTCGCAGCACAATGCGCTTCAGAGCTCGGGCTTGTCTGCTTTGATCCGCAGGCTGAATCACTCGTTTCGGCCCGATGACGGCCAGCCAAGCATCCTGATCTGCCGCAGACAAGGCGTTCAAGATTGGCCTAGTTCGACGATCTCTGGACGCATCCGCATCAGGGCATGGAGATCCTCAGCGCTGTGGTCCTCCGACTGCCGGATGAAGCGTCCGACCACCACGAACCGGCTGCCGATGGCGCGCAAGTGGACCGGAATCGTCTCCGTCTCGAGATCCCACGTCACTTCGCCACCCGCGATGCCGACTCCGCGGAAGCGCTCGAGCTCGACCTTGGTCATGCTCCCTGGCAGATGCATGAGGACTGTTGCGATCTCGCGGTAGTCGCCCGACACGATGGACACCCGGCCAGTCTCGCGCGGCGACGGGAGATCCACACTGTTTTGCCGCGACACTGCCGATATGAGTGCGTACTCCGACCTCAGAGAGACGGCGCACTAGTAGCGGAATACGTTGACCCGCTGCTGATCCTCTGCAAACTTGTCGCTGTGAGGACTCTGCCGCGGTTGATTCTCGTTCTCCCGGCACTGACCGCTTGCGGATCTGCGCCCGCTGCGCCTGCGTCTCAGACGCTGCCTCCTGGGGTAACTCAGGCGTGCTTCGCCGCAGTCCGCGCTTGGTCGCATGAGGCCTACAAGCTCTCTGACGAGATGGACGAAGCCGTGCCGGAAATCCTGGCTCACGCTCCAGACTTCACTCGCCTTCAAGCTCTGGCGGCTGGAGCACAGGGTTGGTGCCCGGCGGATGTCGTCGCATCCATCAGCAGCCCCGTGAGCATTGTCAGGGATCTCGATGGGCTCGTCGGAGGGTGCCGGAAACACATGTCGGCCAAGTGCGCTCCAGACGTTCTCGGGGCTCTTGCCAGCAGCGGGGCCGAGCTGATTCGGTACGCAGTGACGGATACCGACATCAGAGCCGGCGTTCCCCCGAGGCCACCCACGCCCTGAAACCCGATCTGCCGTTCTGGATGGTTCCGTCTGAGCGAGAGGTTGCACTGCGTTCGCCTCGGGTGCTCGATTTTCGCCGGCCGATCACAGGGCACTCCGTGCGAAACTGATTTGCCGTGACTCTGTCGAGAATCGAGAGCGCATTGGCGACCCACCTGACACGCTTAGGCGATGAACAGGCATCCGGCGCCTCGATACCCATTCAGACCGGTGTCCTGGGCTTACATCGACGACAGGTTCGCCAAGTTCGCCGACGATCATCCCGAGTTCGCTCATATGTCGGCCATCGTGAAGAGCGTGCGTGCAGTAGGCGCTGACGCTGATCTCGCCGCGTGCACCTCAATGCATGACTTGATAGTCGTCGCCGAACCCATCCCGGAGCCGCCCTATGACGTCGTAGCCATCCGTGCTCCAAGTTCCCTGGCGCACCCGTCAAACGGCTCCGTACTCATTGAGCACCTATCCATCACGGGTCGAGACGATCGGCTTGAGCGCCCAGTCGACGAAGCCGTTCTGCTGTTTTGGCGTTTCATGATCGAGAAGTTCGGCGTCGACCCATCCAATTACTCCCATCCGCAATGATCTACTGCGGGTCTTGGGCGACTACTCGTTCAAGGCTGTCGACCCAGGCAATATGCGGCCTGGTTCACAGCGACGCTGAGCTCGATCTGCCGGAGGGCCGCGCGAACCTTCGGATCAGTCGCCTTACTCAGCTTGAAGCTGCTGGGCGCCCCGTCGGGAGTCGCGTCACTCACCTCATACATTGGTGACCCGTCGGCCCCGGCCACGAAATCGAAGTAGGCCCCGTTGGTTCCCCACGTACCCCGGGTGTCGATCGCCAGCGCGACGTACTGACGCAACCCAACTGACGCATACGACCCCGGAAGGTCATAGAGCGCGGCATGAGTTCCAATCACGGGCTCCCCTCCGTTGTCGGTCACACCGCTTGTTCGAGCTGCCATGAGCCTCGCGACCAGCGAGGCCGGCACCGCGTGACACCGGCGAGCGTCAAACCCGATGGACTGCGCGTACTTCGTATCTGCTGTCTTCGCCTTGGCCGCATCGTCAGCGTCTCCCCGCGCTTCGAGTCCACTGCCAAGAGCGACGAACACGATGCCCAAGCTTCCAATCAGCAGCGCCGGAACCAGTGTGCGACGCGGCATCGTTCGCAGCGCCCGCCTAGCGCCGCCCACGCACACCGCGATCAGGAAACCCAGACAAGCCGCCGCAAGCCACGCCACCCCGAAAAAGCCAACAGCGCCACCCACGATGGCGACCTCTGAGCCGCCCGAGTCATTGAACGCACTCACGAACAGGAAACCGACGAAGGTTAGCCCCGCTGCGATCATGGTGACGATCCCAAATGTCAACCAGAACGGCAGCCAGAATCGTCCGGCACGTATGGTCGGATCGATCGGTTGACTCATGCAGACATGTTGGCCGCTGCACAGCCCATTGCGCACTCGTTTGCCGCTGATCGCGCGCGACCCTGTTGAGATGAGTACGTCTCGTCGGGCCGAACGATGCACAGATCAGCCTTTCCGCAACGCCTTGTGGCGGTCCGACACTGGGTTCTAAGGTGGCGCCGTCAGGCATGGTGCACTTGTCCACCCGCAAGAAGGACTTCGCATGATCACACCTATGAAGAGCATCGCGCTGTTAGGCGCCGCCGCCGCGGTTCTGGCTCTCTCCGCCGCTCCCTCCTCGGCCGACACTGTCTCGGATCTTCAGGGCCAACTCGCAACACTTCAGGGTCAACTTGCGTACCAGCAGTGCCAACTGCAGAACACGCTGATTCTTGAGGGGATGCGCGTCCCGTATCTCTTTTATCTTCTCCCGAAGGGACACATCTGCATCCCGCCCGGATAGTCGGAGTCCTGACCGGCCGGCGGGGGTTCACCTGCCGCAACCGGACATATTCGACGCCGTCTGCCGCCGTCAGTTGTGCCGCTCGATACGGGCCAGGACGTGTTCGCGCAGCGGCGCATGCCCATGTTCAGCCTCAACGTGTCCGATCAACAGATCTGCAAGCGAATCAGCTTCCTCCCCAGAGAAGGAGGCCTTGCAACGCGGGCATTGAAGCGACAGTTCGGCCATGCGCCGAGTCTGTTACCCATACCCAAGGGGCGACATCCGAGGACGCCCAGTTCTGCCGCCAACCGTGCGCGGGTTTGTCGAGTTCAAGGGGTCCGGATTGGAACCTTTGCTGACGAACCTGGCGTCATACTTCTGGAGACAGAGGGTTGGAGGTGCCGTGCGCTGGAGCACCGTTCTCGCCGTTGCCGCGCTCATTGCCACTATGACCGGCTGCAGTTCCTCTGACAATGGCGAGGAACCTCACGCGACACCGACCTCGTCGCCGTTCTCCCTCTACACCCACTGCGGCATTAGCCGCGCTCGCATCAATGGCCAGTACTACGAAGCAGAAACGCACCTCAGCGACGGGAACGACAATCCGCCAAAGGGATGGGGCAATCCGTACCAGCACGGGACCATCACGCTGACGTCACCTTCAACAGCGATCTTTCGCGACGACCGCGGGCACGAAGTCGTCTTCCGCGCCGCCACGGCGAATCCAAATCACTTCCTCTGCAGTTGAGACGAGAGGTTTGGGCGGCGCACACCGGACGCCCTCATCTGCCGCGACGAGTCTTCTGAGAATCCGGTCGGCAACTAATGTCTCCGTATGCGCGAACAAGACCCGCGGGTACCGGCCGACGTCGAGCAGTACCTAATCGAACTGTTCGCACGTGCCGGCCAACTCGGTGGATCGATCGGGGGCGGAGTGGGCGCTGGCGGAGCCGGGGCACTCGGTGGCGGTCGCGGCGGAGCCAAGGGCGGGGCCCGGGGCGCGATGCGACTCCGGACCGTCGTAGAGGATCGCGGCACAGTTGCGCCCCTGACACGTGACGAAGCACTTCAGAAGCTCACGAGCGCATTCCCGAAGCTCATACCGTTGCCGACCGCCGATGCGGCGGTCCGTGTGGCGATTCCGCTTGGATTGACCGGGCTTCAGCAAGTTGTTGTGGACATCCTCGTCCCGGCCTCTTCCGACGGTCAGCAACTGCCCCTCGTGCGCACATATTGCAAAGAGGGACTGCTCAGCCGGAAACCCGCCGCCCGGATCGCAGATCAGGTCGCTAACGCCCTTCAAAACCAGTAGTCGCGCGCCAGCGACGGCGAGGACATCTAGGTCGGTAGCGACCGCCCTGAACGCGCTGATCTGGCTCCCTTCTGTGTCAAGAGGCGGCTGGATGGTGCCTCTGTTCGACGGCGCCAGCGGGGCGTAGCGTGGTGGGCACGGGTCCGGGAAGTGGCTGATCCGAAGTGTCGATGTGCGGGGGCAGGTCGACCGCGCTGGATATGTCAGACGCCCCGCAGTGCCCTCCCGGACCCGCTTCACGTGCGTCGGCCACGAGTTGGCGATAGATCACATCCGAGATGCGTCGCTTCAAACACCGCAGTGCTTCCATCGGGGTCTTCCCGGCCGCGAGTTTGCGTCGGTAGTAGGCCCGGCCTTCGGTGTCACGCCGGATCTGGACGATCGCGGCGATGTGGATGACGTGGTTCATCCGCCGGTTCCCGGCCCGCGATAACCGGTGTCGGATCTGCTCACCAGATGAGGCATCCAACGGTGCGGTGCCGGTCCAGGAGGCGAACCTGTTCCGGTCAGCGAACCGGACAACATCGCCGACATCGGCCAAGATCCTGGCTGCGCCCGCTGGGCCGATGCCGTGAATGTCCATCAGGTGCGATCCGCGTTCGAGGACTGCAACTTTCAGCTCGGTGTTGATCTTCTTCAACTTCCGGTCCAGGACGACAAGGTCGGCGATCTCCTCAGCGGTGATCCGGCGACGCATCCTCCCAGCCAGATCCCGGGGCTTCACTGTCGCGAGCAGGGCCTTGGCTTGATCGGCTGACAGGTCACGTTTGCGCTGGCCAGGCAGCAATTCACTGAGCAGGCGTTGGATCCGGTTCACGGTCTGAACCCGCAGATGCGAAAGCTCATCACGACGATCGGCGAGCATCCGGATCACCTCCAGTCCCTCATCGACCGCCAGCACACGTAGACCTTTGGTGTGGACTGCGACCGCGGCGATCGAATGCGCATCGGTCGCGTCGGTCTTCCGGTTGTGGCCGGTATCGAACAACCTCACCCGGGCGGCGAGCTTGGCCGGAACATCGACCACGGACTCGCCAGCGGCGAGCAACCGTTGGGCCAGCGGTCGGCCGGCACCGTTGGCACCCTCAACCGCCCACACCCGATCAGGCCACTGCGCCACGTACTTCCGCATCAGCCGGTACCCGTCGGTGTCGGTGGCATATCGGCCGCCGCCAAGTCGGTGACCGTGGTGGTCGACGACCTCGATCGTGGCCGAGAGTTTGTGGGGATCGACCCCAATGTTCACTGCATCCATCACGTTTCCTCGCTTCGATTCGATTGAACTGAAACGGCGAGGTGGGCAGTGCTACTACGAGCTGGGCAGTCCCTTCTTGAGCCACGCCTCGTCAACGGTGACCCGGCGGGCAGCAGACCAGAAGAGAGCCACACCCTCTGGTGGGCAGCCGCAAAGAGAGCCGTCCCGCCGGGCACCTAGACCGAGTCTGGCCAGACACCGATCCTGACCGGAAGTCTCTTAGTAGCCGCAAACCGTTCTGCTGCAATGCCAAGGCAGAGGACCAGTGCCGGGATGTCGCGCTGCTTCTTTGTCGCAAGTCAATCGCTGCGGCGTGGAACCTGCGCCACGGCGTCGGCGTCATACTCGGCATCCCCTGGTTCGAAGGAGTTCACATGTGTGTGGAAGTCGTTCGCGCGGCCTTCGTGAGTGCGTTGACAGTTGCCTGCCTGACGGGATGCGGATCTATAGGCACCGCGGCCAATCCGAGCGCCTCTGCAAGCCTGGCTACGTCGCATCCGGCCGCGCCCATGCCGCCGCACGGCTACCTCGGCAACTGGACAGTCGAGTCGGTGAGCACGATGGGTGCCGACGGGCCGATGATCCCAGTTCCGGGTTCCGCGACTCTTCAGTTCTTGGACAATGGCACCGTGACCGGATTTGATGGCGTGAACCCTTGGAGTGGTCGCTTCGTTGCCGCGGACGCACCGGTCGCCCAGATCCGGATTCGTGACGTCCATTCGGGGCTGGTCGGCCTTACCGCCGCGGCGCCGACATGGCAGAGGGCGCTCACGAGCTCGTTCGCGGTGATTGAGTCTGGCGCCCCAATGAGGGTTACGGGCAACAGAGATCGGCTCACCATTCACGTTGGCGAAGCTGTACTCGTCATCGGCCGCTTAGTTGGCTAATCGGCGGCTTAGGGCTGCCAACAACGACGCACTCATCTGCCGCGATCAGTCCCGCACGAAATCCGTGAGGCCAGCCCGCCGAACCGCATCACTCGTCGCCTGACGCACACCGAAGGGAGCGGATTCGGTGCGGAAGGGCTGACCAAGAATCGAAGGGTCGTTGAAGCCTGTAAGGCATTCGAGGCACTCAACGACCACCGCGCCAGTGTCTTCTCGGATGGCGAATACGAGGTCCCCATTCGCGCAAACCGTGCACTGATCCAATCGCCTGACAGACACCCACTGAGTATGGGCACGCCTCATGCGAACCGCACTCTTTTGCCGCTGTGCGCGTCTCAACACCGATCGCGTCTGCGGCGATCAGTCCCACGTAGGTGAGGTCCTTCAACTCAGATTCAGCTGACGTGAGGGCGTCGCGTCTCATCCGCGGGGCCGTGGTCAGACCCTCCAGGCTGACCACACCCACGACGGCACCTGCGATCCCAACGAAGATGCCTGGCAGGCACGCAGGAGGGTCCGTCCGATGTCAGGGCTGACCAGATCCGTACGCCTCAATCGGTGTCTTCAACGGCCGGCGGCCCGTAACTCCGCTTCAACGTTTGAGAGGTACCTGTCCACCTCGCCCATCGCATAGCCGGGACGGATCCGAACGGGAGTGAATCGCGCATTCTGGATCTCGCTGCTCGTAGCCGTACCAGCCTCGATTTTCGCCACGAGCGCGTCGACGTCCTCGACGGCATATCCCTCCCGCCAACGAACCAACCTGAACCGAGCTGGAGCGATCGGTTGTTCGCCATTGAAGGACATCTGAGTCATGAGGACACGGTACGACGCTCGGCCGTCACTGCTGCTGATGCGAGACTTGCCCGGTGACCGAGACAGCCGACGGGCAACATTCGCCGGACGGGATCTGGTGGTGGACGGGCGAGGAGTGGATCTCGGCGTGGAGCCCGGACTTTCGCTACTGGTTCGACGGTTCGACGTGGATACCGCAGTCATCAGCTCGCCGAGGTCAGTCGGCGTTCCTCCGTCGATCAGACTGGGTACTCGGGGGAATCTGGATCACCGGGGCGATCCTCGCAACCGGATTCGGGATGCAGGCGGCCAGCCACAACGACCATCCGGAACTGGAGCCGACATGGGCGCTGTGGTCGTGGGGCGGCGTCGCAGCGACTCTTGTCCTGATGATGCCCGTCATGGGATACCTGACGTGCCGGGCACCCGGCCGAATCGCGCGCATGGCCCTCGCCACAGCCTTGGTCTGGGGCTCGCTGCTCGCGGCGTATGTGCTGGCAATGGCAACGTCCTCAGACCCCAACAGCGACAATGCCGCCGGGGCCGGCCTCGTCGTCCTGGGTATCCCTGCCGGGTTGGCAGCCGCCGCCCTGGTCGGGTTCGGCGGGCTGCTGCGGTTGGCAGTCGATCGGCTTCGAGCCCGACTCACGTCGGGACCACGTACGCCCTGATCTGCCGCAACTCACGTAGCCAAGAGCGTGGCTGCATGTCCGCACACGGCGTCCCTCGGAGCGCTACTTACTGATTCAAGTGCGTCGAATGCAGCACCCGGATCTGGCCCCCTAGCGTCCCGAGCAACCAAAGTATCCGAATCTTGACTCAAACTAGAACCGGTTCTAGTTTCAGGCCATGACTGCGAGCCGCGAAGCGATTCTTGAGACCGTCAGTGCCTATGTCCGGCTCGTGGCCGACGGGACCACCGATGAACTCATGGACCTGTTCGCCGAAGGCGCCACCGTCGAGGACCCAATCGGCAGCGAGGTGCGTACCACCCGTGCGGCAATCCGCGAGTTCTACGCAACGCTTGAGGGGCTGGAACAGACCGCCGAGCTCAGTGTCGTCAAGATCGCAGACGGACAGGCGGCGTTCTTGTTCGAGCTCGTCACTCACATCGGAGAAACCGCCTATACGATCGCCCCGATCGACGTGATGACGTTCAATGAGGACGGCAAGATCACCTCAATGCGCGCGTTCTGGTCCGACGCGGACGCTCACATTGGTTCCAAGTCGGCATAGATCTGGCGCCGCACCGACACGCGGCTGGCGCCTCCAGAAGCCCTGATGTGCAACACCCGGAGGGATCCTCCCGGTCACCCGCGTTGACTTACTGCAGATCCGCTCAGTTCGAGCAGTGCTGTGCCGTCGGAGTCGGTGATGTCGATCGCCTGGATCTGGCTGATCGGCAGCGCAGTCCCCGCGCTGAAGGCGATCGATCGGCCGTCGTTGAGCTGCCAGCTGCCCAGCTGGCTGGTCGCACCGGTGGTGCTCCGTACGGACAGCGCGTAGCGGTAGCCCGCGGGGATCGCGACCCCGTGGGTGTATCCGCAGTTCACGGTGATCTCCGTCCCCCACGGGGTCTGACGGAGCGAGGCGGTCGCGTTCACGGCGGTCGGGTGCACGGCCACCATCGCCTGTGCCGGCGGACTGGTCTGATGCTGGGTCGCCAGCACCA
Organism: Nocardioides baekrokdamisoli; assembly: GCF_003945325.1. Classification (NCBI taxonomy): domain Bacteria; kingdom Bacillati; phylum Actinomycetota; class Actinomycetes; order Propionibacteriales; family Nocardioidaceae; genus Nocardioides; species Nocardioides baekrokdamisoli. The sequence continues at coordinate 2,896,325 of NZ_AP019307.1, forward strand.
CCGCCAGCACCACCGCCAGCACCACCGCCAGCACCACCGCCAGCACCGACGCCGCGACTGCTCCGAGCGCAAAGCTGGCCGTACGCATCCGGCGCGAGGCCCGACGGGACTCGGCGAGCAGGCGTGGCAGGATCGTGTCCGGGAGCGGAGGGTACGTCTCGTCGAGATCGGCCTCCTCGCTGGCGATCAGGTACGGGAAGACGCTGCGGCCGGCGTCCACGCGCGCTCGGCACGCCTCGCAGCCCTGCAGATGTGCCTCGAAGGCGAGACGCTCGTCCGGGCTGAGCGCGCCCAGCAGATAGGCGGCGTCGACGAGTTCGTACGGGTCCGTGCTCATTCGGCACCTCCTAGTTCCTGCAGTGCGGCCCGGAGAGCCCGGATCGCGTAGTGGGTTCGGGACTTCACGGTCCCCGGCGAGATCGAGAGTGCCTCCGCGGCTTCGGCCACCGACCGTCCGCGGTAGTAGCACTGGCGCAGCACCTCACGATGCTCCGGCGTCAGTCGGCTGAGCGCCTGGCGGAGCACCTCGCGGTCGACGATCTGGTCGACAGCGTCCTCAGTGCGGGGTTCGGGCACGTGATCCGTCACTGACTCGTGCCGACGTCGGGCGGAGCGATGGTCGTCGATCACGATCCGTCGCGCCACTGTGTAGAGCCACGCCCGGGCGGACCCGCGTTCCGGTTCGAACGCATTCGGGTTGCGCCACGCTCGCAGCAGCGTCTCCTGCACGACGTCCTGCGCCTGGGCTGCGTCGCCACCGGTCAGGCTGAGGGCGTACCTCCACAGCGCAGCGCCGTGCTCGTCATGCAACGTACGCAGCAGGCGGTCGCCGTCCGATGCCGGACCCAGGGGCATGCCCACCAGTCTGCTCCCGAATGGACTCATGGCGCTTCTCTCGCGGCCGACGGGTCAGTAGTTTCCGCCGCCGTACGCGCCGCTGTTGCTGCTGGAGGCAGCTCCGGTGATCGGGGCGCCGGTGGGGGAGACCAGCCACCACTTCGCGCCGAATCCATTGTTGCCCTGGCCGTTGGTCGAGCCCGCCCCGGAGTCGCCCGCGAAGTAGTAGAGCGGGTGTCCCTTGTACGTGACCTGGGTGCCGCCGTCCGAGCGCTTCACCGTGCCCAGATCGGGGGTCATGGCTGAGCCGGAGGCCTTGGGGGCGCCGGTGGTCAGCACCGGGGGCCAGGCGCTGGCACACGCGCTGGAACAGTTGGAGGTGCTCCCGGAGTCGCCCGCCCACAGATAGACGGCCCGACCCTCGTCAGCGGTGAGGTACGTGCCGTACTCACCCTTCGCCGTGGCGATCTGCTCTGCCCCGGAGCCGCTGGCCGACATCGACGGGCTCGTTGTGGTGGACGGATGGCCGTAACCGCCGGTGCTGTAGGTCGAGGAGCCGCATGCGGAGAGCAGGATCCCGGCGACCGCTGCGGGCGCGATGAGTACGGCGCGGCGATGGCGCCGTGTCATGAAGTCGATCATGGCTGTACGTCCTTCCGTTCGACCTGGCGGTTGATCCGCCCTCACCAAGGACACGGAACAGCCCTACGGATGGTTCACCTCGACTCCGGTGAAAGTCCGTTGAACCGAATCCCACGCACCCTCGTGTTCCAGATACCGATCACGAGAGGCGGTGTGCCATGGAGCTCCTGCGACGTGGATGGATCGAGTGGACGCTCATCCTGATCACGGTGGCCGGTCTGGCAATCGATGCGTACGTCCACTTGCACATCGCATCGAGTTACCACCTCGTGCGTACGTCCGCTCTCAGCCAGACGGACCTGTTCCGGATCGAGTCGGCGATGGCGATCGTCGCCGCGATCTGGCTGGTGCTCCGTCCGAATCTCCTCTCGGCGGCCGCCGCATGCCTCGTCGGCGCGGCCGGAGTGGCGGCCGTGACCTTCTACTACTACGTCGATCCCGGGCAGCTCGGCCCGATCCCCGACATGTACGAGCCGGTCTGGTCCGCCGACAAGACCCGGAGCTTCGACGGCGAAGCCCTGGCCGCCGTCGCCGCGTTCGTACTCGCTCTCATCTATCTGCGTAGAACCCCGCGAAAGGCCCGCTCATGACCAAGACCCGCCTGTACGTCCGCGCAGCTCTGGTGGCGGTGGTCACCTGTGTCACTGCCATGTTCGGTTCCCTCGTCCTTCTGCAGGAAGCGAGCAGCGCAGCCGGCGCGAGTGTGGCCATCCAGAACTTCGCGTACTCACCGCAGGTTGTCACCATCACGGTCGGATCGACCGTGACCTGGACCAACGACGACGGCACGGATCACACCGTCACCTCGCTCAGCGGACCGGGAGCCTTCGACTCCGGGCAGATCGCGTCGGGCGGGACGTACTCGCACCGCTTCACCGTCGTCGGTACGTACACGTATCACTGTGCCGACCACTCGATGATGCCGACCGCAACGGTCAGGGTGGTGCCGGCGACCACGCCGTCTCCGCATCCGACCACGCACCCGACCGTCCGGTCTTCGCCACATGTGACGCCGAGCCCACCGCACCCGGCTCCCATCCCGTTCGCGACGCACGCCGCCAGCCCCTCGATGACACCGATGGTGACCCCGACCAAACACGTCTCGGCCTCGACCACGGCGTCGGCGAAGCCGCACGTCAGTACATCGGCGTCTGTGGGTCCGACGGCCGGATCACCGGCAACAGGTGGAGGCAACGGGAGTCCGCACGCTGCGCTCTGGTGGATCGGCGGAGCTGTCCTGATGGTCGGAGGTGGGACGGCCATCTTCCTGCGCCGGAGCCGCCGATCCTGACCGTGAACCCGATCAAGGCCCATGATGGTGGGGTGACCAGTCTGCAGCCGCGCGCGTACGTGAGCCGTGCCGGGAGGTACGCCTCGGCCGGTGCGGCGATCGCCGGCTTCATCGGTGCCCTCGCCGGCCTTGTGATCGGCCTGGACACGTATGCACCGACCGCGTGGTTCGCAGTGTTTGAGATCGGCATTCCCGCAGCGATGGTCGGCGGGCTTCTCGGCCTGCTGGTCGCCGGCGCTGTCCATGGGTGGAGGCATTCTGTCGGTGGCCGGTGACAGGATGGATGCATGCCCGAGGACACCACGGAGGAGTTCGCCGGCCAGCCGGTGATCTCCTTCCTCACCGTGCCCGACTGCGAGGCCTGGTTCGTCGAGCACCACGCCGACGTCCGCGGCTTCTGGCTCAAGATCGGGAAGGCCGGCGCGGCTGCGACTGTCACCTACGCCGAAGCGCTCGACATCGCCCTCTGCCACGGCTGGATCGACGGGCAGAAGCGGGGCTACGACGAGGCGTACTGGCTGCAGCGCTTCACTCCGCGCGGCCCGCGCAGCAAGTGGTCGCAGGTCAATCGGGACAAGGTGGAGGCTCTGATCTCGGCGGGTCGGATGCGCCCGTCCGGGCAGGCTCAGATCGACGCGGCCAAGGCGGACGGACGGTGGGCTGCGGCGTACGCCGGTCAGAAGACGGCCACGGTCCCGGATGACCTGGCTGCCGCGTTTGCCGCCGACCCGCAGGCAGAGGCGTTCTTCGAGACCCTCACAGGTGCCAACCGCTACGCCATCCTCTACCGGGTGCAGGATGCGAAGAAGGCGGAGACCCGGGCTGCACGGATCGCGAAGTTCGTCGAGATGTGCCACAACGGCGAGACCATCCACTGACGGGGACGTGGCACGCCCTATCTGGGGACGGTGCGTCCTCTCCGAGCCTGGACGACGGTGACCAGCACGATCACCGCGATGGTGACGAGCGTGGAGTAGTGGTCGATCCGATGGATGACATCCACGGCCGGTTTGCCGAGGGCGTACCCGAGACCGACGGCCGGGCCGACCCACAGCAGCGAGCCGAGCACGTCCAAGGCCAGGAAGGTGCGTAGTCGCATCCCGGCCAGCCCGGAGGCCGCGTAGATCAGGATGTTCGGCACCGGCAGGTAGTACGCGAGCACAATGGCCGCGGGACCGAACCGCTCGGCCGTTCGCTCGAGTCGGGCCAGACGTGCCTCTCGACGGGCCAGCGCTCCCGGCGAGGAAGCGCGGCCCAGGAGCAGGTGCAGTGCGCGGTCACCCCACCGACGCCCCGCCCACCAGAAGACCCAGTCGAAGATCATCGTCCCGGGCACGCCGGCCAGAACGGCGAACCAGATCGGCAGTTCGCCGAGTCGACTGTGCGCTCCGACCGTGACCTCGGCCAGGGTCGACCCACTGATGATCTCCAACAGCAGCGGATGCGAACCGATCAGCGCCGGCACCAGCGGCCACAAGGCAATCCAGTACGCCATGCACAGCCCGAGCAGCACCGCGATGACTTTGTCGGGGCGAGCGGCAGTCCCGCTCCAGGGTGCTGGTGCCCGGTGCGGCCTGGGGATCTCAGGGTCGTGGGTCGCGGGCGTCATCACGCCGAGTGTCCCACTCTCCGTAAGACTCTTGCGTAGTCCCCGGGTACTACGCATCGTCCTCGGTCCGGACACACCTTCGTGGCGCCCACGCTCACGGTGGGGTCGTGCCGAGAAGTCGCTGGTCAGAACCCCTTGCGGGGACGCCTCGGATGCCTACGATTTCAGATCGTGCGGATGCGCACTCGGGGCTGTCTGCCCTGGTGTCCTGGGGAGGAAAATCATGTCGAAGTTGAAGATCCGGATCGCGGCCGTCGGGCTCGCGGTCGTGGGGATGGTGGGCTCCGCCGCCGCCGTGGCCGAGGCCGCCACGGACGGACCGTCGTCGTTGGGCACGCCGGGCCTGTACGCATACACGGCTTCCAGCCCGCAGTACACCACGATGCAGTTCTATACGACCGTCACCAACGACCCCGGCGACGGCGCCAACGTGTTCTGGTCCCACCAGTTCTCGACTGCCGACAACAGCGGTTACATCGGGTTCCAGGCGACCTCTGGCAACGGCACCGGAAGGCCCGTGCTCTTCAGCGTGTGGGGCGCGACTGACTGCCGGACCGGCGAGGCTGCGCTCGGTGCCTACTGCACCAGCGGCACCGAGACCACGGACTTCAAGTCCGCGCGGATCTACTACCCGTGGAAAGCCGGGGTGAAGTACCGGCTCACCGTGGCGCAGGCACCTGCGCAAGGCGCTGGCTGGTGGACGGCCTACCTCTACGACCCGACTACGAACGTGAACCACCGGATCGGCTACCTGAAGTTCGGTGGCGCGACCGGTGGGACCGTGAGCCCCGAGGTGTCCTGGGTCGAGTACTTCAACTGGAACGACCCGAACGCGATCTGCGGGAACCAGATCAACTCGAGTGCGGTGTTCTCGCCGATCACGGGTTCAGTCAACGGCAAGACCGTCGCCGCCGTGCCCTACACGAGCACCACGCACAGCAGCACTTGCACGTACGCCGACCAGAGCTCGATCAGCGGCAGTTCGGCGAACCTGGTGGTGACATCGCAGACCGGGGCGTACGCGCCTCCGACGGCGACCAGCCTCACCGCCTCGACGCAGTCGGTCTCCAACGGCTCCACCGTCACGTTCGCGTACGCCACTCCGGCAGGTACCGCCAGCTCGTCGAACTGGATCGGTGTCTACAAGCAGGGCACTTCGCCCGGCAACGGATACTCCACCGACTGGCAGACGGCCAGCGGTGAGCGTGGGAGCAAGACGTTCACGTTCAACTACGGGCCGGGGACCTATCAGGTCTACTACCTCTACAACGACGGCTACCAGGTCCTCTCCGGGCCGATCACGGTCACGGTGCAGTAGAGCTGAACCCTCATCACCCCTCCCTCGCGAGCTCACGGGCTCGGGGGGAGGGGTGATGTCATTTCCAGCACTCGGCGGAAACTGAAACGTGTTCTACCATGGGATCGAGGGGTGGTTGTATCGGCGACGCATGCGCGTCGTGGGGGTATCGCTGTGAGATCTGAAGGGGAGCGGATCGCGGAGCAGGAGCTGCTGGCTGCTGCGCGGGCGGGCGACGATGAGGCGTTCGCAGCGCTCTATCGGCAGCACTACGAGAGCGCGCTCACGTACGCGCTCACGCTGACGAATCCGGTGCGTGCGCACGATCTGGTTTCTGAGGCGACCGTGAAGGTATATCGGCTGACGCGCGCCGGAAAAGGCCCGGAGACGGCGTTCCGTGCCTATCTCTGCGCGACGATCCAGAGCGTCAATGTCGACTCGCTGCGGCGGGTCGGGCGAGAGGTCCCATTCGATGACGTGAGCCTCGTCGCTGAGCATGCGGCGCCGGATGCGGCCGAGACGGTCGTTGAGTGTGATGCCATCAGCCGGGCCTTCCGAGGGTTGCCCGACCGCTGGCAGACGGTGTTGTGGGCCACGGTGGTCCAGGGACGTACGCCGCACGACGTCGGACAGCAGTACGGGCTCTCGGCGAACTCGGTGTCGGTCCTGGCGATGCGAGCGCGCGAGGGGCTCAAACAGGCCTATCTGTCGCAGCACTTCGACGCCGTTCCGTCGGGGAGTGAATGCCACGCCCATGTCGCCGACCTGCCCAGGTACGTACGCGGGCGGCTCGCTGCGAGTCGTCACGCTGTCGTCGGCGACCATGTGCGGCGGTGCGACGAGTGCGCACGGGTCGTGGAGGGGCTTGACCACATCAACAACCGCTTCGCAGCTCTCCTGATCCCCGTCCTCCTTCTCGGGGTGCCCTCGACGACCGGCAACCACCTGCCCGGCACCGCCGCACCCGGGACACACTCGGCCCTTGCGGCGGTCAGGGGCCGGGTCGCGGATCTGGTCGAGCGACTGCGCGTCGCTGCGCCGCTGGCCGGGCCTTCGTCGACCGTGATTGCGAACACCGTGGTGGTGATCGCGACCGTTGCGGTGGCTGGAGCTGTCGGGGTGGCTGACCTGCACGACGCCGCACACACCGCGCGGACTGTTGCCGTGGATGCTCGGCATACGGGTGGTCTGGATTCGCACAGTTCGTCGTTCGGACCCGATCGCCCCGGAGCCACGGTGACCGCGCGGCCATCGGACGCGTCCGTGTCGGGGCAACCGATGCCGACTCCGGCCGCGCTGCCGTCGCCGGCTTCCAGCCGGTCTGCGCCGCTGGCCTTGCCGACTCCGGTGCTGCCGCACGTGCCCGCCGTACCCGTCGTGCCTGTCTCTTCTCCAACCGCTTCGGCGAGTCCGAGCGGGACGAAGTCCCTTGAGTACACCAACATCGGCACGTGCAGGATGCAGGGCGCGGGGGTGAAGTGTGTGGATTCGACAGGGAATTCGGCTGCGGACATCGTGATGACCCCCAGCGGAGGCGGGACGTGTTCGGCGAGCGGCCCGACGGCTGACTGCGTGGGCCCCCTGCAGATCACCTCGCGGTATCCGGATCCCTCCACCGGACAACCCACGGTGCTGTACACCCAAACCGGCTCCGCTGACAGCTGCCATGTGCGGCAGCAGGTCCTCACCTGCTACCGAGCGTCCTGACGGAGCCTGCGAAACCGTCGCAAAAAAGATCCGTACCGCGCGTCATGGTGAGGCTCCCGGTCGCGTCATAGCCCCAGGAACGAGTGAGCTCCTAGGCGCGCCAGCAGTCGACCATCCCCCCTCTGTCTGCTGGCACTGCTCGGACCTGTCAGCTTCCCACCCCTATCGGGAGGCTGGGGAAACGGCCCCGCGTCCGAGCGCGGGGCCGTTTCATCGTTCGGTGACACTCGCGTACCCCGAGGCCCTGTTGCTGGTCATCGAAAAAATTGCCCGGCGCGTGTAATGGATCGGGCGGATCGCGCGTCTAAGCAGCAGGCCTCAACGGTGAGGTATCCATGCCGGTGCTCTCTGGGGGTCCTATCTTGCGCAGAATCGCTCGACTCATCACTTCGATCAGCCTGATGCTGGCTGCGATCGCTGCCGTCCTCATTGCTTCCGGATCCGGCGTTGCCCGGTCGTGGTCGCCGGTGGCGTATCAGGGCGCGCCAGGGACCAGCACGACGGTCAGCAACGCGCCGAGCTTCCCGTACGGGTCTTGCGTGCCGGTCCGGATCACGGTGACCTCCGACGCCGGTGTGCCTGAGGGGACTGTGGAGTTCGCGGTCGATGGCGTCGTCTACGACCGTCGGGTGGTGCCACGCAGCGGCCGCGTGACCGAGATGATCGGTTGCTGCGGATCGCGGTTCAGCAAGCCCCTGCCGGCCGGTACCCATCACTTCACCGCGACCTTCATCCCGAAGGGGAACTGGGCGCCGTCGCACGGCACCGGTCAGGTCGTCATCGTGCCTGTGAAGGGCGGCAAGGCACCGGTCTGTGGCGGAACCTCGACCCACGGCCTCCCGTCCGGGGTGGACGCGGGCCTGGACAGCACCGGTACGACGAGCGGGAGCAACGATCAGTTGCTCCGGGCCGGCGTGAGCGGCAGCGCAGTTGTGGCTGCCAGCCTGGTGGTCGCGCTCTACCGTCGGCGTGGCCAGATCAACCTGCGTCGCCGTCCGACGTCGCGTACGCACCCCGAAGCCGGTCAGTGACCCTCCGGTCGACCTTCTTCGAACACGTGCATGCAAGTACCTGACCCACGCCTGTCTCCCGAGTCGCTTCCTTCGATCCGCTCGATCCGCGGCATCGTGGCCCTGGAGTCCTCGCCGCTGGCCGGACTGTTCTCGATGCCGGGTCCCGGCGTCGGGTGGGCGGAGGCCTCGGACGCCGTCTTCACGGAGTTGCTGGAGGCGATCCGGACGTTGCGACTGCTGCCGGGATCGCTGCTGGTGGAAGCCGAGATCGCCGCGGCTGCCCGCGTCAGTCGCGCCTCCGTGGAAGAGGCCATCGCGCGTCTGACCGCGGCGGGTCTGGTGACCTCGGTTCCTCATGTCGGAACCAAGGTCGCACGCATCAGGTGGCGTGAGGTCGGGAGGGAACTCCGGTTGCGCGAGAGCCTGGAGACATACGCCTTCGACGCGGCCTGCGGTGCGCGTGCTCGGGACACCACGAGGATGCACGACCTGATCGAGGTGCAACAGGGCGCAGCGGAGTCCCGCGACATCCGTGCCTTCATGGCGGCTTGCGAGCAGTTCCACGACGAGCTCGTCGCACTCGCTGACGCTGCCAACGGACGAATGGCCGTGCGACTGCCGCATTTTCACCTCGACCGGGCGCATCGACTCACGCGACCTGACCAGGACATCTTCACGACCGTCATCGACGAGCACGTGGTGATTGCCGACGCGGTGGAATCCGGCAATGCCGCCAGCGGTCGGCGTACGCTGCTGCGCCACCTCCGTCGACTTCGCCAGTTCTCGGACGAGGCGTACGCGGCGTACCCGGCGTACTTCATCGACTGACGCAGTCCGGCGGCGGAATGGTTGTCACTGAAGTGACACACTGTTGCCCCGGGGCTGAGAAGTGAGCTTCGTACGGTCGACTCGTCCGTCCACCAGGGGCTGGATCCGAGTCTGAAGGAAATGTCATGCGTTCGCTCACACCACGTCTTCTGTCAGTGCCGATGGTTGCCGTCGTCATCCTCATCGCGGCAGTCGCCGCTGCGGGCGGCGTCGCCCTCGGCCAGTTCAGTTCGGCCTTTGCCGACACCCACGTCCAGGTGGCGAACGTCGCCAACGATGCCCACGCCGTGGGAGCCAAGACGTACCTGCTGACCTGCGGTCGCCAGCCGGTGAACCGGCCGAAGCTCTACTCGCTCACCTGCGGCGACGAGAATGTGGGCGTCGAGAACCTGTCGTGGACCGGGTGGGGCACGGCGCAGGCTCACGCAACGGGGCGACTCGTCTACAACACCTGTACGCCCTACTGTGCTGCTGGCAACTATGTCTCGGCTCCGGTGACGGTGACGGCACACGGGTTGGTACGCAAGGCCGGGACCGCGGTCTACGAGAAGGTCACCGTCTCCTTCACCAAGAAGGTTCGTGGTGACCTCGCGCCCATGGCGGGCACGTGGGACGTCAGCGCCTCCAGTCGCTGAGTTGGGGGATCAGGTCTGATGCAGCCACGACCACACGTGCTTCTCGTCGAGGACGACGACGACGTCCGGTTGACGACGTCCCTCGTGCTGGAAGCACATGGCTTCACCGTCTCGGCGGTGGAGGATGGGCAGAGCGCGTTGGGCCTGATCTCCCGCACGGTCCCGGACGTCGCCGTCGTCGACGTGGCGATGCCGGGCATGGACGGCATCCGGCTCACCCGGCTGATCCGGGCAGGGTTCGGCTTCCCGATCGTGCTGCTCACGGCCCGCGATCTCCCCAGTGACGTCATCGCTGGTCTGGATGCGGGTGCGGATGACTACGTCACCAAGCCGTTTGACGGCGAAGTCCTGGCTGCACGACTACGAGCGGTGGTGCGTGGGCGCTCCGGCGCGGACGTGCGGGAGCATCGCCTGGCGACCGAAGCCTTCGGGGACGTGGTGGTGGACCGTGCCGCACACGTGGTCACCGCGCTCGGCGATGTGGTCGCACTGAGCGCGACCGAGTTCCGGCTGCTGGAGTACCTCCTCGACAACGCCGGCCACGTCGTGTCGCGTACGCAGATCCTCCAGGCGGTCTGGGGTGAGGCCGACTGGATCGATGAGCGAGTGGTAGACACCAATGTCGCGCGGCTGCGAGCGAAGTTGGCGACGGATGCGATCAAGACCATTCGCGGCTTCGGCTACAAGTTGGTGGCGGGGTGAGCAGCAGCGGAGTGCGGTGGTGGCGGAGTCTCAGGCTTCCGATTGCTGCTGTCGTCGTGCTGAGTGCCGTCACCGTCGCCCTGGCGTTTGCGGTGGCTGCGGACCGCAGCACGATGACCGAGGGCATCGCTCGCCTCCGCAGCCAGGCGCTCGATCAGCTCAGCGCTGCGACAGCGACGTACGAGTTCGCGGACACTCTCCTGGACAACGCTGAGGTGGTGGGTGCCACGGATCATCCTGCGGCGATTCCGGACGGCGTGGTCACCGCAGCAGCCCACAACGCGGCGGCAACCTATTTCGACGGCACGCACATGTGGGCCGCCAACGCCATCAGCGACAGCGACGTGCTTGTCGTGGACATCCCGGCCGACAGCCTGGTGGCGCAACGCGCCGACCTGCATCATTCTCTCTTGCTGCTCGGGCTGGTGACATCCGCGATCGCCGTGTTGGGTGGATGGGCGGTGGCGACCTCGTTGACCGCCCGGTTGCGGCGCGCGGCCCGCTGGGTGGAGACCGGCGCCGACGGGGGTCCGCGGGAGGCCGACCTCGGCCGCGATGGCGACGAGGTCGGCGAGCTCGTCGCACAGATCGACAGGTTGTCGACGACGCTGCGCGATCGAGTGCGGTCGGAGCAGGCTTTCACCGCAGATGTCGCGCACGAGTTGCGTACCCCGCTGACTGCGCTCGTCTCGGCCGTCGAGCTCCTGCCCCGCGAGGGCCCCGAGGCGGGCCTGGTACGCCGCCAGGTGGCGCGGCTTCGCGTGCTGGTCGATCAGTTGTTGGAGTTGGCCCGTGCCGACCAGGACCAACGCTCCCCAGTGATCGAACCGGTCGATGTGGTGGCTCTGGTGGCAGAGATTGCGGCGCAGATCCCCGCGATCGCCCCGGATGAGCTCGTCGCTCCCGATGAGGCTCGCATGGTGCTGGCTGAACCTCAGCGTCTGGAACGCATCATCGTGAACCTGCTGGCCAACGCCCACCGGCACGGCGCGCAGCCGGTCTCCCTCGAGGTCTCGGGAGGCTGCGTGACGGTCCGGGACTCGGGTCGCGGATTTCCGGAGGAGATGCTCACGGCCGGCCCTCGACGACTGCACGCTCTGGGCCGATCCGCAGGGTCGGGACTCGGACTCGCCCTCGCCCAGACGTATGCACGCCAGATGGGTGCCACCTTGAGCCTGGGCAACGAGAGCGGGGGAGTCGCCGTACTCACTCTCCCGGCAGTGGACCTGTCACAGAACTGACAACTGGCCGAGCAAGCCCTGGGATATTCGCTCCCTACCGTCGACTGCGTCGAGGCAACCAGGTCCGACAGGGTGGTTGGCAGGAGTCACAGTGGGCGTCGGGGGTTCGGATCGTACGCGGGTCGCAGGGCTGGATTCGCTCCGGGCCGTCGCTGTCGTGGCGGTGGTGGCGTACCACCTCACCGCTCCCGGGTTCGGAGGCGGCTTCCTCGGCGTGACGCTCTTCTTCGTCATCTCGGGGTACCTGATCACCAGGCTTCTCCTCAACGAGATCGGTGCCGCCGGGCGCCTTGATCTCCGCAGCTTCTGGATCCGGCGGGTCAGGCGCCTCTTCCCGGCGCTCCTGGTGTTGGTCCTGCTGTGCCTCACGGTGGCGTTGTTGTTCGCGCCCGCATCGCTCCACAGGATCCGCGGCGACGCGCTCGCTTCGATGACGTACTCGAGCAATTGGTGGATGATCTTCCACCACATCTCATACTTCGATTCCTTCGCGCTGCCGTCTCCGCTGACCCATCTCTGGACCTTGGCGATCGAGGAGCAGTTCTATCTTCTCTGGCCGCTCGTCCTCGTGGTGCTGTTGGCCGTCCTGCGTCGTCCGGGCCGGATCCTCTTCTTTCTGGGCCTGGCGGTCGTCGCGTCGTTCGCCGTGATGGCGGTGCTCTACCGGGCGGCTGACCCGAATCGCAGCTACATGGGTACCGACGCGCGCATGGGTGAACTGCTGATCGGCGCGGCCCTGGCCGTATGGATGCATCTGGCCCCGAACGGGTCCGTGACGAGCCGATCGGCGGCCGCACGACGCGTTCGCGGATGGTGGGCGTGCGCCATCGGGCTCGGGTCGGCAGGTGTGTACGCGGCTCTGACGATCACGTTGTCAGACCGGGCCGCCTTCACCTACCGCGGCGGAATCCTGCTCGCGGCTGTGTCCTCGGTGGGCCTCATCCTCGCCCTGCAGGACGGCGCGCTGTCCCGACTTGTCGGCCGGTTCGATTGCGGCGTGCTGGGTGCCGTCGGCAGACGGTCGTACGGCATCTACCTCTGGCACTACCCGATCCTCATCGCCCTGTCCTCGCCGCTCACGTTCGGTACGTTTTACTGGGCCCGGAGCGCGGCGGTCGTCGGCCTGACCATGGTGACCGCCGAGGTGTCCTACCGGTTCGTCGAGATGCCGATCCGGCGCCGAGGGTTCAGGAACACGCTCCGGGGTATCGCGGCACGGCTCCGAGGAATGCGTACCGTGCCGCGACGAGTCGTCGTGGGGGCAACCCTCGCCATGGTCATCGTTCCTGGCGTCGCGTTGGCGGGCGTCGGCGTCCCGCAGGTCGACCACGGGCCGATCACGGTCCTGATGGGCAGCCATCCCGGCGAGGCACCCGCCGTCACGCAGTCCGCGACTCCTGACCATGGCGTCAGCGGGCGCTCGGGCGCCCACCCGTCCGCCGAATCCTCGGCGATGGCGCAGCCGAAGAGCATGACCGGGCCGGACACGGTCGCCGTCGGTGATTCCCTGCTGATCGACATCGCTGGCCGGTTGCAGCGAAAGGTCCCGGGGATCTCGATCAATGCCGAGATCGGAAGGCAGCCCTGGACCGGCCTGTCGATCGCTGATACGTACACGCAGTTCAACCGTCCCGGAGGCACCTATCTGCTGGGCATCGGGACCAACGGAGCCATCGACCCGGGCGCACTGACGGACTTCGTACGCCGCCATGCGCATGCCCTGATCCTGCTGGTGACCCCGCGAGTCAACCGTCCGTGGGAGTCGGCCAGCGTGCGTGCGATCTGGAAGGTGTCGAAGTTCCCGAACGTCCGGGTCGTCGACTTCCACAACGCGGCGGCAGGGCATCCCGAGTACTTCGGGCCCGACGGCGTCCATCTCACTGATTCGGGAATCCGGGCGATGGTGGCTCTGATCCTGGCTGCCGGGGGCCGGCGGTGACCGGCGAAGTCACGGGCTGTCCGACCTGGGAAGAAGTGGCTAGCGTCGGCGAGCCTGGCGGCGGTGGTGGCTGATGCGGCGACGTCGGAGACTGGCAACGTGATCGACGGATTGAGCCTGCCCGCCCCTCGCGGTGCGATGTGGCGACGTTGGTTGGAGCGCCTTCGTACAATTGAGTCCCATGGGTCCCGAACGGCACGGCGTATGAAACTCCCGACGCCTCATCTCGACAGGGTGCCCCGTTGGATCACCTGGTTCGCGCTGTGTGTTGCCGTCGGGTTCCTCGGGTGGATCGTCTACCTGGCGACCGACATCACGTCGATTGCGACGACGCACCACTACGACGTCGCCTGGCTCGGGTTCGACGTCCTCGAATGGTCCATGGTGGCGCTGGCCGCCGTTGCCGCGTGGAAGCATCATCGGTCGACGACCAACTTCACCGCCATCTGCGCGGTCATGTTCGCGGTCGACGGCTGGTTCGACGTGTGGACCAGTCCGGGCGGCAGCGTTCTGGGTGCGGTCCTGTTCGCGGTCTGCCTGGAGTTCCCGCTGGTCATGGCCTTCGCGTTCGCGACCATCCACGGAGAGCGCGTCAAGAACAGCGGGCGGGCTGTCCCTAGCTGAGGGTCCACATGAGCGGTTGGGTCACGACGACACCCTGAGTGTTGTTGGGCGCGGACGGGCTCAGGGTTGCGACGACCTCACAGGTCCACGGGGATCCGATGTTGAGGTCGCCTGCAATCGCCGTGTGGGATCCGGTGATGCCCGACGGGATCCCGTTGTAGGACAGGTCGTTCCACGCCGCCGCAGAGTTGAAGGTCGTTCCGGCTGAGCATCGGATGGACACCGTCAGGCTCCCGCCGCCACAGAGGTCACCTGCCGTCGGCGTCGTGGGGTTCTGCGTGCAGAAGGGGCTGGGCGAAGTCAGTGCGAAGGCCGACCCGTTGATGCTCCCCACGTTGCTGAACGTCACGTCGACCGGCACCGTGGATTGGCCAGGCGACAACAGCGTGGCAAGGCCCCCGTATTTATTGATGGTCGAACAGCTGGAGCTGTTGGTGGCGGCGTCGTAGGAGTGGCAGACCGCCGCGCCGCTGGACTCCTGGAGCAGCGCGGCGTGGACGGCGGCTGCGCTGTTGGTGGGGTTGGTGATGACGGACGATGCCCAAGCTGAGAGGGTGCCGTTCGCCCCCAGGACGAGAAGGCATCCCGCCGTGGCCGCAGCGACCACGACTCCCAGTTGGTGCGACCGCCAGACGCGGGCGTGGACGTGGCGGGGGCGTTTGCGGCGCCCGCGGTTCGACGAACGACTAGGCGACGGTGTCATTGCCTGGACCGTCGGTGTCATCGTTGCTCGACTCATCCGGATCCGCCGGGCGTGGCGGGAAGCCGACGACGAGGCCGTACAACGGGATGGCAAGGCATCCGAGCACGAGCAGTACCCAGAACCACCACGAGATCGCTGCGTCCAGGTGGACGTGGTACTCGCCGTCGGAGCCCTTCACGTCGGTCGAGACCGTGCCGACCTCGCCGCTGGCGAGCACGACCGAACTACCGCCCACAGCGGTGACACGAAGCGGCATCAGGCCCGTGCTCACGAAGCTCGCCTCGCCGCCCGTGCGCGCGGCATGTGAGGCGACCAGTTCGCCGTTGAGGAGCGGCTTGTGCCAGACCAGTGCGATGTCGATCGCCAGTGCGACCATCACGAGCGTGGCGGCCAACCGCCATTTCCGGCGCAGCAACCGCCGGGTCGCAGCAATCACGATCGCTGCGACGAAGAAGATCGGAGCACAGACGACGAGCCAGCCGACGCCTGGCCAGGTCATCTCGACTCTGCCGACGAGGTTGGTGTCCCTCAGCTTCCACGGGTCGACGGCAGGGATGACGCCCTTGGTCGAGACGGTGCCGTCGCCGTTGATGCTCCACACCCGGTGGCTGTACGTGACGTTCGGGGCGCCGGGCGGGTGGAAGGAGATGAAGTCGCCGACTTTGAGCGAGGCCACGTCGACAGGTCGGGTCCAGATGAGGGAGCCCACCGGTGCCACTGTGCCCATGGAGGGCGATCGGACGACCTCGAGGCGGCCCCCACTCACCCGCCAGACGCCGGCGAACAGGAGCATCCCGACGACTCCCGCGAGAACGATCCAGCCGACGATCCGCACCCAGGGGTCCACGGAGTGTGGATCCTTCCGGGCGACGGAATCGTCGCGGTCACGCGTGGGCACGGTGCAGGTCGTTCTTTCGGTCGAGATCGTGAGCAGATCGGCGGCGGTTGATCAGGTCAGCGTCCAGGTGAGCGGCTGCGTCACCTGCACACCCTGGGCATTCACGTTCGCACCGAGGATCAGAGTCGTCACGATGCGGCAGGTCCACGACGCGCCGACCGTGAGGTCCGCAGCGGTCGTGTGCGACAGCGCCGCCGTGGGAGGAGCCGCGGCGGAGTAGCTGAGGTCGGCCCAGGGGCTGGTTCCGGTGTATGTGGTGCCGTTGTTGCAACTCACCGAGATCGTCAGATCGCCGTCAGTGCACAGGTTGCCCGGGGTCGGCGTACCCGTCGTGGGCGAGGAGGCGCACGTCCCGGGAGTGAGCGAGAACGTGGAGCCGTTCTTGGCGCCGATGTTCGTGAAGGTGACGTAGACCGTCCGGCTGTCGCCGGGGGAGAGGGGCGTGGCGGTGCCGCCGTACTTGTTGATCGTGGTGCAACTTGCGTACGCATTGGACGGGTCGTCGCTGGATCTGCAGGTCGCTGCACCGCTCGTTTCCTGCAGGATCACGGCCGTGGCTGCGGCGACGGAGTTCGTGTTGTTCGTGATGACCGCGGAGGTCCAACTGGCCAGAGTGCCGTTGGCGCCGAGCGCCAGGAGCCCAACTGCGGCTGCGGTGGCGGTCACCAGGACCAGCGGCCGGTGTCGCTGTCGGTCCGCTCGCCGTGTGCGTCGATCCATGATTACCCCCTCGAGAAGATGGCCCGTGTGGTGGCCGGCTCAGGCCAGCCACCACACAGGTGCATGGGTTACGCGAGCGTCCAGACCAGCGGCTGCGTGGCGATCTGGCCGGCGATCTGCGGTGAGGCGGTGGCAGGGACCGCGACCGTGAAGGTGCACTGCGTCGAAGCGCCGGCAGCCAGGGTGCCCACCGTCTGCGAACCGAAGGAGGACAGCGCGACCGGCGTACCCGTCGTGTCGAGCGAGCTCGGGGCGGTGCACTTGATCGTGACGGTGGCGACATCGCAGATGCTCTGCGTTGCCGAGGCGCTGCCTGCGCTCTTGACACAGGTCCCGGGAGCGAGCGTGAGCGAGCCCGAGGCGGTGCCGGTGTTCGTCATGGTGACGGTCGTGGCCTGGTTGGTGCCAGGCGCCAGCGGGGTGGCGGTGCCGCCGTACTTGTTGATGGTCGAACAGGTGTAGCTGTTCGATCCGTCGTTGTTGTCGGTCGACACACAGGTGTTGGTGCCGTCGGTCTCGGTGAGGACCTTGGCGTCCGCGGCCTTGACCGTGTTGGTGTCGTTGGTCAGGATCGCCGTCGACCACGAGGCGAGCGTGCCGTTCACGCCGAGGACCAAGGCGAGAGCGGCGAGAACGCCACCAGCCCAGAGCACCGGGGTGGTCCGGCGCCGCTTCTGCGTAGAAGTCATGAAGAATTTCCCCATCTCATAGGTTGCGACGATGCGGAGCGACATCGTTGCCGGTTTGAAGATCGATCACGCGCGAGGCCGTCCGAGTACCTCTGCGCGGATATTCAACGGCATCGGCGCGGATTTGTTACGAAAATCAAGAAATGCCGTCCGAATCAATCTTGATCTGGCCGCTCGAGGCTTGAAGCGCTGTGCTTTCCGCGTATTCGAACGTCGTCCTCGTCCTCTGATTCAGCTGCGAATCCGACCACCAGTCCGTACAACGGGATCGTCATCGCCGCCAGAACCATGGCAACCCACAACCACCATGGGATCGCGCTCGCGAAGTTGACGTGGTAGCGGCTGTCGGAGCCTGTGGCACTGGTGCGTACGGTCCCGACCTCGCCCGGTTCGATCACCACCGAGGATCCGCCGACACCGGTGACGCGGAGCGGCAGGAGCCCGGTGCTGACGAAACTCGCACTCACGCCGCTGGAATCGGTTTTCGACCCGACGATCTGTGCGTTTAGCAACGGCTTGTAGACGACGAGTGCCGCATCGAGCGCCAGCGCGACCAGCACGAGGGTGGCCGGGAGCCGCCAACTGCGAGGCAGGATCCGGCGCAGCCCCAGGATCAGGAGCGCGGACAGCCCCAGTAATGGGGCGCAGACAAGCAGCCAGCCGGCGCCGGGCCAGACCATCCGTACCTTGCCGACGATGTCGTTGCCGCGCAGTTTCCAGGCGTCCGGAGCCGGGATGACGCCCTTGGTCTGGATGGTCCCGTCGGGTGAGATCTTCCAGACGCGGTGGCTGTACGTGACGCGTGGCTGGCCGGGTGGGTGGAACGAGATGAAGTCACCGACCCTGAGGGTGGACGCGTCCACCGGGAGAGTCCAGATCAGGGACCCGACGGGAGCGACAGTCCCCATCGAGGGTGTCCGGACGACCTCCCATCGACCACCGGCCACGCGCCACGACCCGGCGAACAGGATGACTCCGACAAAGAGCGCCACCAGTGCGAGCGACAGAAATCTGAGCATCCCATTCCGGCTCGTCGATTGGCGACCGGGATCCGTGCGCTGGCGACGCCGTGGTGCACGCATGAAAGACATGGGAACGCGTCTCGTGGTTCAGGAGGATGAATTCGATGGACGTACGTGGTGGGGTTTTGCGGCAATTCAGAAAATACCGCAACCGACATATCTATCCGCATAGTTAAACAAATGCATCCGTAGCGCTACGTAATTCCACTACGGAATTACGTTTGGGGGGTCGTGATGTCAGATCTCGGCCGCCGCCGGATGCGTCGGAGGAGCCGTCCCGGTCCCCGGGTCGGACAGGCCCACGAGCATGCAATGACCGTTTCCGCACCAGATGTCGCTCCACTGGTACGCGGTGTAGCCACCCGGGCTCGGGTGCGCTGACCACGCGGTTCCCTTCAGGCGTATGACGTACTGCCCCTGATGGGCCCCGGAGCCGTGGTTGAACTGTCCGATCAGTCCGCAGTCCGACGCCGAGCCGCACGATGCCGGTGAGGCGAAGGACCCGTTCGTCGGGCCTGTCTGCTGCCCGGACCAGGGCGTGTAGAAGCCGCCTCGGGCGACGTAGCCGTTGACGTACCCGCCGCGCCCGTGGCTGTCCGCTCCGCCGGTCACGACGCAGAACGTGACGGACCGACAGGCCAGACCTGCGACGCGCATCCCTTCTGCGCGGAACTTCGACGCGTCGCCGAACTCCAATGTGACCTTGCGTGCCTTCCACGACGTGCCGCCGTGCAACAGGTCGAGCGAGGTCGTCCCGTGCCCGGCGGCATCGGCCGTACCCA
Source organism: Nocardioides baekrokdamisoli (assembly GCF_003945325.1). Taxonomy (NCBI): domain Bacteria; kingdom Bacillati; phylum Actinomycetota; class Actinomycetes; order Propionibacteriales; family Nocardioidaceae; genus Nocardioides; species Nocardioides baekrokdamisoli. Next base: position 2,915,504 of record NZ_AP019307.1, read on the forward strand.
GGGCGGCGCATTGCGCGACGGCGAAGCACGAGACGGACGAAACGAACTTCGACGGCGATGCCATCCGGCGCCAGTGGGAACCGTCCCACGCGGCCAGGACGCCGTAGGTCGCCACCGGGTCGAACTGGTTCGCGTACTGCATGTGGGCACCGCTTGCCAGACAGTACGTGGGGCTCACGCACGAGATGGCGTCCATCGCCCAACTCGACGGGAGGCTGGCGACCGAACTGATGGACTGGCCGTTCCACCGGAAGACCCTGGACGTGCTGTCGGCTGCGGGCCCGCCGCCCCCCACGATCAGACAGAAGGTCGGGGTGGCGCATGAGACGTGTTCGAAGCTGGGTCCGTGGCCATTGGGACTGGCGATCGAGCTCGTGTCGATCTCGGTCCAGGAACTTCCGTTCCACATCTCGGCCAGAGGAGGCACTGCTTCTGCTCCTTGGCTGTACGTCTGCTGCTGCCCGACTGCGAGGCACCAAGCGATGCTTGTGCAGCTGAGGCTCTGCAGGTAGCCCTGGTTCTCGTGGGGAACCGCGAGGATCGGACTCGTCGATGCGGCGTCCGCGACGGCGGGGAGCACCAGGGAGCTCAACCCGGCCAGCACAGCGACGACGATGTAGATGACGGGTCGGACAACCTGCATGCGCCACCCGCTGTCGGGCGCGCTCGTGGTCCGACGAATCATTCGGGGTTCCTCTGGCTGGCGTGTGGGACGTAGGCCTCTGGTTGCCAGTCCTAACTGACCGACTCGTCCGGGGGTCGGGGACGGGCGTCGGTTCACCCTGTGGTTCACCTGCGTTTGCCCCTAGTGCACCAGCAGACCCTCAGTGCCGCCTCAGGAGGGGACGTCGGCGGCGGATGCCGCCGTAGATCCCTCGCCCGACGATCCAGGGTTGGAGTGCTGACCAGTTCGGAATGGTCATTGACCGGCCAGACGGGCCGAACACCTCGAGGCGATCGTGCTGGGTGCCGAGGACCGAGCCCCAGCGCCACCTCAACGGCGTGAACCGCCTCGGCCGACCGCGCCCCAGATCGGCGCGAATGTTGTGTGCCAGCAGACGATCCGCGCGTGCACGGGCCGAACTGCGGAGGGGGTCCGTGGCGGCGACGTCGCCGATCGCGTACGCCCCGGGGATGCCCGGGACGCGGAGGAACTCGTCGGTGACCACGAATCCGTGGTCGTCGAGTGCCTCCGCAGGGAGCCACCCGGTGTTCGGTGTGACCCGACCGATCGTCCAGAGCACGACATCCGCGGTTGCCGACTGCTGCCCAGTGGCCCATTCCACGGGTTCAGTGCTGACCTGACTGGCCGTGAAGTCCTCGCCGAGTGCGGCCCGATGTCCGGGATGGATCCCGACCCCGCGGGCGCGCAGGCGCCGCTCCAACGAGGCCCAGACCCGCCGGTGATGATGCCGGAGCGCAGCCTCTCCCGGGAAGTAGAGGTCGACCCGTTTGTCCAGCCACGTGTGCGCGATGTTCCAGGCGCAGCTCACCGCGGCGGCTCCGCCGCCGATCACCGCGACGGTTGGGGCCGACGCGATGCGGTCGTACGCCTCGTTCAGCTGCTGCTCCACAACGGAGGAGGTCTGCAGTTCGGGTGTGCGCCAGAACCCGTTGGTGACGCCGGTCGAGATCACCAGGACGTCGTACGGCTGCTCGCGTTCGACGCCGTCGGCGTCGACGATCTGCAGGCATCGGCGCGATGGGTCGATCCCGGCCACGGTGGCGTGGAGCGTACGTGCCGCGTCCAGACGGCGGTAACGATCGAACCCCACCCAGTAGTCGCGCCGCCAGACCTCCGGCCGGGTGAGGCGCAGGCCGAGTTCCTGGCCGCTGACCAGGCCGGGCTTGCTCGAGATGCCGACGACATCGGCGAACCGCGACAGGTGGATGCCAACCAGCACCCCGGTGTCGCCGAAACCCGCGATGACGACACGTGGGCGAGCTGTCACGGATTCCTCCGTGGCGGGCGGGGGACGAAGCGCGGGACCCGGTCGATGACGTCCTGGTAGGTCGGTCGCCGTTCGAGGCTGCGCTTCTCCATCATGGGAATGCTCGCGCCTTCGAACAGGGCGAGCATCACCGCCGGTCCGGCGAAGACCCACCACCACGCCGCCGGATCGGTCGCGAGTCCGAACAGTGCGAGGGCGAGCCAGAAGCTGAACTCGCCGAAGTAGTTCGGGTGCCGGGACCATGCCCACACGCCGCGGTCGAGCACCTGCCCGGGCTGCTTGGTTCGCGCGAAGCGGTGCATCTGGAGGTCAGCGACGAATTCGAGTCCGACGGCAGCAACGCCGACGAGGACCGCGATCGCGTCGATCCACCCGACCGAGTGGTTCCGGCGGACCAGCAGCAGGTAGATCGGCAACGTGCCGACGAAGACCTGGAGGGTCGGGGACCACATGGATGGCGAGCAGGTCGACCGGCATCTCGAACCGGCCGGCGCGTTCGCGCACCACTGGATAGCGCCAGTCCTCGTGATGCAGTCCGGGGAATCCGTACGCCCAATTGCCTGTGAGCCTGATCGACCACAGTGCGATGACGCCGAGTGCCAGCCAGGCGCGTACGTCGTCGGCGGGGGCGTCGACACGCAGCCACCAGCCGATCGCGAGCGCCGGGGGCAGCACACTCCAGTACGCGTCGTAGAAGCTCGAGTTGTGGTGCCAGCGGCTGGCGACGAAGACGATCACCGTCGCGAGCAGGTCGGCCAGCAAGCCATCGAGCCAGAGGTGACCCGTCCGGGGTCCCCAACCGAGCCAGGTAGCGAAGGCGAGGAAGGCGATCACGTACGCGATCGAGACCCGCACCATGGCGTCCGTCTTGCTCATGCTCGGAGCGTAGGGGATCAGGTAGAACCTGTTCTAGGGTGAGCCGCGCTCGGCCGGGGGGTCGTTCTACGCCTTGCTGAAGCCTGAGGCGGAGATGTTCGTGATGAGGAGCCGCGGTGGATTCGGGGGATGGCCGCTTTCTGACGTCGTTCGTCGGACGGAGCGCGGAGGTCGCAGAGCTGTGCAGGGTGATCGGCTCTCACCGACTGGTCACGGCACTGGGCCCGGGCGGGATCGGCAAGACGCGGGTCGCGTACGCCGCTGCGGACGCAGTTGCTGCCGACTTCGACGAGACGGTCCGGGTCGAACTTGCGGAGTTGGCCGACCCCGCCCTGATCGGCCACGTCGTGGCGGGGAAGTTCGGTCTGCCGACGACCACGGAAGTGTTTGATGCCGGTCCGCTCGCCGGGTTGATCGGCGACAGGGCACTGCTGCTCCTGCTCGACAACTGCGAGCATCTGATCAGCGCGGCGGCCGGTCTCGTCATGCAACTGACGGCGGCCTGCAGCAATCTGCACGTCCTGGCGACCAGTCGCGAGGTGCTGGGGGTCCCCGGCGAGTTCACCTATCTCGTGCCGCCACTGGTCGCCGACGAGGCACAGGCTTTGTTCGCAGATCGCGCAGCGTGTTCCGGTGGCAAGGACCGGGCTGGCGCTGCACCCGACCCGTCGATCCGCGAGCTGTGCCTCCTGCTCGATCACATTCCGCTGGCCATCGAGTTGTCAGCAAGTCACGCGAACGAGTTCTCGCCGACGATCCTGCTGGGACTGATTCGCTCGCGGATGCTGAAGCTCGAGGCTCGCGGGTCCATTGCCCGGAGTACGTCGCTCGATTCGTGCATCGACTGGAGTTACCAACTCTGCAGTCCGCTCGAGCAGCGCGTCTGGACCGGACTCGCCGTGTTCGCCGGGGCGTTCTCGCTCGAAGCAGCCCTGAACCTGTTGAAGGACGACTTCGCCGAACCGGAGGTCCTCCAGGGTCTCGCGGGGTTGATCAACAAGTCCGTTCTGTCCTGCGATCCGGGGGAGGGGCGTACGCCCTATCGGATGCTCGAGGTACTGCGTCAGTTCGGCACCGATCGTGCGCTGGAGTCCGACGAAGTGGATCTGTGGCGAGTGCGACACCGCGACCACTACCTCGCGCTGGCCCTTGAGTTCGAGGAATCGTGGATCGGCGGTCGACAACTTGAGTGGATGATGCGCTTCAAGGCCGAACACGCCAACATCCGGGCGGCGATCGAGTTCTCCGTCCAGCGCCCGGACGAGGCGCCGCAGGCGCTGAAGATGGCGCGAATTCTGCAGCTCTACTTTCTTGCGTACGGCAGCGGTGGGGAGGCGCTTCGCTGGATCCAGCTCGCCGTCAGTCACTCGACCGGGACGAACGCGGAACGAGCGTTTGCCCTCTGCGTCGGGTCCTTCATCGGGTCGGTGATGCAGCAACTCGACACGGCCAACGGTTTGTACGAGGAGCTGTCGCGGCTCGCCGACGAGGCGCAGGAGGACTGGGTTGAGTCCTACCGACTGTACGCGGGGTCGGCGGTCGCCACCTTCAGTGGCGACGCCGATCGAGGTGCCGAACTTGCCGCCCAGGGGATCGAACTGTTCACCAGGCTGGGCGACGTCAACTCGCTCGTGCACCTGCAGTTCCTGCTGGGCCTGAGTCTGAGCTTCGCTGGGCGACGGGACGAGGCATCGGCGGCGTACCGTGCCTGCTTCGCGCTGACCGATCCACGTGGAGAGGACTTCTTTCGCACGTACGCGCTGTGGAGCATGGGCCTCGACGAGCTCTTCGCCGGGCGTCCTGAGCAGGCGCTCGCGTTGGAGCGTGAGGCTCTCGGCATCAAGCAACCGTTCAATGACCAGTTGTGCATCGCGCTCACTCTGGAGGCCCTCGGGCTGATCGCTGCGCGGTCCGCGATAGTGGGGGACAACGCTGGCCGAGCCGCATTCCTGCTCGGGTCGTCCGATCGGATCTTCTCCGACATCGGGATTCACAGTGAGGCCGTTCCGTACACATCGCAATGGCGTCAGGAGGGTGTGCAGGCCGCGCGCGCCGCGCTCACGCCGGGTCAGTTCGACGCGTTCTTCAGGCTGGGCCGCGCTGCCGCGCAGAATGACACGATCGCGGTCGCGCTCGGCGAGGATCCACTTCCGCTGCTCGGTGGCATCGCCGCACTGTCTCCTCGCGAGGCCGAGATCGCCGCCCTGATGGCGGCTTCCGCGACCAACCGTGAGATTGCCGATCAGCTCTTCCTCTCAGTTCGGACAGTCGAGTCCCACGTGGAGCGGATCCTTCGCAAGTTGGAGGTCACGTCTCGATGGGCGGTGGCCGGGGCGCTCGACTCCTCGAGGTAGCCACTCCGCGCTCACAGGGATTGCATGGGAGCCACAAGGCGTCCACCAATTGAGCCCGGGCAACCTCGTCGTCATGACCGAGAACACGTCTTCGACCGCCGAATTCCCCACCGCCCCTGAGCCGGCTGCGACTGTCGTCGAGCCAGCGACAGGACCGTTCGCGCGGCGGCGTACCAGCCGCGCGACTGCGGCCTTGGTCGTCGGCGCGCTGGCGATCGGAGCGCTCGCCGGCGTGGGTGGTGCCGCGACGTACGCGGCCCTGGACGACTCCACCGCGAGTGCGGCGGCAGGACCACTCCAGGCAACCAACGGATCGAACACCGTGAGTCTTCCTGCGAACTGGGCCGAGAAGGTCGCCGCGAAGGTGTTGCCATCGGTCGTCAAGGTCAACGTCAGTGGCCAGGGCGGAAGCGGCTCGGGCTCAGGTGTCATCCTCCGCCCGGACGGCACCATCCTCACCAACAACCATGTGGTGGCCCTCGCAGCCAACGGCGGCACCCTGAGCGTGACTCTCAACGACGGCCGCACCGTGCCCGCCAGGATTGTCGGCACCGACCCCGTCACCGACCTCGCGATCATCAAGGCTCAAGGTGTCTCCGGGTTGACGCCCGCCACCCTCGGGAAGTCGTCACAACTACAGGTGGGCGAGCCGGTGGCCGCGTTCGGGGCGCCGTACGGCCTGAACTCCACGGTCACCACCGGGATCGTGTCTGCCCTCAACCGCCCGGTCTCGGTCGCCACGCCCAACAGCCAGACACCGCAACAGCAGTCACCGTTCGGGCAACTGCCCCAGTCACAGTCCCAGCAGCAGGCCGACCCCACCACGACGTACCCGGCGATCCAGACCGACGCCGCGATCAACCCCGGCAACTCCGGCGGTCCGCTCGTCGACTCGAACGGGAACGTGGTCGGGATCAACTCGTCCATCCATACCGCCACCAACGGAGGTGACGGGTCGGTCGGCCTCGGGTTCGCGATCCCGATGGACGAAGCCCTGCCGATCATCAACCAGATCCTCGACGGGCAGAAGCCCACCCACGCCCGGCTCGCCGTCGGCGTCTCCGACTCCGCGACGGGCGCGACGGGCGCGCTCGTGAAGTCCGTCGAGGGCGGGGGAGCGGCTGAGGCCGCCGGTCTCAAGGCCGGCGACCTGATCACGGCGATCAACGGTCAACCCGTCAGCGACGCGGAGACCCTCATCTCCGACATCCGCGGCCACCGGCCCGGGGACAAGGTCACCCTCACGTATCAGCGTGACGGCCAGACGCGCACGGCAACTGCGACCCTCGGGTCCGACGCGCACTCCAACGCTTCGTGACGTCGTCTCGCACAAACCCGTGGTCGGATTCACGCTCACGAAACGCACCACCGATACGATCCCCGTATGGGTAAGCAAGAGGACTTCGTCCTCCGGTCGCTCGAAGAGCGCGATGTCCGGTTCGTACGACTGTGGTTCACCGACGTGCTCGGTTTCCTCAAGTCGGTCGCGGTCGCTCCGGCGGAGCTGGAAGGTGCCTTCGACGAGGGCATCGGCTTCGACGGTTCGGCGATCGAGGGCTTCGCCCGGGTCAGCGAGAGCGACATGCTTGCGCTCCCGGATCCGTCCACGTTCCAGTTGCTGCCGTGGCGCGACAACGGCACCACCGCGACTGCGCGGATGTTCTGCGACATCGTGATGCCGGACGGTTCGCCGTCGTACGCGGACCCGCGCCATGTTCTCAAGCGCACCCTCTCGAAGGCTGCTGAGAAGGGCTTCACCTTCTACACGCACCCCGAGATCGAGTTCTATCTGATGAAGGACCAGCCGAAGGTCGGCGTCATGCCGGTGCCGGTGGACTCCAGCGGCTACTTCGACCACACCACCCAGGCCGAGGGCGCCGACTTCCGACGCGAGGCGATCACGTACCTCGAGCAGATGGGCATCTCGGTCGAGTACTCCCACCACGAGGGTGGCCCGGGCCAGCAGGAGATCGACCTTAGGTACGCCGACGCGCTCAGCACCGCCGACAACATCATGACCTTCCGCAACGTCATCCGGGAGGTGGCGTTGAGCCAGGGAGTCTGGGCGACCTTCATGCCCAAGCCGTTCACCGAGCACCCGGGCTCCGGCATGCACACCCACGTGTCGCTGTTCGAGGGTGACAACAACGCCTTCTACGAGGCGGGTGCGGAGTACCAGCTCTCGAAGACCGGCCGGCAGTTCATCGCCGGCATCCTGCGGCACGCGCCGGAGATCAGCGTCGTCACCAACCAGTGGGTCAACTCCTACAAGCGGATGCTCATCGGCGGCGAGGCGCCTTCGTACGTCTGCTGGGGCCACAACAACCGCTCCGCGATGGTGCGCGTGCCGATGTACAAGCCCAACAAGGGCCAGTCCACGCGCGTCGAGATCCGGTCGCTCGACGCCGCCTGCAACCCCTACCTCGCGTACGCGGTGATCCTCGCCGCGGGCATGAAGGGCATCGAGGAGGGGTACGAGCTCCCGCCGGAGGCCGAGGACGACGTCTGGGCGCTCAGTGACCAGGAGCGGCACAGCCTCGGGATCGATCCGCTGCCGCGGTCGTTGGCCGACGCCATCGACATCGCCGAGCGGTCCGAGCTGTTGGCGGAGACTCTGGGCGAGCACGTCTTCGACTTCTTCCTGCGCAACAAGCGCGCGGAATGGGCCGAGTACCGCCGCGAGGTCACTTCCTTCGAACGCGACCGCATGCTTCCTGTGCTCTGACCTGACGGCGCGTTGGCTTCGTTGCTCCTCGGTCGCGAGCCCTCAAAGGCTCGCTTCCCTCGGGCGCCTTGCCACCGCGCGCGTCAGTCAGAGCACAGCCGACCACCGCGCGCGTCAGCCAGAGCACAGCTGGCGACCGCGCGCGTCAGTCAAAGAACGGTTGATGTCGGGCCACGGCATGATGAGGCCGTGACTCTCCGGTCCTCGACTTTCGTACGGCTCGGCTTCGCCGATGCCGCCGCTGCTCTCGCGACTGTCGAGCGGCTCGGGGCCGAGGAACTGATTGCCTTCTTCGGTCGGGTCGGCGACCCGGACCTGGCGTTGCGTGCGCTGGCGGATCTGGCGGAGGCGTCCACCGACGATCTCGTCGAGGAGTTGCTCAACGACGAAGGCACCGCCATGCGATTGCTGTCGGTCCTGGGCGCGTCCCGCGCCCTGGGTGAGCACCTGGTGAAGCATCCGACCCACTGGCGTGCCCTGACCGACCAACGCCTGGGATCGACCCGGCCGACGGCGGCGGCGCTGCGCGCGGACCTGCTCACCGCGGTCGGCGCTGATCCGACGTCCGAGGTGCCGGTGGCGACAGTCGCCAAGGCGGAGGATGCGCTCCGGGTGGCGTACCGCAGGATGTTGGTGCCACTGGCAGCGCGCGATCTCGCGCACTCCCTGGCGCTGGAGGACACGGCGGCGGAGATCTCCGATCTGGCCTGCGCGACCGTCGAGGCCGCGGTGGCCATCGCGCGTACCAAGGTCGACGCCGGCTCCCTGCGGTTCGCTGTGATCGCCCTGGGCAAGACCGGTGGCCACGAGCTCAATTACGTCTCCGACGTCGACGTCGTGTTCGTGCACGAGGCCGGAGCGGACCAGGATCTCGACCAGGCCGCGGACCTCGCCGGGAAGCTCGCCGCGGAGGTCATCGAGGTGTGCTCGGCACACACCTCCGAGGGCACCATCTGGCCGCTCGACGCCGCCTTGCGTCCTGAGGGCAAGGCAGGTGCCCTGTCGCGGACACTCGACGGACACGTCGGCTACTACGAACGTTGGGCCAGTGCCTGGGAGTTCCAGGCTCTCCTCAAGGCACGCCCCGCCGCTGGAGATCGCGCGCTGGGCGAGGCGTACGTCGCGGCACTCGCGCCGATGGTCTGGAAAGTCGCCGAGCGCGCTGACTTTGTCGCCGAGACCCAGGCGATGCGACGCCGGGTGGTGTCGCTGCTGCCGACCAAGGACGCGGGTCGCAACCTCAAACTCGGGGTCGGGGGGCTGCGTGATGTCGAGTTCGCGGTCCAGCTGTTGCAGCTCGTCCACGGCCGCACTGATGACCGCATTCGTTCGTCCTCGACGCTCGTTGCGCTCGAGGCACTGACGCGTGCCGGATACGTCGGCCGCGAGGACGGCGAGGAACTGCACCAGGCGTACACCTTCCTGCGGCAGATGGAGCACCGGCTCCAGCTCTTCGACCTGCGGCGTACGCACCTGGTCCCACGCGACGAGGGCTCACTGCGACGGCTGGCCCGGACGCTCGGCATGGTCCGCGATCCGGTGGAGACGTTCAACCAGCAGTGGTCCCGGGTCAGGGTCGAGGTCCGTCGCCTCCACGAGAAGCTCTTCTACCGTCCGCTGCTCAACGCCGTCGCGAGCTTGCCGGCCGACGGCCTCTCACTCACGCCGGATGCGGCTCTCGACCGACTAGAGGCGCTCGGGTTCTCCGACCCCGGTGCGGCACTGCGACACCTGCAGGCGATGACGAACGGCGTCAGCCGGTCGGCCGCCATTCAGCGCGCGCTGCTGCCGGTGATGCTCGACTGGTTCGCATCGGGCGCCAACCCCGACGCCGGTCTCTTCGGCTTCCGACGTGTCAGCGAGTCGCTGGGCAGTACGCACTGGTATCTGCGGGCGCTGCGTGACGAAGGTCTGATCGCGGAGCGTCTGGCCCGGATCCTGTCGACCTCGCCGTACACGACCACGCTCCTGGAGGCCGAGCCGGAGGGCGTACGCATGCTCGGGGGCGAGCTGCCGCCGGTGGCTGCCGACGTCCTCACCGCCGAGATGGTCGCCAGCGCCCACCGACAGGGCACCACCGATGCCGCGGTGCGCACGATCAGGGCGATCAGGCGACGCGAACTGTTCCGCGGGTCGGTTGCCGAGGTGCTCGGGCTCTCCGACATCGACACGACCGGCGAGCGGCTGAGCCGGATCACGGACGCGACGCTCGAAGCATCGCTGCGTACCGTCGCGCACGCCGTGCAGGAGGAGATGGGGGCGACCCTGGCGCCGGCACAACTGGCGATCGTGGCGATGGGTCGCTACGGCGGGTTCGAGCTCGGGTACGCCTCGGATGCGGACGTCATGTTCGTGTATCGCGCCGTGGAGCAACCGCTGATGGCGCAGCAGTACGCCGAACGGGTCTTCGGCGAACTCAGCCGTCAACTGGCGCTCCCGGGGCGCGATCCGGGACTGGGGCTCGACGCGAGCCTGCGTCCCGAGGGTCGGCAAGGACCTCTGGTCCGGTCGATGGATGCCTACGCCCGCTACTACGAGCGCGACGCCGAGGTCTGGGAACGGCAGGCACTCCTGCGAGCCGATGCGGTGGTCGGCGAAGGCGAACTGCGCGATGACTTCACCGAGATGATCGACGCGTTCCGCTATGGCCCGCCGATCACGGCCGCCGATGCCCGGGAGATCCGTCGGATCAAGGGGCGGGTGGACGCGGAACGACTGCCGCGAGGTGCCGACCGCAACCTGCACGTGAAACTCGGTCGCGGGGGGCTGGCCGACATCGAATGGACCGTGCAGTTGCTCCAACTCCAGCATGCGGATCACATCGAGGGGCTGCGTACGCCTCGCACGATGCCGGCGCTGGAGGCGGCTCGCGATGCCGGTGTGATCGATCACGCCGATGCCGAGACGTTGGCGACCGGCTGGCGCCACGTCTCCCGCGTACGCAATGCCACCACCCTGGCCCGGGGACGTGCCGCGAACAGCCTGCCGACCAACCCGATCGAGCGCCGCACGACGGCGGCGATCCTGGGCTACGGGCCGGGGGAGAGCGAGCGGATGCTGGACGACTACCTCCGGATCACCCGGCAGACCCGCGCCGTGGTGGACCGGATCTTCTGGGACTGACCAGTCCCCGCCCAAACCCGGCATCTGTCACGCCGAGACGACCGGAGTGAGGCCGAACGCCGCGCTTGCGCGTGCGTTTGCGCCGAACGAGGGAGTGCTGCGCGAAGCGCAGCAAACCCGACATCCGTCAGATCTCGTTCAGGTCGAGTCCGATCGGAGTCTTCATCGGCAGGTCGCCGGACGCCGCGATCGCCTGAGCCAACGGGCGCAGACCCTCATACAACGTGCGGAGCTCGTCGTCGTTGAGCGAGGCGTACGCCTTCTCGGCGAGCGCGTCGGTGAGTGATTCGACGTCTGCCTTGACCGCCGCTCCGCGCGGAGTCAGCCGGCCGCTCTCGATGAGTCCGCGCGACTCCAGGGCGGCGACGCACGATGCCCACTCTTCCGGTGTGAAGTCCCGGCTCCCGCGGTAGAGCTCCGGCGGCATTCCCGCCTCCAGGGCATGCAGGACGTGCGACTCACGTCCGGCGATCCCGGCGCCGACCAGCGCCGCGACGTGACCGTCGCCGCGGTGCTCGCGCAGCAACGTGCAGGCGTGCCAGAGCCGGGCGAGCGGCTGGTCCGGGATCGGGAGCGAGCGGTTGGCGGCGTACAGCGGCAGGCCCGACAACGGCGCGCTGACGGCAGCAGCGAGGGCCAGGTCGGCAACCTCGGCGGCCGTCGCGAGGGTTCCAGGAGCGGCGATTCGCTCCAGAGCGCGTACGGAGCCCTCGACCCGGGCTGCCAGGGCAGCTGCCGGCGGCGCGTACTCCCACGCGCTCGGCAACGCGCGATGCACCCGCTCACTGGTGAAGTTGAAGAACGTCGCGTCGACCAGTTCCGGTGTTGCGAGGCCGAACGGCGCGGACCGTTGCGCGAAGTACCCCATCCAGAAGCCGCGGTAACCGGCGTCCACCAGAGCTGCCAGCGGCTCGGCAGAGAAGTAGACGACGGCGTGGATCGGCTCCAGCACCTGCCAGAGCTGGCGGGCGGTCGGGCGGGTCATGCTCTGATCCTAGGAGCGGACCCGCGTGCGAGTGATCGGGGTCACGGGCGCAGACTGGCGATGTGCACCTCGTTGCGACCGTCCTGACCGCCGTGCCCGCGCCTCCCGGACTGTTCCCCGCCCGGGAACAGATGGCGCTCTCCCTGGGCTGGCACATCATCCTGTCGTGCTTCGGCGTCGCCTTCCCGGCGATGATCTTCGTGATGCACCGACGCGGGCTGCGGCGCAACGATCCGGTAGCGATCGAGCTCGCGAAGCGGTGGTCGAAGGTCTCGGCTGTCCTGTTCGCGATCGGTGCCGTGTCCGGCACCGTGCTCAGTTTCGAGATGGGTGTGTTGTGGCCGGGTCTGATGGGCCGGTTCGGCGGCGTACTCGGCCTGCCGTTCGCCTTCGAGGGGCTGTCGTTCTTCGTCGAGGCGATCTTCCTCGGCATCTACCTGTACGGCTGGGGCCGGATGAAGCCGTCGGTGCACGTGCTGATGCTGCTGCCGATGGCGGTGGCCGGGGTGATCGGCACCTTCTGCGTGCTCGCCGTCAACGCCTGGATGAACTGGCCGACCGGATTCCGGATCGTCAACGGGCAGGTCACTGATGTGAACCCGTGGCGCGCAATGTTCAACGACCGGGTGTGGTTGCAGTTCGCGCACATGTGGGTCGGTGCGTTCATGGTCGTCGGCTTCAGCGTCGCCGGGGTGTACGCCGTCGGGCTGCTGCGCGGACGGCGCGATGCCCATCATCGACTCGGCTTTGTCGTCCCGTTCGTCTTCGCGACCGTCGCTGCGCTGGTGCAGCCGGTGATCGGGCATGTCCTCGGGTTCGGGATGGACACCCACCAGCCCGCCAAACTCGCCTCCTTCGAACTCGCCGAGACGACCACCCACGGACCGTCCCCGATCCGCATCGGCGGCGTCGTCATCGACGGCAAGGTGTACGGCTCGATCGACATCCCGCGGATCGGATCGCTGGTCGCCGAGAACTCGTTCAGCAACCCAGTGCCCGGCATGGACACGGTGCCGCTGGCTGACCGGCCCAACGACGGCGAGATCAACACCAGCCACTGGGCGTTCCAGATCATGGTGGGCCTGGGCAGCGCGCTGGCGCTGGGAGTCGCCACCTTCTGGCTGGCCCGATGGCGACGGCGGGACCTGTTGCGGCACCGGTGGTTCCTGCGGGCATGCGCGTTCGCCGGGCCGGCTGCGGTCATCGCGCTCGAGGCCGGCTGGACCGCGACCGAGGTGGGTCGGCAGCCGTGGACGGTCTACGGCGTACTCAAGACGGTCGACGCGGCCAGCACCCACAGTGGTCTGTGGTGGCTCTTCGGCGTGACGGTGGTGGTCTACACGGCGATGACCGTCGGCGCCGTCACGGTGATCCGGTCGATGACCCGCCGCTGGCGCGATGGTGAGACCGACCTGCCCAGCCCGTACGGGCCGGCACTCGGCGGAGGTGACCAGCGATGACCTTGGACTTCCTCGTCTGCGCTGCCTTGTTCGTCGGCGTGGTCGCGTACGCGGTCTTCGGCGGAGCCGACTTCGGCTCGGGCTTCTTCGACCTCACTGCCGGTGGTGCGCGACGCGGCGCCGAACTGCGTACGTTGGTCGACCACAGCATCGGGCCGGTGTGGGAGGCGAACCACGTCTGGTTGATCTACGTCCTGGTGATCTGGTGGACAGGGTTCCCGGCGACCTTTGCGGCAGCCATGACGACGCTGATCGTGCCGATGTTGCTGGCGTTGCTCGGGATCGTGCTCCGGGGCGCGAGCTTCGCCTTCCGCAAATACGCCGGCACCCTGCGCCAGGCGCGGCTCTTCGGGATCATCTTTGCGCTGTCGTCCTTCCTGACTCCGTTCTTCCTCGGTGCCGTCGCAGGGGCCGTGGCGTCGGGCCGCGTGCCGGTCGATGGATACGGCGACGTGTGGACCTCGTGGTTGAACCCGACGTCGATCTTCGGCGGACTGATCGCCGTCGGCACCTGTGCCTTCCTTGCCGGCACCTTCCTCACCGCCGATGCCGAGCGCAGCGGACACCCCGGACTGGCCGACGTACTGCGTCAACGAACGCTCCTGGTCGGACTGGGCACAGGGGCAATCGTCTTTATCGCCCTCGTACCGCTGCTCGACGATGCGCCGACGCTGACCCACGGCCTGCTCGACCACGGCGCAGTGTTGATCGTCATCTCCGCTGTGGCCGGGGCGGCGACCATCTGGCTGCTGTGGCGACGCAGGTATGTCACGGCGCGAGTCACAGCCGTGACGGCCGTGCTGGCCGTCCTCGTCGGCTGGGGGATCGGTCAGTACCCGTGGCTGCTGGTCGACCAGGTCCGGATCGCCGATGCCGGCGGACCGCCCGCCACCATGGTGGGCCTCTTGATCGTGGTTGCCCTGGCGGGAGTCATCGTGCTGCCTGCGCTGATCTATCTGCTCCGCCTGACTCAGTCCGAGGCCTGGTCGCACGCCGACAAATCCGGCACTGTGGACCGCACCAGCTGAACGGGGCGAACGATGACCGACCTGATCCTTCCCGAGGGTGCCGACGACGCCGGGTTCGTGCCGCACCGCGGCGACCCGTCGGACTACACGTCGTCCGGCAAGCTCAGGAGCGAGGTGTACGACCGGGAGATCGATCATCTGCAGGAACAGTTGGTGCAGTTGCAGTACTGGATCCAGCAGCAGGGGCTGAAGGTCCTGGTGATCTTCGAGGGCCGTGGATCGGCGGGCAAGGGCGGCGTGATCAAGACGATCACCGAGCGCACCAGCCCGCGTACGGTCAAGATCCGGGCGCTGCCGAAGCCGACCGAGCGCGAGCGGACGCAGTGGTACTTCCAACGCTATGTCGCCCACTTGCCCGCCGCCGGTGAGATGGTCCTGTTCGACCGCTCCTGGTACAACCGCTCGAACGTCGAGTGGGTCATGGACTTCTGCACGCCGGAGGAGCATCAGGAGTTCCTGCGCACAACGCCCGAGTTCGAGCGGATGCTCGTACGCAGCGGGATCGTGCTGATCAAGTACTGGTTCTCGGTGTCGTACGAGGAGCAACGCAAGCGGTTCGAGGCGCGCAACGCAGAACCCTGGAAGCGGTGGAAGCTCTCCGACATGGACCTCGCCGAGCATGAGCTCTACATCCGCTACTCGATGGCGAAGGACACCACGTTCCAATACACCGACACCAAGCAGGCGCCGTGGTTCGTCGTGCCCTCGGACGACAAGAGGGCGGCCCGACTCAACTGCATCAGCCACCTGCTCAGCCAGTTCGACTACGAGGACGTCACGCCCGCCGAGGTCGTCCTGCCCACCATGCGCAAGGAGAAGTACGTACGCCCGCCGATGAGCGAGCAGACCTTCGTCCCTCAACTCTTCTGACCCCGCCGAGACCCGGCATCCGTCATGCCCAAACCCGGCATCCGTCAGACGTTGCGCCGGTACTGGCCCCCAACCTCGAAGAAGGCTTCGGTGATCTGTCCGAGTGAACAGACCCGCGCCGCCTCCATCAGGACCGCGAAGACGTTCTCGCCGCTGACCGCCGCCTCCCGCAGGCGGGCCAGTGCCGGTTCGGCCTCCGCGACGTGGGACGTACGGAAGGCCTCGACCCGTTCGAGCTGCGACCGCTTCTCATCCTCCGTCGCTCGGGCCAACTCGACCGGCCCGTGGGCATCGTCTCCACTCGGGTTGCGGAAGGTGTTGACACCGATGATCGGCAACGAACCATCGTGCTTGCGGTGCTCGTACAGCATTGACTCGTCCTGGATCCGGCCGCGCTGGTAGCCGGTCTCCATCGCGCCGAGGACGCCGCCGCGTTCGGAGATCTTGTCGAACTCCTTGAGCACCGCTTCCTCCACGAGGTCGGTGAGTTCGTCGATGATGAACGATCCCTGCAGTGGGTTCTCGTTCATCGACAGGCCCCACTCGCGGTTGATGATCAACTGGATCGCCATCGCACGGCGGACCGATTCCTCGGTTGGGGTCGTGATCGCCTCGTCGTACGCGTTGGTATGCAGCGAATTCGCGTTGTCGTACAGCGCGGTCAGAGCCTGCAGGGTCGTCCGGATGTCGTTGAACGCCATCTCCTGGGCGTGCAGCGAACGACCACTGGTCTGGACGTGGAACTTCAGTTTCTGGGACCGCTCCGAGGCGCCATACCTGTCGCGCATCGCGACCGCCCAGATCCGACGGGCCACCCGGCCCAGGACCGCGTACTCGGGATCCATGCCGGAGGAGAAGAAGAACGACAGGTTCGGTGCGAAGTCGTCGATCTTCATCCCGCGCGCGAGGTAGGCCTCGACGTACGTGAACCCGTTGGACAGTGTGAAGGCGAGCTGACTGATCGGGTTCGCCCCGGCCTCGGCGATGTGATAGCCGGAGATCGAGACGGAGTAGAAGTTCCGCACCTCGTTCGCGATGAACCACTCCTGGATGTCGGCCATCAGCCGCAGCGAGAACTCAGTCGAGAAGAGGCAGGTGTTCTGCCCCTGGTCCTCCTTGAGGATGTCGGCCTGCACTGTGCCGCGTACGCGCCGCAACGCCTCGGCCGGCTCGACACCCTGCTCCTTGGCCTGGTCGATGACGGTGTTGAGGAAGTACGCCAGGACGGTCGGCGCCGGCCCGTTGATGGTCATGCTCACCGAGGTGGTCGGTGCGATCAGATCGAAGCCGTCGTAGAGCTGCTTCATGTCGTCGAGCGTTGCGACCGACACCCCGGAGGTGCCGACCTTGCCGTAGATGTCGGGTCGTTCGGCGGGATCGCGGCCGTACAGGGTGACCGAGTCGAAGGCAGTCGACAATCGGGTCGCCTCGAGCCCGGCGGACAGCATCTTGAAGCGTCGGTTCGTACGCGCCGGGTCTCCTTCGCCGGCGAACATCCGGGCCGGGTCCTCGTTGGTGCGCTTGTAGTCGAAGACGCCAGCGGTGAAGGGGAATCGGCCGGGAAGGTTCTCGCGGCGGAAGTAGCGCACCAATTCGGCGTGCTCGGTGAACCGTGGGAGCGCGACCTTGGGGACCAGTGATCCGCTCAGCGACGTACGCGTCTGCGCAGCCTCTCTGGCGACCGTCGCCGGCCATTCGTCCAGCTGGGTCTGGACGCTCTCGGCCAGTGGTTCCGCAGCACGGATGGCCCGACGGGCACGTGAGCCCATCGCGCGTACGCGCTCGATCGCCTGGTTGTTGGCGGCTGCTTCGGCGAGTTCCTCGGTGGCGGCGTGATAGCCGCGCACGGTGGAGGAGATCTCGCTGAGGTAACGCTCACGATCGGTGGGGATCACGTGTTGGGTGTGGGTCGAACGGTGGCCCTCGATGTGGGGGAGCAGCCCCTCGGTGACGGGGAGCCCGAGACCCGCGAGGTGGTCGCGCAGGAACTGGTACAGCGCGGTCACGCCGTCGTCGTTGAAGGTGGCTGCCGAGGTGCCGAACACCGGCAACTCGTCGGGGCTCTTGCCGAACTCGCCCCGGTTGCGCGCCATCTGGCGGCCTACGTCACGCAGCGCGTCCTCCGCGCCGCGGCGCTCGAACTTGTTGATGGCAACCGCATCGGCGAAGTCGAGCATGTCGATCTTCTCCAACTGGGACGCGGCCCCGAACTCCGGTGTCATCACATAGAGCGACGCGTCGACGAAGGGGACGATCGCCGCGTCGCCCTGACCGATGCCGGGAGTCTCGATGATCACGAGATCGAATCCGGCCGCCTTGACGACCTCGATGACGTTCGTCAGGTACGCCGGTACCTCGTGGGCCCCGCGGGTCGCCAGCGAACGGAAGTACACCTGCTCGCCCAACGCGTTGGCGCGGATCCGGTCGCCCAGCAATGCGCCGCCGCCCTTGCGGCGCGACGGGTCGATGGCAATGACCGCGATCCGGAGTTTGTCGCCCTGATCGATCCGGAACCGGCGGACGAGTTCATCGGTCAGCGATGACTTGCCCGCGCCGCCGGTTCCGGTGATCCCGAGGACAGGGATGGCCGCGTGCGCCCGCAGCCGCGCACGGTCATCGTCTGTCAGACGTGCATCTTCCTCGCCCGTGACGGCGCGCGCCAGTGCTGTTCTGTCGCCGGCGAGGACCGCGTCGATATTCGCGGGCGCGACGTCCCAGAGGTCGACGTCCGCCTGTTCGACGATGCTCTGGATCATGCCGACGAGTCCGAGCCGCTGACCGTCCTCGGGGGAGAAGATGCGTACGCCTGCCTTGGCGAGCCGCTCGATCTCACTCGGAATGATGACGCCACCGCCGCCGCCGACGATCTGGATGTGGCTTGCGCCGCGCTGCTTGAGCGACTCGGCGAGGTATTCGAAGTATTCGATGTGGCCGCCCTGGTAGGACGAAACCGCGACAATGTGGACGTCCTCCTCGACCGCTGCGGTGGCGACCTCGTCGACCGAGCGGTTGTGGCCGAGGTGAATGACCTCGCAGCCCATGCTCTGGAAGATCCGACGCATGATGTTGATCGAGGCGTCGTGGCCGTCGAACAGGCTCGATGCGGTCACCACGCGAACGTGGTGCCGAGGTGCGTACGAAGTCATTTGGCCACCAATAGTTAGAAGTCCAAGTAAAACAATCGTACGCTACAACCCGACCGGGACTCGAACGTCGCCGGCTCGGAATGCGGAATGCGCTGCTACTGCGGAAGGTCGCCCGTGGCGAGCCGGTAGGTGCTGAGCAGCGCGCTCAGTTCGGCCACCTGGTCCTCGGAGAGTTGCGGCTGCTCGAAGACGGTCTCGTTCAACTGGACCGTCGCGCTGTCGACGACGCTGCGGCCCTTCTCCGTGATCGATGCACGCACGATCCGACGGTCGTCCTTGTCACGTACGCGCTCCGCGAAGCCCTGCGCCTCCAGCCGGGTGACCGCCGATGTCACGGAGGCGGCGTGCACCTGGAGCAGCGACCCGAGCCGCGTCATCGGCATCGAACCCGAGCGCGAGAAGGCCAGCAGGCGCAGGATCTCGTAGCGGGCGAAGCTCAGGTTGAACGGTCGCAGGACGGCATCGATCCGCCCCTGCAGCAACTGCTGGACCCGGACCAACTGGGTGACCATGGTCATGCCCGGTGCGGCCTCGCGCCAGCCGTGGGCCTCCCACTGGCGCTGCGCTTCCGCGATCGGGTCCACATCGGTCATGGGCGACACCTTAGACGCGGTGGTCCTCACGGAAGCCGGACGAGCATGTCTGGCGTGATATCGGCGATGGTGCGGTACCCGTTGAGTCCCATGGTGAGGTCGGCCTCGGCCAGGATGCAGCGCAGTACGTGCTCGGCTCCGGCGGCACCACCCGCCGCGACGCCCCAGCCGTACGGGCGTCCGACGGCGACCGCAGTGGCTCCGAGGGCGAGCGCCTTCACCACATCGACACCGGTGCGTACGCCCGAATCGAAGACCACCGGCATCCCCTCGGCAGCCGCGACCACGCCGGGCAGGAAGCCGAGGGCCGGTGCCGATGCGACCTGGCGCCCGCCGTGGGTCGAGCAGTAGATCCCGTCGACACCGCCGTCGCGGGCACGACGTACGTCGTCGGGGTGGCAGATGCCCTTGAGGATCAGCGGCAGGTCGGTCAGGTCCCGCAGCCACTGGAGGTCGTCCCAGGACAGGCCCGGGTTGCCGAACATCAGCGCCCACGTGAAGGTCGCGGCGTCCCGGTCCTCTTCGGGGGTCTTCGCGAGTCGGGACCGGAAGACCGGGTCGGAGAAGTAGTTCTCCAGGCAGTAGCCCCGCAGTTGCGGGAACGTCGCGTGCTGCAGGTCGCGGGGCCTCCAACCGAGGGTCCAGGTGTCGAGGGTGACCACGATCCCGGCGTACCCGGCGGCCTCGGCACGCCGGACCAGGGACTCGGCCACCTCGCGGTCATTCGGTGTGTAGAGCTGGTAGAAGCCGGGTGTCGATCCGAGTTCGGCCGCCACCGTCTCCATCGGGTCCTGCATCAGCGTCGACCCGATCATCGGGATGCCGGTCGCTGCGGCCGCACGAGCCGCCTCGAGGTCTCCGTGTCCGGATTCGTGCATCACTCCCAGGACACCGATCGGCGCCATCATCAGCGGAGTGGCGTACGTCCTGCCGAACAGCTCGATCGACAGGTCGCGCTCCGCCGCGCCGGAAAGCATCCGCGGTACGACGCCCCACCCGGCGAAGGCATCGACGTTCCCGCGCTGGGTCGCCTCGTCGCCCGAACCGCCGGCGACGTAGTCGTACAGCTCCGGGTCGAGTTTCGACTTCGCCAGTTCCTCCATGCCTGCGTACGTCAGGGGGAACGGCGGCTTCTGCCCGCTGAGGCCGGTCAGGTAGATGCCCATGTTGAAGTCACTGAAGTTCGCCACAACCGGATCTTCGCAGCACAGCTCGTGGCTCGCACCCGGTTGGGTCGGCGACTCTTCGACTCCTCGTCGATTCTGGCACCCTGTGCGTCATGTTCAACGAGCCGCCGAAAGCGATCTTCTCCGATGAGAAGGTGTGGCGACCGAGTGTCGGCAGCCGAGCCGCCCTGACGCTGACTGGCATTGTCCTTCTGGGCGCCACGATCACGCTGGCGATCACCGGCCCGATGACGACGAAGAGCTGGCTCATCTTCACGCTCGGCGACTGCGCATGGATCGTCGGGATTCCGGTAGTCCTGTTCCGCTGGCGGCTGGTCCTCAGTGCGACTGAGTTGTCGATGGTGTTCCTTCGGACTCGTCGGATTCCAGTGCGCGACATTGTTGAGGTGAAGTGTGTGGCGCGTCAGGGGTTGGTCTTCGTCACCAGAAACGGCCACGAGGAGAGTTTCGGCGCCTTCGGGAACTCGATCTGGTCGCAGAAGCGGTCCACCCCGTCGAAGGCTGATCTGGTGGCACGTGAGGTCCTGCGCGCGGCCGCCGTCGCCCGGGGCGAGGAGCCTGATCTCGACTACCGTCTACCGCCCATCACCGGCCTGAAGCGGGCTGCGATCGAAGGCGGGATCTGGGCGGCGATCGTGGGCATCTTCCTCGGTAGCTAGGTTGGCGCCGTGGTTGATCAGTTGAGGCCGAACCCGGCCTACATCGAGGCGGTCCTCGCCGACGCGGCGCTGTCGCCGTACCGGACCTGGATGGGGCTCGGCATCACCGAGCTCGAGTGCGACCGGGCGCTGGTCGTGCTGGACATCGAGGACCATCACCTGCAGCTGCGTGGCACCGTCGCCGGGGGAGTGATGGCCTCGTTGATCGACACCGCGACCTTCTGGTCGGCGTTCGTACGCGCTCCTGCTGATGCCGGGGTGGCCAATGTCGACCTGCGGGTGAACTACCTCGAAGCCGTGCCGAAGGGTGCGCGGCGGCTGATCGCCGAGGGGCGTTGCCTGCGTCCGGGCCGGCGGCTGAGCTACGCCGAGGCGTACGTTCGTGATGAGCGCGGGCACGTCGTCGCGCACGGCATGTCGAGCGTGCTGACGCTGGCCGGCAAGGGTCTGGCGATCGACCTGCCGAAGTACCTGGAGGAGAACGAATGAGCACCCCGAACCCGGCGTATCTGGACGCGGTCAGAGACCTGGTCAGACACGGCAGCTACCCGCACCTGCTGGGTATGGAGCTCACCGAACTCGAGCCCGACCGCTGCGTCGTGGGTCTGGAGGTGGCCGAACGCCACCTGCAGCCGTACGGCATCGTCCATGGGGGAGTCCTCGCATCGCTGCTCGACACCGCCACCTTCTGGGCCGCGTTCGTACGCCTGCCGCACGACACCGGACTGGTCAACGTCGACCTCAAGCTCAACTACCTGGAAGCCGTCCCGCCGAACGCCGGTCGCCTGCTCACCGAGGGTCGCTGCATCCGTCCGGGCCGGACGCTGAGCTACACCGAGGCGTACGTCCGTGACGCGGCGGGACGACTCATCGCGCACGCGACCTCCACGGTGATGGCGCTGCCCGGCAAAGGGTTGCCGATCGACCTGCCGAAGTTCCTGGACTGAACCACGAACGACGAGGGGCTGCCCGGCGAACCGGACAGCCCCTCGTCAGGGTGGTCAGAGCGTCACTTCATCGCGGCGCAGGCCGCCGCCTTGGTCTGGATGTCCTTCATGGTGGCCACGGCATCCGCCGAGCTGCTGCCCTCCATCTGGGCGACCAGGATGGTGCGGAAGGTGTCCTCCGTGAACAACGCGGTCAGGCAGGCCTTCGCAGCGGGCGGGGCTGAGGCCTCGCGTCCGGCCATCGTTGTCTGGAACTGAGCCATCAGTTCGGGCCCCGCGCAACTGAAGAGGCTGTCGACGAGCGAGGTGGCGTCGGCCTTGCTGGCCTTGGCGCTGTCCAACTTGGCCTTGGTTGCGTTGCCCTGGGCGTCGATGAGGCCGTAGCCGATCAGAGCCTTGGTGCCGATCTTGTCCACGACGTTGTTGGCAACACAACTGGCCTTGGTCGCGTCCTTGAACGGGTCGCTCGCGGTCGTTGCGTTCGCGGTGAGTTCCTTCGCGATGGATGTCTTGGCCTGGGTTGCGACCGGGTCGGCGGAGGAGCCGCCGCATGCCGTGAGCGAGATGGTGGCGACGGATGCCAACGCGGCGCCGGCGAGAAGCTTCTTCATCGGGAATCCTCGTCCCTCGGACCGGCCCGGATGGCGGCGGTCTTGTGCGTGCAGTCTCGCAGAAGGTGCGCTGCTTCTGTGACGCCTCTGCATGTTCACCGCCGGTTCAGGAGAGCACCGGCGCGATGACACCCCGTGCCCCGAGGTTGGCCGGGTACGCCGAGAACCCGGCGTGCGCTGACCCGCAACGGAAGGCTCAATTCTCATGCTCGTACGTCCATCGCGCCGGATGCAAGGCATCCTCGCGGGCGTCGGCGTGGCTGCCATCGCAGGCACCGCGTTCTCCTCGACCGCCAGCCCGGCAGCCGCCGCCACCCCGGCGACCACCACCCCGATCAAGCACGTCGTCGTGATCTTCCAGGAGAACGTCTCCTTCGATCACTACTTCGCCACCTACCCGACGGCCGCCAACACCGACGGGACGAAGTACCGACACATGGGTCCGGTCCCGAACGTGAACACGCTCAAGAGCGCGGGCCTCCTGACGAACAACCCGAACAGCGTGCAGCCGATGCGCCTGGGTGGCACGGCGCAGCAGATCACCTGCGACCAGGACCACGACTACCGCCCCGAGCAGATGGCGTACAACAGCGGTCTGATGGACAAGTTCGTCCAGAACACCTCGACGGACACCTGCGCGGCACCGACGTACGGGACGACTGGTCTCGGGATGGCGTACTACGACGGCAACTCGGTCACCGCTGAGTGGAACTACGCGAACCGCTTTGCGATGTCCGACAACTCGTTCTCCGACGTCTTCGGCCCCTCCGCGCCCGGTGCGATCAGCCTGATCTCCGGCAACACCCACGGCTTCCAGTCGTACACGACGGCGAACGGGGTGCCGCAGGCTGCTCCTACCACCGGCAACGACGTGGTCAGCCCGGACGTGAACGGCGTCGGCACGATCGTCAACGACCCGCAGCCTGCGTTCGATGACTGCTCGACCCGCAACGTGGCCGGCACCGCGGACCCGACGCAGAAGAACGTCGGCGACCTGCTCAACGCCAAGGGCCTCACCTGGGGCTGGTTCCAGGGTGGATTCGCGCCGAACACCGCGTACGCGGGCCCGGGCACGAAGGCGACGTGCACCTCCAACCACAACGTCGGCGATGCGCTCGGCGGCACGGGCGAGCCGGTCAGTGGCCAGCCCGCGACGTCGACCCAGTGGGGTACGAAGGGTGACTACATCGCCCACCACGAGCCGTTCCAGTACTACGCCTCGACGGCCAACCCGCACCACCTGCCGCCGACCTCGGTCGCGATGATCGGCCACACCGACCAGGCCAACCACCAGTACGACCTGACGGCGTTCGACCAGGCTCTGGCTGCTGGCAGCCTCCCGGCCGTGTCGTACCTGAAGGCTGCGGGCTACCAGGACGGCCACGCCGCGTACTCCGACCCGATCGACGAGCAGCACTTCCTCGTCCACGAGATCAACGCGATCGAGTCCTCGCCCTACTGGAAGAACACCGCGATCGTGCTCGCGTACGACGACTCCGACGGTTGGTACGACCACGTCAATGCGGGCGTCCTCAACTCCAGCAACGACACCACGCTGAGCTATCAGCCGAACCAGGGTGACGGCCCGCTCTGCATCGCCGCCCACACCGCCGGTGTGCCAATGCTCGGTGGTTTCAGCGATCGTTGTGGCCCGGGCATGCGCCAGCCGCTGATCGTCATCTCGCCGTACGCGAAGGTCAACCACGTCGACCACACGTTGACGACCCAGTCCTCGATCCTGCAGTTCATCGAGAACAACTGGTCGCTGGGCCGCATCGGCGGCGGCAGCTTCGATGCCACCGCAGGTTCGTTGAACGGGATGTTCAACTTCGCCCGTCCGGTGATGCAGCGCCTGCTGATGGCACCGAACGGCAGCATCCAGACGCAGGTCACGGTGTCACAGGCCGGTCTGCCGACCTTCCACATCGGCCACTCCGGGTCGGTGACCAGGACGGTCCCCGGCGCGCTGCAGATGCAGGTGTCCGGGGGTTCGCTCCCGGCGGGTCTGAAGTTCACGCAGGTCAGCCCGAGCACCTTCACGATCTCCGGCAAGGCGACCGGTGCGTTCCACCGCTGGTTCCGGGTCATCTTCCGGGGTCCGGGCTGGGCGCAGTTGGCGTACTACACGATCTCGTCAGCCCGCTGACCTGATTCGTTCACGAAGGGGCTCGGTCTTCGGACCGGGCCCCTTCCGCATCGCCGAGACGACCGGAGTGAGGCCGGGCGTCTGGCAGCTACCGCCCGAGGGTCAGCACCGTCTTCGCGACGGTACGCCGCTCCTCCAGATCGATCAGCGCCTGACTGATCGATTCCAACGGGAGTACGTCTCCGATCGGCGGGTCGATCACGCCGGCCTCCATCATCGGCAGGAGCTCGTCCCACTGAGCCCTCATGTAGCCGGGGCGGACGAACGTGTAGCCGCCCCAGTTCACCCCGCGCGCGTCGATGTTGCTGAGCAACAGTCGGTTGATCTTGAGCTCGGGGATCTCGCCACCGACGAAGCCGACGACCAGCAGTCGACCGAATGGCGCCAACGCCCGCAGCGAGTCGGTGAAGAGATCACCACCGACCACGTCCATCACGACGTCCACGCCGAGACTCCGCGCCCGGTCGCGGAATTCCTCGACCCGGATGACCTCGTCGGTACCGGCACGCGCGGCGACCTCGGCTTTCTCGTCGGTGGAGACGACGGCGATCGAGCGGGCTCCGTACCCCTTGGCGACCTGGATGGTCGCAGTGCCCACTCCGCCTGCCGCGCCGTGGATCAGGACAGTCTCGCCCGGCTGGATCCCAGCGCGGGTCTTCAGAGCGAACTGGGCGGTGAGGTAGTTCATCGGCATGGCCGCCGCCTTCTCGAAGGACAGCGAGTCCGGCAACGGGAAGAGCATGGCCGCTGACGACCCGGCCACCTCGGCGGCGCCACCGAGGCCGACGCCGGCGACGCGGTCGCCGGGCTTGAAACCGGAGTCTGCAGGTGCCGACCGGATCACGCCGGCGTAGTCGGTGCCGAGGGTGAACGGCGGCTCCGGCTTCATCTGGTACTCGCCCTTGGAGAGCAACAGGTCCGGGAAGGCGACGCCGACGGCATGAACGTCGACAACGCATTGCTCACCGAACACTGTCGCGGCCGACGGCTCCTCGACCTCCCGGATCTCGATCGCAGCCGGCCCGTCGAGGGTGATCACCTGTGCAGCGCGCATGTCGCGAGACTAGTGCGTACGCACTGCAGCTAGGCGAGGCGCTCAGGCGACCTGGATGGACCGCTTCGACAGCCCGATCGCGAACCCGTCGATCGCGGTTGCCGGAGCCGCGGTGGGATCCTCCGCCGCCCCGAGCGTGATGAACAACGGCGTGAAGTGCTCGACCGTGGGGTGGGCGTACGGCAGGCCCGGCGCGAGCCGTCGGTAGTCCGACAACTCGTCCACGGCCCCGCGAGCCATGGTCTCGGCAGCCCAGAGATCGAAGTCGCGCGACCAGCCCGGGATCGCGGTCGGATCGTGCCAGTCGATGTACGGCAGGCCGTGGGTCATGTAGCCGGAGCCGATCACCAGGACGCCCTCGTCACGCAGCGTCCGCAGCCGCCGACCGAGGTTGAGCAACCGCTCCGGGTCATGCGTCGGCATCGAGAGTTGCAGGACCGGGATGTCCGCCTCGGGGTACATGATTTTCAGTGGCACCCAAGCACCGTGGTCCAGTCCACGGGTGCGGTGTTGGTGCAGTGGTTCGGTGTCCGGCATCAGCGCGCTCACGGTGGCGGCCAACTCCGAGGCGACCGGGGTGTCGTACCGCATCGTGTAGTACACCGGCGCGAAACCGCCGAAATCGTAGACCAGTTCGGACGGCGCCGACGCTGAGATCGCGGCCGGGGCATGCTCCCAGTGGGCCGAGACGATGAGGATGGCCTTCGGCTTGGGCAGCGACCGCGCCCAGGTGTGCAACTGCATCATCCAGTCGCTCATCTCGAAGAGCATCGGAGCGCCGTGTCCGAGGTAGAGCGCCGGCAGCGGGCCGTACGCGGGCGTCCACTCCGGCTGCGGCGCCAATGAGGAGACCGTACGCAGATGCGCCGCGAACGGATGTGTCGTCGGGATCGTCGCGTCAGCTGCCGCAGTGGAAGTGCTCATGAAGTTGAAACGGCAACCACCCAGATGTTGTTCCCGTCGCGGTCGCTGGCGGAGAACATCAACGGCACCGCGCCCTCCCCGCCCATGATCTCGCCGACGGTGACGCCAGCTGCGGCAAGGGCCTCCCGCTCGGCGCGTACGTCGGTCGACTCGACGCCGATGGCACCGCCGCCTGGCACGCCGCCCTGGAACTCGTTGAGGGCGAGGACGGCGTGCGAACCGCGCGGGGCGACCTCGACCCAGCGGCCCTGCTCGTCGCCCTCGCCGAAGGTGACGTCGGTACGCACCTCCCAGCCGAGGGTGTCGCGGTAGAACGTGATGGCCTCGTCCTGCGAGGACACCGTGAACATGGCAGTGGCAATGGACTGGACTGTGGTCATGGACCGAGCCAATCAGGCACCACCGACAGGTTCAAGGGCACTGGCATGAAACCCTCGCCTCAGGCAGGGTTGTCCCGGACCCTGATGTGAGGAGAGCAGCCATGACCGTACGTACCGCCATCGTCACCGGAGCCGCGCGCGGTATCGGTGCTGCAATCTCCGAGCGCCTCGCCGCCGACGGCATGCAGGTCGCGGTGCTCGATCTCAACGAGCGCGACTGTGACGCGGTCGTCGAGCGGATCACCGCTGCGGGCGGCAAGGCTCTGGCTGTCGGCGCGGACGTGTCCGACCCGATCGCGGTCGAGCTCGCCGTAGAGCGCGTGACGAAGGAGCTCGGCGAGCCGACCGTCCTGGTCAACAACGCCGGCATCATCCGCGACAACCTGATCTTCAAGATGACCGTCGAGGACTGGGACGCTGTCATGAGCGTCCACCTTCGTGGCGCGTTCAACACGACCAAGGCCGTCCAGGGCTACATGACCAAGGCCAACTTCGGCCGCATCATCAACATGTCTTCGATCTCCGCACTCGGCAACCGTGGCCAGGCCAACTACTCCGCCGCCAAGGCCGGTTTGCAGGGCATGACCAAGGCTCTCGCGATCGAGCTCGGCAAGTTCGGCGTGACCGCCAATGTGGTCGGCCCGGGCTTCATCGAGACCGAGATGACCAAGGCCACCGCCGACCGGATGGGCGTGGACTACGAGGACTTCAAGAACGCGGTCGCCTCGCAGACGCCGGTCCCGCGGGTCGGGCAGCCCGCCGACATCGCGCACGCGGTCTCGTTCTTCGCCAGCGAAGGGGCCGGCTACATCAGCGGCCAGGTCATGTACGTCGCTGGCGGCCCGAAGGCCTGATGGCGGTGCGCGTCTTCTCCGGTGTCGAGGAACTGCAGGCGTCGGTCGGGGAGCACCTCGGCTTCTCGGAGTGGCTCACGATCACCCAGGACCGGATCGACGCGTTCGCCGATGCGACGGGTGATCACCAATGGATCCATGTCGACCCGGAGAGAGCCGCGGACGGTCCGTTCGGGACGACGATTGCGCACGGGTTCCTGACACTGTCGTTGATGCCGGTCTTCGGCCAGCAGGTCTACCGGATCGACGGCGTGAAGGCGGCGCTGAACTACGGCTCCGACAAGGTGCGTTTCATCGCACCGGTGCCGGTCGGCTCGCGCCTGCGTGGGGGAGTGCTGCTCAAGGCCGTCACCCCGACGGCGCTGGGCTTCCAGATGGCCACGACCATCACGATCGAGCTCGAAGGGTCCGACAAGCCGGCCTGTGTGATCGAGATGCTGGTCGTACTCGTCCCGTAACGCACCTTTCGAGGCTGCCAACGGCGCGGCATGCTGGAGACGTGACACGGGCACTCGTTCTCTCCGGCGGAGGCAATCTCGGGGCCGCTCAGGCGGGCATGCTGGTCGCGCTCGAAGACGCCGGGATCCGGCCGGATCTAATCGTTGGCACCTCGGTGGGCGCGTTCAACGGTGCCTGGATCGCCGGTGGTCGCTCGGCTGGTGAGTTGGCGCAACTGTGGCGGACGTTGAGGCGCAGGGACGTCTACCCGATCGATCTCATCGGTGGGTTCCTGGGTTTTGTCGGGCTACGTGACCATCTCGTCAGCGACGGTCCGTTGCGTCGGCTCCTGACGCAGTACGTGACGTTCGAGCGGATGGAGGACGCCCCGATCCCGTTCCACGTCGTCGCAACAGACGTCCTCACCGGACATGACCTGCTGCTCAACCGCGGGTCCGCCGTTGATGCGGTCCTCGCGAGCGCGGCGATCCCGGGAATCTTCCCGCCGGTGACCGTCGACGGCGTCGAACTCATGGACGGTGGCATTGCCAACAACACCCCGATCTCCCAGGCAGTCGCGCTGGGCGCCGACGAGTTGTGGGTGCTGTCGACCGGCCACGCATGTGGCCTGACCGCGCCGCCGAAGACCGCGCTGGCGATGATGTTGCACGCCTTCAGCGTCGCGATCGAGGAGCGTCTGAACCTGGACATCGCCGAGTACGCCGAGAC
Organism: Nocardioides baekrokdamisoli; assembly: GCF_003945325.1. Classification (NCBI taxonomy): domain Bacteria; kingdom Bacillati; phylum Actinomycetota; class Actinomycetes; order Propionibacteriales; family Nocardioidaceae; genus Nocardioides; species Nocardioides baekrokdamisoli. Next base: position 2,944,545 of record NZ_AP019307.1, read on the forward strand.
CGTTGACCTCAAGGTTGCGCCGCCGCTTTGTCCGGTCAACGTCCTGCCGACCGACTTCAGCCAGTCCGGCCACTTGATCGACGATGCCCGACGGCAGACCGAGGCCTGGTTGCAACAGCAGCACCTCGCGCTCGCCTCCGACCGAGGGCATCGGCACCAGTGACTCAGTGTGCTGGCGCCGGGGGCGTCGGATGCGGGATCCTTGACGGCATCGGGGGCTCGGATCCAGGAGCGTACGCATGACAACGATGATTCGCCGGACAACTGTCGGAGTCGCAGCTGTGGGAGCCGCCCTCGCGCTCGGCGCCTGCGGTTCGAGCACCCCATCGAGTTCGAGTACGCCGGCGGTGCCGAGCACGTCCGCCGGATCGCCCACCACGAGCGCCAGTCCGTCGATGATCCCGACACCGACACCGACTACTCCGTCCGTCCCGCTCTGCACGAGCAACATCCGGGTCATCAACGGTGAGTCCCAAGGAGCGGCGGGACACCTCGCCTTCGTCCTCATCTTCAACAACGTCGGTCACACTGCCTGCCGGATCGTCGGTTATCCGAGAGTCGACCTCGTGACAGCCGCAGGCGCCACCGTCGCTCACGCCCAGCACACCCTGTCCGGCATGGCCGGCGGGGCCACCGGCATCGCCACGATCACTCTGGCAGCGGGTGCCTCGGCTTCCGCGCTGGTCGAGGCCAGCGACGTACCGCAGGGATCGATCACCAACTGCGGGTCGTACAGCCTCATGGTGACGCCGCCGAACCAGACGGTCGCGGTGGGCGCGGGCACGGCGATGATGCCGAGGTGCGAGATCCAGGTCCATCCGGTGGTCGCCGGCACCGGCGGCGGGATGCACTGATCGCGTCGTGGCGATCCTGATCCTCGCGCTCGTCTTCCTGGACGAGGTGCTCGCGGCCGTGGCGGCCGGTGTCTGGGGTGGGCATGTCGGCGTATTCCTTGCCGTTGTCATGCCGATCGTCGTCGTCCTGGTCTGGTGGGCGTTCGCGTCCCCGAAGGCGCGGTGGGGCGGGCCCGTCGTCCGGCCGTTGACCAAGGTGATCGTCTTCGGTCTCGCCAGCGCGGGCCTCTGGGCGGCCGGTCACCACGCCCTCGCCATCGCGATGCTGGCGTTCTCCGTGGTGATCAATGCGCTGGCGCAGATGCGGAGCGTCAGAGCCGCCATGGACGCCCTCGGACCGACCGGTGAGACGACCTGATCGCTGCGAGTCGGGGGTTCGGTTGGCGTTTCGGAGGCAAAATCTGGGCGACGCGCAGACAAATCCGTGCCGGGGACTCGCCCCCGCCGCTCCCCATGCCGTAACGTATCGCTCGGTTAGCAGTAGTCCTTCTCGTTTTGAGCGCGCTGGATCAAATGCAGTGCTTGACGTAGGTCTCCGGTGATTCGTTTCCGGTTGTGTCGTCCGTCCATGTACGTGACCCCGGCGATCGCACGGTGCGTGAACCGGACCTGTCCCGAAAGGAATTGCCATCATGGCTAAGGGAACTGTGAAGTGGTTCAACGGTGAGAAGGGCTTCGGCTTCATCGCCCCCGAGGACGGAAGCGCCGACCTGTTCGTGCACTTCTCGGCCATCCAGGGCAGCGGCTACAAGTCGCTGAACGAGAACGACCGTGTCGAGTACGACGCGGTTCAGGGCCCGAAGGGTCCGCAGGCCGAGAACGTGCGTCTCTCCTGATCTAGCTTCAAACAAGCCGAAGGCGGCAACCGAGGCAGACGTCATGTCTGCTCTGGTTGTCGCCTTCGTGCGTTGTGGGTCCAGCCTACGAGTGGCACCCGTACGTGAAGCGCGCGCACCCAAGCCGTCGACCGACGGACGGTGCTCGCCGTGCTCTGGGTCGCGTCACCCTGACCGATGAGGTCCTCGAAGGTGCCGGCAGGGCAGTACGTCCGTGCGGCGGCGATGAGACGCAGGCGCTCGGCCTGTCGTACGGTCCCGACCTCGACCGACTCGGTGGGGTCGGCGAAGCGGAACAGGACCCCGAACCGGGTGCTCTCCGCGCCGACGACGTCCCTCCAGGCGAACGTACGCCGCGGTCGCCGTGACGGGCCGGGCGCGGTGAGCGAACAGCCCACGGCGCCGAAGGTGAAGTGGCCGAACGGCGGCCGGATCGCGGTCCTCGAGGCACCGTCCGGACGGTAGAAGACACCGACATCCACGGCGGTCTGGTCATACCCGGTCACCACAACACTCACACCGACATCGTCGTCCGGTGCCGGGGCCGGGCGGCTCATCCGAAAAGACATTCTGAGGTGTACGTCCGGTCGGTCGCAGCGTCCGATCGGAGTAGTCCGAAGTCATGAGCCTGCGATCGGTGAGGCGCTGTACCTGCGGATACACCGAAGTCTGAAGCTCGGACGTCTGCTGAGCGCACATGCCCGGGCGCCAGCGGACTTAGGTGTATTCGCAGGTACGCCGCGGCCCGGTCACCCTAGGGCGAGGAGTGCATCGAGCGCTCGTACACAATGCGCCACCTCGGCCTCGAGCGGCGCCTCGCGCGGGTCCAGCGCCCACTGCAGGGCGCGGTCCTCGACGTAGGCCAGCCAACTGTGGACGACGGTGGCCGAGGCTGATGGCATGTCAGCCGCATCAACCAGTGCCTGGGTGATGACCATGCGATGGGACTCGACGTCGGCGCCTCCGAGGGAGAGCGAGCCGTTGCCGAAGACCAGGGCGACGTAGAACTCGCGGCGGCGTTCGATCTGGGCGTAGAAGCGCTCGACGAACTGCGCGATCGCATCGTCGGGGGAGCAGTCCGCGTCCGGCGCGACGTTGCGGCGTACGCGCCGAAGGGCGGCACCGATCACGGCGTCGTAGTAGTCCGTCTTGGTGGGGAAGTAGTGGAACAGCAGGCCGCGCGAGATGCCGGCCTCGGAGGCGACGGCGTCGATCGAGAGATCCTGGATCGGGCGCTCGACGAGCATGCGCAGACCGATGCCGAGGAGTTGGCGGCGCCGCTCGTCGGGACTCAATCGGGTTCGTCCGACAACCTCTGACATGCTATTGAGCATTGCTCAACAATGTGGCAGAGTCAAGGACATGGACTTCTCACCCTCCCCGCGAGCTGCGGAGCTGACCGCGCTCGTCAAGGACTTCATCCAGACCGAGATCGAGCCGGTCGAGGCCGAGTACCACCGCGAGATCAAGTGCCGCCGCGAGTCCGGCGACGGTAGCAACTGGCACGAGCTCCCGATCATGGCCGAGCTCCAGGCCAAAGCCCGCGCCGCAGGTCTGTGGAACCTCTTCCTGCCGGCCGGCCATGAGGGTCCGTACGCCCAGAAGTACGGCACCCTCGGCGGCACCGGCCTGTCGAACGTCGACTACGCACCGATCGCCGAGCTCACCGGCCGATCGTTCATCGCGCCGTACGTCTTCAACTGCAACGCGCCCGACACCGGCAACATGGAAGTGCTGCTCAAGTACGGCAACCAGGCACAGAAGGACGAGTGGCTCGAACCGCTGCTCGACGGCCGGATCCGCAGCGCTTTCCTGATGACCGAGCCGGCGGTCGCGTCGAGTGATGCCACCAACATGGAGGTCACCGCGATCATCGACGGCGACGAGATCGTCCTCAACGGCACCAAGTGGTTCTCCACGGGTGTGGGCCACGAGGACTGCGAGATCTTCATCGTGATGGCGCTCACCGACCCCGAAGCTGACCGGCACCGCCGGCACTCGATGGTCCTGGTCCCGCGGCGTACTCCCGGCGTGAAGGTCGAGCGGCTGCTCACCACGATGGGCTACTTCGACGAGCCCCACGGCCACGGCGAGGTGTCGTTGACGGACGTACGCGTCCCGCTCGACAACTTCATCGCCGGGCCGGGCGAGGCGTTCGCGATCGCGCAGGGTCGGCTGGGTCCGGGCCGGATCCACCACTGCATGCGGCTGATCGGGCTGGCCGAGAGGTCGTTGGAGTTGGCGATCGAGCGCGGCACGTCGCGTACGGCCTTCGGCAAACCGATCATCAATCTGGGCGGCAACCGCGAACGGGTGGCCCAGGCCCGGATCGCGATCGAGTCGACCCGGTTGCTCGTCCTCAATGCTGCCTGGAAGCTTGACGTCGGCGGCTCGATGAATGCCATCAGCGAGGTCTCCCAGATCAAGGTCGCAGCGCCGCGGATGGCGCTCGACGTCATCGACTTCGCGATGCAGATCCACGGCGGTGCCGGGCTGACCGACGACTTCCCGTTGGCGGCTGCCTGGACCGGCGCGCGGTCGCTGCGGTTCGCCGACGGCCCCGACGAGGTCCACCTGGGGCTGATCGCCCGCCTCGAACTGATGAGGTATGGCAAGTGAGCCGGGTCCTCATCACTGGCGGGGCCTCGGGTCTAGGTGCGGCGCTTGCCGCCCAGTACCTCAAGCGTGGAGACCAGGTCCTGGTCACCGACGTCGCCCCGAACTTCGACGCCCCGAAGGGTGCCGACTACCTGCAACTCAACGTCACCTCCGACGCCCACTGGGACCGTGCCCGGATCTGGGTTCAGGACATGTGGGGCGGTCTCGACCTGCTGATCAACAATGCCGGGATCGCGACCGGCGGTCGGATCGACGTCGAGCCGATGTACGAGTGGGAGCGAGTGATCGACATCAACCTGCTCGGGGTCGTACGCGGCTGTCAGACCTTCGTCCCGATGATGAAGGAAGCGGGCGCCGGTCACATCGCCAACACCGCGAGCGCCGCGGGCCTCGTACACCCACCGGGATCCTCGTCCTATGTCGCGGTGAAGGCCGCCGTCGTCGGGGTGAGCGAGTCGCTGGCGTACGAGTTGGCGCCGTGGGGGATCGCGGTCTCGGCGATCTGCCCAGCGTTCTTCCGGACCAACCTGGCCTCCTCGCTCAACGGCTCCGACGAGCTGATGGCACGAGTCGCGGCGAAGATGGTCAACAACGCGACGTTGACGGCCGATGACGTGGCGGCCAAGGTCGTTCAGGGACTCGACAAGCGCCTGCTGTTGGTGATCCCCGACAAGCCTGCTCGCAAGGGGTACCTCACCAAGAAGTACGCCCGAAAACTCTATGACAAGACCCAGTACGGCTTCGGGGCGCGGCTCCGCGCCATGGCCGAACGTACCGACGAAGGACGATGACATGACCAAGGGCACGATTCTGATCACCGGCGCCAGTTCCGGCCTGGGCGCCGAGATGGCGCGCCAGTTCGCCGACCTCGGGTACGGCCTGGCGATCACCGCGCGGCGTACCGAGCGGCTGGACGAACTGGCAGCCGAGATCACCGCGAAGCACACGGACCGCAAGGTCATCACGAAGGCGCTCGACGTCAACGACGACGAAGCCGTCTTTGCGGTGTTCCGCGAGGTCGCCGCCGAATTCGGCCAGCTCGACCGCGTCATCATCAACGCCGGCCTCGGCAAGGGTGCCCCGCTCGGCACCGGCCGCTACGACGCCAATCGGCAGACTGCAATGACCAACTTCGTGGCCGCGCTCGCCCAGACCGAGGCCGCCATGGAGATCTTCCGTGCCCAGAGCAGCGGCCACCTCGTGATGATCTCCTCGGTGTCAGCGATGCGAGGCATGCGCAAGACGATCACCACGTACGCCGCCACCAAGGCCGGCGTCGCAGCGCTCGCCGAGGGGCTGCTCAACGAGAACGTCAAGAAGAAGGGCATCGACGTCTCGATCATCTACCCGGGCTACATCCGTTCGGAGATGAACGAGAAGGTCGCGCAGCAGACGAAGTTCATGGTCGACACGCAGACCGGCGTACGTGCCATGGTCGACGCGATCGAGAAGCGCAAGGAGAAGGCGCTGGTGCCGTCCTGGCCGTGGGTCCCGCTCGGTTTCGCCCTGAAGAACGCTCCGATGGGAATCGTGCGGAGGATCTTCTAGTCGTGTCCGATACAGAAAGGCTGGGAGCAAGACAGGTCCGCGACGAGGATGCGTTCGATGTGGCGACGGTCGATGCCTGGCTCCGCGGTGCCGCCGACGCGTCTGCGTGGGGTGACGGGCTGCCGGACGTACGCCAGTTCCCCGGCGGCGCCTCGAACCTGACCTACCTGCTCCGCTACCCGAACCAGGACCTGATCCTCCGACGCCCGCCTGCCGGGACGAAGGCCGCCGGTGCCCACGACATGGGTCGGGAGTACCGGATCCAGGCTGCGCTGGCACCGGTCTTCCCGTACGTCGCTCCGATGGTCGCGCTCTGCACGGACGAGACGGTGCTGGGGTCCGACTTCTACGTAATGGAGCGCCTTGTCGGATCGATCCCGCGCAAGGACTTCGATGTCGAGCTCACCGCCGCGCAGACCCGGGAGTTGTGCATCAACACCCTGGACCTGCTGGTCGACCTGCATGCGGTGGACCCTGCCGCTGCCGGACTCGATGCACTCGGCAAGGGCGAGGGATATGTAGCGCGTCAGATCGGTGGGTGGACCACGCGCTATCGCAACGTGGTCACCGACAACGTCTCCGACATGGAGGATCTGATGGCGTGGCTGGCGGCCAACCAGCCGGCCGATCGCGGTAGCTGCCTGATCCACAACGACTTCCGGTTCGACAACGTCGTGTTCAGCGATGCGGATCCGACTCGGCCGATCGGCCTGCTCGACTGGGAGTTGGCGACCCTCGGCGACCCGCTCATGGATCTGGGCTGCGTCCTGTCGTACTGGATCGAAGCCAGCGACGACGACATGTGGCAGTTCGTCCGGATGCAGCCGTCGAACGCGCCGGGCATGCTGAGTCGCGCCGAGGTGGTCGCGTACTACAGCGAGAAGTCGGGGCTCAGCGTCACCGACGAGGAGTGGAAGTTCTACGAGGCGTACGGCCTGTTCCGGCTTGCCGGGATCGCGCAGCAGATCTACTACCGCTACCACCACGGCCAGACCACGAACCCCCGCTTCGAGCACTTCTGGGTCTTCGTGAACATGCTCGGCGACCGTGCGCGTCAGGTTGCCGGCCTGCCCGCTCCGGGCGCGAGCGTATGAGTGTGTTGCTCCTGGTCAGGCACGGCCAGGCGTCCTTCGGGGCCGCCGATTACGACGCGCTCTCCGACCTCGGTCACGAGCAGGCACGGATTCTCGGTGCGGCGCTCAAGGCACGGGGCGTACGCCCGGACCGGATCGTGCGTGGCCGGATGCGTCGCCACGACGAGACCGCGGCAGGCATCCTGGACGGACTCGGCGGGGGACCGGAACCGACCATCGATGAGGGCTGGAATGAGTTCGACTTCCTCAAGGTCCTCGCGGTCCACCCGATCGCACCCGAACCCGATCTCGACCATGCGGGCTTCCAGCGCTTCTTCGAGGACGCCACCGGGCGATGGATCAGCGGTGGGTACGACCATGAGTACGACGAATCGTTCGGTCAGTTCACCGGCCGCGTCGACGAAGCGCTCGACCGAGCCGCTGTCGCGTCAGGTGTGACGGTGGTCGTCACCTCGGGCGGCCCGATCGGGGTGGTCGCATCACGTCTGACGGCTGGTGACGCGAGCCTATGGCAACGGTTCAACCGGGTTGCAGTCAACAGTGCGGTCACGAAGGTGATCACCGGCCGCTCCGGCGCCACGCTGTCGACCTTCAACGAGCACAGTCACCTGGAACACGACCGCGCGCTGCTCAGCTACCGCTGACCGCCGAAACCCGGCATCGGTCACGCCGAGACCCGGCATCGGTCACGCCGAAACCCGGCATCCGTCACGCCGAAACCCGGCATCGGTCATGCCGAAACCCGGCATCCGTACTGCGATGACCGGATCCATTTTCGCGGCCCAGGCAGAGTCGGGTCTCGGGGTGACAAACGTCGGGTCTCGGCTGACAAGTTCCGGGTTTCGGCGTGACCGATGCCGGGTTTCGGCGTGGACCGAGGCACCAATTCCGACAGTTGTGTAGGAATATGGGCGCATGGCATCGAACATCGTCTCTGCCCGGAACCTCGACTTCCTGCTCAACGAGTGGCTGAAGGTCGAGGCGCTCACCGACCGTGAGCGTTTCCAGGACTTCTCCAAGGCTGACTTCGACGGACTCCTCGAACTGTGCGAGCAGGTCGCGACCGATCACTTCGCGACCCATTTCCGCAAGAGCGACGAGCAGGAGCCCACGTTCGACGGCACCAGGGTCACCCTGATCCCGGAGATCGGTGAGGCGCTCAAGGTCTTCGCCGAGATGGACGGTTTCGCGCTGCAGGCTGACCACGAGTTCGGCGGCATGCAGCTGCCCTCGACCGTGGGCACTGCAGCGGCCACCTGGTTCACTGCCGCCAACATCGGTACGGCCTGCTACTCGTTCCTCACCCAGGCCAACGCCAGCCTCCTCGCCGCACACGGCGACGACCACATCAAGGACACCTTCGTACGCCCGATGCTGCAGGGCCGTTGGTTCGGCACGATGGCGATGTCGGAGCCGCATGCGGGGACCTCGCTCGGCGACGTGATCACGCGCGCCGTCCCGGATGACTACGGCACGTACCGGATCTTCGGATCGAAGATGTGGATCTCGGGTGGTGACCACGAGATCGCGGAAAATATCGTGCATCTCGTCCTCGCCAAGCTGCCGGACGCCCCGGCAGGCACCAGGGGCATCTCGCTGTTCGTCGTGCCGAAGTTCCTGGTCAACGAGGACGGCGGCCTCGGCGAGCGCAATGACGTGGTGCTCTCGAGCATCAACCACAAGCTCGGTTCGCGTGGCACGGTCAACACTGCGCCGGTCTTCGGTGACGGCGCGTACACGCCGGGCGGCATGGCGGGCGCCGTCGGCTACCTCGTCGGAGAGCCGCACAAGGGCCTGAAGTACATGTTCCACATGATGAATGCCGCCCGTCTGGCGGTCGGCACCGCGGCGACCGGCACTGCGTCCGCGGCCTACCTCAAATCGCTGGAGTACGCCCGCACCCGGCCGCAGGGTCGCTCGGTAACCGACGGTGATCAGAGCACACCGCAGGTCAACATCATCGAGCACACCGACGTACGCCGAATGCTGCTCGCGCAGAAGGCGTACGTCGAGGGCGCCCTCGGTCTCACGCTCTACTGCGCACGCCTGCTCGACGACGAGGCGACTCTGGAGGGCGACGCCGCCCGTGAGGCTTCGCAGGTCCTCGGGGTCCTCACTCCGATCGTGAAGTCGTGGCCGTCGCAGTGGGGCCAGGAGTCGACCTCGCTGGCCATCCAGGTGCTCGGCGGAGCCGGCTACACCCGTGATTACGACATCGAGCAGCACTGGCGCGACCAGCGGCTCAACCCGATCCACGAGGGTACGCACGGCGTCCAGGCTCTCGACCTCCTCGGTCGCAAGATCCTGATGGACGGCGGAGCAGGTCTGATGGCGCTCGCTGGCCGGATCGAGCAGACCATCAACCGGGCCACCCTGGCCGGTGGCGATCTCGCGGAGTACGCCGCCCAGCTCAAGGTGCAGCTCGACCGCCTCGGCGAGGTCACGTTCGGCCTGGTGAGCCTCGGTGATCCCGAGAAGATGATGGCCAACGCGACCGTCTACCTCGAGGCGGCCGGACATCTCGTCGTCGCCTGGATCTGGCTGGAGCAGCTCATCGTTGCCGGGATCAACGAGGGCAACTTCTACAACGGCAAGCGTCAGGCCGGTCGGTACTTCTTCGCCACCGAACTGCCGAAGATCGGTCCGATGATGGACTTGATCGCGGCCGGCGACCTGACCTCGTACGAGATGCAGGACGCCTGGTTCTGATCAGGCTCGAGCGGGGGAGTACGCGACCTGCGCAGTCCAGTCCGCGTCCGGTCGGCTGACGGCCGCCCACATCGCGTCCGCGATCGGCGGGGGCGAGAACGGTCCTTCCTTGCCGAGCTCGCCGTTGATCTGGACGCAGACGGCGCGGATCCCGTCGGCTTTCAGTGTCTTGTCGATGCTCGTGGTGAGGTTCCGGACCGCGGCCTTCTGCACGCCGAGCGAGGCGGCGCCGGCGTACGGGGTGTCCGCGGCGGCGCTGCCGGTGACCAGCACACGCGCGCCGGACGACATGTACGGACGCGCCGCCTGGAGGGCCGGGAGCAGCGCCGCAGCGCCGAACATGACGTCCTCGAGCAGCTCGGCGGGAGTCAGCTCGAGCGGCGACTTCTCGCGCCACGCACTCGGGTTGAAGTGGAGTACGTCGATGCGCCCGCGCGCCTCACCGATCTCCGTGATCGTGGCGGTGATCGAGTCCGCGTCGGTGAGTGACAGGCCGGCGGCGTACGCCTCGAACCCCTCGTCGCGGAGAGTCTGTGTGAGCGGCTCCATGGCTTCGGCGGTCGCGCCGATCAGGACCGGGGCGTACCCCTTGCGGGCAAAGCGACGCGACACCCCCAGACCCAGACCGGGACCGGCACCGATGACGACGTAGACAGGGCTGCTCATGGGCCCATCATGACGTGTTTCATCGCACAACGGCGAGGCTTCGCAACCGTGCGCGCGATCCCGTTACCGTCGGAGCATGCCTCTGGTTCTTCCCCGCCTCGGGCCCTGCACGGCTGTCGCGGTCGCGATTGCGGTGAGTGCTGTCACGAGTTCGATCGTCGCCGGATTCGAGCCGGGCACCAGGGCCCCGCACGCAGCGATTTCGCTCGCTGGCGGGCGGACGGGCGCCATCAATTCGGCGGCGCGCCCACCGGTGGAACCCCTGCCGGTGGCCACGGGCGGGCGCATGCCGCGCGTCGACTGCCGGCGCGCCAAATGCGTCGCCCTGACCTTCGACGACGGTCCCGACGTCTACACCGAGCGACTTCTGCGTACGCTCCGCGCTGCCCACACACGCGCGACGTTCTTCATGCTCGGGATCCAGGTCCAGAAGTTCCCGACCGTTGCCCGCCATGTCGCGGCCGCCACCGAGGAGGTCGGTGACCACACCTGGGACCACAAGGACCTGACCCGGCTCAGCCCCCACGACGTGCTGGTCGAACTCGCCCGGGCACGGACCGAGATCGCAGCCGCGACCCGGATGTGGCCGGCCGTTTTCCGGCCGCCGTACGGATCCACGAATCCGACGGTCGCGCGCATGGTCGGTGGGCTCGGGATGCCGGTGATCCTCTGGAACGTGGACACCATGGACTGGCGCGACCGGAAGACGAGCGTCGTCGCCCAGCGTGCGGTCAACGAGGCGCGGCCGGGCGCGATCATCCTGATGCACGACATCTACTCGAGTACGGTCGACGCGGTACCGGCGATCATCAAGGGTCTGCGCCAGCGGGGATTCACCCTGGTCACGGTGAGCCAACTGCTCGGGTCGACCCGACCCGGTCAGACCTACTTCAGCCGCTAGCCTGAACCCATGACCGCTGACTGGCGCGCGGCTCTCGTGGCCGACATCCGTACCCTCATCAACTCAGCCGAGCCGGCTGTCGAGGAAGAGGCCAAGTGGCGCAAGGCGTCCAACCCCGATGGCGTCCCGACGTTCTCGTGCAAGGGTCTCGTGTGCACCGTGGAGACGTACAAGGACAAGGTGAAGGTGACCTTCGCCAAAGGTGCATCGCTGCCCGATCCGACGGGCATGTTCATCCCCGTCGAGGGCGGCACCCGTCGCGCAGTGGACTTCTTCGGCACCGATGACCTGGACGACGACGCCTTCACCGCGATCGTGAAGGCGGCCGTCGCCGTCAACCGGGGCTAGACCCCTGCGACCTTCTCCAACTCGACCAGCGCGTCCTCGAGGTGGACCAGCAGTCGCTGCAGACTGGGTACGGTCTTGCGGCAGCCGGTGAGCCCGATACCGAGCTGTCCCGCGTACGACACCGCGGTGATGTTGAGGCCCTGACCGTGCATCGGGACTGAGGCCGGATACATCCCGACGAGCTTGGCGCCGTTGAAGTACATCGTCTCCTTCGGCCCGGGCACGTTGGAGATCGTCACGTTGAACGGCAGGTTGAAGTAGTTGCTCAGGCCGAGCATCGGCAACGCCATCGACGGGGCCATGCCGAGCAGGCCCATGGCCGTGATCTGAGCCTTGGTCATCGTCGACATCATCTGCTTGCCCGCAGCCATCGCCGCGTGGATGTCCTGCAGCCGGGTGCCCGCATCCGGCTCGTCAGTGCCCAACTTGACCATCAGGAATCCCAGCGCGTTGCCGCCGTCGCCGGACGCCTCGCCCGCGCTCTTGGCGTTGAGTCCGACCGGGACGGCCGAGATCAGGGAGGTGTCGGGCAGCGAGTCGTGTTCGATGAGGTATGCCCGCAGCGCGCCGCCGCACATCGCCAGCAGTACGTCGTTGAGCGTGGTCCCGGTGGCAGCGCCGACCGCCTTGAGGCGGGCGATGTCCCAGTCGTCGGCCGCAAAGCGACGGGCGCCACTGATCTTCTGGTTGAGGATCGTCCGCGGCGCGCGCAGCGAGATCGGGCCGGCGTTGGTCAGCGTGAGCGCGTTGCGGAACGACTTGTAGGTGGCCCCGGGCAACCCGGCTGCCTCCGAGATCGCGCCGGCTGCCGTACGCAGGGCGCTCGACGGCGCCTTGGTGACGGCCTTGGTCCTGGACGGCTTGTCCTTCGGTGCCCGCTCCTTGTACGCGAACGGCGGCACCATCCCGCGCTCGTCGGGGTCGGAGGAGAAGGCGCTGGCGAGCAGCCGCATCGCCGAGACACCGTCGACCAGCGCGTGGTGAATCTTGGTGTACATCGCGATCCGGCCGTCGTCGAGGCCCTCGATGACCCAGGTCTCCCACAGCGGTCGGTCGTGCGCCATCCGCTGCCCGTGAAGGCGCGACGTCAGGTCCAGCAGCTCGCGGATGCGACCGGGCCGGGGGAGGGCGCTGTGGCGTACGTGGTGCTCGATGTCGAAGTTGTCGTCCTCGACCCACACCAGCTGACCACCGGTCGCGATCGACCGGTACGGACGCTTCGCGAACAGCGGACGGAGACGCTCGACCTTGAGCTGCTCCTCGTACAACCCGCGGACGTAGTCGTCGCCGGCGCCCTCAGGCTTCTCGAACAGGAGCAGGCCGCCGACGTGGATCGGCATGTCCTTGCTCTCGGCCATGAAGAACGCCAGGGACTGCGGGTCAAAGGGAGAAGCCATGGCGGCCTCCTTCACGATGCGTACGCCAAGGCAGTCTTTCTATCAGACGCCCCGCGACCCACCCCCCGTGCTCAGATTCCCTTCGTCGCCGCCAGCTGTGCCTGCACCGCCGCATGGTGCTCCGCGGCGGCCTTGCGGGCGCGACGCGGGTCCCAGAATCCAGCCATGAAGAACACCATCGGCAGGAAGATGATCTGGCCGATCAGTGCCCACCAGAAGTAGGTCTGCCACTGTCCGGGGCTGTCCTTCGCCGCCTGCTGGACCTTGGGTCCGGTCGCCTGCAGGTACTGCAGCTTCTGCTGCACGACCGGGTTCGCCAGCGCCGCGTACTTGCCCAGGAACTGCTGGTCGGCGACCGGCACCTTCGCCAGGCTCTGGAGCGTCGCGGCCGCCGCGACCACCGGCGCGCCGCTGATCTTCATGAAGAGCAGATCTGCAGTCGGCACCGTCGCGAGCGCTGCGAGCCGCTGAGTGGCGACAGCCGGGGTCACGTGGAGCGCTGCCACGATGTCTCCGACGGCCTTCTGCAGGGCAGCGGGATCGTTCGGGTTGGCAAGCAGCGCGCCCTGCGTGGCCGCGTCGATCGCCTGAGCGGTCTGCAGCTGGGCGCCGTACTGGGCGTTGATCTGCATGGTCTTGGCGACGTCTGCAGGGCTGGCGCCGGAGATCTCCACCAGGGCCTTGCCAGCGGCGGCCTGGTCGGCCGGGTTGGCGGCGAGCGCGGCCTGGGTGGCTGGGTCGAGCTTCTGTGCAGCGGCCAGTTCCGTGGCGTACGTGGCCTCGAGGGCCTGCGCCTTGGCGGCGATCGTCGGATCGGCGGCGACGGCCTGCACGACCGCGTTCTGCGCCGGGGTGAGGGCCGGGTCGGCGCCGGCGACCAGCGCCTGCACCTGGGCACCGTCCTGCACCAGCGTGGTCACGCTCTTGACGACGTACGGGTTCGCGACGAGGACCGCGGTGACGGCCAGGCGGACGGTGAAGCCCCAGATGGCCAGGCCGGATCCGGTGAGCGCCGGGTTGCGTCGCTCGACGGTCTCCGTGAAGCCGGCCATCCAGGGAGCGAACGTCAGACCGAGGAAGAACGCCAGGGCGATCAGCAGCACCTTCCAGTGGTCGAAGGACGTCGACGCGACACCGGTCTGGTGGATGATCAGGTACGTCGCGACGATCGACCCGACAGCACCGACGATCATGAACGGCTTGCGCACGGCCAGACGGTCCGACAGCCAGCCGACGGCGATGAGGGCGAAGACCTGGAAGCCCCACATCCAGTAGCCGAGTTCGTTGGCCTGGGAGGTGGAGTAGCCGAACACGGTCTGGAAGAAGACCGGGAAGACACCGATCGCGATGAAGTAGATCGCCAGGTAGACGCTGATCGCGACGGCCGAACCAACCACGTCGAAGTGCATGAGCTGTCGCACGGGGTGCTTGAGGGAGGCCTCGACGTCGATCCCGCGTGCGCGGGCCTCGGCCAGCGCAATGTCCTCCTCGCTGACGATGACCTGGTCGCGTACGCCGGGGGCGAGCTCGCGCAGGAAGAGCAGCGCCAGGACGAACACGCCGAGTCCTGCCCAGCCGGCGATCGCGTACTCGTCCTGCCAGCTGCCGACGTGGCCGATGGTCTTGCTGATCACGAAGCTGCTGATGAGCGCGCCCGCGACCGGACCGATGGTCCAGAAGCCCATCGCGGTGGCGCGGCCGACCTGCGGGCTGAAGTCGCGGACGAGAGCCGGCGTCGCCACCAGGACGACGCCTTCGAGCGCTCCGAGCAGGACGTACCAGAACATCACGGCGCCGGAGCTGTGCGCGTTCGGGAAGCCGAGGATGCACACCAGAGCGCAGCCGAGCAGGCCCACGACCACGAGGTTGGCGCGACCATACTTGTCGGTGATGCCGCCGGCCGCGGAGGTGACCGCGCTGGCGAACGCGGAGATGACGTTGATCCACATGTAGTACGTGAACGTCATGCCGTTGGTCGACATGACCTGTGCGGCGACGCCGCTGATCACGTAGTACTGGTAGTAGAAGAGGACCGTCGTGAGAACGATGATGCCGAGATTCAGAGCACGTACGCCTGCGCGTGGATAGTGCGCGAGTTCGCGCCTCCACAACATCGACAGGCCGGAACGGGATGCGTGAGACATGAGACGTCCTGTGTGTTCGGCGGACTGAACCGCATGATCCTGATCACATCACCATGGCAGCAGTCGGGGGTTGTGAGAAACATCCTTTCGGACATTGCTTTTCACCCTTTGGTTGTGAATCAGTCCTTCGTCCACGCGTGAATCGTCAGTTGTGAGGGACCAGCGCATCGAGTTCGGAGGATGACAACGGCGTACCGAATCTGTGTGCGGTGACGCTGATGGCTTGTTCGTGTACGAAGGTGAGCAACTCGATCCGACCTGACTCGACCACCGGCTGGTCGTACAGCGCGATGTCGGCTCGGCCCCCGCTCTGTTCGGCGAAGCGGACGGCGGTGCCGCCGAGGAGGCGTACGCGCTTCGGCGCGCGATCGGACCGCAGGGTCGCGGCCCACGCGGTGTCGTCCTGGACGAGCAGGTCGCTGCCGATGGTGGCGGCAACGGCGGCGGGCAGGGGTGCGGCGGTCGAGATCGTCAGCCGCGATCCGGCCACGCGCCCGGCGCCCACGACGCGGAGCAGGTCCTCAACAGGTCCGCCTTCGTACCGGATCGTCACCGGCATCGGCCGATAGCGCAGCCAGTTCTTCTCGGCGGCAAGGCCGCTGACGTCCCGGGCGACGCCGAATTCGCGCGCCCACCAGTGCGCGTCGGACGCGGCCGCGCGGGCGAGGAACTCGGGGGCACGCGGGCCGTCCGGCTCCCAGTCGCTCAGCGCGATCAGGTAGTTCGGACCGCCGGCCTTCGTCCCCGGCCCGACCGCCGACTTCTTCCACCCGCCGAAGGGCTGGCGACGCACGATCGCGCCGACCGTCGTCCGGTTCACGTAGAGGTTGCCCGCCTGGACCCGGTCGATCCAGGTGCTGATCTCATCCGGGTTCAGCGAGTGCAGGCCGGCGGTGAGGCCGTACTCGACCTGGTTCTGGAGGGCGATGGCTTCGTCCAGATCGGCTGCCGCGACCAGGCCGAGGACGGGGCCGAAGAACTCAATCAGATGCGTGGTGGATCCGGGGCGTACGCCCGCCTTGACGCCGGGCGACCAGAGCCGACCCGTCTCGTCGAGCTGTCGGGGCTGGACCAGCCAGGACTCGCCGGCCTCGAGCGTGGTGAGCGCGGCGCGGAGTTTGCCCTCGGCCGGTGAGATGAGCGGCCCGACTTGGGCGTCCGGGTTGGTGGGGTGATCCACGGTCAGCGATTCGACGGCGTCGACCAGCTGTCGCCGAAACCGTTCCGACGTGGCCACACTGCCCACGAGGATGCCGAGCGAGGCTGCCGAGCACTTCTGTCCGGCATGGCCGAAGGCCGAGGCGACCAGATCCTTGACCGCGAGGTCGAGATCGGCCTCGGGCGTGATCACGATCGCGTTCTTGCCGCTCGTCTCGGCCAGCATCGGAAGGTCGCTGCGGAACGACCGGAACAGGGCCGCGGTCTCGTACGCGCCGGTGAGGATCAGTCGGTCGACGCGCGGATCCGCCACGAGTGCCCGGCCGAGGTCACCCTCCTCGAGGTGGACGAGATGCAGAGCGTCGCGCGGTACGCCGGCCTCCCAGAGTGCGTGCACCATCAGCGATCCGCACTGCTGTGCCTGGGGTGCCGGCTTGATGATCACGGCGGACCCGGCAGCGAGCGCGGCGACGGTTGAGCCCGCCGGGATGGCCACCGGGAAGTTCCACGGGGGAGTGACGACCGTCAGGCCGACGCTCCGGTGCCGGGCGCTGTCGATCGTGCCGAGTTCCTCGGCCAGGGTCGCGTAGTAGAGCGCGAAGTCGATGGCCTCGGAGACCTCCGGGTCACCCTGGTCGATGGTCTTGCCGCACTCGGCGGCCATCACCTCGAGGAGGTCGCCACGCCGCTGGTCGAGGATCGCTGCGGCCCGGCGGAGGACGGCTGCGCGTTCAACGCCGGAACGGCTGCCCCACAACGACGCGTGAGCGGTGTTGATGACGGACTCCAAGGCCTCCGACCGGGTGATCGTGTGGTCGCGTACGAGGTCGGCGCCGAGTGTCGACGCAGGCACCCGCGCGATGATCGCTTCCGCCCAGCCGCGGTTGCCCGACAGCGAGGGGTCGGTGTCGGCGACGTTGTGGAACGGTCCCTCGACCTCGACCGAGTCCGTGCGTCGGTCCTGGACGCGATGCGGAGCCGGGACCTCGGAGTCGAGGGCTGCGAGAGAGGCGACGAAACGGTCGCGCTCCCGGCTGAACAGGTCCTCGCGATCGGCGAGATGGAAGACAGCGGACATGAAGTTGTCCTGGCTGGCGCCCTCCTCCAGGCGACGGACCAGGTACGCGATGGCGACGTCGAACTCCGTCGGCTGCACGACCGGCACATAGAGGAGCAGGCGACCCACAGTGTCCTGGACAGCCTCGGCCTGAGCGGTGGCCATCCCGAGCAGCATCTCGAACTCGATCGCGTCGCCATCGCGTACGCCCCGCTCACCGGCAAGCGCCCAGGCGTACGCGATGTCGAACAGGTTGTGACCGGCGATGCCGAGCCGTACGTTCCCGAGCCGCTCGGCGGTCATCGCGTACTCGAGCACCCGCAGGTAGTGGGTGTCGGTCTCCTGCTTGGAGCCCCACGTCGCCAGCGGCCAGCCGCGTAGCGATGACTCGACGCGCTCCATCGGCAGGTTCGCGCCCTTGACCAGGCGCACCTTGATCCGGGCACCACCGCGGGCGCGTCGCGCGGATGCCCAGTCCTGCAGGCGGATCATTGCGCTCAAGGCATCGGGCAGGTACGCCTGCAGGACGATGCCCGCTTCCAGGTCATGCAGGTCGGGACGGTCCAGAAGTGCCGTGAACACGGCGACGGTCAGGTCGAGGTCGCGGTACTCCTCCATGTCGAGGTTGATGAACTTCCGGCGCCCAGCGGCGCACTCAGCGGCGGCGTACCGGAACAGGGGGAGCAGCGCCTCGCTGATGTGCGCGACAGCCCGGTCGAAGGCCCACGGGTTGTGCGGCGCCACGGTCGCGGAGACCTTGATCGAGACGTAGTCCACGTCTGGCCGTTCCAGCAGACGGCGTACGCCCGCTAGGCGCCGATCGGCCTCGCGTCGACCGAGAACGGCCTCGCCGAGGAGGTTGATGTTGAGGTCGACCCCGCGCGCTCGCAGGCGCGAGATCGCCCGGCCCAGCCGGGCTTCGGTGGCGTCCACCAGGAGGTGGCCGACCATCTGGCGCAGCACCCGGCGTACGACGGCGACGACGAAGCCCGGCGTGGCCACGGAGACGAGTGCTCCCAGAGTCAGGGCTGTACGCAGGTGCCAGGGGAGGAAGGCAGGTGCGGTCCTGGCCGAGGTACGCAGGTTGCGGGCAGCGACGCGTACGTCCTCGGGGCGGATGACGCCGTCGACGAACGACACCGTGAAGTCCAGCCCGGCCGGGTCCGCGAGCATGTCCGCGAGGCGCTTGCCGGCGGGATCGACCGGCTTGGCTGCCGCCGCGGTGAGCCACTGACGAACCTGCGCCTCGACCTCTGCGACCTCAACACTTGGACGTCCAATGAAACCCATGTATCCACAATGACGCAGCGATCGGTTCGGCTCAAGTTCCAGAGCAGCCTCGGCGCCCCTTATCGTGCGGAAGTGATCAATGGTCTGTTCTGGCTGCTCGGCTGCCAGGTGCTGGGGGAGATCGGTGTACGCCTCCTGCACCTCTCGATCCCGGGGCCGGTCCTGGGGATGGCGATCCTGTTCGCACTCCTCAGTTGGCGTCGGCCACGGGCGTCGGCGAGTGTCTTCCGTGCCAGCGACGGCTTGATCAAGCACCTGCAACTGCTGTTCATCCCGGCCGGCGTCGGCATCGTCACGATGTTCGGACAGATCGGCCATGCGCCACTGCCTCTGCTCGGCGGTCTCCTCGTCTCCTGGATCGCCGGCCTGACCGTGGTCGGATGGTTGGCCAGCTGGGTGCTGCGCCTCACCGAGCGGACCTCCCGATGATCGCGACCCTCGACTGGCTGCGAACCTCTCCGCTGCTGGGGTGTTCCTGACCATCGCCGGATATCGCCTCGGACTGGAGGTGCAGAAGCGTGCCCGTGGGCACGCGCTGGCGCAGCCCGTGCTGGTTGCGGTGGTGGCGATAGCCCTGGCGATGTGGGCGTTGGACGTGGACTACGCCCACTACCTCAACGGGGCCTCCGTCATCGGCTTCTTCCTCGGGCCGGCCACAGTCGCGCTGGCTGTGCCGTTGCACCGTCAGGCGCACCATCTCGGGCGGATGCTGATCCCGATGCTCATCGCGTTGCCGTGCGGTGCGCTGGTCAGCATCGGAACCGGTGTGCTGATCGTCCGGGCTCTCGGCGGTTCGCACGCCCTGCAGTTGTCGATGGCTCCCAAGGCCGCCACGACTCCGGTGAGCATTGCCGTGTCCCAGACGATCGGTGGACTTCCTCCGCTCACGGCAGTGCTGACCATCATCGCCGGCATCCTCGGTGCGGTCGCGGCGCCGGCGGTCCTGGATCTGGCGCGGGTACGCGACCGTCGCGCCCGCGGGCTGGCGATCGGCGCGGTGTCGCACGGGATCGGCACGTCGCGTGCCTTGCGGGAGCACTCGACAGAGGGTGCGTTCTCGGGACTGTCGATGGGGCTCACGGCGCTCGTGATCAGCGTGCTGACGCCGATCGTGCTGATGATCCTCTGAGGTTTGATCCGCGCGTATCAGGTGCGCAGGGCTGCGTCGGTGCGAGTGCGTTACGTGCGTTATGATGGGAACGCGCGTAACGCACCTCAGGAGTGATTCAGATGACTGCCGCAGTCGCCGGGCAGGACGAGATCCTCGCCCTGGAGCTGGAGATCCGGGCATCGTTGCGCGCCGTACGCGGTGCGCTCGAGTCGCTGCACCGGCCGGTCTCGCCGGCGCTCGTACGCGCCCAGCAGGCGACGCTCAACGTGATGGCGGTGATCGAAGCCGAGACTCCGTTCCTCAAAGCTGGTGATGCGGGGCGAGCGTTGGGCAGCCGAAGCCAGACGCCGCGCAACGCGGCGGCCAAGGCGCGCCTCGAGGGACGGGTGCTCGGTGTCCCGGCCGGGGCCCAGACGGTCTACCCGGCGTTCCAGTTCGCCGACGGCTCGGTCCTTCCGGTGATCGCCGACCTGCGGACGCTCGGTGCCGAGGCTGGCCAGGACGAGCGCAACATCCTGCTGTGGTTGTTCAGTCCCACGACGTACCTGCCGTCGGCGGGTCGTCCGATCGACATCCTGATCTCCGATCCCGCCACGGTGCTCGCCGTCGCGGAGCAGGCCTGGAACATCGAGTGGTAGTCCCCGCTCCGCCGGTGCCGTTCCGGCCGGTCGAGGAGCAGATGGGTGCCGGGGCGCCGGTGTTCCGGGTCTACCGGTCGCACCGCTCGGCGATCGAGTTCAATCCGAACGGTTCGACGGCGAGTCGGGCGCGGTTCTCACCATTCGGCGATCCCTCGGTGCCGACGCTGTACGCGGCCTCGAGCGAGACGTGTGCGGTCTCCGAATCGCTCTTTCATGACGTGCCGATCCTCGGAGGCCCGTTGCGTCCGGGTGCGTACCTCAGCGCTGTGATGGGCCTGATCCGACCGACCCGGGACCTCAACCTGGCGGCGCTGCACGGCTTCGCCTCCCGGCGTCTGGGCATCGACACGACCGAGGTCCGGACGGCCGAGCCCAATGAGTACGC